>WGND01000003.1 GCA_016124805.1 Hyphomicrobiales bacterium | reverse complement strand
TCCTGCCCTTGCACGGGCGCATGCCTGATCCAGTACCAGTCCGTGCGCTGCGTGTTGTTCACAGCCAGCCACGCCGCTTGAAGAAATAATAGGGCAGGATCGCCGAGACGACCATCAGGCACAGCGCCATGGGATAGCCGAAGCTCCAGCTCAGCTCCGGCATGAATTTGAAATTCATCCCATACATGCTGGCAATGAGCGTCGGCGGCAGGAAGACGACAGCAGCCACCGAAAAAATCTTGATGATGCCGTTCTGCTCGGAACTGATCAGGCCAAGCGTTGCATCCAGCATGAAGTTGATATTGTTGACGAGAAAGCTTGCATGATCCGACAACGCCGCCACGTCGCGCGACACGGTCTTGAAGCCGCGATCAACCGCTTTGGGAAGCTTGTTTTCCTCCGTGGGCCGACTGATGAAACTGAGCAGCCGCGCCAGACTGACGAGACTTTCCCGGGCCTGTGAGTTCAGCGCATAATTGCGCCCCACCCGCCGCAGCACTTCGTTGAAATTCACTTTGCCATAGCCCGGCTCGCGCACGAAAATTTCACGCGACAGATTATCGAGTTCAGCCTGCACACGCTCCAGAATATCGGCAATACGATCAACAATCGCATCAAGCAGGCCCACCAGCACATCCTCGCCCGACATGCAGGGCGTCACATGGCGGCGCGCCTTGGCGGCATAAACACGAAACGGCAAGGGCTCGGCATAGCGCAGCGTGAGCAGGCGATGGCCCGTCATCACGAATGTCACAGGCACGCTTTCGGGATTGGTCGTATCGGCCCGGGTCAGCATGGTCGCGGTCATATAGAGCGCGGATCCTTCCTGATAGAGACGACTTGAAACCTCGATTTCCTGCATCTCCTCTTCGGTCGGCACATCCAGACCCAGCGCTTCGTCAACGAATCGCTCTTCTTCCTTTGTCGGCTCAAGACAATCAATCCAGACAGCTTCTTCGGGAAAGGACCCGCCCACTTCAATGGTGACAGGATTCAGCAGACCTGACTTTTCACGGATATAGGCTGTAATCATGGCCGCTCCCGACACGCTTCTGTTTATGACGCGATCATGCCCCGCCAAATCTGAAGGAACAATCCATCAGATGTGACAAAGACGATAATTCATGGATGCCTGAAAGGCTTGCGCGGCGGTGCAAGCCCCAAGTATCTTGCCATAAAGCATGAACAAGGCAGCAGGCATATGGATCAGACAGACAGCATTTTCATCGGCGCCGGTGAGTCGCCACAAAATCTTCTTCTGAAATATGCCAATCGTCACGGACTGATCGCAGGAGCCACCGGCACCGGCAAAACCGTGACGCTGCAAATTCTCGCTGAAGGCTTCTCCCGCATGGGCGTGCCTGTCTTCATGGCCGATGTGAAGGGCGATCTCGCCGGTCTTTCACAACCCGGCACCGCCAATCCGAAGCTCAGCGAACGGGCTGAAAAACTCGGTCTTACCAATTACAGCTTTGCACCCTCGCCCGTTGTTTTCTGGGACCTCTTCGGGCAGCAGGGTCACCCCATCCGCACTACTATCTCCGACATGGGGCCGCTGCTGCTTTCGCGGCTGCTTGATCTGACCGACGCGCAGGAAGGCGTGCTCTCCATCGTCTTCCAGATCGCCGATGATCAGGGGCTCATGTTGCTCGACATGAAGGACCTGCAAGCGCTGCTCACCTTCGCCAGCGAGAACGCCTCCGACATTTCAGCCAAATATGGCAATGTCGCCGCGGCATCGGTAGGCGCCATCCAGCGCAAGCTCCTCACCCTGCGCCAGCAGGGCGGTGAAAATTTTTTTGGCGAACCGGCCCTCGACCTTGCCGACCTGATGCGCACCACATGGGACGGGCGCGGCGTCGTCAATGTGCTGGCCGCCGACAAGCTCATGGTCACCCCGCAGCTCTATGCCACCTTCCTGCTCTGGCTGCTCTCGGAACTCTTTGAGGAACTTCCGGAGGTTGGTGACCCGGACAAGCCAAAGCTCGTCTTTTTCTTCGACGAAGCCCATCTGCTTTTCAACGACGCGCCCAAGGCACTGGTGGATCGTATTGAAGCGGTCGTCCGCCTGATCCGTTCCAAGGGTGTCGGCATCTATTTCGTCACGCAGAACCCGCTCGATGTCCCCGATACCGTGCTCGGCCAGCTGGGCAATCGCGTGCAGCATGCCCTGCGCGCCTTCACCCCGCGTGACCAGAAAGCCGTCCGCGCCGCCGCCGAAACCTTCCGCGCCAATCCGAATTTCAACGTCGAGGAAGCCATCACGCGGCTCGGTGTCGGTGAGGCGCTCGTCTCCCCCCTCATGGCCAAGGGCGTGCCCGCCATGGTGGACCGCGCCCTCATCATTCCGCCGGCCTCCCGTCTCGGCCCCATCACGCCGGAGGAGCGCCAGAAGACCATTCAGGCAAGCCCCGTGCTTGGCCGCTACGAAACACTGGTCGACAGGGAGTCGGCCTATGAAAAACTGACGGCGCGCGCCACAGCCGCCGCCGAACAGGCCGAGCAGGCAGCCACCGAAAAAGCCCGCCAGAAAGAAGCCCAGCGCAGCGCCCCCAAAGCACGCAGCAGCAACCGGCAATCCACCACCGAGGCCTTCACAAAGTCTGTCGTGCGCAGTGTCGGTTCAGCCGTCGGAAGGGCGCTGATCCGCGGCATTCTGGGGTCCCTGACAAAAGGCCGCTAGGCCGGGGCAACGCTTTCCCTTGACTTTCCGCCTTCGCAGGCGCACACAACTCTCAATTGTTTTCGCGAGCGCGCTTTGCGCTGCCCCTATGGGCGCCGCCTAATCTCGAAACAATCTTGACATCCCCTCCGAATTCCAAGCGCGTTGGAACGCGGCTTACCCCGCGCAAAGCCCCGACTTTTTAGTCGGCGCTGAACACGTTTGTATGAAAGTTACCCAACTTATGACGACTCCCACTTTTGAAGAGCTTGGCCTGGCCGAGCCGCTGCTGCGTGCGCTTGCCGCCAATGACTACACGAGCCCCACCCCCATTCAGGCCCGTGCCATTCCCGCCCTTCTCGAAGGTCGCGATCTCTTGGGTCTTGCCCAGACAGGCACCGGCAAAACAGCCGCCTTCTCGCTCCCCCTCCTGCATCGTCTGGCCGCCGAGCCCCATGAGAAACGCATGCCCCGTTCGGTGCGTGCCCTCATCCTTGCCCCGACGCGCGAACTCGCCATCCAGATCGGCGAAAGCCTCCAGACCTACGGCAAGTTTCTGCATCTGAGCCATACCGTCATCTTCGGCGGCGTCAGCCAGGCCCGCCAGGTCAAGCATCTCTCACGCGGCGTCGACATTCTCGTGGCCACACCCGGCCGCCTGCTCGACCTTCTCGACCAGAAGCATGTCTATCTCAATCTCGTCACCGAACTGGTGCTCGATGAAGCCGACCGCATGCTCGACATGGGCTTTGTGCGCGACGTGAAGAAAATTCTCGCGCTCATTCCCAAGAAGCGCCATGCGCTGCTTTTCTCGGCCACCATGCCCTCTTCCATCAGCGCCCTGGCCGCCGAAATCCTCAAAGACCCCGTCCGTGTTGAAGTCACGCCGGAAGTTGTGACAGTCGACAAGATCGACCAGCGCGTGCTTTATGTGGACGGCAAAAAGAAGCGCGACCTTCTTGCGAAGCTTCTGGAAGACGACGCCATGTCGCGCGTCATCGTCTTCACGCGCACCAAGCATGGCGCCAATCGCGTTTCCGAACAGCTGGAGAAATCCGGCATCCCGTCAGACGCCATACACGGCAACAAGTCGCAGGGGGCCCGCCAGCGGGCGCTGGAAGCCTTCCGCTCGGGCGATGCCCGCGTGCTTGTGGCAACCGACATCGCCGCCCGTGGCATCGACGTCACCGGCATCACCCATGTCGTCAATTATGAATTGCCAAACGAGCCTGAAAGCTATGTCCATCGTATCGGGCGCACCGCGCGCGCCGGCACCACAGGCATTGCCATTTCCTTCTGCGACAGTTCGGAGCGCGGCTTCCTGCGCGACATTGAACGCCTGATCAAACGACAGATCACGGTCGTCGATGCAGTGGGCTATATCGGCGAAGGCGCCTTCAATCTCGGCGCCGATGTGGCCGAGCCCCGTCGTCAGGGACGTGGCGGCAGCGGCAAGCCCGGTGGCGGCGCCAAATCCGGCAAGCGCCCCCAGGGCGCGCAGGGTCGCGGCAAGCCAGCCGGTGCCCGTGGCGCGAAAACAGGCGAACCACGCGGCAAGGATCCGCGTCGCGGCAATGCCGAGAAGCCTTGGTCAAACCGCAGCGCCGCGCGCTAAGCCGACCAACAAGACCAGTCAGGGGTCCTCTCGCGAGGGCCCCTTTTTACAGGCATATCGCGTAATACGGTCTTGAGTCGTGTTGGCCCCATAATTTGATAGACTGGGCGGCCCGACATCCCCCACCGGAGTCCCCCATGCCGGAAAAAAGACACGACCCCCTCATCACGAAAGCCATCACGATGCGAAGGCGTTCGATCGCCAAGACACTGTCCTGGCGCGTGCTCGCCTCCCTCGATACTTTCCTGTTGAGCTGGCTCATCACCGGCAGCTTCGTGTTCGCCGGTTCCATCGCCAGCGCCGAAGTCGTCACCAAAATGGCGCTTTATTATTTCCACGAACGCAGCTGGGACAGCATCCGCTGGGGCCTGCGCCACTGACAGCCTCGCCGGGCCGCATGGCTTTGTCATTTATAACCAAGACGAAAGCCGTTAGCCTGAGGCTGCTATATCGCATCACCTGCCCGTCTACGCGCCGGGAGAGTGCCCGTCATGACCACCACATTGATGATACTGGCAGGATGCAAGGGCGCGGGAAAATCCTCACTCCTCGATATGGCTTACCGGCAAAACATCGCCCTCTTCGGCGCCGACTGCGCCGCGCTGTTGCAGGCACACAATCCGGGCAGATATCCCGAGCAGAAAATATTCATCGATGCGCTGAACTGGCAGACGCATTTTCAGGGCCGCCATATTCCCAGCCTGCGTGAATTGCCAACCCTGCCGCCCACCATGATCATCCATCTCGATCTCTATCGGCTGCTCACAACCATGGCATGGCGCATTTCGGAAGATGGGGCGAGCCTATCGCATCTGAAAATCAGGATACCGCGCAGCGACACGGACCTGCTCAACATCGCCCACAACGACGCGCACGGACCCGAAGTCTACGGCCTTTGCCCACGGTGGTCTGAGTTTCGACCAGATCAGGCACAGGCTCAAATGCGAGTGTTGAGGCAGCCACCACCGCAGATGGACAAACTTGGCCTGGCCGGGCCGGGACATCATTGCCCGATAGGGTGATCCTCTAGCACGGGCGCATTTGGCACCGCTGGTGCGGGGGTCGGCTGGGTTTTCTGGCTGGGCGCATCTTTGCCCGAGAAGCCCTTAAAGGGCCCCTTATTCGCTTTTGGCGCTTCGGGTGGCACTGCATACTCCTTGAGCCTTCGAAGGGGTTCCAACTCTTTCAATCTTGCCTTATAGGCTTTTCGGCTTAGAAGTTTTTTTAGTAGTGCGTCCAATGAGGTTGCCATAGTTTCCCACTGCCCCGCCTCTGGGCCCCAAATCGCTTTCTTCTCTGAATTGGATTCACAGTATTTTTGAACAGCCGCGCTATATTCTTCTAGGGCTTTTGCAATTCCGCCTTTGGCATCTATGCGGTTGTTGATATTGCTCAGTGTCTCCGTCAGCCGGTTCAAAGCGCGCGCCCTTACACCCGGCCTTTCCTCTGTGCCGTAGTCGCGGAACGAGTGCAGCTCCCGGAAATCCCTCAATAGGTCAGACGCAACCGCCGACCGGGAGCGATCTTTGTCAGTGCCGACTTGCGCCGCGCGGCCTAACAAGTAGGCGATGGAGACGAATAACGCTTCTACAATGAAGCCGTCAGCCAAGCCTGTTGGGCTTTTCGGGTCATAAAATTGACCCACGACCTGAATCGCAAAATTCTGAAACCAATCGAGTACTTCGCTCTCCATTTTGCCCCCCAGATCGCGACCCCGATCAGGTTAGCAGACCGGGGCCACATGGTTGCAAGCCGATTAGGGCGGGGTTCCACCCAGAACAGTGTCGCGCTGTTACCCCAGATGTTACCCCAGAGCGATTGTCGACCAACGCCCCGAAAAGCGTTCGTCATAAGTTATTGATTTAAATAGATAATTTGGTGGGCGCACAAGGGCTCGAACCTTGGACCCGCTGATTAAGAGTCTGCGGGTAACCGCAGATTTCTGCAGGCATTTGACCATTCCCCCTCATATGGACCCATGTGAAATCAACAACTTAGAGGAGATGGTCAAATGAATTAGCTGATTTGCCAGTGATCCGTTCCGAGAGGAAAACGCAACATCCAACCCGTGAAGGGTTCTCATGTACACTGACAATAACACGCTGCTGGCGCAGCGAGATGCTGAAATCTGTCAGCTCTACGACAACGACCTTTCCATCACCATCAACGATCTGAAGACTCGTTATGGTCTCGACCGGCAACAGTTGAAGGTCATCCTGAAGAAGGGTGACAAGAAGCTGAGGCCTGAAAAGAGGGGTCGTCGCAAGATGCAAGACATCGTTCTACTTAGCGACACCCATAAGCGAGTCGGTCACCTGATTGATGCGTACATGATCAGGAATGACTTGGGCATCCGGGAAATGTCCCGGCGGGTCAACATCTCCCCTTCCGAACTGACCTACGGTCGTGAAGGGAAGCATGACTTCACCTTATCCACTCTCCAGAAGCTGGCTGAGGTGATGGGCTTCGATCTGTCAGAAGTGATGTCGAGGGACGTCACTGCATCAAACCTCTACCAGCAAAAGAAGAAGGAGGCCTGATGGACAATATCTACCAGCAGGGTAAAGCCTACTGGGAAATGATGCAGCGGTTCAATCATGGTGATAGCAAGTTGAAGGCTACCATGTTGGAAGGCAGCATCCCGCGTATGGAGCGGCTGACGCCATATCCGTACATCCGCAGTCGTCTTCAGCGATTGCTTCTACCACACGCTACACCGGGAACCGGTTCGGCGTAAACGACGACAAGACGCCCTGACTTCGGTTGGGGCGTTTTGATTCGTCTTCATTCCAATCCGTGAAGGATTTTTGATATGTCATCACTTGCCGAGCGACTGCGGCTTGCCCGCATTCCCGCGACTCAACCAATCACCAAACTCATCGAAGCGCAGGCTATTGCGCACACGCTGTCGAAGCCTTCGAAGATGCCGGGGTTTGGCTACTCCCTCCCGGCAGCTGCCTGTAATGTTGGCAGTCGTCTTCGTCCAATCGAAGGGTCGGTATGCAATAAGTGCTATGCGCTCAAGGGACGTTACGTCTTCGACAAGACACAGCATGCCATGACGCTGCGACTGTTCGCGATCAACCACCCCCGCTGGGTTGAAGCGATGGTTTTCCAGATCAACTATATGCGTCGGCGGAAGCCTGGGGCTGACCATTTTCGATGGCACGACAGTGGTGATATTCAATCGCTGCAGCACCTCGCGAATATTTGTCAAGTGGCTGAGCAGACACCGGAGATAAAGCATTGGATGCCGACGCGCGAAATCAAGTTGCTTAATTTATACACGGGTAATATCCCTAAGAACTTGACGATTAGGGTATCGGCACCGATGGTGGGTGACTATCTGCAATCTACACCCTTCCCTCAAGCGTCAGTTGGTGTTACAGAAGCACCAAGCGTATTTCAATGCGGCGCTTACACCAAAGATCGTGGTGGTAAGTGCGGCGACTGTCGAGCTTGCTGGGACCCGAATGTCACCCACATCAACTACCCGCTCCACTAGGAAGATTGTACTGGATCATTACGGTCTTCACACCGATACCAATGGTGTTGTGTGGCTTGAGCAGGAGCGTGGTGGTACGAACGCGCTGGCCCTTGCGGAGAAATCACCATTCACGGTGCAGCTCCGTTCGAAGCTCCTGAAGTGTAATCATTTTATCCCTCTTGCGAACCCGTTGCCTGACCTTTCCCACTGGTTTGTATACGAACAAATGCGGGATGATCCACTGGTTCGCTTGCTGGAACCAGTACCAAGCAAGTCATCCGGTGGACATTTCATTTCTGATCCCCGATGCAAGTTGACTCTCCATCTGGTAATTCTCTCTCGCTTGACCAGCCCTATTCGATCGATCGTGTTGAACGTGCATCAGACACGTCCACAAACCATCATCAATGAGTTGAGCGTGACGAATTGCCAGCCGCTCGTGATCGTCGGATTGGAACCCAAACACACGGAGTTGATTGAGACCCTATCGAAGGTAAGCCTCACCAGTCCGCGTGAGTTGATCTTGGTTGGATCAGATGATCTGATCATGCCTTCAACTTTGAAGTCGATCGAAACGACCATCACCGACTTCCCGGTGGAGGACATTGCTGCCATTCAATGGGAGTCGATCGGCGCTACAATCTGTCGTCGTTTCATGCGGAATGAACCGCGTGAATTTGATATGGTAGAATGGCAACGGCAACGTGCCGATCGTCGAGCGAGGAAGCCCGACCACTTACGATAACTACTCAACCAATCCGAGGAAGGATTATCATGCGTATTACAGTCTCCAAACCTGAATTCAACACAATCATGGCTGCCCTGCGTTGGTGGCAGAACAGTCAGATGACGAAGCCGGGGCGTCGTGGTCCCCTGTTTGAGGAAATCGCCACAAACAGTGGTACTGATGTACCGCTTGACGACAAGCAGATCGATGATCTCTGCACCCGCATTAATACAACTGTTTCAACCGATCCCCGTGACACCGCTCTCGCCGCTCTCGGCCTGCTCACCTTCGGCACCCCCGCCGAGATCGAGGCCAGCGGTTACACCGAGGCTCAGCTGAAGGAACGCGCCACGGCTGCACTCGACATGCAGAACTTGACTGTCGCCAACTGACCTAAATATCGATGGTGATCTTCATTCACAGAGGAAAATCCATGAAGAACACCATCGATCGGCTCTGGGGTGTTGGCGCACCCCAGAGCCAAATTCATTCTCGTTCCAATCCGTAGAGGATTCCCAAATGAAATTCACATCGAAACTTGGCATTGCCAAGGGCGTCGAACGCGCACGCATCTGGTTGGAAGGCGCACGCCTCACCACACACGGTTTCACCCCCGGCACCTTCTTCGTCAAAGAGTACGCGGAAGACAAGATCGAGCTACGTGTTATCAAGCTTGATCTCGACGACGTGATCACTTCACGCCCTTGTAAGGTGTCCGGTAAGGGTGACACACCTATTATTGACATTACCGGCCAACAGGTTGCTGATTACTTCGGCACCCAGGGTACACATGTCGATGTGACGTACACCGATGGACTGATCACGATCGTTCCTGCCGCTGATTGATGAGTAAGCTCATTGTGAGCCTCTGTGATTACAGTGGTCACTGGTCACAGCCTTATCGAGATGCGGGTTATGAGGTCATTCAGGTTGATCTCAAACTCGGGCAGGACGCTCGCCTGTTTAAGAAAGTCTCGAGACCTGTTCATGGTATCCTCTGCGCACCGGTCTGCACGGCCTTCTCCGGTGCCGGGGCGAAACACTGGGCTGCCAAGGAAGCAGAAGGAAATACCCAACTGCTTGATGGTTTGGCACTCGTCGATGCCTGTATTCGGATCGTTCACGTCCACAAGCCCGTCTTCTGGGTTTTGGAAAATCCGGTTGGTCGTCTCCGCGACTGGCTAGGGCAATCAGTCTTCACCTTCAATCCCTATGAGTACGCTGGTTGGGTAAATGACCCTGATGAGTCTTATACCAAGCGCACTTGTCTCTGGGGTGACTTCAACGAACCAGAGAAAAAGCCACTCCTCGCCCCTGATGGGAAGAGCATCCACGGATCAAAGATGTGGTCCAAATACGGTGGATCATCGGATCGCACGAAGGAAATGCGTTCGATGACACCGCGTGGATTTGCCCATGCGTTTTTCGCAGCAAACCCATGACTATAAAACGAAATGGTATTCGACAAATTCTCATCCGTGAGCTGAAGAAACAGAATATTGAGGTCTATGAGTTCGTTCTCAACCGACGTCATCAACACCTTGTGTTTCAATATAAAGGTTCGAAGGTCGATCTTTCCTTCGGTCATACTACGTTGGATATGCGTGCGGGTTTGAATGCCCGTGCGACTCTGCGTCGTAAGCTACGTGAGATCGCCAATGACAGCTAAACCGATGTTGCGTGATTACCAGATTGGTGATCTCACCTTCTATAATCTTCCCGGTAACGAGAAGTGTCTGAACCTGTCGGACCCTTCAACAGGGAAAACACCATCTGTATGCGTGCAGATTGAGAAGCGCATACTAGAAGATCATTGTGGTACGGCATGGTCCATGCCGAAGTCCCTGCTGAAGAAGAATTATGATGAAATTCTCCGCTTCACCAACTTGACTGCGAACGATGTTGTCATCATCGACGGAACCAAGTCACAGCGTGAAGCGCAGATGAAGAAACCCGCTGTTGCCTATCTGATGGGGTTCACCCGATACGCCGAGGACTGGCAACAGCTGCAGCACTACAACCCATACGTCCGCAATCACATATGCGATGAAATGCATCTTGGTTTCAAGGGTGTGGAGTCAAAACGCACGCATGGTTTCTGGCAGTCCATGCGTAACATGGATTACTTCATTGGTATGACCGGGACGTTGATTGACGGACGACTGGACACTGCCTATCCAGCCATTCATGCGATCGAGCCACGCTATTATTTCAACCATCATGATT
The DNA here is from genome assembly GCA_016124805.1 of Hyphomicrobiales bacterium. Taxonomy (GTDB): domain Bacteria; phylum Pseudomonadota; class Alphaproteobacteria; order Parvibaculales; family Parvibaculaceae; genus Parvibaculum. The sequence goes on along the minus strand of WGND01000003.1, from coordinate 573,746 downwards.
TTATGCTGCAGCACGCAGTGATGGATTTTTACGGCACGATAACTGGGTGGAAGAACCATCAAAAGTTGGCAGCCATCTTCGGGCGACACGGTATCCGGCACACGTTCGAAGAAGTTTACGGTCCCGAAGCGAAGGTGATTGTTGCCGAACGTGTTGACATGTCTCCTGCGCAGCGGGAAGCCTACGATGAGTTCGAAGAGAAGGGCATCATCGAGCTGGAAGAGGAATGGTTGGAGGCGAAGCAAGGTGGTGTTCACCTGATGCGATGCCTCCAGATCATGGCCTGCCCGGAAATTTTTGAAGGCTTGCTGCCTGAAGGAACAGTCACTGGTAAGGATGAAGCACTGAAGCTTCATCTGGAAAATCATATCCGAACTGGAGAGCGTCTCGCGATCTTCGCCACCTTGGTGCCAGAGATCGAGCGGATCGCCAAACTGGTGAAGTCCTGTGGCTTACGTGTTGGGATCATGCATGGTGGCGTGCCAATCAAGGCGCGTACCCAGATGGAGGAAGACTTCCGGGATGGGAAAATTGACGTCATGGTGGCCTCACCGGACACCGCTGGCGTCGGCTTTAACTGGGGCTTTCTCAATCACATCATCTTCGCTTCCGTTGACTACAAGGACTCTGCATTTGTGCAGGCCTATCGCCGAGGCATTCGTGGAAAGCGTGACACACCGTTGCTGATCACGGTGCTGGAATACCTTAATTCGATCGATCAGATGAAGTTCGCAATGCTCATGCGAAAGAGCCGCGAAGCTAACAAGATCGATCCTTCCTATCAAGTCATTAACCTATTCGCTCCCGGTGCTGCCGAAGAGGAGGCAAACGCCGAGATCGAAGCCATTTGGGATGCCGCGCTTAATCGTCAAGCGGCCGCCTAAAATGGTTCGCAATCGATATCGGCAACGATTGTCCATTCTCGGACGAATCGTCACCGCGTAGATTGCATCGACCCCATATCGGGGCATTTCAACTGAACCTCAGAAAGAAACCGAAACTATGACTGAAGCTAAAAACCCTGTACTGGCCGCGATGGACGCTGCTCGTGCCAATGCCGCTGCTCTTGCCTCGAACGGTCTTGCCTCGAACGGTGTTGCCACTGGGGGTAGTGTTCCTGCGGTGCAGACTCACAACCCCGGTGGTACGATGGTCCAGCATCAGGCTGGTGGCGTGCCCATGACTGCGGACGACGCCATGCTTGGCTCGTTCAACGTCGAGAAGTGGTTGAAGGTGTCGGAGCACGGCATCCAGATTGATGGCAGCCCGAACCTCGACGAAGTCGAGGTCGATATCAACCTCCCGGACGTGCTGTATTGTATGGCCGTGAAGTTTGGCAACCCTGCGCAGTACCTCAAGACCTACGATCGCGTGCACGAAGCCAAGGGGGGTTCTTGGGCGGCAGCAATCGATCGTGCGATGGCGGCTGATGCCAGTTGCCGTGGTGCCTACAAGTCGGCGGATATCCCGATGCGTGTCGCCAACCCCGTCGAGTCGCCGAAGAAGGGCGACGACACGATCCTTGCCACCCCGGACGATGTTCTGGGCTACTCCATGTCCACAACGGGCATGACTGAGTGGATCAACTTCCTGAAGAAGGTGAAGCAGGCGGGCCTCGACGAAGCGAGCGTCCGCGTGAAGCTCGGCTTCAAGAAGCGCGAAGGCAAGGGCAACACTTGGGGTGTCTTCACGTTCACGTTGGTTGGCGAAACGCCTGTCGACGCTGAATAGCGAAGCCGGGGGTGACGCTCCTATTCCACTAGCCGCGTCACCCCCTCCCACCACGAGTACCTCCAATCCGTGAAGGATACCCATGATCCGCATAATCGACGGTAATAACTGGGTGCATGTCAAGCTTGCCACTGAAACGGTGAACGGCTCGATTGTGCGTGATCTCTTCTTTGACACTCTCGAAAGCAGTGACCAGACAATCTGGGTCTTTGATGGTGCCAATGGGAATGCCCGTCGCAAGGCATTCTATCCCCAATACAAGGAAAAGAGGAAGCCCACTGCTGAAGCCTTTTATGTCAGCTTGGAACTCCTCAAGAAGGTCCTTCTTCACAGCAACACAGTGATCTGTGAAGTGCCGGGGTACGAGGGTGACGATGTTATCGCCACCCTCGCCACCGACCTTGCCCAAACGGAAGACGTTTTGATCATGTCGACCGATGGTGACTTATTTGCACTCACTGCCAATCCTCGCATCAAGTCCATTCGTGATCGTGTGCCGGGTGTTGACCGCCCGGACGACGTCCACCTCTACAAGACTCTGGTGGGTGACCAGAGCGACAACATTAGCGGCATTCCGAACTTTGGGCAGAAAAGGTTTGATGCCTGCAACAAGTCGGTTTTCCTGAAGTATTTCGAAAAGCCTTTCCCGCTCACAAAACCGAAGGAAGTGGCAAGCCTGTTTAATGTTCCCATCGGCAACGCTGAGTGGATGGTCGGACACCGCACTGATCTGGAAGCCCTGTGGCTTGTGACGTCTTTGTTTCGTGTGCCCGACGTGCACAAATACATGGTGCCTGCGCAGCTCAACGTGCAGGCCGCTGAAGCAATTCTCGGAAGGTTCATGCTATGAGCGTCAAGCGCGTTCTCGTCGATCGTCGAAACTTTGCCGACATCAAAGACACCATCATGACCGCAATGCACGGTCGTCCGCTCGTCGGCTTCGACATTGAAACGGAAGATGACAAGCGTCACGCTGGTTTAGATGCGTTCATGAACATCGGCGCTGATCGGAAGAACACTGGCAAGAAGCTGGTCTTCGATACACGCCGCACGACGGTCACCGGGTTCTCGATCTACCCGGATGGGCACGACACTGCATACTATTTCAACCTTGCGCACGCCGACGTCGAGAACCGGCTTGAGTGGTTGGAAGCGTTGGAAGTGTTGCAGGCAAAGGACCCAGAGGCACACTGGGTGATCCACAACGCGCCCTTTGAGTTGGTGATGTGTGAGAACTCGCTCGATTGGTTTGGGCTCTGGCCAAATGCAATCTGCACCCTGCAGCTCTGTGTGTCAGCCTATGGCCCCGACGACTACGATATCAATCTCTTCCGGCAGCCTGGGATGGGTGACATCGCCAAGGTGGTGCGTCGAGCCGGTCAGCTGTTTGAGCATTTCGAACGTGGCCAGCAGATGGATGCGGAACAGTCTGAAGTCTTCAATCAGGTCATCGCCAAAGAGTCACGGGCGGCATGGAGCTACAACGGCTACGTGAAGTCAATGGCCTATGGATATGGTCTCAAGGAAGCGGTCAAGTCGTGGTTCAACTACGATATGGCGACGTTCTCAGCAACACTGGGTGACAAGGCTCACATGGGTCAGCTCACGGGCGATGAAGTCGTCGAGTATGGCGCGGACGACGCCTTTTGGTGCGTGGCGCTCTATCACCGCGTCATGCAATACATGTTCGACACGAACCCTGATGTCGTTCAGACCTATTTCAATCAGGAGCTTCCAATGGTCCGCGTCTATGCGGACGTCTGGAAGAATGGCCTACGTGTCAACGCTGAAGCGATCATGCGCTTCCGTGATAGCGAACGTGTTCTCGCCGCTGAAGCGGTGCGTGAAATCAAGGACGCGATCAAGCGTCTGCTCCCCTTTCCTCTAGAGCCACATCAAAGCCTGCTCGGTCGTGATCCTTGGTACGCGAAGAACTGGCAAAGCTATCGTGATCGATTGATCAAGTTTGCCGAGACGCCTGACAACGACAACGACTATGAACTGATGAAGCAAGTATCGGGTGCCGTCTCGAATGTCTGGGTGAAGGATATTGAGGGCATTAAGAAGCTGACCGGCCCAAACCTCGGTCATTACATGGTGATGCGGACGTTGATTTACGATCTCGCTCGCCAGAAGCTCTTCGTCGAGGATGGCAAGACGCAGTCCGATGCAGATGCTCGTGGTCGCTTGCAAATCCGCGTGGATAAGGCGATTGCCTCGGGGAAGTACCCGGAGCATTGGGATAGTAATGACGCGCCGGAGCGACTGGCGGGAACCACCGCTCTGCTCGCGGGGATCACGAAGCTGGCAGGCATCGAGACCCGCATGAAGCTGTTCCTGACGCCTTACTCCCAACTGGTTGATCCCGAGACCGGTAAGATGTACCCGGTTCTTTCCTCCAAGCTGGCAACCCGTCGTATGGCCACCAGCTTCCCTAATCCGATGCAGCTCGCCAAGCGTGGTGAAAGCACCTACATCCGTGGCTTCTATCTCGCGGACAACGATAACCATCTGATCGTCTCGATGGACTGGTCAGGTGTGGAACTTGTTGAGATCGGCGACTTCTCTGGTGACCCTGAATTCAAGAAGGCCTTCGGTCAGCTTCCCTACGAAGACCTGCACGGTGGTGCAGCGGCAGACGTCTTGGGTATTGCGATCGACATCTGGAAGCAGATGAAGCAGCCCAACTTCGACACAGCATTGATCGAGGCCCGCTGGCTTGTGAACCTCAAGGGTGAGGCGATGGAACCTGCCAAGGCGCAGAAGTATTGGCGCACCGAGGTCGGTAAGGGATCAAACTTCAACTACTGGTACTCCGGTGCGCTCTCCACGGTTGGCCAGCGCATGGGTTGGTCATCTGATCAGATGTGGGAAGCGACGGAACGCTATCGCAACCGCTTCTATGTCGCCGAACAGTGGCGCGTGAACACAATCAGCGAGTTGATGCAGAACGGCTACCTGACTTTGCGGGATGGACATCGTCGCAATCGTTACGAAGCCACCTTCGAGTGGGTTGAAACGATGCGCTACAAGTTCGGCCAGTTCTACTCGGAAGGCGTCAAGCGTTTTGGTGAGGAGGTCATTCGCAAGGTGCAGAACCGTGCGAAGAACCAAGGCATCAACGCCCTCATTCAAGGTTCATGTGCGACCCTGATGAAGCGTTCGATCGTTCGCATTCAGGCTAAGCTTCGTGAGCTGGGCTGGGATGAAACAATGGCCCGTTTCATGCTTCCCATCCATGATGAAGCACTCTTCAGTGTACGTCATGACCTGATCCATGAGTTCATCGCGATCGCACGTCCAATCATGACGGACCACAAGGATATCATTCACAACCTTCCGCTTCATTGCACCATCGCCATTGGTAAGACCTTCGAACCCTTCGACGAGCAGAAGGCACCTATGGGTCAGGTGGAATTGGACGAAGCACCCTACGTCGATTGGTTGCCGGAAACCGCTCATGGTCAGGTCCTCAACGACAATGAAATCGATCTCGTAATTCAACATATGTACAAGGTGGCAGCATGACCATTCATTCAACACTCTACAAGCGCGACAGCAGCGACGCCATTCGCCTTTGGTTTGCCGAGAGTGAGGGCGACAAGTATCGCACTCATGCGGGTCAGTTGGATGGTGCGATCGTCACCACGGAGTGGACAGTTTGTGAGGCTAAAAATGTGGGTCGCGCAAACGAAACCACACCCAAACAACAGTGTCAGCTGGAAGTCGAGGCCATGTACACGAAGCGCCTGAAGCGGCGTTATCACGAACAGCTGTGTGATGTTGACAACAAGCGGTTCATCGCACCGATGCTGGCAAAGAAGTATGACGCCAAGAAGGTGGGCGACCAGCGGCGCTTCAGTCAGCCCAAGCTCGATGGTGTCCGTGCAGTGATCTCCCTTCATGGCATGTCTTCACGTGAAGGCCAGCCAATCTTTGGTGCGCCTCACATCTTCGAAGCACTTCAACCCTACTTCGAGTCGCATCCCGCCGCGATCTTCGACGGTGAGCTTTATAACCACGACTATAAGGATGACTTCAACACGTTGATTTCCATCATCCGCAACGAGTCACCATCCAGTGCCGAGCTGACTCGTTCGCGTGATGTTGTCCAGTATCACATCTATGATCTGCCCAGTGCAGGGAACCAGATGTTCATCGATCGTTGGGTTGTACTGTGCAACATCATTCACGATGACACCGAACATCTGCGCATCGTCCCGACGACCGAAATCCATGATCAGGAGCAGCTCGACACGATCTTCGAACAGCTGTTGGCTGAAGGATATGAAGGCCAGATGATCCGCCTCAACAAGCCCCACGACGAAGACAAGCGATCGTCGTCGCTGTTGAAGAGGAAGGAGTTCATGGATGAAGAATTTATCGTCCGTGACATTCAGGCGGGTGTCGGCAACTGGGCCGGTCACGCCAAGCGCATCCTCTGGGAATTACCAAACGGGGACGAATTCGGAACGGGGTTGAAGGGCAATAAGGCGTTTGCCAAGCAGCTTCTCGAAGAGAAGGAAAAGTATATTGGCAAGCCTGGGACCGTTCGCTTTCTCCGCTACACACCAGCTGGCGTGCCGCGTGGTGGTGTCGCCTACGCCTTCCATCCCAACGGAAAGATTTAACCATGCAGCAATACCCGACGAACGACTTGCTGCCTGAGCAGACACCAATCGAGAAGATCACGAAGCTACTAGCGCAGTGCGGGTTCAATGATCATGAGATCAAGGTGGAACTGGAATCTGTTGAAAAGACCGATGCTATGACTCCGACTGGATTGAAGCGTCTTCAGAAGGCAGTCAAGGCTGCTCAGAAGAAGCGGTCACCACGGCCTGCTACAACCTATCGCGGCGCTCGACGGAACGCTCAACGCTAAAACCCCACGGGGGTGGGAGCCAGCTGTGGCCAATAGTGGAAAGGCTTCGGAGGAATTCTTCGAAGATCATTGGAGAGATCGAGGCAAGGCGACCTTCATCTATCGGTTTCCCGACACGGGAGACATCCTAAAACGCATTCGCACAATGATTGGAAAGGTAGCTTCAGGGACACGCCTTGCTGAGATCATTGGTCCGCAGCCTGCGGATTATCTGATTGTCGACCATGAATTCGGGACGTTCTTCGCTGAAGTGAAGAGCTGCAGCACCAAGAAGAGCTTCCCGTTTTCAAACATTACCCCCTCGCAGTGGTCAACATCAAAGCGATGTGAAGCCGCGCGAGGGAATTACTACTTCTTCATTCACAACGTCACCACGGACCACTGGTATCGCGTTCCGTCGAGTGTCATCAACAACGCACAGGCCAGCTCATTCGCGTGGTCAGACCTAGAGGAAAATTTTCGATGGAAGTGATGGTTGATATCGAGACAACAGGGCTGTCTCCTGACCGCAATGGTATCCTGCAGATCGCAGCGGTCTGCTTCGATCTCAAGGATGGCCGCATCCTGGGTGAGAACGTATTCGTTCGCAGTCTTCGGCTCATGCCCCACCGTGGTTGGGATGAAGGCACGCGCGAATGGTGGCTCAAGGATAAGCGTGCGCTGCTCCAGAAGATCATGTCGACGCAGGAAGACCCACGCGTCGTTCTGAAGGATTTTCAGAAGTGGGTCCTTGAGCGCGGCAACCCCAACTTCTGGGCCAAGCCTACGTCGTTCGACTTTCCGTTCTTGCAATCACATTTCAATGACTGTGAAATGTCGATGCCATTCAACTTCCGTCACGCCATTGACTGTCGCTCATACGTGGTTGGCCGTGCGACTTCCAGCGGTATCAAGCCTCTCGATGAGAAGGAACTTTCGTTCGTCGGCGAACAGCATAATGCACTCGACGATGTCTTCCATCAGATCGGATGGGTGATGCAAGTACACAACGACACGGAGCTGAAGCTGGTCAATGGCTAGAATTATCGACACGGAGTTCACTGGTCGAAGTGTGCGGGTCATCGGTGACCCGCACATCGCCCGTATCTTCAAGGCGAACGTCCCGCTGCATCGGCGTGGCGAACGTGAGAAAATGGTCAATGAAGTTTTCCGGGATGTGGTAAGCAATAGTCCAGCGGAAATCACCATCATTATTGGTGATCTCTTCGACCGTATGGTGGTCCCCTATGCGACGATCCTTGAGACCGCCGAGGTGCTGAAGACGTGTCCGGGTAAGTTGATCGTCCTGCGCGGTAATCACGATGCCAGTAAGGATGCAGATATTCGATCAGCGTTCGACGTACTGATCGGTCTCTGCATGGATACACCGACAATCACCTTCGTCACTGAGACCTACGTCCACGAAGGATTAGGCTTCTATGGCTGGCACCCGTTTAAGGATGCAGCGGAAATTGCCGCGCAGATCACGTCGCCGATCGATGCTGCCTTCGGACACTGGGACATCGAAAGCTTCGGCGGGGTCAACCCGAACCTGATCCCGATCGATGAGCTGAAGAAGGTCACGTCGAAGGTCTTCACCGGTCACGTTCACACGCCCCAGGGATTCACTGTGGACGGTGTTGACGTCACTGTGACTGGATCACTGCAGCCCTACGCACATGGTGAAGACCCCGAGCTGGACTTCTACCTGACACTGACGCTGGAGCAGTTCAACGCCACCCCACCAGCCACACTCGTGAACAAGTATGTTCGCGTGATGCTGAAGGAAAACGAGGTGGCACCGGAGCCGATCGATTGCCTCGGCTTTACCACCAAGCGGGAAGGAACGCTGGAGTCGACGCTCGATGTCGCCATCGGTGAATTCGACATGATGGGAATGTTCCGTGGTGTGCTGGAGGAAGCCGAACTTCCTCTTGATCTCCGCGAGAAGATTCTCGAACGCTATCAGACAGACATTGTGGGACAGATTGATGCTTAGATCACTCAACTACTCGGTGACATTCCCGACCGGACGGACACTGAAGGCCGACGTCAATTTCACCACAGGTCTGACGGGCATCATTGGTGCCAACGAAGCTGGCAAGTCGATGATCCTTGAAATGGTTCGCTATGCGCTCTGGGGCACTAAGGCGCTGCGCGGGTCTGCGCCGGATTACAAGTCGTTGAAGGTGGAGCTTATCTTCGACGTCAAGGGTCAGAGTTACAAGGTCAATCGCACCGGCTCGTCGGCTAAGCTGTTTGAAATTCGTGGTGATGAAGTCGACGATCTCGCCTCAGGCGTGAAGGCGGTCAACAGTCGCATCATCGCGATCTTCGGTTACGGTCTCAAGGTCTTCGACGTCGCCAACAACTGCGGACAAGGTGAAGTCGAAGCATTAAGTGCCATGCTTCCGACGCAGCGAAAGCAGATGGTGGATGGTGTCATTGGTCTCGACTCCCTCGATCGCATCACCGAATGGTTGCAGGCCGAAGCGGTTGCTCTGTCGCGCGAAGCTGAAGCCCTGCTCACCTCAAACCCTAAGCCGGTTGAGCCGACACCATTGGCAGGCTACGTGCCTTCAGCAACGCTGGCACCGCAGATCGCTGTGCTGCGTGAACGGAAGTCGGAGCTGGACCAGCTGCGGGGCTTCCTGTCTCGTCCGCTTGTGAAGCCTCAGCAGCCGGTTGAGACCGTGACGACACCCTCCAGTGAGCTTGAAGTGAAGTTGGCTGAGTACGAGGAAGTTGCCAGTACGAGGCGTGAGCTGGAACGCCTGATCGAGAACACACCGGTCGCACGCTACACCGAAGATGATCTCGATCAGATGGAAAAGCAGCGGGCTGCCTTCTGTGAATACGATGCCTATCGTCGTGACCGTGAAAGCCGTGGGCCGACTTCAGACTACACAGAAACTGATCTGGAGCATTTTGAAAATCGTCTCGACGTCTATGCTGAGTGGGATCGCGATCGGAAGTTGCTGGAACAGGGTCACCATACGTGCCCGAAGTGCGCTCATCAGTGGCCAGTGGCTGAGGAACTGGCGGACAAGATCATTCCTGACGCCCTCGCAGTGGAACGCTCGCCCCTGACGCGACAAGACATCATCAACGAACGTAAGATGCTGGCATCCTGGGTGGGGTTCATCGATCTCAAGCTCGCCCTCGTCGAGAAGCCTGCTCTGACCGAAGGGCAGATCGCTACCGAGCGCAGCCATCTGGAGCGGCAGGTCGAGCGTGACCGATGGGTGACGCAGCTGGAGGTGATGTGCCTTCCCGATGATCCACGCACCGCTCTGGCCACTCGTCGTTCTTTCGAGGCGCAGATGGACGCCTATCTCACGCAGATGGTGGACTATGAGCAGCAGCAGGTTGCTGTCGAGACCGCGCAGAAGCGGGTGATGGAGCTGTCTTCCGTCGAGGAAAATCTTGCACAGCTTGTCGAGCAGCTCGAACGGTCACGTACATGGGAGGCACAGTTGAGTGCCTTCCAGACAGCCGACAAGCTCTATACAGAGCAAATGGTGAAGATCACCAGCTTGCAGGAGGAAGCTGGTTACTATCGCAAGGGTGTGACTGCAATGAAGACGCTGCGTGGGCGCGTGAAGGAGCACCTCGTTCCTTCCCTGAGCCGCGCATCGAGCGCCCTTCTCTCCTCTATGACTGGAGGAAAACGCGAGAGGATCGATATTGACGACGAATTCAACGTACTTGTCGATCAACAAGCGGTAAACACGTTGAGTGGTTCGGGCAAGGCCGTTGCCAATCTCGCTATCCGGATTGGCTTGGGTCAGGTCCTCACCAACAAGGTCTTTTCAGTGTTCATGGTCGACGAGATTGATGCGGCAATGGATGAGGATCGGGCCGGGTTTACTGCTGAGTGTCTACGATCTCTGACGACGCACATCGCGCAGATCATTCAGGTGTCCCACAAGGACCTTGAAGCCGACACATATATCGAGTTGAACAATGGAAACGGAAACTAGCCCCCAAATCCTCTCGCTGCTGAAGAGCAGGGTCAAGCCAAGTCACATTGCTGACGAGTTGGGTATCCCGCTCTCGGATGTCATGAAGGTGGCCAACAACGTATCGCGACATGAACTTGGTCGCCCGGAACTGCGGAAGCATATCGTCTCGGTCACCCGAGCCGGTAATGCATGGCCATATACAGACGCCCGTAGCATCAAGCTCGCCCAGATGCAGTACGACGCTGGGTTGATCGAGATGTGTCAGGGACGTGATGCACAGTATCTTATTCTCTAAGCCATCCCTCGCAAGGTACCAACCGGTTGTCGGAACTACTTCTCCTCACGAGGCATTCACTAACCCCACAATGAAGGGACCATTCCGCGATGGAAATCGTTACCCCTGAAGTGTTCTGTCTTGCCGAGACGACACTTCATCACGCTGATGTTCAAGGTTACCTCACCAGTATTGGTGCGGCACGCTGGAACACCAACGCAGACTATGACGCTGAAGGACTTGTCGAGATCGCCGGTCGGCGCTGCTATAAGAGCTTCGGCACCGAGCTGAACCCCAACCTCACAATGGTGCGCAACGACAACAAGGGGTACGTTGATAACGTCCTGAAGTCGAAGCATGGCTCGGTGCTGGAACATGCCTCGGTTACCTACGCGATCGAGAACGTGAGCCGCATCTTCACGCACGAAATGGTGCGCCACCGTCATGCGTCTCCGTCGCAGGAGTCGATGCGCTTCGTTCGTCTCACTGAGTTGAAGGCCTATTGGCCGGATGCGTTCGATAAGCTGCCAGAGCCACACCGTGAAGAAGTTCTTTCGATCTTCACGGAGACGTTCGTGCGTGCCGAACAGACGCAGCTCGCACTGGCGGCGAAGCTCGACATGGATGGGGATACTTTCTCCTTCGCCGAGAAGAAGAAGCTTCAGTCGGCGATGCGCCGGTTGATCCCTGATGGCATCTGTACTGGGATCATTATCAGCGCCAACCATCGCTCATGGCGCGAGATGATTTTGAAGCGCACGTCACGCCATGCAGAGGAAGAAATCCGCAAGGTGTTCGAGATCATTGCGCTTGATCTCCAGAAGCGTGTTCCTGCTGTCTATCAAGACATGGAGACCGAGTTGGTTGATGGCATTCTCGAATGCACCTTCAAGCATGGGGTGGCGTGATGCACAACATGTTCCAAACCAAGGTGGTTAAGCCTCCTCGTGTGTTGCATCACCCAACACACTACGTCTACCTCGCTGGAGTGATCAGTGGCATGACGTATCGCGAAGCCACCGCATGGCGTGACGAAGTGCAGGAGATGTTTCTTGATCATGTTATTGGGCTTAGCCCTCTCCGTACCAAGGGCTTCTTCGATCAGGACCATGTGAACGAAGATTCCTATGAACACTTGTTCGCGACCGAGCAGGCAATCACGGCGCGTGATCGTTTCGACTGCTGTCGCGCAGACATGATCCTGATGAACCTCCTCGGTGCGCCGAAGGTTTCGATCGGATCAATGATCGAACTCGGTTGGGCCGACGCTAACCGCATTCCAATCGTCGTCGTCATGGACGAACAGAAGATGCACGACCACCCGATGGTACGCGACATTGCTTCCTGGGTCGTTCATGACCTCCCTACCGCTGTCACAATCATCAATGGAGTTCTCGGCTAATGGCTGAATTCACAACGCTGCGTGCCGCCAATGAGGCTCGCCAGAAGGAATGGGATAAGGGTGCCAAGATCGACCTTTCCTATCGCGGCAATGAGATGGCCGGTGAGACGGGTGAGGCCTGCAATATTATCAAAAAGCTTGAACGCGAGCGTTTGGGTATTGTTGGTTCACGCGCCACGCTGGAACAGCTTGCCGAAGAACTGGCAGATGTAATCATCTGCGTCGATCTGATAGCGATGTCAGTTGGCATCAACATGGAAGCTGCGGTGCGGTCGAAGTTCAACGTGACCTCCGAGAAGGTTGGGTTGAAGACCCGTCTGGCGGTGCCCCTATGAGGGATACCAATACCCCTAACTGGGATGACTACTTTATGTCCATGCTTCCGATGATCGCCTCGCGATCGAAGGACCCGGACACCAAGGTTGGCTGCATCATCGTCGGTGCAGATCATACCCCTCGCACCACCGGCTACAACGGACTGGTGAGCGGAATTGACGACAACAGGCCGGAACGCTGGAGCCGTGAGAACGGTGAAAAGTATTTCTGGTGTGAACATGCCGAGCGCAACGCGATCTTCTCCGCAGCTCGCAATGGTGTTGCTCTCGAGGGAGCCACCATTTACACGTCGCTGATGCCTTGCGTCGATTGTGCGCGTGGTATCATCCAGTCTGGTATTGTCCGTGTCGTGACGGATCGTGCGGCATTCGAAGCACGCGCAGCAGTGGATGATAAGTGGGCCGCCTCGCACAACCGGGCTCTCCGCCATTTTTCTGAGCGGCGAATGTCCCTCACCTTATGGGTAAAGTCATGAAGAACGCCACCTCAACCTTTGCACTCTTAGATGTAATGAAGGGACGCAAGAAGCTCGCCAAGCGAATTAAAGCCGGTGAGACCCGTATTCCTATCACCATCCAAGGGTTCATCACAGGTCAATGGGGTGGTGATGACGGAATATCAATTGAATTTGAATTTGAAGTCACAAAGCTGACAGAGGAATCACCCCAATGAATATCACCGACCAAGCCAAGCAGGATGTTGCTTCTGGCACAGCGACAAAGAGTGACACAGGCAAGCCGCGTATGTCACTCATTGCTCCTGAATTTATCTGGGCGCTCGCCGCGCTGCTCACCAAGGGCACCAAGAAGTACGCACCCCGGAACTGGGAAACTGGTATGGATTGGGATCGTCCTGCCGATGCGATCGAACGTCACTTCAATCGCTGGAAGGGTGGCGAAGATCACGACCGTGAGACTGGCGCACATCACATGGTGGCGATTGCCTGCAACGCGATGTTCCTGTTCATCTATGCCATCCGTCGTGTTGGCAAGGATACGCGCGTGAAGATTTACTTCAACCGCGAGCCGGATGGGCAGCCCGATGATGGTCCGCTGATGTTGTCAGCGATGAATGACAACTCAACACCTCCCGGTGGGGCGCGGGCATTCCAGCTGTCGCCGACAACGAAGCCCTAAACTGAAGTCAAATGAAAAGGTCATACTCAGGTGTGACTTTTTTATTTTCTGCGTCGATATATGTTTCTGTTTCATTTTCCCTGATGCCAGTGAGACCACTCTGGGAGTAGGTTAATTGCTCGTTAAAAATCCATCTACCGGAGTTCCGATGAACGCAACCCACTTGGGGCCGCGCGAGCCTCTTTCACAATCGACGCATGCATCAAAGTACCGCCTCCCCGGTGAGGATTTTTTGTCGGCAATCCAACGTGTCGCCAGTGTACTGTCTGACAACGATGAGCATGAAGCGGCGTTGATCAACATCACGGCACACCAGCGGTTCCTTTTTGGTGGTCGCATTCAGAGCGCCATTGGTGCGCCTCGTGCAGTCACTCCCTACAATTGCTTCGTCTCTCCCACCATCCACGACAGCTTCGATGGTATCATGGAAGCTGCGGTCAAGGGTGGACGCACCATGCGGATGGGTGGCGGTGATGGATACGATTTCTCCACCCTTCGACCACGCGGCGACATCATCAGCTCCCTTGGCAGCCAGTCTTCCGGCCCGGTAGCATGGATGGGTGTCTTTGATGGGGTGTGTGGCGCGATCTGTTCTGCCGGTCATCGGCGTGGCGCTCAGATGGGTATGCTGCGCGTGGACCATCCCGACATTCTTGAGTTTGTCGAGGCCAAGACCAATACGCACAAGCTTACCAACTTCAACCTGTCGGTCGCCATCACGGACGAGTTCATGACCGCCGTGATCAATGACACTGGCTTCGATCTTCGCTTTGAAGACCGGTTTTATGAGCGGGTGTCCGCTCGCCATCTCTGGGACCGTATCATGCTGGCCACCTGGGACTGGGCCGAGCCGGGTGTGATCTTCATCGACCGCATCAACGAGATGAACAATCTCTGGTACTGTGAAACGATCGCCGCGACCAATCCCTGTGGTGAGCAGCCCCTTCCTCCGAACGGTGCCTGCCTCCTCGGATCAATCAATCTGGTCCGCTACGTGTCTGATGAACCGATCGGACGCACGTTCAATTTCAAGCAGCTGAAGGCCGATATTCCTCACATCGTCCGGGCACTCGACAACGTGATTGACGTGGCGCTCTATCCCCTCCCCGAGCAGCGCGAGGAGGCCATCAGCAAGCGCCGCATGGGGATCGGCGTCACGGGCCTTGCCAATGCACTGGAGGCGCTGGGGCTGCCCTACGCGAGCGAAGGCTTTCTCGAGATGGAGGCCATCATCCTTGGTACCATCCGCGACGAGTCCTATCGGGCGTCGGCCCTACTGGCCGAAGAGAAGGGACCTTTTCCGCTTTACGATCCGAAGCTCTACCCCGCTGGGAAGTTCATCCACACCCTGCCTCAGGACGTGTTCGAGCTGATCGTCAAGCACGGCATCCGAAACAGTCACCTCACGTCAGTCGCCCCAACCGGCACCATCTCCCTGACCGCTGACAACATCTCCTCAGGCATCGAGCCGGTGTTTGATGCCACCCCCTACGACCGCACGGTCATCACGGAAGATGGACCAGTGGTCTCACGGATCGAAGACTATGGTGTCAAGTATTTTGGGGTGATCCCGAAGACTGCCGGTGAGCTGACGATCAATGAGCATCTGGACGTCCTGCTGGTCGCTCAACACTATACCGATAGCGCCGTGTCCAAGACCTGCAATGTCGGCAACAACGTGACCTTTGAGGAGTTCTCCAACCTCTATCTGGAGGCCTACAAGGGCGGTGCCAAGGGATGCACGACCTTTCGGGCCGCTGGGAAGCGAATGGGCATCCTCGTGGCCGCAAACGACGCTAGGGGCGGTCCCGAGGCACCTCCGGTGATCGCGGGCACGGCCTGCTACATTAACCCTGAGACGGGTCAGAAGGAATGTGCTTGATCCTGGGAAGGTCGATCTACTAGTGTTCACGGCCCAGCTGCAACGCTGGGCCGTTTTCATTTGGGGGGGATCGACAATGCGCATCATATTTGTGGCTCTGGTGAGCCTGATAGTAACCGGTTGTGCAAACATGGAAACGCCAGCTCAACATCAGGCCCGAGCGAGCCAGCTGGAAGCGTCATGTGGCAAATACTGGAAGTCTGTGGGTCGTGGGGACCCCATTGAGATGGTTCTCAAGTGCTATCCGGGTGACGGGGAAGGTAGCTTCACCCTCACAGACGAAAGCCAGCTCTCAGATGGGAGCCGGATTTCCTATTACCACTTCACTCCCTACACCAACTCGATAGCCATGCTTCTGCGTGTCGAAGATGGTTATGTGACTAGCTGGACCCGATGGGATCAGCGCACTCAGTAACCGTCACGGTGAAGTGTCGACTGCTTGTCGTACCACTCCTGCCACCCATCTACTTGAGACTTCCAGACAAGGGCTGTGCCGTAGTTGTCGATGGCATTTGCAACGAGCTGAGTGCATGTAAATTCTGCGTCGGAATCATCAGGACGCCCGGAGCTGTCGGGAACGCTGGGCATACCGGAGGCGGCAGCGTTGTAGACGCGCAAGAGGCCAACAGGAATGACGCAGCGATGAGAAGGTAGCGGGACATTGAATGTCTCCTTCAAGAGGTCGTTGGTGTTGATGTAGATGTAACGGACCTTCACGTCCGTGGTGATGCCCACAACTTGGGTGATGTCAACACTCTTCTGTTCGGTCTTCCGGGTCTGCTTCACCTGCTCTACCGTCGCCTTGGCGTCCTCCGTGACCTTCTTGTCGTACCCAGCATGAGAGCCGTTGAAGTAGAGGGTCGCTCCAACAATGACGAGTGCAACAATCACACCCGCGCCAGTAAGCAGCTTCCAATTCTTGATCAACCAAGTGGGGTTCATGCGGGGGGTGTTCCCTTCACAGTACGGAGTGGCAGCCACAGCGCCATGCGTTCGCTACTAGCGCCGATGATGATGAACATGAAGACCCAACCAATCAGGTCAGCGCCCTGAGCGATCAGTTCCTTTGCAGTGTCACTGTTCTCGGGTGACATGAATGCGCCACGCGCGATCATGAGCGTGCCGATCAAGATCGCCACGCAAGTGATGATCTTGCGGAATGGTGACCACGGAGGGGTATCGTCCTTTATCACCGAATAAATCCTGTCACTCGGTTGATCCACCCATAGATATTCTCAACCTGACTATGATCTCGATCAACCAGTCGGCCAAGGAAACGGAGGCGCTCGCAGCAGAGCTGGTTTGTCAACCTGCGAGGGTCACTTGTTCCATTGATAGCTGCTACTGTCTTCGGTCCAAGGACACCATCCACGACAAGACTAAGGATCGTCTGAATGGTCTTGATAGCCTGTCTCGGACCACTGTTGACGCCGTAGTCAATTAGAGCTTCCTGTAGGGACTCATTCTGAACCAGATCGAACCCAGGCTTGACGATGAACTCATGCGTGTAGATGGCGCGAGCTTCAGGCTCCGTCAGGTTCATCACGTCAGCTGCTATCACCACATGGTTACGCCACTCGGCCAGCTTCTTGAGGGTGATGCCGTACTTCGTCGGCCCACCGCGATCATTAGGCCGGTTTGTATAGCGGGAACCCTCCCGCAGGATGATGGCGTCAATTATTCGATTGTAGGCCATTGTGATCCTTCATCAGCACACGGGTCAGCATATGGATCAGGTCTGTGTGGCGAGATTCGGCTCGGTCTCGTTCGCGTTCACTCATCTCTACGAGCTTGTCGAAACGACCTTCAAGCCGTGCAATCTCATCACGGTGGACGGCCTGTTCACTACGCGCCCAAAGCGGAGCCAGATCGGCCCGCAGGCGATCCTCCAACGTCGTCGTAGCAGTTGTGATCTGCGTGTGAAGCTTCCACCAGAGGGCGGCAATCGCGCCCAAGCCAGTGATGATGAGACTCACGGTAGAAACGATATCGGCCAGAGTTACAGACATACGATCTCACATAGAAAAATGGGTTGGTCCGTTATATCCAACGGTCCAACCCATATCTTGAAAAGAAAGTGTTTCACTCTCCGGTTTCGATCACATCGTGGGGATCGGCTGCCCCATAGACCTTTTCGTACTCGGAACGAACGTGGTCAAGCAGCAGCTTTGAGATCGACTTCCCGGCTCGCTTTGCCACCAAGGTTGCCCGGATGCGGTCCTCATCGGTACCATAACAGGAAATCAACTTGTTGGTCTTAGCCATGCCGCGCTCGCCTCGCACATTCACGCTTCCCCTGATGCGGAAGGGTCGGGTTGTTGAGCCGCTGCTTGATGACCCGTTCGTGAATCTTCAAGATGCTCTTCTGACCCGGACCGATCTGATGGAAGCGCCGACGTTGTGCAAGTCCACCAGAAAGCCTGCTGGCAGCGAGTGCTGCCAGCAGGTTGCCGAAGTTGTTGATCCGAGGCTTATGCATCAGCAGGCTTCTTTTCCGCTGCCTTGCGCGGCTTGCGCCCCCCCACCGGCTTGCTAGCAGGCTTGATCGGCGGAACGGTCATCGACTTCCCACTGGTGACCATCAGGCGCTGGATCGTTTCGAGCAGCGGTTCGAGAACGGTCGTGATGAACAGGGTCGACTTCCGATTGGCCAGCTCCTTTTCAAGGATCAGCGCGTTCTCATACAGGACGTCGATGCCGTATTCGACCGACTCGAACGCGAAACGACGAAGCCGTTCGGCGTCGACCGCTTCAGGATTGATTGAGTGAAAGACAGCGAGCTGATCGTCGGAAAATTCTTCGAGATTGATCTGGAGGTTCACACCTTGGTTCCTTCTGTTTAAGTGGAACGCAATCGATACCGGCTTACTATTTATTTGTCTCAGCAATAACGATTGGGTATCGATTATAAGCAATTTTTTTCGTAGAGGACACATGACCAATCACGCAAACGCGATCCGTAGCTATGCGGATCAATTTGACGAGAAGCTCAAAGAGATCGACGCTCTCAAGAGCGACGAGAAGGAATACTTCGCTGAGCTGAAGGAGGCGGGCTACCCCGTGAAGGGCATTCGCAAGCTACTCGCCGACTCCTTCATTTCGCAGAACCAAGCAGACACCAGTCGCGAGCAGCTAAGGGAGGCCGGAAGGTTGTTGGGGATCGCGGTTTGCATCACACCGACCGAACCTGACAAGAAGCAAGCTGATGATCTGGCCACGCGGCGCTTCAAGGCGATGCGGGAGATGCGTACCCAGGCTCAGACCCTACGAGATGAGTTGAAGGAGCTTAAGGTGCAGGCAAAGGCTGAGGGGTTTGTGCCCGAGCTGATCTTGAAGGCAATCGGAATCAAGAAGGATGGCACCGCTGCCTATGAGCAATACAGTCTGACACTGGATCAATACCTCACCGCTCTTAAATAATATGCTTTTCGGTCAACAGACTGGACTTTTCTTACGATGGCCAGATGAGATTATCAATCTCATCAAAGGTTGTGATTGTATGATTATCAATCAGTGCAACGGTATTAGCCTCCAAGTCAAAACAATCCTGTACGTGATTGGCGACGATATCCGCAATGGATGTGATTGCCTCTGCGTTGAGGTTGACGGTACCTGTGCGGGTCTTCCAGCGGATGACCCGTTCAGGGTCACGTTGCATGAGGAGATATGCTGAGGTCAACATTGCTTGACTTTCCCGACTGGTATCAATCGACATACCAGAAGCCATGATACCCCCAGTCTCAGCTTCCCACCGAAGCTCGGCAAGGTATTCCTTCAGCTCAACAACACTAGGTGGGATTGGATCAACCCAAGCGATAATCTCGGTCCACACACCAGCCACCTTATCGCAAGATGAACTAACATAATTCTTGCCTGCGGGCATTGTTCCTTGAGCAACTGGAAGCATGTTGAAGGCAGCACGTATCTCGTCAGTCAAGACAACTGGGAAAGATGTGGTTGGATTATCAAGTCGAAGCATCTTGTCCGTATAGGGAAAGGCTTCGAGCTGATCGTCAACAACTTTGGCATACATCGTTTTTATTTTCCTTATGGGCGTATTTCAAAGACACAAGTAAACTTATAAACCGAAGTTGTCATGTGCATGGTCGTTGAACCAATACTGCCAGTTGTGTTTCCGGTATTATAACACCAACCTTCTGACCATGTATATGCACCATTTACATAGTTACACGCCTTTGGAGCGTAATTGATAGCAAGTACCCATGACTTACCATCGGTATTTATACCACTAACCGCTGGTATAGGTTGGCTTGTTGAGGAAGTTGTTTGTTCATTTGTATCTGTTTGAGCAATATTAATAGCACCATTACAATCAAAAATTATATACGCGGCACCATAATTTGTATCTGCAATTGTGAATGTTGTATTACCAATGATATAGGAAACCCGCATAGACTGATTACGGGTACCATTAGAAATACTAACAATATCCGTAAATCCAGCGCGAAGTGGTTGGAGCGCAGAACTATACCTATTTCGTTCCATCAACACCAAAACTTGTGAAGATGTGCAGGATGGTATTACAAAGTCACTCCCACTACTGCTTTCGGATGATACCAAAACTAGAGGATCAAGTTCTGGTGGAGGGGGACCACTCGGGCCGACCATCTTCATCTTACTGCCACCAAGCATTATGCATACCCCGTAGCACCAACCACCTGTATGGTGGACCCATCAAAACATTCCCCTGAAATTGTATCTACACCTGAAGCAGTAAGCGTTGGAGCAACCCCCCCTGGGAACTTAAACGATGCTGGCCAGTTTACCGTTGCTGAACCACCATTCGTGAGCTTAAGCGAAAATGCCTTACCAGCAACCGGCGTAATGGTGAGCGTAGTTGTACCAGAAATTGTCTTTGTAAAGAGAGAACCCGTGGTAAGGTCAATATTATTACTGGCTCCCATTGCCACGACAGTTTCAGTGACAGCTGGTATGGATACCGTGCCAGTGAAAAGTGGGCTTGCAAGAGGGGCCTTTGCATCAAGGGCGGTCTGAAGTCCTGTGACGTTTGCGATTATATGACCGTGGCCAGTATCAGACTTCCCCGCGAGGTCAGTCACAAGGTTTGTGATAGCGCTCTGAGCAATGCCGCTTGCGGGAGCCTTACCCGCAAGAGCTGTCGTCACCGTCGAGGCAAAGTTAGCATCATCACCCAGAGCGGCAGCAAGCTCGTTCAAAGTGTCGAGTGTGCCCGGAGCTGAAGCGACAAGAGCAGCAACACTATTGTCAACGTATTGCTTGGTAGAAGCATGAAGGGCAGACGTCGGATCACCTGACAACGTCACCGCACCAGAGAACGTCTTTGCACTCATGGTGCCGGGGAGACGTGCATCCGCCAGTGTTCCGGCATTGATACTGCCAGCGTTCTGGTAATAGCTGCCTTCCTGACCATCGAGCTTATCAGCATCGAGACCACTACCGGTACCATCTACGGTTAGCAGCTTGGTGAGGACATCAGCTGCGGTGTAGCTCGACGTAGCCAGTTTGGCATCAAGCGCAGCCTGCAAGTCCGTCTGGGAGGAAAGGGTGCCACCGATTGCACCCCATGCTGTGCCACCAGCATAGCCCGCAGCTTCGGACGCGGATGCAGCCGCATCCTGTGCGTACTTGCGAGCACCATAATAGGTGGCATCAACCAGCGTGAGTGATGTTGCCCATGACTCAGCAAGTGTTGCGGAGTCGGCGGCGTTGCTTTCCGATGTCGCAGCGGCGCTTGCCGAGGCGGCAGCGTTCGTGGCTGAGGTCGAGGCCGCGCTCGCCGACGAGGCCGCATTGGTCTCAGAGGTGCCCGCGTTTGTCTCCGACGTGGCAGCTGCACTTTCACTGGCCGCTGCGTTTGTGGCTGAGGTCGAGGCCGCGCTTGCCGAGGCGGCAGCGTTCGTGGCTGAGGTCGAGGCCGCGCTCGCCGACGAGGCCGCATTGGTCTCAGAGGTGCCCGCGTTCGTCTCCGACGTGGCAGCTGCACTTTCACTGGCCGCTGCGTTTGTGGCTGAGGTCGAGGCCGCGCTTGCCGAGGCGGCAGCGTTCGTGGCTGAGGTCGAGGCCGCGCTTGCCGAGGCGGCAGCGTTCGTGGCTGAGGTCGAGGCTTCACTGGCTGCCGTATTTGCCGTGGTGGCGGCGGCAGCTGCATCATTCGCATACTTCTTGGCACCATACAGTCCATCAAACACAATGGAAAATGATGTAGCCCAGTTACGGGCCTGAGTGGCCTTGTTACTGGCTTCTGTAGCCTGGGAGGTGGCTGTAGCGGCACTGGCCGCAGCATTCGTCTCCGACGTCGCAGCATTCGTCTCCGAGGTCGCGGCGGCGGTCTCACTGGTGGCAGCATTCGTCTCCGAGGTCGCGGCGGCGGTAGCGGAGTCTCCCGCGTCAAGCGCGTACTTCTTCGCACCATAGTTTGTCGCATCCACAAGGGCGAGCGATGTCGCCCACTCCTCAGCCAATGTGGCAGATGCGGAGGCATCACCAGCGGACGAAGAAGCAGTGGTCGCGGACGTGGCAGCGTTACCTGCCTGTGTACTGGCTGTGGTCGCGGACGTGGCAGCCGCACTTGCGGAGGCGGCTGCATTCGTCTCTGAGGTCGCGGCGGCGGTCTCACTGGCGGCTGCATTCGTCTCTGAGGTCGCGGCGGCGGTCTCGCTGTCAGCCGCGTTGGCTTCAGAAGTAGCAGCCGCAGTCTCAGAGGCAGCGGCGGCGGCGGCTGAGGATGCAACAACACTCTCTGAAGCCGCCGCGTTGGTTTCGGATGTGGCAGCTGCACTTGCTGAGTTGGAGGCGTTCGTGGCCGAGGTAGCGGCGGCGGTCTCACTGGCGGCTGCATTCGTCTCTGAGGTCGCGGCGGCGGTCTCACTGGCGGCTGCATTCGTCTCTGAGGTCGCGGCGGCGGTCTCACTGGCGGCTGCATTCGTCTCAGATGTTTCGGCTGCCGCCTGTGCCATCTCCGCTGCCGCTTGGGCAGTCTCGGCAGCCACCTGTGCGCTCTGCGCGGCGGTAACGTAGGTCTCCATACTGCCAACTGTCAGTGCCTGATCGAGAATCAGAAGCGACTGTCGGATCAGCGGCGTGATATCGACGTCTCCCCGCTCGGGGATTGGCATGTTGAAGTTGGTGGACTGACTGGTCGTGACGAAGAAGTATTCACCATCCGACGAAGGACCCGCGTAAGGTGCAGTCAGATTGATGCTTCCGTCTTCATTGACGGACGCGATCTGATAGAGAACCCAGCTGCTCTGGATCGAGAAGATCGAACCAACTGAGACGTTGCCGAGGAATGTCCCGGAAACCAATGAAACTACCGGGGAGCCGTTGGTAACGACTACCTGACCGGTCTTAAATTGGGACATGAATTCCTCATGTCCCCCCGAACATTATGAGTTGTGTGCGTGTCTGAAATATACGGACAGGGCTTAGGGCCAAGCAACCGTAATGTCGTAGATTTCGACGGCAGTTATACTAGTACAAAAGGTCTCGATCGCATGCTTATGTCGAAGTGCCACCCGCTGCACGTCACCAACCCACTGCAGCGCCCCATCGATCAAAGCAGCCAGTGTATGATCGTCCATCGGCTTGGTCTTGTTGGAGGCAAAGCGAAAAAAGCCACCATGTGGGGAAACCACTCCGGCGAGCAGCTGCAGGCGAAGGTTCTGTAGGTTCACCTGATCCTTCGGCATGACGTCAACACGTTCACCATCAAAAGCATAGCCCATGCCCAGGATGTTTGCCTGAACCCCCTCTACGTCCAGCTTCTTCGCCTTGCGGGCAGCCTCCAACTGAGGCCGCTTGTCAGCAATAATCTTCATGGGCTTACCTCGATCGTCCATGTCTTGGTTCGAAAGGTCCGATGGGTGAGTGTCAGAACATAGGCACCCATCTCGTTAAACTGAAGCTCTAGTGTACCATCGGTATTGATGCTCCCCATCGCAGTATCATCTAGAGTGACACGCACGCCGGGGAGAATATCATTGATAGTCACGGCCTGCCCGACCAGCAGATAGGATGGTAGCAGATCATCCGTCCACTCCAGTCGCGGAGCCAGCTCATGTGCATCGGTGATATAGAAATCATCCAAGACGATCGTTCGAAACTCTGTCGTCTCCAAAAAGGTTTGACCATGCTCAATCATAATCTCAGCCTGGCCAGCCGGAACAGGGTCATTTACGGTGTAAGAAATTTCCAGTGTCTCTGGATTGAAGCAGACGATCAAAGCGTCCTCCCATAGAAGATGGAATATCCGATCGTCCCGGCCTGATAGCCGCCGATCTTCAACGTCGTTTCAGTCGTCTCCCAAGTGACGATTGAATTCTTATTAGTCAAATCGAGAAATGTGGACCCATCAGTATTGTCAAAACTATTACTACAAAACTGAGGTGTAACCGCTGCGGTCGCCGATTGCATCTTAAAACATGCCGCAAGCGGAATATATCCGAGAGATGGAAATGTAACTATTGTGTAGGTATCAAAATATGGGCGACTACCAACAATGCTGACTGAACCATGTAGATATTGACCAAACTGCATGAAGTTACTATCGATTATCAGTTGATCCGGCGTTGCAGTTAGCACGTCAATTCCAGCCTCACTAACCTGATAGATATAAGTCCCAGCCAAATTTTTTCCAACAATCACCCTATTCATCAGTTCAACACCAAATACTTATAGGTCAATGATTGCACCGAGGGGCTAGTGACGTGAGAAACCATCGGCATGGTATTTGTGATAATCATATGATCAATGAACATCTGAACTTGTGACCAGTGCTTGGTATAGGACCACGTACTGCCAGCACGCTGTTCTGCGAACAACACAATTGGGACGACCGGTTGGGTGGCGAAATAAATCGTTTGAGATGTGTTTGCACTCACATAAATTGATCCCTGTGCCACGAGCTTCGTCGCGGATAGAAATGGGTGGATCAACAGATTATCAAGCGATGCAGTCAGTACATCAACACCGGGGGGGCTTACCCACAGTCCATAGTCACCATCTCGTTGACCAAGCACAACCCGGTTCATTGGCAAGGCATCCTCAGTACACGATAGTTAAAACCACGAGCTACATCAGACCCATGACCAACGGAATTCAGTGTTAATTGAAGGATCGTGATACTGGTATTGGTCACGAGAAGGCGGGTGCCAGTGATATAAACTATTCGGACACCATTTGTGTATCCCTCAATTAAATCAGCAAAAATATTGGATGGAGTCGAATTGACAAAGGATGATGTCACTACCACTGGTACATATGGAAGTGGCGGAAAATACACCACTGCTCCGGTTACCCCCGAGAGGACACCAGAAGCATGGACTGTTGATGCAAAGGACCATCGGGAGTCGAATGCAATCTCATCACGATTAGCAGTCTTCACATCATAACCGGGAAGGCTGATCATCAGCCCATAACTTCCATCCGGCAGCTTTCCAATGATCTCACGATCCATCGTATTAGTCCGAAATGATGATGCGATTATTCGCACCGTCCAACAAAATCTTACCCGCAACTCCCAAAGCCAACTGCACCGAAACCGTACCTGCCAGAATCTTGCTTGCAGCCAAATTGTTGATATAGGCATCACCAATTGCAGCCGATGACATATACGTCGCGATGTTTGCACCCGTGATCTTGTTCCCGGCACGCACAACTGCTGCTGCAAGATCACCACCGACGCGAGCAGTATCATAGGCTGTGTTCAAAGAGGTCTTGTCTGCGTTATCAGTTGGCTTTCCAGAGCCAGTCACGCCTGCCCAGGTTGAGGTCAATGCAGCAGCGGCTGCATTCCCCACTGCAGTATCTGCAGTCGATTGAGCGGCGGCGGCGGCGGCTGATACCGGCGCTAGTGCTTCGGGACCACCAATTACATCTTCCCAATGAGTACCGATTGGTGAACCCGAGGAGAGGATCAGGTCACCCGTTTCATTGAAAATCTGTATACCAAAGTCCGTATCACCGGTACCGATCTTTCCGAAGATTACTCGCGTTACGGCAGGCACCTGATTGTCCTTCACAACAATCCGTTGAGCTGCGCCATCCAGTTCAAACTTTGGATCAGTCAGATAAATTTCAGATGCGGTAATCGTACCAGCAATAAGCTTCTGCGCTTCCAGATCGGTAATCTTCGCACTTGTGATAATGGCATCAGCAATCTGCGCACCTTCAGTGATTACCGCCTGACCCGCCACCAACTGACTTGCGCCAACCGTGCCAGCAATGATCTGGTCACCGCTGATAATAGGCTTTCCATTACCCACAACAAGGTCCGCACCCCCACGATAAGCAGCAAGAACACGATTACGAGCAGCCATCGCGACGGAAATATCATCGGTGGTGCTAAGGATGACAGCGAGGGAGCCAACACGGGACGCATGTCAATAAAGCCCGGTGATGTCGCTCGCGGCCTGTCGCAGATGGCGAAGCGGTCCCCTAATCATTTTGGTGATCTGATCGGTGGCACAGGTGATGTGGTCACCGCTGACGTCTTTCTCCAGTATGTGATTTTCGGTGAGATCGTTTACGGGTAGGCACAAATTTGGAACACGCGCTGGGACAAAAAGTGAATTGGTCAAATAGCGTGGTCAAATGATGGTCAAATGATCGTCGATATCGATTGTGGTGGAATTGAAATCGTGTCTGTGTTACAAGGGCTTATGGGTGGTGGGCGCACAAGGGCTCGAACCTTGGACCCGCTGATTAAGAGTCAGCTGCTCTACCAACTGAGCTATGCGCCCGCCGTGCCGTCCGGCGTCAAATCAGGCCGGCAGCCGGTGGAAACCACCATCCCTTTGTGGGGGAGCGCAGGCTATAGCAAAGCCCTATCGGCCTGTCCAGCCCGTGCGGCGGCAATCGCGCCGATTTGCCGCCAAATGCCAGAAATAAACGGGAATTCCCGCTTTTGCCGGGCCCCGCCCCGCGCTTACCAGAAGGCGCTTGGCCCGCGCGGGATTTCCTGATTGCGGTGGATGTAAACGCTCATCAAAAGGCCGAAGGCAAACATCAGCGACAGCATGGAGGTGCCGCCATAGGAGACCAGCGGCAGCGGCACGCCCACCACCGGCAGCAGCCCCATGACCATGGCCGTGTTGATGAAGACATAGAAGAAGAAGGTGACGCTCACGCCCAGCGAGAGAAGCCGCCCGAACTGGTTGCGGCAGTCCAGCGACACATTGAGCGAAAACATGAGCACGATGAAATAGAGCGACAGCAGCAACAGCCCGCCCACCAGGCCCAGCTCCTCGCCCAGCATGGTGAAAATGAAATCGGTATGTTTTTCGGGCAGGAAGTTCAGATGGCTCTGCGTGCCCTGCATGAAGCCCTTGCCGAAAACGCCGCCCGAGCCGAGCGCGATCTTGGACTGCAGAATGTGATAGCCCGCGCCCATGGGGTCGCGTTCGGGATCGAGAAAGGTGAAAACGCGGTTGCGCTGATAGTCATGCAACCGGCTCCACACAATCGGCACGGCGGCGAGCACGGCCGCCCCTGAGATGATGAAATAGCGCCAGCGCAGCCCGGCGGCAAAAAAGATCACCGCGCCCGAAGCCGTCAGCAGAATGGCGGTGCCAAGGTCGGGCTGCTTCACCACCAGCCCCACCGGAATGATGATGATCAGCAGCGGGATGACGAGATTGCGGAGGCGCGAGACTTCCTCCAGCGTCAGCCCGTGGAAATAGCGCGCCAGCGCCAGCAGCAGCGCGATCTTCATGATTTCGGATGGCTGCAGCTGGATCGGCCCGACATCAAGCCAGCGCTGCGCGCCCATGCCGGTGACGCCGAAAATATCGACCGCCGCCACCAGCGCCAGCGCCACGCCGTAAATCGGATAGGCAAGCTGCATCCACAGCCGCAGATCGATCATGGCCACAACCAGCAGCACACCGGCCCCCACGGCGAAGCGGATCATCTGGCGCAGCGCCCAGGGCGAAAAGCTGCCATCCGCCACCGAATAGAGCATGGCAAAGCCGATGGAGGCGATAGCAGCCAGCAGCAGCAGAAAGCCCCAGTTGAACTCGATGAGCTTGTCGGAAATCCGCATCTCGCGGCCTGTAAAACGGCGCAGATCGAGCATCTAACTCTCCTTGATCTTGCGCGCAGCCGCGCCGGACGGGTCAATGGCCTGTTGCAGCTCGGGATCGCGCAGCAGCATGGCGCGCATGATGTCGCGCGCGACGGGGGCCGCCGCGCCCGAGCCCGAGCCCCCATGCTCGATCACCACCGATATCGCATAGCGCGGCGCCTGCACCGGCGCAAACGCGATGAAGAGCGCATGGTCGCGCTGGCGCCATTCAAGATTTTCATTGCGGATCACGCCGCTGTCGCGCTCCGCCTTGCTGATGCGGCGCACCTGCGCCGTGCCGGTCTTGCCCGCCAGCGCCATGCCGGGTTCGGTGATACGCGAGCGATAGGCCGTGCCCCCGATTTCATTCGAGACGCCATTCATGCCGCCCATGGCAACCGCCAGGGACTCGTCTTTCACATCCATCTTCAGCGGCTTGGGCTGTGGCACCAAGGAGCCACCCATGGCGCGCACCAGACGCGGCTTCACCGCATAGCCGCCATTGGCCAGACGCGATGTCATCACCGCCAGTTGCAGCGGATTGGTCAGAACAAAGCCCTGCCCGATGCCGGTGATCACCGTCTCGCCCTGCTGCCAGGAGGTGCCTTGCGTCGCGAGCTTCCAGTCACGCCCCGGCACCACGCCCATTTTCTCGCCGGGCACATCAAAATCATAGGCCTGACCCAGACCGAATTTCTTGGCCGTCGCCTCAATCGCGTCAATACCCATGCGCTTGGCCGTGTCATAGAAAAACACGTCGCAGCTATGCTTGATCGCGTCATGCATGTTCATCGAGCCGTGGCCGCCCTTTTTCCAGCAATGGAAATCATGATTGCCGAGACGATAGGAACCACTGCAGAAAACCCGCTGTTCGGGATCAACGCCGGCTTCAACCGCGCCAACCGCCACAACCGTCTTGAAGGTCGAGCCAGGCGGATAGAGACCGGCGATCGCCTTGTTGACCAGCGGCAGATAGGGATCATTCAGCAGCGCCTTATAGGCTTTCTCGCCATAGCCCATATTGAACTGCGAGGGGTCATAGGCCGGTGTCGAGACAAAGGCCATCACGTCACCATTGCGAATATCCATCACAACTGCGCTTGCCGACTGTCCCTCCAGCCGCTCCCAGGCCGCCTTCTGCACCGCCATGTCGAGGGTCAGCACAACTTCCTCGCCCGGCTTGCCGGGATCCTTGGAAAGTTCGCGAATGACGCGGCCATAGGCATTGACTTCCACATGGCTGGCGCCCGCCACACCGCGCAGCTCCGCATCATATTTCTTCTCGATGCCGAGCTTGCCGGTACGAAAGCCCGGCAGGCGTAGCAGAGGTTCATCACCCCCCGCCTTGTCGATATCGGATTCAGAGACCGGGCTCACATAGCCGATCACATGGGCAAGCTCCGCGCCGTAGTGATAATTGCGCGTCTCGCCCACATCCGGCGCCACACCGGCCAGATCAGGCTCATTGATATTGACCTGCGCAAACTGGTCCCAGGTCAGGTCTTCAGCCACCGTGATCGGGAAAAAGCGCGGCAGGCGTTTGACATCCCGCATGATCTTGCGCCGGTCATAATCGGAAATGGCGACAATGCGCGAGAGCTTGTCGAGCGTGGCATCAATGTCGGGCGTCTGCTCGGGAATGAGAACGGCGCGATAATTCTGCCGGTTGGTGGCAAGCGGCGTGCCGTAGCGGTCCACAATATTGCCGCGCAGCGGCGCCAGCAGCCGCACATTCACGCGGTTCTCTTCGGCCAGCATCGTATATTCGTCGGTCTTGAGAACCTGCAGATAATACATGCGCCCGGCCAGCACCACGAAGGCCAGACCCTGCGCCCCGCCCAGCAGCATCGCCCGGCGGGAAAATGTCTTGTAGCGAGAGCCGTCGCGTCCCTGAATCTGTCCCATCTCGCCCTCCCTAGCCGACATTCAGGACGCGGCTCTGCACGCGCCCGAAAATGAAAGCAAAAAGAGGAAACACAATCACGGTCACTGTCATGTGCCAGATGATCGGCCCGGCGGCGACGAAGGTGCCATAGAAGAGCGAAGCGGCCATCCATGCGAGCACACTGGCAAAGGCGGACGCGGCCACAAAGCCCATCCAGAAGGCCGAAAACGGCGCATTGACCAGCATAAAGCGCTGCGAAATCACGACCGCATAGGTCACGACATAGACAAAGGCCCAAAGGCCGATCGGCCCACCCGAGAGGAGGTCCAGAATAAGCCCGACCGCAAACACGGCAACGGAGGGAAACATCTCCGGCCGCACCACGCCCCAGTAATAAATCGCCATGAAGGCAAAGGCCGGCGTCACCGACGACCCGAATATGCGGCCCACAGGCACAAAGCTCAAAAACACGCAGATGACGGCCATGAAAAAAGGCACAATCGTCATGACAATGCGGCCTGCACGGGCCGCCGGTGTGGGGGAATAGGATTCAAGCTTCGGCAAGGCGGCTACCTCCCGGCCGGTGGCTTGGCATTGGCAGGTGCGAGATCGCGCACAGGCCCCTCGGTATGTTCTTCCGTCACCGGCTTGCCCTTCAGAAAGCGCGGCGGGTCGGTGCGGTCGACATTGGTCGGGAACTCATATTTCAGCACACGGACAAAATCGAGCCTGTCGCGATCAGCAAAAAGCTCAACGCGCAGATTGCCGTCACTGGTCTTGATGACAAGCCCCACCGGCAGACCGGGCGGAATAAGCCCGCCATCGCCCGATGTCACCACACGATCACCCGGCGACACGCTGCCCGAGGCGGCGAGATATTCAAGCTTCGGCCAGTTGGTGTTGTCGCCCGCCAGCACCGCCTTGTAATGCGCAGGCTCCACAACCACAGGCACACGGCTGTTCAGGTCGCTCAGCAGAATGACGCGGCTGGCATCTTCGCCCGTCGCCACAATGCGCCCGATCAGCCCGTCCGTATCAATCACAGCCTGACCGCTCTGGGCGCCCACCTTGCGACCCACATTCACGATCACGGTTTCCACGAAGGGACCGCCATTGTCGCTCACCACACGTCCCGAGACATATTCGATGCCCGGATCAATCTGCACATTCAGCAGCGCCTGAAAGCGCGACAGCTTGGACTCAAGCTTGAGGGCGGCATCCTTCCACGCGATCAATCTTGCGTTTTCAGCACGCAGCCGCTCATTCTCGTCAAACACATAGGCATATTCATCGGTGCGCTCGATCAGCCGTCGTGCCGCAGCCACGGGCCGTGAGGCAAGTTCCAGCAGCGGAGCGGCCGTATCGGTCACCACCTGCCGGGCACGATCAAAGACATAGGTTTCCGCGCGCCCCAGCAGCAGCAGGGCGGCTGCCAGCGCAATCATGAAGACGAGCGAAATGCGGCCCGAGAATTCACGTATAGGTAGAGCTGTGCGGTTCAGGTCCATAGACGACTTACTGCTCTCTTGCTGTCAGCCGGTTTCATACGCCCTGTCCGGGATTCAAACTCCCGAAATCATTGCCTCAATAGACCGACGACAAAACGTGTTTCATTGTCCTGATATGTTCGAGCGCCTTGCCTGTGCCCAGCGCGACGCAGGAAAGTGCATCATCTGCAATGCTGACCGGCAGACCGGTTTCATCACGCAACACCTGGTCAAGATTGGCCAACAAGGCGCCACCACCTGTGAGCACGATACCCTTGTCCACAATATCGGCAGCCAGTTCGGGTGGCGTGGCTTCCAGCGCCACTTTCACGGCCTCGACAATCGCACCGACAGGCTCTGCAAGTGACTCCGCAATCTGGCGCTGACCAATACGGATTTCCTTGGGCACACCATTCATAAGGTCGCGCCCCTTGATCTCGATGGACATGCCATCGCCATCAGCCGGGATGGCAGCCGAGCCGACTTCCTTCTTGATGCGCTCGGCACTGGCCTCGCCCACCAGCAGATTATGATGGCGTCGGATATAGGCAATGATCGCCTCGTCCATCTTGTCGCCGCCCACACGCACCGAACGCGCATAGACAATGCCGCCAAGTGAGAGCACGGCAACTTCCGTCGTGCCGCCACCGATATCCACAACCATGGAACCGGTCGGCTCCGTCACGGGCAGGCCGGCGCCGATGGCAGCCGCCATGGGTTCCTCGATCAGATAGACCTTGCGTGCGCCGGCCGAGAGAGCCGATTCCTGAATGGCCCGACGCTCGACAGCGGTCGACCCGGAGGGCACGCAAACGATGATCTGGGGATTGGCGAAGCTGCGGCGGTTATGCACCTTGCGGATGAAATGTTTGATCATTTCCTCGGCAACCTCAAAATCGGCAATCACACCATCACGCATGGGCCTGATCGCCTGGATGTTGCCAGGTGTGCGGCCAAGCATCAGCTTGGCTTCCTCGCCAACGGCGAGAACCTGCTTCTTGCCACCTTTTTCGATGATGGCGACTACGGATGGCTCATTGAGCACAATCCCCCTGCCCTTGACGTAGACAAGAGTGTTTGCTGTACCCAGATCGATTGCCATATCGGCCGAGAACATGCCGAGCAGACCGGAAAGCATGCCGTTTCATTTCCTTTAACAGGGTCAACGTTTCAGCCATCGGGCAATAACGTCAACTGTGAGTGTCACCATTTTCAATGGCAATTTGGTTAATACCGCAGGCAATTCGACCTGTGGGGATCATTCTTGTCACGTCGCCGCACGCAACGCCTCCGGCGCGGTCCGCTGCCGTTTGACCAGCAGTCGATTGAGCGCACTGACATAGGCCCGCGCCGATGCCACAAGCGTATCGGTGTCGGTGCCGCGCCCGGTCACGCTCTTGCCGTTTTCTTCCAGACGCACGCTGACTTCAGCCTGGGCATCCGTCCCCTCGGTCACGGCATGCACCTTGAAAAGCTGCAGCCGGGCCTCGTGGGGAAACAGGGCCTTGATGGCATTGAACGTTGCATCGACAGGACCATCACCCGTCGCAGTGGTCTTCTCGACCACGCCGTCGACCTCCAGCTCCAGCGTCGCTTCCTGCGGTCCGAAGGACCCGGCAACGACACGCAGCGAAATCACACGGATATGCTCATTGCCACGCGAAACCTCATCATCAACCAGCGCCACCAGATCATCGTCGAACAGATGCTTTTTCTTGTCGGCCAGCGCCTTGAAGCGGACAAAAGCATCTTCCATCGCGTTCTCGCCGAGATCATAGCCAAGCTCCTTCAGCTTCTCGCGGAAGGCGTGGCGACCTGAATGTTTGCCCATCACAAGCGAAGATTTGGTGATGCCGACACTCTCGGGGGTCATGATCTCATAGGTCTGGTTGTTCTTCAGCATCCCATCCTGATGGATACCGGATTCATGTGCGAAGGCATTCTGCCCCACAATGGCTTTATTGAATTGCACCGGAAAGGAGGTAATGCCCGAAACGAGCTTCGAGGCGCGCGCGATCATGGCGGCCTGAATACCCGTCTGATAGGGCATGATGTCCTGGCGCACCTGCAGCGCCATCACCACTTCCTCAAGCGCGGCATTGCCCGCCCGCTCGCCAATGCCATTAATCGTGCACTCGACCTGCCGCGCGCCCGCCGCCACACCGGCCAGCGAATTGGCCACGGCCAGCCCCAGATCATTATGGCAATGGGTGGAGAGAACGGCCTGATCGATATTGGGCACGCGCGCCCGCAGCATGCCGATGATCTCGGCATATTCCTGCGGCATCGTATAGCCCACCGTGTCGGGAATATTGATCGTGGTCGCCCCGGCCTTGATGGCGGCTTCAACGCAGCGGCAAAGGAAATCACGATCCGTGCGCGTGGCATCTTCGGCCGACCATTCCACATCTTCCACAAGATTGCGCGCCATGGTCACGCTGCGCACCACCGCATCCAGAACCGCTTCGGGTTCCATCTGCAGCTTGTGCTTCATGTGAACGGGGCTTGTGGAAATGAAGGTGTGGATACGGCCACGCTTGGCCTGACGCAGGGCCTCACCGGCGCGATCAATATCCTTGGCGCCGGCGCGCGCCAGACCGCAGACAACGGCATTCTTGACCACGCGCGAGACTTCGCTCACCGATTCAAAATCGCCATTGGAGGCAATCGGAAAACCGGCTTCGATAATATCGACGCCCATGGCGTCAAGAAATTCGGCAATCTGGATTTTTTCTTCAAGCGTCATCGATGCGCCCGGTGACTGTTCACCATCGCGCAGTGTCGTATCGAAGATCAAAACTCGGGAATCAGCCATATCAGTCAAGGTCACTCAATCCGGCGGGTCTTTGATCGCAACCCTAAGAAGTCAGTCCTCTGGACGAAGTGCCAGATTATTCAGGGCGTTGGAGAGATGACCTACCAACATGCAGCATGCGAAACTTTGGGACCAAACTGAGGCAGATTGCGTCCCAACAGGCATTTTTCGGGTTTATGTCTGCTTATTCTGAAAAGCCGTCCGATGGGATGGTTCCTCAAGAAAAAACGGATGAATCGGCACCCCCCATGCCTCCTATGCTTTTTACTGTGAATCTTTGAGAAAAGGCAATGGGCATGCCTGTTTTCGGCCAAGTATTCAAGGGTTTGCGCGTTGGGGTGCAGGCAGTTCCGTAACATCATGCAGCCGCCCCTCCAGGCGACCGCGCCGCTGCTTCACCGCCTCCACCATAAAGGCCATGACGGCGCGGATATGGGCCAGCTGCGCCAGGTCGTTTCGCGCCATCAGCCAGATCTCCAGCGCCCCGATAATCTCCGGCCCGAAAACGCGTGTCAGCCGCCCATCACCCTCCGCCATGATGCAGGGCAAGGCGGCAAGCCCCATGCCCTCGCGCGCCGCCTCGGCCCGGGCCATGTCGCTGGCAGCCCGCATCACCACATGGGCAGGCTTTTCCGCCCGCGACAGCCACCAGACCGGGCCGATTGGTGTTTCCCCTTCCGAGAAACCGATCACGTCATGGTCACTCATCTGTCCCATCTGCTGGGGTGTCCCGCGCGCCGCCAGATACCCCGGCGAGGCATAAAGCCCAAAGCCCATATCGCCGAGCTTGCGCATCAGCATGTCGCCCTGCGTGGGACGGGCCAGACGCAGCGCCAGATCGACATCGCGCATCGGATTGCCAATACGCGGCACGCCGCCACCCGCCGCCGAGATGCGCGGATCAGGCACGATATCGAGCGCAAGGCCCGGATGCTGCTCGCGAAATGAGGGATATTCGGGCGCAATGATCCCTGCGGCAATCGAATCCCCCGCCGCCAGCCGCACCACGGCCTCGCGGCCCTTGTCATCCGCTACAAAGTCGCGCGGCAAGGCAGCCAGACGCCGGTCAACAGGCTCCAGCGCCTCGGCGAGCTTTTCCCCCGAAGGTGTCAGGCGATAGCCCGTCCGCTCCCGCTCAAAGAGGCGCGTGCCCAGATCATCTTCAAGCGACCCCACGCGACGCAGCACCGTGGTGGTGTTCACACCCAGTTGCTGCCCGGCGCCAGACAGGCTGCCAGCTGCCGCAACGGCCAGAAAATAGCGAAGATCATCCCAATTCATGCGTCATCACTGCATTTTTGCAATCAGGATGAGCCCTGAATTGCGCACATGCAGAATAGACCCTTGAGAGCCGCTCGCAAGTTGGTTTTGCATAAAGCGTTGAGCGGTTTTGCAATTCCGCCGGTCAGCCCCGAACAGGGCAGATTTTGGCTGCCACCGCCAGCGCCCGGGCCCGGACCTCGGCCTCGTCAGCACCACGCGCCAGCGCCACCCCCATGCGGCGACGCTCAAAGGCCTCCGGCTTGCCGAAAAGCCTGATCTCGGTGCCCGGCAGGGCCAAAGCCTCGTCCAGCCCCTCATAGGCAATGCCCTTGGCCGCCATGCCGCCGTAAATCACCGCACTCGCGCCGCCCGACATCAGCTCCGTCGAGACCGGCAGCCCCAGAATGGCGCGGGCATGCAGCGCGAACTCACTCTGATATTGCGTCACAAGCGTCACCAGCCCGGTGTCATGCGGGCGCGGGCTCACCTCGGAAAACCAGACCTGATCACCTTTGACGAAAAGCTCGACACCAAAAAGGCCGCGCCCGCCCAACGCGGCAGTCACCCTGGCCGATATGTCGCGCGCGGCGGCAAGCGCTGCTTGGCTCATCACCTGCGGCTGCCAGCTTTCCACATAATCGCCCTTCACCTGCCGATGCCCGATCGGCGCGCAAAAATGCGTTTCGATGGTGCCGTCAGCCCCCTGGGCACGCACGGTGAGCTGCGTGATCTCATAGTCAAAATCAATGCGGCCCTCGACGATCACGCGCGGCTGCTCGACCCGCCCGCCCGACATGGCAGCCTCCCAGGCTGCCGCAACGGCATCAGGCGCTTCGACATAGCTCTGCCCCTTGCCGGAAGACGACATGACGGGTTTTACGAAACAGGGATAGCCGATCCTGTCTGCCGCGGCGCGCAGCTCTTCGGCGGTGGACGCAAACGCATAGGGCGATGTCGGCAGCCCGAGTGTTTCAGCCGCCAGACAGCGAATGCCCTCGCGGTTCATGGTGAGCTGGGCGGCACGCGCCGTCGGAATCACCTCCGCCAGCCCCTCCGCCTCGATCTCGGCCAGCATATCGGTCGCGATGGCCTCGATCTCCGGCACCACCAGATGCGGGCGCTCCTGCTCGATCAGGGCCCTCAGCGCCTTGCCGTCATTCATCGCAATCACATGGCTGCGATGCGCCACCTGCATGGCCGGCGCATCGGCATAGCGATCCACCGCGATCACTTCCACGCCATAGCGCTGCAACTCAATGGCGACCTCTTTGCCGAGTTCGCCCGAGCCGAGCAGCATCACGCGGGTTGCCGACGCTGTAAGGGGGGTGCCGATGCGCATGGAGCCTCCTGAATCAATATGACCGGGGTTTATCACGGATTCCGGCCTGTCCGAACCATCTTGCAAGGCCGCGACACATCTGATAACAATTGAATAGATATTCAACTGTTGGTGAAATATGTCCCGCCCTGCCGCCCATGCCCATACGGCTTCCGCACTGGCCGAACCGCTGACACTGGCCGAAGACAAGGCCGTCGAGTTGGCCGACATGTTCAAGATGCTGGGCGATCCCAGCCGCCTGAAAATCGTGGTGGAAACATTGGGCGAGCCCGTCGCCGTCGGGCAGATTGCCGAAAATCTCGGCCTCTCCCTCTCCCTCGTCAGCCATCATCTGCGTCTGCTGCGCGCTGCCCGTCTCGTCACGGCAGACCGGCGCGGCAAGCAGATATTCTACAAAATCCACGATGCCCATGTATCGCGCGTCATCGCCGACATGATCGCGCATGTGAATGAGGACCCCGAATGAGCGCCCACCATCACAGCCATGCACATGA
The DNA here is from genome assembly GCA_016124805.1 of Hyphomicrobiales bacterium. Taxonomy (GTDB): domain Bacteria; phylum Pseudomonadota; class Alphaproteobacteria; order Parvibaculales; family Parvibaculaceae; genus Parvibaculum. The sequence continues at coordinate 536,812 of WGND01000003.1, read as the reverse complement.
CCATGATCACGCGCCAGGCAATGAACGCCGTGTCCTGATCGCCATGTGGATCACGGGCAGCTTCATGTTCATCGAAGTGCTGGGCGGCCTTTATGCGGGCTCGCTGGCGCTCATTGCGGACGCCGGCCACATGCTCACCGACACCGGCGCCCTGCTCATGGCCTGGCTTGCCCTGCGCCTGACCAGAAAACCGGCCGACACGGCCCGCTCCTATGGCTATCAACGCGCCGAAATTCTCGCCGCCTTCGTCAATGGCATCGCCATGCTGGCGCTTGTCGTCTGGATCATCTTTGAAGCCGGCATGCGCATCGCCGATCCCCAGCCGGTGCTCGGCGGCATCATGCTCTGGGTCGCCATGGCGGGTCTGGCGGTCAATGTCGTCTCCTTCTTCATGCTGCATGGGGGCGAGGACAACCTCAACATTCGCGGCGCCGCGCTGCATGTGCTGGGCGACCTGCTCGGCTCGGTGGCCGCCATCGTCGCCGCCGCCATCATCATGGCGACTGGCTTCATGGCAATTGACCCGATCCTCTCCGTCATTGTCGCGCTGCTGATCGCGCGCAGCGCCTGGAGCATCACACGCCAGTCAGCCCACATCCTCATGGAGGGCACACCGCCCGGCACCGAGCCTGAAACCATCGCGCAGGATCTCATCGCCAATGTCAGCGGCGTCACCGACATCCATCATATCCATGCCTGGTCGCTGAGTTCGTCAAAGGCGCTCGTCACCCTGCATGCCACACTCCGCAAGGATGCCGATGCGACACAGACACTGGCTGACCTCAAATCCCGCCTCGCCGGGCGCTTTGACATCGAACACGCCACCATCCAGATCGAAGGCGGCGACTGCCCCGACAAACACGCGCATTAAAAAAAAGGCGCCCAATCCATCTGGAATGAGCGCCTTTGTTGTTGTGACAATCGCCTGATCAGGCCAGCACGGTTTTCTTGTTGTTCGTGCTGGGGGCGCTTCCAAAGAGCTTCATCATGGTGCCGATACCGACAAGCGTCACGACATAGAAGATCAGCTGGATCGGCAGGGGCCGCGCGGCATAGCCGGTCAGCACATGGATCATCTTGCCGAAGACAGATGAGTCATCCAGAAGCCAGCTTGTGTCCCAAAGCGCCGGGCCCATGGCCGAAAGAATGCCGGCCTGCACGAGATATTTGGCACCCGTCGCAGCCATCCCCGCCGCCAGCAGCAGGATCAGCCAGCTCGTCACGCCAAAGAGCATCTTGGTCGACAGATTGACGAGGCCCTTATAGAGCGCAAAGCCCAGCGCCGCGCCGATTACCAGACCGGCAAGACCGCCCGCCAGCAGATTTGCGCCATCAACGCCCGTGCTGGCAATGCCATAAAGAAAGAGAACAACTTCCGACCCTTCACGAAGAATGGCGACACCCACCGCAATGGCCACGGCATAGAGTGGCCGCGCACCAGTCGACACGGCTTTGCCGACTGCATTCATTTCCATGGCCAGTTCGCGGCCATGACGGCCCATCCACACATTGTGCCAGCCCAGCATCAGCACCGCGAGAAAGAGAACGCTCGCATTGAAGATTTCCTGGCCTGAGCCTTCCAGCGAAGACGAAATCCTGCCGGCAAAAGCCGCCACGATAACAGCACCGGTGAGGCCCGCGCCCACACCGATCGCCAGCCAGCGATTGCGATGAGCCACACCGGCGGTCGCCGCCGCGACAATGCTCAGAACGAGCGCCGCCTCAATGACTTCACGGAAAACGATGATGAGTGTCGCAAGCATGGGAAAATCCTTTTGAGGGGCTCAGCGTTTCACGCTGTCATTATTTGACGATGATCTTTCCCTGGGCGGTGTCTTCATTAAACTCGCCATAGAAAGGATAGGTCCCCGCCTTCAAGGGACCGACATAGATCACGCCTTCCGAATTGCCAGCGATGATCTTCTCGCGGTTCAATTCATGGGATTCAAATTCCTCTGGAGTCGGGTCCAGATTCTTGATCACGAGCTTCACCTTCTGGTCAGCCGGAAGCTCAACCTCGGCAGGCGAGAAGAGATGGTTCTCGATGCTGATTTCCACCGTCGGCGTTTCATCGTTCGCCGCCACGGTTTCAGAGCCGTCTGTCTCACGACCGGAAAGCATCACACCGGCAACCACAGCCACGGCGACCAGAGCTGCGCCGCCGATAAGGACCATCTTGTTCATTTTAATTCCTGCGAATGATTATCATATTAGTGGCTAGTGATAATCATTCTTACTTTTTGGGTCAAGTGCCAAACCGACGCAGTTTCCCGAAAGGCTTTTGATTCTGAGGGCTTTCGCGAAAAGACACTATTTTTATTGTGGCTATTATAGGCCCCAGCCCCTGCCCTGTCATGCCGCCATGAAAAAGGCCCCCTGCGTTGCCGCAGGAGGCCCTGATCCAGGCAAGCCTGATGGCTTAGTTCTTGGCCTTGTCGACGAGCTTGTTGGCCGAAATCCACGGCATCATTTCGCGCAGACGAGCACCTACTTCTTCAATCGGATGCGCGGCGTTGCGGGCGCGTGTCGCCTTGAAGCTGGTCTGGTTGACCTTGTTTTCCAGCATCCAGTCGCGCGTGAACTTGCCGCTCTGGATGTCTTCGAGAACGCGCTTCATCTCGGCTTTTGTTTCCGAGGTGATGATGCGCGGGCCGGTGACATATTCGCCATACTCAGCCGTGTTGGAGATTGAGTAATTCATGTTGGCGATGCCGCCTTCATAGATCAGATCGACGATCAGCTTCACTTCATGCAGGCATTCGAAATAGGCCATCTCGGGGGCATAGCCGCCTTCGACAAGCGTTTCAAAACCGGCGCGGATGAGTTCAACGAGACCACCGCAGAGAACAGCCTGCTCGCCGAAGAGATCGGTTTCGCATTCTTCCTGGAAGGTTGTCTCGATGATGCCGGCGCGACCGCCGCCATTGGCCGAAGCGTAGGAAAGACCGACATCCATGGCATTGCCCGAGGCATCCTGATGCACGGCGATCAGCGAAGGCACGCCGCCGCCACGCTTATATTCCGAACGCACCGTGTGGCCGGGGCCCTTGGGGGCCACCATCAGCACGTCAATATCGGCGCGCGGCTCGATCAGGTTGAAATGAATATTGAGACCATGGGCAAACATCAGTGCGGCGCCCGGCTTCATGTTCTCATGCAGGTCTTCGCGATAGATGTCGCCCTGCAGCTCGTCAGGCGTAAGCATCATCAGCACATCGGCCCATTTGGCAGCATCAGCCACCGTCATGACCTTCAGGCCTTCGCCTTCAGCCTTCTTGGCTGTTGCCGAGCCGGCGCGCAGCGCCACAGCCACTTCCTTCACGCCACTGTCGCGCAGGTTCAGCGCATGGGCATGGCCCTGGCTGCCATAACCGATGATGGCGACTTTCTTGCCTTTGATGAGGTTCACGTCCGCATCACGGTCGTAATAAACGCGCATAGTCAGCTTCCTTCTTCTTGTCCTGTCTCACCCGCTCTTTGGAGAGGGCTTCAATATGCTCACATCGCTTCCGGGCCGCGCGCGATGGCGACAACCCCGGTACGCGACACATCCACCAGCCCCAGCGGGCGCATCAGCCCGATAAAGGCATCGATCTTTTCCGGCGTCCCCGTCACTTCAAAAACAAAGGACGTGTGCGTCGTATCAATCACGCGGGCACGGAAGGCATCCGACAGACGCAGCGCTTCGACGCGCTTCTCGCCTGTGCCCGCCACCTTCACCATGGCCATTTCACGCTCAATCGCATGCGTCTCGGTGGTCAGGTCCACGACCTTGTGCACCGGCACGATACGGTCAAGCTGCGCCTTGATCTGCTCAATCACCATCGGCGTGCCCGTGGTCACCACGGTAATGCGCGATGTGTGCTCGGCCTGATCGACCTCGGCCACCGTCAGGCTTTCAATATTGTAGCCACGACCTGAAAACAGGCCGATGACGCGCGCAAGCACACCCGCCTCATTATCCACGAGGACGGCCATTGTGTGCCGTTCGACCTTGTTCTCAGCGTTCATAAGCGTCTCTGTATTGGGATTAGGGCGGACTGGAAAGGTTTTTTTGTGATCGCCCCACCCCTGACCCTCTCCCCCATGGGGAAAGGGAGGGACCCGCGAAGCGGGAGGGTGAGGGGCAACAGCCTGTTCATACGAGCATTTTGCCCTCTTCGCTCACACTCGCACTATCCTCATCATCGGCAAGGATCATTTCATTATGCGCCGCCCCCGAGGGGATCATCGGGTAGCAGTTCTCTTTCTTGTCGACCAGACAGTCAAAAATGACCGGCCCGGGCGTATCGAACATCTGCTGGATTTTCGCATCCAGCTCGCCCGGCGTGCTGGCGCGAATGCCCGTGGCGCCATAGGCCTCGGCAAGCTTCACAAAGTCGGGCAGCGACTCCGAATAGCTGTGCGAATAGCGCCCGCCATGCAGCAGTTCCTGCCACTGGCGCACCATGCCCATATATTCATTGTTCAGGATGAAAATCTTGACCGGCAGCATGAACTGCACCGCCGTCGAGATTTCCTGCATGCACATCTGGATCGAGGCTTCGCCCGCAATGTCGATGACCAGCGCGTCGGGATGCGCGATTTGCACACCGACAGCTGCCGGCAGGCCATAGCCCATCGTGCCCAGACCACCCGATGTCATCCAGTGATTGGGTTTTTCAAAGGGGAAATGCTGTGCCGCCCACATCTGGTGCTGACCCACTTCGGTCGTGATATAGGTGTCGCGTCCCTTGCTCAGCTCATGCAGGCGCTGAATGGCATATTGCGGCTTGATGACCTCGTCGGACGCCTTGTAGGAGAGCGACTTGCGATCACGCCAGACATCGATCTGCTTCCACCAGTCTGCCAGCGCCGCCTTGTCAGGCCGGATCGCCTTGGCCTTGTAGAGGCGGATCATGTCTTCCAGCACATGGGCGCAATCGCCGATAATGCCGACATCAACACGCACATTCTTGTTGATCGACGAGGCATCGATATCGATATGGATTTTCTTCGAATTGGGCGCGAAAGCGTCAAGACGCCCCGTCACGCGGTCATCAAACCGCGCCCCGATATTGATCATGACATCGCAATCATGCATGGCATTATTGGCTTCAAAGGTGCCATGCATGCCGAGCATGCCAAGCCAGTTCTTGCCGCTGGCCGGATAAGCGCCAAGGCCCATCAGCGTCGATGTGATCGGAAAGCCCGTCAGCTGCACGAAATCGCGCAGCAGCTGGCTGGCGACAGGGCCTGAATTGATGACGCCGCCGCCGGTATAGAAGATCGGCTTTTTGGCATTGGCAATCAGCTCAAGCGCCTCGCGAATGGCTTCAATGTCGCCCTTCACGCGCGGACGATAGGTCTTGTGCGCGACATTCTGCATGCCCGCATATTCCGCCGACTGGAACTGGATATCCTTCGGAATGTCGATGACGACCGGACCGGGACGGCCATTCGTCGCGACATAAAAAGCCTCATGCATGATGCGACCCAGATCATCGACCGACTTCACCAGCCAGTTATGCTTGGTGCAATGGCGCGTGATGCCGACCGTGTCACATTCCTGAAACGCGTCCGAGCCGATCAGATGGGTTGGCACCTGCCCTGTCAGGCAGATCAGCGGAATGGAATCCATCAGCGCGTCGGCCAGACCCGTCACGGCATTGGTCGCGCCGGGGCCTGACGTCACCAGCACAACGCCGGGCTTGCCCGTCGAGCGCGCATAGCCCTCGGCGGCATGGACCGCGCCCTGCTCATGGCGGACGAGAATGTGGCGGATCTTGTTCTGCTGGAACAGCGCATCATAGATCGGCAGCACCGCGCCGCCCGGATAGCCAAAAATCGTATCGACGCCCTGGTCAACCAGTGCATTGATCACAATTTCCGCGCCTGTCATCGTCTGGGCAGCCATTTTCGTATTCCTGTAGCTCATCATGTTCTGGCCCGGTCATTCGGGCCATCCATGCCCCTGAACCGGCCCTTCAAAACGTGGAAGCCCCGGACAAGCCGGGGCGGACGCAAAGGGGCAACCTCAAAAGCGAGCGCAACCTAGCCGCCCATCAGGACCGGGTCAACCCGAAATCGTCAATAAATGAGAAGATTTTCGCCTTAAGGCTTTCCGAATCTTGCTCAAAAAAGGCATTCCACGCAATCATCTGAGTACGAAACCAGGTTTCCTGCCGTTTTGCATAGCGCCGCGTCTCCGCCTTGCCGGCGGCCACAGCCTCTTCAAGGCTTGTCTCCCCGGCCAGATGCGCAATCAGCGGGCGCAGGCCCAGCGCTTTCATGGCCGGCAGCATGGGATCAACGTCAAGACGGGCCATGGCGGCTGCCTCATCCAGCGCCCCGGCGCCCACCATCAGGGCAAAACGCCGGTCACAGCGTTCATGCAGCCATGCCCGCTCCGGGGCGAGCACAATCCGGGCGATCCGTCCCTCAATCAGCGGTTCGGGCGGTTCCTTCTGCCAGGCCGAGAGCGGCCGACCCGTCGCGCGCGCCACCTCAATGCCGCGCGCAATGCGCTGCGGATCACTCGGGCGAATGCTCTGCGCCAGATCAGGATCAAGTGCGGCCAACAGGTCATGGGCCCTTGGCCCCGCCTCGGCGACATCGGCCCGCGCCGCCGCGCGCACCTCATCGGGCACCTGCGGGATCGGCGAGAGCCCCTCGCTCAGCGCCTTGAAATAGAGCCCCGTGCCGCCAACAATGATCGGCACATGGCTGCGCCCCTCAATCTCTTCAATCACTTTCGCGGCCATCACCGCCCAGCGCCCGGCCGAACAGCGCGCATCGGCTGCCAGCATGCCGTAAAGATGGTGCGGGACGGCAGCTTCGTCGCGCGCATCAGGCCGTGCCGTCAGCACCCGCATCGGCGCATAGACCTGCATACTGTCGGCATTGACGATTTCCCCGCCCAGCCGTTCTGCCAGCGCCATGGCAAGCGCGGACTTGCCGCTTGCCGTCGGCCCTGCAATAAGAATGGCGCCTTGCGTTGTGAAAGCTTCGGTCACGGGGTCTTTCCACTTTATATCGGCCCGGCTTGTTCAGGCCTGCCCCGTCTTATAAACCAGCACGACGCAAAAGGCATGGATGCGGGGGCAAAGCCCCCCAAAAGAACGCAAGGCAGACGCGCAGCATGAATAATGTCCTCACCCTGATCGGCAACAACGCGACACCGCTGGCACCGGCCCATGTCGAATGCGCCAGGGCTGCTCTGCCCGCCTCAGGTGAGGTCGACTGGCTCGCGCCCGGTCATGCCTGCGACATTCCCTTTGAAAGCGCTGATCGCGCCGCTGCCGAAGCCGCCGTGCGCGCGGCGCTGGCCGGTATTGCCATCGACATCGCATCACAGCCCGTTGAAGGCCGCCGCAAAAAGCTGCTCGTTGCCGACATGGATTCCACCATCATCCAGCAGGAATGCATCGACGAGCTGGCCGACGAACTCGGCATCAAGCCGCAAATCGCGGCCATCACCGAACGCGCCATGCGCGGCGAAATCGAATTTGAACCCGCCCTCATCGAACGTGTCGGCCTTTTGCGCGGTCTTGATCTCGACGCGCTTGAACGCGTCTATCAAAAGCGCATCACCGAAACACCGGGCGGTCGCAGCCTGACGGCCACCATGCGCGCCCATAGCGCCACCTGCGCCCTCGTCTCGGGCGGTTTCACCTTCTTCACGCAGCGCGTCGCCAAGGCGGTGGGCTTCAACATCAATCAGGCAAATGAACTGCTCTTTGAAGATGGCAAGCTGACAGGCGCCGTTGCCATGCCCATTCTCGGGCGTCAGGCCAAGATCGATGCGCTGGTCAGCCTGCGCGCCGAATATGGACTGCCCGCCATCGCCACCATGGCGGTAGGCGATGGCGCCAATGATCTCGGCATGATCGGTGAAGCCGGTCTCGGCGTGGCTTTCCACGCCAAGCCGGTTGTTGCCGAAGCAGCTGCGGCGCGCATCAATCACGGCGACCTGACAAGCCTGCTCTATCTGCAGGGCTATCGCGCCAGCGACATTATCAAGGGTTGAACCTTATTTGATCGGCAGGGCCACGAAGCGCGTCTTGCCCTGGGTCAGCAGACGCAGCAGCACGGAACTGCGCCCCGCCTTTTTTTCGGCCTTGATCGCGGCCTCAAGATCAGCCGGCGCCTTCATGTCCTTCTGCGCCGCCTGCATAACGATATCGCCGATGCGCATGCCCTTTTCAGCAGCCGCGCTGTCCGGGTCCACCGACACGACAATCAGGCCATTGGCATCATCGCCCAGTTCGAAATCGCGACGGATCTCGTCATCCATCGCCACGAGCCCAAGTCCCAGCAGGGTGACTTTCTTTTCCTCGGCGGGCTTCTCATCGCCGGCTTCATCATCATCCGTCGCCGCCTCGGCCTGCGATGTCTCAAGCCGCCCGACCTTGGCCGTCAGCGTCACGCTCTTGCCGTCGCGATGTACGACAAATGGCGCGCTGATGCCGATCTCCGTCTCTGCAACGATGCGCGAAAGGTCGCGCATTTCGCGCACCGGCTGCCCGTTGAAGGAGACAACCACATCGCCTGTCTCGACACCGGCCGCTTCCGCCGGGCCACCCGGCGCGACACCGGCCACAAGCGCCCCGCGCGGCTTGCCGAGGTCAAGTGACTCCGCAATTTCCGGCGTCACCGTCTGGATGCGCACGCCAATCCAGCCGCGCCGTGTCTCACCATGTTTCAAAAGCTGCGCCACAACCGGCTTGACCGTGCTTGTCGGCACGGCAAAGCCGATGCCGACAGACTCGCCCGAAGGGGAGATGATCGCCGAATTGACACCGATCACATCGCCTGCCGTGTTGAAAAGCGGCCCGCCCGAATTGCCGCGATTGATCGCCGCATCAGTCTGGATGAAATCATCATAATTGCCTGAGTGGATGTCGCGATTAAGCGCGGAAATGATCCCCGCAGACACACTGCCGCCCAGACCGAAGGGATTGCCGATGGCCATCACCCAGTCGCCCACGCGAGAAGCATCGCTGTCGCCCAGTTTCACGAAAGCCAGCGGCTTCTTCGGCTTCACCCGCAGCACGGCAAGATCGGTCTTGTCATCCGCCCCCACCAGCGTCGCAGGCAGTGTCGTGCCATCGGTGAAGGTCACTTCAATTTCGTCCGCGCCGTCAATCACGTGATTGTTGGTCACGATGATGCCCTTGGCATCAATCACGAAGCCGGAGCCGAGCGACTGCACCTTCTGCGGCTTGGCGCCACCCTGCTGCCCCATGAATTCATTGAAGAAGTCTTCCAGCGGCGAGCCTTCCGGCAGACCGGGAATTTTCGGCGTCACGCGCTTCACCGTGGCGCTTGTCGAGATATTGACGACAGCGGGCAAAAGCCGTTCGGCAAGCGGCGCAAAGCTGACCGACGACGTGGTGGCCGCTATGGCGACTGTCGCCACCGGCAGGGCGACCATAAGCACTGCGGCACCCACAGCCCCCATCAAACGCTTCATCTCGCCAATCGCCCGCATAACGCTTCCTTCGCACCACAGATACAAAAAGGGCGGAGCCTGAAAGCCCCGCCCTTGATATGTTTATTTGGACTTCGCGCCCCTGTCATTCTTGAAATAGTCAAAGAATTCAGAGTCCGGTGAAATCACCATTGTCGTGTTGTCGCCCGTCATGCTCGCCTTATAAGCCTGCATGGAACGATAGAAGGCGAAGAACTCGGGATCCTTGCTATAGGCATCCGCATAGATCTTGTTCTGGGTCGCATCGCCTTCACCACGCGCGATCTGGGCGTCGCGTTCAGCATCAGCCAGCAGCACTGTCACGTCACGGTCGGCACGGCTGCGGATACGCTGGGCATTTTCCTGCCCCTGCGCGCGCAGCTCGGCGGCTTCACGTTCACGTTCGGTCTGCATCCGGCGATAAATCGCCTGGCTGTTGGCTTCGGGCAGATCGGCACGACGGATGCGGACATCCACCACTTCGATCCCGAATTCATTGGCGGCCTGACTGAAGGCATCGCGGATTTTCACCATCAGCCCGGAGCGGTTGTCACGCACCAGTTCTTCAAGGCTGTTGTCACCGATCACGTTGCGCAGTGACGACACGAAGTTCGGCTGCAAACGCTGCTCTGTGAAGCGGGGGTCACCCACCGCCCGATAGAATTTCAGCGGATCAATGATCTTGTAGCGCGCGAAAGCATCCACAACGAGACGCTTGCGGTCCTTGGCGATGATTTCCTCGGTCGGCGAGTCCATCGTCAGAAGACGCTTGTCGATCAGAATGACATTCTGAACAAAGGGCAGCTTCCAATGAAGGCCCGGCTCGCTCACGACCCGTTTGGGATCACCGAACTGCAACACCAGAGCCTGCTGGGTCATGTCGACCGTGAAGGCTGAGAGATAGGCGATCAACGCGAAAGCGCCGAGAAGAACAGCCGAACCTATGCTGGCAATTTTCTGCATTAGCGGGCTCCTGACGTTGATGTGCCTGAGGACGAGCTGGTGCTCGAACTGCTGGTGCCTGACTTGCTGCCGCTCGAAGCTTTCGGCTTCAGGGCGTCAAGCGGCAGATAGGGAAGCACCCCACCCTTGCCTGCGTCATCCATGATGACCTTGTTCGTGCCACCCAGAACCGACTGCATGGTTTCCAGATAGATACGACGGCGCGTCACATCCTTGGCCTGCTTGTACTGGTCATAGATGAGTTCGAAGCGCTTGGCCTGACCTTGGGCTTCAGCCACGATCTGCTCGCGATAGGCTTCAGCCGACTGTGTGATGCGGGCTGAATCACCGCGTGCCTTCGGCACCACCGTATTGGCATAGGCTTCAGCTTCATTGCGCATGCGTTCCTGGTCGGCACGGGCCGCCTGAACGTCACGGAAGCTATCGATCACCTGCGCTGGCGGATCAACCTTCTGCAGTTTCACTTCGGTAATTTCAATACCTGCGCCATAGGAATCGAGCGCTGTCTGCATATAGCCGCGCACCTTGTCCTGAACGGCGTTCCGGCCTGTTGTCTGCAGCACTTCAATGCGGGACTGGCCAACCGCTTCACGCATCGCGCTTTCGGCAACCGGCTTAACGGCATCTGCCGCGCCTTCCACATTGAAGAGGAATTTTTCGGCATCCTTGATGCGCCACTGCACAATAACGCCAATATCGACGATATTTTCATCGCCCGTCAGCATCATGCTTTCATCAGCCACCGACACCGACGTATTGCCGCCGGTATCGCGAAGGCCGATATCGACGCGATTGATCCGCGTCACGGTGGGCAGCATCACGGTTTCAATCGGATAAGGCAGTTTGAAATGCAGGCCCGGCTCCGTCTTGCGCACATAATCGCCAAAACGAAGCACGATGCCCTGCTGGTCCGTATTCACCCGGTAAAAGGACGACCAGCCAAGAAACACGAGCACGATCAGCCCGAGAACCGCCAGAGGGCCGCGCATCCCGCCGCCCGATAGGCCAGTGCCGCCGCTCCCGCCGCCACGACCGGAGCCGCCGGGGAAAATCTGTTTGAGCTTTTCCTGTCCGCGTCGGATCAGTTCATCAAGATCGGGGGGCTGGTTACCGCCGCCGCCTTTGGGGCCTTGACCCCAGGGGCCGCGATTACCGCCGCCACCTTGCCAGCCACCGCCGCCATTCTGATCATTCCAGGGCATGTATATCCTTTGATTGCTTTGAGATCGACAGGTTGGAAATCCGCCTCACGGGGGTTATATGACACTGACCAGAGTCGCGCAAACAGCGAACTGTCGCGGTACTTTTGCCTTCTTCATAAGAAACCCGCAGATTTTCAGGATTTTTCTTCCCCGACGAACAACACGAGCGACATTGAATGACGCAGGTTTCAACTCCCATAACGCGTGAAGCGATTCTGGGCACTCTCGGCCACATGATCGATCCCGCTACAGGGATAGATGTGGTTTCCGCGGGAATTGTCCAGGGTATTGTGATCCGCGAAGGCCATATTGGCTTCAGTCTGGAAATCAAACCGTCAGAAGCCGAGACCAAAGAGCCGCTGCGCAAGGCCTGCGAGGATGCCGTGCGCAAAATGCCGGGCGTTCTCAGCGTCACAGCCGTTCTCACCGCCCATAGCGACCAGCCGGGTCGGGCCCCGGCGGCAAAAAGCAGCCATGCGGGCCATAATCATGGCACCCCGCCCCAATCGCCCAAACAGGGGCCCCTCCATATACCGGGCGTCAAGGCCATCATGGCGGTCGCCAGCGGCAAGGGGGGCGTCGGCAAATCGACCCTCGCGGTCAATCTGGCGCTGGGCCTCTCCCATCTCGGGCTCAAGGTCGGCCTGCTTGACGCCGATATTTACGGCCCCTCCCTGCCCCGCATGATGGGCATCAAGGGCAAGCCGGACTCCCGCGACGGCAAGAAATTGCTGCCCATGGAGAATTACGGCCTCAAATGCATGTCGATCGGTTTTCTGGTCGATGAGGAAACGCCCATGATCTGGCGTGGCCCCATGGTGCAGAGCGCGCTGACCCAGATGATGATGGATGTGGAATGGGGCGAGCTGGACGTGCTGGTCGTCGACATGCCCCCCGGCACGGGCGATGCCCAGCTCACCATGGCCCAGCGCGTCCCGCTGGCCGGTGCCGTCATTGTCTCGACGCCACAGGAAATCGCCCTCATCGACGCCCGCAAGGGCCTGGCCATGTTTGAGAAAACCCATGTGCCGATCTTCGGCATCGTTGAAAACATGTCCTATTTCATCAGCCCCGGCTCCGGCGAGAAATCCTATATTTTCGGCGAAGGCGGTGCCCGGGCCATGGCCGCGCGCCTCGGCACGGAGTTTCTGGGCGAAGTGCCGCTGCACATGAATATCCGGGAGACATCGGATGCCGGTCGCCCCGTCGTGGCAACCGCGCCCGAGAGCGATGAGGCAAAAATCTATATCGAGATCGCCTCGCGCGTCGCCGCCAAGCTTGCCGGCAAATCAGCCCGCAAGGCACCGAGCATCAGCATCGAAGACTGATCGGGCATGTACCGCAACGAAAAACGGCCGACCCCGCAAGGGATCGGCCGTCCGTCAAATCAGAACTGTCAGATCGCGATAAATTAGCGACCCGCATTCAACGTTGCCGTTTCGGTCGAACCGTCCGGCGCCGTCATTTCCCAGCTGTCACCGACAGCGCGGGCTTCAGCAGCCACGCAATAGGGCTTGGCGTCAGGGGCGGCGGGCTCTGTCTGCGTGAAGCAGGCCTGATCACCATCTATCGACCATGTGCCCGAGGGACCACCCACTGTTTCATAGGTGCCGTCTTCATTGATCAGCACCGTGCGATCACCGGCAGCACCACTGACTGAGACACTATTGCCATAAAACGCAGCGAACGGGTCGGATGCCAGGGCAACGCCCGTGAACGCAAAAAACGCAACAACAAGACTCAAAATGATACGCATAGTGACCTCCCTCTTTTGTTTCCCGCCACAATAAGCGGGGCATTATGTCGGGGACATCATGGTCCCGGACAAATTCTCAGGTCGCCCCTCAGCGCCCGGCCTGCAGCGTGGCGGTTTCCACCACGCCGTCAGCCAGATGCAGTTCCCAGCTCTCGCCGACCTCGTGAGACGTCGCCGGCACGCAATAGGTGTCGGCCGCCGGGTCCGTCTGGGTAAAGCAGGCATCGGCCTCTTTCAGTTTCCAAACACCCTTGATCGTGCCGTTGGGCGCGATGCTCTCATAGGTGCCATCCTTGTTGATATGGATGACATGGTCCTCACCGCCACCGCCGGTAATCGCCACCGTGTTGTCGTAATAATTGGCAAACGGATCATCCATCGCCATCGCCGCACCGGCAAGCAGAACAGAACCGACAAGGGACATCAAAATCATACGCATGGACATGTCTCTCACTTGTTCAGGAAGTTCAGGGGCAGGCCCGGCACGGCCCAGTCCATGGACAGAAGCTGTCCCTTGGAAGAAGCCGTGATATAGGCCGTTTTCAGATCCTTCCCGCCAAAGCAGATATTGGTGACCACAATGTCATCCACCGGCACGTGATGGTTCTTACCATCCGGCGCAAACACGGTAATGCCCCCATTCAAAATGGTGGCTACGCAGATATTTCCCTCGGCGTCGACGGCAAGCGAGTCGAAATAGGTGTGCCCCGGCGCCGCGCCCACATAGCGCCCCGCCCCGCCAAGGCCTGCATCCGGCCCGATTTCGCCCGGCGCCACCACATCGAAGGCCAGCAGACGGGCTGAATAGGTATCGGCCACATAGACCGTCTTTTCATCGGGCGAGAGGCCCACGCCATTGGCGCTGAGGATCGGGAACGCCACTTCCTTGATCATGGAGCCATCGATCTTGGCGTAATAGAGCCCGCCACGATGCTGGATACGTCCATCAGCCTTGCCATGATCGGTGAACCAGAAGCCGCCCTCCTTGTCGAAGACGATGTCATTGGGGCCGATCAGCGGATTGCCGTCACATTCCGTATAGAGAACCTTGAACTCACCTGTCTTCAGATCAACGCGTTCGATGCGCCCGCCGGAATAATCAGCCGGCTTGCCGCCCGGAATGACGAGACCATCCATCTCATGCCATTCAAAGCCGCCATCATTACAGACATAGCAGGCACCATCCGGGCCGATCGCCGCCCCGTTCGGGCCGCCACCGAGATGCGCGATGACTTCCTTTTTGCCATCCATCGTCACGCGGGAAAGATTCCCGCCCTTGATTTCCACCAGCACGATGCTGCCATCGGGCATGGCAATCGGGCCTTCCGGAAAAAGGAGACCATCTGCGATAAGTTTAGCTTCAGCCATAATCAACTCCCGTTGTTTTTCTTGTTGTTGTCAGATTGAAATGGGGTGGGCCTAGTGACCACTGAAATTCGCAGCACGCTTTTCGACAAAATGCGCCACGCCTTCCTTGAAGTCGTCACTGGCAAAACTCTTCTGCATCTCGCTGTCGCCGGTGGCCAGCGCTTCGCTGAAACTCTGATAATAGGATTTCCAGACCTGCGCCTTCATCACGGCCATGGAGCGCGGCGATACATTGCTTGCCATATGGCGGGCATAGTCACGCACATTCTCCATGAAATGGGCGGCCTCAAAGACCTTGTTCACAAGCCCCATTTCGGCGGCTTCATCGGCCATCACCTTGCGCGCCGACAAAAGCAGGTCCATCGAGCGGGCAGGCCCCACCAGATGCGGCAGCAGCCATGAAATGCCATGCTCGGCAATCAACCCGCGGCTGGCAAAGGCCGTCGTGAATTTGGCATCAGAGGCCGCAAACCGGATATCGGCATAAAGCGCCACCACCAGCCCAAGCCCTGCGGCAGGCCCGTTGATCGCGGCAATGATCGGCTTCCTCACCTGCATCAGATAACCGAAGCGCCCGTCATAATGCGGGCTCACATCCGGCCCGAGCCCGCTCTTGAAATCATTGCCATCGCCGCGTGTGGCGCGCGCCAGCTCCCGGTCCTCCCAGGCGCCTTCGCTCTCATCCACTTTGATGCTTTGCAGCAAATCCATATCGGCACCGGCGCAGAAGCCGCGCCCCGCACCTGTCAGAATAATGACACGCACATCATCATCCGCCACAGCGGCGGCGATCGCCTGCTTCACGCTCTTTTCCATCGCCGCCGTCCAGGCATTCAGCCTGTCGGGTCGGTTGAGCGTAATGGTGGCAATGCCTTCGCCGGTCTCATAGAGAATATCGTCATATGAGTGCATGGCTCTCTCCCCGTCCATTTCAGGCCGGTTCAATGCCGACCATTTTTCTATGGCTCTTCTTTCTGACAGTATAAGCACAAAGACGCGGCCCACCGAAGAGTGGATGCAAATTAAATTCGGGGAGATTTTGGCGATGACGGACGATCAGGACATTATATTTGAGCGGCCCGCCCCGCAGATCGCGCAGATCACGCTCAACCGCCCCGGCCAGATGAATGCCTACACAACCCGCCTCTGTGAGGAACTGGTCCGCGCCCTGGATATCTATCTGCGTGATGATGATCTTCGCTGCCTCATTATCACAGGCGCAGGACGTGCTTTCTGCTCGGGCGGCGATGTCAGTGGTGCCGATGAACATCGTGACGATCTGATGAAAAGCCAGCTTTCCCATGGCCGCGAAATGCGTGACGGCATGCACCGCGTGATTCTGGCGCTTGCCCGTCTCGACAAACCCGTCATTGCCGCGATCAATGGCGCGGCTGTCGCGGGCGGCCTCACGCTGGCGCTGGCCTGCGACATCCGCATCGCCGCCGACACGGCCAAACTGGGCGACACATCAGGCCGTTTCGGCCTGCTGCCCGACGAAGGCGGGGCCTGGCTCTTTCCCCGCGCCATGGGTCTCGACCGCGCCCTCAAAATGACCATGCTCGCCGAGACCTATGATGCCGCGACCGCCCGCGACCTTGGTCTCGTCACCGAAGTTGTGCCCGCAGCCGATCTGGAAGCACATGTCATGGAGCTTGCAAACCGGCTAGCGGCAAGTGCACCCCTCGCCGTGCGCCTTGCCAAATCCATGATGCTCCGTGCACAAACCATATCGCTGGAACAGTCACTTGGCGATGCCGCCCTCTCCGTGATGATCGCCAATCCTAGTGCTGATGTGCGCGAAGGCGTGAAAGCCTTTTTTGAAAAGCGGCCACCCGTCTTCAAAGGGAAATAGGATCAGGCGACCGCCCGCTGCGTCCGGTGGCCGATGGCGTCTGCCACCTTTTCCGCCGCATCAATGCCCGTCAGATAGGCGCCGTGTACGGTCGAGAACCAGTCTTGCGACACCGCCTCGCCTGCCAGAAACACATGCTCGCTGACGGGCTCACGCAGCACCTTGCGCGCATCGGCATGACCGGGCCTGGCGCAGGAATAGGCGCCCAGCGTATAGGGGTCCGTGCCCCAGGCGGTCGTTGCCGTCTTCAGCAGGGACTTTGCCATATCACTGCCGAAAATCGACGCCAGCGCATCACGCGTCACTTCCGTCATGGCCGCTTCGCCCGCCAGCTCCAGATCATGTGCATGATGCCCCCCGAGATAGGCAATCGCAAATTCATGCCCGAAAGGCCTGATCTGAATGGAGAAAGCATTGGCCGTCACATCCCGTTCATCCATGTAATTGACATAGGAGGTATCGGGCATGCCAAAGACATCGCGCGAAAAGGACAGCGCCACCTTGTTCGCCGTGCCGGTGGGCAGAACCTCCAGCGCCGCCTGCAAGGCATCCGGCAGACCGGGCTTGAAACGGATCGCGCCTGACGCCAGCACATTTGTGGAGAGCGTGACGATGACGGCCCGCGCGCGAACAGGGCCCGATGCCGTCGTCACGACAACATGACTGCCGAGGTCTTCAATCGCCGTTACCGGCGTTGAAAGCGAGACCGGCAGACCCGCGCCATAGGCCGCCACCAGCGCCCCATAGCCTTTGACCAGTGGCCAGTTTTTTTCCGTGTCGCGATAGCGGGCGAGATCGAGTGTGGAAATTTCTTCCGGCGGAAAAGCGCTGATCGCCTCATGCCAATGCCGCGCGAGGCGTTGCCAGCGCGGATCAGGCAAGGGCGCCTCACTCACCGCCACATCAAGCCCGCGCATCCCCATGTCATGGGCTGCCTCGAAAGAGGCTTCAATATCCGCTGTGAAAGCCTGCCGCTCAGCCTCCTCGGCCCAGCGCGCGCCCAGATGCAGCGAGCGCGACCAGCCCTCCGGGCGCACATAATATTCATGGCCCAGCGCATCGGCGACGCGTGTCAGCGGATTCACATCAGCCGAATGCAGCCAATGCGCCCCGCGATCCCAGGCAAAGCCGAAGGTTTCCGTATCGGTGAAGGTCCGCCCACCAATGCGCGCCTTCGCCTCGAAAAGGCGTGTCGTCAGACCGAACTCGGTAAGGCGGCGCGCGGCGGCAAGACCCGCAGCGCCCGCGCCCACCACGGCAACATCAATGTCCTGCATAAGATGACCTCAATAAAGCACAACAGAGCGGATCGACTTGCCCTCATGCATCAGATCAAAGCCCTTGTTGATCTCTTCAAGCGGCATGGTATGGGTGATGAGATCATCAATATTGATCTTTCCGTCCATATACCAGTCCACGATCTTCGGCACATCGGTGCGCCCGCGCGCGCCGCCAAAGGCAGAGCCCTTCCACACGCGTCCCGTCACCAGCTGGAAGGGTCGCGTTGAAATTTCCTGCCCCGCACCGGCCACGCCAATGATGACGCTTTCTCCCCAGCCCTTGTGGCAGCATTCCAGCGCCTGACGCATCGTGTTCACATTGCCGATACATTCAAAGCTGTAATCCGCGCCGCCATTGGTCAGTTCCACGAGATGCCCGACAAGGTCGCCCTTCACCTCTTTCGGATTGACGAAATCCGTCATGCCGAACTGGCGGGCCAGGCTTTCGCGTGCCGGGTTGAGATCAACACCGATGATCTTGTTCGCGCCGACAAGCTTTGCCCCCTGAATGACATTGAGCCCGATGCCGCCAAGGCCGAACACGACGACATTGGCCCCCGCTTCCACCTTGGCAGTAAAAAGCACCGCGCCAATGCCCGTGGTCACGCCGCAGCCGATATAGCAGACCTTGTCGAAAGGCGCGTCCTTGCGGATTTTGGCCAGCGCAATTTCAGGCAGCACCGTGTAATTGGCGAAAGTCGAGCAGCCCATATAATGCAGCACCGGCTTGCCCTTGTAGGAGAACCGGCTGGACCCGTCCGGCATCACGCCGCGGCCCTGCGTCGTGCGGATCGACTGGCAGAGATTGGTTTTGTGGCTGGTGCAATAATCGCATTCGCGGCATTCGGGCGTGTAAAGCGGGATCACATGATCGCCCACCGCCAGCGATGTCACGCCGGGGCCGACTTCCACCACAACGCCCGCGCCCTCATGGCCGAGAATGGCGGGGAAAAGACCTTCCGGATCATCGCCCGACAATGTGAAGGCGTCGGTATGGCAGATGCCCGTCGCCTTGATTTCAACCAGCACCTCGCCCGCGCGCGGGCCTTCCAGTTGAACGGTTTCGATCTCAAGCGGTTTGCCCGCTTCAAAAGCCACTGCCGCACGCACGTCCATTGTCTTGCTCCTTCGGGGGGATTCGGTGGGCGGCATTAGACCACCACTCTTGCGTGATGGCGAGCCTATGCAGCACAGGGGCAAGATGGCAGCAAATTACATCTTTTCCTTGATGCCGACTTTCAGCAGCCACCAGTTGACCGGGTAGCTCGTCACAAAGCCGCACAGCATCGCAATCTGCATGGCAAACCAGAATTCGGGCGAATTGGTTTTGAGCTCGACCCCGAACTGGACAGGGAATATGGCAAAATAGGCAATCGCCATAAAGCCATACATGCCGACCTGCCAGGCGATCAGCGACAGCGTGTCCGCCTTCACGGCCGCCAAGAGACCCGCCCGGAAGCCGAGCCCGCGCATCGGCGCGATGGTGAAATACTGGAAAAAAATGCCGAAGCCATAAGCGAAGATGAAATCCAGTATCCAGACGGCAAACACCTTCTCGGCAAAGAGTGACTGCCAGCCAAACCATATCGCGACAGCCGGCACGGTAAAGGCAAGCCATTCGGCACAAATATCCCCCAGCGTGCAGCCACTGCCGCAATGCGAAGCGGCCTTACCGACCATCACGGCAAATGATGCGAGCGCTTCATCGCCGTCTTCCGCCACGCCTGCCTTGCGGTAATGCGTGGCGAGCCGCCCGTAGCGGAAATAGGCCCAGAGCCACAAGACGCTGCCAAACAGCGCCGTCACCGGCCAGACCAGATTCATGATCCACATGTGCTGCGGCTGCCGATATTCATCAACGGCAATAATCACCGCGCAGAGAAGCCCAAGCAGAAGAAAGGCAATCGATAGAATATGGAGCCAGTCAGGAATCATGCCGTGTCGTAATTTCTGGAACAGAAAACCAAGCCTAGCATGCCGACAGGGTCACATAAACCGCTGTCGGCCCGCAACGCATTCACACGCGCCGTGAATTCAATCTCACAAATTCTCGGAGAAAAAATTCACCGCAATCTGATGGGCCGCAAGCATCGCCTTTTCATTAAAGCGCATGATGACCTCGCCACCTGCACCCTGATGCGACGCCGGGTCCGTGACAATGACTTCCACGCCGGGCATGTCAAAACAGTGATGCGCACTCTTCATCACCTGAACCGTGATCTTTGCGGCATCCTTTTTATCCAGCGACGCCACAAGTTTTGGCGCCGCCTCTTCGTCATCATCATATTGGTCAAGCGCGCCTGTCACCAGCA
Organism: Hyphomicrobiales bacterium; assembly: GCA_016124805.1. Lineage (GTDB taxonomy): Bacteria > Pseudomonadota > Alphaproteobacteria > Parvibaculales > Parvibaculaceae > Parvibaculum. Next base: position 516,628 of record WGND01000003.1, on the reverse strand, counting down.
TCACCGGCGCATCGACCAGATTGCCAAACTCAAATCCCGGCGCCTTGTTATAGGCATAGGCAATCGGATAGACCGGCATGATCGCCTTGAAATGCCCGTCAGGCAGGAACTTGTCGTTCTGCGCATGTGTCGCTGCCAGCATGCAGGCAATGCCGCCAAAGGAAAAACCCATCACGCCAATGCGCGCCGCATCAATGTCGGGCCGCTGCGCCAGATAGGCCCGCGCCCCATAAACATCAGGCAATGTCTCGACAATCGTCTTGGGTCGCCCCGCGGCACCACCGCCAAGACCGCGCGCCGCCCATTGATCGAGTTCAATCGTTGCAATGCCCACCGCATTGAGCTTGTCGGCATAGCCGGTCTCTCGCGCCGAGGGTCCCGCCGAGCCATGCAGCAGAATAACCGTAGGCTTTTTGCCCTCACCGGAAGGCACGCTCAGCCGCGCGGCAATCATCAGAGGTGTCTCATGCAGCGACTTGAACGTCACATAGGACAGCGACGCTGCCATGGCCATATCACTCGAAGTCATACTGTCTCTCTCCCGTCGCGTTCCAGCACGACAAAACTGTAGGATGATGTGTCCTTCTCACCTGCCTCATGCAGCTCGCGTGACACTTCTTTCCAGACACGCCCGTCAAAAGAGGGAAACCGCACATCCCCCTCCGGCCGGTCATGGACCTCGGTGATATAGAGGCGCGTGGCCTCGTCAAACAGCGCATCATAAATCTGCGCGCCGCCAATCACCGTCACCTCGTCAACGCCGGACGCCGTGGCAAGCTCTTTGGCGCGCGCCAGGGCCGCCATTGCATTGGTGAAAACCTCGGCGCCATCCGCCTTGAAGGACGCGTCACGCGTGATGACGATATTGGGCCGCCCCGGCAAGGGTTTGCGCGGCAGCGAGTCCCATGTCTTGCGCCCCATCACCAGCGGCTTGCCCTTCGTCACCTGGCGAAACCACGCCATGTCGCCCGCCAGGCGCCAGGGCAGCGCATTGTCGCTGCCAATCACGCCATTATCGGCAATCGCAACAACAAAACTTACATCCATCGGAATATTCCTCGCCCGCCGGTTTGCTCACCGGATGTCGGGCACAAGCAGCCGGTCAGGATCGAGCGGCCGCGTATTTTCAAGAATGGCGAAAAGACCGAACGCTGCCAGCGCCAGCATCAACACGGTCAGCAGTCCCGTCAGCAACTGTCGCCGACGATGGCTCACACCGCAACCGGTGCCGCGATATGGGGATGCGGCATATAGTTTTCGAGCGTGAAATCATCATAGGTGAAATCGAAAAGGCTTTTCACATCCGGGTTGATGCGCATCTGCGGCAGCGGGCGCGGATCGCGCGTCAACTGCAGCTCGGCCTGTGCCATATGGTTCATGTAGAGATGCGCGTCACCAAACGTATGGATGAACTCGCCCGGCGCCAGCCCGCTCACCTGCGCCACCATCATGGTCAGCAGCGCATAGGAAGCGATATTGAAGGGCACACCGAGAAAAATATCTGCCGAGCGCTGATAGAGCTGGCAGGAAAGCTTGCCCTCCGCGACATAGAACTGGAACAGGCAGTGGCAGGGCGGCAGCGCCATGTCATCGACGTCAGCCACATTCCAGGCCGAGACAATCAGGCGGCGCGAATTGGGGTTGTTCCTGATCTGCTCAAGCACATTCCTGATCTGGTCGATCTTGCCGCCATCCGGCGTCGGCCAGGAGCGCCACTGATGCCCATAGACCGGGCCCAGATCGCCATTTTCATCGGCCCAGTCATCCCAGATCGACACGCCATTGGCCTTCAGATAGGCGATATTGCTGTCGCCCGCGATGAACCACAAAAGCTCATGGATGATGGATTTCAGATGCAGCTTTTTCGTCGTGACCATGGGAAAGCCTTCCGACAGGTCAAAACGCATCTGATGGCCGAAAATGCTTTTCGTGCCCGTGCCCGTGCGGTCGCCCTTGAGGACGCCGTGGTCGCGCACAAGGCGCATCAGATCAAGATATTGCTGCATGACAGGGATCCTTCAGAATCGCCCCAGTTTAGCCCCTTCAGGCGCAGCCGTTCCAGTGCCGCCGTCCGATTAAATCAAACCGAATAGCCACGCACCAATGTCTGCGGCAAATAGCGGTAATGGCCCGTAATCGGCAGGGAAAAGGCCAGAGTTGAGAACTGTGTACCCTTGCCGCAATTATGGACAATGCGCGGCGCTCCGCCAAATCCGCCGTGATCGGCCACAATCGAAATATGGGGCATGTCACCGGGTAGCGTCTGGGTTACCAGATCGCCGGGTCGATAGTCGGCATAATGATGCGTCACAGGCAGCGCCGCCCCCTGGCGCCTGAAGAAGACCATCAGATTAAGAACCCGGCGGTGATCAATATTGGGATCGGGCTTGCTCAGGCCCCATTTGGGCAGATTGGGATATTGGTCAAACGCGACAGACATATCCTCATGCACCAGTTTCTGCAGGTCGCAGTTGAGCCCCTGCCGATAGGCACGGATCACCACATCAGAACAGACACCGCGTTCCAGCGGAATATCGCCGCCGGGATAGGAAATCGCCTGATAGGCCGGATCGTAAATCTGCGTCCGCCCGATCTGGCTTGCGGCTGCCGCCAGCAGACGCAGGGCGCGGTCGCTTTCGCTCTCCCGTCGCACAGCCAGTCGCGGCTGCGGGGCCGTGGCGCAGGCAGCCAGACTGCTTGCCGCAAGTCCTGTCAGAAACAGGCGCCGCGTCAGTTGCAGCGATTTTTCCATACCCCTCAAAGCCCCCCGGCTTCATACGCGCGAAGTCGTCACAAACCTTAGCGCCATGCCGCCACCATAGCCACAAAAAGCCGCCCCGAAAATGTCACTGACACACATCTTTCAAAAAGCGACCCCATCCCCTATATGTAAAGCGTCGGCGCAAGCCGACTATGGCGATAAACGAGCTGTGAAATAAACCATTCGGACCCGGGGGCAGTACCCGGCGCCTCCACCAATTTCCCGCACAATTCTGCGGGATAAGGCTACCAAGGGGGCGAACTAGGATCGACGAGGGTGTAAAGACTTCTCTTTTGCCCGGCATGGTTCCGCCGTCATCGGGCCGTTTTATAGTTGCCAACGACAACTATGCTGAAGTTGCTATCGCTGCGTAAGCAGTGCCGGCACTTCGATTCAAGTCCTTGCGCTTAGCCGTGTAAGGCGGGGTTCGGAGGTACCTGGCAACAGAAACCTCCACTTTCCACAAGGGAGACGACTTCCGATGGAACAGCAAACCACACCACCTGACAGCGAGCCGCACATCCTGCCCCGCAATATCCATTTCGATTTCGAAGTGGAACTGCCTGTCAACTGGCACTCGGATGATCCGGCCATTTCCCATTTCTACGATGCCCTGTCGCTGACCTTTCCCCAGGGCGAGCGTTTCTTCATCGACAGCGTGCGCCTCTTTGCCGACCAGATCAGCGACCCCGATCTTGCCCGCGACGTGAAGGCCTTTTACGCGCAGGAAGCAACTCATTCGCGCGAGCATATGAGCTACAACGCCCTTCTCGGCACCCATGGCATGGATATGAGCGGGCTCGAACGCCTGCTGGAGAAAATCATCAAATGGTCCAAGCGCTGGATGCCTGCGAAAGATCAGCTCGCGCTCACCTGTGCCTATGAGCACTACACCGCCCTCTTTGCCGAATCCATTCTGGGCGATGAGCGCGTCATGGCCAATGCCCATCCCTTCTATCGCGACCTCTGGATGTGGCATGCCATGGAAGAAGAAGAGCACAAGGCCGTCGCCTTCAATGTCTATCAGACAGTCGCACCGGGCTTTGGCGGTTATCTGCGCCGCATCCTTCTCATGAGCCTTGCCACCTTTGATTTCATCCTCGGCATCGCGGTGCTGCAGATGATCCTCATGGCCAAAAGCGGCAACGCCTTCAACCTGCGTTCCTATGGCCGCAGCTTTTGGTATCTCTGGGTCTCACCGGGCATCTGGCGGCACGTCATGCTGGGCATCTTCAGCTACATGAAGCCGGGCTTCCATCCGGACAAACGCAGGGTCGACCCCAAAATTCTGGAATGGCGCAAACTTTATCAGGCACAAAGCATCCGACCTGTGACCTCAGAGACACCCCTCTTTGGCGCTCGGTAAGGCGCTGGCGCTTTCACCCTCTACCGTTTCAGCGTATAAAAGTCTGCTGCGGGCAACGTCCTGCACGTTCGAGCGACGTTTCTAAGAGGTAATCCCCTTGGCCGAAGAAGACCTGATGCATTACGACCGTCTGGCGCAGGATGCGCTGCGCGGTGTCATTCGCCGCGCCCTCAAGATTGCGCGCGATGAAGGTCTGCCCGGCGAGCATCATTTCTACATCTCCTTCCGCACCAAGGCCCCCGGCGTCGAAATCTCGCCCAAGCTGCACAGCCAGTATCCCGACGAAATGACAATCGTCCTCCAGCACCAGTTCTGGAATCTGGATGTACGCGAAGATGGCTTTTCGGTCGACCTCACCTTCAACAAGGTCCCTGAAAAACTCGTCATCCCCTATTCCGCCGTCCAGGGCTTTTTCGATCCGAGCGTCCAGTTCGGTCTCCAGTTTGAAGTGATCGAGCCTCAGAAGGAAGAAACCGCACCAGCCGTTGCCGAGGGGGAGGAAGCTTCATCAGCCGACGCAAGCCCCGCCAATAGCGGCGAGGTCGTCAGCCTGGACGCTTTCCGCAAGAAATAGCGCCAGACCGCCTCAGCCTTGGCCCCGCGCCGGTCTCATGCTAGATCAGCGACCAACGGACTTCCCAAACCGAGGACATGCGCATGACCAAGACCCGCACTGAAACCGATACATTCGGCCCCATCGACGTACCCGGCGACAAATATTGGGGTGCGCAGGCGCAGCGCAGTCTTGGCAATTTCAAGATCGGCTGGGAAAAGCAGCCCCTCCCCATCGTCCGTGCCCTCGGCATCGTCAAGCAGGCGGCTGCCCGCACCAATATGGCGCTGGGCCGCCTCGACAAGAAAATCGGCGACGCCATCGTCGCCGCTGCGCAGGAAGTCATGGAAGGCAAGCTCGACGAGCACTTCCCCCTCGTTGTCTGGCAGACGGGCTCGGGCACCCAGTCCAACATGAACGCCAATGAAGTGATCTCGAACCGCGCCATCGAAATGCTCGGCGGTGAAATGGGCTCCAAAAAACCGGTTCACCCCAATGATCACTGCAATATGAGCCAGTCATCCAACGACACTTTCCCGACCGCCATGCATATTGCCTGCGCCGAGGAAATCCATCATCGGCTGCTGCCCGCCCTCCAGACCCTGCGCAATGCGCTGAACGACAAGACCAATGCCTGGAAGGACATCATCAAGATCGGCCGCACCCATACGCAGGATGCAACGCCGCTGACACTGGGCCAGGAATTTTCCGGCTACACCAAACAGATCGAAAACGGCATTGCGCGCATCGAAATGACACTGCCTGCCCTCATGCAGCTCGCCCAGGGCGGTACGGCTGTGGGCACCGGCCTCAACGCACCCATCGGCTTTGCCGAAGGCGTGGCCGAGCAGATCGCCGCCATCACCAAGCTGCCCTTCACGACAGCACCCAACAAGTTCGAGGCGCTCGCCGCCCATGACGCCATGGTCTTCAGCCATGGCGCCATCAACACGGTTGCCGCCTCCCTCTTCAAGATCGCCAATGACATCCGCTTCCTGGGCTCCGGCCCGCGAGCCGGTCTTGGCGAACTCTCGCTGCCTGAAAACGAGCCCGGCTCGTCGATCATGCCCGGCAAGGTCAACCCGACCCAGTGCGAAGCCATGACACAGGTCTGCGTGCAGATTTTCGGCAACAATGCCGCGCTCACATTTGCCGGCAGCCAGGGTCATTTCGAGCTGAACGTCTACAATCCGGTCATGGCCTACAACTTCCTGCAGTCGGTTCGCCTGATGTCGGATGCAGCCCTCTCTTTCACCGAACATTGCATCGTCGGCATTGAGCCGCGTCTCGACAATATCGAGGCCGGTCTCAACCGCTCGCTCATGCTGGTGACGGCGCTCGCGCCCAAGATTGGCTATGACAACGCCGCCAAGATCGCCAAGACGGCGCATAAGAACGGCACCACCCTGCGCGAGGAAGCTGTCGGTGGCGGCTATGTCACCGATGCCGAATTCGACGAAGTCGTCCGCCCTGAAAAGATGATCAGCCCGGAATAATCTCGGCTCACCGGCCTCAATACGTCATGCCCCGACTTGGTCGGCGCATCTACGACTTGAAATCACGGCAATGACTCGCATGGCTTGTCATGGCATCATCATCCCATGACCGATGAGATCAAACGCTCCGTCACTATTGCCGGCCACCGCACCAGCATCTCGCTGGAGCGGCCCTTCTGGGATGCGTTGAAGGAACTCGCCTGTTCGCAGAAAATCTCGGCCAATGAGCTTGTCCGCCGCATCGACGATGAGCGCGACGGCGCGGGCAATCTCTCAAGTGCCGTGCGCGTCTATGTGCTGGCCGCCTTCCGCGAAAAGGCAAGCTGCGCGGTCAAGCCCTAGGGCCTCGCCAGCGGCAGCGCCACCCCGCCCGCTTTGGCCGGGCGGCTGTCGGCGTTGTCATTGGCTGCCGACCCGATCAGATTGCTGAGTTCCGGCGGCAGCGCCCCCACACCCAGATCCTCGGCCTGCTTGGCGATGAGCCGCGCGGCAATGAAATTTTCAAGCGCGCCTGTATCCGTCCGTGTTTCCATCGCCCCCGTCCGGCCACGCGACGTGATCGCAAAAGCGGGCGCCTTCTCCAGCTCATCAAGCCGCACATCCAGACGCGACGTCATGGCAAGTCGCGGCAGATCGAGCGAGGCCGAGAGCGTCCCCTCTCCTCCGTCAAGCTTCACGTTCTGATCTTTCAGCCCCATCACGCCATCGCTGATCACGCTGGCCATGGAGAGATCATCAAAGGAGGTTGTGCCGGACATCAGCACATCCTGGACCAGAGGCGGAAAGCCATCCATCTTTTCGAGCGACACCAGCGCCTTGCCAAAGCCATCCACATAGAGCGGAGTCAGGGCGCCGCCCTTGCTGGTGAGCGATGCCATGCCTTTCATGGATGAAACAAGGGCAAGCCAGCTACGGCCCTGTCCGGCAATCTGCAACTGCCCGTCAAAGGGACCGGTCGCAAACGGCACGCCCACAAGCTCTTTGCTCGCGGCATCCAGATTGCCATCATCGACCGCGACCAGCAGATTGAGCGCGGGCTCCGCCGCGCCGCCTGTCAGCTTGGCGCTCAGCGTCGCGCGCCCACCGGCAAATTCGGCGGCAGCCGACTCGGCATTCATCACCCCGCCGGTCAGTTCCAGCTTCATATCGGTTTTTTCAAACGTCGCAGGCCCCATCAGCAGCTGATCGATCTTCACCGACATATCGGCATCCACCTGCCCCAGCACCTGCCAGCCCAGTGCGGTGGCGGGCCAGTCAAATGCTGCCTCCGTCGGTGCGACAGGCAGCCCCATCAATCCGCCGAGATCAAGGCGGTTCATGACAAGGTCACCCGTGAGTCGGCCATTGTCGTTTTCATCTTGGCTGCGCTGAAATCCCGCCATGCCCGAAAGCCGGAGATTGCCGGCCACCACTTCAATATTCTCAAAATGCATTTGCGTGCGGTCGGCCTGCATCCCGCTTGAAACCACCACGCCTGTACCATCGGCCTGTCGTTCGGCAAAATCAGCCAGCGCCTCCGGGGCGCCATAAAGCGAGAACAGGCGGGCAAGATCGGGGGAATCAATGTCGAGCTTGCCCTTGAAGCTATAGCCCTCCAGCGGCGTGCGCATGGTCCCCGCTGTCTTCAGCACCGCATCGCCCACATTCAGACGAAATTCCGTGTCGTAATCTGAATCCGATGTCGCCGTCATCCGCAGCGAGGCATTGCCCGGGCCGGGATTGTCAATCGCAGGCGAAAAACGCAACTGACGCAGCAGATCAGCCCCATTCGCATTCACCGCATTGGCAAGAATATCCACGCGGTCGACGCCGCCTTCATTTTCGTGGCGGCGCTTCACCACCGCATCGACACGGCTGTCGCCCACAAGGCCCTTCAGGGTCAGCGTATCGAGCCGCACCTGGGCATCATCCGCTTCGCCCGATTGTCCCGTCAGATCAAGGGCGAGTTCCGCCGGAAAGGCAGGCACGTCATATCCGGCAAGCGTCAGTAGTTCGCCGAATTTTTCAGCCTCGATCCGTCCGGTAAAAGACCCCTGCAGATCGGCCAATACGCCTGTCGTCACGCCCGACAGGTCGGCTTTCAGTGAAATTTTTGCGCCAACCACATCGGCGATTTCCAGCGTCTCGATATGTGCCTTGCCATTCTGCACCAGCAGGTCAGCCTGCAGTCCGCTCAGTTTTGTTTCAAAGGCCGTCACGCTGTCGGCATTGATCTTGAGCCCGAGATCATGGCTTTGCAGAAATGTCCGGCCCGAAGCGCCGTCAACAGGCTGAAGCGCCAGCAGCGGATCAAAATCAAAGTCACGGGCCCGCAGATTTGCCGTCACGACATCATTGGCATCCGCGCGCATCTGATAGCTCACATCACCACTCAACGCCGTGTCATCCACCGTCGTGGCATAGGCAGCCTTGATCCCCTTGAAGGAAATTGTGTCGGCAGCCAGATCAAGCTGGCTCGTCAGGGCAAACTGGTTCTGTCCTTTCAGGCGAAGGCTCGCAAGCGGCCCTTCCTGCTTTCCCGGATGGCGCAGCCCGTTAAGCCACATGGCGAGTTCGCTCAGCCTTTGGCTCACAAGGGTCATCTCACCCTGAAAGCGGTTCCCGCCCTCGCCCGGACGCAGCAGGCCGTTGACTGACACCTGCGTGGTGCCGCCGATTTCGCCGCGCGCCGTCCCGATATCGAGCACGCCCTTCTCAAGCGACACACGCAGCGAGGCCTTGCGGATCAAGGCATCATGCGTCATCAGTCCTTCCACATCGACAGCGAGATCAGCGTCATAGCTTGTGGGAATATCGAGGCTTGAAATTGCCTTGAGCAGTTGACCATTGGCCGCGGTAAATTTCTCAAAGCGATCCGCCAACGGATCAAGTGTCAGCGCGTCGGTTGCCAGATCAATACTGACATAGGGTCGCCCCTCCCATTTGGCCTCGGCCTTGCCCTTGAGCGTTGTGCCCGCCATCATCACGGCAAGATCGCGAAATGTCGCGCCGCTACCTGTCGCGACAAGCCCTGCTTCCACGCGCACGGGCGGCAACGCGTCATCCCCGCCACTGCCAGGTGCCTTGCCATATTCAATGCTGCCATTGCCATCAAGACGGGCCGTGGCGGAGAATTCCGTCGCCAGACCACTGAAAAGAAATTTCGTGTCACTCTTGGTGAGGTCGGCTTCCAGCGTCACGGGAAAGGCCTTGTTCCCGCCGAAATAGGCAAGGCCCAGCTTCAATGACATCGGCACGTCATTCACATTCATGTCGAAGTCACCGCGCATCGGTCCCAGCAGCGAGGTCGCGGTCACGCTGCCGGTAATATCCTGCGCCAGCCAGCTATGGCCAGACTGCTGATTGACATAGCTCAGCGTGCCGTCCTGAAATTTCGCCGCATCCAGGCTGGTCGCCGCCAGCGAGAAGGCGCCCTCACGCGAGGCAGCCTCTTCGGATATCAGATCACGCCAGTTTGCCTCGCCCTTCGCATCCACGACCAGATGAATTTCAGGACGGATGATCGTGATATGCGTGATCGAAATCTCGCCACCGAAAAGCGGTGCCAGCGCCACCTCGGCATCGACCGCATCGAAGCGGGCAAACATGTCGTCGCCCGCAGGCGTCGCCTGCGAAATCGTCACCTTGTTCAGCTGGATATGCGGCGAAGGCAGCACGCTGAAGTCGATATCGCCCTCAATGCGCACCTCGCGCCCGCTGGCCTTGCTCGCCTGCGCTTCGATGCCCGCGCGATACTGGTTCCAGTCGACAAAGCTCGGGCCGATCAGGGCCGCCAGCAGCAATGTCACGATAAGACCGGCAATAAAGGTCAGAAAGGAATTCAATAGTTACTCCAGCACGGCCCGGGCGCCGTCAAAATTCAAGGCCGCGTCCGGCCGATGATGCTTCGGTTTCCTGCCCCAAGTCTTTAGCCTAAGCTTATCGGAAAGCTTGAGGGCAATTATGCGGCAATCCTGGTGCAATAGCGGGAAAACTATGGGCTCGGACGACGAAAATATAGTCAATTTGGCAAGTTTCCGAAAAAAGCGCCGCCAGAGCGACAAGCTTCGTGAAAAACGCAGCAAGGAAACCCAGGCTGCAGCCAACAGGATAGCCTTTGGTCGCAAGGGTGGGGATAAGTTGATCGCCAAGGCGCTCAAAAAACGTCAGAAAAATGAACTCGACGGCAAGCAGCGCATCAAGACACCAGACGCGCCTGAAAATAACGCGCATGACAATAATGAAAAGCCGGACACCAGATCCGGCCCTCAGGGAGACAAAACATGACCGACAAGGCGCCCGACGGCCTGCCCACCCATCTTTCGACCGCCATTGGCGCCGCCCGTCAGGGCGAAATCTATATCAACGGCATGCTCGGCCAGACCAAACCGGAGATCCCGACGAGCTTTCCTGAGCTCGAGGCCCGGGCCCGCGCATTGATGTCGCCGGAGGCCTTTGCCTATGTGGCAGGCGGTGCTGGCGGCGAACTCACCATGCGCGAAAACCGCAACGCCTTTGACCGCTGGCGCATCATCCCCCGCATGCTGCGCGATGTCTCCGAGCGCGACAGCTCCGTCACATTATTCGGACGCACGCATCCAAGCCCCTTGCTGCTGGCGCCGATTGGCGTGCAGGAAATGGCGCACAAGGACGCCGATCTCGCAACCGCCCGCGGCGCGGCGAGCGAAGGCGTGCCGATGATCTTTTCCAATCAGGCATCCGTGCCGATGGAAACAACCGCCGCCGCCATGGGTGATGCGGCCCGCTGGTTCCAACTCTACTGGTCCAAATCCAATGATCTCGTCGCAAGCCTTGTCAGCCGCGCGGAAAATTGTGGCTGCGAAGCCATTGTCGTCACGCTCGATACAACGCTGCTTGGCTGGCGCATCCGCGATCTCGACCTTGGCCACCTGCCCTTCCTCATCGGCCAGGGCATCGCGCAATACACATCCGATCCTGTCTTCCGTGGCATGCTCGCCAAAACACCCGAGGAAGATATGGGCGCCGCCGCGCTTCAGTTCATGGGCATCTATTCCAACCCGGCACTGACCTGGGATCATCTCGCCTTCCTGCGCAATCACACCTCGCTGCCCATCCTGCTCAAAGGCATCAATCATCCCGACGATGCCCTGAAGGCCATTGATTACGGCATGGACGGAATTGTGGTTTCCAATCATGGCGGGCGGCAGGTCGATGGCGCCATCGGCGCCCTTGATGCACTGAATGATATCGCGACAGCCGTCGGCGACAGCCTGCCCCTGCTCTATGACAGCGGCGTGCGGGGCGGGGCCGACATTTTCAAGGCGCTTGCCCTCGGCGCCAGCGCCGTCTGCCTCGGACGGCCCTATATTTACGGCCTCGCCATGGGCGGCGAAGCCGGTGTGGCCGCCGTTCTCAAGAACATGAAAGCGGATTTCGACCTCACCATGGGGCTCGCCGGTTGCAAGAATATCTCCGAAATCACCCGGGATACGCTCCGCGCCCTCTGATTTGTCAAAAATGACCCGCGAGTCAGTTGACACATTTGGCTGCCCCTGTTAATAACTGACTGGTCAGTTATTAACTTGAGTCCAATCATGTCCCAGTCTGCTGAACAGAAATGGCAAAGACGCAAGGAAGAGCGCCCCGCCGAAATCATGGAGGCGGCCTTGACGCTTTTTTCCGAAAAGGGCTTTGCCGCCACGCGTCTGGAAGATGTGGCCGAGGCTGCCGGTGTCAGCAAGGCAACCATCTATCTCTATTTCGACAGCAAGATCGACCTGCTGCTTGCCAATGTTCAGGAAATCGCGCTCAGCCGTTTCGACGAGATAGAGACCATGCTCAGCCTCTATGACGGCAAGATCGCAGACTTGCCCACCCTATTGCTTGGCCGCGTCAGCGAAATCGCCCGAACGACCAAGATGCCGGACCTTGCCCGCGTCGTCATGTCGGAGGCACATAACTTCCCCGAGATTGCAGACTTTTATCGCGACAATGTCGTCAAGCGTGGCCTGGGCATTATCGCGGGCATTATCGCGCGCGGCATTGAAAGCGGCGAGTTCCGCAAATGCGATCCCGCGGCCACGGCCCAATCGGTCATGTTTCCCATCATCATGAATGTCATTGGCCGCAAGACCTTTGGCGAAATTCCAGAGCTTGATCCCATGAAGTTCTTCCCCAGTCACATCGACTTCGTCTTACGCGGTCTGGCCGCAGACAAGGAGGCCTGAGAATGACCTTATGCCTCCACTCCCTCTTGTCTCCTGTGCCCCCGACAGTGTGCCGGACCGCGTATCTGTTTCTTGCCCTCGCATTGGCTGCCTGCAGCCCCTCCGACAATCAAACCTATCAGGGATATGGCGAAGGCGAGTTCGTCAACATCGCCCCGCTGGAGTCAGGTCCGCTTGATAGACTGCTCGTCCATCGCGGTGAAACAGTTGCCAAAGATGCTGAACTCTTCCGGCTCGAAATTACCAATCAGCAGGCCCAGCGCGATGCTGCCGCTGCCAATCTGGTGAAAGCGGAAGCCAATCTCGCCGATCTTGAAAAAGGTCTGCGACCCACCGAAATTGATCAGCTCGAAGCAAGCCTCAAGGCAGCCCGCGCCGAAGCCCATCTGGCATCACTGGATTTCTCCCGCAAGCAGAAGCTCATAAGCAAGGGCAATATTTCACAGGCCAGCCTGGACAATGCGCGCGCCACGCTTTTTAAGGCCAATGCCAATGTGGCGCAGATCAGCGCGCAACTTGCCACGGGCCGCCTCCCCTCCCGCAGCGATCAGATCGATCAGGCTAAAGCAAATGTCAAAGCGACCCGCGCCACGCTGGACCAGGCAGAATATTCTCTCTCGCGCCGTCTCGGCACGTCACCTGCTGACGCTCTCGTCAATGATACCTACTACAAACCTGGCGAAATGGTGAGCGCCGGACAACCGGTTGTCTCGCTCCTGCCACCCGACAACATCAAGGTGCGTTTCTTTGTGCCTGAGACTGATCTCGGTGCCGTCGCTATCGGGCAGAAAGTTTCCTTCCACTGCGATGGCTGCCCGACGGATTTGGTCGGCACGGTCAACTACATCTCACCGCAGGCCGAGTACACACCACCCGTCATCTATAGCGAGCAGTCGAAATCAAAGCTCGTCTACATGGTTGAGGCAAAGCCCGCGGACCGTCCGGAAAAAATACATCCCGGGCAGCCCGTCAGCGTGACGCTGATCACGCACCAGTCTGGCGAGTAAACCATCATGCATGATGAGGCCCACCAAGCCCCGCCACTTGAGAACGGACTTGCCATCAATGTTCATGGTCTTTCCAAAAGCTTTGGCGAGCGCACCGTCGTCGACAATTTTGAAATGCAAGTCGAGCAAGGCGAAATCTATGGCTTTCTCGGCCCCAATGGCAGTGGCAAGACGACAACCATCCGCCTGCTTTGCGGGCTGCTGACCCCCGACAGCGGCGATGGCACCTGCCTCGGCTACAACATCCTGACCCAGAGCCGCCAGATCAAAAGACAGGTCGGCTACATGACCCAGAAATTCAGTCTCTATGGCGATCTGAGTATCCGGGAAAATCTGGACTTCGTGGCACGCGTCTATGAATTGCCTGATCGCATCAACGCGGTGAACGATACATTACGCAAACTCAATCTCACCGGGCGTGCCGAGCAGCTCGCGGGCACTTTGTCCGGCGGCTGGAAGCAACGCCTGGCGCTGGCCTCCTGCATCATGCATCGCCCGCGCCTGCTGCTGCTTGATGAGCCGACCGCCGGTGTCGACCCAAAGGCACGACGTGAATTCTGGGACGAAATTCACATGCTGGCCAATGACGGTCTGACCGTTCTCGTCAGCACCCATTATATGGATGAAGCCGAACGCTGCCACAAAATCTGCTATCTCGCCTATGGAAAATTGCTGGCGCGCGGCACCGTGGAAGAAGTCATCGCCCAGTCAGGCCTGACCACATGGACGGTCACAGGCCCCAACCACAAAAGAATGATGCGGCTGGCCCATGACCTCACCGGTCGCCATGGCATCGACATGGTGGCCCCCTTCGGCGCCACACTTCATATCAGCGGGGAGGATGGCGCTGCCCTCGAACAGGCCATTTCAAGCTACCGCAATGATCCCGATCTTAGCTGGTCGAAATCAGCCCCCACCCTCGAAGACGTCTTCATCAGCATGATGAACGACGCACCGGACAATTTTAAATGACCCTATCCGGCATCAATATCAGGCGACTGATTGCCCTCATCAACAAGGAGTTTATCCAGATGAGGCGCGACCGGCTAACCTTCGCCATGATGATCGGCGTGCCCATCATGCAGCTCCTTCTTTTTGGCTATGCGATCAATTCCGATCCAAAACAATTACCCACTGCCGTCTACAGTCAGGACAATTCCACCTATGCGCGCAGCTTTGTGAGCGCCATGCATAACTCTGATTATTTCAACATTGCGAGCGAACCCAAAACACAGGAAGAGGCTGACGAGCTGATCCGGCGCGGCAAGGTGCAGTTCCTTATTCAGATCCCGCCCAATTTCAGCCGTGACCTTGTGCGCGGTGAAAGACCCAAGCTGCTTCTGGATGCAGACGCAACAGACCCTTCTGCCACCGGCAATGCCATTTCGGCCATCAACGTGCTGGTGGGCTCAGCCTTCAATCATGACCTGACAGGACCACTGTCCCATCTGCGTCAAAATCAGGCCCCGGTCGAGCTGGTCATCCATCGCCGATACAATGCCGACGGCCGGTCTCAATATAATATCGTGCCAGGACTCATTGGCATCATCCTCACCATGACCATGGTCATGTTCACCGCCCTTGCCGTGACACGCGAAATCGAACGCGGCACCATGGAAAATCTGCTCACCATGCCCGTCAAACCCATCGAGGTGATGATCGGCAAGATCATTCCCTACATCTTTGTTGCCTATGTCCAGACAGCGCTGGTGCTCATTGCGGCTGTAAGTCTTTTTGGCGTGCCCTTCAATGGCAGTCTGCTGATCTTCTCTCTGGCGCTGTTTGTCTTTGTCATCGCAAATCTGAGTGTTGGCTACACCTTCTCGACACTCGCTCAGAACCAGCTTCAGGCGATGCAGATGACCTTCTTCTTTTTCCTGCCGTCAATTCTTTTGTCGGGTTTCATGTTTCCCTTCAGTGGCATGCCGACCTGGGCGCAATGGATCGGCGACGCTTTACCGCTCACACATTTTCTGCGCATCGTCCGCGGCATCATGCTCAAAGGCAATGGCCTGAGCGACATCACAACCGAATTGACAGCCATGGCGATATTCACCGTCATTGCGGTCTTCCTGGCACTCAGTCGCTTCCGTCAGACGCTCGACTGACAAGGCTCGTGATCAGGACGGGAGGATTTTGCCGGGATTGAGAATATTGAGCGGGTCGAGCGCCTGCTTGATGGCGCGCATCACCTGAAGCCCCGCGCCATGCTCAGCTTCCATGAATTTGATCTTGCCTTCGCCAATGCCATGCTCGCCGGTACAGGTGCCTTCCATGGCGAGCGCGCGGCCCACCAGCCTGTCATGCAGAAGCGCGGCTTCGGCAAGTTCTGCTTCACTTGCCGGATCGACAAGCATGATGAGGTGAAAATTCCCGTCGCCCACATGCCCCACCATCGTCGCCGTGATGCTGCTTGCCGCCAGATCGGTCTTCGTCTCGGCAATCGCATCTGCCAGCCGCGAGATCGGCACACAGACATCGGTGATCATGCCCTTCTTGCCGGGCTTGAGCGCAAGGGCGGCATAAAGCGCATTATGCCGCGCTTCCCAGAGCTGATTGCGATCTTCGGTTTTGGTCGCCCATGTGAAGGCACCACCACCATGCGCGGCAGCGATCTCGCCAAAGCGTTCCGCCTGCTCGATCACGGCATTTGATGTCCCGTGAAATTCCAGCAGCAAAAGCGGCGAAACCGGCAGTGAAAGATGCGAATAGTGATTGCAGGCATCAACCTGCACCTCATCGAGAAACTCGATGCGGGCAACCGGCAAACCACATTGTATGGTCTCAATGACCGCGTTGATGGCGCCTTCAAAATTATCAAATGAAACACTGCCTGACGAAATTGCCTCCGGCACCCCATAAAGCCTGAGCGTCAATTCCGTGATGATGCCGAGCGTACCTTCCGACCCCACCAGCAACCGCGTGAGGTCATAGCCAGCCGATGATTTTCGCGCCCGCTGCGCCGTTCGCACAATGCTGCCATCAGCCATCACAGCCGTCAGGTTCAACACATTCTCGCGCATCGTGCCATAGCGAACAGCATTGGTGCCCGATGCCCGCGTCGCCGCCATGCCGCCTAGGCTTGCATCCGCCCCCGGATCAATCGGAAAGAAGAGGCCCGTGTCACGCAGATAGTGATTGAGTGCCCTGCGCGTGACGCCGGCCTGAACCTGCACGTCAAGATCGGATGTGTTGACACGGATCACCTGATCCATGCGGCTGAGATCAAGACTGAGCCCGCCCTTGAGCGCCGAAAGATGGCCTTCAAGCGATGTCCCCGTGCCATAGGGAATAACCGGCAGATGATGGCGCGCGCAGATCCGCATGATCGCCGCAACCTCTTCCGTCGACGTGGCAAAGGCCACGGCATCCGGCGGCACGACATGGTGCCAGCTTTCATCGCGCCCATGCGCCTCGCGCATCGGCAGGGTTGTTGTCAGGCGATCACCCAGCAAGGCACGCAGCGCCTCAAGCGCGGCATCATGTCTGGAGTCATCGGTCTGTGACGATGCAATGGACATCGGCTCTCCCTCTTCATCCCTACTCTAGCAGAAGCGCGATCAGGTGGAAGGCGGTGTCAGAGGAAGCTCGGTCTGATCTTTGGATGTATCCCGGCGCGCGGGCACAAAATTCTTGGCAAGCGCATGATAGACGCCTTCTTCGCAGACAAGTCGCGAAGCGCCCTGCGCGATGAGGGCTGTCAGCATGAGCGGCACCAGCAGGTCATGATTATCGGTCATCTCGGCGACAATCACGAAAGCCGTGATCGGTGCCTGCACCACACCGGTAAAATAGGCCGCCATGCCCAGCAGCACCATGACTCCAATGGGTGTTGAGGGGAAAAGACGCGCCAGATCAGCCCCGAGCCCGGCCCCGACAGACAGCGAGGGCGAGAAAATGCCACCCGGAATACCGCTGATGGAGGAAAAACTTGTCGCCAGAAATTTGAGTGGCGCGTAGGAGAGCGGCAATGTTTCGGCATCATGCAGCGCCGCCCGTGCCTGCTCATAGCCGGTGCCATAAACCGACCCACCCGAAAGCAGCCCCGTCACAGCGACGAGAAGGCCGCAGATGGCGGCAAAGATCATGCGGTTCTTTTTGATCCAGGCTCCCACACGACCAGGAAAGCCTTTGCCGAACATGATCAGGACGCGTGAGAAGAGGCCACCTGCCAACCCGCCCACAACGCCACAGACAGGAATGGCGATCCAGTCCTGCCAATGCGGCAGCGACGCCGAGGTCGCGCCAAAATAGGTGTAATTGCCCAGCACTGCCATGGAGGTGAGACCGGCGGCCACAATCGTGCCGATCACGAGACCGCTTGTCTTGACCTCAAAGGCGCGGCTCATTTCCTCGATCGCAAAAACGATACCGGCAAGCGGTGTGTTGAAAGCGGCAGCCACACCAGCGGCTGAACCGGCCAGAATGAGGCCCGGCTGATGACGGCGGCCAAAACGGCCCAGCGCAAACATGACCGACGCGCCCACCTGCGCGCTCGGGCCTTCGCGCCCCGTCGATGCCCCCACCAGCAGACCGGCCAGTGTCAGGAATATCTTGCCAACCGCGAGCCGCAGTGAAACGAGCTTGCGCCGCTGCACCTGATCTTTCATCGTCCGCGCTGCAATGGCCTGCGGAATACCGCTGCCCCCTGCATTGGGGAAATATTTGTCCGTCAGATAAACGATCACCGCAAAACCGGCAGGCGTCAGCACCAGCACCGCATAGGGCGACATGGCATTCATCGTGTTGAAAAGCTCATGCACCTTGTCGGCGGCCAGCGCGAGCCCGGCAGCCACAGCGCCCACAGCCAGGCCGCCCGCCACGAAAAGCAGGCGACGCTGCCAATCACGGGTATAGACGCGAAGAAGCCGAATTCTTCTGGTTTTATCGAGACGCATGAAGGTTCGGACGCGTCGGCGCGCCCCTTTGCAGACTTGCGAGGTGTTACAGTCCCTCTTATGTATCGGGTCAGGCGGGCAAATCCAAGCCGCAGCGGGTAAAAAAGGCCAAAAAGCCCTGAGCATCCATGAACAGGCCGCCTCCGTGTTATAGTCAGCGAATCCTGTCCCGGCATCGAAACGACCATAAGCATCATATGACCAGCGACCCTTTTGACCTTGGGGCCATCCCTGAAGAGACAACCGCGCGCTCCACCAGCGCAGCGGCCATGGCCGGCATGCGCGCGCCCTATCTCGAGGGCCTCAATCCAGAACAGCGGCTGGCCGTGGAAACGCTTGATGGTCCCCTGCTGGTACTCGCTGGCGCCGGTACGGGTAAAACCCGCGTTCTCACCACGCGTCTTGCCCATATGCTCGCCACCCGCAAAGCCTGGCCAAGCCAGGTTCTGGCCGTGACCTTCACCAACAAGGCCGCGCGCGAGATGCAGCACCGCATCGGCATGCTCATTGGTGGCGCTGTCGAGGGCATGCAGTGGCTCGGCACCTTTCATGCGCTGGGCGCCAAGATGCTGCGCAAACATGCCGAGCTGGCCGGCCTCCGCTCGGACTTCACCATTCTGGATGCCGACGACCAGCAGCGCCTGATGAAACAGCTCATTGCCGCCGAAGGCATTGATGAAAAGCGCTGGCCCGCACGCCAGCTCGCCAGCCTCATAGACGGCTGGAAGAACCGGGGCCTGGCACCTGACAAGGTGCCCGCTGCTGAAGGTCATGCCTTTGCCAATGGCAAGGGACTCGAACTCTATGCGCAATATCAGGCACGGCTCAAAGTTCTCAACGCGACAGACTTCGGCGACCTCCTGCTCGAAGTCATCCTGATCTTCCAGTCGCATCCCGAAGTGCTGGCCGAATATCAGGAACGCTTCCGCTACATGCTGGTGGATGAATATCAGGACACCAATGTGGCGCAGTATCTCTGGCTGCGCCTGCTCGCCCAGAAAAATCACAACATCTGCTGTGTGGGGGACGATGATCAGTCAATCTATGGCTGGCGTGGCGCCGAAGTCGACAACATCCTGCGCTTCGACAAGGACTTTCCCGGCGCCAAGATCGTGCGTCTGGAACGCAATTATCGCTCGACGTCAAATATTCTGGGCGCGGCATCGGGGCTCATCGCAAGCAATGAGCAGCGCTTGGGCAAAACCCTCTGGACCGAGGATGATGCAGGCGAGCGCGTGCAGGTTTCCTCCTATTGGGATGGCGAGGAAGAAGCCCGCGCCATTGCCGAAGAGGTCGAACAGCTCCAGCGCAAGGATCACCTGCTGCGCGAAATGGCAATCCTCATGCGCGCCAGCTTCCAGATGCGTGAATTCGAAGACCGTTTCATCAATCTCGGCATTCCCTATCGCGTCGTTGGCGGCCCGCGCTTCTATGAGCGCGCCGAAATCCGCGATGCCAATGCCTATCTGCGCCTTGTCGCCCAGGGCGATGATGATCTCGCCTTTGAACGCATCGTCAACAAGCCCCGCCGTGGTCTTGGCAATGTCGCCATCCAGACATTGCATCAGGTCGCCCGGGCCGAGGGGGTCTCGCTCATGCGTGCCGCCCGCCTCATCATAACGACGGAAGAGCTGAAACCGGCGGCCCGTCGCGCCCTGTCAGGCTTTGTCGAAATGGTCGATCGCTGGCGCGCCCTTGTCGCCGGCATGCCGCATACCGAGCTTGCCGAAATCATCCTGGATGAATCCGGCTATACCGAGATGTGGCAGAACGACAAATCCGCCGATGCGCCGGGCAAGCTCGACAATCTGCGCGAACTTGTCCGCTCCATGGAGCATTTCGATACGCTGGCTGGCTATCTGGAGCATATCTCCCTCGTTATGGAGATCGAACAGAATGACACCGCCGACAAGATCAACCTGATGACGCTGCATAGCGCCAAGGGACTGGAATTCGACATGGTCTTTCTGCCCGGCTGGGAAGAAGGCCTCTTCCCCCATCAGCGCGCCCTTGATGAAAAAGGTCTCTCAGGCCTCGAGGAAGAACGCCGCCTCGCCTATGTCGGCATCACGCGCGCACGCAAGCGGGCTTATATTTCCTTTGCCGCCAACCGGCGCATTCATGCACTCTGGCAAAGTGCCATCCCGTCCCGCTTCATCGACGAACTGCCGCAAAAGCACGTGGAGGTGGCTGAAAGCGCCATGGGGGCATCGAGCTACCAGAATTATGCCCCCAGCCGTTTCGCGCAGGACTTTGCCCAGAAGAGTGATTATCAAAGTCCGGGCTGGCGACGGGCGCAAGCCAATGCCAGCCGTGGCAATGGCGGCCGCGCACCCAATATAGATGTCCATTCCGAGCTCGTAGCCACAAGCGACCCGGCTGCCGAAACCTATGCCTATGGCGAACGCGTCTTCCACCAGAAATTCGGCTATGGCCATGTCGCCGAAATTGACGGCAACAAGCTCACAGTCGATTTCGACAAGGCGGGCCGCAAGAAGGTCATCGACAGCTTTCTGGAGCATGCGTGAGCCACATGACCGACACGCTCTGGAAAGTCTCCTTCATCGTCCCGTTCAAGCATGCCGACACATTCACCGACCTGCTAGACAACGCATCCGGGCCTGTGCCGAGCGCGGTTGCCATGTGCGAGGTAAATGTCTCGCCCGCCAATGTGACCGGCAGCATCATCGCCTATGGCGAGCTGGAACTGGCGGGCGACTGGCGCGTTGAGGCCTTTTATGAAACCGAGCCCGACACCAATATCATCCGTCAGCTGATCAAGCCGATGGAAGAGACACTCGACCTCACCGTGCGCGACTTCATCAAGGAACAGCTTCCCGAAACCGACTGGGTCACCCGCTCGCTTGAAGGCCTCGCGCCTGTGCGTGCCGGCCGCTTCTTCGTCTATGGCGGGCACGACGCCGACAAGATACCGGCAGGCAGCATCTCCATCCGCATTGACGCGGCGCAAGCCTTTGGCAGCGGCCATCACGCCACCACACAAGGCTGTCTTGAATATCTTTCCGAAATCACCGGCAACAGCCCGCCCCACCATGCCCTTGATCTGGGCACGGGCTCCGGCGTCCTGGCCATCGCGCTCGCCCGCCTCACCCATCGTCTGGTGATGGCGAGCGACATCGACCCGCTCTCAACCCGCATTGCCCGGGAAAATGCCCGCATCAATGGCGTCGCGCCGCTGGTGCGCACATTCACGGCCAAGGGCTTCGGCCATCCCGATCTCGCCCGCCAGAGCCCCTATGACCTCATCATCGCCAATATTCTGGCTCGCCCGCTGGTGTCACTGGCGCCCGCCTTTCACCGCCATCTCATGCCCGGCGGCACCCTCATCCTGTCCGGCATCCTGCGCGGGCAGGAGAAAATGGTCACCAGCGCCTGCCGCGATCAGGGCCTTTATCTCATTTCCCGCAAACCCATTGGCGACTGGGTCACCTTAAGACTGCAGCGCTGACCCTTTGCCCGTTGCCACCGGCAGGGCGCAACCCTACATTCATCACATGTTCCAGACATTTGACGACACAGCCAATCCTGCCCTTGGTGCCGAGCGCGCCGCCCGCCTGCGCGCCGAATTGAAGCGTCGCAATCTTGACGGCTTCCTCATCCCGCGCGCCGACGAGCATCAGGGCGAATATGTCCCGCCCCATGCCGAACGGCTGGCCTGGCTCACAGGCTTTTCGGGCTCGGCGGGGCTGGCGATCATACTTGCCGACAAGGCGGCCATTTTCGTCGATGGCCGCTACACGCTGCAGGTGCGCGATCAGGTCGATATCGATATTTTCGATCCGGTCCACATGATCGACATGCCCGCTTCACAATGGGTGGAAGAAAATCTGCCCAAAGGCGCCAAACTCGCCTATGACCCTTGGCTGCATACGGTCGATGCGGTGGCCCGCTTCCGCAAGGCTGCCGAAAAGGCCGGGGGCAGCTTCGTGCCGGTCGAGAGCAATCCGCTCGACGCCGTCTGGGATGATCAGCCCGAGCCCCCCCGCGCCAGGGTGCAGATTCATCCGCTGGAATATGCCGGCGAAACAGCCGCCGACAAGATCAAGCGTATAACGAACGATCTGATGGCGGGTGATGCCAGCGCCGCCGTTCTCACCATGCCGGACAGCATCGCCTGGCTTTTCAATATTCGTGGCGGTGATGTCTCGCATACACCGCTCGCCCTTGCCTTCGCCATCCTGCATGAGGATGGCCATGCCGATCTCTTCATCGACGAACACAAGCTGGACGATGTCGCGCGTGCTCATCTCGGCAACGTGGTGAGTATCCGTCCGCGCAGTGAACTGAATGAGGCGCTGGCCCGACTGGGCGAAACAAAAGCCACCGTGCTGGTCGACCCGACGACTTGCGCCTCCGCCATTTACGACCAATTGAAGTCATCCGGTGCCGAAGTGAAGCGCGGGTCAGATCCTTGCGAACTGCCAAAGGCCTGCAAGAACGAGGCAGAAGTGCGCGGCACACGCGCCGCCCATCTGCGCGACGGAGCTGCGCTGACACGCTTCCTCGCCTGGGTCAGTGTTGAAGGCGCCAAGGGCAGCCTTGATGAAATGACCGCGGCCAAGAAGCTCGAAGCCTTCCGCGCGGAAACCGGCGCGCTGAAAGACCTCTCCTTCGACACAATCTCCGGCGCCGGTTCAAATGGCGCCATTGTCCATTACCGCGTCACGGAAGGCACCAACCGCCCGCTCAATATCGGCGAGCTCTTCCTGGTCGACTCCGGTGGTCAGTATCTCGACGGCACAACGGACGTGACTCGCACCGTCGCCATTGGCGCCGTGGCGGATGAGCCCCGCGACCGCTTCACCCGCGTCCTCAAAGGCCATATCGCCCTTGCCAGTGCCCGCTTTCCCGAAGGCACCTCCGGCGCGCAGCTTGATGCGCTTGCCCGCATGGCGCTGTGGAAAGCCGGTCTCGATTTCGACCACGGCACCGGCCATGGCGTTGGCAGCTATCTCTCGGTACATGAAGGCCCGCAGCGCATCTCAAAGGCGGGCACCGTGCCGCTCAAACCCGGCATGATCCTCTCCAACGAGCCCGGCTATTACAAAACCGGTGCCTACGGCATCCGCATTGAAAATCTGATGGTTGTGACACCGCCCGCGCCCGTTGAAGGCGGTGAGCGCGACATGCTCGGCTTTGAAACGCTGACACTTGCACCCATCGATCTCGAACTCGTCAATCGCGATCTCCTGAGTGATGAAGAAGCAGAATGGCTCAACACCTATCATGCACGTGTCTATGAAGCGCTGACGCCGCTGCTCGACGAAGACACACATCACTGGCTGCTCCACGCCACCCGCGCGATATAGAAACCAAACGGCAAATTTGGCGAAGTGCCAGCAAAGTCCCATACGTCGTCCCGGGACTTGTTCCCGGGACCCAGGCACTCATCTCAACAAATCATTATAGAGATCATTCCAATCGGGATTGCGCTCTTCAATCACTCTGATCTTCCAGGCTCTCGGCCATTCTTTCATGGTTTTTTCGCGCTGGATGGCGCGATCAATCTCCTCAAACGCCTCAACATAAACAAGCCGATGAACCTTGTACTTGCGCGCGAAGATTGACCCTTTGCCTTGCCGATGCTCCCAGACGCGCCGTGCCACATCATTCGTCACGCCGATATAGAGCGTCCCGTTTTTGCGACTTGCGAGTATATAAACAAAATAATGCATCCCCCTCAGACCTGACTGGATCCCGGCAACAAGTGCCGGGATGACAAAAATGATTCCCTGCGTCGTCCCGGGACTTGTTCCCGGGACCCATGGGCGAAGTCAGTGGAAGCTCACCTGCCTGCGAGTTCAATCCATTCGTCTTCGCTGATGACCTTGACACCCAGCGATGTCGCCTTGGTGAGCTTGGACCCGGCATCGGCTCCGGCGACGACAAGATCGGTCTTGGCCGAAACGCTGCCGGAGACCTTCGCCCCCAGCTGCTCGGCGCGCGCCTTGGCTTCCGACCGCGTCATCTTTTCCAGTGACCCGGTGAAGACGACCGTCTTGCCGACGACAGGTGATGTCGTTTCCTGCGCCGCCAGAGGCACGGCCCGCACACCTGCCTCGCGCAGGCCTTTCAGAACATCGCGATTATGTTCCTCGTCAAAAAATTCGATGATGGAGTCAGCCAGCACCTCACCCACGCCATCAATCGAAAGCAGTTCCTGCCGCGCCTCACTCTCCGGATCGCGCGCGGCCATCATCTGCGCTTCAAAATTGTCGAGCGTGCCATAGCGCCGCGCCAGAAGACGGGCATTGGTCTCGCCAACATGACGGATACCAAGCGCAAAGATGAAGCGGTCGAGATCCGTCTCGCGGCGATCATCAATCGCCTTGAAAAGTTTCTTGATGGAGGTGGGACCCCACCCCTCCCGATCCTTGAGTTTTTTCAAACTCGTCTTGTCATTTTCCTCCAGCCGGAAAATATCATCAGGTCGCCTGATCAAGCCGTCGGCATAAAAGGCGGCGATTTGCTTCTCGCCAAGCCCTTCAATGTCGAAAGCATTGCGCGAGACAAAATGCCGAAGACGCTCCACAGCCTGCGCGGGACAGACAAGCCCGCCCGTGCAGCGCCGGTCCACATCCATGCGGCCCGTTTTTTCATTCACCTCGCGCACGGCATGACTGCCGCATTCCGGGCAGACTTCCGGAAAAACAAAATCAGACTTGCCGCGGGGTTGATCTTCCACCACACGCACAACCTGCGGGATCACATCGCCGGCACGCTGCACCACAACGGTGTCACCCTCGCGCACGCCAAGCCGCTCTATCTCGTCCTGGTTGTGGAGCGTCGCATTGGAGACCACAACACCGCCCACCGTCACAGGCCGCAACCGCGCCACAGGCGTCAGCTTGCCGGTGCGCCCAACCTGAATTTCGATTTTCTCGACAAGCGTCATCGCCTGTTCGGCAGGGAACTTATGCGCCAGCGCCCAGCGCGGGCTGCGCGACACGAAACCCAGCCGCTCCTGAAACTTCAGATCGTCAACCTTGTAGACAACGCCATCAATGTCATAGCCAAGGCCGGATCGCTTCTCCTCAATCTCATGATAGAAGGCCAGCAATTCCGCCGCCGAGTGACAGCGCTGGAAAAGCGGGTTGATCTTGAAGCCCCAGCTATCAAAGGCCTGCACCACGCCCGTCTGTGTTGCCGCAGGCAGCGCGGAATAATCGCCCCAGGCATAGGCAAAGAAATGCAGGGGTCGTGCGGCGGTGATTGAGGCATCAAGCTGGCGCAGCGACCCTGCCGCTGCATTGCGCGGATTGGCAAAAACCGGCTTGCCCGCCGCCAGCTGACGTTCATTGAGGGCGGCAAAATCAGCATGGCTCATATAGACCTCGCCACGCACCTCAAACACATCCGGAATGTTTTTGCCTTTGAGCTTTGCGGGAATATCGCCAATCGTGCGCAGGTTTTCGGTGATGTTTTCGCCCTCGCGCCCGTCGCCGCGTGTTGCCCCCAGCACGAATTGGCCTTTCTCATAACGCAGCGAGGCGGAGAGACCGTCAATCTTGGGTTCCGCCGTGATCGCGAGCTCATTCTCCCCGAGATTGAGGAAGCGCCTGATGCGGCTCACGAAATCGGTGACATCTTCATCGCTGAAACCATTGGACAGCGACAGCATCGGGACCTTGTGTTCCACCTTGCCGAAGGCTTCAACAGGTGCCGCACCGACGCGCAGATTAGGGCTGTCTTCGCGGATAAGCTCCGGGAAACGGGCTTCAATCTCGTCATTGCGACGCTTCAAGGCGTCATAGGCCGCATCCGAAATCGCAGGCTTGTCTTCGCGATGATAGAGCGCATCATGATGAGCAATGTCCTTGGCGAGCCGTTCGAGCTCTTCCTGCGCCTCCTCCATGGTGAGCGCGTCGACCGGCTTTTGCTCGCCCCCGCTCACGGATGGCTCCCGATCAGCTTGTCAGCCGCCGCGCGCGCTTCATCCGTCACTGTCGAACCGGCAAGCATGCGGGCAATTTCTTCGCGACGGGCAAGCTGATCCAGCACTTCAACCTGTGTGGCAAGACGGGCATCCTTTGCCTTGCCTGCGGACTTGGAAATGCGCAGATGCGTGCCCGCGCGCGCCGCCACCTGCGGCGAATGCGTGACAACAATCACCTGCACGGATGAGGCAAGATCGGCAAGGCGCAAACCCACCGCTTCGGCCACAGCGCCACCCACACCGGAGTCGACTTCGTCAAAAATCAGGGTCGGGGCACTACCGCGCGATGCCAGCGCCACCTTCAGCGCCAGCACAAAACGGGAGAGCTCGCCGCCAGAGGCGATCTTGATGAGCGGCCCAAGTGCCGCCCCCGGATTGGTCGCGATCAGAAAGGAGACGCGATCAAGCCCGTCCGCCCCCCCCTCATCGCTGGGCAGTACCTCGATCGCGGTTTTGAATGTGGCCTTCTCCAGCTTGAGAGGTTTCAGTTCGCGCATCACCTCCCTGTCGAGCTTACTCGCCGCCTTCGCCCGTTCCGCCGACAAGGCGCGCGCCACCTCCAGCCATTTCGCATGCGCCGCGTCGGCAGCCTTGCGCAGCTTGTCGAGAGTGACTTCGCCCCCTTCAATATCGGCCAGTTGCTCGCGGAATTTCTCCGCCAGCGCCGCGAGATCATCCACTGCCACATGATGCTTGCGCGCCGCCGCCCGCAAGGCAAAGAGGCGTGTCTCGGCCTCCTCCAGCCTGGCGGGATCAAATTCCAGCGCCCGCATGGCATTGTCGAGCTCGCTGCGGGCCTCCCCCGTCTCTACCAGCGTGCGCTCAAGCGCGGCAATGGCCCCATCGAGCCGCCCGGCCGCCTGATCGGCCGCACGGACAAGACGGCGCAGACCCTGATTGAGCCGCGCTTCCAGCCCGCCATCCCCGCTCAGGGCATTTTGCGCATCCACCAGATCATCGGCGATTTTCTCCGCATGCATCATCAGGGCACGGGCTTCGGCCAGTGTAGTTTCCTCACCCGGCTCCGGCGCCAGCTCATCGAGCTCGGCGACGACATGGGTCAGATAGTCCTGCTCCGCCTTGGCCTTGGCGAGCTTTTCCTCATGGGCCGCAAGCGCTGCTGACGCCTCGGATGCCGCCACCCACAGGCGCCGCAACTCACTGGCCTTGCCTTCAAGGCCGCCAAAAGCATCGAGCAAGGCGCGGTGGCCGCGCGCATCCAGAAGGCCGCGCTCATCATGCTGGCCATGAATCTCGATCAGACTGTCACCAATCTGGCGCAGCAAGCCGATGCTCACCGGCTGATCATTGATGAAGGCGCGCGAACGGCCATCGCGTGTCTGCACGCGACGCAGGATGAGGTCGCCATCCGCTTCCAGATCATTTTCGGTCAGAAGTTTGCGCGAGGTGTGATCCATCGGCACATCAAAGACGGCCGTCACGCTGCCCTGATCAGCTTCCAGCCCCACAAGGCCCGCATCAGCCCGCGCGCCGATGGCCAGACCCAGCGCATCCAGCAGGATGGATTTGCCTGCGCCGGTTTCGCCCGTGAGCGTGCAGAGACCACCCGTCAGGCTAACCTCCAGGCGGTCGATTAAGACAATGTCACGGATCGATAATGCGGCGAGCATCACACGCGCCTTCTGGAGAAGCTACCGGTCACCATGGCCACAGCCACTGCCGGAAAGACAGGGAACCAAACCGACAGATTGTTCACCGATTCCCGAGGTCTGGAAAGCGGCCTAGAAAACAGTCTTCCAGGCCTTGCTGATCCATGAATCCTTGTTTTCCTCAGGCTTCAGACCCTCTCCGGCAAGCAGCGCATAGGCGTCTTCATACCAGGGGCTGCCCGGAAAATTGTAGCCGAGAATGGCCGCAGCCGTCTGGGCTTCCGGTTTGATGCCGAGTGAGAGATAGGCTTCTGTCAAACGCTCAAGCGCCTCAGGCGTATGCGAGGTGGTCTGGTATTTTTCCAGCACCACACGGAAACGGTTGATCGCCGCGATATAGTCATGGCGATTGAGATAGTAGCGGCCGACTTCCATTTCCTTGCCCGCCAGATGGTCAAGCGTCAGATCAATCTTGAGACGGGCATCACGCGCATATTCGCTTTTGGGGTAACGGCGTACGAGTTCGTAAAAAGAACTCAGCGCATTCTCCGTCATCTTCTGGTCGCGACCGACATCGGAGATCTGTTCGTAATAGCAAAGACCCACCAGATAATAGGCATAAGGGACATCCTTGTTGCCCGGATGCAGCGCGATGAAACGCTGCGCGCTCAGAATGGCGTCTTCATATTCATTGATCTTATAGTGCGAATAGGCAGCCATCATCGTTGCGCGGCGGGCCCATTCCGAATAGGGATGCTGGCGTTCGACTTCGTCAAATTCCTTGGACGCCTTGATGTAATTGCCATCGGCCACGGCATCCATGGCGGAGTTGTAAATCTCCTCGACGGGGCGCTCTTCATAAGCAACGTCATCGGCAGCGCCACCGCAGGACACAAGGCCCAGCGACATCAATGCCAGGGCACCGAGGCAGGCTGCGCGTAAAGTTCTGGAATTGAGCCCGAGAGCGGCGCGATAATTTTCGTTATGCAAGCTGGCCTCACGCATGCGGGCAACGTCCATTTCATTCACAACCGGCAGCGTCTCTGATCGAGCCAGATCAACGCCGGTTTTCTGTTTCCCAAGAGAGCCCGACAGGCACCCCTTGCCGCCTCAACAGGCAGCTCCGGTCACGTTTCTATCCCAATATGGGCTACGAAACCATAGCTCAGCGCGATATCAGAGCATGAGAGATGCAAAAGGATTGAGACAGTACAAAAGAGCCTGTCAAAGCCGCACCGCAATCCTTCAAATATGGGTAATTATTGGCTTATTCAGCCGGCACAGCCATGCGGGGCAGGCTGTCGCGTGAAACCTGCGCCTTCAGCTGCGGAAAATCGACCAGCTCCCAGGCGCTTGCATCCGCAAAGAGGGCGCGCAGCACGCGATTATTCATGGCATGGCCCGAGCGGACACCTTCATAGCGACCGATCAGAGGCGCGCCGGAAAGCGAGAGGTCACCCACCGCATCCAGCACCTTGTGGCGGACAAATTCGTTCTCGAAGCGCAGACCATCCGCATTGAGGATACGCTCGCCATCAATCACCACGGCATTGTCAAGCGAGGCGCCACGGGCCAGACCCGCCGCCTGCAGCGCTTCGACATCCTTGAAGAAGCCGAATGTGCGCGCATGAAGAATGTCGTCGGAGAAAAAATCATCATAAAGGTCGGCTTCGATGGCCTGACGCCCGATGACCGGATTATTAAATTCAATCTCAAAGCCGAGACGGAAGCCCTCGCCCGGCAGAAGGGCGGCACGCTTAAGACCATCTTCAACCACAACGGGCTTGAGAATGCGAATTGCCTTGCGAGGTGCCTTCAGCGAAACGATGCCGGCCTGACTGATTTTCTCAACGAAGATCACGGAGCTGCCATCAAGCACCGGCACTTCCGCACCACTGATTTCAATGATGAGATTATCGATCTGCATGGCGCTCACGGCGGCCATCAGATGTTCGATGGTGCCGACGCGTGTGCCCGCCTCATTGCCGATCACGGTCGACATCATGGTGTCAACGACATGGGCATAGGTTGCGGGAATATCTGTGACGCTGATCTCGCTGGTTTCAAGATCGGTGCGGCGGAAGATCACGCCCGTGTCAGCCGAGGCCGGACGCAGCGTCATATAGATCATCTCACCGGAATGCAGCCCCACGCCATTGATGGCGACGGACGAAGAAAGGGTCGACTGCAATGTGGCAGCATCCTGCGGACGCGCCTTGCGGCGAGCTGTCTCGAGAATGATGGTTTCGAATTCTGTCTTGCGCATGGAAGACACTTTCTAAAACTACGCTGCAACTGCGAAAAGTTTTAGCAGTGTCGGTCCCCACCCCTCAAATAACAGATTTTTACCGATTGTTACTTTTTGAAATAATTTTAAGTCATTGAAATCATTTAACAAAAAACGCCCGGCAGATTGTTGTCCGCCGGGCGCGTTCATATTGTGTGATCAAGCAGATCAAAGACTTACAGAAGTCAGTTCGCCTGACGACGCAGGAAAGTCGGAATCTCAAGCTGCTCTTCTTCATAGGAAGGCTGCACGAGGCGGCTTTCCGAAGCGGGTGAGAGGCCCTGCTGTGGGCGCGTCTCGGCTGTCGGGGCCTGCTCGCGCGGCGCGGTTTCGGCACGCGGTGCCACTTCACGCTTCACGACAGGTTCACGCCGCTGGGGCGTTGACTCCGCAGCTGCTTCCTCTTCCCGCTTGCGGCCACCCGTCAGCCGCTCAAAGAAGCTCGGACCCTTTTTCGGCGCACGACCCGACGAGACGGGCTGCGGTTTGCCATTGAGAAAACCGGGCAGATCGCCACGGGTCTTCACCGGGTCCAGATCACCCGGAATGAAGGGACGCGATTTGGGCTCAGCCAGCACCGACTGGGGCGACACGACGGGCACATCCTTTGGCGCCTGACGTGTGGTGGCCACCTGTTCGCGCGGTTCCGGCTTGTGGATGATGACCTCGGCTTCAAATTCGCGCGGGTCATAATTGCCGCTATATTGCATGGCCGGTTCAGCCGAACCTGCCTCATCCTGCAGGCTGCTTTCAGCACTCTCGCTCGGGGCCATCTGACGTTCGATGGTCTCGACCTGGGCGCGGACCGGATTTTCAGCGCGCGCCGAAGGAATCGAAACGGCGGCATAAGTGGCTGCCTGCGAGCGGGCACCCGTCATGCGCGGCTCGGATGCCACGGCCCGCGTCTGTGCCGGCTGGGCATCAAGTCGCGTCTGCATCTCGACTTCGGTTTCAATGCCTGTCGCCACAACGGAAACGCGCATGCGGCCATCAAGCGAGCTGTCAAAGGTCGAGCCCACAATGATGTTGGCATCCGGATCCACTTCGGAGCGGATGCGGTTTGCCGCCTCATCCACCTCATAAAGGGTGAGATCCATGCCACCGGTGATGTTGATGAGCACACCCTTGGCGCCACGCATCGAGACTTCATCCAGCAGCGGATTGGAGATCGCGGCTTCAGCGGCTTCAATGGCGCGATTTTCGCCGGACGCCTCGCCCGTGCCCATCATGGCCTTACCCATCTCGTTCATCACGGTCCGCACGTCGGCGAAATCGAGATTGATGAGACCCGGCTTCATCATCAGATCGGTGATGCCCGCCACACCGGAGTGAAGCACTTCATCGGCCATGCCGAACGCATCGGCAAAGGTCGTGTTCTCATTGGCAACACGGAAGAGATTCTGGTTCGGAATGACGATCAGCGTATCGACATATTGCTGCAGATCGCGAATGCCCTCTTCAGCCAGACGCAGACGACGCGAGCCTTCAAACTGGAAGGGCTTGGTCACCACGCCAACGGTCAGGATACCGTGCTCGCGCGCAACACGGGCGATAACGGGAGCTGCACCTGTGCCGGTGCCGCCGCCCATGCCGGCCGTGATGAACACCATATGAGCGCCCTGAATATGCTCGATGATTTCTTCGAGAGCTTCTTCAGCCGCCGCGCAGCCGACTTCGGGTCGCGAGCCTGCGCCCAGACCTTCGGTGATGGACGCGCCCAGCTGGATGCGGCGTTCAGCAGAAGACAGGCTCAGCGCCTGCGCATCCGTATTGGCCACCACAAAGTCGACCCCTTCAAGGCCGGCCTCGATCATGTTGTTGACCGCATTGCCACCGGCACCGCCCACGCCAAAAACGGTAATACGGGGCTTGAGTTCTTGTGCCTGGGGAACTGTAAGTTTGATGCTCATTTAAGCCTCCTCGGAGCAAATTGAAAAATCGGGGTTCAGTCGCGTCGCCATTTGGGGTGGAGGCGCGATGGCCTTTTCCCCCGGCGGCGCCGCGAGCAGGTGTTGCCGCCACCAGCCCTTTGCCCCGTCTACTCGCCCTACCCGCCTGAGAGCGCTCATTTCAGTTGCACAGATCATCAGAAGTTCTCCTTGAGCCAGCGACCGATGCGCCGAAGCTGCCCGCCAGAGGCACCTGCTTCGGAATCGCTATCAGCCCCAACCGCTTCGAGCGGGGAGATCTGTGAATAGGCCAATAGTCCCGCACAGGCTGAAAAGGCGGGACCGCCTGTTGCCTCTGCCAGACCGGTAAGCCGGATCGGTTGTCCGACCCGAACCTGCTTGTCGAGAATGCGCGCGGCCAGTTCGCGCGCGCCATTGAGCTGGCTTGCCCCGCCCGTCAGCACGACGCGCCGACCGGCAAGTCTTCCATATCCGCTCGCCTCAAGACGATCGCGGACAAGTTCAAGCGTTTCCTCCAGACGTGGCTGGATGATGCCGGTCAGCATGGACCGCGGAATATGATTCGCCGAATCAGCATCACTTTCGCCCACTTGCGGCACGTCTATCATCTCTCTCTCGTCAGATGGACTTGCCAATGCGCTGCCATAAAGCGTCTTCATGCGTTCGGCATGAGACAATGGCGTGGAAAGCCCTCTCGCAATGTCATTAGTAATGTGATTCCCGCCAATTGACACGGAATCGCAATAAACCATCGCGCCTTCAAAGAAGACTGAAAGCGAGGTCGTGCCGCCGCCCATGTCAATCACGGCGACGCCCAGATCCATTTCATCTTCAACAAGGCAGGCAAGCCCGCTGGCATAGGGCGAAATCGCCATGCCGGCGACAGCCAGATGGCAGCGCTCAATGCAAAGCTCGAGATTGCGCAGCGGACCACGCTGCACGCTGACCATATGCACATCCACACCCAGCTTTTCGCCAAACATGCCGCGCGGATCATGCACGCCGCGGCTGCCGTCAATATTGTAATTGGTGGGAATGGCATGCAGGACATCGCGGCCCTCAGGCTGGTAATTGGCCTGGGCATGGGCAATCAGGCGACCGAGATCGGCTTCCGTCACTTCCGTACCCGGAATGGGTGCTTTCACGCCCACGGTCTGGCTCTTGGGATCGGCACCGGAAATGCCCACGACAACTTCGCGGATCGTGACGCCGGCCATGCGTTCAGCCGCATCCACGGACACGCGAATGGCTTCCTCGGCGGCATCCATATCCACAACCATGCCAGCGCGAATGCCACGCGAAATCTGATGACCAATGCCGATAACGCGCACAGGCGCATGCCCGTTCGCCATCCGGCCGGGCTCAATGCGGGCGATGAAGCAGGAAATTTTCGACGTGCCGACATCAAGCGCGGCAATCGTGCCCGAGCGCCCGGCAGCGACCGGCCTTCCCTGAAATCCCTTTGACCCTAGACTGACCATATTCATGTGTTGCCCCCACCGGCTGCCACAACGGGACGAAGCGCCCCACCCTGACGAAGGTCCTGCGACGTGACGCTCGCGCCAATGGCGATACCCTTGTCACCGGCGGCCTGTTCACTGAGCTGAACAGCCACACGGTCGGGCAAACGCAGATCAACCGCCTGTATGTCACGCGCGAGTAATTTGTATTTGTTTTCAAGTGTCACGAGCTCGGCAAGTGCCGCTTCCACGCCCACTTCCGGCAGTTTCACATCAACGCCATTTTCAAGACGCATGTTCCAGCGCCGGTCGCCCACGCGCACAAAGGCACGTACACGGGCAAAAAGCTGCGGCTGCGTATCACGCACGAGTTTGACAATGTCCTCTGCGTGACGGGCCGCGCCAAACCCCACCACAAAGGGAAGGCTGGCAAATTCCTGCACATCATGGTCCGTGATCGAACGGCCCTGACTGTCGATCACGGAGAGCTGCCCGCCCCGCTGCCAGATGGCAAAGGGCTGACGCTCCTGAATATCAATCTGGATGTGATCCGGCAGCATGCGCGTCACGGTTGCACGCTCGACCCAATCGACCTGCTCGACACGCTGGCGCGCCGCCTCGGTGTCAAAGCCCATGATCGGATCACCACGCCCCACGCCAAGCGCTGCCAAAAGTGCTTTAGCATCGGCATGGGAACGCCCCTTGACGGTCACTTCCTGCACATTGAAGCCGGAAAGCGCCAGCACATGATTGACCTGGTCAACAACGGCATCCTTGGCATTGGTCACATGACCACCAATCACCAGACCATAGACAATCACGCCCGCAATCATCGCCACAGCGCCTGCCGTGAAGGGATGCATGGGAAAATTGCCTTCGCGAAGATCAGCCACAATCCGGCCAAACAGACCAAGATCACGGTCACGACGGCGCGAAACCGCGCGACGCTCGGCAAGGCTTGCACGTTTTGACGGCTGCGCCTTGGCGGCGCTGCGCTTCTTGACGGTCTTCGCACTCACAGCGCGAACGCCTGTCCGCGACGGTACCTTTTTCGCTTTTACCTGTCGCATGATGCGTCCTCCACCATCCAACTGACGAGTTCGCCATAGCTGAGACCGGCATAGGCCGCGAGTTCGGGCACAAGGGATGTCGGTGTCATGCCAGGCTGGGTATTCACTTCCAGCAAAATCAGTTCGCCCTTGCCGCCACGCGTGTCGTCATAGCGGAAGTCGGCGCGCGAGACGCCACGGCAACCCAGCACCTTGTGGGCGGCGAGCGTCACGCGCTGAATTTCAGCGGCAACATCAGCTTCAATCTGCGCCGGCAGGATGTGGCGCGAGCCCCCGGCGGCATATTTTGCCTCATAGTCGTAGAAATTCGTGCCCGCGATGATTTCCGTCACGCTGGAAATATCATCCCCCAGCACAGCGCATGTCAGCTCGCGCCCGGCGATGTAGCGCTCGGCCATGACTTCATCACCCAGATTCCATTCGCTCGATGTCAGCTCTGCAGGCGGACGGTTTTCACCTGCGCGTACGATGAAGACCCCGACAGACGACCCCTGATTGACAGGCTTGATCACATAGGGTGGTTCCATGACATGGCCCATGGCAGCGGTCTCGCGTGGCACGACAACACTTTCAGCCACCGGCAATCCGGCCTGACGGAATGTCGCCTTGGCACGCTCCTTGTGCATGGCAAGGGAAGACGCCAGAACACCTGAATGCGTATACGGAATATTGAGTATTTCCAGCATACCTTGTACGCAGCCATCCTCGCCCCAGCGACCGTGAAGCGCGTTAAAAGCAACGTCCGGCTTCACCTTCAAAAGCTGGTCAGCCAGATCGCGACCCACATCAATTTCCGTCACGCGATAGCCATGCTTGCGCAATGCCTCCGCGCAGCCCTTGCCGGAGACAAGGCTGACTTCGCGTTCCGGGCTCCACCCGCCTTTGAGGACGGCGACATGCTTGCCACTCATGCTGTCTTCTCCCCAATGCGCTTGATTTCCCAGTCCAGCGTCACACCGCTATGGGCCAGCACGCGGGCGCGCACTTCCTCGCCCAGCATTTCGATGTCTGCGGCCGTGGCATCGCCGGTATTGATCAGGAAGTTGCAATGCAGTTCCGACACCTGCGCACCGCCGACCTTGAGACCACGACAGCCGGCTGCGTCAATGAGCTGCCACGACTTGTGACCGTCGGGATTTTTGAATGTGCTGCCGCCCGTTCGTGTGCGGATCGGCTGCGTTTCCTCGCGCTTGGAGGTAATCTCTTCCATGCGCGCCAGAATTTCGGCCGGATCACCGGGCCGCCCCTGAAAAAGGGCTTCCACGAAAATCAGGCAATCCGATGTACCGCTATGGCGGTAACTATATTGCATGTCGTCAAGCTTGAGCACGTGACGCCCGCCACGACGGTCCACAGCCTTCACTTCGACAAGAATGTCCTTTGTCTCGCCGCCATAGGAGCCCCCATTCATGCGCAAGGCCCCACCAATGGAACCGGGAATGCCGCGATAGAACTCAAGACCGGCAATACCGGCTTCCTGCGCCGCGCGCGCCACAGCCACATCAAGCGCTGCCGTACCGGCACGAATGCGCGAATTGGCCTCCGCCTTGATGCCCATAAAGGCCTTGCCGAGACGAATAACGATGCCGCGCACGCCGCCATCACGCACCAGAAGATTTGATCCAACACCGATAACCGTGACGGGCACATCCGTCGGACAGCCGCCGAGGAAGCTCGCCAGATCATCCGCATCAGCCGGGCGGAAAAGAATGTCAGCCGTACCGCCCACGCGGAACCATGTTAGTGGTGCCAAGGGCGCATCAACGATCAGCTCACCGCGAACAGGCGGTAACCGATCAATCAGGCCGGATGTGGTCGCATGCGCGCTCATCATTTGCCTTTCCCTTTTGATGGTTTCGCCGGGGCGCTTTTTTTCGCTTTGGGTTTGGGCGACGATAGCGCTTCAAGATCGGCCGCCAATGAATTGGCCCAATAGGTGATGCTGCCCGCGCCAAGGCACACAACCAGGTCACCCGGCTTGGCTTTCGACGCAATCAGGGCCGGCAGGGCTTCAGGGTTTTCCAGCGCGGTTACATCACGATGGCCATGGTCGCGAAGCCCCGCGACGAGGTGCTCCTTATCCGCGCCTTCAATGGGTGTCTCACCTGCCGTATAGACGTCAGCGACAATCACCGTGTCGGCATCATTGAAGCAGGCACAGAAATCATCAAAGAGGTTATGCAGACGCGTATAGCGATGGGGCTGCATGACAGCAATGATGCGGCCTTCGCTGGCCGACCGCGCCGCCTGCAACACGGCAGCAATCTCGACGGGGTGATGGCCATAGTCATCATAGAGGCTGACGCCATTCCAGGTGCCGACTGGTGTGAAACGGCGCTTCACGCCGCCAAAACTTTCCAGCGCCTTGCGGATCTTGCTCTCGCTCACGCCCATCTGCATGGCCACGCCAATGGCCGACAGGCTGTTGAGCATGTTGTGGCGACCATGCATGGCGAGCTTCACACCCGGCATCTCGGTCACGGTGCCGGTCTTGCGATCCGTCATCTGCACGTCAAACACATTGAGCCCGGCCTCGACGCGATTATTGGTCGCGCGAATATCGGCCTGGGGTGAGGTGCCATAGGTGACGATACGACGATCCCGCACGCGACCGATCAGGGCCTGCACTTCAGGGTGATCGATGCACATCACGGCGCAACCGTAAAAAGGCACATTCTCGACAAAGGTCAGGAAGGCATCCTTGGCCGCTTCAAAATCGCCGTAATAGTCGAGATGCTCCGGATCGATATTGGTGACAATGGCAATGGTCGAGGGCAGCTTGATGAAAGTGCCATCGGACTCATCGGCCTCGACAACCATCCACTCGCCCTCACCCAGACGCGCATTGGTGCCATAGGCATTGATGATACCGCCATTGATGACTGTCGGGTCGAGATCGGCACCATCCAGAATGGCCGCGACCAGCGAGGTCGTTGTCGTCTTGCCATGCGTACCGGCAATGGTGACGCAGGATTTCAGACGCATCAGCTCTGCCAGCATTTCGGCGCGGCGCACCACAGGCAGAAAGCGGGATCGCGCCTCAACCAGCTCCGGATTGTCCGCACGGATGGCCGACGAAATGACAATAACCTGCGCCAGGCCGAGATTGTCAGCCGACTGACCGATCTTCACATCAATGCCAAGCCCGCGCAGACGTTTGACATTGGCGCTCTCGGCGGCGTCACTGCCCTGCACCTTGTAGCCAAGATTATGCATGACCTCGGCAATACCGCTCATGCCGATGCCGCCAATGCCGACAAAATGGATGATTCCGATATCGAGTGGTGCCGGGCGCATCACAAACCTGCCTGTTCAAAATTGAGATTTTCAAGGCGCGCCGGTTTGTCATCGGAGCCTGCACCAAGGAACTTACGAATCTCGCCTTTACCCATTGATTCGACAAGGTCTGCGAGACGACGAACTGCGTCTGGCTGGCCCTGTGACTTGGCCGCACCAGCAGCCTGCACCAGAACTTCCAGCGAATGAAAAAGCTCGCGTAGGCGCGTCCCCAGAACCTCGGGCTTGAAATCCTTCTGCTCAATCATCCAGGCCGCCCCGGCAGATGTCAGCTTCTCGGCATTGGCCTTCTGGTCATTGTCGAGTGAATGGGGCAAGGGCACGAGAATGGAGGGCCGCCCGATGACGGTGACTTCGGCAACAGTCGACGCGCCGGAACGCCCGATCACGAGATGGGAGGCTGCAATGCGCGCAGGCATATCGTCAAAGAAGCTCGCAAGTTCTGCCTCTATGCCTGCATTTTCATACAGGCCACGAACGCGATCCATGTCTTCCGGGCGGCATTGCTGAACGACATGCAAACGGGAGCGAATGCCCTCCGGCAGGGCAAGAAGCGCGTCAGGCACAATATCGCTCATCACGCGGGCGCCCTGGCTGCCGCCAAAGACAAGCAGATGAAGCGGGCTCTCACGATCAAGCGCCGGATAGGCCATATCGGCCTGCGCGACTACTGCATCGCGCACGGGATTGCCGGTAATGACGAGTTTGGACTGATCCTTGGGACGCAAAAACTTCGGCGCGGCAAAGGTTGAAGCAATCACCTGCACATGCGGCGCGACGAGCTTGTTGACCCGGCCAAGCACGGCATTCTGCTCATGCACGCAGGTCGGCAAACCGCGAAACAGCGCCGCCGCAATCGGCGGCAAGGTGGGATAGCCGCCAAATCCAATGACGGCGGCAGGCTTCACACGGCCCAGAATGCTGAAGGCGTTGGCGATGCCCGCCACAATGGAAGGGGCGGCGCGAAAAAGACCGATCACGCCCTTGCCGGATGGCGTTGCCGATGGCACGGCATAAATATCGGCATCAGGGAACAGGCTTTCGAAACGCTGCACGCGTTCATCCGTCAGCAACACGATGCGACGTCCGCGGCGGCGCAGTTCCTGCGCCAGCGCCTGACCGGGAAAAAGATGCCCGCCTGTGCCACCTGCGGCAATCACAATCGGACCTGAGGGGTAAAGGCTCATGGTCAGCCCCTCCTGCCAGCGGCATGGGCGACATGGGCGCCCGCGCGATGACGCGTCAGGGCCAGCAACATACCCATGGTGAAAGCCAGCGCGAGAAGCGACGACCCGCCATAGGAGATGAATGGCAGGGTCATGCCCTTGGACGGGATGAGATTGACATTCACCGCCATGTTGATGAGCGCCTGCAGCCCGAAGAGCGAGGTCAACCCACACGCCGCAAACTGCACGAAGAGATCGGGCTCCTCCATCACGCGATTCAGGGTCCGCATCACGATGAAGCAGAAAAGACCGATAATGATGAGGCCGGCAATCACGCCATATTCTTCCGCCGCGACAGCGAAGATGAAGTCGGTATGAGCGTCAGGCAGAATGCGTTTGACTTCGCCTTCGCCCGGCCCGCGACCAAAGAAACCACCGGTGTGGAAGGCATCAAGTGCACGGTCGATCTGATAGGTATCGCCGGACTCCGGCGTCAGGAAGCGGTCCACGCGGCTGGCCACATGCGGCATCAGACTATAGGCGCTGATGGCACCGACCACAGCAACCGTTGCCAGCGACCCGATCCATGCCCATGAGAGACCGGCCATGAAAAAGATCGCGCCAAAAACCATGGTGATCAGCATGAGTTGACCAAAATCGGGCTGCAGCGCCAATACGCCCACAACGGCGGCATAGAGCCCCAGCGCAATGAAGGTGCCGGGGAAACCGGGCACACGCTGTGCCTCGGCAAACATCCAGGCCGCAAGCACAATGAAAGCGGGTTTCACAAATTCAGACGGCTGAATGGAAAAAGGCCCAACGCCAAGCCAGCGATGTGCGCCTTTCACCTCCGGGCCAATGACAAGCGTCAGGCACATCAGCGCAAAGGAGACCAGAAAGACCAGCACAGCCAGACGCCGCACCTGTCGCACATTAAGCAGCGACACGCCAAACATGATCACCAGCGCAGGCGCTAGAAAGATCAGCTGACGATAGACAAAATGGAAGGGCGGCAAATGAATGCGCATGGCAACGGCAGGGCTTGCCGCAAGCGCCAGCACACCGCCCACCAGCATCAGGCTGAGCAGACCGAGCAGCGTCAGCTTGTCAACGGTCCACCACCATTCGGCAATCGCGCTGCGGTTTGTACGGGCAAGACGGATCATGCGGCTGCCCCTCCCCGATTGGCGACAAGCTTCACGACCAGCGACCGGAAAAGATCGCCGCGTTCCTCAAAACTCTTGAATTGGTCAAACGAGGCGCAAGCCGGTGACAGCAGCACGACGCGCAGCGCCTCGCCGGACTGCGCATCATTTTCCGCATCGCGTGTGGCCGCAGCGGTGGCGCGTTCCAGCGTACCGCAGGCCTCGAAAGGCACATGACCCTCAAGCGTCGCGGCAAAGTCGTCGCTCGCATCGCCAATCAGATAGGCCTTGCGGATGCGCGGGAAGAAGGATTTCAGGCTTTCAATGCCACCCTCTTTCGCCTTGCCGCCGATGATCCAGTAAATATTGTCATAGGTTGCCAGCGCCTTGGAGGCGGCATCCGCATTGGTTGCCTTGCTGTCATTGACAAAGCGCACACCATTGCGATCGGCAACAATCTCCATGCGATGGGCAAGGCCCGGAAAGCTTTCAAAAGACGAGAGGATTTTCTCGCGGGCAAAGCCGAGCGCGCGACCTGTTGCATAGGCCGCAGCAGCATTCTGCCAGTTATGCGCACCAGCAAGCGTCTTGAAATCATTGATCTCGTCGACCTTCTGCGCCTGCGAGCCGGTGCTGTCATAAAGCACACCGTCAATCACATAGATGCCACGGCCCAGCGCCTTGCCGACCGAAATCGGCACGAGACGCGACTGGCGCCCGGCACAGATTGAGGTACAGATATCGGTGGAATAAGCATCATCAATGCCGATGATCGAGGTGTCTTTCGCACCCTGTCTGGCAAAGAGACGCGCCTTCACAGCCGCATAGCCCTCAATCGTGCCGTGACGGTCAATATGATCCGGCGTGATGTTGAGCAGAACACCGATCTGCGGCGCCAGCGATGGCGCCAGATCAATCTGATAGGAAGACACTTCAATCACATAGACAGTCGAAGGCTTGGGCGCTTCAAGCTCCAGAACCGGCTTGCCAATATTGCCGCCCACTTCTGCATGACCGCCGCAACGGCGAACCATGTGACCGATCAGCGCCGTGGTCGTCGATTTGCCATTGGTGCCCGTGATCGCAACCATGCGAGCGCCTGTGCCGCTTGCCGTCAGCGCCCGCTGGAACAGTTCAACATCGCCGATGACTTCGACATTGGCCGCCTGTGCCGCCTTGACCGTACGATGCGGTTCGGGATGGGTGAATGGCACACCAGGGCTCAGCACCAGCGCCGCCATCTCGGCCCAGTTCCACTGGTCGCAATCGCTCAGCTTGACGCCCGCCTGTTTGGCTTCATCACGCTTGGCCACTGAGTCATCCCAGGCGAAAACTTTCGCACCACCGGCCTCAAGCGAACGCACGGTCGCGAGCCCGGACTTGCCCAGTCCGAACACGGCAACATTGCGATTGCTGAAGCCTGTGGCGATGATCATGGCTTACCTCAACTTCAACGTGGCAAGACCGATCATGGCGAGCACGACCGAGATGATCCAGAAGCGGATGACGACGGTTGGTTCCGCCCAGCCCTTCTGTTCGAAATGATGATGCAGCGGCGCCATGCGGAAAACGCGCTTGCCTGTCAGCTTGAATGATGCGACCTGCACGATGACGGAGACGGCTTCCAGAACAAAGAGGCCGCCGATAATGGCAAGCACCAGCTCATGCTTGGCCGCTACCGAAATGGCACCCAGCGCACCGCCCAGCGCGAGCGAACCTGTGTCGCCCATGAAGATCATGGCCGGCGGCGCATTATACCAGAGGAAGCCAAGCCCCGCGCCGATCAGCGCGCCGCAGAATATGGCAAGCTCACCTGTGCCCGGCACGAAATGTACCTGGAGATAATCGGCAAAAACCGCATTGCCGACGAGATAGACGATCAGACCAAAACTTGCAGCGGCAATCATCACCGGCACAATGGCGAGGCCATCGAGACCGTCGGTCAGATTGACCGCATTGGACGAGCCGACAATGACAAGTGACCCGAAGAAGAAGAAAAAGCCGCCAAGCGGCAGCACAAGCCCCTTGAAGAAGGGAAATGTCAGCGCGGTCGCCAGAGGACCATGCGCAACTGTTACCAGCGCCCACATGGCAAGAATCGCTATGATGAACTCGAAGAACAGCTTGACGCGACCGGGCACACCCTTGGGCGAAATCTTGGAAACCTTGAGATAGTCATCGGCAAAACCGACCGCCCCAAAACCTACCGTCACGAAAAGCACGATCCAGATATAGGGGTTGGTGAGATCAGCCCAGAGCAGCACCGAAGGCATCAGACCAAACAGGATAAGAAACCCGCCCATGGTCGGCGTGCCCTGCTTCTGAATGACATGGGTCTGCGGTCCGTCTTCGCGGATCGGCTGGCCCTTGCGCTGACGGGCGCGCAGCATGGCGATAATCTGCGGTCCGAACAGGAAGCTGATCAGCAGCGATGTCATCATCGCGCCGCCCGTGCGGAACGTGATGTACCGGAACACGTTGAGTGCGGGCACATCGCCGGTCATCCCGGTCAGAAAATGATACAGCATCAGCCTTCCCCTCTATTGCGCCGAATGCTCTCGCTGTCATCATCGGCATAAGACAACAGCGCTTCGACCACAGGCCCCATCCGTGATCCCAGTGACCCCTTGACCATGACAATGTCGCCATCGCGAATTTCATCCGCCATGGCATCAAGCAACCCGTCAGACGTTTCTGCATGAAAGAAGGACAGTCCCGCAGGCAGCGCCTTGACGAGTTCGCGCATCATCGGGCCGGCGGCAAAAACAACATCAACCCCGGCATCCCTGATCGGCGCATAGAGATCGCGATGCATGGCAGCGGCGCCTTCACCCAGTTCCAGCATGTCGCCCAGAATGGCAATGCGACGCGCCTCGCCGCGCGGTTCGCTCTGACCAAGGGCTGCAAGAGCGGCGCGCATGGAGGCCGGATTGGCGTTATAGCTTTCATCAATGACCGTGAAGCTGCGGCCAAGTGCACGCACTTCATGGCGCTCGCCACGACCCTTGGGCGCGCGCAAACGGGCAAAGGCCAGCGCTGCCATGGTGAGATCAGCCTTCAGGGCATGCAAACAGGCCAAAATACCGAGCGAATTCATCACCACATGGCGACCGGGCACGCCGATCTTGTAGGTCACGGGCACACCGCAAATATTGGCTGCCACGCAGGAGCAGCTTTCCTTCAGCGCCAGCTTTTCAAGCCGGGCATCGGCATCGGGATGCTCGCCAAAACTGATGATATGCGCCGCGCCCGCGGCCTGGGCATGTTCGCGCAGGCGCGCAAAATGCGGATTGCCGCGATTGATGATGGCAGCCCCGCCCGCACCGAGACCGACAAAAATTTCGCCCTTGGCATCGGCAATCTCTTCGACAGAATCGAAGAAGGCCATATGCACCGGCTCCACCGTCGTCACCATGGCAACGTCCGGCTCGACAAGTTTTGTCAGCGGCGTAATTTCACCGGCATGATTCATGCCGACTTCAAAAATGCCGAAATTCGTGTCAGCCGGCATCCGCGCCAGCGACAGCGGCACACCCCAGAGATTGTTGTAAGACGCCGCCGATGCATGCGTCGCACCCTGTTCGGTCAGAAGCATCAGCAACGCTTCCTTGGTGCTCGTCTTGCCGACGCTGCCTGTCACGGCAATGACCTTGGCCTGTGTGCGATGGCGCGCGGCATGCCCCAGACGATTGAGTGCCTCAAGCGCATCGGGCACGATCACCAGCGACCCCGCCTCGCGCATGGCATCTGTCACATCGGACACGATGGCCGCCGCAGCACCTGCCTTCAGGGCTTTGACGACATAGTCATGGCCGTCAGAGTTCTCACCCCGGATCGCCACAAAAAGGTCGCCGGGCACGA
Source organism: Hyphomicrobiales bacterium (assembly GCA_016124805.1). GTDB lineage: Bacteria > Pseudomonadota > Alphaproteobacteria > Parvibaculales > Parvibaculaceae > Parvibaculum. The sequence continues at coordinate 472,596 of WGND01000003.1, read as the reverse complement.
GCGTGCGGCTGTCAATCGAGACACCGCTCGCCTGCCAGTCATCGCCATGGGCGTGGCCGCCACATGCCTGCAAGACGTCAGCACGTGTCCAGAGAGGTTGCGTCATGCCGCACCTCCCATCAGGCCAGCCACAGCCCGAACCGCTTCCTGATCAGAAAAGGGAATGATCCTGTCACCGATGATCTGACCCGTCTCATGCCCCTTGCCGGCGACAACCAGAACATCGCCAGCGGCAAGATCCTTCATTGCCATGGCAATAGCCTCAGCCCGATCACCGATTTCATGGGCGCCAGGAGCCGCCTTCATGATGGCGGCGCGAATAAGCACGGCATCTTCCCCGCGCGGATTGTCATCCGTCACATAGACGCGATCTGCCAGACGCGTTGCGACGTCGCCCATCAGCGGACGCTTGCCGGCATCGCGGTCGCCACCACAGCCAAACACAATGGCAAGCTTGCCCGTTGTATGCGGACGCAGCGCCTGAAGAATATTTTCCAGCGCGTCGGGCGTGTGGGCATAATCCACATAGACGGAGGCGCCATTGGCAAGATGCACCACTTCTTCAAGGCGACCGGATGCCCCCTTTATATGCGCCAGCGCCTGAAAAACTTTTGCCGCCTCGCCGCCACATGCCATGACGAGACCAGCGGCAACCAGCGCATTGGAGGCCTGAAACGCGCCAACCAGCGGCAGCTCAATTTTGTGGTTCACGCCCTCATGGATAATGCCGAGCGTTTGCCCGCGTGTTGTCGGCCGCACCGACACGAGGCAGATGTTGCGCCCCTTGCGGCCAACCGAAATCACGCGATGGCCGCGCGCCCAGGCAATGGCTTCAAATTCGGCAAAATGGGGCGCGTCCGCATTGAGCACGGCAATGCCGCCCGGTGCCATGACTTCACCGAAAAGGCGCAGCTTGGCATAGAGATAATCATCAAAAGTTGGATGATAATCGAGATGATCACGCGTGATATTGGTGAAACCGGCAGCGCGCAACTTGATGCCATCCAGACGATACTGCGCCAGACCGTGACTGGAGGCTTCCATCGCGAGATGGGTCACACCTTCCTTGGCAAGATCGGCAACGGCAGCCTGCAGCGTCACGGGATCAGGCGTCGTGTGGCCAAGATCGCGGTGGCCTTTATTGCTGGTTACGCCAAGCGTGCCAACACTGGCTGCCTGCAAACCCATGGCCTGCCAGATCTGCTGCATGAAGGTTGCAACCGAGGTCTTGCCATTCGTGCCCGTGACGGCAGCAGCTACTTGCGGCTGCGCGCCGTAAAAACGGGCCGCCATCAGCGCCAGGCGGCGACGCGGATTAATGTCGGACACCACCGGCACCTGATAGGTCTCGGCACAGGGGGCCCGGTCAACCAGAATCGCCGACGCGCCCTTCTCAAGCGCCTGGGGAATGAAATTGCGGCCATCGGCATGCACGCCCGGCAGCGCGGCAAACAGGAAGCCCGGACGCACGGCCCGGCTATCCGCCGTCAGACCAGCAATCTCCGTTGCCCCCCCTTCGGGAAGCGGCGGAAGATCAGAACCGATCAATGCCTCAAGCTTCATATCACCCAACATCACGAACTGGCTTCTTTCACTCACCAGCATTCACTTCATAAGAAACAAGTTTTGCCTGACGCACAGGCGCATCCCAATCCGGTTCCATCACGGGCATCAGACCCAGAAGCGGTGCCACCCGCGCGACAACACGCGCCGTCACAGGCGCGGCATTCCAGCCCGCCGTGGCATAGCCATAGGTCGCCTTGGAGGGCTGCGGCTCGTCAAACATGATGAGCATGCTGTAACGCGGATTATTGGCCGGAAAAGCGCTGATAAAGGATGTGATCAGCTTGGTTTGCGAATAGCCGCCGCGATAGGGCTTGTTCGCCGTCCCCGTCTTGCCCATGACCGGATAGCCCTGCACGTCGGCCTTGCGACCCGTGCCATCCATCACAACCAGACGCAGCAGACCGCGCATCTGCATGCTGACATTTTCGGAAATCAGACGCATGCCCTCTTCCGGGTTCTCATTGCGCAAAAAGGTCGGCGAGACCTTGGTGCCCCCATTCACAATCGCGGCCATGGCCGCTGTCACCTGCAAGGGTGTCACGGCAATACCATGGCCATATGACGTCGTGATGGTGGCCAGATCAGTCCAGCGCGTCGGCACCAGCGGGGTGCCGGATTCGGGCAGCTCAATCGGCATCCGCGTCAGCAGGCCAAATTTGCGCAGATAGTCGCGATGCTCTTCGCCACCAAGCTCAAGCGCGATCTTGGCCGTGCCGATATTGGAAGAATGCATGAAAACTTCCGGCAAGGAGAGCCAGCGATTTTCGGCATGAAAATCATGGATCGTGAACCGCGCCACATGCAGCGGTTTTGTGGCATCAAATTTTTCGTTGAGCCCGACCTTGCCGCTATCAAGGGCAGCGGCCAGCGTGACAGCCTTAAAAACGGAGCCAAGCTCATAAACGCCAAGTGTCGCGCGGTTGAAGCGCGAATCTTCCGAAGACGCCATCGGATTATTGGGATCGAAATCCGGCAGCGAACTCAACGCCATCACTTCGCCCGTATGCACATCCAGGATGATACCGACAGCCGCCTTGGCCTTGAACTCGACCATGGCTTTGGCCAGTTCGTCCCGCATCGCATGCTGCACATTGAGATCGATGGACAGCTTGGCAAGGCTCGACTGGTCAAACTTCGGCCGCACCTCTGCCGACCCGTTACCCATGGCACGATCAAGATAGCGTTCTATCCCTGCCGTACCGCGATTATCGACATCGACCGAGCCCAGAATATTGGCCGCCGTTGCGCCGTTGGGATAGACACGCTTCTGCTCATCACGAAAAGCAAGGCCCGGCAAGCCGAGATAATGCACCGCATATTGCTGCTTGGGTGTCAGATCACGGCGAATCCAGACAAAGGCCTTGCCGCTCTCCAGCTTGGCCGCGAGGTCTTCCACATTGATATCGGTGAGCACCGAGGCAAGCTGACGCGCCGTATCAACAGGATCAATCACATAACGCGCATCGGCATAAAGCGAGGCCGTCGCAATATCTGTGGCAAGCACAATACCATTGCGGTCCACAATATCAGGGCGGTGGATGGGTTTCAGTTCGCTGGCGCTGGCAAGCCGGGGGCCGTGGTCAGCCCCAACAATGGCAAGCGCCACAAGGCGAGCGCCCACAAGCGCAAAGCAGACCGCAAAAAGGGTCAGCGCCATGAAGATGCGCCGTTCACTCGGCGAGCGTGGCTCCTGCGCCTCCCGCATGGAGCGTGTGCGCGGCTTGGCAATGGCGTCATAGCCGGTCAACACCATGCGGCCATGAGGAGTGGCATTTGTGCGGCGACCGATCATTGCACCATGCTCCCTGCCTGGCCGAGATCGCTCGGGCTGACACCGGCATAGCCGCCCAGCGGTTCACGCGCGGATGGCGCATAGAAATCATCATTGCGACGGGGCATGGGCACGGTATCAAAGCTGCCGATCTGCACCGGCGTCAGCGTCTTCAAATGCGTGTAACGCGTTGCCAGTTCCTGCAGACGTTCGGGCTGATTGAGATAGCTCCACTCAGCGCGCAGAACGCGGATGCCCTCCTGCTCGTCGGCAATCTTCTGCTCGAGCTTTTCAGCGTGTTTGTCGGCAAGTTCAGCCCGGTACTTGATGTCGTAAAGAATGACCGAAAGCCCGATTACGCCCATGATGAGAATGAGATTGAGGAAACGCATCACGCAATTCCTCCATCAAGCGAGGGTACGGGACGCATGCCAAGACCTTTGAGGTCCAGCGGCAAGGCACCGGCTGCCGTACGGGCCGCAAGGCGCAGCTTGGCCGAGCGCGAACGCGGATTGATGTCGACTTCACTGTCACCTGCCCGGCGCGCCTTGTGGGCAATTTCGAAGAATGACGGCACCGCCTCGTCGCGCTCCGGCATATAGCGATTGGCGCGCGCGCCACGACCGGTGCGCGCCGTCAGAAACCGCTTCACAACGCGATCTTCAAGCGAATGGAACGTGACGACGGCCAGACGACCGCCCTCCACAATCAGATGCTCGGCTGCCGAAAGACCGCGGGCAAGTTCGCCCAATTCGTCATTCACGAAAATCCGCAAGGCCTGAAAGGTGCGTGTGGCGGGATGAATTTTGTCCTGCGGGCGGCGATGGATAACGCTTTCCACCACACCCGCCAGCGCCAGTGTGCGCTCGATACGTGCCTCACCGCGCGCCGCCACAATCGCCTTGGCAACCGCGCGGGCGCGCTTTTCTTCGCCATAGACCGCGATGATGCGGGCGAGATCCTGTTCGTCGAAATCATTGACCACATCGGCTGCCGACAGCCCCTCAGCACCCATGCGCATGTCGAGCGGCCCATCCTTCTGGAAGGAAAAGCCGCGCTCGGCTTCATCGATCTGCATGGACGAGACGCCGACATCGAAAACGACGCCGTCGACACCGGCCCGCCCCCGATCAGCAAGCAGGTCGCTGACAAGCTTCAGCATGTCACCAAAGCACCCTTCAACCAGCGTCAAACGTCCGGCGAATTCAGTGACAAGCGCCTGACCGCGCGCAATCGCTGTGGGGTCGCGATCAATGGCAATGACCGTGCAATCAGCCGCAGCAAGAATGCCGCGCGTATAGCCGCCTGCGCCAAAAGTACCATCGACATAGAGACCGCCATCCACCGGCTGAAGCGCCTCAAGCACCTCATCAAGCATGACCGGAATGTGAGGCGCCTGGTGTGACTGCGTCATTTTCCGCCCCCACCGGCCAGCGCGAGAGGCGATTTCAGCAGGTCTCCATGGGCGCGCGCCTTGGCCAGCGCCTCGGCAAAGAAGGCGGCACCGGCGGCCGGTTCCCAGATCTGGAATTTCTGACCAAGGCCAACAAATGTCGCCTCGTCCTTGATGCCGGCATGTTCGCGCAATTCTTCAGGCAGCACCACACGGCCATCACCATCAAACATCAGCTCGCTGCTCGAGCCGATCAGGACGGAGGCCAGCATGTCGCGCTCGGCAGAAAAGGGATCAAGCCGCTCAAGCATTTCTTCGATCACGCCGGAAAAAGAAGGGCCACAGCCTTCGATGACCTGACCCTGAATGGAGGGAAAGCAGATCACACCGGAAAGTCCCTGAGCGGTCGCAACCGAGCGGAATTTGGCAGGCACAGAGACCCGGCCTTTCGCATCGATCTTGTTTGTGAACCGCCCCCTGAAGGACTCCATCGACTTCCCCTGATTGAGCGCGCCCGCACCCCGCAGTCAGCGCGCCATGTCCGGAGTGCCACGCCACCGCATGGTGCGGTTTTGGTGGTTTCCGGGATTTCATGGGATAACACGCCACTACATGGGTCGTCAATGGGAAAGCCTAGTAAATTCAGGGGTTTTCAAGGTTTATACTGGTCTCTTTGCCTGTCCCAAACAGGGTCATTACTTGAGAACATAAGAAGAACATTTAATCTGTTTCCATGGATTGCCATAGGCGACCATGACCACCCGGAAAGTGTGACAGCCAATCTGGGCGCCACGATGCTGACGCTGTGGCAGCCTCAAGGCAGAGAGGCCCGGCACCAAAATCATTAACGGATCAGAGGGTTAATTTGTCAGATGGCCTGTAAGCCGGGTTCTGTATCCGCTTGCGCGGATGATGACCATTCATCTGGGACGCCTGTTACCAGACGCCTCGTGCAACCAACCCGGGTGACGGGCCCGGAAACGAGCTGTCCGGCGAACCGGACATGTCACCCCTATTTGGTCTTGCTCCCGGTGGGGTTTACCTTGCCGCTCCCGTTACCGGTTGCGCGGTGCGCTCTTACCGCACCCTTTCACCCTTACCTGTGGGCCGAAACCCGCGACAGGCGGTTTGCTTTCTGTGGCACTTTCCCTGGGGTCGCCCCCGCCGGACGTTATCCGGCACCGTGCTTCCGTGGAGCCCGGACTTTCCTCCATGCGAACCTTTGCAGGCCGCACAGCGGCCATCCGGCCATCTGACGCTTGGACTTAGGCGGCTTTTGTCACAATGGTCAAGCCACCTTGCACTTGCGGCGCTGCGGTCCAATATGTGGAGTTCAACAATCATTCCAATAAAAAACGGGAAACGACCATGAAAGCTGCCGTCTATTATGAAAACGGGCCGCCCAATGTCCTGCGTTATGAGGATATGCCCGACCCCATCTGTGTGCCAGGCACCATCCAGATCAAGGTCGAAGCCGTCAGCATTGAAGGCGGCGACACGCTGAACCGCGGTCGCGGCGACCTTGCCACCGTCCCCCATATTGTCGGCTATCAGGCGGCGGGCACTGTCACCGAAATTGGCGAGGGCGTGACAGATTTCAAACCCGGCCAGCGCGTGACAACCGTCAACATGCATGGCTCGCATGCTGAAAAGCGCGTCGTTTTTGCCCAGACCGCCTGGCACGTTCCCGACAGCATGGACATCAAGACGGCGGCCGCCATCCCTGTTCCTTTCGGGACGGCGCATGACTGCCTCTTTGAATTCGGCAAGCTGCAGAAAGGCGAAACCGTGCTCATTCAAGCTGGTGCCGGTGCCGTCGGCATTGCCGCCATTCAGATGGCCAAGCGCGCTGGCGCAACGGTTTTTGCCACAGCCTCCAGCGACGAGCGCCTCGAAAAGCTCAAAGCCTACGGCATGGATCACGGCATCAACTATCGCACGCAGGATCTTGTCGCCGAGGTCAAACGCCTCACCGACAATCAGGGCGTCAATCTGGTGGTTGATCCTGTCGGTGGCACCACGCTGCAGAAATCCATCCTGTCGCTCGCCTATCGCGGCCGTGTTTCGATGGTCGGCAATGCCGGTCGCGAACCCATGAATGTGGATGTTTCGACACTCATGGGTGGCAACCAGTCGATCTCCGGCGTTTTTCTGGGAGCCGAAATCTTCTCGCCGCGCGTGCAAAAGAACATCGCGGACCTGATCGACCAGATCGCCAAGGGTGACCTGAAAGTCGTGCTGGACAAGGAATTCGCGCTCAAGGATGCCGCCGCCGCACATGATTATATCGAAAGCCGTCAGGCCTTCGGTCGGGTCATCATGATCCCGTAAATGCTTTGTTGCCGTCGCCTGGGCTTCGGCTCAGGCGACGGCGGCAAGCAGTTTCTGCAGCGTGATGACGGTCGAGAGATCAGCAACGCCGTCCACCCGCGCAGGCCGGAAATGACGCTGGAAAGCGGTCACGACCTGCTCTGTGGTCTCGTCATAGCGGCCCAGCACTTCAATCCCGTAGCCATAGCTGCCAAGGGCAAACTGAAGCTCTGACACCGGATCGCCGCGATCCCCGAGAGACAATACGGGGCCGTCGACAATCTCTTCCGGCTCAACCCAGACACCCACACCAGCACGGGCAAGGCCTGCCCAGTCAAACCACTCGCCGGGATCAGCCTTGCGGGCAGGTGCCACATCGCTATGACCAATCACGCGGCACGGCGTGATACGGGGATGGCGGGAAAGGATTTCGCGTGAAAGCTGCGTCACGGTAGCCATCTGTGCGGCTGGATAGGGCGGCGAACCGAAATCATGTCCGCCATTGACGATCTCGATGCCAATAGAGCGCGCATTGATGTCCGTTGCCCCCATCCAGCTCGACACGCCTGCATGCCAGGCACGCATGGCTTCGGGCACGAGTTGAAAAACCTGTCCCTGCTCATCCACAACATAATGGGAAGAGACCCTGGCCGCGCCGTCACAGAGCCTGTCCACGGCAGCCGCGCAGCTTTCCATCCCCGTATAATGCATCAGCAGAATATCAATGGGGCCGCCGGCGGGGCGTTCATCAAGATTGGGCGATGGGCGTTCGATCATTTGCATTAGGGGCCAATATCCACAATCTTCTTTTCACGGATCGACACAATAAGGACGCCGGAAAGCGCCACGGCCGCCCCCAGCACCATGCGCGCACTCAAAGGCTCATCAAGGATCATCACTGCGAAAAAGACAGTGAAGACAGGCGAGAGCAGCGTCAACGGCGCTGTCTGGGTCACCTCATAGCGCTGCAGCAAATAGTAAATACCGGCATGGCCGACAAGGCTGGACGCAAAAGCAACATAGAAGATACCGCCCCAGTTCAGCAACGAAGCTGTCTGCATGACTTCGAGTTGATGGCTCTCCAGCGCCAATGACGCGCCAATCATCAAGGGCGCGGCGGCCACTGCCACCCAGGCCTGCATCTCAAAGACACCGACATTGCGGATCCGCCGCTGGAAGATCGTACCGACCGAACCGATCAGGGCCGAGATCATGACCAGAATAACGCCATGAATGAACTGGAAGACGGTCGGATCAAAGCTGATGATCATGACGCCGAGAAAAGCGAGTGCGATCCCAAGCCCGCGTTTCCAGCCAATCGTCTCGCCGAGAAAAAAGACCGACAGGACCGTCACAATCGGCACACCAAGTTGGCTGATCACGGCGACAACCGATGCATTGGAAACAGCCAGTCCCGCGAAGAAAAACCCGAAGCCCAGAGGACCGGCGCAAAGCGCGATAATGATGACCTCGCGCATCTTCCCTTTCTGGATTTTCAGGAAGGGAAACAGCACCGCGATAATAAGTGTGAAACGCAGGGCGGCGAAAAGCAGCGGCGGGAAATGACCCATCGACACTTTTGCAGCCACCAGCGCAAACCCCCAGATGAGGTTGATCAGGACCATGAAGGCAAGATGCTGGGGTGTCATGTCGGGGCCAGGCCGGATTGTTATGAGAGCGGTCAAACGCGGGCCGTCCCGCCGGATTCGGTCGCGCCCTGCCCCTTGTTATCCCATGGCCGGAGCCGCGCCTAGTCCTGCCGCACGGATCGGTTGGCCTGACGGGCCCGAATTTCCAGGATTTTTTCATAGGCGACGTTGATCGCGGAGACTTTTTCGGTGGCAATCGTCACCATCTCCTCCGGCACGCCACGGGCAATCAGCATATCGGGGTGGTTTTCGCGCAACAGGCGGCGATAGGCAATTTTCAGATCATCATCGGAAATATCGGGCGTGATGCCGAGCACGAGATAGGGGTCCGCCCGGTCCCGCCCCAGATGGCTGGCCTTGATGCGGGCAAACTCAATCTCTGAAAAGCCAAAAATGTCAGCCACGGTGCGCAGAAATTCGAGCTCGGCGGGATGCACGTGACCATCCGCCTTGGCGATATGAAACAGCGCATCGATGACGTCTTCGAGCACAGCCGGCTTGTTGAGATAGATGCGCGCCACCTGTTCGGCATAGGCTTCGAACCCGGCGACATCCTGCGTGGCAATCCGGTAGACGCGCTCCACATTGCGGCGCTCACCGGGGGGGACGGCAAATATCTGCTCGAAGGCCACAATCTCGGAATCGCTGACAACACCATCCGCCTTGGCCATCTTCGCCGACAAGGCGATCAGGGCGATGGCAAAGACGATCTCGTCATCTTCCTGCATGCGATCAATGACAATATGACCTGCAACCGCGCCAAGCAGCGCGCCAAGTGGGCCACCGACGGCTAATCCGACGCCGGCGCCTGCAATTTTTCCCCAGATCGACATGAGCACAGAATAATGCGATTCAAGGGCGCGCGCCTATCCCAAAACGGCAGGCTCGCTGCGTCAGGGACACTTCACCGCGGCCAACACGGCAGAGCCAATATCAAGCCACCGCCATTTATGACAATCTGGCAGCATGACGATGAACAAGCTTTGGAATTTCTGGATTGATCGGGGTGGCACCTTCACCGATATCGTGGCCCAGGCGCCCTCGGGCGCATTGAAGGCCCGCAAGTTCCTGTCTGAAAACCCGCTGCAATATGAGGATGCTGCCCTGCACGGCATCCGGCAATTTCTCGGCCTGGATGCCGATAGCCCCATCCCTGAAGGGCTAATCGCTGCTGTGAAAATGGGAACGACGGTTGCGACCAATGCGCTGCTGGAGCGCAAGGGCGACCGCACCCTCTTTCTGACCACACGCGGCTTTGCCGACAGCCTCGCCATCGGCTACCAGAACCGGCCCCATCTTTTTCGCCTGCAGATTGAAAAACCTGTCCCGCTCTATGAGACGGTTGCCGAAGTGAATGAACGCCTCTCGGCCGAAGGCGATGTCCTCGAGCCCTTTGACAGCGTCGGCGCGCGGGCGGCTTTGCAGGCCGCTTACGATGACAGCATTCGGGCCGTCGCCATCTGTCTCATGCATGGTTATCGCTACCCGGCGCATGAGCAGGCCGCCGCCGACATCGCGCAATCAATCGGTTTCACGCGCATCTCGACAAGCCACCATGTGAGCCCGTTGATGAAATTTGTCGCGCGCGGCAATACAACCGTCGCCGACGCCTATCTCTCCCCCATCCTGCGGCGCTATGTCGACCGCGTCGCAAACGCCCTCGGCGCCGAGCGCACGGGGACACGGCTGCAGTTCATGCAGTCATCAGGCGGGCTCGCCGATGCCGATGTCTTTGAAGGCAAGGATGCCATTCTTTCCGGCCCGGCGGGCGGCGTCGTGGGCGCGGTCAAGACAGCCGCCATTGCAGGTTTCAATCGCATCATCGGATTTGACATGGGCGGCACCTCAACCGATGTCTGCCACTATGACGGCGAATATGAGCGCAGCTTCGACAATGAAGTCGCAGGCACCCGCATCCGTGCGCCCATGATGCAGATCCATACCGTCGCAGCAGGCGGCGGCTCCATCCTCGTCTTTGACGGCGCCCGATTGCGTGTGGGACCGGAGTCGGCAGGTGCCCATCCTGGTCCCGCCGCTTATCGCAATGGCGGCCCTCTGACAGTCACGGATGCCAATCTGCTGCTCGGCAAATTGATCCCGGCCCATTTCCCGACTGTCTTCGGACCCGGCGGCAATGAACCGCTGGATGCTGAAACCGTCAGAGCCAAATTCGACGAACAATCCGCACAAACCGGCCTTGATCGCGAAGACCTTGCGGAGGGCTATATCCGCATTGCTGTGGAACACATGGCGCAGGCGATCAAGAAAATTTCCGTGCAGCGCGGCCATGATGTCAGCGGCTATGCGCTGTCATGCTTTGGCGGCGCGGGCGGGCAGCATGCCTGTCTTGTTGCCGAAGCACTGGGCATGAAAACCATTCACTTCCACCCCCTGTCCGGTGTGCTTTCCGCCTATGGCATTGGGCTGGCAACGGTCGCCACATCGCGCATCAAGGCCGTGACGCAGAAATTTGACAGCCCCCTGCCCCCGACACTTGAAGCCGGTCTGGAGGTGCTGCGCGATGAGGCTGAAGCCGCCATGGCTGAACAGGGCGTGCCTGCCGACGCCATCAACTGGCGTCATATCCTGCATCTTCGCTATGAGGGCAGTGACACGAGCCTGCAGGTCGAATTCACCAACGACGCGCTTGCAAAGGCACGTGATGATTTTGAAGCCGCCCATCGCCGTCAATTTGGCTTTATCTACCCCGACAAGCCCGTCATCGCCGAAGCTGTGGAAGTGGAAGCACGCGACGGGCGTGATCCCGGTGCCAAAGAAGCAGAGCATGCGCTGACTGCCCGAGACGCGGTTGCTGACGAGACCCATCAAATCTACACGCGCGGCATATGGCAGCGGGCAGGTATTTATCTGCGGGCGTCACTTGCGCCCGGCCACAGATTGCATGGCCCTGCCCTCATCATCGAGCCCAACCAGACAATCATGGTCGAGCCCGGCTGGCAGGCCGAGGTCACGGCGCATGACCACATCGTGCTAACACAGGTGACACAAGTTGAGCGTGCGCATGCCATCGGCACCAAGGCCGATCCCGTCATGCTCGAAATATTCAACAGCCTCTTCATGTCGATTGCCGAGCAGATGGGTTTCACGCTCGAGAAGACCGCCTATTCCGTCAACATCAAGGAGCGTCTTGATTTCTCCTGTGCCATCTTTGATCGCGAGGGCGGTCTCGTCGCCAATGCCCCCCACATGCCCGTGCATCTGGGCTCTATGGGCGCGAGCATCCGCACGGTGATCGACCAGAACCCCGACATGAAACAGGGCGATGTCTTCGTGCTGAACGCGCCCTATAATGGCGGCACCCATCTGCCCGACGTCACGGTCATCACCCCTGTCTATGACGACACGGGCACAACGCGCCTTTTCTATGCCGCCGCCCGCGGCCACCATGCCGATATTGGTGGCATCACACCCGGCTCCATGCCGGCCCATTCGCGCAGCGTGGAAGAAGAAGGGGTGCTGATTGATAATTTTCATCTCGTCTCGCAAGGCCATTTCCGTGAAGACGAAATGCGTGCCCTGTTGAGCAATGGCCCCTATCCAGCCCGCAACCCGGATCAGAATATCGCCGACCTGCGGGCCCAGATCGCGGCCTGCGAAAAAGGCGCAACGGAACTGCGCAACATGGTGGCGCAATTCGGCCTTGAAGTGGTCGAGGCCTATATGCGTCATGTGCAGGACAACGCCGAAGAAGCCGTTCGTCGCGTCATCGGCCGCCTGAAAGACAGCCGGTTTGACCTCGAGATGGATGATGGTTCAAAAATTTGCGTCAAAGTCACCGTCCACAGCGACACACGCAGTGCAACAATTGATTTCTCGGGCACCAGTGCGGAACTCTCCACCAATCTCAATGCGCCGTCAGCGGTCGCCCGTGCTGCCGTGCTCTATGTTTTCCGCTGCATGGTGGATGACGACATTCCGCTGAATGAAGGCTGCCTGAAACCCCTCGACATCATCATTCCCGAGGGCTCCATGCTGGCGCCACGCTATCCGGCCGCTGTGGTCGGCGGCAATGTCGAAACAAGCCAGGCCATCACGGATGCCCTCTTTGCCGCCTTCGGTGTCATGGCCGCCGCCCAGGGCACCATGAACAATCTCACCTTCGGCAATGCCACCTATCAATATTACGAAACCATCTGTGGCGGCTCCGGCGCGGGCGATTATTTTGATGGTGCTGATGCCGTGCAGACCCATATGACCAATTCGCGCCTCACCGATCCCGAAGTGCTGGAATGGCGTTTTCCCGTTATAATTGAAGAATTCAGCATACGGCGTGATTCCGGCGGCGCCGGGCGCCATCATGGCGGTAATGGCGTCACCCGCATCATCCGTTTCCGCGAAGACATGTCGGTATCGCTGCTGTCCACCCGCCGTCACGTCGCACCTTTCGGTCTTGAAGGCGGCGGGGCAGCCCTGACCGGCGAAAATGCCATCCGCCATCTCGACGGTCATATTGAACGGCGAGACGGCGCAGATCAGGCCGAATTGCGCGCGGGCGAGGCCATTATCGTGAAAACCCCCGGCGGTGGCGGTTTCGGGGTTAATTAGCCCTGATCGCGATGTGAAATGTCATCGAATCGTGGATCAAAACCACGCATGGCAGATGGTTTTTCCTTATCCACAGCGTCCGGGACGACACAATTTCGTAAAATTTGGCCCATCCCCTGCCCTTTGGGACCAGTGCAAACGAGACACATTGTGGCTGCATCAACGCAGGCTGAAATTGGCTTGCGCGACCCCATATAGCTGGCAGAGTCATCGACAGGACAAGCGGATTGAGGGAGGCACAAATGACCTTTACCGCAAAAATCGGCTACTTCTTTACCGGCCTTGCATTTCTCTATGTGGGCGCCATTACGATTGGCCTGATCTGACAGCTCGTCCACACACACTGCCAGTACCCTGGCTATCGAACCCAAAGGGGCGCGTTCCGCAAGGAGCGCGCCCCGATTGTTTTAAGGCCGTCTCATGCAGCCGGAAACCGCGCCGCCCAGTCTTCCAGCGGCAGACGCAATCCGTTCGTGAGATAGGAAACCGTATGATAGAAGCCGGCCAGCATCAGCAGTTCCATCAAGGCGCCTTCGCTGAATTCAGCCGCAAGCTCATCCCATAGCGCGTCTTCAATGGTCGCCGTCTGATGCAGCGAATCCATCAGCCGGATGATCAGCAGGTCACGCGGGCTCCAGCCCGCCTCGTCAGATACATTTCGGGTTGTCTGCGATATCTGGTCGGGCGTCAGCCCCACCTTCTCGGCAAAGAAAGTGATGTGCACGCCCCACTCATATTCGGAGCCGCAGTTCGCCGTCGTGCGATCAATGGCAATTTCCCGATCCCGCAATGTCAGATGACCGCGATCCAGAAGACCAGCTGACATGAACTTCCTGAACAGCCGCTCGTCCCGGGCAAGTGTCGAAAACAATATCAGCGGCGGAACGCCAGGCGGCATCAGCCTGTCAAACTGGGCTTGAACAGCTTCCGGATAGGGCGGCATGGCCGGTGAAATACGCGCGTCTTGAACCATCTTTCATCTCCCTTCGAGATTTGCTACGATATCAGTAGCATATAAGCTACGTTTTTCGTAGCACAAGGAGACCGATGGCGATCAAGGCAATAAAACCGGGAAAAGCGGTGCGCGGCTCGACAACCGGGCGCCCCGTCATGCTCATGCTGGACCTGCTGGGACGGCGCTGGGTCCTGCGCATATTGTGGGAATTGCGGGGCGAAGCACTGAATTTTCGCGCCCTGCAGTCAGCCTGCGGTGGGCTGAGCCCGAGCGTGCTCAACACAAGGCTCGCTGAACTCCGCGAGGCCCATCTTGTCGAGCAGCGTCCTGACGAAGGGTATGCCCTCACCGCGTCAGGTCGCGAATTGCTCAATCACATGACACCGCTGACGATCTGGGCCGAAAGCTGGGCAAAGACACTTTAGGCAGCCTCAAGCGGCAGCCTCGTCTTCCACATCAGCCGGATTGTAGTTCAGGATCGGGGCAAGCCAGCGTTCGCATTCAGCCAGCGGCATATCCTTGCGCTTGGCATAATCCACCACCTGATCGCGATCAATACGCCCCACACCGAAATATTCCGACTGCGGGTGGCTGAAATAGAAACCGCTCACCGCCGCGCCGGGCCACATGGCAAAGCTCTCTGTCAGCTTGATGCCGATAGAGGCTTCCGCATCGAGCAGTTCAAAAAGCGTTTTCTTCTCGGTGTGGTCGGGCTGGGCCGGATAGCCCGGCGCCGGACGGATGCCCTGATAGGCTTCGGCAATCAGCTGGTCATTGTCCAGATTTTCATCCCTGGCATAACCCCAGAACTCACGACGCACGCGGGCATGCATATGCTCGGCAAAGGCTTCCGCCAGACGGTCCGCCAGCGCCTTGGAAAGAATGGAGCGATAATCGTCATTCTTTTCTTCAAAACGCTTGGCAACTTCATCCTCGCCAAAGCCCGTCGTCACCGCAAAGCCGCCAATATAATCCGGCACGCCGCTTTCTTTGGGCGCGATGAAATCAGCCAGCGCCATATTCGCACGCTCCGAATTCTTGCGCTTCATCTGCTGCCGCAGACTGTGCAGCACGGCCTCTGCCTCGGCACGGTCTTCATCGCCATAAATCTCGATGTCATCCGTGCCCACCTGATTGGCCGGCCAGAAGCCGATCACGGCACGCGCCGTCAGCCACTTCTCCTCGACCATCTGCTTGAGCATTTCCTGCGCATCGGCAAAGAGGCTGCGCGCGGCCTCGCCCACTTTCTCGTCATGCAGGATTTGCGGGTAATGACCGGCAAGCTCCCAGGTCGAGAAAAACGGGGTCCAGTCGATATAGGGAACCAGAACATCCAGCGGATAATTGTCAAAAACCTTGGTGCCGAGAAAGCTCGGCGCGACAGGTTGATAACCGGCCCAGTCGATTTTCGTCTTGTTGGCGCGCGCGCCGGCAAGCGTCTGGCGCGCTTCGCCCGAGCGCGACTTGGCATGGGCCGACGCCATCCTGGCATATTCATCCCGAATTTCGCCGATATAGGCTTCGCGGCCACCTTCCGCCATAAGGTTGGAGGCAACACCTACCGCCCGGCTGGCATCAGTGACATAGATGGCCTGACCGGCTTTGTAGTTCGGGTTGATTTTCACCGCCGTATGAATGCGGCTTGTCGTGGCGCCGCCGATCATCAGCGGCACATCAAAACCCTGACGTTCCATCTCGGCCGCCACATGGCACATTTCATCCAGGCTCGGTGTGATGAGACCGGAGAGACCAATAATATCGACATTCTCTTCACGGGCGACATCGAGAATTTTCTGCGCCGGCACCATGACACCGAGGTCAATCACCTCGAAATTGTTACACTGCAGAACCACGCCCACGATGTTCTTGCCAATGTCATGCACATCGCCCTTGACGGTCGCCATCAGGATTTTTGCCTGGGCTTCCTTCTGCGTCGCCCCCGTCAGGCGCTTTTCTTCTTCCATATAGGGCAGCAGATAGGCCACGGCCTGCTTCATGACGCGGGCCGATTTCACCACCTGCGGCAGAAACATCTTGCCGGAGCCGAAGAGATCGCCCACGACATTCATGCCGTCCATCAGGGGACCTTCAATGACATGCAGCGGACGCTCCGCCTCGCGGCGCGCTTCTTCCACATCCGTTTCGATGAAGGCATTGATGCCTTTCACCAGCGCATGGGTCAGACGCTCCTTGACGGGCATCTCACGCCAGGACAGATCCTCTTCCTTTTTCTTGCCGGCTTCGCCGCGATAGCGCTCGGCAATTTCGAGAAGGCGTTCGGTGGCATCCTCGCGACGGTTGAGGATCACATCCTCCACGCGCTCACGCAGCTCCGGTTCGATCTCGTCATAAATTGCAAGCTGACCGGCATTGACGATGCCCATATCCATGCCCGCCTGAATGGCATGATAGAGAAACACTGAATGCATGGCTTCGCGCACCGGCTCATTGCCGCGGAACGAGAATGAGACATTCGAGACACCCCCCGAGACATGTGCATAGGGCAGCGCCTGCTTGATGCGCCGCGTTGCCTCGATGAACTCGACACCATAATTATTGTGCTCTTCGATACCTGTCGCGACGGCAAAGATATTGGGATCAAAAATAATGTCTTCCGGCGGAAAGCCGACCGCTTCCGTCAGCAGCTTGTAGGCACGCTCACAAATTTCAAATTTCCGGTCGGCCGTATCCGCCTGCCCGATTTCATCAAAGGCCATCACGACAGCCGCCGCGCCATAGCGCTTCACCTTGCGGGCCTGCTCCAGAAAGGCCGCCTCACCTTCCTTCATGCTGATCGAATTGACCACGCATTTGCCCTGCACGCATTTCAGGCCGGCCTCGATGACCGACCATTTTGAACTGTCAATCATCACAGGCACGCGCGAAATATCCGGTTCAGCCGCCATCAGGTTCAGAAATTTGACCATCGCCGCTTCTGAATCGAGCATCCCCTCATCCATGTTCACGTCGATCATCTGGGCACCATTCTCAACCTGCTGGCGCGCCACAACGAGGGCTTCGTCGAAATTGCCCTCGGTGATGAGCTTACGGAAGCGGGCCGAACCAGTCACATTGGTCCGCTCACCCACATTGATGAAGTTAGCCGTGGCATTCGTCATATTATTCAATTCCTGAAACCGTCTTGCCGACATTCGGCATCTTGTTCAATCAGCTTGCCGTGAAGGCTTCGAGACCCGAGAGCCGCAGCTTGGGCTCGATCTCCGGCAGGGCGCGGGGTTTGTCAGCCTTGACCGCATCGGCAATCGCCTTGATATGCGCAGGTGTCGTGCCGCAGCACCCGCCCACAATGTTGACGAGGCCGGAGACGGCAAACTCACCCACCAGATCAGCCATCATTTCGGGGCTCTGGTCATATTCACCCATTTCATTGGGCAGACCCGCATTGGGATGGGCCGACACATGGGCATCCGATACCCGCGACAGCGTGTCGATATGCGGCCGCATCTCCTTGGCGCCCAGCGCACAATTAAGCCCGATGGAAAAAGGCTTCACATGCTTGAGGGAGTTCCAGAAGGCTTCCGGCGTCTGACCGGACAGGAGACGACCCGACATATCGGTGATCGTTCCCGAAATCATCACAGGCAATGTGATGCCGAGTTCTTCAAACACTTCATCAACAGCAAAAAGCGCCGCCTTGGCATTGAGCGTGTCAAAGATCGTCTCAACAAGGATCGTATCCGCACCGCCTTCGATAAGACCGCGAGTCGATTCTTTATAGGCTTCGCGAAGCTGGTCGAAATTCACATTGCGGAAACCAGGGTCATTCACCAGTGGCGAGATCGATGCCGTCCTGTTGGTGGGCCCGAGAACACCCGCAACAAAACAGACACGGCCCGGCGTTTCGGATTCAGCAATATCGGCTGCCTTGCGCGCAATGCGGGCGCTTTCAACATTCATCTCATAGGCCAGGTCTTCCAGATGATAATCTGCCTGAGCGATACGCGTGGCACTGAAGGTATTCGTCTCGGCGAAATCAGCACCGGCCCGATAATATTCCAGATGGATATCGAGTAGAATGTCGGGACGAACGATGGAGATCAGTTCGTTATTGCCCTTCACATCATGGGCATGGTTCTTCAGTCTTTCGCCGCGAAAATCTTCCTCGCTCAGCTTGTAGCCCTGGATCATGGTGCCCATGGCGCCATCGAGCACGAGCACGCGCTTCTTGATCAGGGTGTGGAGCTTGGCAATGCGTTCTTCTCTGGTCATCGTCATATTCCTTTCAGGCCTTAGACAGCTTCAGCCACCGGCGCCGTCACATGGGGACGAAGCCCCAGCACATGGCAGATGGCGAATGTCAGATCGGCCTGATTAAGCGTGTAAAAGTGAAAACGGTCATAGCCGAAATCACGCAATTTATTGACCTGCTCGGCGGCAACATAGGCAGAGATGAGCTTGCGTGTTTCGAGCTCGTCATCCAGCCCCTGATAATAGTCGTCCAGCCATGCGGGCACGCTGGCGCCGCAACGCGAGGCCATGCGTTTGATCCCCTTGAAATTTGTTGTCGGCATGATGCCCGGCACAATCGGGATTTCGATACCCGCCTTGCCCGCCATTTCCAGAAAGCGGAAATGTTTTTCGGTATCAAAAACAAATTGCGTGATGGCACGCGTCGCACCGGCATCGACCTTGCGCTTGAGCAGTTCGATATCGGCCTGCAGGGATGCCGACTCCGGATGACCTTCAGGATAGGCGCTGACGCTGATTTCAAAATCGCCGATCTTCCGGATACCTTCGATCAATTCAGGCGTGGACTGATAGCCCTGCGGATGCGGCTCATAAGGCGCGCCCAATTCGCTCATGTCGCCGCGCAGCGCCACAATATGGCGGATGCCGGCATCCTTGTAGTCGCGCACGACCTGATCGACCTCTTCGCGGGTGGCCCCCACGCAGGTGAGATGAGCGGCAGGCTCAAGCTGGGTTTCCTGCTTGATGCGCTTAACGGTGGCGTGGGTGCGCTCGCGCGTGGACCCGCCCGCACCATATGTCACGGACACGAATTCGGGTTCGATGGGCGCCAGGCGCGCAATCGAGCGCCAAAGCGACTCTTCCATTTCCGGTGTCTTGGGCGGAAAAAACTCAAAAGACACCCGTGTCTTTTCACGCGACACTGTTTCTGTGTTGGTCGTCATTTATTTCGCTCCAAGCAAATCATGCACCCGCGCCTTGCGTGCAGGCACCGCCCCGTCTGTCGGCATATCACCAACCCAGACAAGCACAGTCAGTTTGGCGTCTTCCGCCCCTTCCGGCGGCAATGTCAAAATCTCGCTGGTCACAAGACCACAGTCGCAAAGCCAGTCGGATATTTCCTCACGGGCAAATCCGAGGCGCCGATGCGCCTGCTCCTCGCGCAGATAATCAAGTTCATGGGGCGCAAAATCAGCAATGATCAAACGACCACCCGGCTTGAGAATCCGTACCGCCTCACCAATCGCCCCGAGCGGGTCATCCAGGTAATGCAGCACCTGATGCAGCGTCACGAGATCGGCTGACTGATCTTGAATCGGCAGATCATAAAGATCAGCCTGACGGACCGAGCAATGCTGATATTCGGGCTTTTCCAGATTGGCCCGCGCAAAAGCAAGCATCTCCGCACTCAGATCAATCCCCAGACCCCATTTGGCCTTGGGACCGAAAAGCTCCAGCATCCGTCCCGTGCCGGTGCCCAGATCAACGAACCCGTCAATCTCGCGATCACCGACCAGCCCCGTGACGGTCGCCTCCACCTTTTCCTCCGGCACATAGAGAGAGCGAATCGAGTTCCACTCCTCGGCATTGGCCCGGAAATAATCCGCCGCCCGTGTCGCCCGCGCCGTGCGCACCGCCTCAAGACGCTCCAGATCACGCGCAACGGTGAGATCGGAGTCCGGCACAAAATCCGTCAGCACTTCGGCAAGCCGCGCCCCGTCACCCAGCCGGGCCAGCCGGTAAAAGACCCAACTCCCCTCGCGAAAGCGATCCAGAAGACCGGCCTCGCAGAGAAGCTTCAGGTGTCGGCTGACGCGGGGCTGGCTCTGGCGCAGAATCTGGGTCAGCTCCGTCACGGTCAATTCGCTCCGCGACAAAAGCGCGATCAGGCGCAGCCGTGTCGGCTCGCCCGCTGCTCTCAGTCCTGCCAGAAGCTGCTCCATGGCCCGCTCTTCCATCCGAAAATATCCAGATCACATATAAACATATCTTTATACGTTTTCATAGGATGATTTTTGATCGAAAACCGCCAAATTGAGACGCATTTGCGCAACAATGCCCCGCAAAAGAGCCACAGCCCTAAGGGTGCCAGACTGGTTAACAGGCCCCCTTCATGATAGGTAGAAGAAATAGAAATAGCCTGCTTTTCCGCCAAAATCATGAATTCCGGAATTCACCTGAACTTAATATCTCCACCCGAGAATGAGCCTTCCGTTTTTTCTGAAATTCAGTAATTAGTGGCACACAACAATAGACAGAGATTGGTCAGTCCTCAGCGCTGCATACCTCCCAGGCGCATTTGGAATTCACCATTCAGGATTTGAGGACGGCAGAATGAAATTGCTGGGGCGCGTAATGAGAGTGCAGGCCGGAAAATCAATCGGTCTGGGTTTGGCCTTTTTGCTGTCTGTCAGTGGCTATGCCCTGATGAGCAATGTCGCAAATGCGGCAGAAACGCAGGCACAGGCAACAGATGCCGTGAGCGATGAAAACGATCCGCTCGAGCCCATGAACCGCTACTTCTTCGAAGTGAACCGCTTTCTCGACACCATCGCCGTCAAGCCGGTGGCAACTTGGTATGATGGCGTCCTTCCGGGCTTTGCCAAGGATGGCGTGCGCAACTTCCTCGACAATCTGCGCAGCCCCGTCATTCTGGCCAATGACCTCCTTCAGGGTGAATGGGACCGCGCCGGCACAACGGCGTCGCGCTTTGCCATCAACACCACTGTCGGTGTCGGCGGCCTGATGGACCCGGCCAGCCGCTGGGGTATGGCCCAGCATGGCGAAGATTTCGGCCAGACGCTTGCGGTCTATGGCACCGGCGAAGGCCCCTATCTCTATCTGCCACTCCTCGGTCCCGCTCCCGTGCGCGATCTGAGCGGCTTTGTTGTTGACCAGTTCTTTGATCCGCTGACCTATGTCTATTGGAACGGCCCCAATACGGTGCCCGTCGCCCGTTTCGTTCTCAACGGCATTGATCTGCGCGCCCGCAATCTGGGCACGCTTGACCAGATTGAGCGCACTTCGGTCGATTATTACGCGACGATCCGCAATCTCTATCGCCAGAGCCGCCTGAACGAGATCAATAATGGCGAGACAAATGTCGATACGCTGCCGGATATCGACAATCTGAATTTCGACACAAATGAACCGCAGGCTGTATCTCCGACGAGCTGAGCAGGCTCATCTTAAGACGAACGGACGCACACGCACCCCCGGGTGCACGAGCAGGAGACAATAATGCCCCCCATGTTTTCAGCACGAATGGCCTCGCCTTTCATGCTCTCACTTGCTGCCCTGATGTTTGCCTTCATTGCCTTGGTGCCTGCGTCAGCACGCGCTGCCGACAATGAGGCCGCCAAAGCCTTCGTGAGCGAAACCTCCGAGCAGGCGCTGGCCATCATTGGCGACAAGAGCATCGACCAGTCGACGCGCGAGGCACAGTTCACCGCCCTTCTCCGCGCCAAGGCCGACCTCAACCGTATTGCCGGCTTTGCGCTTGGCCAGTTCATCCGTCTGCCCACGCCCGAGCAGAAAACAGAATATCTGAAGCTCGTCGAGAACTTCATCGTGAAGGTCTATCTGACACGCCTTGCTGACTACACCGACCAGAAGCTGACAATTCTCAGCTCGACGGATAAAGGCGCAAAAGAAGTGATCGTCAAAAGCCGGATCGAGTTCACCTCCGGTCGCGAACCCGTGACCGTTGACTGGTGGCTGATCAAGGAAGGTGACAGCTTCCGCATTTTCGACGTGAATGTTGTCGGCATCTGGCTGGCTCAGGAACAGCGCTCCACCTTCACCTCGGTGATCAATAGTCACAATGGCGACTTCAACGCGCTGCTCGATCACCTCAAGGCGCAGATCGCCAAGGCTGACACATCCGGCAGCACGGCCAACTGAGCAACCTGCCCTGCAGAAACAAAAACGGCGCATCCCTGGATGCGCCGTTTTCTTTTGAACTGAGCCTCAGCCTCAGCGCTTGAAGCGCTTGTGCTTGGTGCGGTCGGGAATATCAGCCTCGGCACCCAGGCGGCGTTTCTTGTCTTCCTCATAGTCAGCATAATTGCCTTCAAACCATTCCACATGGCCATCGCCCTCAAAGGCGAGCATATGCGTGGCGATACGGTCGAGAAACCAGCGGTCATGGCTGATGACCACGGCGCAGCCGGCAAAGGCAACGAGCGCATCTTCAAGCGCGCGAAGCGTATCCACGTCGAGATCGTTTGTCGGTTCGTCGAGCATGAGAAGATTGGCACCGGAGCGCAGCATCTTGGCCAGATGCACGCGGTTACGCTCACCGCCTGAGAGCATGCCGACCTTCTTCTGCTGGTCACTGCCCTTGAAGTTAAACGCCCCGACATAGGCCCGGCTCTGCATCGTGATCTTGCCAAGCTCGATAATATCGGTACCGCCGGAAACCTCTTCCCAGACATTCTTGTTGGGGTCGAGCGAGTCACGGCTCTGGTCGACATAGCCCATGACGACGGTCTCACCGATCTTCATGGTGCCACTGTCAGGCTGTTCCTGGCCGGTAATCATGCGGAAAAGCGTCGTCTTGCCCGCGCCATTCGAACCGATCACCCCCACAATGCCGCCCGGTGGCAGGGTGAAGCTGAGATCATTGATCAGCTTGCGATCCCCGAATGCCTTGTTGAGACCGGTAGCCTCGATGACATTGCCGCCCAGACGCGGACCTGCCGGAATGATGATCTGGGCCTTGCCATCCGTCTGCTTCTCGGCTTCGGCCAGCAATTCGTCATAGGCGCGGAAACGGGCCTTGCTCTTGCTCTGTCGTGCCTTGGGGCTAGCCTTGATCCATTCAAGTTCGCGCGACAGCGTTTTCTGCAGCGCTTCGTCTTGGCGCTCTTCGGCGGCCAGACGCTTCTGTTTCTGTTCCAGCCACGAGGAATAATTGCCCTCATAGGGGATGCCATGGCCCCGCTCAAGCTCGAGAATCCAGCCAGTCACATTGTCGAGGAAATAGCGGTCATGGGTCACGAGAACCACCGTGCCGGTATATTCCTTGAGATAGTTCTGCAACCAGGCTACCGATTCCGCGTCCAGATGGTTGGTCGGTTCGTCGAGCAGCAGAATATCGGGCGCTTCCAGCAGCAGGCGGCACAGCGCCACGCGGCGGCGCTCGCCACCCGACAGCTTCGTCACATCTGACTCACGGGGCGGGCAATTCAGTGCTGCCATCGCCATTTCGACCTGGCTGTCGAGATCCCACAGATTCTGGCCATCAATAATGTCCTGAAGCTTGGCCATCTCGTCGGCCGTCTCGTCGGAATAATTCATCGCCAGTTCGTTATAGCGTTCGATCAGCACGGTCTTGCTGGCAACACCATCCATCACATTGCCAAAGACATCCTTGTCCGGGTCAAGCTGGGGTTCCTGCGCGAGATAGCCCACGCGGATACCCTCGGCAGCCCAGGCATCACCCTGAAAATCCTTGTCCACACCAGCCATAATCTTGAGCAGGGTCGATTTACCGGCGCCATTGAGGCCGACAACACCGATCTTCACGCCCGGCAGGAAGGAAAGACGGATCTCCTTAAGGACCTGCTTGCCACCCTGATAGGTCTTGGACAGGCGATCCATGACGTAAACATATTGATAGGAGGCCATTGCATCGCCCTTTTGCCGCTGAAATATATGGAATGAGTTGGCATCTTCTAGCCCATCACCCACGCGCGGGCAATGCTTGGCAGAAATTGCCCTCACTCCGGATATCGAAAAGCTGCTTGAGTGATTGAGAGCCCGCGGCAAAGCGACCATATTGAGGGGGCGAGACCAATGGCCCTTGCCACCTTTCCGGCTTTATGGCCCACCCCCCGCCGCACAGAAGAGAAAGCAGATCGCGCCTCATGCCCCGCATTGCCGTCATTCATCTGGTCCGTTTCGGCAATCCGGCCGCCTTACTGAAGGCGTTTCTGGCAAGTTATGACGCCCATCCTGCCGGCATGGCCCATGATCTGGTCTTCGTCTTCAAGGGATTTCCAGCCGCCGAACGCACAAAGCTCGAAATCGGGATGAAAAGCCGCCTCGATCACACCCAGTTCATCCCGGTCAGCGACGAAGGCTATGACATCAATGCCTATCGCCATGCCGCCGGCCTTTTGTCCCATGACATTGTCGTCTTCACCAATTCCCACTCCGTAATCGAGGCTGACAACTGGCTGGCTTTGCTTCTCACCCCACTGCTCACCCTGCCCGATGCAGGTCTTGTGGGCGCCACGGGCAATTGGGAACGTCCGCATCCGGCCATGCCCTTCCCCAACGCCCATATCCGCAGCAATGGATTTGCCCTGCGACGGGAGAAATTCCTGTCGCTCAATTTCGGGCCGCTTGACAGCAAAGAAGCCTCTGGTCGCTTTGAGAATGGCGAGGCGTCCATGACGCGCCAGATCAGGGCGCAGGGCGACGAGGTCTATATCGTGGGGCGGAATGGTCAGGCCTATGCCGAAGCAGATTGGCCTAAATCAAACATCTTCCGGTCCGGCCATCAGGAAAACCTGCTCATATCGGACAACCGCACCCGCGATTATCACTATGGCAGCAACAAGCGCCGTACCAAGCTGGCACGCCTGAGCTGGGGTGAGGAAGCGTCGCCACCACCCAACTCATTGGGAAACAGGCTTAAGGGAATATGGAAAGGCACAAAGCTCTAGAACGGTCTAAAGATTGCCCCAGCCGAAACGACGATTGAACATGTTCGACGTCACATTCTTTGTACCGACAAATTTCCACACCGAAATACCAAAACGACTGATGAAATTTGCCTGAAGCTCAAAGTCCTTGGACTTCAGAAGATCGAGATAGACATTGTGGCAATCTTCCACGGCGGCTGTGTCATGCAACGTCATGATGGCGCCGGGCTTGAGAACTTCCTTCATCAGGAAAATATCCTGGCGCAGGCCCTTATAGGTGTGATCGCCATCGACAAAGGCATAGTCAATCTGCCCGGCATAAGGCAGCAGCTGCTTGCGCACATTGGCCGAGTGGGAATCATCAATCACCTCAAGCACAAATTCGGTTTTCACCTGGGGCTTGATGCGCTTCCAGTTGAAGTGCTGAGGATGCAAACCAATATCAACAATAATGGTTTTCTTGACGTCGTAGTAATCTCGGACAAATTTCGTATTGCCGCCTGCCGCAATGCCGACTTCGCAGGAAAGCTCCGAGGGCGGACATTTCGTCACAAGATATTCGACGAAAGAGGCAAATTCTTCGGGGTCCTGCTGAAGAAACAGCCCATCCTCTTTGACGGGATAGCCAAAATATTCCTCATTGTCGGAGCCACAATTTCTGATGGCCTCAATCAGTTCTGCCTTGGAAACAGCGGTCAACGAATTCACCCCGGATTAGATTTTCGTGTTCGAGCGGCAGCTTATCACGCAATCCGAGGCGAAAATCCATCAGGAAATAATTTTTTAGCGCACCCGATCGATCATTCCGGGGCGTTAACGCCTGGCTGCACCACGCCAGAATTCAAGCGCCTGCTTCAAACCCGTGTCGAGGTCGCGAGCGCCCGAAAAGCCCACCTCGTCGCGAAGACGGTTAACGGTCGCAGAAATGCGCGGTGGTTCACCCGCCCGATCAGGAAGCGCCCCGATCTTGAGACGCGCCGGTTCGCCCGCCAGGGCGGCCAGACGCTCAGCAATTTCACGAATGCTATGGGGTTCGCCCTGCGCGATATTGATTGGGCCTTCCACATCGGAAAGAACAAGCCGGGCGAGCGCCGCGCCGACATCACGCACATCCATGAAGTCGCGCATGACCTTGCCACTGGACATGGCCGCATCCTGTCCACTCACCAGTGAGCGGGCAAGGGAGGCCACCAGACGGCCGGGAGCTTCATCGGGCCCATACATGAAAAAGAGCCGCGCCCAGGAGAAGCTCACGTCGCTTTGAGCGCAATAAGCCGTCAATGCCCGGCGCAGGGCATCCTTGCTCGTATCATAAAGGGTATGGGAAGCCGTCGGCGTGAGGGCTTCATCACAATCGTCATTTTCAGGCCAGTCATATTCGTAGCAGGTACCTGTAGCGACAAAGCGCGCCGCACCCTGCTCTGCCGCCTCACGCACCAGCACCAATGACGCCGCCACCCAATCCAGATTGACCGGATCAGTCCAGAAACGGCCATGCTCAACGCACCAGGCCAGATGAAGAATGCGGTCCGGTCGGACCTCCTGGACAACCCGCCGCGCGTCGCCTGTCTGCAAAAGATCGGCCTGAACCCAGTTCACGCCATCCGTTGCCTCAGGAAGATTTCGCGAAACCCCAAAAATCTCGACACCGGAGTCTTTGAGCCCTGCAAGCGCATGTTGCCCGACAAACCCCGTAGCGCCGGTGACGAGGACACGCATATCAGCCCTTGCCAACAGGCTGGAAAGACAGGCCCGGAACAGCCGTCACAAGGCTCGCACCCCATTCGCCTGCATAAGCGAGCTGACTGGCAAGTTCCGTCTTCAGGTTCCATGGCAGAATGAGAATGAGATCCGGCCTGTCCGCCTTTAAATGCGCTTCATCCACGATCGGAATGCGGCTGCCCGGCATGAACTGCCCCTGTTTCGACGGGCTGCGATCCACGACATAGGGCACGAGATCAGGGCGAACACCTGCAAAATTCATCAAGGTATTGCCCTTGGCCGCCGCACCATAGGCGCCGACTTTGAGACCCTTATGCTTGGCATCGATCAGCGCCGTGAGGAGATCATCTTTCACCCGCTCCGCCTTGGCCTGAAAGCCTTCATAACCGGCAAGCTGATCAAGCTTCTGATCCTTCTCCGCCTTCAGAATGGCCGCAACGGCATTGGTTACCTTCCGTTTGCCCGTATCGGCCCGCTGGGCGTGAACGCGGAGACTGCCGCCATGGGTCGTCAGTTCTTCGACATCAAAGACCTCAAGACCATTGGCCTTGAAAATGGCACTGACGGCGATGAGCGAGAGATAGGAATAATGCTCGTGATAGATCGTATCAAACTGCGTGTCCCTGATGAGCTTCAGCAGATGCGGAAACTCGAATGTAGAAACGCCGTCCGGCTTGAGCAGGGCCGCAAAGCCGCGCACGAAATCATCAATATCAGGCACATGGGCAAGCACATTATTGGCAGCCGTCAAATCAGCGTCGCGTCCTTTTTCGGCCAGCTCGCGCGCCATCGCCTCACCGAAAAAGACTTCAAGCGTCTCAATACCCTTCTCGCGCGAGGCTGCCGCCGTGCTTGCGGTCGGCTCCACGCCATAGCAGGGAATGCCGCGCTCTTTGACATATTGCAGCAGATAGCCATCATTTGAGGCCACCTCCACCACGCAACTGTTCTCGTCCAGACCGAGCGTATTGGTCATCTGCTCAACATAGGCTTTGGCATGGGCAAGCCAGGAGGAAGAGACGGAACTGAAATAGGCATATTCGGACGAGAAAAAGGCTTCGCGACCGGCATAATCTTCCGTCTGCACCAGCCAGCAGGAAGTGCACACCATCACCCGCAACGGATACCAGTCCTCCTTCGCATAGAGGCTCTCGGCCGTCAGATAGGCATTGGAGGGCGGCGCTGATCCCAGATCAACGAAGGGGACTTCAAGCGAAGCTTTGCAAAAACGACAGTTCACGGATCAACCTTCATCTATGGGTGCGAGCAGGGGATGGTTCTGGTCGCGATGCGAAATTTCAGTCACGGGCAGCGGCCAGGCAATGCCGAGACGCGGGTCGGTTGGGCGCAGGCCCCCTTCATGGTCAGGGGAATAAACCTGCGAATGAAGATAGAGCATTTCCACATCATCCGTCAGGGTCTGAAAGCCATGGGCACAGCCTTCCGGAATCAGCAGACTGTTGCGATGGTCAGATGAGAGGCGCAGGCCGTGCCATTGCAGATAGGTGGGAGAGTTTTCCCGCAGATCGACGGCCACGTCCAGCACCTCGCCTGCAAGGCAGGACACAAGCTTCATTTCCGCCATGGGCGCATGCTGAAAATGCATGCCCCGCAGCGTACCGGCCTTGCTGGTAAAAGTGCGGTTGATCTGGCGAACAGGCGCCTGCCACCCGGCTTCAGCTAGCTCTTCAACACAGAACAGACGCTCCAGATAGCCCCGCTCATCGCCCACACGCTTGCGGACAATTTCGATCAGGCCGGCAATAGGCGTCTCTTTCAGCTCAAAGCGCTCAGTCATCTGAAATCCTGATCATCTATTTCGATGCCATCCCCAGCCTGTCACGAATGGCGCGGCGCAAAACCTTGAAGAAGCGAAAGGTTTTGAGATTGGCATAGCGATAAACATAGAGCTGCATCAACAAGCTATCGGCGAGAGACCAGCGACGCGCCTGCACAAATAGCCCCGCCACATGCCGGAAACTGCGTCGAATGGCCACCATCTGCGGCACGCTGGGGCGTGTGCCCTCGCGCGTTTCATGCAGCGAGGAAATGAGCCGGGTATCACTCGTGCTGGCAATCTTTTCATCCAGAAGCACAGGCAGCACCGTCATGTGATCCCAGGCCCAGAGATGAGGATAATGCGCCATCACAAAGCCATGTGCCTGACGCAGATAATCGCGATTCCACAGCCCATAAATAAAATTGGCGTGAGCAGCCAGCATTTCACGGCCGATACGGATGGCCTTGATCGGGCTGTCGCTCGGTTCGAAAGCCACCGCACGCCACAGCGTCCCATCGGCATTGTTGATGAGCTCACCACCCACAGCCAGCACCAGATCCGGCTCCCGCTCATGCAAGGCTTGAAGACTTTCGATGTAATTGGGGTCGGAAATGGCATCATCGGCCCGCCACATGAAGAGGGGCGCGGACGCCGCCGCAAGAAGCGACGCAAAATTGCGCCTCGCACCCACATTCTCTCTCTGCCGGATCAGCCGGAAGCGCGGATCAGCCTGCACAAATTCTTCTGCAATCACTGCACTGTCATCCTGCGAGCAATTATCAGAAATCAGCACTTCAATATCCCTGAAGCTCTGGTCACGCAGACAGGTCAGGCAGGCGCGCAGTGTGGCGGCCCCATTATAGACAGGCACACCGACAGTAATTCTGGCCATAAGGGAGTTCCATCATTCCAACCCGGCAGGGCCCAGAATATAGCCACAAGCTATTGAAATCGCCAATGACTCTGCTTGCTTGATGATACCCCGGACACAAGGCATATTGCCTGCAACATGTGGTCAGCACGGAAAGACGCCTTATTAACCAAGCTTCTTGAGTGACCCACGCAACAAGGCCGGACAAGACTGGCTATTCAACAGTTGGAAGAAGATGCATGACGAAAGTAGTCATACTGGCCGGCGGCTTTGGCACACGAATCGCTGAGGAGAGCCAGCTTCGACCAAAACCCATGATCGATATCGGCGGTCGCCCGATTCTCTGGCACATCATGAAGCTCTATTCGCATTACGGCATGAATGATTTCATCATCTGCCTTGGCTACAAGGGCTATATGATCAAGGAATATTTCGCCAATTACTTCCTGCATTCATCCGACATCACCATTGATACCCGCTCCGGCGAAACGACGCTGCATCACCGCGCCAAGGAAGAATGGCGCGTGACGCTTGTCGATACGGGCGAAAACAGCATGACGGGCGGACGCCTGCGTCGCGTGCGCAACTATCTCGACCCCGGCGAAACCTTCTGCTTCACCTATGGTGATGGCGTGTCGGATGTGGACATCGCCAAGCTCATTGCCTTCCACAAGGACAGCGGCAAGGAAGCAACACTCACCAGCGTGGCCCCGCCCGGCCGCTATGGGGCGCTCGACATTCAGAATGGCGAGATCAAGCGCTTCACCGAAAAGCCGCGCGGCGACAATGCCCGTATCAATGGCGGTTTCTTCGTGCTCGAACCCAACGTCATTGACCGCATTGCCGGTGACTCAACCTCCTTTGAACGTGAGCCGCTGGAAGGTCTGGCGCGCGATGGCCAGCTCATGGCCTTCGAGCATGACGGCTTCTGGCAGGCCATGGACACGCTGCGCGACAAGAACCATCTCGAAGATCTCTGGAGTTCGGGCACACCCCCCTGGAAGCTCTGGAACGATTGAGCCTCATGTTCAACGGCATCGACAGCACATTCTGGCAGGGTCGCCGTGTTTTGCTCACGGGCCATACCGGCTTCAAAGGCGCATGGGCCGCCCTCTGGCTGAACCAGATGGGCGCCCGAGTGTCGGGCATCTCGCTAGCACCGGAAACGAGCCCTGATCTTTTCGATCTCGCCAATGTCTCCTCTGTCGTCGACTCCCATATTCTTGATCTGGCCGAACGCGACAAGCTGACAGAACTGGTTGCACGCCTCGATCCGGAAATCGTACTGCATATGGCGGCCCAGCCCCTCGTCCGGCGCTCCTATGTGCAACCGGTTGAAACCTATCTCACCAATGTCATGGGTACCGTCCATCTGCTTGACGCGCTGCGCACCACATCTTCGCTGCGCACGGTTCTGGTCGTCACGACAGACAAAGTTTACGAAAACGCGGAAACCGGCCAATCCTTCCGCGAGGATGACAGGCTTGGCGGGCATGATCCCTATGCCGCCTCCAAAGCGGCGGCTGAAATTGTCACGGCGAGCTATGCCAAATCCTTCTTCAATGAGCGTGGCATCCGTGTGGCCACGGCCCGCGGCGGCAATGTCATTGGCGGCGGCGACTTCTCCGAAGACAGGCTGATTCCGGATATCTGGCGCGCCGCAAAGGCCGGCACGCCGCTCAAACTGCGCAGCCCCAATGCCTCGCGGCCCTGGCAGCATGTGCTCGATTGCCTGACGGGCTATTTCGCCTATGTTCGCGCACTGGATGAACGCGCCAAGGTGCCGACAGCGCTGAATTTTGGGCCACATCCCGATGCTCCCTCCATCCGTGTGGCCGAACTGGCAGAAGCCGTGCAATCGACACTTGGCAATGGCGAGGCTTGGCAGCCCGATGAGGCACCTGCCCCGCATGAAATGAGCGCCCTTGAAATTGATTCCTCCCTTGCGCGCGCATGCCTCGGCTGGGAAGACCGCCTGCCCGGCTATGACTGCGTGCAATGGCTGGTGGACTGGTATCAGGCGCTGAATGCCGGTGAAGACATGCGAACCGTCAGCCTTGCCCAGCTTTCCGCCTATCAGGCGCTCAAAAACTGAGCCATTCCCGAGACGAAACCTCAACACTGGCGTTGGTCGAAACGGTCCTCTAGGCTTTCAGGAACGCCATGACGCGCCTCACCGCGCCGCAAAATGAGGATCAGTCGCCCGTGCATCATCACACTTTGCCCAAGGCACTTCTGCTCTCTGCCTCGTTCCTGCTGACAAGCATGATCCCGGCAAGCGCCGAGATGAGCGCAGCCGATATTGACGCGCATGCAAGCGCGCTTCAGTCGCAGATCATCACCATCGACACACATACCGATATTCCGACCTTCTTTGCCTCGGAGAAATATGACCCCGGCAAGAAAAACGGCCCGCCCATTCTCGTCGACATACCCGGCATGGAAGAAGGCGGGCTGGATGCGGTCTTCTTCATCGCCTATGTCGATCAGACAGCCCGCACCGCATCGGGTTATGCGGAAGCCGCCTCGGAAGCTTTTGCCAAATTCGCCGACATTCATCACATGACAGATGAGATGTACCCGGATGAAATCGTCCTGGCGACCAGCGCCGCCGACATCCGCCGCATCCATGGCGAAGGCAAGCGCGTGGCCCTGATCGGCATTGAGAATGGTTACGCCATTGGCCGCGAGCCCGAACTTCTCGATATTTATTACCGCCTCGGGGCGCGCTATTTCGGCCTTGTCCATAATGGTCACAATGATATTGCGGACTCCGCCCAGCCACGCGAGAAATTTGGCGACAAGCCGAATGAGGAAGGCGGCGCCTATGGCGGTTTGAGCGACTATGGCTATGAGATCGTGAAACGCTGCAATGATCTCGGCATCATGGTCGATGTGTCCCATGCCTCAAAAGCGGCCACACTCGACACCATTAAAACCTCCCGTGCCCCGATCCTTGCCTCCCATTCGGCGGTCTATGCGCTCAACCCGCATGCCCGCAACATGAGCGACGAGGAAATGAAGGCCCTCGCCGCCAAGGGCGGTGTCATTCAAATTGTCGCCTTCGACGAATATCTCCGCCCCATGCCGCCGGAAAAGAAAATGGCCCGTGGCAAGCTCGCCATGTCACTGGGCCTGACGAGCCTTGATGCCTTTTTTGACGCCACGCCCGACATACAGGAAAAATTCCGGGCAGGCGCTGCCGAACTTGATGCAAAATACCCCGGCGCATCGGTTGCCGATCTCGTTGACCATATCGACTATGCCGTGAAACTCATTGGCGTCGATCACGTCGGCATTGCATCCGATTTTCAGGGCGGTGGCGGCATCACAGGCTGGGAAAATGCCGGTGAAACCATCAATGTCACCAAGGCACTTATTGCGCGTGGCTATTCTGATGAGGATATCGGCAAAATCTGGGGCGGCAATCTCATGCGGCTCATGGATGACGTGGAGGCCGAGGCGAAAAGATAATTGCTGCCAACCGACAAGCTGAAACAACAACAAAAAGATCAGCCTCAAAATGACAGACGATTTCAATCTCAGAGACACATTGAAGGACGCCGACATGCGCGTCCTTCTCATGCTGCTGTTTCAATATACGGGTGACGAAAAATGGCTGGCAGCGCCTTACCTGCCGCGTCGCGATGTCAATCTCATTGCGGCGGAGGATGCAGGCCTGCCGGAGGCCATTCAGGCCGAAATACGCGCCGCCGCCGAAAACATCCTGTCAGACGGCGAGGCCCGGCCCACCATGAGCAATCCGGATGATGCCCTGCTCGTACGCATGATGAGCACATGTCTGGGCGAAGCTGTCCCGCCGGAATATGCCCCGATGATGCGTGAACAGATGGGCTTTGCCAGAGCAGCGGTAAAACCTGCCGCAACAGATTTTGAAAATCCGGTCATCATTGTCGGGGCTGGCGTCAGCGGCATTGCCATGGCGCATGCGCTGAGCAAAGCAGGTATCCCCTATCTCATCATCGAGAAAAATGACTCAAGCGGCGGTGTCTGGCTGGAGAACAAATATCCCGGCTGCAGTGTGGATACGCCCAATCACGCCTATTCCTTTTCCTTTGCCGAGCCCTTTGCCTGGAGTCGCAATTTTTCACCCCGCGAGGATATCTATGCCTATCTCGGCAAAACCGTCGAGACTCTGGGGATCAAGAAGCACACCCGTTTCAACACGCGTGTCATCGCCGCCCGATGGGATGAAGCCGCCCGCCTCTGGCATGTCGAGGTCGAAGACGGGCGCGGTGTCGAAACCCTGCAAACCCGTGCGCTGATCAGCGCCATTGGCCAGCTCAATATCCCGGCCATGCCAAACATCAAGGGACAGGAGACATTCAAGGGCCGCGCCTTTCACTCTGCCCGCTGGCCACAGGGCCTTGATTTGGCCGGCAAGTCTGTTGCCATCATCGGCACCGGCGCATCCGCCATGCAACTCGCGCCAAGTATTGCCGACAAGGTGTCATCGCTCACCATCTTCCAGCGCTCGCCGCAATGGGTGCGCCCCATTCCCCGTTTCCATGAGCCGATCGCGCCGGGCATTCAGTGGTTGCTGACCCATGTGCCCATCTATGCAAGCTGGCACCGCTTCGCCATGTTCTGGCGCTATGGCGACGGGCTCCTGCCCACCCTGCGCAAAGACCCCGACTGGCCCCATGCGGCGCGCTCCCTCAATCGCACCAATGAACGTCACCGCGTACAGATGGCCGCGCATATCGAGGAGTCGCTGGCGGGCCGCCCCGACCTGATCGAGAAATGCATGCCGGACTATCCCCCCTTCGGCAAACGCATCCTGCTCGACAATGGCTGGTTCGACATGTTGTTGAAACCCAATGTCGAACTTGTCACAAGCCATATTGCAGCGATCACAGCGGAGGGCGTGAAAACATCCGACGGGCAGCTATTTGACGCGGATGTGATTGTCTATTCGACCGGCTTCAAGGTGACGGAGATGGCCGCAAGCCTCGGCATCACGGGGCGCAACGGGCAATCACTGGCAGAGGCCTGGGCGGAGAACAACCCGAAGGCCTATCTCGGCATCACCGCCCCGGGCTTTCCCAACTTCTTCAGCCTGCAGGGACCCAATACAGGTCTTGGTCATGGCGGCAGCGCCATCTTCCAGTCGGAATGCCAGGCCAAATACATCACCAAATGTCTTGTCGAGCTGATTGCAGAGCCTGGCGCCGTGATGGATGTGCGCCGCGATGTGCATGATGCCTATGTCGCGTCGGTCGATGCGGAGCATGAGACACTGATCTGGACTCATCCCGGCATGACCACCTATTACCGCAACGCCGCGGGCCGCGTTGTCTCTGTCATGCCCTGGCGGCTGGTGGATTACTGGCACATGACAAATGCACCTGATCCGGCAGATTTCGAGATCGAAAGCGCCAAGGCCGTGTGACAGCAATCTATGGTGGGCCCGGCAGGACTCGAACCTGCGACCAAACCGTTATGAGCGGTCCGCTCTAACCAACTGAGCTACAGGCCCCCAAAGATCGTGAATCGATCACAACGCTTCTTCCATAGCAGAACATTCAGCCGGGCGAAACGCTCTGAAACCGCTTCTGAAGCGGCAGCAGAAAGAGCGCCCCCAATGTGACGACGCCTGCCGCGACCTGCAAGGGCAGCCCAAAGCCGCCGCCCGCCTGCGCCAGCGCCGCCCCCATGACGGGCCCGAATATCTGCCCCAGACCAAAAGCCCCGGTCATGAGCCCAATGGCGCGTGCAGGCGCATGCGGCACGATCTGGCGGGCAAAGCCGACCGCCAGCGTGGCAATGCCCATGAAGGTGCCGCCGAACAGCACCGCAGAGAGAAGCGCGCTGGCCATGCCGCCTGAAATGGCGGGCAACAAAATGCCGACAGCCTGCAGAAGACAGGCAAGGAGCAGCGCAGCGGCAAAGCCGCGACGGGCGGCAAAGAGTGTCCAGAGTACGCAGGATGGCACCGCCGCCGCCCCGGCCACGATCCAGGCGAGTTCGGCATAGCGGCCGAGCCCCTCACTGGCCCGGAAAACCGAGACCATGAACGTGCCCGTGACGATATAGCCAAGACCTTCGCAGAAATAGGCGACCGCCAACCAGTAAAAGGCGCGCGGCAATGAGGCATCCGCCGCCGCGCGATGGCTTGCCTTCGCGACGGGCAAAGCCTTGTGGAAGGACATCGCACGGCCCAGAAGCCAGAAGCCGATAAGGCTGAGCGCAAGGGAAAGCAGCGCCATCACAATCCAGTCAAGCTGCCAGTCCGGCGAAAGAAAGGCAACCGCACCCCCCGAGACAATCATCCCCAACCCGACACCCCCAAAGGCAAGACCGGCCAGATGCCCCGCCCCGCGCAATGTCAGGCGCTCAAACATCAGTGCAGAGACAGATACAAAAGCCCAGCCGCTTGCCGCGCCGCCGACCAGACGCAGCAGCGCAAAGACAGAAATTTGTTGGGGCAGATCATCCGCCACGGCCATCAGCAGCGTGGTCAGGCATGTCAGCAGCATCGACACAACGAGCACGCGCCCGATACCCTGAAGCCGCACGACAAAACCCGCGCTCAGCGCACCCAGCAGATAGCCGATGAAATTTGCCGACGCGATAAGCCCCGCCGCGCCCGTATCCACCACGCCAGCCGTCAGCATGTC
Organism: Hyphomicrobiales bacterium; assembly: GCA_016124805.1. Classification (GTDB taxonomy): domain Bacteria; phylum Pseudomonadota; class Alphaproteobacteria; order Parvibaculales; family Parvibaculaceae; genus Parvibaculum. Next base: position 436,510 of record WGND01000003.1, on the reverse strand, counting down.
CGGCAGGATCGGTGTATAGGCAAAACGCCCCACCCCCATGGCGACAGCCAGCAGCAGCGCCGCCCCGCTGATTTCCCGCCACAGCGTTTCGCCGGCCGCCTCGCCCCTGCTCTCTTCCGCTTCCACCATCAAAAAACGCCGCCTCACCCACGCAAATGTCATCTTCATCCTCTATCTGCCATGCAAAGAGAGGAAATGCCGCAATTTTGTCCCAATCCGGCGTGAAGCTGCCCGCAATTAACCTGGAGGAATACCCATGACAAGTCGTCTGACACGCATCTCGCACGCTCCGCTCTTCGCCGCCGCCCTTGCGCTTGGCCTGATGAGCGGGTTGACCGGCACCCGCGCCGCAGACATCGACACACCCCATGTAATGACCATCACGGGTGAAGGACAGGTCAATGTGGTGCCCGACACCGCCGTCATCCAGACCGGTGTCATCACCGAAGGCAAAACCGCTGCCGACGCGCTGGCCGCCAACACCAAATCCATGAGTGCGATTTTTGCAGGCCTTGCCGATCTCAAGATCGAAAAGAAGGACATGCAGACATCCAACTTCTCCGTCTATCCGGTTTACGACAACGCACCCGTCAATGGCAGTGAGCGCACCGTGCCCACTATTCAGGGCTATCGCGTTTCCAACCAGCTCAGCGTCGTCATCCGTGATCTCGACAGCCTGGGCGGCGTGCTCGACAAGCTCGTCACGCTCGGCTCCAACCAGATCGGCGGCATCAGCTTCAGCGTCGACAAGCCCGAAAAATATCTCGACGAGGCCCGCGCCGATGCCGTGGTCGATGCCTTGCACAAGGCCAAGATCTATGCCGGCGCAGCCGGTGTGGCGCTGGGTGAAATCGTCACCATCAATGAGAATGGCGGCGGCATGCCCCAGCCCATGTATATGAAATCCATGATGCGCTCGGAAGCCGCCGACGTGCCCATGGCGGCGGGCGAACAGACCATCTCCACCAGCGTCACGCTGACCATCGCCATCCAGTAGATCGCACCCCGGCAACTCGCGACTTTGTGACTGGACAGCCGGGCGTCACCATGCACCCTTGAAGCCGTCACAGGCTTCAAGGGAACCGGATATGTCGATCTCATCGGTCAAGGAATATTACGGCAAGACGCTCACCGGCTCGGCTGACCTCAAGACAAATGCCTGCTGCGACATCAATGATATGCCCCTGCATATCCGTTCAGCGCTGGGCGCCATTCACCCCGAAGTTCTCGACCGCTACTATGGCTGCGGCCTTGTCGTGCCCCACGCCATTGAAGGGGCCCGTGTGCTTGACCTCGGTTGCGGCTCGGGCCGCGACGCCTATGTGCTCAGCCGCCTCGTCGGGGAGAAGGGTTCGGTCGTCGGCGTCGACATGACCGCCGAGCAGCTTGAGGTGGCCCGCCGCCATGTTGATTTCCACACCGAGGCCTATGGCTATGCCAAACCGAATATCTCTTTTCTGGAAGGCTATATCGAGGATCTCGGCGCGCTCGGCCTTGCGCCCGGCAGCTTCGATGTCATCGTCTCAAACTGCGTCATCAATCTTTCGCCCGACAAGCCTGCTGTACTGAAAGGCGCCTATGATCTGCTCAAGCCCGGCGGCGAACTTTATTTCGCCGATGTCTACGCCGACCGTCGCCTGCCGGGCCATGCCAGGGAAGACCCGGTGCTGCTCGGCGAATGTCTGGGTGGCGCACTTTACTGGAACGATTTCCTGAGCCTCGCCAAGGGGGCCGGTTTTGCCGATCCCCGCCTGATGAGCGACCGCCCCATCGAGATCGGCGAACCCGCCATCCGGTCCGCACTTGGCACGGCGCAATTTTTCTCGGCCACCTATCGCCTCTTCAAGCTCGATATGCTGGAACCGGCTTGCGAGGATTACGGTCAGGCCGTCATTTACAAGGGCGGAATTGAACATGCTGAAGATGTGTTTCACCTCGACAGCCACCATGCCATTGAGAAGGGCCGGGTCTTTCCCGTCTGCGGCAACACATGGCACATGCTCAAGGCAACGCGCTTTGCGCCCCATTTCACCTTCATCGGCGATTTCAGCCAGCATTACGGCATCTTCAAGGGCTGCGGCACCAATATCCCCTTCAGCGAGGCAGGCCCCGCCACAGACGGCGCGCCCTGCTGCTGAGCCGTCCGGAGAATGGGCGTTCTGAGCCCTTTCTGGCGGTGCTGGTTGCCTCTATGACGGACCGGGTATAGGAACGGCGTGCATCAAAGCCGCCGCCCCGCGAAAGTCGTCATGTCGAAAACCCATCTGAAATTTGTGATCATTCTCGGTGCGCTTGCTGCCTTCGGGCCGCTCGCCATCGACATGTATCTGCCCGCCTTCCCGGCGGTTGCCAAATTCTACAACACCAATGACGGCGCAGTGCAGGCGACGCTGGCGGTTTACTTCGCCGGGCTCGCCATCGGTCAGGCCTTTCTCGGACCGCTCTCTGACCGCATGGGCCGTCGCATCCCGCTGCTGGGCGGCATCGCGCTTTTCATTGCGGCCTCGCTCATGGCAGCCCTCGCGCCGAATATCGAAACGCTTGCGCTTGCCCGCTTCCTGCAGGCGCTCGGCGGCTGTGCGGGCATTGTCGTCTCGCGGGCCATGGTGCGCGACCTCTTCAACGAGCGCGACTCCGCGCAGGTCTATTCCATGCTCATGCTGGTGATGGGGGTTGCGCCCATTCTCGCGCCCATGGCCGGCGGCTTTATCGTGGCCCATTCCGACTGGCATCTGATCTTCGTCATCCTCGCCATTTATGGCGCGCTCTGCTTTGTCGCCGTCGCCTGGGGCCTTGGCGAAACCCTGCCCGCGCACAAGCATGTGAAGGATGGCCTCGCGCCCATCATCCGGGCCTATCTCGCCCTCTTCCGCGATGTGCCCTTCATGGCCTTCTCGCTCGCCAATGCCTGCATCTCGGCCTCCATGTTTGCCTATATCACCGGCTCGCCCTTCGTCTTCATCGAGCTGCATGGCTTCACGCCCAGCGAATTTGCGATTCTTTTCGGCATCAATGCCTGCGGCATCATCGGTGCCTCGCAGGTCAATGCCTGGCTGCTGCGCCGCCTGCCGCCCCATCTCTCGGGCCGCTTCATCCTGCGCGTCGCCATCACCGCGCATCTGATCGCCTCCACCGTGCTCATCCTCGCGACGATCTTCCTGCCCTCTGCCTTCTGGCTGCTCGCGGTGCCGGTCTTTCTGGTCGTCATGTGCTACGGCTTTGTCGGGGCCAATGCGGTCGCCGCGGCCATGTCGCGCGCCGGGGCCCGGGTCGGCGCGGCCTCCGCCCTCAACGGTATCCTGCAATTTGTCATCGCCGCGCTCGCCGGTGGCATTGTCGGCGCCCTGAATGACGGCACGGCACTGCCCATGGCCGCCACCATCGCCTTTGTCAGCGTGGCAGGCTTCACATCGCTCGCCATTGCGCGCGCCGCCACCGCACGCGAGACGGAAGCGGCCTGAGAAAGGGCGCAATCCTGCCCTTCTGCGCCTTGCGCCCATTTGCCCCTTGTAATCAGGGCCAAAGACCCCACTTATGACAGAGACACATCATGTGCCACTGATGAGCGCTCCCCCCCCTAGCGCCGACTTGTGGCACTTGGCCGGTCCCTGGAAACGGGGACTGGCCTGATGCCTCATCTCAGGCGGCGACCACGGATGTAATGGCGCCAGACCGGGATGAGGGGGAAAGGCCGGGCTGTCCCGGCCTTTTTTGTTTTCAGACACCGAAAGGATCATCTCATGGCTGCCAATCGCAAAAACAATGTCTTCAAGCAGCCCGATCCGACGCCGACGCGCGCGACCAAGGCCGACCAGATCACCGAGACGGTCCGCGCCATCATTGCCGACGAAGCCAAACGCAGCACCGCCAAAACCACCCGCCTGCGCGAATTGCGCCTGGAACGCGACGCCCAGCTGGCGGCCGAAAAGGCCGCCCAGCCCGCCGTCGTCAAGAAGACGCGCAAAAAGAAGGCTGTGGAAGTGGAAGCCGTTGCCGAAGAACCGGACACGGATGAAACAGAAAACGAGAGCGAAGAGGCCTGACCCCCTCACCCGCGCGCCAAATGCACTTGCCCTCTCCCCTGAGGGGAGAGGGAGAGACGGACCGCAAGGTCCGGCGAGGTGAGTGGAAAGCCGCAACAAAAAGGCCCGGATCAATGATCCGGGCCTTTTGTTTCGTGGACTGATGAAGTGCTCAGTTGTCGAGGAACGAGCGCAGCTTGCGTGAGCGGCTCGGATGCTTGAGCTTGCGCAGCGCCTTGGCTTCGATCTGGCGAATACGTTCGCGTGTCACCGAGAACTGCTGGCCGACTTCTTCCAGCGTGTGGTCCGTATTCATGCCGATGCCGAAGCGCATGCGCAGCACGCGCTCTTCGCGCGGCGTGAGCGAGGCGAGCACCCGCGTCGTTGTTTCACGCAGATTGGACTGGATTGCCGCATCAATCGGCAGGATCGCATTCTTGTCTTCGATGAAATCGCCCAGATGGCTGTCTTCCTCGTCGCCGATCGGCGTTTCGAGCGAGATCGGCTCCTTGGCGATTTTGAGAACCTTGCGCACTTTCTCAAGCGGCATGCCGAGCTTCTCGGCGAGTTCTTCCGGTGTCGGCTCGCGCCCGATCTCATGCAGCATCTGGCGCGAGGTGCGCACCAGCTTGTTGATCGTTTCGATCATATGCACCGGGATACGGATGGTGCGCGCCTGGTCGGCAATCGACCGCGTGATCGCCTGACGGATCCACCATGTCGCATAGGTCGAGAACTTGTAGCCACGACGATATTCAAACTTATCGACCGCTTTCATCAGGCCGATATTGCCTTCCTGAATGAGATCGAGGAACTGCAAGCCACGGTTGGTATATTTCTTGGCGATGGAAATCACGAGACGGAGATTGGCCTCGACCATTTCCTTCTTGGCAATACGCGCTTCGCGCTCGCCCTTCTGCACCATCTGCACGATGCGACGATATTCGCCAATGTCGAGACCGGTTTCAGACGCCAGCGTCTGAATGTCGATGCGCAGGTTCTTCACCTGATCGCGCTCGTCCTTGGTAAAGCCCGTCCAGCCCTTGCCCTTGAGGCGGCTGACGCGGCGCACCCAGTTGGGGTCGAGTTCATTGCCGTAATACTGCTTGAGGAATTCATCGCGCGGAATGCCATGGCTCTCAGCCAGACGCAGCAGGCGCCCTTCAAGACCCATCAGGCGCTTGTTGATCGCATAAAGCTGCTCGACAAGGCTTTCGATACGGTTGTTGTTCAGCGCCAGGCTCTTGACCTCTTCAATGAGGTCGCCCGTCAGCTTCTGATATTTCTTGTCGGACGCATTGGCAAAATCCTCGCCCTTGAGCGCGAGTTCCATCTTCTGGTCCTGCAGCTTGCGAAGCTTCTTGTAGTCGCCGGCAATGCTGTCGAAAATTTCGAGAACCTTGGGCTTCAGCTCCGCTTCCATGGCGGCAAGCGACATGGAGCTGTCATTCTCGTCGTCATCATCAAGCTCTTCTTCCTCGGGCTCGACACGCGGCGGGGCCTCACCATTGAGCGCGGCCTGGCTGTGATCAACCTTCTTGGCATCAGGACCCGCAAAGGTCGCATCCAGATCGATAATGTCGCGGAGGAGAATTTTCCCCTCATTCAATTCATCACGCCAGATGATGATGGCCTGAAAGGTCAGCGGGCTTTCGCAGAGACCCGCGATCATGGTTTCGCGGCCTGCCTCAATACGCTTGGCAATGGCGATTTCGCCCTCGCGCGAGAGCAGCTCGACCGAGCCCATTTCGCGCAGATACATGCGCACCGGGTCATCGGTGCGGTCAAGCGCGGTCGAGGTGGTGGTGGTGGTGGCCAGCGCCTTGCCGGTGGCGGGCTCATCGCCATCGCCTTCACCGTCGCTATTGCTGTCGTCGCCTTCGCCGTCACTATCGCTGTCAGCTTCATCATTCTCGACGACGGTGATGCCGAGTTCGGACAGCATGGAGAGCGTGTCTTCGATCTGTTCGGAGGAGAATTCTTCGGACGGCAGAACCTTGTTCAGCTCGTCATAGGTCACAAAGCCGCGCGCCTTGGCCGCCTTGATCATCTTCTTGACGGCGGCATCCGACATGTCGAGCAGCGGGCCATCCTGCGATACATCGGGCGCGGCTTCTGGTGCTTCTGTCTGTTCCGCCGTCTTGCTCGCCATTCAGACTGTCTCCAACTGCTAAGAGCCTGCCGCGCCGGGCGCGTTGACGGCCTGCACCGTCAGCTCTGCGGACCCCCAAGGGGTCCATGAATTAAATATGGCGCGCAAATCGCCTGAACGAATGCACGGCCCTGATTTTTTTGGGCCCCGGGCTGCCAGCGTCATGCTTTAGGCTCAAGGTCTCAAGAAAGTCTCAAATCCCCTATGGTCGCGCTGCCTGACCGTTGCCGGCCTGATCATACCCCGTCTCGTCGATCACATCAGGATGCTCAAGCTGGGCATGAATATCCCGAAGTCGCGCCAAATTCTCTTCCGTCATGTCTTCCGCCAGGGCGCGTTCCGCAGCCTTCAGCTCCACTTCCAGAATCACCTGGCGGCGATGCCGCGCCAGAACATGCAAAAATCCCGACCGCGCCTTTTCAGGCGAAGCATCAGGCCATGCAAATCGCTCGTTTTTAAAGGCCGGTGTGCCCTCAAGACGACGCGCTATTTCCGCCAAATCCCTGTCAGTCAAGTGGCCCCGAAGTGCCTCCCTGTCAAGGGGCGCATTTAGGGCCGCTATATCTATGATTTCATTACGCAATCTGTCAAGCGCGGCATTCCGGATTTCAACAGCGGCAAATTCCTCGCTATAGAAGTCCAGAAGCTCCGGGTGATTCAGCATAATCAGTACCATCAGCCCCTCGCGGGACCGCTCCGCCCCGGCATTGTCCGTTGCCAGCGAGGAGCGGCGAAGCTCCGGCGAAACAGGCGGGATAAAATCGGGGAAGCGGCCCCCGCCCTTGCCCCAGCGCGCGCCACCCGGGGCGCGATAGCCGCCGCCCGACCGCCGATAGGCGGCCTGCGGGGCCTTGCCACCGCCGAACAGCTTTGAAATGCGCTCGCGCAGGGCCTGCTGGTAATGGCCGCGGACTTTCGGATCGCCAATGGTGCCCAGCACTTCCTCGATACGCGATTCCAGCGCCGCGCGGCGCTCCGGCGTGTCCCAAGTGCCCGAGGTAAACTCCTTCTCCCAGACCATCTCAGACAGCGGGCGGGCATTGGCGAGGATTTCGCGCATGGCCTCGGGCCCTTCCTCGCGGATCAGATCATCGGGGTCCTTGCCCTCCGGCAGCAGGGCAAAGCGCAGGCTGTGGCCGGGCTTCAAGAGCGGCAACACACGCTCCACCGCGCGGAAGGCGGCGCGAAGGCCCGCCTTGTCGCCGTCAAAACAGAGGATCGGCTCCGGCGCCATGCGCCACATCAGCGCGATCTGGTCTTCGGTCAACGCCGTGCCGAGCGGGGCCACGGCATTATCAATGCCACCCTGCGCCAGCCCGATCACATCCATATAGCCTTCAACGGCAATCACATAGCCTGCATCATAGGAAGGCTTGCGCGCACGGTGCAGATTGTAGAGACCGCGCCCCTTGTGAAAGAGCGGCGTGTCGGGCGAGTTCAGATATTTCGCCTTGGCGTTGGGGTCGAGCGCGCGACCGCCAAAGGCAATGCAGCGCCCGCGTGCATCGGCAATCGGATAGATGATGCGGTTGCGGAAACGGTCATAGGGCTCGGCAATGTCAGGCCCCGAAATGATGAGCCCGGCCTCGGCCATCTGGTCGATGGAAACATTCTTCGTTTTCAGAAAGCCCATCAACGCGTGGCGGTCTTCCGGCGCATAGCCGATATTGAAATTCTCGAGTGTCGAGGCCTTCATGCCGCGCCGTTCCAGATAGGCGCGCGCTTCAGCGCCTACGCCTTCCGACAGTTTGCGGCGGAAAAAACCGGCCGCAAGCTCCATCACGTCGATCAGCGTGGCGGACTGCTTTTCGCGCTCGATGCTGTGCGGGTCGCGCTCGGGCATGTCGAGCCCGGCTTCACCCGCGAGCCGTTCAACCGCTTCGAGGAAGGAGAGATTTTCAACCTTCTCGAGAAACTTGATCACGTCGCCATGCTCGCCGGTCGAGAAGCAGTGATAAAACTGCTTGTCGTCATTCACCGTGAAGGACGGTGACTTCTCGTTGGCAAAAGGCGAGAGGCCGACAAATTCCCGCCCCCGGCGGACCAGCTTTACCCGTCGCCCAACAACATCGGAGACGCGGATACGCGCCTTCAACTCGTCGAGAAAGGACTTCGGGAAGCTCATTTGTATCGGCCACTAATTGCGGTTGAAAGATTATTGTCGCACTTCACGCCGCCCAAGGCGAGAGCAACCGGAGATTGGGCAAGCTGAGAATATGGCACAAAATCATCGTCATGCGCCGACTTGGTCGGCGCATCCACGACTTTAACATCCCGGAGAGGTGGATGGCCCGGCTACACCGGGTCATGACGGCGTTGAAGTCGCCGGAAACCCCTAAGCCAGCTTGGCCTTCACCGCGCCACCGGCCTTGGCAAAATCCATTTCACCGGCATGGCGCTTTTTCAGTTCCGCCATCACCTTGCCCATGTCTTTGAGGCCGGTCGCGCCCAGCTCGCCGATCACGGCATCAACAACCGCCCTGATCTCGTCATCGCTCATCTGCTTGGGCATGAAGCCTTCAATAACGGCGATTTCCTCATTTTCCTTCTCGGCAAGCTCCATGCGCCCGCCCTGCTCGTAAAGCGTCACCGAATCGCGGCGCTGCTTGATCATCTTGGAGAGCACTTCGAGGATGGCGTCATCGCTGACGCCGCTGTCAGGGCCTTCGGTCCGCGCGGCAATGTCGCGATCCTTGATGGCCGCCTGTATGAGGCGCAGCGTGGAAAGACGGTTCTTGTTCTGGCTTTTAAGCGCTTCTTTCAACGCCTCGCCGATCTCGACCCTTAGGGATTGGGCCATGGCCACCTCCAGAAATTTCAGGCACCGCACAGCGTCATGCGCAGGGCGGGACCTCAGAAGGGGCACAAGCTAAACCAGAAGCAGCCACACTGCAATTGTCACAAGCTGCGGCGACATATTCCTAAGCCATTGAAAACGAAGATAAAATTTGAATCGCGCTTGGCTTGACGCAAATTAGGCTTTCCCTTAGTCTCCGCGAAATTCAAAGGGACCTTGAGTCTGTCGCGTGGGCACCGTGCCCCGACAGACCCTTCCTCCCCAGGAGATCCGAGATGAGAGTGTCGACGCAAGCCGCCACGGAACAAACGCGCGCCAAGCCGCCAGTTGTTCCGGGGAGGAATCGGCACGCCCGTAATTATGAGAAGAGCCATGACTGACAGCGAAAAACCAACCGCCCTTCTCGTTCTGAAAGATGGCACCGTGCTCCGCGGACGCGGCATCGGCGCCACGGGCGAAGCTGTCGGCGAGGTATGCTTCAACACCTCGATCACCGGCTATCAGGAAATCCTCACCGACCCCTCCTATGTCGGTCAGATCATCACTTTCACCTTTCCCCATATCGGCAATGTCGGCACGAATAACGAGGACATCGAAACCTCCAATCTCGCCGCCAGCTCCGGCGTGCGCGGGATGGTCATCAAGGCCGACATTACCCATCCCTCCAATTACCGCGCCGCCCAGCATCTCGATGCCTGGCTGAAAGCACGCAACATTATCGGCCTCTCGGGGCTCGACACCCGCGCGCTCACCCGCCGCATCCGCGAGCACGGCATGCCCGACGGCATCATCGCGCATAACCCGTCAGGCGAATTCGACATTCCCGCGCTGGTGGAAAAGGCGAAAGCCTGGGGCGGTCTGGAAGGGCTCGACCTCGCCAAAGAAGTCACCTGCGGCCAGACATATACATGGGATGAAACCCGCTGGGTCTGGAACGAAGGCTATGGCCACCAGACGAGCCCCCGTCATCATGTGGTCGCCGTCGATTATGGCGTGAAGCGCAACATCCTGCGCTGCCTTGCTTCGACCGGCTGCAAGGTCACCATCGTGCCCGCCACCACAAAAGCGGAAGACATTCTGGCGATGAACCCGGATGGCATTTTCCTGTCCAATGGCCCCGGCGACCCGGCTGCGACGGGCGTTTACGCCGTGCCGGAAATCAGAAAGCTCGTCGCCAGCGGCAAACCCGTCTTCGGCATTTGCCTTGGCCATCAGATGCTCGCCATCGCGCTCGGCGCGACCACGGAAAAAATGCATCAGGGCCATCACGGCGCCAATCATCCCGTGAAGGACTACACGACCAACAAGGTCGAGATCACCTCGATGAACCACGGCTTCACCGTGTCGCGCAACAGCCTGCCCGACAGCGTGGAAGAAACCCATGTCTCGCTTTTCGACGGCACCAATGCCGGCCTCCGCCTCACCGGCAAACCGGTCTTCTCGGTGCAGTACCACCCCGAAGCCTCACCGGGCCCGCAGGACTCGCATTACCTCTTCGACCGCTTCGTGAAGCTGATTGAGGAGGCGAAGGGTTGAGCCATCGCGCCGCCAGCTCCGCACCTTTTACCCTCGCCCCTTTGGGGAGAGGGAGGGACCCGCTGTCGTCAGACAGTAGGAGGGTGAGGGGGCGCTTCAAGCGCCAGCCTGATTGCTTCGAGCACGCCATCCGTGTTGCTGAGAATGTCGTTGTTCCAGAAGCGCAGGACTCTGTAGCCCTGACTTTCAAGAAACGCAGTGCGCACCGCGTCCTTCGCGCTGTCCGCATGCTGCCCGCCATCGGCCTCAACAATAAGCAGACAGTCGGCACAAAGAAAATCCGCGATGTAAGGGCCGACAGGGACCTGTCGGCGAAACTTGAAACCCTGCAGCCCGCGATTGCGCAGGCGCAGCCACAGGCGCGTTTCCGCTTCGGTCTGATGGCGGCGCGGATGCCTTGCACGCGAAACATTCAAACGCTTCAAATGCGGCCCCCCTCACCCAACCCTCTCCCCCGAGGGGAGAGGGCTAAATTGCTCAACCTTCATCATAACATTTTCAGCACCCGGACTGAACCGCTCGCGGCAATAGCACCCCTCTACCCTTTGGGGAGAGGGAGGGACCCGCTGTCGTCAGACAGTGGGAGGGTGAGGGGCGCAGCCTCGCACCTGACACTAGCCTCACATGATCCCTACACCCGCTTCGTGAAGCTGATTGAGGAGGTGAAACGCTGATGGCAAAGCGTCGTATTAAGTTCGATTGGCAAACAGTCCAAGATTCAATTTTGTATGTTTTACATGATCAGTTCACCGCTCGAAATTATAGATTTATGGGTCTGGGCGACATAGAGGCGAAGCAAAAGTTCCCGCACAACGCAATTGCACTTGCGATAAATAATTTAAAAGGGAAAGGCTTGATAGAAAGCAATGGACACTCTATCGCCGCCCCCTTGCTGTATCAGGTCAATCATCGGTTTCTGAATTTGACGGAATACGCACTAACAAGCTCCGGGGTGGACTACGATAATGAATGGACCGACCAATACTATGATCATGTAGGGAAATCTCTTGGTTACGCAATTCTTGATGGCGACTCTGATGATTCAGAGAAAAAAATAGATGATGATAAAGCCGATGTTTGGCAACCCTTACCAGTCGATAGAGCTGATCCTGAAACCGCCGAGACAATCGAGAGGATTGAAGAGGCTTTGATAGCTATCCGACAGGACAATGGGTATTCCGAGAATTTCCCTGAAGAGCGTGACTATGTAGTCCAGAATTTAGGCCTGGCCGTCGATTGGCTTCGCAGTGAAAGGGCAATCATTATTCTGAAGACGAGAACTTGGATTTTGGAACCTCTGAGCCAAGCAGCGAGGCGATTTGGTCCGAGTGCCGTCGGCCTAATCGTAACTACGGCGCGCGAGCTTTTCGCTGCATGGCAAAAAAAGAAATTGTTAGGCGGCTGACCCATGCCCAAACGTACAGACATCAAAAGTATCCTCATCATCGGCGCCGGCCCCATCATCATCGGGCAGGCCTGCGAGTTCGATTACTCCGGCACGCAAGCCTGCAAGGCGCTGAAGGCCGAGGGCTATCGCATCATCCTGGTGAATTCAAACCCCGCCACGATCATGACGGACCCCGATCTGGCGGACGCGACTTACATCGAGCCGATCACGCCGGATATCGTTGCCAAGATCATCGAGAAGGAGCGCCCCGACGCGCTGCTCCCCACCATGGGCGGCCAGACAGCGCTGAACACAGCGCTCGCGCTCGACGACATGGGCGTGCTCAAGAAATTCAACGTCGAAATGATCGGCGCCAATCGCGACGCCATCGAGAAGGCCGAAGACCGCCAGCTCTTCCGCGACGCGATGGACAAGATCGGTCTGGAAAGCCCGCGCTCGCTTGCCGCCCACAATATGGAAGAGGCCATGAACGGCCTCGAAATGGTCGGCCTGCCCGCCATCATCCGCCCCTCCTTCACCATGGGCGGCACGGGCGGCGGCATTGCCTATAACAAGCAGGAATTTGCCGAGATCGTGGAACGCGGTCTCGACGCTTCGCCCACCACCGAAGTGCTGATCGAAGAGTCAGTTCTCGGCTGGAAGGAATATGAGATGGAGGTTGTCCGCGACAAGGCGGATAACTGCATCATCATCTGCTCGATTGAAAATATCGACCCGATGGGCGTGCATACCGGCGACTCGATCACTGTTGCCCCTGCCCTCACGCTCACCGACAAAGAATATCAGATGATGCGCAACGCCTCGATTGCGGTGCTGCGCGAAATCGGCGTTGAAACCGGCGGCTCCAATGTGCAGTTCGCGGTCAACCCGAAAGATGGCCGCCTCGTCGTCATCGAAATGAACCCGCGCGTCTCTCGCTCCTCGGCACTGGCTTCCAAGGCCACGGGCTTCCCCATCGCCAAGGTCGCCGCGCGTCTGGCTGTCGGCTACACGCTGGACGAATTGCAGAACGACATCACCAAGGTGACGCCTGCAAGCTTCGAGCCGACCATCGATTACGTCGTGACGAAGATCCCGCGCTTTGCCTTTGAGAAATTCCCCGGCTCCGAACCGCTGCTTGGCACGGCCATGAAATCGGTCGGCGAAGCCATGGCCATAGGCCGCACCTTCCAGGAAAGCCTGCAGAAGGCGCTGCGTTCCATGGAAACGGGGCTGACCGGCCTCAATGAAATCACCGTGCCCGGCATGGGCGAAGGTGATGACAAAAACGCCATCCGCGCCGCCCTCGGCCGCCCAACACCTGATCGCCTGCTGGTGATCGGCCAGGCCCTGCGCGAAGGCATGCCGCATGACCAGATTCAGGCGGCCTGCGCCTATGATCCGTGGGTGCTGGAGCAGCTTCAGGGCATTGTCGATGCCGAAGCCATGGTCCGCGAAAAAGGTCTGCCTACGGAGAAAGGCGCCATGCGCCGCCTGAAATCCATGGGCTTCTCCGATGCCCGGCTGGCAGAACTCGCCGGCGAGGACGAAGACAAGGTCCGCGCGGATCGCCGCGCGCTCGGTGTGCGCCCGGTCTATAAGCGCATCGATACCTGCGCGGCGGAATTTGCCAGCCTCACCCCCTATATGTATTCGACCTATGAAGCCGATTTCGACGGCAAGGCCGATTGCGAATCCGACCCCAGTGACCGCAAGAAGGCCATCATTCTGGGTGGCGGGCCCAACCGCATCGGTCAGGGCATCGAGTTTGACTATTGCTGCTGCCATGCGGCCTTCGCGCTCGACGAGATCGGCATTGAAAGCATCATGGTCAATTGCAACCCGGAAACGGTTTCAACCGACTATGACACTTCCGACCGCCTCTATTTCGAACCGCTGACAGCCGAAGACGTGCTGGAACTGATCGATCTGGAACAGTCCAAAGGCACACTGGCCGGTGTCATCGTGCAGTTTGGCGGGCAGACGCCGCTCAAGCTCGCCAATGATCTGGAAAAGGCCGGCATTCCGATCCTCGGCACCTCGCCCGACATGATCGACCTTGCCGAAGACCGCGACCGCTTCAAGGCGCTGCTCGAACGCCTCGACCTGCGCCAGCCGCCAAACGGCATCGCGCGGACCGATGCCGAAGCTGTCGCCATTGCCGAACGCATCGGCTATCCCGTCGTGATCCGTCCCTCTTATGTGCTGGGCGGACGCGCCATGGAAATCGTGCGCGATACGGCCCATCTCCAGCGCTACATCAAGGAAGCCGTGGTCGTGTCGGGCAAGAGCCCGGTGCTCATCGACCTATATCTGCGCGACGCCATTGAAGTCGATGTGGATGCGCTTTGCGACGGCAAGGATGTCTTTGTCTGCGGCATCATGGAACATATTGAGGAAGCCGGCGTCCATTCCGGTGACAGCGCCTGTTCGCTGCCGCCCTATTCACTGCCGCCCGAAACCATTCGCGAGATTGAAGAACAGACCCGCAAGATGGCGCTGGCGCTCAATGTCGGCGGCCTGATGAATGTGCAATATGCCGTGCAGGACGGCACGATCTATGTGCTGGAAGTCAATCCGCGCGCCTCGCGCACCGTGCCCTTCGTCGCCAAGGTGATCGGCGAACCGATTGCCAAGATCGCCGCCAAGATCATGAGCGGCAAAACACTTGAGAGCTTCCATCTTTCCAACAAGACGCTCGACCATGTTGCGGTGAAGGAAGCCGTATTCCCCTTCGCCCGCTTCCCCGGCGTGGACACGATTCTCGGGCCCGAGATGCGCTCGACTGGCGAGGTCATGGGGCTCGACAAGAGCTTTGCCGTTGCTTTTGCCAAGAGCCAGCTCGGTGGCGGCGCCAAGGTGCCAACAAAAGGCGGCGTCTTCATTTCGGTGAAGGACGCCGACAAGCCGAAGATTCTGCCTGCCGCCAAAAAGCTCGTCGGCATGGGCTTCACCCTCATCGCCACAGGCGGCACCGCCCGCTACCTCAAGGATGAGGGGCTCGAGGTCACCGCCATCAACAAGGTGCTGGAAGGCCGCCCGCATATTGTGGATGCCATCAAGAATGGCGAAGTGCAGCTCGTCTTCAACACAACAGAAGGGGCGCAGGCGCTCACCGACTCCATGTCGCTGCGTCGCGCCACGCTGATGATGAAGGTGCCCTATTACACAACGGTTGCCGGATCGCGCGCCGCGGTGGAAGGGATCGAGGCTGTCCGCACCGGCCAGCTCGATGTGAAATCGCTCCAGTCCTATAATCAGCCGCCAAAAGCGGCGGAATAGGCCAAAAAGCCTCGACGGGATTGGAAAAGGGGCAATTTCCGAATTGACCTTGACCCTCTCCCTCACCCACAATCGATGTCTGAACCCGCCGGCAGCGTCAAAAACGCCCGGCGGGAAAGTCTTTGCATAGAGCCGCTTGCCCCCGCAGCGGCAGCACAAACGAGAAAGATCGGCAATAAAATGGAGAGGGTTCCCATGACTTCCGCGGGCCACAAGGCCCTGGAAGAGGAAATCAGGTTTCTGAAGTCCGTCGAGCGGCCGCGCATCATCAAGGCGATTGCCGAAGCTCGTGCGCATGGCGATCTGTCTGAAAATGCTGAATATCATGCCGCCAAGGAACAGCAGGGCCTCAATGAGAGCCGTGTTATGGAACTGGAAGACAAGATTTCACGCGCCGAGGTGATCGACGTATCCAAGCTGTCGGGCTCGACCGTGAAATTCGGCGCGACCGTGACGCTCGCCGACGAAGACACCGACGAGGAAGTCAAATATCAGATCGTTGGCGAGCTCGAAGCCGATGTGAAGAAGGGTCGTGTCTCGGTCACTTCGCCCATCGCGCGCGCGCTCATTGGCAAATCTGTCGAGGACAGCGTCGAGGTCAACACCCCCGGCGGCGGCAAGAGCTACGAGATCCTCAAAATCGAATTCATCTGATCGCCTGATGATCTTCAGTCTGGAGTGCCTGGTTTGATTGAAGAGACAGTGACGATCCCGACACCGGCCGGCGCGATGGAAACCTTCACGGTCCGTCCCGCCGACGGCGCCTATCCGCCTGTCATCATCTACATGGATGCCATCGGCATTCGCGAAGAGCTCCATGACTTTGCCCGTCGCATTGCAGCGGAAGGTTATTATGTGCTGCTGCCCGACATGTATTACCGGCGCGGCCATGAACGCTATGAATGGCCCTGTGGCGAGGAGATGCTGACGCGCATGGCCGCTTCCATGAACTCGCTCAACAATGCCCTCGTCATGGAAGATACGGGCGCCATGCTCGCCTTTCTCAAGACAAGCCCCGCCGCCCTGCCCGGCCCGCGCGGCTGCATCGGCTATTGCATGAGCGGCCAATATGTTGTTTCGGCCATGGGCCACTTCCCCGATGATTTTGCCGCCGGGGCCTCACTTTATGGCGTGGGCATTGTCACTGACAAAGCTGACTCACCGCATCTGCTGGCGCCGAAGATCAAGGGCGCGCTCTATTTCGGTTTTGCCGAGACGGACAAATTCGTCCCCGATGAGGTGATCCCGACGCTCAAATCGGCGCTCGATGACAACGGCGTCACCTATCGGCTGGATATCTGTCCGGGTACGGAACATGGCTTCTGCTTCCCCTCGCGCGCCAGCTATGTGGAAACGCAGGCTGAAAAAACCTGGGTCGCGACATTTGAGCTTTACGCAAAGAGGCTGACGCCAAAGGCCTGAGACAGAAAGCCGTCCTTGCTTCCCGTCATGGCCCGGCTTGTCCGGGCCATCCACGACTTGAAGCTGAAGACATGGATCCCCGACTAAATCGGAGATGACATCATCAGGTCTGGGAGATGCAAAACCCGCTCAGTCTTCCAGCGCCTCAAGCGGCACACCAGGCTGATGCTTGGAGCGGCGGATCGTGAGCGAGGTCCGCACGCTCGCCACATTGGGCGCCGAGGTCAGATGCTCGGTCAGGAAAGACTGAAAGGTCGAAAGGTCGGGCGCGACGCATTTCAGGATGAAATCGATCTCGCCATTGAGCATGTGGCATTCGCGCACGAGCGGCCATGTCCCGACCATTTTCTCGAAGGCCTTGAGATCGGCTTCGGCCTGGCTGTGAAGACCGACCATGGCAAAGACCGTCACTTCAAAGCCCAGCGCGCGGCCATCGAGATCGGCGTGATAACCCAGAATATAGCCCGCCTTTTCCAGCGCCCGCACCCGACGCAAGCAGGGTGGCGCTGAAATACCGACCCGGGCGGCCAGGTCAACATTGGTGATTCGACCATCCGCCTGCAGCTCCTTGAGGATGTGGAGATCGAGTTCGTCGATTTTCGCGCGTTTCATCGCAGATTTCCGGGTGACTTGCAGGGGGTGAGGCTTTACTTACTCTCAACACGTTCGAATTTCAGCAATAAAATTACCCGGTAACGCACGAATATGACCGAAACGGCGCTCACAAGCTGGATTTTGACCAATGGCATGGCCGGCTTTGAGACGCAGGCCCTTGGCATTTGCGAGGCGCTGGGCCTGACGCCTCAGATCAAACGCGTCAAACCCGGCAAGCCCTGGTCGCTGCTGGCGCCATGGGGACCGGCCGCGCCCGACCCCGCCATTCAGGCGCCCTGGCCTGATGTGCTGATTGCCTCGGGCCGCCAGTCGATCCCATATGCCCGCATGATCGCGCGCAAATCCGCCGGCCGAACCTTTGTCGTCATCCTGCAGGACCCGAAGATCAATCCGGCAAAATTCGATTTTGTCTGGGCGCCAAAGCACGACCAGCTGAGCGGCGAAAACGTGATGACGACGCTTGTCTCGCCCCATCGCCTGACGCAGGAAAAGCTCGCGGCAGAAGCAACGCGCATCGCGCCAGAAATCGCGCATCTGCCCCATCCCCGCGTCGCCGTGCTGCTCGGCGGCACCAACAAGGTCTATGAATTCAGCGAGGAAGCCGCCACCCGCGTCGCCGCGCAGCTTGCCGGTCTCATCGACCATTTCGGCGCGGGGCTGATGGTCACGCCCTCGCGCCGCACCGGCGAAAAGCAGACCGCCATCATCGCCGAAAAGCTCGCCGGCAAATCTGCGGTCATCTGGGACGGCACGGACCCCAATCCCTATTTCGCCTATCTCGGCAGTGCGGATGCCATCGTCGTCACCTGCGATTCCGTCAATATGGTGGGAGAGGCCACCTTCACCGGCAAACCTGTCTATGTCATCGAACTGGAGGGCGGATCGTCCAAATTTCGCCGCTTCCTGAGCGCCATCTACAAAAATGGCGCCGCGCGGCCCTTTGTGGGCCAGCTTGAAAGCTGGCGCTATACGCCCTTAGATGCGACTCAGGAGATTGCAAAACGCGTCAGGGAGTCCCTCAGCCAACACAGGGCCAGGCTGAAAAAGGGTTAACCGGAGCGACAAAACAACGCCGCGACATTGCGGTTATGTCCTTCGTCATTATCTTTCGGCACAGTGGGGCCCTAACCTCGTGCTGGGATTCGCATTGAGACAAGCGGAAGCTGAACATGACATTGATCGATATCGACGCCCTGCGCGCCACGCCCCTGAAGACAGACCCCTATAATTATGTGGTGGTGCCTGCCTTCGTGACAGGTGAGGCGCTGAGCAGCGTCATCAGGGATTTTCCCGAGATTGACTCAACAGGCTCGATCCCGCCGAGCGAACTCAATATACATGGCTCCTTTGACCAGCTCCTCAAGGAGATGAACAGCGACGCCTTCCGTGAAGCCATCGAAGAAAAATTCGATGTCGACCTCACCGCGCGCCCGACCATGTTCACCATTCGCGGCCATTGCAGCCGCTCGAATGGCAAGATCCACACCGACACGGAATCCAAGATCATCACGGTCCTGCTCTATCTCAACGAAGCCTGGGAGGCCGAAGGCGGTCGCCTGCGCATTCTGCGCTCGGGCACAGACCTCGAAGACGTCGCCGATGAAGTCTCGCCCAATGGCGGCACCCTCCTCATCTTCAAGCGCTCGGATAATTCATGGCATGGCCATGAACCTTTCGAAGGCCAGCGCCGCGCCATCCAGATGAACTGGGTTCGCGATGATGCCGTCGTTGCCCATGAGCAGCGTCGCCATCGTGTCACGGCTTTTCTTAAAAGCCTCAATCCATTCGGCAGCCGCGCCGCGCAAGACGCCTATTGAGCGCGGAAGGATTTTCTGATGACCCTGCAGATTGAAACATTCAAGAATGCTGACCTGTCACATGGCTGGCGCCCGGGCAACAATGCCGGCGGGGCGACCCTGTTCAAGGCGCTCGGCCATCCGCTGACAGCTCCCATGGGCCACGCGCTGATCGAGGACCTCACCAAGGCCGGTCCCATCGCCATCTATGACCCGACAGGCACGCTTGCCAATTTCCACGCCTATTACGATCTCTCCCGTCTCGATGTCGCCGGCTATTACGTGCAGCGCGTCGAAGACCTGGAGGGCTCCTTCCTCGGCCATGAGGCCGAGCCCGTCAATGCCATGGCAGGCTCCGGCGCCAAGGCCGTGCTGGTGCTGCTTTATGATGCCGCCCGCGTGCTCAGCTCCATCCAGCATGTCTTCCCCAAGGGCGCGCGCATTGTCACGCTGGATGACATGCGCCTGCCCGACGACATGCTGACGAACAAGGGCAACTATCTCGACCCCATGAACTTCGCCACCAACTTCGCCCTGATGCGCGACATCAAGGGCACCGACGGGTCGGACGGCATCCACACACGCGTGGCAAGCGCCAATTACTGGGCGCTGCATGGCGCCGCAGACCCGGAGCTCTGGCTTTGCCTCTTTGGCGAAGACGGCGAACAGCTTGCCGAGTGGCGCGAACCGTTGCCCGCACCGGGCGCGCCCTTCGTGATCGACAGTGCCGAAATCCGCGAACGCTTCGCGCTCGATGATTTCACCGGCTCGCTCTACATCCATGCCATCCGCATCAAGGGCCATGACGTGGTCAAATATGCGCTCGACATGTATGGCGAAAATGGTCTGGCCCTTTCCTGCAGCCATGACGCCAATGCCTGGCCTGCCGATTATTACGCCGGCATGCCGGCGGGCGATGAGGATGAGGAGGTCACACTCTTCATCCAGAATTCCCATCCCATGCCCATTCCGTCCGGCACCATCGGCCTCAACATCATGGGCGCGCAGGACATCAGCTGGCATGGCGAGGACATTCCGCCCTTCGCCACGCGCGAATTGTCCGTCAACAAATTGCTGCCCCAGGCAAGCTGGCCCGATCAGGTCGAAATTGTCGCCGGGCGCTATTTCGTGCGGCCACGCTATGAAGTTGTGCGCAAGGCCGGTCAGCGCCGCATGGCGCACGCCAATGTCGAGCGCACCGATCTCAAACCCAATCCCGAGATTGCAAAGCTCGAAAAGCATATGGGCAAGGGCTACATCATGCCGCTGCCCATTCTGCCGCGATCGGAATTTTCAACATCAATGATCCCGATGCCGATGGCGACGACGCATCAGGAACTGCCGCTGCGCGCGGAAATGATCGATGCCAATGGCACGCTCGTGGCGTCGAAATATCTCGGCCGCATTCCGCGCCGTGATTCAGTGGAAGTCGACATCGAAGCCTGGATCAGGGAGGCTTCGCTGGCGCTCCCCTCGGGCTATGGCCATGTCGAGTTTCTCTATGACTTCCGCGAAGGCGGCGAAGCCGATGGCTGGGTCCATGCGCTCGGCCGGTTTGAACAGACGAAAAGCGGCCATCGCGCGGAGACGATTTTCGGCGCCCATATCTACAACACCGCGCTGATCTACAAGGACGAGCCTCAGTCCTACACCAACAAGCCGCCGGGCCTGACCACGCGCCTCTTCCTGCGCCTGGGCTCGGCAGCGCTTGAAGAGGGCGCGCTTGATACGATGTGCCACCTCATCTATCCGGCCTCCACGCCTTGGCATGAGAAAAGTTCAACGCTGCTCATCCTGCATGACGCCGAAGGCAAGCCCGTTGCCGAAAAGGAAGTGCAGATCGCCTGTGGCGGTTCCATCCATTGGCGCCTCTCGGAGATGTTCACGCGCGAAGAACGTGAACGCATGGGCGGTGTCGGCTATGTCATCATCCGCGACACGACCTGCCGCCTCTTCGGCTTCCACGGCATGGTCAATGGCGACAAGAGCTTCTGCCTCGATCACATGTTCGGCTTCTGAGGCCAAGTCGTTTCGATCACTGCATTATGGCTCGCCTCGCGCGGGCCATTTTGTTTGGACAGCCAAGTCGTGGATCCCCGACTAAATCGGGGATGACGGCTTTTGTTTTTGACAGGCCCAAACAACAATTGTCATCCCGGCCTTGTGCCGGGATCCATACTTCCCTGTCATTGCCGGGCTTGACCGGGCATGACATGAGAAAAAACTTATCCTCCCCTACCAAACCATCCCCATATTTGATGGGTCAAACTTCATTCAGGGCCTTCCGAACCATCAAGATGGACAGACATGACCAACGCCAAAATCGAAGCCAGAAGCCAAAAATCACCTCTTTCTCGCAACTGCGGCATAAAGCCCCTTGTAATATTATTAGAATAACTCTAATTAGCAAGTAAGGGTCGATTCTCCCCCTCGACCCAGCGTCATTCATGTTTTCAGGAGTATTAAAATGGCCGTTCTGGTTGGCAAACAAACCCCCGATTTTACCGCCCCCGCCGTGCTCGCCGATGGCGAAATCGTCGATGATTTCAATCTCAAGACCTATCTCGACGGCAGCTATGGCCTCGTTTTCTTCTATCCGCTCGATTTCACCTTCGTCTGCCCGTCCGAAATCCTGGCCTATTCCAACCGCGTGCCGAAATTCGAGGCGCTCAATGTGAAGGTTGTAGCCGTCAGCGTCGACAGCCAGTTCACCCACAGCGCCTGGCGCAACACCGCGCCCAATGATGGCGGCCTCGGCCCGGTCAAATTCCCGATGGTCGCGGACATGACCAAGCAGATCGCGCGTGATTATGACGTGCTGATCGAGGCCGATGGCGTCGCGCTGCGCGGCACCTTCCTGATCGACAAGGACGGTATTGTGCGCCATCAGCTCGTCAATGACCTGCCCCTCGGCCGCAATGCCGACGAGGCGCTGCGCATGGTCGATGCCCTGCAGTTCCATGAAGAGCATGGCGAAGTCTGCCCTGCCGGCTGGAACAAGGGCGATGAAGGCATGAAGGCCGACGCCAAGGGCGTGGCCGACTATCTCGGCTCCCACGCCGAAGCGCTTTAAGCCTGACCTTTTGGCAAGCCCACCCCCTGCCTATATAAGGGGGTGGGCCCCTGCCCCCGGCGTCTGCCGGTCCTGATGGATGGTGAGAGATATGTCTGAAACAAAACATTCCAAAGTTGTGATTATTGGTGCGGGCGCGGCCGGCTATACCGCCGCGATCTATGCCGCACGCGCCATGCTGGAGCCGACGCTCATTCAGGGCATTCAGCCCGGTGGCCAGCTCACCATCACGACCGATGTGGAAAATTACCCCGGCTTTGCCGAGGCCATTCAGGGCCCCTGGCTGATGGAGCAGATGGAAGGCCAAGCCCGCAACATGGGCACGAATCTCGTCAGCGACACCATCGTCAATGTGGATTTCTCCAAGCGCCCCTTCCGCATGGTCGGCGACAGTGGCACGATTTTCACAGCCGACGCTGTGATCATTGCAACAGGTGCCCAGGCCAAGTGGCTGGGCCTGCCCTCTGAGCAGCATTTTCAGGGCTTCGGCGTTTCGGCCTGCGCCACCTGCGACGGATTTTTCTATCGCGGCAAGGAAGTGCTGCTGGTCGGCGGCGGCAATACGGCTGTGGAAGAAGCCCTCTTCCTCACCAATTTTGCCTCCAAGGTCACCGTGATCCATCGCCGCGACAGCTTCCGCGCCGAAAAGATCATGCAGGACCGCCTGTTCAAGAATCCCAAGATCGAAGTGATCTGGGACAGCGTTGTCGATGAAGTGCTCGGCGATGAAGACCCGATGGGTGTGACGGGCGCCAGGATCACCAATGTCAAAACCGGTGAGACGCGCGTGCTGCCGGCGCACGGCATTTTTGTCGCCATCGGTCACAAGCCAGCCACCGAACTTTTTGAGGGCCAGCTCGACATGAAAGCCGGCGGCTATCTGAAAACGGTTGCCGGGTCGACCGTCACCAATATTCCCGGCGTCTTTGCCGCGGGCGATGTGACCGACGACATCTATCGTCAGGCCGTCACGGCGGCGGGCATGGGCTGCATGGCCGCGCTCGAAACAGAACGCTGGCTGGCCGCACAGGAAAGCCTCGCGGAAGCGGCGGAGTAAGCGCTTAAAGACCCAACAGTCCCGTCAGGGCGCTCATGTTGTCAAAGACATGGGCGCCTTCCTTTTTGAGGCCCTCAGCATCGGTATGCGGATCACCGGCATAGCCCAGCACCGGCATGCCCGCAGCGACCGCCGCCTGCACACCGGGCAGGCTGTCCTCGATGACAACACATTGGGCCGGTGGGTGGCCCATCGCGCGCGCCGCGTGCAGAAAGAGATCGGGCGCCGGCTTGCCATGCGCGACCTGCTCGGCGCTGAAAAGGACAGGCTCGACCAGCGGCAGCAATTGCGAACTGCCCAGCGTGAAGCGCATCTTTTCAAACTTGCCTGAGGAGGCCACACAATAGGGCACGCCGCGCGCCTGCAAAGTCTCCAGCACCTCGCGCACGCCGGGCACGGCATCAATGCCACCGGCAAAGGCTTTCAGCGTTTCAGCGCGAATATAGACAGGCCAGTGATCGCCAAGCGGACGCCCGATGGCGGCCTCCACATGGGTCACCACCGCTTCCATCGTCTTGCCAACAAACAAACGGCGCACTTCCTCATAGCCGACATCGAAGCCATCCTCGGCAAGGACGCGCGCCAAAAGACGATTGGACAATTGCTCGGTATCGACGAGCACGCCGTCGCAATCAAAGATCACCAGTGAGGGAGGCTGAGACAAGGGAAAGGCCATGCCGACCTTATCGGTCAACATGGCCTCATCCGCAATTCACTTTTCGTAACGCGTTCTGTCAGATGATGCAGGGCCTTAGCCAAGCATTGAGCGCAGCATCCAGGCGGTCTTTTCACTGGCCTCCATGCGCTGCGTCAGCAGGTCGGCGGTCGGCTCGTCATGCGCATTGTCCGCTGCTTCAAAAATGCTGCGCGCCGTGCGCGTCACTGTTTCATGACCCTTGACGAGATTCCTGATCATGTCCTCGGCTGTGGGCACACCATCATCCTCGTCAATCTGGGTCAGCTTGGCATAAGTCTTGTAGCCGCCCGGCGCGGGATAACCCAGCGCACGGATACGCTCGGCAATCTCGTCAATCGCAAGCCACAGCTCATTATACTGCGTCTCGAACATGAGATGCAGCGTGTTGAACATCGGACCCGTCACGTTCCAGTGGTAGTAATGGGTCTTGTGATAGAGCGTGTAGGTGTCTGCGAGCAGGCGCGACAGGCCATCTGCGATCTGGGCGCGGTCCTTTTCCCGGATGCCAATATCAATCTGCATGTGATTGCCTCCTTCGTTATTGAACCATGTAGATTAGATAGGTTCTAAACAGGAGGTTTCAACCCAGATCGCCAGATTTCCTTACTTTAACGAAGCCGTGAAACGCTGAATGCGCTCGCAGGCTTTGGTCAGGTTTTCCGTCGATGTCGCATAGGAAATGCGGAAATGCGGGGCCAGACCAAAGGCCTCGCCATGCACCACCGCCACGCCTTCGGCTTCGAGCAGCGCTTCGACAAAATCCTGGTCATTTGAAATGAGTTTGCCGTCCGGCGTCGTCTTGCCGATGCAACCCGCGCAGGACGGATAGACATAGAAGGCACCCTCGGGCGTCGGGCATTTGATGCCTGTGGCCTGATTGAGCATGGAGACCACGAGATCGCGGCGCGCCTTGAAGGCGGCGGCACGTGTCGCAATGAAATCCTGCGGCCCGTTGAGCGCTTCCACAGCGGCCCACTGGCTGATCGATGTCGGGTTCGAGGTCGACTGGCTCTGGATCGTCGTCATGGCCTTGATGAGCTCAATCGGACCGGCGCAATAGCCGATACGCCAGCCTGTCATCGCATAGGCCTTGGAGACGCCGTTCATGGTCAGCGTACGGTCCAGAAGCCTGGGCTCGACCTGCGCCGGCGTCACGAATTTGAAGCCGTCATAGGAGAGATGCTCATACATGTCGTCGGTGAGGATCCAGACATGGGGATATTTCACCAGCACGTCGGTCAGCTTCTTCAATTCGTCATGCGTATAGGCCGCGCCCGTCGGGTTCGACGGCGAGTTGAAAAAGAACCACTTGGTCTTGGGCGTAATTGCCTTTTCCAGCACCTCGGGCTGCAGCTTGAAATTAGTATCCATGCCCGCTTCGATGATGACGGGCGTACCGCCAAGCAGCGCCACGATGTCGGGATAGGACACCCAGTAAGGGGCCGGAATGATGACTTCATCGCCGGGGTTCAGCGTCGCGGCCATGGCGTTGAAAATGATCGGCTTGCCGCCGGGTGCCACAAAGCACTGGGCCGGTGTGTAGGTCAGATCATTCTCGCGCTTGAACTTGGCGGCAATCGCCTGCTTCAGCTCATCAATGCCACCGACGGCTGTGTATTTCGTCTCGCCACGCTCAATGGCGGCAATGGCCGCGGCCTTGATGTTGTCGGGTGTATCAAAATCAGGCTCACCGGCGCCAAGGCTGATGACGTCCACGCCCTGCGCTTTCAGGTCGCGCGCTTTCTGTGTCGCGGCAATGGTGGCCGACGGCTTGATGCGGGAAAGCGAGTCTGAAAGGAAGCCCATGATTTGTCTCCGATCGAATTGTGACGCCCTGCTGCCGGAGTGGCTTCACTGAAAGCCGGAAAGGGCCCCGATGCGCAGGACAAAGCGGCGCAAACCTATGCCTGCTGCCGCTGCAGTGCAACCGTGTTGCGTGAATTATCCGCCCATCAGGGCGGCCAGCGGGGGGGTTTGCCCCTCTTCGCCAACAGCACGCGCTGCCGAGAGACGGTCAGCCTCATCCATATGCTGCCCGAGCTTCCATTTACCCTCCAAGCGTGTGATCGGCATTTCAAAGGGCACGAGCGCGGTGAGAAGCTTTGCTCTGGTGGTGGCACTGAGCCGCGCCATGTCCCAGGCTTCGGGGCCCGTCTCAAAAGCCGCCACCAGCCGCGCAATCATGGCCTCGCCGCGCGCCTTGTCCGTAACGGCAACAGGCGCGCCATAGGCATGCACAGCGACATAATTCCAGGTCGGCACCTTTTCGGGGCTCACATACCAGCGCGGCGAAATATAGCCATGCGCGCCATGGAAGATCGCAAGCGCGTCCTGCTGCCCGTCAAATGACTGCCAATGCGGATTGGCGCGCGCCACGTGACCGGTGAGCCAAAGCCCCGCCGCCGTCTTTTCAACAAGCAGCGGCAAATGGCTTGCAAAGGGATGGCCTGCCATCTGGCTCACCAGCATGGCGAAGCTGTTGGCCTGCATGAAGGCAAGGCAGGCAGCTTCATCGCTGTTTTCAAAGCGGGGTGGAACATACATGGGCGCGCAACTTCAATTGAAAAATCCATCAGAGACAAGGCTGACAGACTGCGCCTAGAATGGCCCCAGAAAAAGAACCAAAATACGGGAAACAATAGAGCCAATTATGCCCCGCGCCACGCTGCCCCTTGGAACCATCACGCTGGATGATGCCGATCCCCAGCCGCTTTATCGCCAGCTTTATGACGGGCTGCGCATGGCCATCCTCGAGGGACGGCTGCGGCCCGGCCTGCAACTGCCCTCCTCGCGCCATCTCGCGGCGGAATGGTCGGTTGCCCGCAACACGGTGATCGCCGCCTATGAACAGCTGACCGCCGAAGGCTATCTGGAAACGACGCGCGGCGCGGGCACCCATGTGGCCAGAATCCTGCCCGAATATCTGCTGGAGGTGGGCAAGCCACGCGGCGCGACCGGGCAGCGCCTGCCCGCCAAAACGCTGTCCCGACGCGGTCTGGCGCTTTCTTCGCTCAAACGCGGCACACCCGGCTATCAGGGTGCGCAGGCCCGACCCTTCCAGCACGGGCTGGCGGCCATCGACGAATTTCCAAGCCTGCTCTGGAGCCGCCTTCTTGCCCGTCATGCCCGCACACCCGGGCCCGGCACGATGGGCTATGAGCTGGGTCAGGGCCTGCCCGCCCTGCGTGAGGCCATTGCCGACTATACGGGCGCAGCACGCGGAACGATCTGCAAACCCGAACAGGTGATCGTGACAAGCGGCGCACAGGCCGCGCTTGATCTGGCTGCCCGTATGCTGATTGATCCCGGCGACCGGGTCTGGCTGGAAGAACCCGGCTATCTCGGCGCCCGGGGAGCCCTTCTGGGGGCCGGCGCCGACATTCTGCCGGTGCCGGTCGATGCTGAAGGCCTGACGCTCGAAACAGTAATCGGTCGCTCACCGCCGCCGCGCCTCATCTATGTAACGCCATCCCATCAGTTCCCCATGGGCTGCACGCTGTCGCTTGCCCGGCGTCTCGCCCTGCTGGACTATGCCGGCCAGCAGGGCAGCCTCATTATTGAGGACGACTATGATGCCGAATACCGCTTTGCCGGCCGCCCCATCGCGTCGATGCAAGGGCTCGACCGCAGCGGCAGTGTCATTTACATGGGCACTTTCGCCAAAACGCTCTTTCCGGCCTTGCGCGTGGGCTATCTCATCGTGCCGGAAGCCATGGTCGAGGCTTTCAGCGACGCGCTGCGGATCACGGGCATGACCCCGCCTGCCGTGATGCAGGCAGCGCTCGCCGATTTCATCACCGAGGGCCATTTTGCAGCCCATATCCGGCGGATGCGGACACGCTATGCCGAGCGCCGCGACTGCCTGAGCAACGCCATTGAGGCCGATCTGGCACCCTGGCTGCGGATCGCACCGGGCGAAGGCGGCCTGCAGCTTGCGGCAGTGATGGCGCAAGGCGCCGATGACCGTGCGCTCTCAGCCGCCGCCAAGGCTGCCAATATTCATGTGACACCGCTTTCAACCTATTTCATCGGCACGCCGACACAGACCGGCCTCCATATGGGCTATGCAGGCATTGCCGAGCCCCAGATGAAACGCGCTGCCAGGAAGCTCGCCACCATCTCAGAGGCGCTGAAAATCCCGAAATGGATATGAGGCGTCCGGACGATCACAAAATGGCCTTGATATGGCTTTGCTTCTGACCCTTTTTGAAAAGGTTGTCGCCCCATTTCCCCGCGACACTGTGTCATCGCTTGACATGACGCATCCAGCCGGGGAATTCCCATGACAATGATCATTTCTCAGACCCGACCTGCCACGCCGCACCGGCTGGCAGGTTTTTTTGTATCTTTTGTTGCCTATGCCACGCTTGCTTTGACCGCCTTTGATTTTTCAACGCCTGCCCGGGCCGACACGCGAGGCGACGCGCCCGCAGGTCTTGTGCGATTGAACGACGTGGAAAGCGGTGCCCTCCTGCTCAAATCAAAAGAGCCCGGCAAATATGTGCCAGCCCCGCTGCTTGCCACCGATGTCGAGATCGATGTCACCGGCCCGATGGCGCGCACCCGCGTGACGCAGCGCTTCATCAATCCCGGCGATGGCTGGGTGGAAGGCAAATATGTCTTTCCCCTGCCCGACAATTCCGCCGTCGATACGCTGAAGATGATGATCGGTGACCGTGTCATTGAAGGTCAGATCAAGGAGAAGAAGGAAGCGCGCCAGATCTATGAGGAAGCCAAGGCAAGCGGCAAGAAGGCGAGCCTCGTCGAACAGCAGCGCCCCAATGTCTTCACAAATTCCGTTGCCAATATCGGGCCCAACGAAAATATCGTCATCCAGATCGAATATCAGCAGACCGTGAAGCAGGATAAGAACACCTTCTCGCTTCGCTTCCCGATGGTCGTCGCGCCGCGCTATACACCACAAAGCGCCGTGCCACAGATGGTCGATTTTGCACCCGGTTCCGGCTGGGGCGAGCTGCGCGCCCCCGAAGAGACCCCCGCCGATGACAACACGCTTGATCAGCCGCCGGTCCTGCATCCCGACATGGGCAAGGTCAATCCCGTCGCCCTCAAGGTCACGCTCAATGCCGGATTTCCACTCGGCGATATTGAAAGCCCCCATCACAAGATCAAGCTGACACGCGATGGCAAGGACAAGGCCCATCTGACACTGGCGGATGAAGTAGTGCCCGCCGACAAGGATTTTGAGCTTGTCTGGAAGACTGCCAAAACAACGGCACCGTCCGCCGCCCTCTTCCGGGAACATGTCGGCAATGAAGATTATGTGCTCGTCATGCTGACCCCGCCCGAAGTCGCGGATCTCGGGCCTGCCAAACCGCGCGAAGCTGTTTTCGTCATCGACAATTCAGGCTCCATGGCCGGCACGTCGATGGATCAGGCCAAGGAAAGCCTGCTCTATGCACTGGATGACCTGACGCCCGGCGACACCTTCAACGTCATCCGTTTCGATGACAGTCTGACGGTACTTTTCCCGCAAGCGGTGCGGGCAGATCAGGAGAACATCGCCACGGCGCGCCATTTCGTGTCGTCGCTGAGCGCTGATGGCGGCACGGAAATGTTGCCCGCCCTCAAAGCCTCGCTAGTTGACCGGCGGCCCAATGACGACAGCCATGTGCGTCAGGTCATTTTCCTTACCGACGGGGCGATCGCGAATGAACGAGAACTCTTTGCCGAAATCACGCAGCATCTTGGCCGCTCGCGCCTCTTCACGGTCGGCATCGGTGCCGCGCCCAACACCTATTTCATGAGCCGGGCGGCCGAAGCCGGACGCGGCACCTTCACCCATATTGGTGAGAGCGAACAGGTTGTCGGCCGCATGAAAGAATTGCTTGCCAAGCTGCGGCACCCGGTGATGACCAATATCACGGCGAACTGGCCCGACGGCATGGAGAGCGAAAGCTGGCCCAACCCCATTCCCGATCTCTATGCCGGTGAACCGATCATCGTGTCGGCCCGCATGCCGAAGGCCGCCGGGACGCTCGTCCTGAAAGGCGAGCAGGCAGGCAAACCCTGGGAAGTACATATGACCCTTGATGCAGGCGACGTGCGCCCCGGTATCGGCAAGCTCTGGGCGCGCCGGAAAATTCAGTCGCTGGAAGCCGATGCCCTGCTTGGTGGCAACCAGACCAGCATTGATCAGGCCATTTTGAAGACGGCGCTTGATCATCATCTCGTCAGCCGTCTGACAAGTCTCGTCGCCGTCGATGTCACCCCCACGCGCCCCGATGGCTCACCACTGGTCAGCAAGGACATGCCGGTCAATCTGCCTGAGGGCTGGGATTTTGAAAAAGTCTTCGGCGAACAGAATGTGATGCCGACGCAGGCCAAGCGTGCCATGCAGGGCGCTCCTGCCCCAATGCTGGCCATGGTGGCCGCGCCAATTATGGCCGATGCCTCTGCAGCCAATATGCCGCTGCCCCAGACGGCCAGCGACGCGCCCCTGCTGATACTGCAAGGCCTGCTGGCCTTGATCGCAGCACTTGGTCTTTACCTGCTCTGGTGGATCGGTTTCTGCCGCATGGCCCGCATCGACAAGTCGCAGGCCTGATCAAGATGGCGGCAACACACAGCAAAACAGCAAAGACGGCGGCCCGTGGCGGGGCCGTCGTTATCGCCTGCCTGATCGGCTTCGGCCTGTGGCAACTTGGCCATGGCCTCTATATGGAAGCAAAAGCCCATCTCGCCTTTCACCTGCTCGACAGGGCCTGGAGCGAAACCCTGATCGACGGCAAACCTCACAAGGCATGGGCCTGGGCCGATGCCTGGCCGGTGGCCAAAATTGAAGTGCCGCGACTCAGGGCCACAGAAATTGTGCTTTCAAATGCCAGCGGCGAGGCCCTGGCCTTCGCACCGGGGCATGTTTTGGGTTCGCCCCTGCCCGGCGAGAGCGGCACATCCGTCATCGCCGCCCATCGTGATACGCATTTTTCATTCTTGAGAGATATCGCCATCGGCGATGTAATTATCATCACAACATCTGACAGGCAGACTTACACCTATCAGGTAAGCGAAACGCGCATTTCGCGCTTCGACCAATCCCGCATTGACCCAACTTCCGGCAATCGGATCGCGCTGGTGACCTGCTATCCCTTCGACGAAATCAGCCGAGGCCCCCTGCGATTTATCGTTGAGGGGCATAGAATTAACTCACTCAATACAACAGCAGAATCGGTGTACAAAAAACAACCGAATACAACTTAAGTTGTTGAATAAACTGTCAGTTTTACTTTGTCTCTTATTTGTAAAACAACTTGACCCGAACCGTATAACCATTCGTATAAGGGTAAGCTAATACGGCTATTTCGAATACAAACGGCTAGGGAAGAAAAAGTTGGGTCTTGAAGTTTATCGCCGCACAGTAAGTGAGGCCAAGCGCGCGTCAATTCTGGCAGCAGCACGAAAGAATTTTTTAGTTCATGGTCTCAGCCACGCTGCCATGGCCGAAATCGCACATGATGCGGATGTTTCCACGGCCACGCTCTACAAGCATTTTGAGTCCAAGGAAGAGCTCTTCAAATGCGTCGTCCAGGATTCATTTAATCCGTTGGGGGACGAACTTGTTGTGGAGCTGTCCCGCAAGACAACGGCGGAAGCCTTGCTTGAGCTTGCCCATAGCTATCTGGATGCGCAGTTCAACGGCGATGTGAACTCCCTGCTGCGCATGGTTATTGCCGAAGTGCCCGGTGAGCCGGAACTGGCACGAGAGATGTTCAAGCAATGTGTCGATCAGCGTTACACACGACTGGAAAGGGTGCTTGAGGAACTGATAAAGAGAGATCAGCTCATACCGCATGACACCTATCTGTCAGCGCGCTTTGTGGGTGGCATGCTCAAGGAGCTTTATGTCTGGCCAGCCATGTTTGACCAATCCTTCAAATTGCCCGACGACGTAGACGACAAAATCAACGCGGTGATCCAGGTTTTCCTGAAAGCCTATGGCGCCTGATTAAAGACCGCCGCGATTTCTTTTGCCCGGTCGAGATCGGCGAGCGTGATTTTCTTGCCGCTTTTGAGCGTCGCACGCAGCGCCCCGCCCCCGACAAGCCGCTGCAACGGACCGCGACTGACATGCAAATCCGCCAGACTGTCGCGTGTCAGACGCCATTCGCGGCGCAACGGGAAACCGCCCTGCAGCACCAGATCGCCTGCAGACCAGAGCGCCATGAGATTGCGTGAGCGGCCCCAAGCAAGAAACAGCAGCAGCGGCACACCAGCCGCTTCAACCGCAAGACAAAGCGTTGCGATAGCGGGCATATGAGGCGTGCCATAAGCGGCCTTGAGATAAAACAGGCCCCAGAGAAGCGCGACGGCGAGACTGGGCAGATAGATGCTCCAATGCGCCCGCGCCACCAGAGCACTCGTTGCGCGCGCCTTATCTTCCCCAACTGACATCTGTTCGGCTTCCCTCATCCATTCAGGCGGCATGTTTGCAGAAGCGACACGGCTTGCAAAGCCCTGCGGGATGCAGCTTGGCAAAGGCGGTTAAACTGCTAGTCTGCGCCGCCATGACGCGCCCCACCGCCAATCTTCTCCTGCTTGTCGCCGCCATCATCTGGGGCTCGGCCTTTGTGGCCCAGACCACGGCCATGAACAGCCTCGGGCCGATCTGGTTTGTCGGCCTGCGTTTCCTGATCGCGGCGGCCTGTGTGGCGCCCTTTGTCTGGATCGAAAGCCGCCACGCGACAACGCCGCTCCAGAAAAGCATGATCCGGCCCATGCTGCTGATCGGCACCGTCTTTTTTATCGGCTGCGTGCTGCAGCAGATCGCCCTGACCGCCACGAGCATCACCAATGCCGGCTTTCTGACGGGCCTCTATGTCCTCATCGTGCCGCTGCTGGGATGGATATTTTTCCGCGAACGGCCCCCGCAGATTGTCGGCATCGCCATCCTGCTGGCGCTGGGCGGCACATGGGCGCTGAGCACGGCAGGCGCCAAAAGCGCCCTGGCGCCCTCGGCGGGCCTCGGACTGGGCAGCTGGGGCGACATGCTGGCGCTGGGCGGGGCTTTCTTCTGGGCCGCGCAGGTCCTGCTGCTGGGACGGCTGGCTGCTTCCACGGGCCGCCCCATGGCGGTCGCCTTTTTCCAGTTCCTGATCACCGGACTGGCTGGCACCCTGTTCGGCCTCATGTTTGAAACGCTGAGCCTCAAGGCCGTCACCGATGCTGCATTCGAGCTCTTTTATGTGGGGGCGATTTCAGGCGGCCTTGCCTTCACCCTCCAGGTCATGGCCCAGCGCGTGACCCATGCCAGCGAAGCCGCCGTGCTGCTCTCCTCCGAAGCCCTTTTTGCCGCCCTTTTCGGAGCGCTCCTGCTTGGCGAAACCATGGGTCTCATCGGCTGGGCGGGAGCCGCCCTCATTCTGGTTGCAATTCTCATCGTCCAGATCCCCGCCTTCCAGCCCACCGCCAAAAGCTGACCGCAAAACAGCGCGCGCACCTTTTAATCGGTCCCCAAGCGCGCCATATTGCTGACATGGCTCGCAAGTCTTTCAAATCATTCGGCCGTGGCTCTGAAAAGCCACTGGCCCCCGCCTATCCCGATGCCGAGGGCAACGGCGAGCAGGGTTTTGCCGAGGCGCCAGGCGCCAATTTCGTGCCCGCCAACGCCCTGCCCGACCGCGACACCTGGGCCGGCGCGCTGAATGGCGACCCCGCCTCATGGCCGCTTTTTGCGCCCCATCGCCCGGACCGGCCGGAAAAATCCGAAGGCGGGCGCAAGTTCAAGCTGGTCTCCGACTATGAACCCGCTGGCGACCAGCCCGAGGCCATCCGCGAACTGGTGGAAGGCATTGACCGTGGCGACAATGATCAGGTGCTGCTCGGTGTCACGGGTTCGGGCAAGACCTACACCATGGCGCAGGTCATCGCGCGCACCGGCCGCCCGGCGATCATCCTTGCGCCCAACAAGACGCTGGCCGCCCAGCTCTATGGCGAATTCAAGAACTTCTTCCCCGACAATGCGGTGGAATATTTCGTTTCCTATTACGACTATTACCAGCCCGAAGCCTATGTGCCGCGCACCGACACCTATATCGAGAAGGAAAGTTCGATCAACGAGCAGATCGACCGCATGCGTCACGCCGCCACGCGCGCCGTGCTCGAACGCGATGACGTGATCATCGTGGCATCGGTCTCCTGCATCTATGGCATCGGCTCGGTTGAAACCTATACTGCCATGACCTTCACGGTAAAAACCGGCGAGCGACTGGACCGCAAGCAACTCATCGCCGATCTCGTGGCCCTGCAATACAAACGCAATGACGCCGCCTTCACGCGCGGGGCCTTCCGCGTGCGCGGCGACACGGTCGAAATCTTCCCGGCGCATTATGAAGACCGCGCCTGGCGCGTCACCCTTTTTGGAGACGAAATTGAAGATATCGCCGAGTTCGACCCGCTGACAGGCCAGAAGACGACCAAGCTCAACGAGATCAAGCTCTATGCCAACAGCCATCACGTAACGCCGCGCCCGACGCTCAATCAGGCGATGGAAGACATCAAGCGCGACCTGCAGGTACGCCTGCAGGAACTGAAAGGCCTCGGCAAGCTGCTCGAAGCCCAGCGGCTGGAACAGCGCACGCAATTCGACATCGAGATGATGGAAGCAACCGGCAGCTGCGCGGGCATTGAAAACTATTCACGCTATCTGACGGGCCGCAAGCCCGGCGAACCGCCGCCGACGCTGTTTGAATATCTGCCCGACAATGCGCTCGTATTCGCCGATGAAAGCCATGTCACCGTGCCCCAGATCGGCGGCATGTTTCGCGGCGACTACCGGCGCAAATCAACGCTGGCCGAATATGGCTTCCGCCTGCCCGCCTGTGTCGACAACCGCCCCATGCGCTTTGAGGAATGGAACGCCATGCGGCCGCAGACGGTCTTCGTCTCGGCGACGCCCGGCCCCTGGGAAATGGAACAGACCGGCGGCGTCTTCGTCGAACAGGTCATTCGCCCGACTGGCCTCATCGATCCGCCAACCATCATCCGCCCGGTTTCCACGCAGGTCGATGACCTGATCGCCGAATGCAAGCTCTGCGCGGCCAAGGGCGAGCGCGTGCTCGTGACGACGCTGACCAAGCGCATGGCCGAAGACCTCACCGAATACATGCATGAGCAGGGCATCCGCGTGCGCTACATGCATTCCGACATCGACACGCTGGAACGCATCGAGATCATCCGCGATCTGCGGCTCGGCGCTTTCGATGTGTTGATCGGCATCAACCTGCTGCGCGAAGGCCTCGACATTCCCGAATGCGCGCTGGTCGCCATTCTCGATGCCGACAAGGAAGGCTTCCTGCGCTCCGAAACCTCGCTGGTGCAGACCATTGGTCGCGCCGCGCGTAACGTCGATGGCCGCGTCATCCTTTATGCCGACAAGATCACCGGCTCCATGGAACGCGCCATTGCCGAGACCAATCGCCGCCGCGACAAGCAGAAGGCCTATAACGAGGCCCATGGCATCACGC
The DNA here is from genome assembly GCA_016124805.1 of Hyphomicrobiales bacterium. Lineage (GTDB taxonomy): Bacteria > Pseudomonadota > Alphaproteobacteria > Parvibaculales > Parvibaculaceae > Parvibaculum. Next base: position 401,191 of record WGND01000003.1, on the reverse strand, counting down.
CGGAATCGATCCGCTCCAATATCGGCGACATCATGGAAAGCATCTATGAGCGCGATCATGTGCGCGTCGAAATCGAGGGCGACGGCGCGCTGGTGGGCCACAATCTGCGTGCCCATATCGAGGACCTTGAGCGCCAGATGAAAGACGCGGCCGCCGATCTCGAATTTGAAACGGCCGCCCGCCTGCGCGATGAAATCAAGCGGCTGGAACAGACCGAGCTTGCCGTGGCTGACGATCCCTTCGCCCGCCAGTCAGCGGTCGAAGACGCCGTCGCCGATGCCTATAAGGCCGTCAAGGGCCGCTCGACAACAGGTAAGCCCGGCACGCGCGGCTACAAGACACGCGGCAAGAAGCGGTGACGGCATCCTGATGCGTCACCCCGGATTTATTCCGGGGTCCATTCCGGCGGCGCCCCTCTGGATCCCGGCACAAGGCCGGGATGACAGCCGAACAGAGCATCACCAGTGCGCTGAATTTTCATTGCCGCACTTGACCCGGCCACCAGCTGCGCCAAAATCTGCTCCAACAGGCCGAACATGCCGATCACGGCTGGCCTCACGGGAGTGAAACCATCATGCTCTTTGCACGTCGTGTTTTTCTGATCGCGTCGATTTACGGCATCATTGTGCTTCTCCCCGGCTTCTTCATGGAAGCCCAGTTCAATGCCATGACGCCCCCCGCCATCACCCATCCGGAATTCTACTACGGCTTCTTTGGCACCGCCTTTGCCGCCCAGTTCTTCTATTTCACGATCTCGCGCGACCCCATCCGCTACCGCCCGCTGATGCCATTCGCCATCTTTGCCAAATTCACCTTCTTTGCCACCTGCCTGCTGCTCTGGCTCGATGGACGCATGGTATGGAGCAATGTCTTTCTGGGCAGCCTGATTGACGGCCTGATCATGGTGATGTTTGCCATCGCCTATGCAAAAACGCCCCGCGACAAGCCCGCTTGAAAGGCCCTCCGCCGCAACCGACTAGGCCGCCAGCAGATATTGCGCGACATCCTTGGCATCAAAGATGAGCGAAATGATCATGGTGGCCAGCGCCAGCACGAACCAGACGCCATAGACGCTGCGCTTCTCGATCAGAGGCCAGCGGCGGATGAAATAGATCACCACCGGCGTCCAGATGACGAGATGGGTCGAGCCCCAGAGCCCGTTCCAGCCGATGCTCATGCCCAGCGCCATGGTCGCCACGATCAGGATGAGATTGGCCAGCAGCAGCCAGCGCGCTTCCACCTTGAAAATGGCAAAAACCAGACTGCCGAGAAACAGGCAGACTGCCATCCAGTTCATCCAGAGCTGCACCCATTGCGGCAGCGCCGCGACATAGACATTCTGCGCGGCCATGGCGGCCTGCAGTGACTCCATAAACTGTTCCATGACGTCCCCTCCCCTGTTATGGAGGTCATCAGAGCCGCAGACGCGGCGCGGCGCAATTCAACTCTGCGTTATCGGATGCCAAGATGACCAAAACCCTCCTGATCGGCACCACCGGCATGCTGAAAGCGGCAGCGGCACATGCCGCGGCACGCTCAAAAAAGGCGTATCTTGTCTCACGCCATGCCGATGATTTCAGTTTTGACAATGATGTGCTCGACGTGAAGCTGGCCCGCCTCAATGAGAGCTATGAGAATGTCGCCCGCTTTCTCGACGCCGTCGCCGTCCATGCGCCCTATGATCTGGTGCTGAGCTGGATCCGCCCGCCCGCCGATCTGTTGCGTGCCGCACTTGATGGCATGATCGCGCCGGATGGCCGGTTGATCGAGGTGATGGGTAGCCGCTCGATCCTCATGGGCAAGGACGGCGAAGCCTCCATTGCCGAGCGCCGGGCCCAGGCGCTGAGCCTGCAACCCTCGCTGCGCTATGCACAGGTGATCTTGGGATTTGTGATCGGTGAGGATGGCAGCACGCGCTGGCTGACCCATGACGAGATTTCAAGCGCCGCCATCACCCAGATGGACAATCCCGTTCCGCGCCTGATTGCCGGCACACTCGAACCCTGGGACAAGCGTCCGCAGAGCTAGGCGTCAGGCGCCGGCAAATTTCTCCCGAAGGCGGCGATAGACGCCCATCAGTTTCGGATTGGCCTTGATCGAGCGTTTCAACGCCACCCGGGCCTGCACGGCGCCGACAAGCGGATAGGCCACCGCATTGCGCGCCGAGATGTGGCTGAACATCGACATGGGCGCATCACAGAAGCTGGTCTTGTAGGGCGCATGGCCCACCGACAGATCATAGGTCCGGTAGCCGGCCTCGATACTCGCATTCAGATGCTCAAGCAGATGCAGGCGGCCGGGCGAGAGCCTGTCATGCAGCCCCTGCACATAGGTGTGCACGATCAGGGTGGAATGTCCCTGCATTTGCAGCGATACACTGCCCGACAGGAACTTGCCATCCAGCGTCAGTTCCGCCACCTCAACAATCGCATAATCGCCACTCAGCAGCGCCAGACTGCGGAAGGCGGCGCGATAGGCCTCATCCTCGAAGATCGAATGAACGCCCTGCGCACGCAGCTGGGCCGCCTTGTGGTCAAGAATTTCATCAAGCTTGAGGGCGGCTTCAACGCCGGGCCGGATGGTCCTGAAGGCAACCTTGCCCAGCGCACTAAGCTTGCGCGCCTTGGCGCGGTCAATGCGGCGCGTCTCGGGGCGATAGCGCATGGTCAATTCTTCAAACGTATCGGGTAGCGAAAAGACATAGGCCTTGTCGGCGGAGGGCTGGCTGTCCAGCGTGGCAAAAGGATTGAGCGCACCCGCGACAAATTCGGGCTGGTCTTCCAGCTGCACGAAATCATGCGGCGGCAGCGCCCGGCAGATCTGGCGCCACAGCGTCGGAAAGCCATCCGGCGAAACATAGGTCGCAAAATCGGCGGCAAGAAGCGGGGCCTTGTAGTCGGCCATGCGGCCACCGAGCCAGATCAGACGGCGCAGGCCCATATGCCATTCAATGCCCAGCGCCGCGAGCATGATGACATGGCCACCGCGGGTCACGGTCACGATGGCTGGCTCGATGCCTTCGGCCTCGCCGACATATTTGTGCCAGTTCGAGAGCCAGTCAAAACGCTGAAAGGCCGTGCCCTGCGCCGTGCCCTCAAATTCGCGCCAGACAGGTTCGGCTTCCTCGAAACTTCCATAAATCTGGATGCCGCTTGCCAGCGCGAGACGGGAACGGGGCGGTTCGCTGCGCAAAACAGTCCTGTGCAGCGCATCACTGATCGGTGCCAGTGCCCCCGCTTCGACGATATGTCTCTCGCTATTCTGCCTCATATCCTTAACCCCGGTGTCTTATTGCGGCACATCGCGCCCGTCCCATGGGTGAAAAAGAGCAAGAGTCTTGCCAAAAAGATGAAACCTCCATCTAGTTGCCCTGTTAACGATGTCGGACCTGATAGGGAGAGCCATATGAGCGCGACAGAAAAAAGCGGTTTCGTCCTGTTTGATATTACGGGGCTCAAGCCGGAAGCCGGCGCGCCCGCGCCCGAACGCATTGTCAGCGGCACGCCGACCAACAACAGCTGGAACCTCTATACCTCCGCCGACAACCGCTTCTTTTCAGGCATATGGGAATCCGAACCGGGCTGCTGGAAGATCATCTATGACGAGGACGAGTTCTGCCACATCCTTGAGGGCGAGAGCATCATCACGGACAAGAATGGTGAAAGCTTCACCGTGCGCGCCGGCGATGCCTTTGTAATCCCCAGGGGATTTGAAGGCACCTGGCATGTGGTCACACGCACGCGCAAGCAATATGTCATCTATGCTGTCTGACAGCTTTGACCCGATGCGACGAAAGAAGACTCCATGTTGATGTATGTCTGGCTGATCAGTGGTTTCGTGCTGCTGGTATTTTGCGGCGATCTGCTTGTGCGCGGCGCGGTGTCGCTGGCTGCCCGCCTCGGCGTGTCATCACTGGTCATTTCGCTGACAATCGTGGCGCTGGGCACCTCCATGCCCGAACTCATGATAGCGACCGACGCCGCCCTCATCGGTTCGCCCGACATCGCCATTGGCAATGTGGTGGGCAGCAACATCGCCAATATCCTGCTGGTGCTGGGCCTGCCCGCGCTTATATATCCGCTCGCCTGCAACCAGCCCTCGCTGCGTGGCAATGCCCTCATGATGATCGGTGCCAGTGTCATCCTCATCGTGCTTGCCTTTATCGGGCCCATCACGCGCGGCGAAGGGTTTCTGCTGCTGGTGCTAACCGCGATCTATTTCATCTGGTCACGCGAGGATGTGCAGAAAAACAAACTGGAAGCGCGCACCCGCGCCGCCGAGGCCCGCGCCATGGCGCTGGAAGTCACAAAAGATGAAACCCGTCTGGAAGAAAGAGCCGAGGATGTTCTGCATAAGGATATCCCCTCCACATCCGTTTCGTGGCTGGTGATTGGCGGCTATATCCTGATCGGCTGCATCGGCTTGCCGATCGGGGCGCATCTGGTTGTCATCGGCGGCACCGATATTGCGCGCGCCTTTGCCGTGCCTGAATCCGTGATCGCCCTTTCACTCATTGCGGTGGGCACATCGCTGCCGGAAATTTCAACATCGCTTGTCGCAGCCTGGCGGCGCGAAGAAGGCGTGGCCATCGGCAATGTCATCGGCAGCAACATCCTCAACATTCTGGCGATACTGGGTGTGGCCTCTTTTGTTGCCCCCATCACTGTCGCACCCGAGTTCCTGCATGTTGACCTCTGGGTCATGCTCATCACATCGCTTGCCATCCTGCCGATCATCATGTCAAAGGGCAGCATCACCCGGTTGAACGGAGCGATATTCGTTCTAGCTTATGTCGCCTATCTCTATGCCATTCTGCAACGCGTGAGCGTCTGACATGAAAAATGCCCTCATCACCGGCGCGGCCAAGCGCATCGGTCGTACCCTCGCACTGGAACTGGCCAAAGACGGCTGGTCCATCGCCATCCATCACAACAATTCCGAGCCCGAGGCTGAAAGCCTGAAGGCCGAGATTGAAGCCATGGGCGGCCGGGCAACCACACTGCAGGCCGATCTGCGCAACGCGGCAGCGCCTGCCGAGATGATGGCCGAGGCTTCTCGCACGCTTGGGGCGATCACCCTGCTCATCAACAATGCCTCGCTCTTTGAAAGCGATGAGGCCGAGACCATGAGCGTGGAAAGCTGGGATGATCACGCCCAGGCCAATCTGCGTGCGCCCGCCTTTCTGGCGCAGGCCTTTGCCGCCCAGCTGCCGGCAGAGAGCAAGGGCAATATCATCAACATCATCGACCAGCGCGTCTGGCGCCCGACGCCGCGCTTCCTGTCCTATACGATCAGCAAGATGGGCTTGTGGGATCTGACGCAGGTGCTCGCCATGTCGCTGGCGCCCGATATCCGCGTCAACGGCATCGGCCCCGGCCCGACGCTTGCCAATGCCCGCCAGTCACAGGAAGATTTTGAGCGCCAGACCAGGGCAACCATTCTGGGCCATGGCACAAGCCCCGATGAAATCGCCACGGCTGTGCGGTTTATTCTGGCGGCACCCGCCATGACAGGGCAGATGATCGCGCTGGATGGCGGCCAGCATCTGGCATGGGAGACGCCCGATATTCTCGGCATTCCCGAGTAGCCGAAACCGCCCAAAAGGGGTAAAGACAGCCTATGAGCACGCCAGAAAACGTTACCCCCCTGAAAATAGCCGATGCCGCCCGCGCCATCCGCCATGTTTTCGTGCGCGATCTCATGCTCGACGCTCATATCGGCGTCTATCAGCATGAGCATGGCCGCACGCAGCCCATTCGCGTGAATGTCGATCTGACAGTCAACGAAGCCGCACATGGCGACCTCATCGCCAATGTCGTCTCCTATGAAATCGTCGTGAACCGCATCCGCGATATTGTCAATGAAGGCCATCTCAAACTGGTCGAGACGCTGGCCGAACGCATTGCGGCCGCCTGTCTTGAAGATGAACGCGTCGCCGTGGCACTCGTCCGAGTCGAGAAATTGGCGGTGATTCCGGAGGCCGCCAGCGTGGGTGTTGAAATCGAGCGAGTCCGGCCTCAAAAATAAGGCGTTCAGCGTCTCCACTTACGGCGAGTAAAGACATAACAAAATCAAGGCTTTGAGGCGGACATTCGACGGGTACGGAAGATTTGTACACAGCCGAATTGAGGCCTCTGCCAAACCCTGATTTCGATGTCAATATGATTAACGCGCCATAACATTCTGTCACACACGATATTTTTCCCAATGATATCAATGGGTTATGTTTTCGACTCTATTAACCAGACGTCATAAAAGTTAATTGTTACAAAGACTTGACGGATTTGCCGCTCAAAGTTTCAACAAACTTATCCACAGGCTGACAGTTATGTTGTTCGTCTGTTGGAGGGACACCAAATAGACTCTGATTCCCGTTCCATCCCGCCGAGACACCAAAGCCGAAATATCCATGAGCAGTCAGGACGATACGGAAAATAACGCCCCTGCAACGGCCCGCGCCGCCAGCGTGCCGGTGGGCGTGAGCGTGATCACGGAGCGCGTGAAGCTGCTGCCCGACAGCCCCGGCGTCTATCGCATGTATGACGTGAATGGCGACGTTCTCTATGTGGGCAAGGCCCGCAGCCTCAAGAAGCGCGTCTCGAATTATGCAAAAATCGGCGGCCATACCAATCGCATTGCCCGCATGATCTCGGCCACGGCTTCAATGGAATTCATCACCACCGCCACCGAGACAGATGCCCTGCTTCTGGAAGCCAATCTCATCAAGCGTCTCAAACCGCGCTACAATGTGCTGCTGCGCGACGACAAGACCTTCCCGCATATTCTGCTGACCGGCGATCATGATTTTCCCCAGGTGCTCAAGCATCGCGGCGCGCGCAGCCGCAAGGGCGACTATTTTGGCCCCTTCGCCAGCGCCGGTGCCGTCAACGCCACGCTCAATGCGCTGCAGAAAGCGTTCCTGCTGCGCAGCTGCACCGACAGCGTCTTTGAAAGCCGCACCCGCCCCTGCCTGCTCTTCCAGATCAAGAGATGCAGTGCGCCTTGCACCGGCGAGATCGGCAAGGAAGGCTATGCCGAACTGATGTCGGAAGCGCGTGCCTTCCTGCGCGGCAAGAGCCGCAAGACACAGCGCGCGCTGGTGGAAGCGATGGAAACGGCCGCCAATGATCTCGATTATGAGCGCGCCGCCATTTACCGCGACCGCATCCGCGCGCTCACCCAGATCCAGCAGCATCAGGGCATAAATCCGCGCACCATCCATGAAGCCGATCTCTTTGCGGCCTTTCAGGAAGGCGGACAGACCTGCATTCAGGTCTTCTTCTTTCGCGCCGGGCAGAACTGGGGCAACCGCGCCTATTTCCCGCGCCACGACAAGGACATGGATATTGGCGACGTGCTGGATGCCTTTCTGGCGCAGTTTTATGAAGACCGGTTCCCGCCGCGCCTCGTGGTGCTGAGCCATGAAATACCCGGCAAGGCGCTGCTGGCCGAAGCGCTGAGCATCCGCGCCGAGCGCAAGGTCGCCATCGGCGTGCCCGCACGTGGCGAGAAGAAAGAGCTTGTCGCCCATGCCATGACCAATGCCCGCGAAGCGCTGGGCCGTCGTCTGGCCGAATCCTCCAGCCAGCGCAAACTGCTCGAAGGCGTTGCTGAAATCTTCGGTCTCGACGCGGCGCCCGAACGCATCGAAGTCTATGACAACAGTCACATTCAGGGCTCAAAACCTGTCGGCGGCATGATCGTGTCGGGGCCCGAAGGCTTCATGAAGTCTCAATACCGGAAATTCAATATCAAGACCGCTGGCATTGCGGGCGACACGGACCCGGAGACAAAGAACAACAACGACATTGCCATGATGCGCGAGGTGCTGACGCGCCGCTTCTCCCGCCTGCTCAAGGAAGATGACGAGGCCACGCCCAATAGCGAGCGCGAAAGCAACTGGCCCGACATCATCCTGATCGATGGCGGCGCGGGGCAGTATAATGTGGCCATGGAGGTCCTAGCCGATCTGGGCATCGACAGCGTGCTGGTGGTCGGTGTCGCCAAGGGGCCAGAGCGCGATGCAGGCCGCGAACGCTTCTTTGTGGCGGGCAAGGCACCCTTCATGCTCGAACCGCGCAATCCAGTGCTCTACTACCTGCAGCGCCTGCGCGACGAGGCTCATCGCTATGCCATCGGCACGCACAGGGCCCGCCGGTCCAAGGCCATCACGGCCAATCCGCTGGACGAGATTGCGGGTATCGGGCCGGGCCGCAAACGGGCCCTTTTGAAGCATTTCGGCTCTGCCCGCTCGGTTGCCCGCGCCGGCCTTGCCGACCTTATGGCTGTTGAAGGCATCAGCGAGAAAATCGCCCGCCTCGTCTATGATCATTTCCACGGGATTGCAGAATCCTTGCCTTCGCCCCTCAACAAATGAAACGGGGATGCTATGCTGGGCCAAACGCAGCTGAAAGCGGACTCCCGACATGGCGACCAACCTGCCCAATCTCCTCACCTATTTCCGCATAGCCATGGTGCCCGCCGTTGTGGCCGCCTTTTATCTGCGCGGCGATCTGGGCCATTGGACGGCCCTCTTCATCTTCATCCTGGCGGCCATCACCGATTTCTTTGACGGCTATCTGGCGCGCGCCTGGGAACAGCAATCCACATTGGGCCGCATGCTGGACCCCATTGCCGACAAGCTGCTGGTTGCCGCCGTGCTGCTGGTCCTGACCAAGGAAGGTCAGATTTACGGCTTTTCACTCTGGGCCGCGCTGATCATTCTCTGCCGCGAAATTCTGGTCTCCGGGCTTCGCGAATTTCTCGCCGAGCTGCGCGTCAGCGTGCCGGTGACCCAGCTTGCCAAATGGAAGACGGCCATCCAGATGGTCGCCCTCTCCTTCATGCTGGCAGGACCTGCGGGCGATAAAGTCATTACCGGCATTTCGGAAGTCGGCCTGACCCTGCTCTGGGCAGCCGCCATTCTGACGCTCTATACGGGCTATGACTATTTCCGCGCCGGCATCGGCCATCTCAACGCGGCCGACGAGAAGCTGAAATGAAAGTCCTCTATTTCGGATCACTGCGCGACATGGTCGGCGTGAGTGAGGAAGATATCGATCTGCCCGAGGGCCTGAGCGATCTCCATTCGCTGATTGTCTGGATGCGCAGCCGCAATGATGATTTTGCCGCCGCTTTTGAATCTCTCGTCTTCCTGCGCGCCGCCATTGATCAGGAACATGCCCCCTTCGAGGCCTCGATCATCGGTGCGCGTGAAATTGCCTTCTTCCCGCCTGTCACGGGTGGCTGAGATGATCCGCGTTCAGACAGACAATTTCGATATCTCGTCTGAAATTGCGACGTTGACGGCAGGGCGCAAGGACATCGGCGCCCTCGTCACTTTTACGGGCCTCGTGCGCGACCTCAATGACGGCGACAGGGTCTCGACGCTTGAGCTTGAACATTATCCCGGCATGACGGAGAAAGAGCTCACCCGCATTGAGGCCGAAGCCCATGCCCGCTGGGCCTTGCGGGCAAGCCTCATCATCCATCGCGTTGGCAGGCTGGAACCGGGCGACAATATCGTGCTGGTCATCACGGCATCCGCCCATCGGGAGGATGCTTTCAAGGCCGCTGAATTTCTGATGGATTATCTCAAGACCCGCGCACCCTTCTGGAAACGCGAGAGCGATGGCGCGACAGAAAAATGGGTCGATGCGCGCGACAGCGATGATCTGGCCGCCAAACGCTGGGATGATTAAGTGACAGCCCCCTCACCCGCGCTCGCATTCGCTCGCTTGCCCTCTCCCCTCCGGGGAGAGGGAAGATCGGGCCGCAAGGCCCGACAAGAGTGAAGAGCAGCAGCGCTTAGGCGCTGGCGGCGACCTTCACTGACGGATTGACGGCTGCCATATAGTCTTCAAACAGCGTATGCGTGATCTGGCCCGGTGTGAAACGATGCGGACCAATCTCGCCGACCGGCGTCACTTCTGCCGCCGTGCCCGTGATGAAGCATTCGGAAAATGTCGAAAGCTCATCAGGCATGATGTGGCGTTCGATGATTTCCATGCCGCGCGCGCGCGCCAGATCAACCACCGTCTGACGGGTGATGCCATTGAGGAAACAGTCAGGCGTCGGCGTGTGGATAACGCCATCCTTCACGAAGAAGATGTTGGCGCCCGTCGCTTCGGCCACATAGCCGCGATAGTCATACATCAGCGCGTCGGCATAGCCCTTGTTCTCGGCGGCATGCTTGGAGATGGTGCAGATCATGTAGAGACCGGCGGCCTTGGCATGGGACGGCGCGGTCTCGGGCGAAGGACGCTTATATGTTGCGATGTCCAGACGGATACCCGTCTTGCGCTGTTCGGGATCGAAATAGGACGGCCATGCCCAGGCAGCGACCGCGAAATTGATGCGGTTCTTTTGCGCGCTCACGCCCATCATTTCGCTGCCCCGCCAGGCAACGGGACGAAGATAGCCATCGACCAGTTTCTGCGCCTTGAAGGCGGATTTGCAGGCGTCATCAATTTCGTCGAGTGAGTAGGGAATCTCAAAGCCGAGAATGCGGGCCGAGTTCACCAGACGCTCTGAATGTTCGCGCAGCTTGAAAATCTCGCCGCCATAGGCGCGACAACCTTCAAAAACACAGCTGGCATAATGCAGGCCATGCGTCAGCACATGCACCTTGGCATCACCCCATGGCACAAGCTCGCCATTATACCAGATAAAACCGTCACGCTGATCGAATGGAATGTCTGCCATTTTGTCTGTTCCTGTTACGCTGCTCTCATGCGAGCGCCTGCGCGATGCCTACCCTGCGGTCCCTCTTTCGGGGGGATTTGCTGGAGACAGCCTATTCAGGCGAACATCCTGTAATGTTCTAATGGATGAGTCGACTGTGCGCTTTATCGCTATTCTGTCTGAAGCAGCTCGCAAGAATTAGCATCGGGTCTAAAATATGTCAACAAGGCTGACATAAAATCGTGGCAACAGTGAAAAATACGAGCAAAACCGCCACTTCTCCCCTGCCTGTGGACAGGGGCGAGGCCGCATCGGGCGAGCCGAATGCCAAAAGCGCGCCCCATGAGGAAGCGCTGACGGAGGCCATTGAACTCCTGTTTTTCACCTATCGCGACTTTATCAGCGACCCGGACGCCATTCTGGCCGAATTTGATTTTGGCCGGGCCCATCACCGCGTCATTCATTTTGTCGGGCGCAATCCCGGCATCACCGTGGCCGACCTGCTGAATATCTTGCGCATTACCAAGCAATCGCTCGCCCGTGTCCTCAAGCAGCTTATTGAGCGCGGCTATATCGAACAGGTCACGGGCCGACAGGATCGCCGCCAGCGCCTGCTCTATCTGACCCCTGCCGGTCGCGCCTTGCAGGACCGCCTGGCCGCGCCGCAGCGCGCACGCGTGCAGCAGGCACTGGAAGCCGCCGGCCCCGGCGCGCAAAAGGCCTGGCGCGATGTCATGCTGGCGCTGCTCAATGACGAGAGCCGACCCGATGTTGAAAAACGCACCGCGGCAATGACGCAGAACGGATTGAAGAACAAGGGAGGCCGCCATGAGTGAGGCCACCACGGCAGGCCAGACCCTGCCCCCGCCCAGCGAAGACACGCCGCATATTCTTGTCGTCGATGATGATCGGCGCATCCGCGAATTGCTCAAGCGCTTTCTCACCGACAATGGCTATCGCGTCACCATCGCCGAGAATGCCGCCGAGGCCCGCGCGCAGCTTGCCGGGCTCACCTTCGACCTGCTCGTGCTTGATGTGATGATGCCGGGCGAAAGCGGCTTTGACCTGACAACGACCCTGCGGCGCACCTCCAATGTGCCGATCCTCATGCTCACGGCGCGCGGCGATGCAGGCGATCGCATCAACGGGCTGGAGCGCGGTGTGGACGACTATCTTGCCAAGCCCTTTGAGCCGCGCGAATTGCTGCTGCGCATCGGCACCATTCTGAAGCGCACGCGCAGCGGCGAACCGCCCAAAGATGATATTGAACTCGGTGAAAGCCGCTTCAATGTCGCGCGGGGCGAGCTGCGCCGGGGCGATGAAATCATCCGCCTTACAACGCGCGAAATTCAACTCATGCGCATCTTTGCAGCCCATCCCGGCAAATCACTCTCGCGTCTTGATCTCTGCGAAAATGAAGCTGCCGAGCGCTCCATCGATGTGCAGATCAACCGCCTCCGCCGCAAGATTGAAGATGACCCGCGCAATCCGGTCTATCTTCAAACCGTGCGCGGCGAAGGCTACATGCTTTTGCCGGACTGATGGATAACCTTCACGACTCTCGAGCCGGAGACATTCCGCCGCGTGAAACACGCAGGCGCAGGCTGGACCTCAATCCCTTTGTCTATCTGAAACGCCTGATGCCGCGCGGCCTCTATGCCCGTTCGCTCATCATCATTGTCGCCCCCATGGTGCTGCTGCAAATCGTCGTTACTTATGTCTTTCTCGAACGCCACTGGCAGCTCGTCACAGAACGGCTTTCCGCAACCGCCGTGGCCGACATCTCGCTGCTGCTGGATGAATATCTGAGCGACCCCAGCGAAGACATGGCCGCCACCCTCACCGCCCGCGCCAATCACAATCTCGACATCTCGATTGCCTTTCTGACCGGCGAGAACCTGCCTGACACCCCCTCTTCCAGTGGCGGGCTGCTCGAGCAGTCGCTGAGCAAGCAGTTGCGCCAGCAGGTCGCCCGGCCCTTCTGGATCAACACCTCGAAATATCGCGACTATGTCGATATTCGTGTGGCCTATAATGGCGGCGTCATGCGCACGCTGACGCCGGCCTCGCGTGTCTATGCCGCCAATTCGCATATTTTTCTTGTCTGGATGGCCGGCACCTCGATCGTGCTGATCATCGTGGCCATTCTCTTTCTGCGAAACCAGATCCGGCCCATTGAGCGACTGGCCGAAGCGGCGGAAAGCTTCGGCATGGGGCGCGATGTCGAACCCTTCCGGCCTCATGGTGCGTCTGAAGTGCGCCGCGCCGCCATTGCCTTTGAGAAAATGCGCGCACGCATCGAGCGCCATATCGATCAGCGCACTGCCATGCTGTCAGGCGTCAGCCATGACCTGCGCACGCCCCTGACGCGCTTCAAGCTCCAGCTCGCCATGCTCGGCAACGGCCCGGAAATTGATGACCTGAAAAATGACGTCGCCGAAATGGAGCGCATGCTCGACGATTATCTCGAATTTGTGCGCGGCCATGGCAGCGAAGCCTCGGAGGAAATCGATCTTGCCGATCTGCTGGAAGAAATCCGGCAGGACCAGCGCCGCAAGGGACATGAACTGAAACTCGAAACCCATGGCGACCTGATCGTCGAGCTGCGCCGAAATGCCTTCAAGCGCTGCGCCACCAATGTCATCGACAATGCCTGCAAATATGCGCAGAACGTCTGGGTCACAGCCATCCGAGATGGCGACGGCATCGACATACTGGTGGATGATGACGGCGAAGGCATTCCGGAAAACCAGCTGCAGCAGGTCTTTCGTCCCTTCTATCGCCTTGATGCGGCCCGCAATCTTGATGAAGGCGGCTCCGGCCTCGGCCTTGCCATTGCGCTCGATATTGCACGCGGCCATGGCGGCGACATCACGCTCTCGCGCAGCCCCGTCGGCGGCCTTCGCGCCGTCATTCACATTCCGGTCTGAAAATCATGTCACTTACGGATGATCAAATTCCGTCCATGGTGCTGAAATGGCGTGCGGCCTGGCAAAGCCTCGATCCTGATCGCATCGCCGCCATCTACCATCCCGATGCAACGCATATGAGTGCCGTGGTGGTGGAACGGATGCAGCGCGCCGATGGCACATTGCGCGGTGTCGATGAAATCCGCGCCTATGCGACCATCTCGGCCCAGCGCCTGACAAGCTTCAAGGCCGACGTCATTGATGTCCTGCTGGAAGAAAGGCGCGCGGGCGTTGAATATTGGCGCGTCATCAACGGGGATGAAGCCAAGCGCACACGCGTGATGGAAATTCTCGAATGGCGCGGCGACAAAATCAGCGGCTGCCGGGTCTTTCATTTCTAGACGCGACGTAACTTAAGCTGTGGCCTCCTCATGCGAGGTGCCCCCGCGCCGGAAACGTGCCACCCGCGAGAGCAGGTCTTCGCCCTGCCGCAGGCGACGATCCAGCATCGCCATGGTGCGTGACTGGTCCGGGCCGTCATCAAGCCAGACATTGAAAACATTGGCCCAGATCGCGGCCAGCCCCCGCACACGCAGCGCGCCGCGCAGGCCTGATGAATCAATACCCGCGGCTTCCAGCATCCAGCCCAGCGAGCGCAGCATGGGGCGATAGAGGGCGGCGGCAACAACAGGATCGCGCCGTGACGCCAAAGCGATCCGTTTCAGCGCCTCCCTGTCATCCGACAAGGCATCAAAACGCATCATCAACACATCAAACAGCCGGTCTCGCGCGCTTTCGCCCGCCATGTCTTCAGCTTCAGCCTCTTTCATGACGCGCGCATCGACGAGGCGGAGATACGCAATCAGAATGGCTGTCTTGCAGGAGAAGAGCGCCGTCACATCGCCGAGCGGCAATTTGGCCTTTTTGGCGATGTCGGCGAGCGCCACATCAGCCCAGTCCTTTTCAAGGGCCAGCTTGAAGGTGGCGGCGATAATTTTCTCTTCAACGGTTCGCTTGGCAGCCATGATGATCTCCCTTTAAAGGGAAGATAGGGTCGCGAAGCCGGTTTGACGAGGCTTGATCAGGCAAGCGCGCGCCAGCGCCGCAGCGCGACAAGCGTCCAGATGGCTTCGACGAGGCCAAAAGGCCAGGCCCCCTGCAAGAACCCGTAGGCTGAACCCAGCGCACAGGCACCGGCAAAGCCGAGCACATACCAATGGCTACGATCTTCCAGCGCATAGCAGACCAGCATGGCGCTGACAGCAAAAAGGCCAAAAAGGGAGAGCGCGTCCAAGCTACTGGCCGAGCTTGCGGGCGCGGTCGCGGGCGGCATGGGTTGCCTTGCGCATCAGGGGCGAGAGCCCGCCCTCACCCATCAGCACATCAAGGGCGGCAGCCGTCGTGCCACCGGGCGAGGTGACGTTCTGGCGCAATGTGGCGGCCTCATCGGGAAAACGGGCGAGCATCTCGCCCGCCCCGCTCACCGTGGCACGCGCCAGACGCATCGCAATGTCAGGCTCAAGCCCCAGCGCTTCACCTGCTGCTGCCATGCATTCCACCAGATAAAAAACATAAGCCGGGCCACTGCCTGAAATCGCCGTGACCGCATCGATTAAAGGCTCGCTTTCGACCCAGTCCACTTCGCCGACAGCCGCCAGCAACAGACTGGCCATGTCACGCTGTTCAGTCGTCACATGATCATTGGCGCAGGCCACGGTGATGCCACGGCCTACCGCAGCCGGCGTATTGGGCATGGCGCGCACGGCATGCAGTTCCGGGGCCAGAAGTTCCTTCAACCGAAAAAGGCTCGTGCCGGCTGCAATCGAAATGAAAAGCGTTTCCGGCGCCACCAGCATCTGAAGACCCGGCAAGACCTGATCCATCAGCTGCGGCTTGACGGCCAGCACCACGACAGCGGGCCGGAGCTGCGCCAGATCGCGCACATCCATGTTGAGGCCGATGCCGCGCTCGGCGATCAGCAGAGCCATCTCCGGGCCCGGCTCGGGATCACGCACATGCACGAGAGATGGCGACAGGCCCTTGTCGAGCCAGCCCGAAAGCATCGCACCGCCCATTTTGCCAGCGCCCACCAGAAGCAATGGCCGATCAATCGTGACTGTCATTTCATGTCCCCGTCAACGCGATGCGCGCAAGCGGCGCGGCAAGCCCTGCAGGATTATCAGGCGCTGCCTTCCGTGTCGAACATGGCCGCAGCCATGGCTTCCTCGGCGGTCTTGCCTGCCCAGAGCACAAACTGCATCGCCGGGAAATAGCGCTCGCAGGCTTCCACCGCAAGGCGCAACAGGGCCTCGCATTGCTCCGGCGTTGCCGCCGCCCCACCGCAGAGCAGAAGGCTGTTGCGGTAAAGGAGAACGCCATCTTCCGACCACATGTCGAAATGGCCGCTCCATAATTGTTCGTTGATGAGAGAAAGCAGATGCCGCATCACGGCGCGTTTTTCGGAAGGAACGCGGGTTTCCAGCGCACAGGCCACATGCAGGCCCGACAGGTCATGGCGCCAGTTGAGCGAAATCTGATGGTCGCGCCATTCACCCGCGACACAGATCATCAGCTCATCTTCATGGCTTCGTTCGTAAACCCAGTCCTGGATGGAGGCGACCTGCTCAAGCAGATCAAGGGGATTGGCATCGAATTCTTCGGCAGCCACCATAATCCCGGTCATTCAGCACCCCGACTTCAATTCATTCCTGGCCACGGGCAAGCGCCCTATTGCCAGACCCCGGACACTATATCTTGTGGACAAAGCTTCGCCCGCCCACAAATTGACCGTGCCCGATCCCATGAGTCGGTGCAACCCAAAAGCAGTCTGGCAAAGACCTGCCGTCAGACGAATAAGAGCGGAAACGTCAAATGGGGCGAAAGCTATTCAGCGCTTTTCTTCGGCTTGGCGGCACTCTTTTTGGGTGCAGCTTTTTTCGCGGCCGGTTTGGCTTTGGCCGCAGCTTCCAACGCCACGATGCGCGCCTTCAACTCTTCATTTTCCTCGCGTGCCAGACGGGCCATGTCGCGCACCACGTCAAATTCCTCGCGCGTCACAAGATCAAGATCGCCAATCATGCGCTCAGCCTGCGAGCGCATCAGGGTTTCCACCTCGCTGCGCACGCCCTGCGCGGCACCCGCCGCATTGGTGAACATCTTGGCCAGTTCGTCGAGAAATCGATTTTGGGTCTGTGTCATGCCTGTCTCCGAATAAGGGGACCAGTCTAGCCCCTGTGAGGCAGCTTGGCGACCGCTGGCTTGCGCGGCATTTCGCGCCTGCCCTCTCTACCGCCACCGGCACGTCACTTGACAGGGGAAGGGCGAGAGGCACACTAGCGCGCAAATCAGCCCCCCAGCATGACGGAAAAGTTGCTATGCCCTCGACAGGAATACCCTTTCCCGACATCGATCCCGTCATCTTCCAGATCGGCCCCTTCGCCATTCGCTGGTATGCGCTGGCTTACATTGCCGGCCTTGTGCTGGGCTGGCGCTATATCCTGCGGCTGATCGCGCAAACCAAACTCTGGCGCGGCCCGCCACCTGCCAGCGCCACCGAAATTGATGACGCCCTGCTCTGGGCGGTGGGCGGCGTCATTCTGGGCGGTCGCCTGGGTTATGTGCTGGTTTACGACCCCATGCGTTTTCTCTCCCACCCGCTGGAAATACCTGCCGTCTGGCATGGCGGCATGAGCTTCCATGGCGGCGCCTTTGGTGTGCTTGTCGCTTTCATGATTTTTGCCATGCGGCGCGGCATCGTACCCCTGTCGCTGATGGATCTGACAAGTGCGGCGGCGCCCATCGGGCTCTTTTTTGGCCGCATTGCCAATTTCATCAATTCCGAATTATGGGGTCGCCCGACGGATGTGCCCTGGGGCGTAATTTTTCCCAATGGCGGACCGATGGCGCGCCATCCAAGCCAGCTCTATGAGGCGCTGCTTGAAGGCCTCGTTCTTTTCATCGTGCTGCGCCTGCTGACGCATCACACCGATGCCTTGAAGCGGCCTGGCACCATCATGGGCACTTTCATTGCGGGCTATGGTGTGGCGCGGACCTTTGTGGAGTTCTTCCGCGAACCCGACAGCCAGCTGGGCTATCTCTATGGGGGCTGGCTGACCATGGGCATGGTGCTCTCCGTGCCCATGATCATTGCAGGGGCGCTCATCATCTGGCAGGCCCCGGCGCTGAATACGCTCACCAACAGGCGCATCGGCAAAGCGGCATCCAAACCGGCGGAGAAAAAATGAGCGCGACGCCACTTGCCCGCCTGATTGCAGGTCTCATCACCGAGGCCGGCCCGATCTCGCTGACGCATTACATGGCGCTGGCGCTCGGCCATCCGCGCTATGGCTATTACATGACGCGCGATCCGCTGGGCACAGCCGGTGACTTCACCACAGCACCCGAGATCAGTCAGATGTTTGGCGAATTGATCGGGCTGTGGCTCGCCGACACGTGGCTGCGGCAGGATCGCCCTGCCCCCTTCGTGCTGGCCGAACTCGGGCCCGGTCGCGGCACGCTGATGAGCGATATTCTGCGCGCCACCCAGTCCGTCCCCGGCATGCATCAGTCGCTTGAAGTCCATTTTGTGGAAACCAGTCCAAGCCTGCGCGAAGCACAGGCCAAGGCCGTGCCGCAGGCACATTGGCACCCGAGCATTGAAAGCCTGCCCCGCCGCCCGCTCTTTCTCGTTGCCAATGAATTTTTTGATGCCCTGCCGATCACGCAATATCAGCGCACCGATCGCGGCTGGTGTGAGGTCCATGTCGGGCTGGCCGAAGGAGCCACCATGGACGAGCCCGCCTTCATCCGCGTGCTCGCGCCCATGGCCTTGCCCAATGATGACATTCTTGCGCCGGATGTGCGCAACGCACCGATTGGTGCGATTGCCGAAATATCGCCACCCTCGCGCGCCATCACCGAGGAAATCGCCCATCACATTCTTGAGCGCGGCGGGGCCGCCCTCATCATTGATTATGGTCATCCAAAAAGTGCGGCAGGCGATACGTTCCAGGCGCTCAAGGCACATGAATTTGTCGATCCCTTTGCCGAACCCGGCGAGGCCGACCTGACAGCCCATGTCGATTTCGAAGCCCTCTCACAGGCCGCCTTGGCCGGTGGTGGCGTGGTGCATGGCCCCGTCGAGCAGGGTGATTTTCTCAAGGAACTCGGCATCGACTTGCGCGCCAAAACGCTGAAGGCAAAAGCAACGCCAGAACAGGCCGCCGAAATTGATGCGGCAATGACGCGGTTGACCGATGCCAATGAGATGGGCAGCCTCTTCAAGGTGCTGGGCATCACGCCACGCGGCGTCAGTCTGCCGGTCGGCTTCTAACCGAAAGGAAAGCGCATGCTGAGTGCAAAACCTCTGGGCGGTCTCTCGCACATCAGGCACGGCTTCTTCACGCGCGAAGGCGGTGTTTCCAAAGGCATCTACGCCACCAAGAATTGCGGCTACGGGTCCGATGACACCCATGAGCATGTGAAGGAAAACCGCGCCCGCGTGGCGCAGGCGCTCAGCGTGGAACCCGACAAGCTTGTCACCGTGCACCAGACGCATAGTGCAGACGGCATCATTGTGGACGCGCCCTGGGCACCAGAGGAGGCACCCAAGGCCGATGCCATGGTCACCGCGACGCCCGGCATTGCCCTGGGCATTCTGACGGCAGATTGCGCGCCCGTCATTTTCGCAGACAAGCAGGCCCGCATCATTGGCGCGGCCCATGCGGGCTGGAAGGGTGCGCTCACGGGCATTCTGGAAGCCACGCTGGAGGCCATGGTCTCGCTCGGCGCCGATCATGACAACATCATCGCGGCGATCGGCCCCTGCATCTCGCGCACCGCCTATGAGGTCGGGCCGGAGTTCCGTGATCGCTTTATCGACGATGCGTCGCAAAATGAGACATTCTTTGCGCCCTCCATCAGGGAGGGCCATTTCATGTTCGATCTGCCAAGCTATGTCGAAACGCGCCTGCATGAAGCCGGCGTGGGTGCCGTCAGTGTCATGGGCCAATGCACCTATGGCGATCAGAAGCGCTTCTTCTCCTATCGCCGCGCCACCCATCGCAAGGAACCCGATTATGGCCGCCAGCTATCGGCCATCATGCTCCGGCCGATTGATTAGCGCTGAAAAGCCACGAATCACCTTAAACTGTGTTTCTCAATTGAAATGCAGGTATGTGCCGTGCGGCCAGTGACCCCAACCAGCGATAAAGACGCCGCCTATAAGCGCATCCAGCGCCGCGTCTTCGCGCGTCATGCGCGCAATGTGCTGGCGCTCGGCATCTTCGCGCTGGCGGCTTGCGCCGATGATGCGGGCTCGGCCCGCAAGGACGACAATGGCAATGCCCAGGCCGTTCTGACCGGCAGCGATAGCGCCAGCGGTTTTGTCATCTCCCGTATCGACGGGTTGCCCGATGACAAGGCCAGCGAGCTCACCAAACTACTGAGCGAAGAAGCCGCCGCCCGCCAGGTTCCGCTCAACACATCGCAAGGTCCAGCCTTTGCCATCCACGGCGCTGTGGGCGCAGGTCCCAATGCCATGGGCATCTATGTCGTCACCATCATTGATGTGACCGACCCCAAAGGTACAAGACTCCACCGCTTCATGAATGAAACCGTGCTGCCTGAAACCAGCGCCTGGTCGGCAACCGACCCATGGGCTGCCGTCAGCCATGACGACCTGAAGAAAATCGCCAGTGCCGCCGCGGGCAAGCTTGCCGGCTGGTATGATGCCCGCGAGCGCCATGATGCAAGCCTCATCGCCGTGGCCCAGGCGGCCGCCAGCATTTCCGCTTCCAATGACATGCTGATGGGCGACAGCATCATCACCGGCAGCATTGATCCGGCCCCGCTGCGCGCCACCTCGGCGCCTGCCCTTGCGGAACCCCGGCTTGCGCGCAACATCCTGCCCTATGAAATCAATGTCAGCCCCGCGCCGGGCGATGGCGACCGGGCCCTGACCGAGGCCCTGACCGCCTCGCTTGCCAAGCGCCTCAAGCCCGACAGCCTGCAGACCCCGCTCCGCGTCATCGGCGATGTCACCACCGCCTCGCGCACCGACGGTCGCACGGATGTGGCCATTCGCTGGCGTGTGACCACGCTGGATGGCCGGCTTCTGGGCACCGTGACACAGACAAATGCCATGAGCCCGGGCCGCATCGCGGGACGCTGGGGCGAAGTGGCCCGTGACGCGGCAGAAAGCGCTGCCGATGGACTTGTGGCTTTGTTGTCACCCGAGGCCAGCAGAAGCTGAGTTTGCGTGTTTACAGGCCGCAGAGTGCTTGTTACAACGCCCTCGCGCCGTCACGAGAGCGTCATTTCCGGCAATCTGCTGGAGAGAGCGGCACAGTGACATCGCCGCAGGAAAGCGGCTATCGGGGGACGTCGGCATGAAATTGGTGGCAGGTAATTCAAACCGCGCACTGGCTGAGGCGGTTGCCGCCTATCTGAATTTACCTCTGACAAAATCCGTTGTCCGGCGCTTTGCCGACATGGAAGTCTTTGTTGAAATTCAGGAAAATGTGCGTGGCGAGGATGTTTTTGTCATCCAGTCCACCTCCTATCCCGCCAATGACCACCTGATGGAACTGCTGATCATCATGGATGCGCTGCGCCGTGCCTCTGCCCGCCGCATCACCGCTGTCATTCCCTATTTCGGCTATGCCCGTCAGGACCGCAAACCGTCGGCCCGCACACCCATCTCCGCCAAGCTGGTCGCCAATCTGGTGACCACGGCGGGTGCCGACCGCGTCCTCACCGTTGACCTCCATGCCGGTCAGATTCAGGGCTTCTTCGATATCCCGACCGACAACCTCTTTGCCGCCCCCGTCCTGACCCGCGATATTCTGGATAATTACAAGGGTGACAATCTGATGGTTGTTTCGCCCGACGTCGGCGGCGTGGTGCGGGCCCGCGCCATCGCCAAGCGCATTGGCGCCGACCTTGCCATCGTCGACAAGCGCCGCGAACGCGCCGGCGAATCCGAGGTCATGAACATCATTGGCGATGTGAAGGGCCGCGCCTGTATTCTGGTCGATGATATCGTCGATTCAGCCGGCACGCTCTGCAATGCTGCAGAGGCCCTGCTCAAGCAGGGTGCGACCGAGGTTTCAGCCTATGTTACCCATGGCGTGCTCTCGGGCGGCGCGGTTGCCCGTGTCTCGGCCTCCCAGCTCAAGGAGCTGGTCATCACGGACTCCATTCAGGCCACCGAAGCCGTCCGCGTCAGCCGCAATATCCGCGTGGTCTCCATTGCCCCGCTGATCGGCGAGGCCATGCTCCGCACCGCCGAAGAGCGCTCCGTTTCGAGCCTTTTTGACTGATTTCCGGCTCAAAAAGCCACTTTTCCCTAGATTTTGACGGAAATGACGCGCCAGCCTCTCGCGGCTTGAGTTTTACGCCCTGCTTCGCTATAAACCGCCTCAATCGCGCGTCCACACCCCTGGAGGAAACGCGCGAGCCAGGCCCGTGGGGTATTCCCGGGGCCCTTTTTATTGGAGATACTGCCATGGCCGAGTCCATCACACTCAAGGCCGAGGCGCGTACGAAGAGCAGCAAGGGGGCTGTCCGTTCGATCCGCACTTCGGGCCGGGTACCTGCCGTCATTTATGGTGACAAGAAGTCGCCTGAACTGATCAGCATCAACTACAAAGAAGTTCACGCCCTCTACATGAAGGGCACCTTCATGAGCCACACACTCGACATCGAAGTGGACGGCAAGAAGGAACATGTGATCCCGCGCGACATTCAGTTTGAACCTGTGCGCGACTTCATCATCCATGTCGATTTCCTGCGCCTTGGCAAAAACGCCACCGTGACGGTTGAAGTGCCCGTGCATTTCCACAATCAGGAAGCCTCCCCGGGCATCAAGGCCGGCGGCGTGCTCAACATCGTTCGCCATTCGGTGGAACTCATCTGCCCTGCCGACCACATTCCCGAGCAGATCGAAGTCGATCTGGCCGGTTACCAGCTCGGCGATTCCATCCACATCTCGGCTGTGAAGCTGACCAATGATGTGAAGCCGACCATCACGGATCGCGACTTCACCATTGCCACCATCGCAACGCCTGCGGCTGTTGTGTCGGCCGGTGCGGAAGAAGCGGAAGCCGAGGGCGAAGCCGCCGAAGGCGATGCTGAAGAGAAGACAGAAGCCAAAGAGGATTGATCCTTTTTGCCTGAGGAGTTGGCGCAATGATCCTCATCGTTGGCCTCGGCAATCCGGGTGCCAAATACGCGCACAACCGGCACAATGTTGGTTTTATGGCGGTGGACACGATTGTTCGCCGCCATTCCTTTTCGCCCCCGCGCGCCCGTTTTCAGGGCGTCGCCTGCGAGGGCACACTGGCGGGCGAAAAAGCGCTCGCCCTCTTTCCCGGCACCTATATGAATGAGTCCGGTCGCGCCGTGGGCGAGGCCATGCGCTTCTTCAAGCTGGAACCGAAAGACATCGTCGTCTTTTATGACGAGCTGGATCTGGCACCGGGTAAAATCCGGGTGCGTACAGGCGGCGGCGCGGCGGGCCATAATGGCATTCGCTCCATCACCGCCCATATCGGCGAAGCCTATCGCCGGGTGCGCATCGGTATCGGCCATCCCGGCCACAGGGAAGCGGTCACGGGTCACGTGCTGGGCGACTTCAGCAAGGCCGATCAGGCATGGTTGGTCCCGCTGCTGGACGCGATGGCCGAGGCAGCACCACTCATCGCACAGGGCAAGGATGAGGGCTTTGCCACCAAGGTCCATCTGCTGACCAACCCGGCGCCGGTCAGAAAATTTACGGGGTCAGCCCCCAAGGATAATATGAAGGCTTCCAAAGCCGGTCCAAACGAAAATAGTGAAGAGAGCTAGGTCATGGGTTTCAAATGCGGCATCGTCGGTCTCCCCAATGTGGGCAAATCGACCCTTTTCAATGCGCTGACGCAGACGGCAGCCGCACAGGCGGCCAACTATCCCTTCTGCACCATTGAACCCAATGTCGGCGACGTCGCCGTGCCCGACCCGCGCATGGAAGCGCTGGCAGGCATTGCCGGCAGCAAGGAACTCATTCCCACGCGGCTGACCTTTGTGGACATTGCCGGCCTCGTCAAAGGCGCCTCCAAAGGCGAAGGCCTCGGCAACCAGTTTCTCGCCACCATTCGCGAGGTCGATGCCGTCGCCTATGTGCTGCGCTGCTTCGTCGATGACGACATCACCCATGTCGAGGGCCGCATCAACCCGCTGAGCGATGCCGAAATTGTCGAAACCGAATTGATGCTGGCCGATCTTGAGAGCCTTGAAAAGCGCGTCACGGCGGCGGAGAAAAAGGCCAAGGGCGGTGACAAGGAGGCCAAGCAGCTCGTCGAGCTGATGAATATCGCCCTGCCCTATCTGCGTGAGGGACAGCCCGCCCGCATGGCGACGGCGCAGGACAAGATCAGCCCCGACGAGATGGCCGCCTGGGAAGGCCTCAACCTGCTGACCTCCAAGCCGGTTCTCTATGTCTGCAATGTCGAGGAAGAATCAGCGGCAACCGGCAATGAATATTCCGCCCAGGTCGAAGCCCGCGCCAAGGCGGAAGGCGCTGAATGCGTTGTCATTTCCGCCCGCATCGAAGAAGAGATCGCCCAGCTGCCCAATGCCGAGCGCGCCGAATATCTCGAAACGCTGGGCCTTGAAGAGCCGGGCCTCAACCGCCTCATCCGCGCCGGTTACAAGCTGCTCGACCTCATTACCTATTTCACCGTCGGCCCCAAGGAAACCCGCGCCTGGACCATCACCAAGGGCACGCGTGCGCCGGCCGCAGCCGGTGTCATCCATACCGATTTCGAAAAGGGTTTCATCCGCGCCGAAACCATCGCCTATGACGACTATGTCGCGCTCAAGGGCGAAAACGGCGCCAAGGATGCAGGCAAGATGCGCCTTGAAGGCAAGGAATATGTCGTCCATGACGGTGATGTCATGCATTTCCGGTTTGCCAACTAGCACAAGCCTGTCAGCATGCGCCTCACAAGCTGCCACGCATAAGGCAGCCACATGATGAGGAGACAGCAACGATGCTCAAAGGCGATATGATCCCCCTGAAAAGTGGCGATGGCGCAGAAATTCTTTGCTACCACGCCAAGGCCGAAGGCCCGCGCAAAGGCGGCCTTGTCCTGATCATGGAGATTTTCGGCGTCACCACCCATATCAAGGAACTCTGCGATGGCTATGCCGCGCTGGGTTATGACGTCATCTCGCCCCAGCTCTATGACCGTCAGGTTCAGAATTTTCAGGCGACCTACAGCCAGCAGGATATTGAGGACTCGCTGAAATATCGCGCTGCCAACAGCTATGAAAACGCCGTGCTGGATACGCAGATGTGCATCAACTATCTGCGCGCAGATGGCTGCCAGAAAGTCTTCATGACGGGCTATTGCTATGGCGGCTCTGTTTCCTGGGTTGCCGCCTGCCGCGCCAAGGGTCTTGATGCCGTCGCGTGCTATTATGGCGGCGCGATCAAGGACTTCATCAGCGAAAACCCCAAATGCCCGACCATCTGCCATTTCGGCGAAAAGGATCACTCGATCCCGATGGATGTGGTGCGTGCCATCGAGGCCGCCCACAAGGACGTGCCGGTCTATGTCTATGATGCTGATCACGGCTTCAATTCCGACCGCCGCAACAATTACGACAAGGCCGCCGCCGACCTTGCCCGCAAACGCACACTCGAACTTTTTGACAGCGTCTAGAACACGCAGGAGACGACATGGCGACAAAAGAAAAATCGGCCTATGACTTCTCGTTCAAGAGCCTGACGGGCAAGCCCCTGCCGCTGAAGCAGTTCAAGGGCCAACCGCTGCTGATCGTCAACACGGCCTCAAAATGCGGCTTCACACCGCAATATGCGGGCCTCGAAAAAATCTGGCACCAGCACAAGGCCGATGGGCTCATCGTGCTGGGCGTGCCCTCCAATGATTTTGCCAATCAGGAACCCGGCAGCGCCGATGAGATCGCCGAATTCTGCGAGATCAATTTCGGCGTCGATTTCCCGCTCACCGACAAGGTTCATGTGAAGGGCCGCGAGGCGCATCCCCTGTTTCAATGGATGGGCGATCAGGGCGGCTTCCTCTCACGCCCGCGCTGGAACTTCTACAAATATCTGATCGGTCGCGACGGCCAGTTGAAGACCTGGTTTTCCAGCATCGCGACACCGGACTCGACGCCCTTCAAAAAAGCGGTCAAGGAACTGGTGAAGCCTTAAGCGTTCCAGCCATAGCCAGAAAACTTGGCGACATTGATTGCCATTTCTTCATCGCTCAGCAAAGGCGGCTCGCCGATCTGCAGCGCCCGCCAATATTGCCCGCTCAGCGTCTCGACCTCATGGGCAAGATGCAGCGCCTCTTCAACGCTGGCGCCAATCGCAATCTGCCCGTGATGGGCGAGCAGACAGGCCTTGCGATCCTTCAGCGCTGCCACGGCATATGCAGCAATCTCTACTGAGCCAAAGGTCGCATAGGGTGCACAGCGAATGTCGCGCCCGCCCAGCACCGCCACCATGTAGTGAAAGGCTGGTATGTCGAGATGCATGACGGCCAGACTGACGGCATAATCGGAATGAGCATGCACAATGCCCTGCACCTCGGGACGTGCCTTGTAGATCGCGGCATGCATGGGCCATTCGCTTGAGGCCTTGCAGGCACCCGAGATCACCTGCCCGTCAAGATCAAGATGGGCAATATCATCGGGCAGCAGATCGTCATAGGCGACGCCGGAAGGCGTGATGAGAAAACCATCACCGCAGCGTGCCGAGACATTGCCAGACATTTGCGGCGAAAGACCCCTCGCTGACATATCAAGCGCGGCATCAATGACGCGCTGGCGCAGCCAGGCATCATCGGCAGGCGCGTCAGCCATCCGCACGCTCCGGATAGAGCGACAGCAGCCCCTCACGACTGGCCGAACAGACGCCACGCTCGGTGATGAGCCCCGTCACCAGACGGGCGGGCGTCACGTCAAACCCGTAATTGGCGGCCTGACTGCCCGGTGCCGATATCTGAACCGTCATGATCTCGCCCTCATCGGTGAGCCCCGTCATATGCGTGACCTCCTGCGGCGAGCGCTGCTCGATTGGAATTTCCTTCACGCCATCCGACAGCGTCCAGTCAATCGTCGTATGCGGCAGGGCCACATAAAAGGGCACGCCATTGTCATGCGCGGCCAGCGCCTTGAGATAGGTGCCGATCTTGTTGGCGACATCGCCGCTCGCCGTGGTGCGGTCGGTGCCGACAATGCACATATCGACCAGCCCATGCTGCATCACATGGCCCCCGGCATTGTCGGGCAGGATCGTGTGCGCCACGCCATGGCGGCCAAGTTCAAAGGCGGTCAGCGAGGCGCCCTGATTGCGCGGCCTTGTCTCATCCACCCAGACATGTACGGGCAAGCCTTCATCATGGGCCATATACATCGGCGCCAGCGCCGTACCCCAGTCAACGCAGGCGAGCCAGCCAGCATTGCAGTGGGTCAGGATATGGACGGTCTTGCCTGGCTTGGCCGCCGCCAGCTCGCGAATGATCGCCAGACCATTCTCGCCGATGCGCCGGCAGATTTCGACATCATCATCACAAAGCTGCGCCGCACGCGCATAGGCCGCTTTCACGCGCTCGGCCAGTGGCAGAGGGCGAACCGCCGCCACCATGGCATCAAGCGCCCATTTCAGATTGATCGCTGTGGGCCGTGTCTTGGCGAGCATCGCATAGGTGGCATCAAGACAGACATCAGACGGGTCATCGCGCAGCGCCATGCAGAGCCCATAGGCCGCCGTGGCGCCGATCAGCGGCGCACCCCGCACCAGCATGTCCTTGATCGCGCGCGCTGCCTCATCGGCAGAGCGCAACCCGATAATGACAAAGTGATGCGGCAGCTTTGTCTGGTCGATGATCTCGACCGACCAGCCATCCTTGGAAAGCCAGATCGTGCGGTAATGAACACCGTCGATTTTCAAACCTGCGCCCCCTAATGTCCGTCATAGGAACAGAGTGACAGCACCTCGATATCCATGGCCTCAAGCACCTGACGGCCACCGAGTTCAGGCAATTCAATCACAAAACTCGCGCCGGTGACATTGGCACCGGCCCGGCCAATGAGTTTGACGGCCGCTGCCGCCGTGCCGCCCGTCGCAATCAGATCGTCAATCAGCAAAATCCTGTCACCGGCATGAACGGCATCCTTGTGGATTTCCACGCAGTCAGTGCCATATTCTAGGGCATATTCTTCCGAAATCACTTCATGGGGCAGCTTGCCCTTTTTGCGCACCGGCACAAAACCGAGGCCAAGCTGATGGGCAACCGCGCCGCCCAGAATGAAGCCGCGTGCCTCAATCCCTGCCACCGCGTTGAAATGCGCACCTTCATGCAGCGCCACCAGACCGTCAATCGCGGCGCGAAACCCCTTGTCGCTGCCGAGCAGCGTCGTGATGTCGCGAAACATGATGCCGGGCTTGGGATAATCCGGAATGGTGCGGATGAATTCTTTGATATCCATTTTTGTCGTCCTCAGACTTTGCCCAATACACGGCCTGCGACCGCATCGAGTTTTTTCAAAACAGCCGGGTCACGTTTTTCCGTCGCCGTAATCAATGCGGTATCGAGCACATGTTCAATGCCCTGCGGTGACGGCGTGCGCTCAGGACCGAAACTTTCCACAACCGAGCGCAGCATGACGCGCGACTTCTCGGCATTGTCGCCAAGAATGCGCACGACAGTCGAGACATCGACGGCATCATGATGGGGATGCCAGCAGTCGAAATCCGTCACCATAGCCGCCGTCGCGTAGCAGATCTCGGCTTCGCGCGCGAGCTTGGCTTCGGGCATGTTGGTCATGCCGATCACGCAGCAGCCCCAGGACCGATAAAGATTGGACTCAGCCAGCGTTGAAAATTGCGGGCCCTCCATGACCATATAGGTGCCGCCGCGCTTGAACGGAATTTTGTTATGGCGGCAGGCCGCTTCCATGTGGTCGCCGAGCCGCGAGCAGACCGGTTGCGCCATCGAAACATGGGCAACGCAGCCCGGCCCGAAGAATGATTTTTCGCGCGCGAATGTGCGGTCGATAAACTGGTCGACAATCACGAAGGTGCCCGGCGGCAATTCCTCACGCAGCGAGCCAACCGCCGAAACGGAAATGATGTCTGTCACGCCGACGCGCTTGAGCGCATCGATATTGGCGCGGTAATTGATGCTGCTTGGCGACTGCGTATGGCCACGGCCATGGCGCGGCAGGAACACCATGTCCACGTCACCACGCGAGGTCGGCAGCGTACCGAAATGCAGATCGTCGGATGGTGCGCCCCAGGGCGTGGAAACCGCTTCCCAGCGCTCATTCTTCAGCCCCGGGAACTCATAGACCCCGCTGCCACCAATCACACCCAATATGGTCTTTGCCATCATGGCCTCCACTGCATCTATCCGCCTGCCGAATTTGGCGGACACTAACAAAGTTTGCGGCCAAACAACAAAAAAAGGGCCTCCGAAGAGACCCTTTTCCTTGATGTTTTTTATGTCAGATCAGTGAACGTCTGACCAGACCTTGCGCTTGGCAAAGTAGAGCAGACCCGAGAGCGCGATGAGATAGAGCAGGACCTGGAAACCGAGGCGCTTGCGCTGTTCCATCTTGGGTTCGGCTGTCCACATCAGGAAGGCCGAGACGTCTTCGGACATCTGCTCAACCGTGTTGGGCGTGCCGTCTTCATAGTCCACCTGCCCCTCAACGAGTGGCGGGGGCATGGCGATGACGCCGCTGCCTGCTGTAAAGACCGGGTTGTAATAACCACCGGCGGGGACGCTCACGCCTTCCGGCGCTTCTTCATAGCCGATCAGAAGGGCATGGATATAATCCGGACCGCCTTCACGTGCCTTGGCAATGACCGAGAGATCGGGTGGCGCAGCACCCAGCGAGGCCGCAGCTGCTTCCTCATTGGGATAGGGCGACGGGAAGCGATCCTTGCCCTCGCCCGGACGCTCGAAGCTGTCACCAGCCTGATCGGGGCCATCTTCCACCGTATATTCCGAAGCAATCGTCTTGACCTGGCCTTCGGTGAATTCCGGTCCGCCCTTTTCGGCCAGATTGCGGAAATGCATATATTCCATCGAATGGCAGGCAGAGCAGACTTCCTTATAGACCTTGTAGCCACGACGCAGCTGGTCACGGTCAAAGGTGCCGAACGGGCCATTGAACGACCAGTCCATCTCTTCGATATGGGCTTCGCCGCCCGACGCCTTCACCGACGAGGCGGTGAGCGTCATGGCACCAAGAGCCGCTGCCGCGATGACGGGCAGCACAAGCAGGGAGCGCATCCTGATTTTTCCAATCTTGCTCATATGACTGTCTCCCCCTCTCACGCTTTGGCCGCAGATTTACCAAGCACCGAATCCGCGATGCTGTCCGGCAGCGCCTTGGTTTTTTCTTTCAGACCCAGAACGGGGAAAATCACAAGGAAATGCAGGAAGTAGTAAATGGCCAGAATGCGGGACAGATCAGTCACGTCAAAGCCGCCCTCACCCACATGGATCAGGATCTTGTCGGGTGACTGTGCACCGCACCAGCCGAGCACGATGCAAACCACAACATGAATCCAGAAGAACTGGCGGTAAAGCGGACGGAAACGCGCCGAACGGACCTTTGATGTATCGAGCCAGGGCAGCACGAAAAGAACGGCAATCGCGCCAAACATGGCAAGCACGCCACCCAGCTTGTCGGGCACGGCACGCAGGATCGCGTAGAAGGGCAGCAGATACCATTCCGGCACGATATGCGGCGGTGTTTTGAGCGGGTTGGCAAGAATGTAGTTGTCAGGCTCGCCAAGGCCGTTGGGATTGAAGAACACGAAATAGGCAAAGAGGATCAGGAAGACCGACATGCCGAAACCATCCTTGATGGTCGCGTATGGCGTGAAGGGCACTGTGTCCTTCTTGGGGTCCTTGACCTCGACACCGGATGGATTGTTCTGCCCCGTGACATGCAGTGCCCAGACGTGCAGCACGACGACACCGGCAATCAGGAAGGGGAAGAGGTAATGCAGCGAGAAGAAGCGGTTCAGCGTCGGATCGCCAACGGAGAAACCACCCCAGAGCCAAGTGCGGACTGACTCGCCCACCACCGGAATGGCACCAAAGAGGTTGGTGATCACCGTCGCACCCCAGAAGCTCATCTGGCCCCATGGCAGCACATAGCCGAAGAAGGCCGTTGCCATCATGAGAAGATAGATCAGCACGCCGAGAATCCAGAGCACTTCGCGCGGCGCCTTGTAGGAACCGTAGTAAAGGCCGCGGAACATGTGGATATAGACGGCGATGAAGAACATCGACGCGCCATTGGCGTGGGTATAACGAATGAGCCAGCCAAAATTCACGTCGCGCATGATGTGCTCGACACTGGCAAAAGCCAGATCGGTGCTGGGCACATAATGCATCGCGAGAATGATGCCGGTAATGATCTGGATGCCGAGGCAAAGCGAAAGAATGCCGCCAAAGGTCCACCAGTAATTCAGATTCTTGGGCGTCGGATAATCGACGAAGGAATCATGGACCAGACGCATGACGGGCAGACGCGCGTCAAGCCAGCGCGTAAAACCGTTGCCTGGATTATAGGTGCTCTCACCGCTCATGGAACGCCCCCTCAGCCGATCTGGACTTTTGTGTCTGAAACAAATTTATAGGGCGGCACCTCGAGATTGAGCGGTGCTGGACCCTTGCGAATGCGGCCGGACGTGTCATAGACCGAACCATGGCACGGGCAGAAATAGCCGTCATACTCACCCTTGTAGGCAAGCGGCACGCAACCCAGATGGGTGCAGATGCCGATCACCACGAGCCAGTCTTTGGCCAGCTTGCCTTCCGGATTGTCCACCAGGCGCGCATCATCGGTCTGCGGATCTCTCAGCGTCGACACATCGACCGCCTCAGCCGCCGCGATTTCTTCTTCCGAACGATGACGGATGAATACCGGTTTGCCGCGCCATTTGACGGTGATTTCCTGACCCACGGGAACCGACGAGATATCGACTTCAATCGAGGCAAGCGCCAGGACCGAAGCGTCGGGGTTCATCTGGTCAATAAGCGGCCAGACAGCAAACGCCGCGCCAACCGCGACGAAGGATCCGCTTGCCACATAAAGGAAATCGCGCCGTGTTGGCTCTTCCGCGTGGATATCTGCCACGGTCAAGTCTCCTCGTTGAACTGGCCAGTTCTGCCCTGTCGTCCTGAAGAAAGACGCGCTTCCCGGACGGGAATGTCAGGCAGAATAGCTCAAAACTGATCGGGAGAACGAAAGACCCACGAATCCTTCGCTTTCGCGCCCCCATGCGCCAGTTTTGTGGCATCCAATCGCAACATTGTCCAGCCCCGCTGAGGCTGTGGCAGGATGACGCATGGTCGCATGTCATCTCGTCCCATGCGTCGTTCCGTCTATGGTCTGCCCATGCACCTCGCCCTATTCGAACCTGACATCCCCCAAAACACAGGCACATTGATCCGCCTGGGGGCATGTCTTGGCGTATCTGTGGATATTATCGAGCCTTGCGGCTTCATCTGGTCGGATACGCGGCTGAAACGCGCAGGCCTTGATTATGGCCCGCTGGCCCGGGTGACCCGGCATAATTCATGGGCCGATTTCCATGCCACCCGCAGCCAGACCGGTCGCCTCGTGCTGCTGACCACCAAATCCGCCCGTCCTTATTGTGATTTTGCCTTTGAGGCCGGGGACACGCTGATTCTCGGGCGTGAAAGCGCCGGCGTGCCTGAGGCGGTCCATCAGGCCGTGGACGCCGCCGTGACCATCCCCATGCAGCCCCCTGCCCGCTCCCTCAATGTGGCGATTGCCGCGGCCATGGTGCTGGGCGAGGCCCTGCGGCAGACGGATGGCTTTCCGCCTGCCCCACAGACGGGTATGTAGGGCACAAAAGAAGCAGGAGAGCCCCCATGAGCGACATGAGCGACCAGATCGAAGCCCACAAGCAGCAGGCCACCGCCTGGTTCCGCGCGCTGCGCGATCTCATCTGCACCGAGTTTGAAAAGATCGAGGACGAACTCACCGGCCCCTATGCCGAACGCCCGGCGGGCCGCTTCGAACGCACCCCCTGGAAGCGCGGCGATGGCAGCGAAGATCTCGGCGGCGGTGAAATGTCGGTCATGAAGGGGCGCGTCTTTGAAAAGGTCGGCGTCCATATCTCGACCGTGCATGGCGAATTTTCGGAAGAATTCCGCAAGCAGATGCAGGGGGCCGAGGAGGACCCGCGCTTCTGGGCCAGCGGCATTTCACTCATCGCCCATATGCAGAACCCCCGCGTGCCCGCCGTGCATATGAACACACGCCATGTCGTGACAACCAAGACCTGGTTTGGCGGTGGTGGCGACCTGACCCCGGTGCTGGATGTGCAGCGCCGCGACGATCATCCCGATACGGTTGAATTTCACGCCGCGATGAAATCCGCCTGCGACGCGCATGATGCCGATTATTATCCGCGCTTCAAAAAATGGTGCGACGAATATTTCTTCCTGCCCCATCGCAACGAGCCACGCGGCACCGGCGGCATTTTTTACGATCACCACAATAGCGGCGACTGGGACCGGGATTTCGCCTTCACGCAGGACGTGGGCCGCGCCTTTCTCGATGTTTATCCCAGGCTCGTGCGCCGCCACATGAACGAAGCCTGGACACCAGAGGAACGCGAGGAACAACTCATCCGTCGCGGCCGCTATGTCGAGTTCAACCTGCTCTATGATCGCGGCACAACCTTCGGCCTCAAGACCGGCGGCAATGTCGCCTCGATCCTGTCCTCCATGCCACCGGAAGTGAAGTGGCCATAAGGCGCGACACCATCAATACGCCATGCCCCGCTTCATGCGGGGCATCCACGACTTGGCCGGACGAGCCGGACCATGACGAACTGAATGGGCTTCACACAGCCGCGGAATGGCGCCCCGCACCGGACGAAAGATAGCTGTCAAAAACGGCGCAGACGGCGCGTACCAGCGGTTTGCCCTCATCCGTCATGACAAGGCGGTGCCCGTCACGACGCACGATGTGATCGGCCTCCAGCGCAGAGAGCGCTGAAAGCTCCCGCGCAAAGCTCTCCCCGCTGCTGCCAAATCGCGCCGCAACTTCATCAAGATCAACTTCCATCCGGCACATGAGCTGCTCAATGATGGCGCGGCGCAGACAGTCATCCTGCGTCACCGCCACGCCGCGTTTGATCGGCAACACGCCCTCATCGACATCGCTGATATAGCGCTCAATCGCCACTTCATTGGCGACATAGCCCTGCGGCAGGGACCCGATGGCAGAAGCCCCCAGCCCGATCAAGACCGGCGCATCATCGGTTGTATAGCCCTGAAAATTGCGATGCAGATCACCAGACTGCGCAGCCTGCGCCAGCGCATCATCGGGCCGTGCGAAATGATCAAGCCCGACAGCCACATAACCCCCCTGCTTCAGATGACGTTCGGCGGCTTCATGTTGCGCCCAGCGTTCGCGCATGTCGGGCAGGCTGTCCAGCGGGATCAGACGCATATGCCGCTTCATCCAGGGCACATGGGCATAACCGAAAAGCGCGATGCGCGAGGGCGCCATGGCAAGCGCGAGATCAATCGTCTCAAGCAGGCTCGACACGGTCTGATACGGCAGGCCGTAGCAGAGATCCATATTGATGGCGTCAATGCCATAGCCGCGCAGCCAGCCGATCACGCGGGCGGTGAGCGGTGCGGACTGGATGCGATTGATCGTATTCTGCACCAGTGGATCAAAATCCTGTACACCGACAGAGGCGCGCGTCACGCCGACATCGGCCATCGCTTTTACATAGTCGAGCGTGGTGGTGCGCGGGTCGAGCTCAATGGAAATTTCGGCATCCGGCAGAACATCAAACCGCTCGCGCAGATGCGCAAAGAGATGCCGCAGGTCTTTCGGCTTGAGCACTGTGGGGCTGCCGCCGCCCAGATGCACATGGCGCAGCTTCATGCGCGCAGGCAGACGACCGGCAATCAGATCAATTTCGGCATGCAGCGCT
Organism: Hyphomicrobiales bacterium; assembly: GCA_016124805.1. GTDB lineage: Bacteria > Pseudomonadota > Alphaproteobacteria > Parvibaculales > Parvibaculaceae > Parvibaculum. The sequence goes on along the minus strand of WGND01000003.1, from coordinate 366,580 downwards.
TTCATATAGCGTTGCACCGGCGCGTAGCGCTTCGTGGCCTTGGTGTGGCAGCCACAGAACCAGCACATCTGCGCGCAATAGGCGATGTGGAGATAGAGCGAAACCTCGGTCTCCGGTTTCAGCTCGCCCAGCCATTTGGCATAAACAGCCCCGTCGACCGACGGCCCGAAATGGGGCGCAGTAGGATAGGATGTGTAACGCGGCACGCGTAGGTCATAGCGTTCGATGAGATCGTTTTCCATAGACCAAAGCTATGGAGCCCTTATGCCAAAACCAACGTGCCCGGATGCCGCAGCGCTATGGCAGAATGTCGCGGGACTTTGCGACTAATACACAGTCGCCTGCACGACCGCCTTCAGCCGCTCGATGATCGAGAACTCATCTTCAATGAAATCGGCATCAATCCACCATTCCTCGACCTCGCGGATCACGCGGCCGATTTCAGGGCCTTCGGGCACACCTGCCGCCTTCACCATCTCGCCGGTCAGTGGCAACTCGGGGCGGTCCCAGCTATCGGCCATGGCGAGCATCGCACGCCACTGAAAAGCATTGCGTTCCAACTCGTCACTTGCCCAGCCGAGCAGCGTGCGATCCTTGAAAAGCTGCAGGCCCATCTTGTAGAGCGCCCGGCGCACTTCGCGCATGGAGAGATAACAGACGATCTTGGTCTTGTCGGTCAGCATGGCGACAAGCCGGTCGCGATCCTTGCCCGAGAGGCGCAAGCGGTCCGCCATAAGCGTTGCCTCGGCGGCATCGAGATCGACCATCGCCCCGAGACGCAAGACCGGGTCGCCTTCGGTGAAAAGCTGATTGGCTTCAATCGCGGCCAGTCGCTCCAGCCTGTCGAGCTTGGAGGCTTCGGGCAGTACGATCGGGAGAATGCCGGACGCCGCCATGTGGCGCAGCACGGCAGGGGCGGCATCAGCCTTCAACAGCGCAAAGAGTTCCTCGCGCACGCGCTCGGCGGAAAGCTGCTTAAGGCCTTCGCGACCTGCGGCGCAGGCGCGCAGCGAGGCATCATCCGGCTCGCCCTTGCCATACCAGGCATGGAAGCGGAAAAACCGCAAAATGCGCAGATAGTCTTCCTCAATGCGCTGCCCGGCATCGCCAATGAAGCGCACCACATGAGCAGTAATATCCGCGCGACCATTCAGCGGGTCATAAAGCGTGCCGTCGGCATCGGCATAAAGCGCATTGATGGTGAAGTCGCGCCGTTTGGCATCTTCCAGCCAGTCTTCCGTGAAAGCCACATCGGCATGGCGGCCATCGCTGGCCACATCCACGCGCAAGGTCGTGATCTCGAAATGGCGTGAGGGCATCACCGCCGTGATCGTGCCATGGTCAATGCCGGTCGGCACCGCCTTGATGCCATTGGAAGCCAGGCGTTCCATTGCGCGCTCGGGCTTCAGCACTGTCGCAATGTCGATATCGCGCACCTCTTCGCCCATCAGCGTGTTACGCACGCAGCCGCCCACGAAGCGGGCGACATCGCCTGCCCCCGTCAGCGCGTCCATGACAGCACGTGTATCGGGTTCATTGAGCCAGATTGCTTTTGCCAGTTCCTTGGTGCCACTCATCGCTTTGCCTGCTTTTCTTCTTATGCGTTTTCGGGTGCAAAAATCCGGTCATACATATTCTTCAGCATGCCCGCCGTGGCCCCCCAGATATAATGGCCATCATAGGGCATAGCGTAATACTCCCGACGGCGCCCCTTCCACATGACGGAATGTCGCTCATGATTGTCGGGGTTCATGAGGAAAGAGAGCGGCACCTCAAAAGCTTCCGCCACCTCATCGACTGATAATGTCAGTGTGAAACCGGGCTGCACAAAGCCGATGACCGGCACAATGCGAAAGCCGGTGCCCGTTTCATAGGGGTCAAGATAGCCTGCAAGCTGCACATAGGACCTGTCGAGACCGACCTCTTCCTCCGCCTCGCGCAAGGCTGCCTCGCCCACGCTTTCGCCGGGGTCGACCTTGCCGCCGGGAAACGCCACCTGCCCGGAATGCTGGCCCAGATGGTCTGCCCGCCGGGTCAGCAATATGGACGGCCCATGCGCATGCTCAATGATCGGCACCAGCACGGCTGCGGCACGCAAACTGGGGCGGTCCTCAGGTTCCAGCCAGCCATCACTGTCCGAGACCGGGTTCAGCTGGTGGTCGCCATGCGGCACCTTCTCGCCCATCAGCACGGTCAGCGGCGGTGGCGCCTCGTCGATGCGCGAGAAAATCCGTTCGCGATAGGCTTCCATCAGCTTTCCGCCTTCGCCTTCATCTCATCGGCCTTCATGAAGGGGAAAAACATGCCGCCCGACCAGACGCCAAACCACTTGGCCCCTTCATGCATTTCTTCCGTGCCGATTTCGACAAGGTCATAGAAGACCGCCCGGTTGATCAGCGCTTCCAGCCGCGCCCGCACATGCACATATGGCGCAGGCTCGCCCGTTTCCGCATCCATCACGAAACGCATCGGGTGATCGGCCCCCGCCATCGTCTCATCACCGACATTGGTGGTGAAATGCAGCAGCTGTTCGCGGCCCTCGCCTTCCACCCGCATCACAACGGCAAGAAAGGGCGCATCATCAACCGTGATCCCGACCTTCTCGACAGGCGTCACGAGATAATATTTGCCATCCGCGTCATGACGCAGAATCGTGGAGAAAAGCCGCACCAGCCGTTCCCGGCCAATGGGCGTGCCCATATAGAACCATGTGCCGTCACGGGCGATTCGCATGTCCAGATCGCCGCAGAAGTCCGGATTCCACTTTTCAACAGGGGGGAGACCCCGTGCCTTCACGCCTTCGGCTTCCGCAGCGGCAAGGCCCCTGAGCCCGCCCGGGGCCGATCTGGCCTCCTTGCTTGGCGTTGCCTGGCCCTTTGATGCCACCATTGTGTTTGGCTCCTGTCGTTCATTTACTGCAAAGATCGGCCAATCAGGCCATAATGTCGTCAAGATAAACCCGGCCAATGTGGTCTTGTATCAAACCGGATCGTCAAATCCCCGGAATTGGGAAATGTGGCTAAGGTGGTGCTTTTTCAGAATATGAAAAGCCGCCTTACACCCTATATGTAGGTCAATGAAGACACTCAGTGAAGCAGGCGGCACGCCCGTCGAGGAAATTGAAGCCACCGGCGCCAAAATAGCCCAGGCACGTGCGGCCATCAGTGATGTCATTTTCGGGCAGGAAACGGTCATCGACCAGACCCTTGTGACAGTGCTCGCAGGGGGCCACGCCCTTCTTGTCGGTGTGCCGGGTCTGGCCAAAACCCTGCTGGTCCACACCATGGGACAGGTGCTGGGTCTGGACGACAAGCGCATCCAGTTCACCCCGGACCTCATGCCGGCCGATATTCTGGGCTCCGAAGTGCTCGAAGAAAGCGAACGCGGCGCGCGCAGCTTCCGCTTTCTCAAGGGCCCGGTTTTCTGTCAGCTCCTGATGGCGGACGAAATCAACCGCGCCTCGCCCCGCACCCAGTCCGCGCTTCTGCAGGCCATGCAGGAAAAACAGGTGACGGTGGCGGGTGTGCGCTACGACCTGCCCTCACCTTTCCATGTGCTCGCAACCCAGAACCCGCTGGAACAGGAAGGCACCTATCCGCTGCCCGAAGCCCAGCTCGACCGCTTTCTCATGCAGATCGATGTCGTCTATCCCGATCTGGAATCAGAGCGCCGCATGCTGCTCTCCACCACGGGCGAAACAACGGCTGTCACGCGCAATGCCATGAGCGTCGATGATCTGCTTGCCGCCCAGCGCCTCGTGCGTCGCGTGCCGGTGGGTGAAAAGGTCGTCAGCGCCATTCTGGAGCTTGTGCGCTCCGCCCGTCCCGAGGAAGGTGCCTCCGACGAGGTCGAACGTCATGTGGCCTGGGGCCCCGGCCCGCGCGCCAGCCAGGCGCTGATGCTGGCCGTTCGTGCCCGTGCGCTGACCGATGGCCGCTTTGCCCCCTCGATCGAGGACGTGCGCGCCCTGGCCGCACCTGTGCTGCGCCATCGCATGGCGCTCAACTTTTCGGCCCGCGCCGAAGGCGTCACCGTGGGCGGTGTCATCGACAGGCTTTGCCGCAATATCGGCTGATCGGAACATGTGATGCGGCTTCCCTTTTCCCTGACAGCGGCCCCGGCTGGCATGGGTCTGCGCGAACAGGCAGAGTCACTTGCAGAAGCAATGCCCCCGCTTGTCACACAGGCCGAGCGCATCGCCAGCACCGTCGCACAGGGCGTGCATGGCCGCCGCCGCACCGGCATCGGGGAAAGCTTCTGGCAGTTCCGCCGTTTTCGCGAAGGCGACACGGCAGCCTCCGTTGACTGGCGCCATTCGGCCCGCTCGGCCCATCTCTTTGTACGTGAAACAGAAGTCGAAGCTGCTGAAAGCATCTGGATCTGGCGCGATGGCTCAGCATCGATGGATTATGTTTCCGAATTTGCCAACTGCACCAAGAAAGACCGCGCCACCATTCTGGCGCTGGCCCTGACATCGCTGCTTGTGCAGGGCGGGGAAAGCGTTGCCCCGCTTGTGTCCAATGCGACGCCGGGCACAGGGCGCGCCGCCCAGCGACGCATGGCCCATGCCTTGCTCGATGCAGAAGAAACCCCCGACGAGGCGGCCACGCTCAGCTTGCCGCCGCAGCGCTATCTGCCACGCTATGCGCAAGTGGTACTCATCAGCGATTTTCTTTCACCTGCCGAAGACATCATCACGCGCCTCAAGGCCTATGCGGCCAAGGGCGTGCGCGTGCATCTGGTGCAGGTGCTGGACCCGGCAGAAGAGGATTTGCCTTTTTCCGGGCGCACGGAATTTGAAGGCATCGAGGAGCCGATGAAGCTTATGATCGGGCGCGCCGAAAAACTGCGCAGCGCCTATCACGCCAAGCTCGAAGAACATCGCAACCGCATTCTTGATGTCGTGCAGCGCGTGAACTTCACCTTCGCCACCCATCGCACGGACCGCAGCCCGCAAACGGCCCTGCTCGCCCTTTACGGCACACTGGCCAACGGCATGGATAATTTCAAGACCACCAGGCCGGGGAGCTGACGACCATGCTCCATCTGGGCGCCCTTGCCTTTGCCAGTCCATGGATGCTGCTCGGCCTGCTGGCCCTGCCCGGCATCTGGTGGCTGGTGCGCATCAGCCCGCCACGACCGAAGCTTGTGCGCTTTCCCGCCATCCGCCTGCTCGCCGAAATCAGCCATGAAGAAGAAACACCGGCCCACACACCGCTCTGGGTGCTGATCCTGCGCATGCTGCTGGCAACTTTTGTCATTCTGGGTCTGGCGCGCCCCTTGTGGAACCCGGCGCCCGGCATTGCCGGCACCGGCCCCCTGCTCATCATTCTGGATAATGGCTGGACCTCGGCGGCCCATTGGCGCGAGCGCAGTGCCGCCCTTGACGGTTTGCTGGCCGAAGCCCGGCGCAACAACCGTCCGGTCATGCTGGCAGCCACCGCCCCGGAAGCCGTCGCCCCCGAACTGGTTCTCGAAGCCGCCGATGATGCGGCAACCCGCGCCACAAGCCTCACGCCGCGCTCCTGGCTGCCCGACCGCATCGCGCTTCTCAAGCGCCTTCAGACCGACCCCGCGCTTCAAAATGCCAATGTCCAGACCGTCTGGCTGAGCGACGGACTGGATGACAGAACCGCATCCGATTTTGCCAAGGGGCTCGCAGCCCTGTCAGGCATTGGTGGCCTCTCCGTGCTGGAACCGGATTTGCCCAACCTGCCGCTCGCCCTTCTGCCGCCTGCCACCAAAGGCGACAGCTTCATCGCCCGCATCACGGCAGCTCCCTCCGCCATCACACGCAACGGCAATGTCCGCGCCTTGGCCGCCGACGGCGCCATGCTCTCTGAAGCCGCTTTCGCACTGAAGCCCGATGAAACCATCATACAGACCGAACTTGCCTTGCCGCTTGAACTGCGCAACAGGATCACGCGCATCACCATCGCCGGGGAAACCTCTGCCGGCGCGCTCAATCTCATTGATGAAAGCTGGCAGCGCCGCAGCCTTGGCATCATCGCCAATACCAGCTTTGAGGAAGCCCAGCCGCTGCTGTCCAACAGCTTCTATCTCGAACGGGCCCTGAGCCCCTTTGCCGAAATCCGCGATGTTCCGTCGGCACAAGATGTCAGCGACATCAAGGCGCTGCTCGCCCACCCGCTCGCCGTGCTCGTGCTGGCCGATATCGGCACACTGACGCCCTCGGACCGTGACCTGCTCACAAGCTGGGTCAGGCGCGGCGGGCTTCTCATCCGCTTTGCCGGGACCCATGTTGCCGGTGCCACGCCCCTGCCCGATGACCCGCTGCTGCCCGTCCGCCTGCGCGCAGGTGGCCGCGAACTTGGCGGCGCACTCTCATGGACAAGCCCGCAGCATCTCGCCCCCTTCGATCCCGACAGCCCCTTCTATGGTCTCGACATTCCCGATGACGTCACTGTCTCGCGACAGGTGCTCGCTGAACCCTCGGCGAATCTGCAGGCACATGTCTGGGCACGCCTGCAGGATGGCACGCCTCTCGTGACAGAGGCCACGCAAGGCAAGGGGCGCGTCGTGCTCTTCCATGTCACCGCCAATAGCGAATGGTCAAACCTGCCGCTCTCGGGTCTCTATGTAGAGATGCTGCGCCGCATCGCAGAGCTCGCACAAGGCGAAGTCTCGGCCACCGGCACGGAGATGAATGCGCCGGAAAATATGCCCGGGCGAAACGCGGCGCGTAACACGCTGCCACCCGTCAAGATTCTCGATGGCTTCGGTCATCTGGTCTCAACCCCGGCAACAGTGACCCCCATCGCAACCAATGCCTTTGCCGCCACAAAACCCGGCCCGCGCCATCCGGCGGGCTTCTATGGACCCGTCGATAATCCCCGCGCCCTCAACACGACCAATGAAAAGACCGCCCTCACCCGCATGGGCGCATTGCCCGGCGTCACAAGCCGCGCCATCTATGCAGTTACGCACGAAATCCGCCTGCGCCCTCTGGCGCTGCTCATCGCCACGCTGCTGATCCTCATTGATGGTGTCGCCGCGCTCTGGATCACGGGCCATTTTCAGGCGGAAAAAATCCACCGCCGCCGCTTTGCCTCGCGCTTCATGCCGGTGCTTCTCGTCGCCATACTGGCGGGCCTTGTCTGGGCGCCGCAGGTACGTGCCGACGAAAGCGCTGATGATTTCGCTCTCAAGGCCTCGCTGGAAACACATCTTGCCTATGTGCTGACAGGCGACAGCGATGTCGACAATATCAGCGAGGCCGGCCTTGCAGGCTTGAGCAGGATACTGACATCGCGAACAGCCTTTGAACCGGCTGCCCCCATGGGCGTGGACATTACCCGCGACGAACTGGCCTTTTTCCCGCTGCTTTATTGGCCCATGACCCCGGCCCAGCCGCCGCTTTCGCCCGAAACCTATCTGCGCATCGACACTTATCTGCGCAATGGCGGCACGATCTTTTTCGACACACGCGATCAGGACACCACCACACCGGGGCAGACAGGGCCCGGCACCGAAACCTTGCGGCGCCTGCTCGAACGGATGGACATTCCCGCCCTGCAGCAGGTTGGCAAGACTCACGTCATCACGCGCAGCTATTATCTGTTGTCGGATTTTCCCGGACGCTGGCAGGGTGGCCCGCTCTGGATCGAGGTCAATGGCAACAGCCAGGGCGCAATTTCACGCGACGGCGTCTCGCCCCTGATTATCGGCTCCAATGATTATGCCGCCGCCTGGGCGCGCGACAATTCAGGTCGCGCCATGTTCCCCTGCGTGCCGGGCGGTGAAATGCAGCGTGAAATGGCCATGCGTGTCGGCGTCAACATCGTCATGTACGCACTCACCGGCAATTACAAATCCGATCAGGTTCATGTGCCGGCCCTCCTCGAACGGTTGGGGCAATAGGCCATGAGCTGGGACATCACATTTGAACCCGCCCTGCCGGTTCTGCTGATCAGCCTCATGGCATTGCTCGGGGCGGCGCTCACATTGTTTTCCGCCTGGCGTCGGGCCCGCGGCACCATATGGCGTACCGCTGCACTGGTCCTCATCCTGCTCGCCCTCATCAATCCGACAATCCGCACCGAAGAACGCGAACCCCTCTCTGACGTCGTCGCCCTCATTGTCGACAAGAGCCTCAGCCAGCAGATTGGCAATCGCAATGCCGAGACGGACGCCGCGCTTGCCACGCTTGAAAAGCATCTCAAAGAGATCAAGGGTCTTGATGTGCGCGTCACCACCGTTCAGGGCGATGCCGCCAATGAAGAAGGCACCGCTCTTTTCGGCGCGCTGGATGAAATTCTCGCCGATGTGCCGCGCGAGCGCGTGGCTGGCGCCATCCTCATCACCGATGGTGAAGTCCATGACGTGCCCGCCAACCCCGCTGCCGTCGGTTTCAAGGCCCCGATCCACTCGCTCATCATTGGACGCAAGAACGAAAAGGACCGCCGCCTGACCATCACCGAAGCACCAAGCTTCGGCATTGTCGATGAGCCGCTGACGCTTTCCTTCCGCGTTGACGAAACCGCCACCAGCCAGGTGAGCGGCGAACGCGCAACGGTTACCGTCTCCATTGACGGGCAGCAGGTCTCGCGCACGGACGCGGAAGTGGGCAAGGTCGAAACCATCCCGCTGACGCTGACCCATGGCGGGCCGAATGTCATCGAGATCGACCTCGACAAGGGACCGGACGAACTCACCCTGCTCAACAATCGCGCCGTTGTGATCGCCAATGGCATTCGCGACCGCCTGCGTGTGCTGCTGGTGTCGGGTGCCCCGCATCCGGGCGAACGGACATGGCGCAATCTGCTGAACGCCGACCCCTCCGTTGACCTCGTCCATTTCACGATTTTGCGACCGCCGGAGAAATTCGACAGCGCCCCGCTTGATGAACTCTCGCTCATTGCCTTTCCGGTGCGCGAGCTCTTTGTCGACAAGCTCGATCAATTCGATCTGATCATTTTCGACCGCTACAAACAGCGCGCCGTGCTGCCGCTCGCCTATTTCGCCAATATTGCCGACTATGTGGAAAATGGCGGGGCGTTGCTTGCCGCCGCCGGGCCGACATTTGCCAGCCCCTATTCCATCTATCGCACGCCGCTTTCCAGCGTGCTGCCTGCCCAGCCCACTGGCGAAATATCCGTGGGCGGCTATCGCGCCGAAATGACAGATGCGGGCAAACGCCATCCGGTCACGGCCGACCTGCCCGGCAGCGACAGCACGCCACCTGCCTGGGGACGCTGGTTCCGCACCATCGACACCACCATCAATCACGGCGAAGTCCTGCTGGAAGACCCGGCCAAACATCCGCTCATGGTGCTGGATCATGTCGGCAAGGGCCGCGTCGCCCAGCTTCTCTCTGATCAGGTCTGGCTCTGGTCACGCGGCTATGAAGGCGGCGGACCGCAAGCCGAATTGCTGCGCCGTCTGGCCCATTGGCTGATGAAGGAACCCGATCTCGAGGAAGAAAATCTTTCGGCTGTCGCGAGCAACAATTCACTCACCCTGCGCCGACGCACCATGGCACCCGCCGCAGCCGACGCCACCGTTACCTTCCCTTCCGGCAAAACGGAAACGCTCAAGCTGAGCGAAGTCACGCCGGGCCGCTTTGAAGCCGCCACGCCCGCGCGCGAACTGGGCCTCTACCGGATCACGCAGGGCGACATGACGGCGGTGGCCGCCGCCGGACCGCTCAACCCGCGCGAATATGCCGATGTCCGCGCCACAGATGAGCGCCTCGCCCCCGTCGCCAAGGCAACGGGCGGCGGTATCTATTGGGCCGGCGATGGCGGCACTGATATTCCCGCCATCCGGTCCCTGCGTCCCGGCCATGATGCGGCGGGCAGCAACTGGATGGGCCTCAATCGCAATGAGCAATATCTGGTGCGCTCGGTCCATCAGCTGCCGCTCGTCTCCGGCCTGATCGCCCTTGCCCTCATTCTCGGCGCACTGGCCATGGCCTGGCGTCGCGAAGGCCAGTAAGCGCGGCCATCCAGTTCGACAAAGATCAAAAGAAGAGACTTGTCAGCCGGACAGGCCTGGCCTAGGCTTGAGATGTTATATTATTACATTTCGGATATCCGCCTTGAGCACCCCGCCTGAACCGATAAGCCAGCCGCGCCGCCACAGCGCCCTTGCCGCCAGCGCCTTTCAACGTCTTGGCGTCACCGGTGTAGCCATCGGCTTTCTCTGGCTCCTTGTCTGGTGGGCGCTGGCATGATCGGTCCCGTCCCTGCCATTGAGATCGACGATCTCACCATCGCCTATCAGCGCGAGCCTGCGCTGCATCATCTGACGGGTCGTTTTGAGCCTGGCAGCCTCACGGCCATTGTCGGGCCCAATGGCGCGGGCAAAAGCACGCTGCTGAAAGCCATTGTCGGCCTCGTCCCGGTGAGCGAAGGGAAGGTCATCTGCGCCGGTCTACGCCAGCATCGCATTGCCTATCTCGCCCAGACCGCCGAGATCGAACGTGATTTTCCCATCCATGTGCGCGATGTCGTCACCATGGGTCTCTGGCATGAGATCGGTGTCTTTGGCGGCATGAACAGGGCACGCCATGCCCGTGTCGACGCAGCGCTCGACGCCGTTGGTCTTGCCCGGCATGGCGAGCGCCCCATTGGCGCCCTCTCCGCCGGTCAGTTGCAACGCGTCCTCTTTGCCCGCCTGCTTGTGCAGAACGCCCCCGTCATCCTGCTTGATGAGCCCTTTGCCGCCATCGATGAGCGGACCACCGCCGATCTCATGGCCCTCATCCACCAATGGCACAGCGAAGGCCGCACAGTCGCCGCTGTCCTGCATGATGTGGCCGCTGTGCGCGATGCCTTTCCCCAATCCTTGCTGCTGGCGCGCGAACCCGTCGCCTGGGGCCCGACAGCCGAGGTCTTGAGCGCGGAAAATCTCCAGCGCGCCCGTTACCTCTCCAACAGCTGGCACGAGCTTCATCACCACAGCCATGACGAGGGGCATCCGGCATGATTTACGATGCGCTGATTTCGCCTTTCGTGGATTACGGCTTCATGCGCCGCGCGCTGATCGCCTGTTTTGCCCTGTCGCTCGGCGGCGGGCCCATCGGCACCCTGCTCGTGCTGCGGCGCATGAGCCTCATGGGCGACGCCATGTCCCATGCCATCCTGCCGGGCGCGGCGCTCGGCTTTCTCGTCGCAGGCCTGTCTCTCTGGGCCATGAGCCTTGGCGGGCTTGTCGTTGGCCTCACCGTGGCGCTGCTCGCCGGTCTCATCAGCCGCACCACGGCGCTCCGCGAAGATGCAAGCCTGGCGGGCTTCTATCTCATCTCGCTTGCAGCCGGCGTGCTCATCGTTTCCACGCGCGGCTCCAATGTCGACCTGCTCCATGTGCTCTTCGGCACCATCCTGTCAGTCGATGCCAATGCACTGCTGCTAGTTGCCTCCATCACCACGGTGACACTTGTCGCGCTGGCACTGATTTATCGTCCCCTAATTGCCGAGAGTTTCGATCCGGCATTCCTGCGCACAACGGCGCGGGGCGGATCGCTCTACCACATCGCCTTTCTCGTGCTGGTGGTCGTCAATCTCGTCGCCGGTTTTCAGGCGCTCGGCACGCTGATGGCCGTCGGCCTGATGATGCTGCCCGCTGCCGCCGCCCGCTTCTGGGCGCGCGATGTCTGGTCACTGGCCCTGCTCTCCACAGCCCTTGCCTTCATCGCGGGGCTGACCGGCCTGCTGCTCTCCTATCACTTCAACCTGCCGTCAGGCCCGGCGATCATTCTGACAGCAGGCATCTTCTATCTGATCTCCATCGCACTGGGCACACAGGAAAGCCTGCGCACGCGCTACTTCCCATCGGCCCACTACCACGACTGAACAAAAGGCTCCCCCCATGAAAAAAATCCTTCTCTCGATTCTCTTTGCGATGGCGTTAGCACATCCCGTCATGGCCAAACCGCTTAATGTTGTGGCGAGCTTCAGCATCCTTGGCAACATGGTTCACGAAGTGGCCGGTGACAGCGTCATCCTCACCACACTTGTCGGTCCTGACGGCGACGCCCATGATTTCGAGCCAAGCCCGATCGATGCCAAAAAATTGGCAGAGGCCGATCTCGTCTTCCTCAATGGCCTCAATTTCGAAAGCTGGTTCCAGCGTCTCGCGGCCGCCTCGGGCACCAAGGCCGTCTTCGTCAACACAAGCTTTGGCATCCAGCCACGCCAGATGAATGAAGACGGGCAGGATGTGCTGGACCCACATGCCTGGCAGAACCTTGCCAATGGCAAAATCTATGTCCGCAATATCCGCGATGCGCTTGTGAAAGCCGATCCGAAAAACAGGGCGACATATGAGGCCAATGCCGCCGGCTATCTGGCCAGGATCGACGCCCTCGACAGCTGGGTCCGCACGGAAATCAACGCCCTGCCGCGCGACAAGCGCAAGGTGATCACCACTCATGATGCCTTTGGCTATTTCGGCGAAGCTTATGGCGTCACCTTTCTGGCACCTGAAGGCATCAGCACCGATGCCGAACCCGGCGCGCGCGACCTCGCCCGTCTCATCGATGAAATCCGGGCAAAGAAGATCCGCGCCCTCTTTATCGAGAACATGACCGACCCGCGCATGATGCAGACCATTTCGAAAGAGACCGGCGCGCATTTGCCCGAAGGGGAAGCCGCTGAACTCTATTCAGATGCCCTCTCCAAACCCGACGGCCCCGCGCCGACCTATCTCGACATGTTTCGCAACAATGTTCCCAAGCTCGTCAAAGCCATGGGCCAGAACTGATAAACGCATCAGGTCCGCGGCTTGGTGATCGCGCCCTCGACACCGATAAAGGCACCAATATCAAGTTCGCGAAAGAGCAGCCGTGTCGGGTCCACAGGACCCGGCATGGTCAGGCGGCCCGGCGGTACGGGACCAAAGCCGACACGCGCATAATAGGGTGCATCGCCCACCAGAATGACCAGCCGATAGCCCATGGCCTTGGCGTCGGCGAGGCCCTTCTCCATCATCTTGATGCCACAGCCCTTGCCGCGCAGCGCCGGCTCCACAGCCAGCGGCCCCAGCATCAGCCCCGGCCGGCCGCCAATCAGGATCGGCCAGAAGCTCAGCGCGCCCACCATGCGACGCTCGTCGCCCTCGCCGGTAAAGGCAACATAGCTGAGTTCCGGCACCGCCACATTGCCCTCACGCAGCCGCTGGGCGGCCTTGGCATAGCGCCCGGGACCAAATGACAGGTCAAGAAGGGCTTCAATGGCGGGGCCGTGTTCCGGCCGCTCGTTTTCGATAGTGAACATGGAATTTTCTTTCAGTGCGATAGGGTCGGGTCGTCTTGCCTGACCCCCTCAGCACTCAGGCCGATGTCAGATGAAAGGCAGCACGACGGGCAAAGGCGCAAGCAGCAATGCTTGCCTCTCGTCGTTCTCGTCGCTGTGCCTCAAAATGCATCATGGTCCTGTTCCGTCCGCTTGCGGAAGAAAGGCCGATAGCATGTTCAACAGCCACAGGTAAAGCATTTCCGCATCTCATGACTTTTTTGTCCTTCCCGTGACGCCGGGGCCGGAAACAGGGGCGTCCAGCGGCCTGACCCAGGGCGCTGTATCGGCCCCGAATTTCTCCGCCATGAAATCCACGAAAGCGCGCACCTTGATTGAGAGATGCCGACCCTGGGGATACATCGCATGAAGCTTGAGGGTCGGCGCATGCCAGTCCGTCAGCGCCTCGACCAGCTGCCCGTTGCGCAGATAGTCATGGCAAAGGAAATCCGGAATGAGGGCAAAGCCGAGGCCCGCCAGCAGGCTCGGCATCAGCGCATCACTATTGTTGGAAAGGACGGGGCCAGACACGTCAACCGTCACCTTCTCGCCCTTGTCACTGGTCAGGCTGACCTGCTCGGCGCGCGGTTGCAGCGAATAGAGCAAAGCATTCATCTTCGTCAGATCCCGTGGATGGGTCGGCATGCCATGGGCCTTGAAAAAGCCGGGCGAGGCAACCACCCGCACGCGCACCGGCGCAAGCTGGCGGGCAATCAGGCTTGAATCATCCAGCGACGAGATGCGCAGCGACACATCAAAGCCTTCATCAATCAGATCAACCCGGCGGTCGTTGAGCACGAGATCAAGTGTCAGATCGGGATATCGGATAAAGAATTCCGGCAGCACCGGGCCGAGCTGCACAATGCCAAAGCTCATCGGGCCGTTCACCCGCAGCTGCCCCCGCACCGCGCCCTCGATGCAGGTCACGTCCTGCTCGACCTCCTCAGCCGCGTTCACAATGCGCTGGGCGTGCTGGTAAACAACCGCCCCGACCTCCGTCACGCTCAGGCTGCGCGTCGTGCGATTGAGCAGGCGAACCCCCAGCGCATCCTCCAGACCCGAAATCTGGCGGCTGACCATGGATTTCGACAGCTTCAGGGCCTCGGCCGCCGCCGTAAAGCTGCTCGTCTCCACTACCTTGGCAAAGACCAGATAGGCATTGAGATCGCCCAACATGTGCTGACCCTTTATCTCATATAGGCAACAATCTGTTCCTGAAAGTGTGGATTGTTATCCCCCTGAGATCAATTAAATATTCCCCATCGAAACACGGGGAAGCGCCCGACAAAGCAGCGCCCACCACACAAGGAGAGAGTGACATGGCTGACAAGACAAAGATTCTGGTTCTCTATCACAGCGCCTATGGCCATATCGAAACCATGGCAAAAGCCGTCGCCGAGGGCGCAGGCAGCGTCGATGGCATTGAGGTCACCCTCAAAAAAGTGCCTGAAACCATGTCGGAAGAAGCCCGAAAACAGGCCGGCATGAAACTCGACCAGCCAGCCGATGTCGCCGATCCCAATGAGCTGGGTGATTATGACGCCATACTCTTTGGCACACCCACGCGCTTTGGCAACATGACAGGCCAGATGCGCACCTTCCTCGACCAGACAGGTGGTCTTTGGGCCAAAGGCGCTCTCAGCGGCAAAGTCGGCAGCGTCTTTGTTTCCACCGGTACAGGTGGTGGCCGTGAAACGACAATCACATCGTTCCACAACACGCTGCTCCATCACGGCATGCTGATCGCCGGTCTGTCTTACGAGTCAGAACATCTGCGCGATCTCTCGGTCGCCCATGGTTCCTCGCCCTATGGCGCTGGCACCATTGCCACCGGTCCGGACGGGGAAAACCGCAACCCGAATGACAATGAACTGGCCATGGCCCATTTCCAGGGTGCCCGTGTTGCCAGGATCGCCAAGAAACTGAAAGCCGACTGACGGTCAGCGGCTTTGAATCAAATCAGCGAAGCGTGACGACCACTGCCCCCCGTAGGTCCACGCTTCAAGCCGACCCGCCAGCGTCCCCCTCCCCCGACAGCGGCGGGTCGGCCCTTCGATGAAAGGAATAAAAATGATCGACGTTCGTACATTTGAAAGCCTCGGCGCAGCCGATCACGGCTGGCTGAACGCAAAGCATCACTTTTCCTTTGCCAATTATGTTGATCCCAAGCGCATGGGCTGGGGCAAGCTGCTGGTCTGGAACGACGACCAGATCAAGGCGGGCACCGGCTTTGACCGCCACGGCCATCGCGACATGGAAATCATCACCTATGTCCGTGAAGGGGCAATCACCCATCGCGACCACCTCAACAATGAAGGTCGTACGGTCGCCGGCGACGTACAGGTGATGTCCGCCGGTCGCGGCATCCTGCACGAGGAATGGAATCTGGAAGACGCCGACACGCGGATTTTCCAGATCTGGATCCAGCCCGATCGCACAGGCGTGACGCCGCGCTGGGAGACGGCAAGTTTCCCGCGTGACAGCCGCAAGAACCAGCTTGTGCCGCTTGCCAGCGGTCGCAAGGACGCCACCGCCGAAACACTCTGGATCGCCCAGGACGCCGCCGTCCTCGGAGCCACGCTGGAGGCCGGTGTCACCGTCACGCATGACCTGTCCGGTGGGCGCCTTGCCTATCTCGTCCCCGCAAAGGGCAGCGTCACGGTGAATGGCATTGAGGTCAGCGAGCGCTCAGGTGCCGCCATCCGCGACGTCGACAAGCTCGAGATCACGGCATCCCAAGAGGCCGAGATCATCCTGGTGGACCTGCCGCCAGAGCAGTAAGCCACGACAAGACCGAAAATGGACGCATCGACAGCCTGAACCCTGTCGGTGCGTCTTTTCTTTGTCCTCACCCGCTCCCGCGCTAGCATCGCGCATCAAAATACGAGTCAGGCAAAGAAAAGGACCGGCCATGAGCAAATTCACCGATTACGACAAATATGACGGACTGGGCCTTGCCGCCCTCGTGAAATCCGGCGATGTCACACCGACCGAATTGCTCGACACCGCCATCGAGCGGACCGAAGCCGTCAATCCCAAAATCAATGCCGTGGTCCTGAAACATTATGACGAGGCGCGCGCGCAGATCGAAAAGGGTCTGCCCGACGGGCCCTATCGTGGCGTCCCCTTCCTGATCAAGGACCTCAACATGGCCTTGAAGGGAACGATCACCACCTCAGGCTCGAAATTCTTTGCCACGCAGAAATTTGACCACAACAACACCCTGACCGACCGCTATCTTGAGGCGGGCCTTGTCATTTTCGGCAAAACAAATTCACCCGAATTCGGCCTCACCGTCACCACCGAGCCGGTGCTGCATGGCCCCAGCCGCAATCCGTGGAACCTTGAACATTCAACGGGCGGTTCGTCAGGGGGCGCGGCGGCAGCTGTTGCCGCCGGCATCATCCCCGTTGCCAATGCCAGCGATGGCGGCGGCTCCATCCGTGTGCCGTCGGCTGCTTGCGGCCTCTTCGGCATGAAACCCACACGAGGGCGCACCCCTGCCGGGCCTGATCGCGGTGAAGGCTGGGCCGGCATGTCGATCAGCCATGTTGTGTCGCGCACGGTGCGCGACAGCGCTGCCATGCTGGATGCAACAGCGGGTGCTGCGATCGGCGATCCCTATGCTGCACCCCATCAGGCCAGACCCTATCTGGAGGAACTCGCCGCCAGGCCGACCTCGCTGCGCATTGCCTTCACCACCAAGCGTCCCGATGGCAGCCTCTGCCATCCCGAAGTCGTCAAGACGGTCGAAGCCACGGCCAAACTCTGTGAGGAACTCGGCCACAAGGTGGAAGAAGCCGCGCTGAAAACCGATCCCACAGAAATGTCACGCGCGCAGGCAGCCCTTATCGCCAGCAACACGCGTGCGGCCGTGCGCGAACGCGAGCTGGAACTCGGACGCGAGGCCACGCCCGAAGATCTTGAGCACATCACCTGGCTTGTCTCGGAAAGCGGCAAAACAATCACCGGCCCCGATTACGTCGCGGGCACGCATTTCATCCATCAGCTTGGTCGCCGCTTCGGCGATTTCATGCAGAAATACGACGTCCTGCTCGGCCCGACGCTTGCCACGCCGCCCATCAAGCTCGGCTGGCTCGATATGATGACCGATGATGTCGGCACCTATTTCAACCGGATGAGCGAATATCTGCCTGCCATCGGCATGTTCAACATGACGGGTCAGCCTTCCATGTCCATGCCGCTGCATATGAGCAGCGACGGCCTGCCGCTCGGCATGATGTTCACGGGCCGCTTTGGCGATGAGGCCACGCTCTATCGTCTGGCCGGTCAGCTTGAGGAGGCCCTGCCCTGGATCGGACGCTACCCGAAGCTCTAACCTACCAGAGCTCGTCGGGCGCACGACCCGCCAGCACCTCGGCGATGCGGCGCTTCGTTGAGGGGCTTGTGTCTTCCGGCAGCGCATCAGTCGGATAGAAGCCATATTCGGCAATCTCGGCACTGCGGCGCGGTTCGCTGTCATAGCTGCCTGCCTCGATCACAAACATCGCCACATGGTCTGACTTGAATTCGCGGAAATTGGCGTAAAGACCGAAAAGACGCGCAGGGCCCCGCAGCAGGACACCCGCCTCCTCATCCAGTTCGCGGGCGAGTGCGGCCTGCATGGTCTCGCCCCGGCTCACCCCGCCCCCCGGCAAATACCAGCCCGGCATATAGCTGTGTCGCACCAACAGCACCTCACCGGCGGCATTGCGCACAAAACCGCGCACGCCCACCGTCAAGGGCCGGGCCAGGCGCCAGTAAAGCCGGATCAGAAACCGCAGAATGATCCATATGGGCCGCGGGATATGCTGCATAAACGTCAGTCTCGCCTTGGTTTTCTCGCAATTGCTGTCAAACCGGAGAGACGCGTTTAGCTGTCGTCAACACTCCAGCCCTATGCTTTTGCCTGTGCGATGGGCATCGCCGTGAATGAGAAGACAATATGGGCATACTCTCTCGATTGAAATCCTTGCGACAAGGCAAGCCGGAACAGGCCGATGAAACGCCGCCGGTTTCGCGCGAAGCGCTGGCCCGCGTCATGCGTGGCAGCACAGGCCTGCGTGGGTCGCTCTCCGCCGCCGAACTCGGCCAGACCATCGCCACGGCCCTCAGCACCATCGAAACCGCCGTCCTTGCCATCGACGCCCTTGCCGAGCGCCTGCGCGAATGCGCCGACCTGCTGGCAGATGCCGCCCGTCACGAGGATCTCGGACGCCGCGCCCTTCTCGCGGGTCGCTATGACGATTTGCGCAGCGAAATCGACGCCATTGCAGGCACCGCCTCCCATAACCGCATCAACCTGATCTGCGGCCGCCTGATCGACGGACGTCATGCCAGCTTCTCCACCGCGCTGGATGGCGAAGGCCGTGCCGTTGTCGCCCTGCCCATCGTCAATCTGACCACGGCGCCCGAAGGCCTCGCTCTCTCGCCGCCACGCAACGCGCTGGCCGATGATGAAGAGATTGAACAGATCGCCGCCGAGATCGAAAAAGCCCGTGATCGCATCCTGCAGGTCAGCGAACATTATGCCGACCATGCCGCCCTGATCGCCGATCGGCTGGCCCGCCTGCAGGTCGTTGCAGGCAACCGCTCCATGGCCTCCTATCTGCCAACCGGGGCCGACCACGTCGATCCCGAAGCCGCCGCCAAAGAGGCAGCACCCGCCAAGCCCGCAAAGACCGACAGCCAGAAAAGCCTCATCGATATCGGTATCGACGAAGTCGAGACCAAACTGCGGGCCATCAATGAACGCATCGCCCAGAAGGCCGAATCACAAAGCGCCACACCGGACGAAACGGACACCGACCCGGCACTGAACAAGACAAAAGAAGTGACAGAAGAAATGCCGGAATAGTGGGAAAAACCCCGCATTCGCGGACTTTATCATCAGATTTTCGACTTCCGGCTTCCATTTTCTTAAGACCTTTCCCTTAGCCTTTCCTGCGGTACGCCCCTTCAAGGGGATACCGGGGCCTGGTTGGACACCATGCCCAACGATGACTGAAGAGGTTTGGTGGGTATGACTAGCGCAGTATTTAAATCACTCAGCGTGCTCGTTGCGGACGACAGCGCCTATATGCGGCAATTGCTGACAGGTCTGCTGCATGCGCTCGGCGTGGGCACAATTCACGTCGCGACAGATGGCGACGCGGCGCTCAAGGCCTTTGAGACACATGAGCCTGAACTGGTCATCACCGATGCCGCCATGAAGCCTGTCGACGGTTTCACATTTGCCGAAAAGCTGCGCCTCATTGATCGCGGCACACTGGCAACCGTTCCCATCATCATGATTTCCGGCCACACCGATCTCGCCTCCATTGAGCGCGCCCGCGACATCGGCATCAGCGAATTTCTTTCAAAACCCGTCAGTCCCCGGAGTCTCTACCAGCGGCTGATCGCAGCGATTGACCGGCCGCGCCAGTTCATCGAAACACCGACATTCCGCGGTCCGGACAGACGCCGCAGCGCACGCCCCTTCACGGGCCCGGAGCGCCGCGCACCGGTCACCTTGATCTGAGGGGGGTGGGCATCATGAAAACAGTGAACCCCGAAAACGAAGCCAATGCCGTTGATGTGCGTTTCATCCGCGTGCCCTCCATCGCGGAACGCAAGCTGGGGCCCGATCATGCCGGTCCCATGCGCCTCGACCCGCGCATGCTCGACAATATGCAGCAGACCATTCGTGGTCTTGAGGGCAAATATGGCGAGACATTGCTGCGCCAGATCGATGGTCTCTTCCGCCTGTTGGACGACATTGCCGCCGGCAGCCAGTCCGCCTGCGACCGGCTCTATGACATCGCCCACGACATGCGCGGTCTGGCAGGCACCTTCGGTCACCCGATGATCAGCCGCTTTGCCAATTCGCTTTGCACCTATATCGAAGGCACGGTCAGCAGCGAGCGTCTCGACGGGACAATCCTGCGTTTCCATATAGAAGCCATGCAGGACACCCTGTCCGGCCGCGAAAACAATGACATCATCGCACTGGAAACATTGCGGGCCCTCGAACGTCTCATCAAGACGACCATTCGCGAGAGGCGGATTGCGGGATGACCTCCCCGGCAGCCAGTGCGAGTGACATTTTCACGAAGTTGCGTATTCTCGTGGTCGAGGACAGCAGCGAAATGCGCCGCCTTGTCATCGCGCTGCTGCATTCCATGCGCGTCGGCTGCATTCTGGAAGCCCGCGACGGTCAGCGCGGCCTCGAGATTTTCAATGCCGAAAAACCCGACATCATCATCACCGACGGTGCCATGTATCCCATGGATGGCTATGAAATGACACGCCTTGTGCGCGCCAGCACGCAAGGCAATTGTGACATTCCCATTCTCATGATTTCAGGCCATCTGACCCGCGCGATTGTTGATCACGCCCGCGATCAGGGTGTCACCGACTATCTCGCCAAGCCGCTATCTGCCGACCTGCTTTATCAGGCCATCCTGCGCGCCCTCTCCAAGCCACTGCATATTGTCGAAACGCCGACCTATCGCGGCCCCTCGCCCACGCGCAATCTGCAGGTGCGCCATGCCGACTGGCCTTTCTAGGCGGTAACCTCGGCCAGAAACCGCCCCAACATCGGATTGACAACATCCGGCATCTGCCAGAAGGGCATATGCCCCGCGCCCGGCAACACATGCACCTTGCCGTCCCACAAATTGCGATACTTCACCGTTTCCAGAAACGCGTTATTGACGAAAATCTCCTCCGCCCCGGTCACCACGGCAAGCGGAAGCGGCGACTCCTCGGCAATCTTGCGCCCGTCCAGATCACGCCCCTCAATCGCGGACTGAAGCATCATCGGCCGGAAGCGGCCATCGGCCCGTTTGGCGGACGCCAGCATCCAGTCCTCGAGCTTTTCGCCCGCGCCCAACCCGCCTTGCGACTGGACACGCGCGTCCTCAGCCGTGAATTCATCCTTGAAGGTCAGCCCCATATTCTCGCTTGGCAGAAAGGCCTGCTCCATATCGGCCCCGCCGGCAGGCGGCGTCCCCGTGATCCAGGCCGCCGTCGTGCCTGGCCAGCGCGCCATCATTTCCAGCACCGCATGTCCTCCCAGCGACCAGCCCACCAGTGTCGCCTTCGTCACGCCAATGGCATCCAGAAAAGCCATCGTCGCATCGGCAAAGCCGTGGATCGAATAGGACTTGTCGGGATCGCTTGCATTCGCGCTGGCGCCATGGCCGGGCAGATCAAGTGCGATCAGCCGATATTGCGCCGCAAGAGGGCTGGCGAACTGCTTGCCGAAATACTCCTTGCACGCCGAATTGCCGTGAATGAACACCACCACTGGCCCTGCGCCGCCCGTGTCGAGATAGCTGATTGTGCCATGGGGCGTTTCAACGAATTTCTGAGTCATTTTCCCACCGACCTCATTGTTCTTGTTTCACGTCGACATTTTGTCAGAAAAACATGACGCAAGCGTCACTATTTTTTTGGGCTCAAAATTCAATTGGTTTAGTCTTTTTGCCGAGGGGAATGTCGCCGCGCAGCAGATTAACAAACCTATGCGTCGCAGCTTAAGGAGGAAATATGACCGAGATCACGAAAAATATCACCGTCGACACCGCCTATGAAGCCGTCGCACCCGATGACTTTGCGGCCATGATGGAAGTGGACCGCTATGGCCAGCGCTCCACCGCTTTCGACAAGATCATCTCCGCCACCCATGATCATTTCTGGGATCCCAACGACAAGAAATATATCGACTTCACGACTCCTTTCGACATGGAGCGCGAATATCTCATCGATCCCGACATGAACACCGACCTCAAGACAGCCGTCGGTGACAAGCTCGATGAAGCGCAGAAGATCAAGCTCGTCAATCTGGACGTGCAGTGGTCGCTCTCTTCCATCCTGCATGGGGAAGCCGGCGCGCTGGCCCTGTCCGCGAGCCTCTGCCACATCCTGAAGGATCCCGGCGCACAGGAATATGCCGCCAATCAGACCCGCGAAGAAGCCCGCCACGTCGCCGGTTTCTCCAACTACATCAAGGCCCGATGGGGCAAGCCCGTCCGCGTCGGGCCGGCGCTTGGCGACATTCTGACCGAGCTCGTTCTGTCGCCACTCGTCTGGAAAAAAATCGTCGGCATGCAGATGCTTGTCGAAGGTCTCGCCATGGGCGCCTTTGCCACCTTCTATAAATATGGCCGCGACCCGCTGATGGTGCAGCTCATGCAGTTCACCATGACGGACGAAGCCTTCCATCATAAGTTCGGTAAGATCTGGGCGGATCGCACGATCCCCAAAATCAATCCCGCCGAGCGCGACCAGATCGAAGACTGGGCCTGGCATGTGTTTGAAATTCTTCTCTACAATCTCGGCAGCCCCGAGCAGAAGAAGCACATCTATGCCGCTGTGGGTCTGGAATGGGAATGGGTGCAGGGTGCCTTCATGGAGGCGCTCACCGATGCCAATATCCGCGAGGAAATGCAGGAAACGACAAATATCTTCCGCGTCCTGATCAAGACCCTCCTCAAGGCCGGCATCATCACCCAGCGCACCGCGCCGAACTATGCTGCCTTCATCGACATGAAGGAGCTCTATGCCGAAAGCGACCGCATGGTTGGCGACGACATTGCCGAGGAAGGCATCAAATATCTGATGAAGCTCAACGGCCAGAGCGGCGGGTCCTACTCGCTCGACAAGATGTCTGCGGCTGAATAAGCCTCGCAAAAACAAGATGATGACAGGCGGCTCTCACGGGAGCCGCCTTTTTCATGGCCGCAAGAGTCACGTGACCTTGCGCAGATTCCCTGTATCATCTCCCAAAATAATAGGCTCACCAGGTCACAGGCCGGGAGCATAAAAAATCGGGAGAAACACGATGGAGTGGAATTACGGCGACATGCTGGACGCCCTGCAGCCCTTGCTGCCGGCCGATGAACCAGCCTTTATCCATGGCGAGCGCATTATTACGCAGGGTCAGACCCGCCAGCGCTCCAATAATCTGGCGCGCAACCTGCTGGCCGGCGGGGCCAAGACAGGCGACAAAGTCGCCTTCTACATGCGCAACCGCCCCGAATATATGGAAATGCTGGCCGCCTGCTTCAAAGCGCGCCTGACCCATGTGAATGTGAACTACCGCTACAAGCCCGATGAAGTTCACTATATTTTCGACAATTCCGACGCGACGACCGTTGTCTATGGCAGCGAATTCCGCGACACCATCGAAGCGCTCAAATCCCGCCTGCCCAAGGTCATCAATTTTGTCGAAGTCTCAGACAATGATGACAAGGCGGATTTTGCCGTCACCTATGAAAGCCTTGCCACCAAGGGCGCGGGTGAGCCACTCGACATGCCCCGCTCCGCGCAGGACATGCTTTTCATCTATACCGGCGGCACCACCGGCATGCCCAAAGGCGTCATGTGGGAACAGGGCTCCATTCTCGAAATTTCGCGCATCGTCATGGCGCGCCTCGGTCCCGTGCCGGACAGCACGGAAGGTCTGATCAAGGCATTTGCCGAAGCCCCGATCCGCATGCGCTCCCTGCCCGCCTGTCCGCAGATGCATGGCACGGGGCTTCTCTCTTCGCTCAACACCATGCTCTCGGGTGGCAGCATCGTGACGCTCACCCAGGCAAATTTTGATCCCAGGGAGCTCTGGGAAACCATCGCCAAGCACAAGGTCAACAGCACTGCCATTGTCGGCGATGCCTTCGCTAAGCCCATGCTGGCCGAGCTGGATGCCAATCCCGGCAAATATGATCTCTCCAGCCTCCTCACCATCACATCATCCGGTGTCATGTGGAGCCGCGAAGTCAAAGCCGGTCTGCTGCGCCACATCCCCCATGTCACTTTGTCGGATAATTTCGGTTCCTCCGAAGCCATCATCATGGGCAGCTCCACCATGACCAAGGACGGCGAATCCGCGACCGCCAAATTCGGCCTCAGCGAAGTCACCAAGGTCTTTGACGAAAATGACGAGCCCGTCGAACCGGGCAGCCCCAAACAGGGCATCGTCGCCATCGGCGGCCCGATCCCTGTCGGCTATTATAAGGACCCCGAGAAAACGGCCAAGACCTTCCGCACCATCAAGGGCAAGCGCTATTCCATTCCCGGCGACTGGTGCCTTGTCGAAGCCGACGGCACGATCAATCTTCTCGGGCGCGGCAGCAACTGCATCAACACGGCCGGCGAAAAAGTCTATCCCGAGGAAGTCGAAGAAGCGCTCAAAACCCACCCCGCCATTGCCGACGCACTGGTCATCGGCATCCCGGATGAAAAATGGGGTCAGGCTGTCACCGGCGTCGTGCGCCTCAATGAAGGGGCCCAGTTTGACGAGGCAGGCCTGCGCGAGCATGTGCGCAACAAGCTGGCCGGCTACAAGACACCCAAGCACATCATCATCGGCACGGTTCCCTTCCGCGCCGCCAATGGCAAGGCCGACTATAAGGGCATCACAAGCTTTGCCCGCGCCGAACTCGGCATTGCCTGATGACGCAGGCTGAATTTGCCGCCTTGCTCGAACGCTTCTCCGCCGCTGCCACACGTGGCGACGGAGAGGCCTTCGCGGCCTGCTTCACAGCCGATGCGGTCTATCACGACTATATCTATGGCGATCACACGGGCCGCGCCGACATTGCCCATATGATGCAGGATATTTTCCATCGCGACGCGCGCGATTATGACTGGCGCATGATGGATCCCGTCTGCAACGGCAATCTCGGCTATGCCTGGTCACTCTCGAAATTCGTTTCCACCCTGCCCGAATATGAGGGCAAACAGGTGGTCATTGATGGCATGAGCCGCTTTGAACTAAGGGACGGCCTCATCTCGGATTATCGCGAAAGCGTCAATGGCGGCGTGGCCATGGCGCAACTCGGTGTCGAAGAACCTCGCCTTGTCGGCGTGCTGCGCCGCTGGTCGCGCCAGCTTCGTCAACGGCCCGAAGTTGCCCGATATCTCGAAGACTGAGAATCTGCCAGACCGGATTTCACATATGGCGACAGCTTACATCGCGATGAATCAGCCTTTTAGCGGAGCAGGTCGAGAAAAGCACGCATCATCCGAAGGGCATTTTCGGTAAAGGCCTGATCGTCGATCTTCTGTATCGATGCTGCCTGTTGCCCCGGATCAACGCGCGCGCGCAGCATGGCCGCAAGCTGGTCGACCGCAAAGGCCGCCGCCTGCTCGGCGTCGTCGCAGCCGATCTCGTCACGACGATCAAGAACCAGCTTCAGCAACTTCTTGCGCGTCTGCCCCTGAATTTCGGCATAATGCGCGGCCAGTTCAGGATGATCGGCCACCACAGCTGACACCGCTGCTTTCGCGGCCACCGTTTCCTTGGCCGCCTTCAGCGTGATGTCGATATAGCCCCGAAAGAGATCGCTGATGGCGGCATCTTTCCAGAGTGCCGGGTCTGACGCCTCCTCATTCAGCACCTCATAGGCTTCCGTCATGCGATGAAAGAGCGCCAGAAACAGCGCCTTCTTGTCTTTGAAGTGATGATAGACCGACCCGACCGAATAGCCGGCAAGCGCGGCAATATCGGCAATCGAGGTGGCTTCTGTGCCCTTCTCCATGATCAGGGTCTCGGCGGCATCCATCAGCGCAGATTGCGTTCGCTCACTGCGGGTCTGCTGCCCGGCGCGCCGCCAGTGAAAATCGGAAATCCAACGACTTTCCACCATGATGCGCCTCAAACCTGAATAACGGTTCGGTTTTATTGACATGGATTTTCTTCTGTGTCAAAACCGAATTCAAATTCAATTTTAGCCGCCAGACAGGAGCAGGATCATGGAAAATGTTGCGCTGATTACAGGGGCCTCAAGCGGTATCGGGCAGGAAATGGCCAGGCTGCACGCCAGCCGTGGCGGCGACCTGGTTCTCGTCGCCCGGCGTCTCGACCGGCTGGAAGCGTTGAAAAACGAGCTTGAAACCCGGTATGGCGCCCAGACCCTCGTGATCGCTGAAGACCTTAATGACGAAGCCGCGCCCCAGCGCATTTACGATCAGGTCAGTGCCGCAGGGATCGAGCTTGCCTGCCTCGTCAACAATGCGGGCTTTGCGCTTCGCGGTAAGTTTCACGAGCTGGACTGGGCCCGGAACCGCGAAATGATTCAGGTCAATATGGTCGCCCTTGCGGCTTTGACGCGCCTGTTCCTCCCCGGCTTTGTGGCGCGCAATGTCGGCCATATCCTGAATGTTGCCTCAACCGCCGCCCTGGTGCCGGGACCGCTTCAGGCTGTCTATTTTGCCTCCAAGGCCTTTGTTCAATATTTCAGCAACGCCATTGCCGAAGAACTGAGCGACACCGCCGTCACGGTCACGACGCTTCTCCCTGGCGCAACAGCCAGCGAATTCGCGCAAACATCCGGAATGGATAAGACGTCATTGTTCAACAAGACGACATCGGCTGCCGACGTGGCGAAAATCGGTTACGAAGCGATGCTTGGCGGCGATCTTGATGTCTTTGCCGGCGTCACGCGACAGCGCAAGATAATGATGTGGGTCGCACGCTTCCTGCCCAAAACCTATGTCCTGAAGAGTGTGCGGAATATGCAAGAGGTGTAAAAGGGCTAAGGTCACAAACTGACCTGTTGCTTACCCCGGAAGATCGGACACCCCATGCCTTTCAAACTCGCCCTGCTGGGCCAATCCTGCCTCGACAACCGCGCCACGCTCGATACCCATCTCACCACCGACTGGCAGATCGGCCACTGGCTTCCCGGCGACAGTCTTGAGGCGGGCATTGCGCTCATCAAGGATGCCGATGCCGTCATCCCGGGGTCGGATTCGCTCATTTCCGGCGGCGCGTTCCAGCTTGTCCCTCATGCCGAAAAGCTCGGCCTCTTCCAGATCCCTTTCGCCGGCTATGACTGGCTGCGGCCCGAAGGCGTGCCCAAGGGCTGTCTCGTCTGCAATGCGCTCGGTCATGAAATTCCGATGGCCGAATTTGCCATCGCCAGCCTGCTTGAATGGGAAATCGGCTTCCGCAAGATGGATGCGGATTTCCGCGCCGGCTCCTGGGCCTATCAGGGCACGAGCACAGGCAACACCCATGGGGAAGTGCACGGCAAGACGCTCGGCATTTACGGCTATGGCCAGATCGGCCGAGAAGCCGCCACCCGGGCCGCCGCCTTCGGCCTGCGGACCGCTGCCATTGCGCGTCGTCCGCGCGAGGCCGTGCCTGCCCCGCTTGACTGGATCGGCACCAATGATGATCTCCCCCGCCTGCTCGCCGAAAGCGACTATCTGCTGCTCGCCTGCGACCTCAACGACGAAACCCGTGGCATCATCAATGCGCAGGCGCTGGCGCAGATGAAGCCAAGCGCCTTCATCATCAATCTGGCGCGCGGCCCCGTTATCGAGGAAGAAGCGCTTTACGAAGCGCTCAGGCAAAAGCAGATCGCGGGTGCGGCCATCGATACCTGGTACATCTATCCCGGGCGTCCCCTGCCCGGCGGGAAACCGGAGGCCCGTCCGCGCCCGTCGCGCTTCGCCTTTCATGAACTCGACAATTTGATCATGACGCCGCACTGCTCGGCCCATACCGAGGCTGCAGACCAACGCCGCTGGGTCTCAATGGCGGCCAATCTGGATGCATTTGCCCGCGGCGAACAGCCTGCAACGGTCGTCATGACCGGCGCATGAGATAGGGTCAGACGGCCTATGCAGTTTTGAACGGGTCATTGTCAAAGTAAGGGAGGCTTACGAGTTGCCTCCCGGCGCTTGCCTGCTATCTTGCTTACAAGAACAAATCAGAAGATGGAGATCCGTGATGGACGCGCTCGAAACTTTCCGCCAGGAAACACGCGAATGGCTTGAAGCCAATTGCCCTCCTTCCATGCGCACGCCGATGCCCGAGGAAGAATCGCCCTGGGGCGGGCGCAATGCGCAATGGCCCAATCCGGACTCCAAGAAATGGCTTGATGCCATGGCAAGCCGCGGCTGGACCGCGCCCACCTGGCCGATGATTTATGGCGGCGGCGGCCTCAACAAGGACGAAGCCCGCATCCTCCAGCAGGAACTGGGGCGCATCAAGGCCCGCCCGGCGCTGACCAGCTTCGGCATCTGGATGCTTGGGCCCGCCCTTCTCGAATATGCCAATGAAGAACAGAAGCTCGAACATCTGCCCAAGATCGTGCGCGGCGAAATCCGCTGGTGCCAGGGCTATTCCGAGCCCGGCGCAGGCTCCGATCTCGCCGGTCTCCAGACCAAATGCGAAGACAAGGGCGACCATTATCTGGTCAACGGACAAAAAATCTGGACCTCCTATGCCGACAAGGCCGACTGGATTTTCTGCCTTGTGCGCACCGACACCAGCAAAAAGCATGACGGCATCAGCTTCCTGCTCTTCGACATGGCGTCCGAAGGTGTTGAAGCCCGCCCGATCACGATGATCTCGGGCGCCTCGCCTTTCTGCGAAACATTTTTCACCGATGTGAAGGTGCCGAAAGAAAATCTCGTCGGCGAATTGAACAAGGGCTGGACCATCGCCAAGCGCCTGCTCCAGCATGAGCGCGACATGATTTCCGGCATGGGGCTTGGCGGCGGCAGCGCGGGCGGCCTCGGGGGTCTCGAAAAAGCCGCCAAGGATTATTATGGCACCGACGGCGAAGGCCGCGTGGCAAGCCCCGCGCTGCGCGAACGTATCGCCCAGCAGAAAATGGACGGGCGCGCCTTCAGCCTCACGCTTGCCCGCAGCATGCAGGAAGCCAAGGCCGGTCAGGGATCGGGGGCTGCCTCTTCCATCTTCAAATATTACGGCACGGAGCTGAACAAGCGCCGCTATGAGCTCCTTCTCGATGTGCTCGGCACGCAGGCGCTTGGCTGGGAAGGCGACGGCTTCAAACAGGACGAACTCGACGTCACCCGGTCATGGTTGCGCTCCAAGGGCAACTCCATTGAAGGCGGCACTTCCGAGGTGCAGCTCAACGTGGTCGCCAAGCGCGTTCTCGGCCTGCCCGACTGACAGCCTCGCCATTCGCAATAACCAATAACAAAGAAGACCCAGGACTCCATGGCACTAGTATTGAATGAGGAGCAGCAGCTCCTGCGCGACACCGCAATGCAGTTTTTCCAGGAACGGGCGCCCATCGCCCAGCTGCGCAAACTGCGTGACAGCAAGGATGCAACAGGCTTTGATCGCGCCCTCTGGCGTGAGATGGCCAATCTCGGCTTTGCCGGTATTCTCATCTCGGAGAAATATGGCGGCACGGATTTCGGTCCCATCGGCCTCGGTGTCGTTCTCGAACAGGCCGGCCGCACACTGGCCGCCTCCCCGCTCGTCTCAACGGTTCTGCTGGGCGGTTCCGCCATCCAGCTCGCAGGCAATGCCACCCAGCGTCAGGAATATCTCCCCGCCATCGCCGCCGGCGAATGCCTGCTTGCCCTGGCGCTTGAGGAAGGCCCGCATCACAACCCCACCCACATCACCACCAAAGCTGAGGCCGAAGGCAGCAATTTCCGCATCAGCGGCGAGAAGGTCTTCGTGCTGGATGGTCATGTCGCCGACTATCTGATCGTCGCCGCCCGCACATCCGGCAAAGAGAATGATCGCAACGGCATCACGCTCTTCCTGCTGGACGCCAAGACCAAGGGAATCACCATCACCCGCAGCCATATGGTCGACAGCCGCAATGCCGCCTCTATCACATTCGACAATGTCGAAGCGGGCAACGCTCAGGTGCTTGGCTCGGTCGATGGCGGCTCGGATGTGCTTGATCAGGTGCTCGACATCGGGCGCATTGGCCTTGCCGCCGAAATGCTCGGCCTCGTTCAGGAAGCCTTCGACAAGACGGTTGAATATCTCAAGGAGCGCAAGCAGTTCGGTGTGCCCATCGGCTCCTTTCAGGCGCTCAAACATCGCGCGGCAGTCATGTTTGCCGAAATCGAGATCTGCCGCTCCGTTGTTCTGGACGCGCTGACCGCCCTTGAAGAACGGCGCAATGACGTGCCGCTTATGGCAAGTCTTGCCAAGGCCCGTCTGGCTGAAACAGCACGTCTCGTCACCAATGAATGCCTGCAGATGCATGGCGGCATGGGCATGACGGACCAGTTCGACATCGGCCTCTTCATGAAGCGCGCCCGCGTGGCAGCCGTGACCCTCGGCAGTGCCGATTATCACCGCGACCGCTATGCAAGCCTGGACGGCTTTTAACAGCCACATGCCCTAATCAGCTTGTTCCTGTGCGCAGAAGCCCTTTATGCTTCCTCGCACGGGGGCAAGTGGATTAGCAGAGGCCATGATCAGATTTTTCATCCGCGCGATTGTGACCTGCCTCCTTCTTGGCACTTTGTCTGCGCCCGCCTATGCCCATCCCCATGTCTGGATCGATCTCAAGACAAACCTCATATTCAATGAGGCAGGCGAACTCGCCGCGCTCAAAATCAATTGGACATTCGACGAATTCTATTCGGCTTTTGCGGTCGAGGAATTCAAGAAGGATGCGTCAGGTGGCTATGCCGCAAGCGATCTGGAAAAGCTCGCCACCCTCAATCTGACCAACCTCAGGGACTATCAGTATTTCACGGATGTCCTTGTCGCTGGCAAGCCCGTGAAAACAGGCATCGCCCATGACGGCCTCTCGACATGGGACGCCAAATCCGGCCTGCTCACACTCAACTTCGTTCTGCCGCTCGCAACGCCCGTCAGGCCCGATGCCAAAACGCCGCTCAGCTTCCGCATCTATGATCCAAGCTTCTACATCGCCATTGATTATGTGAAGGACAATCCGATCACCATGGCCGGCGGGCCTCATGATGGCTGCAAGACCAGCACCGATATTCCCGATCCGGAAACCACATGGACCGGCCTCCCCGAGTCCGCTTTCACAGGTGTTGGCGGTGCTAAGCTCGGGCTGAATTTCGCCTCGACCACCACGCTCATCTGCGACACACCATGAACCTGCCTCTCACCAGAGCATGGGCCTGCCTCGCCCTCCTGCTGTTCGCCTTCTGCATGGCGCCCCGGCCTGCCATGGCGGAAAGTCCTTTCGCTGTTCCCTCCGGCAATCAGGCAGGCAACACAAGCGAGGCCGCCGCCCCGCGCAGCGGTGTCATGGCATGGGCCATGTCCATGCAGCAGGGCTATTATCGCGACATGGCCAGAGCGGTGCGCGCCTTTAATCTCGATCACTCCGTGACGGCTGCCTGGGCCCTTCTCACCATTTCTTTCCTTTACGGCATTTTCCATGCTGTCGGCCCCGGCCATGGCAAGGTCGTGGTGAGCTCCTATCTGCTGGCCAATGAGGATGACCTCAAACGTGGTATCCTCATCGCCTTTCTCGCGTCATTTGCGCAGGCACTCACGGCCATCCTCGTTGTCGGTATCCTCGCCATGCTGCTTGGCCTTGCCCATCGCACCACGCTGGATTCCGTCCCCCTTATCGAGCGGGCAAGCTATCTCCTGCTGTGCCTCATGGGAGGCTGGCTTATCTGGCGGGCGCTTGTCCGGGGCCACACCCACGATCACAGCCACACCCATCACGACCATGATCACAGCCATCATGATCACGCTCATATGCCCGGACCCGAAGAGCTGCGCAATATCCACAGCCTGCGTGAAATGGCAGGCATGGTGCTGGCGGTCGGCCTGCGTCCCTGCAGCGGCGCCATATTGGTGCTGCTTTTCGCGCTCGCACAGAATGCCTTTGTCATCGGCGCTGTTTCAGCCTTTGCGATGTCCATAGGCACTGCCCTCACCGTTTCCGGCCTCGCCCTGCTCACCGTCTTTTCCCGAAACATGGCGCTGAAACTTGCCGGTCAAAGTGATGGCATCTGGGCAAACCGGCTGGAGCGCGCATTGCGACTGGCAGGCGGCGCGCTCATCCTGCTCATGGGGCTCCTGTTGCTGATCGCCTCATTCACCGAGCCCACGCGTCCTTTCCTCTAGGGAACTCGACAAGGCGGGCTGCACACCCCATACTGCCCGAAGGCGCAGTCAGATCAGCGCCTCCCGAACGTCACACATCTAATTAGAGAAACTGGAATGGCCGAAGACACGAAAACCGACCTGCCCGAACGCATCACCGTGCTTGCCAAGGACTTCACGCCCGCCGCGATGGAGTTTCACCGTCGCAACATGAGCGAGAAGGGCTACCGCATGGAAGGCCAGATCGTACCGCGCAAATTCCAGATGATCGAAGGCATGGGCGCACCGAAGGAACTCTTCGACGGTGAAATGTTCTATGCCGTCACCTTCGTCCGCAAGGGCAGCGAAAGCTGAGGCCAGCGCCTTCCAGCACTGAGCACCACATGAAAAGGCCGGGCATTGCCCGGCCTTTTTCCGTTTCGGCTGTTGCCTGAGCGCTTAGACCAGCGCTTCATCCTCTTCGGGATGCAGGTCCGCATTGCTGTGATGGTCGCCGGCAATCAGCGAATAGACGGCAGGCACCACAAACAGCGTAAAGCCTGTGCCGATGGACAGCCCGGTCGCAATCACCAGACCCAGATTATAGCGCGATGCCGCACCCGCTCCCGACGCCAGGATGAGGGGAATCACCGCCAATACCATGGCAGCCGTTGTCATCAGGATCGGGCGCAGACGAATGGCTGCCGCCTCCTCAATAGCTTCGCGCTTGTTCAGGCCTTCCTTCTGCAGCGAATTGGCAAATTCCACCATCAGAATGCCGTGCTTGCTGATCAGGCCGATCAGCGTCACCAGACCCACCTGCGTATAGATGTTGAGGCTTGCCCCACCCAGGCCGAGTGCGATGAAAATCAACGCGCCGCAGATCGACATGGGCACTGACACCAGAATGATGACAGGGTCACGGAAGCTTTCAAACTGGGCCGCCAGCGCGAGGAAAATAATGACCATGGCAAACATGAAGGTCACAACTAGCGCGGAAGATTCCTGCACATATTGACGCGACTGACCGGAGTAGTCGACGGTGTAGCCCTGCGGCAACTCGGTCTTGGCCAGCTCCTGAAGATAGGCCAGCACCTGCCCACTCGTGAGGCCGGGCATCGGCACGCCGGAGATTGTGGCCGCATTGAGCTGCTGGAAATGACCCAGATTCTGCGGCACCACTTCCTTGGTGATATGCGCCACCGTTGACAGCGGAATGGAAGTTCCTGCGCCTGTCTTGATGTAGAGATTGTTGAGCTGATCCACGTTCAGACGATCGGCCTGCTTGACCTGCGGGATCACTTTATAAGAGCGGCCATCAAGGCTGAAATAATTGACATAGCCACCACCCAACAGCGATGTCAGCGAGCCGCCGACATCGCGCATCGTCAGCCCAAGCTCCGCAACCTTCTCGCGATCAATCTCGATCCGCGCCTGCGGCTTGTCAAACTTCAGGTTTGAATCAACAAATATGAACTGGCCGGACGCTTGAACTTTGGCAAGAAAATCCTGGGCCACCTTGTTCAGCTGTTCAAAGGAGTCGGTTGTCTGAATGACGAACTCAACAGGGAAACCACTCGACCCGGGCAGCGAGGGCGGCTGAATCACAGCGATACGCGCGCCTGAAATCTTGTCCACCTCTTGCTGAATTTCAGGCACAAGTGTATTTGATGTCTTGCTGCGCTCATCCCATGGCGTCAACACCATGCCCGAAATCGTCCGCCCCGGAGCGGTGAACTGAAACACATGGCCGCGTTCGGGATGGCTGTCATACACTTCCCAAACCTGTTGCTGATAGATCAAGCGCTGATCTACCGTCGCATTCGCAGGCGGTGTTACCAAAGAAATCATGATGCCGAGGTCTTCCTGCGGCGCAAGCTCGGTCTTGGAGGCGCCATAGAGGAAGTAAAGACTGCCAATAATGATACCTGCGAAAACCATCACGACAGGCGTGTAACTCAAGGCACCATGCAGCAGTCGCTTATAGACATGCAGCAGTTCTTCGAAGCGCTTGTCAATAAAGCCAACGAGCTTGCGTTCCCATTCGGAGTCAATCTCGTTATTGGCGCGCAGCACGCGCGCGCTCATCATCGGCGATAGCGTCAGCGCGATAATGGCTGACATGGTCACGGCGCCAACAAGCGTGAAGGCAAACTCCGTGAAAAGCGCACCCGTCAGACCACCAAGAAAACCAATCGGCACATAAACGGCCACAAGCACAATGGTCATAGCAACAATTGGCCCGGTCAATTCGCGCGCCGCCAATATGGAGGCATCAAAGGGCCGCATGCCCTCCTCCAGATGTCGGTTGATGTTTTCCACAACAATAATCGCGTCATCCACCACAAGACCAATCGAGAGCACCAGCGCCAGCAGGGTCAGCAGGTTGATCGAGAAGCCAAGCATCAGCATCACGGTGAAAGTGCCGACCAGCGACAACGGAATGGCAATCGTGGGAATAAGGACCGAACGCGGTGAGCCCAGAAAGGCGAACACCACCAGCGTAACGATGACCAGTGCTTCCACTAGCGTGCGCACCACTTCATTGATCGCGCTGTTCACGAAGGCTGTCGCGTCATAGGCAATCTCGCCACTCAGCCCGACAGGCAATTGCGCCTGCACCTCGGGGAAGGTATCGCGAACGCGCTGCATCACATCAAGCAGATTGGCGCCCGGCGCCACCTTGATGCCGAGCTGCACCGAAGCCTTGCCGTCAAAGCCCGCCGCGGAATCATATTCTTCCGCGCCCAGCGTCACATTGGCGACATCGGAGAGGCGGACAAAGGCCCCGTCCTTTGACTTGATGATGAGCTGACGGAATTCGGCCAGCGACTTCATGTTGGTCGAGGCGACCAGATCGACCTTGACCATCTGCCCGCGTGTCGAGCCTACAGCTGAGAGATAGTCGTTGGCTGAAATAGCCTGGCTCACGTCAGTCGCCGTCAGGTCATAGGCCGCAAGCTTTTGCGGATCGAGCCAGGCACGAATGGCAAAGCGCTTTTCACCAAGGATTTCGACTTCCTGCACGCCGTCAACGGACTGAATCTTTGGCTGCACCACGCGGATCAGATAATCCGTCATCTTGTTGCGTGACAGAACTTCCGAATTGAAGCCGATATACATGGAGTCGATGGTCTCACCGACAGCAATGCTGATGACCGGCTCCTGCGCATCGCTCGGCAGCTGGTTGTTGACCGAATTTACCTTGCTGATGATTTCAGTCAGCGCCTTGTTCGGATCATAATTGAGACGCAGCGTTGCCTGAATGGTGGAGGATCCCGCCGCGCTGGTCGATGAGATGTAATCGATGCCATTGGCCTGCGAGATCGCATTCTCAAGCGGCGTCGTGATGAAGCCGGCCACCAGATCGGCACTCGCACCGAAATAGGTCGTGCTCACCGTCACCACGGCATTCTCGGTCCGGGGATATTGCAGCACCGGCAGCAGAAACAGCGACCGCACGCCCAGCACGAAAATGAGCAGGCTCACAACCGTCGCAAGGACAGGCCGGCGAATGAAGATGTCTGTAAAATTCATCTAGTCTGGCGCCTTATTCGTCCTGAACCTGCGGATCAGCTTCATTGGGGAGAGTCACACTATTATTGATGACGATGCGGGTGCCGTTCTTGAGCTTGAGCTGGCCGCTCGAGACAACTTCATCGCCGGGCGAGATGCCCTTCAGAATGGCAACCTGATCACCACGGGTCTGCCCCACAGTGACGAATTTCTGGACAGCAACCTGGCGCGGTGTCCCGTCTTCATTTTTGGCCACCTCGGTCTCGCCTTCTTTCGGCTTGGCTGTTTGCACCACAAAAACCGTCTCGCCATAGGCATTATAGGTGATCGCTGTCTGCGGCAGCATGATCAGCTTCTTGGGCTCACCCACCGTGATTTCAGCCGTGGCAAACATGCCGGGCACCAGCTTCCGGTCAGGATTCTCAATCGTCGCCTGCACGCGGAAATTGCGGGTGTCGGGATCAACCTTGGGATCAATGCCTGTCACCTTGCCGGTGAATGTCATGCCGGGATAGGCATCACTCGTCACGCTCACAGGTTCATCCACATGGATCACGCTGAGCTTCTGCTGCGGCAGAACCAGATCGATATGAATAGGGTCGAGCTGCTGCAGGGTCACAAGATCAGTCCCCACATTGACGAAGGCACCCAGATCAACGCGCTTGATGCCGACCACGCCATCAAAGGGCGCGCGGATAATCTTCTTGTCCACCAGTGCCTGCTGCTCGGCCACATTGGCCTTGGCGCTGTTGAGCGCGGCATATTGGCTGTCATAGGTCGAGCGGCTGACATTGCCCTTTTTCAGCAGGGAGGCGCTGCGGTTGAAATTGCGCTGCGCCAGATCCTGTGTCGCCTTCAGCGAATTGAGCTTGGCAATATCGCTGTCGGCGCGCAGCTCAATCAGCACGTCGCCGGCCTTGACGTTCTGCCCGGCCTCAAAATGGATGTTTGTCACCACGCCTGAAACTTCAGCTGCCAGTTCCGTCCCGCGCAGCGCGTTCAGCGTGCCGACAAGACGAACCGTCTCGCTCCACTCGGCTTCTGCAGCCTTCACACTGGCGACCGTCTGGGCCTGATCGGCACGCGCCGCCAGAAATTGCGAGATGAAATAGGGTTTGATCACGAGCACCCAAAGGAAAACGAGGCCAAAGACCACCGCCAGGGTTGCCAGCATATAGATCATGCGTTTTGTCACGGATCATTCTCCGAGTAAGCAAGGCAGAGCAATCCGATCAACAAAGTCGCGGCGCTCAAAGGGGGAGGAAACGACAGCAGTTTCCCGAAATCGTCACGGCATATAGCAGTCATTTGGTCTAACGAGCAAAGCCTGCTTGTCCCGTCACCTTATGGACAGGAAATTTAGATCAGTTTCAGAGTAATTGTAGCCCTGCTGCAACGCAGCATGGATCCAGCAACCCAAGTGGAAATGGGGGTTCAGAGCGGAATTTCAATGTAGCGGGCTGATTTTCTGGCCGAAAGGCTAAAGTGGCAGCCCGGCGGATGACATTTCTGCCATACCGCCGGGGCCTCAGGTCTTCACCTGGCTGCTGCGCCGGTTCCTCCCCCGATTCACCGCGCTGCAGTCTTGAAAATGATAAGTCACGCTAACTGTAATGTCCATGAGGCCGATACATGAAAAATGCATGTTGTTCCATCACGCAAGCGTGATCGGCAAAGCCGCCATTATCCCCTAGGTTCAGGCATCAAATTTGATTCCAGCAACAAGGCCGCAAAGACGGCAGGGGGACCCTCATGATCATCGTCCATCATCTCAACAATTCACGCTCGCAGCGCATTCTCTGGGCGCTTGAGGAAATGGGTCTCGACTATGAGATCCGCCACTACCAGCGTGATGCTGTCACCAATCTGGCACCGCCCGAGCTCAAGGCCATCCACCCGCTCGGCAAATCGCCGGTGATTGAGGACAAGGGCCAGATCATTGCGGAGTCATCGGCCATTCTGGATTATCTCGCCCGCAATTACGGCAAGGGCAAATTCGCACCCAAGGACGACACGCCGGATTTCTATCGTTATCAGTATTGGCTGCATTTTGCCGAAGGTTCAGCCATGACGCCGCTGCTTCTGGCGCTTTATGTCGGTCGTCTGGGTGAGGCCGGGGCGCCGCTGCATCCGCGCATCGACAGCGAAATCAAGAACCATTTTGACTACATGGAAGCCGAACTGGGAAAGGCGCCCTATTTTGTGGGCAACAGCCTGACCGCTGCAGATTTCGCCATGAGCTTTCCCGTCGAAATCGCCAAGGGTCGCGGCATGATCCAGTCCTATCCCAACATGGCAAAATATCTGGCGGGTATTCAGGCGCGTCCCGCCTATCAGCAGGCGCTCAAAAAGGGCGGCGAATACGCCTACGCCTAGCCAGACGTCCCGTTCACTCGACCATGTAGTTGTAGCCCAGGAACAGGGCTGAGGCGACAGCGGCCGAGAGGAACAGCGAGAAGAAGCCGATCACGCAACCGAGCAGCACAATCAACCCGTCATGCTCCACCAGGCCAAGGCCAACGACGAAAATGGCAATGGCCGGCACCCAGCCACTTAAGGGAAGGGGCAGGACGAGGTTGAGGGCTGTGAGGACAAAAAGCAGACCGAGCAGGCGCTCCGAGCGCCCCTCAAACATCCATGTCATGCGGACATGGGTAATCCGGGAAAGCGGGCGGGCGATGGGCAATGCCGTGAGCGCCGCACCGCGCCAATGCGCCCTTGCAATGCTGCGGGCCCGGATGAAGCCCGGCAGCCACAGCGTCTGGCGCCCCCAGGCCATCTGAACCGCGACAAAGACAGCTGGCAGTCCCAGCGCCATATTGGAGCCCGGCGGAAGCGGCAGCATGTTGATGAGACCGCCCAGCACAAACCCCCAGCCAAAGCTGCGGTCGCCCAGTGATGTCAGAATATCGCCAACACTGCTGCCATCAGGCTTGCGCCGCGTGCCGACCTTGGCCAGCCCGCGCAATGTACCGCTTCGTCTTTTGGGTTTCATAGGCGCGTCTAGTCTCCAAGGCCCAATCCAGGACCGATGGCCCTTCTTAGGGGAGGTACCACAAGGAAGTATGACACCTCGACCAGATCAACAATATGTCGATGGCAAGAAAAGCAAAGACCTTCCAAGTTTCCCCGGAAGGTCTTAAATCAGATCGGTAAAGATCGACTGAATCAGTCGGTAACGCGGAGCGAACCGGCTGAGGACTTGCCGTCACGGCCTGTCTCGATTTCATATTCGATCTTCTGGTTTTCTTCGAGGCCGCGCAGGCCGGCTTTCTCAACAGCCGAAATATGCACGAACACATCCTTGCCGCCGCTATCCGGCTGGATGAAACCATAGCCCTTCGTGGAATTGAACCACTTCACGGTGCCTGTAGCCATAAGTCTTGTCTCCTAGTTTAGTAGCCGCGGCGCCATGCCACCGGCAATAACGCAGTTACCGAGAGCATCGAGTAACTGCGCCCCTAGAGACAGACAGTAACTTTCAGTGCCGTTTTAACTGGTCTAATAAAGTTAAGCCATTTTGCCTCTAGAATCAAGATCACGGCGCAAAAGGCAGGTCAATACCACTCTTTTTGGCAGTCTTACGCCATCTAGTAGCTGCACCCCCGGAAAACAAAAGATAGAGTGTCACCAACATTTAAAGGGAGAGCGTTATGAGCCGGGCGATCGAAAAATGGCACCATCTGATGGACACCAAAAACATGGGGGGCCTGGACACGCTGCTGGCAGAAGACGCCATCTTCCTCTCCCCCATCGTCCATACGCCCCAGATGGGTCGGGCCATGGTCAAGCTCTACCTCGAGGCGGCGGGGGTGGTCTTCAACAATGGCAAGTTCCGCTACACCAAGGAAATCATCGACGCGCCCCATGCCGTGCTCGAATTCGAAACCGAAATGGACGGCATCAAGGTCAATGGCATTGACATGATCACCTGGAACGACAAGGACGAGATCATCGAGTTCAAGGTCATGGTCAGGCCCCTCAAGGCCATCAACATGGTCCATGCCAAGATGATGGAAATGCTGGCCGCCATGTCCGGCAAAGACCCGGCAGCCAAGAGCTCCGCTTAAAGCGAGGCGGCGTTGAACGTATCGCAGGCCGCCATTTCACCAGACTGAAGCCCTTTGGAAAACCAGCGCTGACGCTGGGCCGACGAGCCGTGATTGAACGAGTCCGGCACAACATAGCCCTGCGTACTCTGCTGGATGGCATCATCCCCGATCTGGGTCGCCGCATTCAGTGCTTCTTCAATGTCACCGGCTTCCAGAAGGCCCTTCTGCTGCGTGTGATAAGCCCAGACACCGGCAAAGCAGTCGGCCTGCAGTTCCACACGCACCGACATGCGATTGGCCTCTGTCTGGCTCATGCTCTGGCGTGCCTTGTTGAAGCGGGGCAGCACGCCGATCAGGTTCTGCACATGATGGCCCACCTCATGGGCCAGCACATAGGCCTGTGCGAAATCGCCAGGTGCCTTGAAGCGGCGACGAAGCTCGTCATAGAAATCGAGGTCGATATAGACCTTGCGGTCGCCCGGGCAATAAAAAGGCCCCATGGCCGACTGCGCCGTGCCGCAGGCCGAGCGCACCGCGCCACTGAAAAGAACGAGTGTCGGCTCGGGATAGGTCTTGCCATCCGCCACGAAGATCTTGGTCCAGACATCTTCGGTCTCGGCAAGAACCGTCGCCACGAACTGCTTCATCTCGTCATTGGCGGCGGTATCATTGACCGTGCTCTGCCCCTGCCCTGTCAGGCCGGCATCGCCGCCATTGAGCAGTGCCAGCGGATCAATCCCGACCGCACGGAGCACCACGAAAAGCACGACCAGAATAATGACCGTGCGAAAGCTCAAGCCGCTACCGCGCCCGCCGCCGCCAATCGGAATG
Source organism: Hyphomicrobiales bacterium (assembly GCA_016124805.1). GTDB lineage: Bacteria > Pseudomonadota > Alphaproteobacteria > Parvibaculales > Parvibaculaceae > Parvibaculum. Next base: position 326,129 of record WGND01000003.1, on the reverse strand, counting down.
CGGAAGCCGCGCCCGGAGGATGCCCCCATCGGCCCGCCCTGCGAGCGTCTGTCTTCAATATTGGAACTCTGCCGCCGCCCACGCCACTGCATCGCATGCTCTCCGGATCATCTCAGCACCAGCCTCACTTATAGCGGCAAGCCCGGAGCCTGTCGCCATATGAAGTCGATGGGCGCAGCACACAAAAAAGCGGGCCCCCGAAGAGGCCCGCTTGAGAATGGGATGGCGCCGGATCAGTTCTTGCGCGACCGGATGATGACCGGCATCGATTCATAGCCTTTCACAAAGCTCGAATGCACACGCTTTGGTTCACCCACCACTTCGACATTGTCGAAGCGCTTGAGAATTTCTTCCCAGATGATGCGCAGCTGCATTTCAGCAAGACGATTGCCGACACAACGGTGAATGCCGAAGCCGAAGGAGAGATGCTGGCGCGGACGGGCACGATCAATGATGAAAGCATCAGGATTTTCAATCGCGTCTTCATCTCGATTGCCTGACACATACCACATGGCCAGCTTGTCGCCCTTCTTGATCTTCTGGCCGCCCACTTCCGTGTCCATGAGAGCCGTGCGACGCATATAGGCAAGCGGTGTCTGGTAACGGATGATTTCCGGCACCATGCTTTCAACCAGCGCCGGATTCTTGCGCAGCTTGTCATACTGGTCGGGGTTCTGATTGAGGAACAGCAGACCACCCGTGATTGAGTTGCGGGTGGTGTCATTGCCGCCCACGATCAGCAGGATCACATTGCCCAGATATTCCATGGGCTGCATGTTGCGGGTGGATTCACCATGAGCGAGCATCGAGATGAGGTCACCGCCCACTTCCTTGGCATTCACACGCTCGTTCCAGAGATTGGTGAAATAGGCACCGCATTCAAGAAGCTCCGCGCGGCGGGCTTCTTCTGATTCAATAATGCCGGATTCCTCGGTCGCCGTGGCGATGTCGGACCAACGTGTCAGCTTGCGGCGATCTTCCCACGGAAAGTCGAACAATGTTGCCAGCATCTGCGTGGTCAGTTCGATCGAGACACGATCAACCCAGTCGAATTCTTCGCCGATGGGCAGGCTGTCGAGGATCTTGCCTGCACGTTCGCGGATCACACCTTCAAGCTTGGCGAGATTGCCGGGCGCCACGATGGGGCTCACGACCTTGCGCTGCTCATCATGCTGCGGCTGGTCCATGGCAATGAACATCGGCAACTGGAAATCTTCATCCGGATTGCGCAGCGTGATGCCGCCGAGACTCCAGTCCGAAGAGAAAATCTGGTGATTGGTGTCGACATGCATAATGTCTTTGTACTTCGTAATCGACCAGTAGGGGCCGAACTCATTATCCGCGCAATAATGCACAGGCGCTTCGCGGCGCAGACGTTCGAAATAGCCCATCATCCGATTGCTACGAAAGAGGTCGGGATCAGCGACATCAATCTTGTCGAGGGGAATGGAATAAGCCTCGTGAAGGGGCTCGGTATTCAGGTCACGTGCAGCGCCGCTCATGTCGTTTCCTCCGCATGTTATTATCTCGGCCGCAGGGTCATAAGGCCCCGCAAATATGATATTTTATCATTTGAGTGAATGATAAGATAATTCCGGTCACATGTCACAAGAAGCTTGCGAGAAACGCTGCGGCAAATTGGTTATGATGCCTATGTGCTTTCAGTAGAAGGCAAAAGTTTTCTGACAAATTATCAATTGAAAGTCTCCTGCATGTCCGACAGCGCATCACTCCTTGCCCGGATCGAAAATCTGGAAATCCACATGGCACATCAGGACGACCAGATCGAAAGCCTGGGCGAAACCATTGAGAAGCAGTGGCGTGAAATTGACCGCCTCTCTCTGGCGCTGAAACAATTCACCGGCCGCCTGCAGGCCGTGGAGGAAGCGGTGCCCGACGGGGGGCCGGACGCACCGCCACCGCATTATTGATTTGCCGCCAAATGACAGCGCCAGCATTTCACTACGAGCCACCCACGGATCCCTGGCTCACGCTCATTCACGAAGATCGAGACTTTCTTGTTTTTGACAAGCCGAGCGGGCTGCTCTGTGTGGCAGGCAAGCCCGCCGAACACGCCGACTGTCTGGAGGCGCGGGTGCAAGCCCGCTTTCCCGAGGCCCGCATCGTTCATCGGCTGGACCGCGCCACATCAGGCCTGCTCCTCATGGCGAGAACGCCGGAGAGCCATCGTCACCTCGGTCTGCAGTTTGAACGGCGCCATGTGCACAAAACCTACATCGCGCGGGTCTGGGGAGATGTTCAGGGCGAGGACGGCCTCATCGACCTGCCTCTCGCAACCGACCCTGAAAACCGGCCCCGCCAATGTGTTGATCACGCGAAGGGGCGCCCCTCCCAAACCGAATGGCGTGTCATGGCCCGCGAGGCTGATGCGACAAGACTGAGACTCACACCACGCACCGGCCGGTCCCACCAGCTTCGCGTGCATATGCTCAGCCTCGGGCACCCGATACTCGGCGACCATTTTTATGCGCATCCGCTTGCACGAAACGCAGCATCACGCCTGCAACTCCATGCCGCTGAACTGAGTTTCTTTCATCCAACAGGTGGCGCGCGCCAATATTTCACCTCCCCCTGCCCCTTCTAGATCAATCCCGCCTTCGCAGGAGAAAACAATCGGCATTTGAGGAAAGGCGCACTACCATGAGCGGAAGTTTCCCGAACTAGGCCGGTCAAAGATGGCGCAGTCACCGCATGAATATCGCTGATTTTCTGACACAAACATCCCGGACGCGGCCCCATGGATTGGCAGCGATCTCACCCTTGCGCGCTGTATCATTTGAATCACTCGAACATACGGTCTGGCAGATCGCCATGCATATGCGCGAACTCGGCGTAAAGCCGGGACAGGTGATCGGCTTTCTGTTCCTGCGCGAAATACCGCATCTGGCAGCATCACTGGCCGCTATCCGCATAGGCGCCATCCAGATTGCCTTCTCCAAAAACACCACGACATTTTCGCTGCGCGAAGGCATTCAAAAAGCCGGCGTCACGATGATTTTTGGCGACAACAACAAGATTTCGAAAGCGGGTGTGCCGGCGCATTTAGTGACTTACAAAACCTTTGCGGAAATGAGAAACCCCGTCGACACCTCTCTGCGGCATGTTGCGCCTGACGCGCCCTATATGCTGATTGCCGGGTCCGGCACGACAGGAAATTCCAAACTCATTCCCGTCAACACAACCGCCTATCTCGATATCAAGCCACGTGACGAAGCCACACGCCCGCTGCTGCCGGGGGAGCGTCAGTTTTCCCCTTCCCCCATTTCTTTTTACACAGCACATCGACGCTGTCTCAATGGCATTGCGGTGGGCGCGGCAAGCGCCTTTCGCGATGACGAGAAAAGCTCCTTCCTCTCCTTCTGTGATTTTATGGGTGTGGATCATCTTTCCCTCGTGCCCCTCTTTGCCGAAATCATGTTGGGCGGTGTCCCCGCAGACAGTCAGGGGGTCCGACTGCCCGATCTGAAAACGGCCCTCATCGGCGGTTCGCCCGTGAGCGAGGAGTTGCGAAAGAATTTCCGGGAGCGGATCAGTCCCAACCTGACAGTTGTCTATGGCGCAAATGAATATGGTGAGACAACCGCCGCCCCGCCCGCCATGCAGGATGCCAATCCCGGTTGCGTGGGCGCGCCCTGCCCCGGCGTCACGCTGGAAATTGTTGATGACAATGACAAACCTCTGCCACCCAATGAAATTGGCCATGTGCGCATCAAGACCGGAACCATTTTTCCAGGCTACTACGGCGACGAGGAAGCAACGGCAAAGGCGCTAAAAAATGGCTGGTACTATCCCGGCGACACGGGCCTGCTGACGCCGGACAACGTGCTGATCTTCAAGGGGCGCTCAGACGACATGATGATCTATAACGGCATGAACATCTATCCGCGCGAGATCGAAATCGCGCTGGAAAGGCATCCTGCCGTTGTCGCAGCCGCCGCTTTTCCCATTGATGCGCATATATTCCATCATCTGCCCGTTGCGGCCGTTGTGTTGAGAAAGCCGGTCAGCGAGATGGCACTCATTGAATATTGCAGCGAACAGATCGGCGCGCGCGGCCCCAAAGCCATCAGCATTCTCGACGAACTGCCGCGAAACGCCGGTGGAAAAATTCTCAAACGAAAACTCGCCGAGTCTTTTCAACTCGACGAGAAATTGATGTCCATCATCGTCAAGAAAAACTGACGCCTATTTTGTGACAGTTTCACGCAGCGTATTGGTGACGCTGTAGGTGTTCGTGGCGCTGTTATTATTCTCATAATTATTCGTCGAACCATACTCATTCGAATTCACATTGCTGTTCTCATTGGAATTCGAATTGTAATTCGAGTTGTAATTATAATTGGCGTTGGAATTGAAGTTGTAATTCGCATCGCCAATATCGCAGGCCAGAGCCGGGCTCGCCGTGAGAAATGCATAGAGAAGACCGGCACCCATGAGACCCGCAAGGCCACCCAGTGTCATCCACTTGCCGCTCAGATATGTCTTCATCTGTCTCATCCTGTAACCAAATCGTTTCGTTCTGACACAGGCCGATAGGCACAGCGGCTGCGAGAACCATTCAGCGTCTTGCCTTGCAGGATCGATGCCCCTTCCCCCGCAAGAGAAGGAGCTCAATCACCTTACCAGGGCCAGAGAATGTCCCAGATGGTCTGGACGGGAGAATACCAGCCGCCGGATCCGCCATCACCGCCCGCATCGCAGGCAAGCGCCGGCGTCGCTGTCAGGAAAGCATAAAGCAGGGCAACGCTGACAATCGCAGCGAGACCACCCAATGTCAGCCATTTGCCCGTCATAAATTTAGTCATCCGTCAGTTCCCCAATCATAGCTGTTTCAAAACGGCGCAAAGCGATAGGTTGAGCACCAGATTCAATTTCACAAATGGTGAAATGCAGATTTGGGGCCACTTCCTCCTGTCCGAATGAGAGAACATTATGATCATTGCGCCCACGCCCCAGATTGCCCTTGTGACCGGCGCCGGGAGCTCCCACGGCATCGGCTTTGCCATCGCGCTGGCGCTTGGCGAAGCAGGCTGCCTCGTCCACATCTGCGCCACGACGGATCGCATTCACGAACGCGTGGAAGAGCTGCGCAAACGGGATATTGAGGCCTTCGGTCATATCGGCGATCTGACAAGTGAAAGCGACGTAAGGTCTCTCTTCACAGCGGCCGAAGCAAAGGCGGGACGCATCGACATTCTGGTCAACAATGCCGGCATGGCCCAGCTCGGCAGCCCGGAACCCTTCGCCGAAATCGACGGCATGGCCCTTAAAGACTGGATGCTCTCGCTCAATCGCAACCTGACCTCGGCCTTCCTCATGACACGCGCAGTCCTGCCTGGCATGAAGGCGCGTGGCTATGGCCGCATCATCAACATCTCATCGACCACGGGCACGAGCGGCAGCAATCCGGGCGAAGCTGCCTATGGTGCGGCCAAGGCGGGCATGGTTGGCATGACGCAAAGCCTGGCACTGGAGACAGCAACACATGGCATCACGGCAAATTGCGTCGCCCCGGGATGGATTGAGACGGCCTCCAGCACCGATGAAGAACGCCTGGCCGGCAAATACACGCCCATGCAGCGAGCCGGCCATCCAGCCGAAGTCGCCGCCGCCGTCGCCTTTCTCGCTTCCCCGCAGGCAAGCTACATAACGGGCGAAGTGCTGGTGGTCGATGGCGGCAACCGCCTCATCGAAAACAAGGCACCCTGAAAGGACGCGGCCTCAGACGGCTGCTTTTCGATAGAAAAAGGCAAGCTGCGGCAAATCCCTCAGGAAGCGGCGATCGACACCCTCGATCACACGCTTGAGGACGGCACGCACACGCGGCTCGAACATGGTGCTGACGCTCCAGCTGAAACCGATGATCCAGAAAATCACCAGCGCCAGCGCCGTCCAGCGCTCCACGCCAATTTCGATCAGGACACGCAGCATCCCTGCACCCAACACATTGTGCAAAAGATAGAAAGGATAGGTCATCAGACCAACCTGTCGCAGAAAACCGGATATCGGACCACCATTCTTGGCCGTCCGCCAGCGCGGCTGCGTGAAGACATAAAGGGCAATACAGGCAAACACCCAGAAAATCAGCGGGCTGTAAATCCACTCATGTGAAATCGTTGAAATTGTCCGGATCTTGAGTCCGTGGAGAAAGACCTGCGCACTGCCAAGGACAAGCGCAAGAGCCAGACCGGCATGATCCAGTCGTGTCGCCCTGCCCTCAGCGACATGCCAGAACCAGATACCTGCGGCAAACAGGCAGCCATGGCGCATCAACAGGGCCGCAGGCCATCCGGCGCTGCTGTCGAGCGAGTGGATAAAGCCGCTATAGGGCACTTCACGCAGATAGAACAGGGCCACATAGATGACGAAGCAGGCGCTGTAGAGCGTTAGCCCCCATGCAATCCGCGTCAGCGTCACATGCGAGCGAAAGCAGAGGCCGATCAGCACCACGGTGTAAAAGGCCATTTCGACAATCAGCGTCCAATAGGCCCCGCCAATATACCCCCCGCCCGGCACCAGCAGGATGGTGCGCATGAAGCGGCCAAAAACATCCGAAACGGATTCATCGCCGATAAACAGAAGCGCAAAAAGCGATCCCCAGACGCAAACCCATACCGTGGGATAAAGTCTCAGCAACCGGTTCTTGAGGAAGTCGAAAGGCGAAGCGCCCGCAATCGAATTGGCGATAACGAAGCCTGAAATCAGAAAGAACACCTCGACCGTGCTCACACCTGCCCAGGCAAGCCAGACCGTTTCGGGATAGCGCGCGGCATTGGCGTAGAGCCTGGCAATGGAGGAAACCTCCGCCCCCCAGCTCATATAGGAAAGATGAAAATAGGCAACGCCCAGCGCGGCAAGAAAGCGGATCGCGTCAAGAGCCGGAAAATAATTCGCTTTGCCAGAATTCATCAGGGCCAGCCCGCCATATCGTCAAGCAGCTCAAGCTGCATGCGATTTTTGCCATGTTGGCAGGGGCAGATCAAACCAAATTGCACGCATCACGCAGTGGAAGGCTCACGCCACCGGCAAATGTCTTTCTCTCAATATTTTTTCTTTGGCCATCTGCTGTTGCAGGAGAATTTTTGAAAAGATTTCGCCCATTCGCTCCACCGAAATGCCCGGATAGGTCGGAATGTCCGGGGTTTCGGTTTCATGGAAAAGGACGCCGTCTTCGCGGTTCAAAAAATCTCTCGCAATGCGCTCATTGGACCCACGGCACGTATCAAGCACCTGTTTCCTGAGCGCCGCATCAAACAGGGTGTAGTCAGATGGATCCAGTCCCCGAATGGGGCTTGCCCTCATCAATTTGCACAGAATCTTTCGGAGTTGCACATCAGGATGCGCGGCGCTGGCACAACGCAAGGTTTCGATAAATTCCGGAGGCATCGACCTGTTTAGTGAGGGGACCAGTTCAAATTCAGACAGGTCCTCAATACCCATCAGCTTCATGAAGTCGTGGATCAACCCCGAGGGATGGAGCTGTGATTTTTCAAAAACTCTCACATGCAGGTTCGATTTGCCAAAAACCTCGGCAAAAAGATGCAGCCGGTCATCGTAAGAAAAGTTCTTTATGCCCCCTTTAAGGGATTGATCAAGCCACGTCCTGAAGGGAAGCGTGTTGATCCCTGCCGTGGTAAGCTGGTTATAGGCTGACTCAATGAGGTGATCCTGACGTCTCAAATAGACAATCACCTGCATGTCCGAGACAACAGGCGCAAAACATTTTTTTATGCTCTCCACCTGCGCCAAGGTCGCGCTATGTGAAAAATGTTCAGAAGAAACCAGCACCGCCGGGCAATCGGATTTTTCGATATCCCGTCGCATATTGCCTTCACACGCTGCCCTGTCGATCTTGAGATTTGCCGGGAGGTAGTCGGGTTTGGCGTTTCGGAGGCTGTGGGAGAGCAGGCTTTGAGAAAGTTCACCGCGATAAAAATAGCTCCCTTCCGCCGGATAATAGACACCGGCCTTCGCCAGCTTTTGCCTGTTCCTGAAGAAGAAATTTTGAAGGGATGTCGACCCCGTCTTGTGAGTCCCGATATGCAGCCACAGTTTTTTCATAGCGCTTCCTGAAGTCCGGGGATCTCAAATTTTCTGTGCGACTGATAGCCTTTATTCGGACAGCTGTCCTCATAGGGAATCGCTGGCCGGAAACACGTCACGATCTTGAAGACTGCGTGACCCAAATTCAACTTAAGGAGGAAAAGCAGAACCCCTCAGCTTCTCCAAGCCATTTATCGACAAAGATGTTGAAATGAATGGTAGCGGAGGAGGGACTCGAACCCCCGACACGCGGATTATGATTCCGCTGCTCTAACCAACTGAGCTACTCCGCCCCGAATGCGGGCCGAACCACAAGCGTTCAAGGCCAACGCGGGCACCAAAAGCAGGGTCGATTGCCCAACCGGACTGATGGCGTGGCGGGATATAAGGGCGCGGGCAAAGCCCTGTCAAGCAAAGCGGCAAATCCCGCCCCTTATTCGACCAAAAACCGCCCTCCCCGCCGATAAAAGCAGGATCAGGCAGGTTCTGCCAGAGTTTCGGTAGGGGCCGCCGATTCCGCCTGCGCCGAGGCTTCCGTTTTCGCCGCGGGCAGTTCCATCGCCTTGCGGAAGCGGAGCATAGTGAAAAGGCTCATTGGCTTTAGCGGAATGGATTCAACCAGTTCCAGCGTCGTGATGTCGGTGATGGTCTCAACCCGGAAATCGGGATGCCAGCCCAGTGCCCGCGAGGCCGGCGCCATCCAGCGCTCCACCCAACCGCGCACGCCATGATCCTGCGCGAAGTGATTGACGATAATGACCTCGCCCCCCGGCTTGCAGACACGCTCCAGCTCGCGCATCACGGCCACCGGGTCGGGCACCACGGTCATCACATACATGGCGACGACGGTGTCGAAGCTCGCCGAATCGAAAGTCAGCTCGGAAGCATCCATTTCGAAAAGGCCGTCCACATTGTGCAGGCGCTTCTCGCGCACCTTGTCGCGCGCCTTGCGCAGCATGTCGGGCGAAAGGTCGATGCCGGTAATGGAGAGATGACGGGCATAATTGGGCAGCGCCACGCCCGTGCCCACGCCCACTTCCAGCAGCTTGCCGCTGGAGGCGTTGATCTGCTCGATGGCGCGTGCCCGTCCTGCCTCGACAAAGGCCCCGAAGGAAAGGTCGTAAACCGGCGCCCAGCGGGCATAGGCTTTAAGGACCGACTGCGAGTCGATGCGGGCGATACCAGTCAAATCAGTCACTCCACCAAATTCATCAAATTGTAATGATGCGGGCCAGCATGCCATTGCTGCAAGAAAATTGTGAGGCAAAAAGAAGTTAACGGATGAACAAAAGGCAATGAGGCTGAATGCCGCTCAGCCCGCCGCCCTTGCATGGCTTTCGTTCGGGGTCTGCTGCCACTGGCTCGCCGCGCGCGCAATCCAGCCGCCGCCCAGTACCCGGCTGCCCTCATCGGCCGGATCGTAAAAGACACAAGCCTGCCCCGGCGACACGCCATCCTCACCCGCCACAAGCTCGACAATGCCTGAACGGGCATCACTGGCAAAAAGGCGCGCCGTGACGGGGGGCCGGGTGGAGCGAACACGCGCCAGCACGGGCAGGCCTTCGGCAGGCAGGGCCTCAAAGGCGCCATCGCCGAGCCAGTTCACATCGCGCAGCTCCAGCCGATGCGTCAGCAGCGCCCCGCGCGGGCCCACCACCACACGACGGGTCGCGGGTTCCAGCTTCACCACAAAGAGAGGATCGCTATCGGGCTCGCTGGCGCCAAGGCCCAGGCCCTTCCGCTGCCCGATTGTGTAATGGATGATGCCCTGATGCTGGCCCAGGACGCGGCCATCCAGATGCACGATCTCGCCGGGCTCGCTGGCGCCGGGGCGCAGCCGCTCGATGATATTGGTATAGCGCCCGGTCGGCACGAAGCAGATGTCCTGGCTGTCCGGCTTGTCGGCCACAATCAGCGACATGCGCTCGGCAATGGCGCGGGTTTCCGGCTTTGTGAGGTCACCAAGCGGAAAACGCAGGAAATCAAGCTGATCGCGCGTCGTGGTGAAGAGGAAATAGCTCTGGTCGCGGTCAAAATCGCGTGGCCGATGCAGCGCCCGCCGCCCATCGCCCGCTGGGCGGCTGGCAATATAATGGCCCGTGGCAAGGGCCGCAGCGCCCAGATCGCGCGCCGTTTCCAGCAGATCGCGGAACTTCACCCGCTCATTGCAGCGAATGCAGGGAATGGGGGTCTCGCCTTCCACATAGCTCTGGGCAAAATCATCCATCACCGCGCGGGCAAAGCGCTCTTCATAGTCGAGCACATAATGGGGAATGCCGATCTGCTCGGCCACGCGGCGCGCATCATGAATATCCTGCCCCGCGCAACAGGCCCCCTTGCGCTTCACGGCCGCGCCATGATCGTAAAGCTGCATGGTGATGCCGACGACATCGTAGCCCTGCTCGGCGAGCAAGGCAGCGGTGACGGAACTGTCCACCCCACCGGACATGGCAACAACGACGCGTGTCTCCGCCGGGCGACCGGGGAGATCCAGACTGTTCAGACCTGTGGCTTCATCAAATGCGGGACGCATGCTCTGTCCTGACTGCGCCCTCCATGCGAGGGCGGGCGATTAATCGCGCAATATAGGCAGCAAATGTCGCCCCGCAAGCATTGTGACCCGGCAATATCTGCCGCCCCGGCAGGATCAACCGGCCAGGCGTCGCCGCCAAATCCACCAACCCATTGGAGTAGTTGAAGAATTTATTCACCACGGCGTGGCCCGTGGCTTGCTTCCTATGGCTCGTAACACGTATCAGCCGGGTAAAACACATGACCTCGTCGAACCAAGCCGTTGCACGCAGCACATCCAGCGAAGCGCTTTCACTGCTGGCCTCTTCCGTGCGCAAGCCAACCACCTCCGTGGATGAGAGCGGTTTTGCCTCTCTGCTCTACAGCAGCACCGCTTCTGAACCCGCCCCGGAACCTCGCCGCCGCGAGGATCGTTCCAGCGAGGCGCGCGCCAATGAGCGTCAGGATGATCGCACGCGCAGCCAGAGCAAGCGGACCGACGAGACCCGGGCGACAGATAATCACGAGGCAGCTCGCGAGAAGCCTACTGATCCGAAGGTCACGGACAACGATCAGGTAGCCTCGCCCGGCGCGCCCGCTGACGAGGCCGTTGAAGGCGACGCAGGCACAGCATCTGTTTCGGATGAAAAGGCTGCGAAGACGGATCATACGGACGCAAAAAAGACAGCCGCCGCCGACAAAGCATCTGACGCTGGCAAGGCCGCCGAAGCAAAAGCCGATGACGCGACGCCTGAGGTGGCAGCAGGTGACGCTCAACCGCAGACGGTTGAAACCGATATGAACAAGGCGGCCATTGAAGAGGTCGCCGGCGACACCAAGCCGACAGACAAGAAAGCCGCGGCAAAGAGCGATGACACAGCCGCTGCCACGGTCATTCCGGTGGCGACACCACTTGCGACAACAAAACCCGTAAGCCTGAAAACAGACAAGATCAGCCTCGACAGCAAATCTTCTGACAAACAGGCTTCCCCGCCTGCCAGCGACAAATTGCCGGGCCAGACAGCAGCAACGCCTGCAGCTGCGGCAGCGGCCGATGACGCAACGCCTGCGCCCGCAACAGGTGCCGCAGGTGATGATGTGGAGAGCGCCTCGGGCGCGCCGATCAAATCGCTCGGGCATGAAACCGCAAAGGCCATGGCAGATGCCAAGACCGAGATACGTGATGCCGCCAAGGCCACTGCCCCGCAGCCCGTGGCCGGACAGGTTCAGACAGCCGCACAGAATACGCGTGCCGCCGCGCCGACCACACAGACCTTCACACCGGTGGATGCCGCCGGTGGCGACAATACCCAGACCACAAATAATGGCCAGCTGCTCAGCACCAGCGCCACAAGCACCAGCAATGCAGCCACCATTCGCATTGGTACGCTCCCCGGCCAGAGCCAGCCGACACAGGTACCCGCCATGGCGATTGCCCTGCAGATGTCGCGCAATCTCCAGCGCGGCTCTAGCAGTTTTGAAATCCGTCTCGATCCGGCAGAGCTTGGCCGCGTCGATGTGCGCATGGAGGTCCGCAAGGACGGTCATGTCACCGCCCACCTGACCATCGATAAGCCCGAAACGCTTGATCTCTTGCAGCGTGATGCGCGCGCCCTGCAGCAGGCATTGAATGATGCAGGTCTGCAGGCCGATTCAGACAGCCTCAACTTCTCGCTGCGCGACCAGAGCACCGGCGGCAATGGCAGCCAGAATGCATCCGCCAATAGCCAGACCGGTTTCGGCAATGACATGGGCGTGGATGGGTCAGACCCAGCCGCAGCACAGCCATCACTTTACAACGTCAATCTTTCCGCCACTGGCGGTATCGACATTCGTATCTAGGAACCGGGTTAGGACAGACCATGGATATCGCATCAGCCACAGCCGCCGCACAGGCCCAGACAGGCGCCTCGTCGCAGTCAGCCGCAACGGCCCTCTCAGGCAATTACGACATGTTCCTGTCGCTGCTCACCACGCAGCTTCAGCATCAGGACCCGACCAGCCCGATGAAGTCGGAGGAATTCACCCAGCAGCTCGTCCAGTATTCTTCGGTGGAGCAGCAGATTCAGTCCAACTCCAATCTGGAGACGCTGATTGCCACGAGCCTGATGCAGAATTCAAACAGTGCCGTTTCCCTGCTCGGCAAGGAAGTCCAGGGCTATGGCACAGGCGCGGCCCTGAAGGACGGGGCGGCCAACTGGTCCTTCAATCTGGCGGTCGATGCACCACAGACCACACTGGAAGTGATCAACAAGGAAGGCGCCACGGTCTACTCAAAAACCGTCGAAGGCAGCGAAGGCGCCAACAGCTTTGCTTGGGATGGTAAAAATAACGCCGGCACCGCGCAGCCGGACGGCACCTATTATTTGCGTGTGACAGCGCTGGCCGAAGACGGCAAATCCGTCCAGTCCGACACCATGACCAAGGGCATCGTCACCGACGTAGACCTGACCAGCACCGATCCGCTGCTCACCATCAATGGCGCCCAGATCAAATATTCCGAGGTGACATCAGTTCGCTCACCCACAACCACAGATTGAGGATTCGTCCCGCGATGGCACGTTTAAGCCATTGATTTTACTCATAATTTACCAAGGCATTTAGGCGTTTCTTAAAGCCGTCTCGATAGGATGGTCGGCAGTGAAGAACACGGAGAGTCAGTCGCGATGAGCGAGCAGCCAACATCCAAAGTGAATTACGTGATCGGTCCCGACGGGACTCCGCTCACGGTTGCCGACTTGCCGCCACCTGACACCAAGCGCTGGGTCATCCGGCGCAAGGCCGAAGTGGTGGCCGCAGTGAGAGGGGGCCTTATCAGCCTCGACGACGCCTGCCGTCGTTACACCCTCACTGTCGAAGAATTTCTCAGCTGGCAGCGCTCCATCGAGCGTCATGGTCTGGCCGGATTGCGGGCGACCCGCGTTCAGCAATACCGCCAATAGGCTGCTTTCCGCCCTTTTGGGGGCCGCAAGATAGACATTGTATCTGCGTACTTGCAGTTCTCTAGCGCCGACCGGGCTCCCTGGTCGGCGTTTTCTTTTGTTCCCCCTTTGAGAATTTTCATCCGCGTTAAGCATCTGTTTAGGCTATGGGCGGTAATTTTTGCCTAGCGGCAAGGAAAAGGGTTCGGATTGGGCAAAAGGTCCGGGCTCCAGAGGGCAAAGAAATTGTTTCTCACCGGCTGTGTTGCATGGAGGTAAGCCCTGGATGGGGCAAGCATCGAAGCGCTAACACATTGGGGTGGGCCGTGGGCGGTTTCTCGAATTTGATCAAGTCTCTGGGTGTGGTTCGGCTGGCAACGCTTGGCGTTGTAGGGGCCCTGCTGCTGGGTTTCTTTGCCTATCTGGGTATGCAGATCAACACCGAAAACAAGGCACTTCTCTTCTCGGACGTGAATGCCGAGGACGCCGCCAAGATGGTTGGCGCCCTTGATGCCATGAAAGTGACCTACGAGCTCAAGGGCGACGGCACGATGATTTACGTGCCCCAGAGCCAGGTTCTCAAGCTGCGCATGACACTTGCCGAAAAGGGTCTGCCCGCCGGTGGCACCGTGGGCTATGAAATTTTCGACAATTCAGACGCGCTGGGCACCACAAGCTTCCTCCAGAACATCAATCATTTGCGCGCGCTCGAAGGTGAGCTTGCCCGCACGATCCGCTCTATCGATGGCATTTCGGCGGCCCGCGTTCATCTGGTACTGCCGGAACGTGAACTTTTCTCCCGCGACAAGCGCGACCCCACCGCTTCCATCGTGCTTAAGGTCAGCCGCGCCAATCTCACATCCCAGCAGGTCAAGGCCATTCAGTATCTGGTCTCCTCCGCCGTTGAAGGCCTCACACCGGCGCATGTCTCGATTGTCGACGAGCGGGGCACCCTTCTGGCCAGCGGCATGGGCGATGATGCCAACACCATGCTGAGCGCCACCATTGACGAGCGCCGTCTGGCCTATGAAAGCCGCTTGCGCACGCATGTCGAAGACATCATCAGCCGCGTTGTCGGCGTGGACAAGGCACGTGTCGAAGTGACCGCACAGATGGATACAACGCGCGTCACCCAGACCTCCGATCTCTATGATCCCAATGGTCAGGTTGTCCGCTCGACACAGACCATGGAAGACAGCTCCACCAATTCCGATGGCAAGGCAAATAACGCCGTTACCATCGGCAACGCCCTGCCAAATGCCAATCAGGGCAATGGCGACAGTGGCAATGTTTCGCAGCAGGCTTCAAACCGCAATGAAGAGACTGTAAACTACGAAATTTCGCGCACCACCAAGACGGAAGTACAGGAAGCCGGTCGCGTAAAGCGCCTTTCCGTCGCCGTGCTGGTCGATGGCAACTACACGACCGATGCACAGGGCAATTCGGTTTACGCACCGCGCTCAGCAGAAGAACTCAAAAAGCTGGAAGCGCTGGTGCGCTCCGCCATGGGCTATGACGAAAGCCGTGGCGATCAGGTGGAAGTCGTCAATCTGCAATTCGCTGCTCCCAAGGTCATGGCAGATATGCCCGCCGAAATGCCCGGCTTCATGGGCCTGACCAAGGCTGACTATATTCGCATCGGCGAAATGGCCGTGCTTGCCATCCTTGCGCTCGTTGCCATGCTCTTTGTATTGCGTCCCATGTTCACGCGACTGGCCACATCGGCCCGCACAGGCGGCACACTCGCCCTGCCCGGCAATGCCCCGCGCGACCGCGACGACGAAACCGCATCCCTTGAATCATCATCCAACAACATGAATGCCCTGCCTTCGCCTGACGATAGCGATGAAAGCCTCATCGACATCGCCCAGGTCTCCGGCAAGGTCAAACAGTCATCCATGCGCAAGATCGGTGAACTCGTCGCAAGCCATCCCGACGAGTCGATCTCGATCCTGCGCAGCTGGCTCCATGAAACCGCGTGAGGAATTCAACCGTGGCACCCGTTAAAGCACGCGACGACAAAAGTCTGACCGGCCCGCAAAAGGCGGCAATCTTCATGCTTTCGATGGGCGGTGACGATGCAGCCCCGCTCTGGGACATGCTGGACGAGGACGAACTGCGCGAACTGACCGTCATCATGTCATCGCTCGGCACGGTTCAGGCCCCGACAGTCGAAAAACTGCTGGTCGAATTTGCTTCGAAAATTTCCGGCACCGGCGCCCTTGTCGGTTCCTATGAATCAACCGAACGCCTGCTGATGAAATTCATGCCGGAAGAACGTGTTCTCTCGGTCATGGATGAAATCCGCGGTCCTGCCGGCCGCACCATGTGGGAAAAACTCGGCAATGTGAATGAAACTGTTCTCGCCAGCTATCTGCGCAATGAATATCCCCAGACGGTGGCCGTGGTTCTCTCCAAGATCCGCACCGAACATGCCGCCCGCGTGCTTGGCTGCCTGCCGGAGGACTTCGCTCTGGAAGTCGTCAGCCGCATGCTCCGCATGGAAGCCGTCCAGAAAGACATTCTCGACAAGGTCGAACAGACGCTTCGGTCGGAATTCATCTCCAATCTGTCGCGCACCAATCGACGCGACTCCCATGAGCTGATGGCTGAAATCTTCAACAATTTCGACCGTCAGACAGAAGGCCGTTTCCTGGCAGCCCTCGAAGAGCGCTCCCGCGAAAGCGCCGACAAGATCAAGGCGCTCATGTTCACCTTCGAAGATCTCGGCAAGCTCGATCCCGGTTCCATCCAGACCCTGCTGCGGGCAGTGGACAAAAACAAGCTCGGCATCGCGCTCAAAGGTGCGTCCGATACGCTGCGCGATCTCTTCTTTGCCAACATGTCAGAACGCGCCGCCAAGATTCTGCGCGAAGACATGGAACTCATGGGCCCCATCCGTCTCAAGGACGTGGATGACGCCCAGACCAACATGGTCAATATCGCCAAGGACCTCGCTAACAAGGGCGAGATCATGATTGCCGCCAACAGTGAGGAGGACGAGCTCATTTACTGAGCCCAAAATCATGAGCAAAGGTCAGGCCGTCAAATTTACCTTCGACACCAATTTCGGAAGCGACATGCCGAAAAAGGCATCTGCCGCGCAGATGGTGGATGACGCATCGCTCGAGGAAGCACGCGCCAAGGCCTATGGCGAAGGCTTTGCGGCTGGTGAAAAAGAAGCCACAAACCGGGCCGATCAGGACCTGCGTGATGCGATGGAAACACTTGCCTCAAATGCCGGCAGCCTGCTTGCGGCCCTTGATGCAACCAGCGCCACAATGCGCGCTGAAGCTACGGAGATGGCTGGCCTGATTGCCCGCAAACTCGCCCCGGCCCTCATCGCAACGCGACCCCAGACCGAAATTGAAGCTGTGCTGCGCGACTGCCTCTCCCATCTCAACCGCGAGCCCCACATCATTCTGCGCGTATCGCCCGATCTCGTCGACAGCATGAAGGATTCTGTCGATCAGATGGCCATGGAGCGCGGTCTGTCCGGTCGCATCATCCTGCTTGGCGAAGGCAGCATGGCCCCTGGCGACTGCCTGGTGGAATGGGCCGATGGCGGCGTGGAACGCGACCGCAAAGCCATCGAAGCCGATATCGACAGCATGATCACCCGCTACATCAACACCATTGCGCCAAGGCGCGAGGCATCCAGCGATCTGGAAATGCCTGAACCCCATTCGAAAGCAGCACAGCGCTGAGGCGTTGTCCTGAACCGAGGAGCACGAAAATGACCAGCTCGAATGACGACATGAACCTGCCGGAACTCTCCGAAACAGACGATCTGCCTGCAACAGCAAATGGCGAGGAAGAGAACGGCATGGATGAAAATCAGGCCCGCACGGCCCATGAACTCGAAGCCGTTTTCGATGTGCCGGTCAATGTTTCCGCTGTTCTTGGCAAAACGAATATGGAGGTTTCCAACCTTCTCAAGCTCGGGCGCGGCGCCATTGTCGAACTCGACCGCAAGGTTGGTGAAGCCATCGACATCTTTGTCAATGATCGCCTTGTTGCCCGCGGTGAAGTAGTGGTGGTCGATGACCGCCTCGGCGTCACCATGACCGAAATCGTCAAAGGCAATGGAATCAACTGATCTGTTTTTGTTGCGCAGTATCGTCACTTCATCCAGTTAGAAAGTAGAGGAGCCGCACATGCGCCTTCTGATCGTCGGAACCCTTCACGGCCAGCTCTCCACCGCCACCAAAATGGCGATGAACAAGGGCGCCAAGGTCACCCATACCGAAACCATCGACCAGGCGCTGGATACACTGCGCATGGGACGCGGCGCAGATCTTCTGCTGGTGGATGTCAGCTGCGACATCGGCGATCTCATCACCCGCCTTCAGGAAGAGCATATCTGCATTCCTGTCGTGGCCTGCGGTGTGGAAACCGATGCCCGCGCCGCCGTTGCCGCGATCCGCGCCGGCGCCAAGGAATATATTCCGCTGCCGCCCGATGCCGAGCTGATCGCCGCGGTCCTTGCTGCTGTGGCCGATGAAAGCCACGCCCTGATTTTCCAGGACCCGAAAATGGGTGAGGTCATCAAGCTGGCAGACCAAGTCGCAGCATCAGAAGCCTCAATCCTCATCACAGGCGAAAGCGGCACAGGCAAGGAAATCATGGCCCGCCACGTGCACCGCAAATCCTTGCGCCGCGACAAAGCCTTCATCTCGGTCAATTGCGCGGCCATTCCCGAAAACCTTCTTGAGTCCGAGCTCTTCGGTCATGAAAAGGGGGCCTTCACCGGCGCGCTGGCTCGCCGCATTGGCAAATTCGAAGAAGCCGACGGTGGCACGCTCCTGCTCGATGAAATCAGCGAAATGGATATTCGTCTTCAGGCCAAGCTCCTGCGCGCCATTCAGGAACGTGAAATTGATCGCGTCGGTGGCAAGACACCGGTCAAAGTCAATATCCGCATTATCGCCACGTCAAACCGCGATCTGCAGGGCGAAGCCCGCGAGGGACGGTTCCGCGAAGACCTTTTCTACCGTCTGAACGTCGTCAATCTGAAGCTGCCTGCTTTGCGCGAACGTCCAGCCGACATCCTCGCGCTCGCTGATCATTTCGCCAAGCGCTATGCCAAGGCAAACGGTCTGGAAAACAAGCCGATTGCAGATGAGGCCCGTGCCTATCTCACGCGTCACAGCTGGAATGGCAATGTGCGCGAACTTGAAAACACCATGCACCGCGCCGTGCTGCTCGCGACAGGTGGGGAAATTGGCATCGACGCCATTCGCCTGCCGGACGGCTCCAGCTATCAAAGCCCCTCTGCCCATGACGGCGTTGTCCGTCAGGCAGCCGATGCCGCTGACATGGTGTCGCGCGGTTTCGTCGGCAAGACGGTCTCTGAAGTTGAGCAGGACCTCATCATCTCGACTCTTGACCATTGCCTCGGCAACCGGACCCATGCCGCCAATATTCTCGGCATCTCCATCCGGACGCTTCGCAACAAGCTCAAGGAATATAACGAAAATGGTGTGGCAGTGCCGATGCCTGGTGAAGGTCGCGTCCAGTTCGGCTGATCTGCCATTCAATAAATGAGTCCTGAGAAAGTCACCTAGATGAGCGAAACAACAGCAGCGACAGCCAAGGCAGGCGGGTTTAATCTCGCCAATCTGACAGCCGGTGGGGTGATGGGTCAGATTGCCAAGCGGGGCGATCTCGCCCTTGCCTTTGGCATCCTGACCATCGTCATCGTCCTCATCCTGCCGCTGCCCTCCATGCTGCTCGACTTTGCCCTTGCGCTGTCGATCACTTTCTCTGTCCTTATCCTGATGACATCGCTATTTATCCAGAAACCTCTGGAATTCAGCGCCTTTCCGACCGTTCTCCTGATCGCCACGATGTTGCGCCTGTCGCTGAATCTGGCATCGACACGCCTCATTCTCGGCCATGGCCATGAAGGTGCTTCGGCTGCCGGCCATGTCATCGAAGCCTTTGGCGGCTTCGTCATGCAGGGCAATTTCGTTATTGGCGTCATCGTTTTCGCCATCCTCGTCATCGTAAACTTTGTCGTCATCACCAAGGGTTCGGGTCGTATCGCTGAAGTCGCCGCCCGTTTCACCCTTGATGCCATGCCCGGCAAGCAGATGGCGATTGACGCCGATTTGTCAGCCGGTCTGATCGACGAGACAACGGCCCGCACGCGCCGAACGGAGCTGGAGAACGAAAGCTCCTTCTTCGGCTCAATGGACGGTGCCTCCAAATTTGTGCGTGGTGATGCAGTCGCTGGCCTGCTCATCACCTTTATCAATGTCATTGGCGGCATCATTATCGGTGTCGCGCAGAATGACCTGTCATTTGCCGACGCCGCCCAAACCTATACGCTGCTTACTGTTGGTGACGGCCTCGTCAGCCAGATCCCGGCCCTCATCGTCTCGATTGCTGCCGGCCTGCTTGTGACCAAGGCGGGCGTTGAAGGCGCCGCCGACGAAGCCCTTTTCGATCAGCTGTCGGGCTATCCGCAGGCGCTCGGTATGTCGTCTTTTGTCATGGGCGCCATGGCGCTGCTGCCAGGTCTGCCGGCCATTCCCTTTCTGCTGCTCTCCGGCGGTGCCGGCGGCCTCGCCTATCATCTGTGGAGTTCTCGCCGCAAGGCGATAGCCGAAACCGAGGCCAATGAAGCCCAGGCTGTGGCCGACACGCCGGTTGCCGAAGAGCCGATCAGCTCCGCCCTGAAAATGGACGAGTTGCGCCTCGAGATCGGCTATGCCCTGCTCCCGCTGATCAATGGCAAGGATCACAAGAAACTCACCGACCAGATCAAGGCCCTGCGCCGCCAGATTGCAGGCGACATGGGCTTTGTCATGCCGTCTGTGCGCATCCTCGATAATGTGCAACTGGAGAGCAACGCCTATGTCTTCCGCGTCAAGGAAGTGGAGTCCGGCAAAGGCGAAGTCTATGTGAACCAGCTACTGGTCATGGACCCGCAGGGCGGCCAGATCGACCTGCCCGGCCTGCACACAACAGAACCCGCTTTCGGTCTGCCTGCCACATGGATCGACGAAAGCATGCGTGAGGAAGCAAGCTTCCGCGGCTATACCGTGGTCGATCCACCAACGGTGCTCACAACGCATCTCACCGAAATCATCAAGGACAATATGGCCGACCTGCTCTCCTATGCAGAAGTCCAAAAGCTGCTTGATGAACTCGGCAAGGAACACAAGAAGCTCGTGGAAGATCTCGTGCCGACACAGATCACCGTGACAGGCATCCAGCGCGTGCTGCAGACACTTCTGACGGAACGCATCTCGATACGCGACCTGCCCACCATCATGGAAGGTATTGCAGAGGCTGTTGGCCATACGCAGAGCCTGACCATGATCACCGAACATGTCCGCGCCCGCCTGGCCCGCCAGATTTGCGCCGCCAATAGCGACCAGGACCAGAACCTGCCGCTCATCACGCTCTCGCCGGCATGGGAGCAGGCCTTTGCTGAATCCCTCGTCGGCACCGGCGAAGACAAGCAGATAGCCATGCAGCCTTCCAAGCTGCATGAATTCATCGCCATCATCCGTCAGCGCTTTGAAGAAGCTGCCCAGATGGGTGAAGTACCCGTCCTGCTGACAAGCCCGGGTGTCCGTCCGCATGTGCGCTCACTGATCGAGCGTTTCCGTCCCCAGACATTCGTAATGTCGCAGAATGAAATTCATCCCCGCGCCCGCCTTCGCACGCTTGGCACGATCTGACGGGAGCCGGAAACCATGACGCATAAAAAGGAACATGCATCATGAACGGAACATCCTTGCTGGGCGCCATCAAACCACCGCCGCCCATCATCCAGATTGCCTCCGGCAAAGGCGGTGTCGGCAAAACATGGTTTTCCATCACACTGGCCGACGCGCTGGCCTCAATGAAACGCAACGTCCTTCTTTTCGATGGTGATCTCGGTCTGGCAAATGTGGATGTGCAGCTGGGGATCGCTCCCAAATATGATCTGGGCAGCGTGATTGCCGGTCGGGTCAAGCTCTCCGATGCCATCATCACCTATCGGCATGACACCGTCAGCGGCAACTCGCAGGGTGACTTTGATGTGCTAGCGGGAAAATCAGGTTCCGGTGTTCTGAACGCACTGACCCAGCCTGAGCTCAAGGGACTTCAACAGGGCATCATCGTCCTGGGCGATCAATATGATCACGTCGTTGTGGATCTTGCCGCCGGTCTCGACCAAAGCGTCATGTCACTCTGCCCCAAAGGCAGCACCACGCTCATGATCGTGAATGATGAACCGACCTCCCTGACAGATGCCTATGCCTTCATCAAACTCCTCACCCGTCAGGAGCCGCAGGCCGATATCCGGATCGTCATCAATCAGGCGCAAAGCAAAGAACAGGCACGACGCACCTTTGCCGCCCTGTCGAATGCCTGCCGTAATTTCCTTGAATTCGACCTTCAACTGCTCGGATTTGTCCCCAAAGATAATCTTGTGCGAGACAGCATTCGTCACCAGACACCCATCCTCTTCCGCCACCCGCAATCCAAGGCCGGCGAAGCTGTTAAGCGTATTGCCGAAGCACTTCTCACAAAAATACCTGTCAATACAGTGGCTTCCCCCCAATCCATGACAGGCCGGTGACTTTTTTGCGACGCACGCGGATAAATAATGTCGCGCTAAAGAGATAGACCTTGTGCCATTTTGAGTTACCCTCTGCCTGTTAACGCGCAAGTGGGTGGGCATCTCCCGCTTGAATAATCGGCTGGGAACATCCAGCTCAGCGATAATGGGGGATTACATGTTTGCTGAATATGCCAATCAGGCGCTCGATATGGCGCGCCAGGGCTTCGACACCGTCAACTCGATCCAGGGACTGGTTATCGCAATCGTCGCTGCGATGCTCATGTCACGTTATCGCCAGATCGTTGCCTATGCCTTCGGTGCGACCATCGTGCATGAACTGGTCAATATCGGCCGCCGCGTCCTTGAAAACATGGACCCGCTGCCAAACTATGCCGATGTCCAGGTGCTGAAGCTGGTGGCAATCCGCTTTGTGGGCTATCTGATCGCCATCTCGCTGATCTATATCGTGCGCAGGCTGTTCTTCCGCCGCTGATCTCAGTCGCGGAAATTATTGAATTGGAGGGGCTGCTCGATGGGCAGCCCCTTTACAAATGCGATGGCCTCCTGAAGATCATCACGCTTCTTGCCCGAGACGCGCAGCTCATCGCCCTGAATGGCAACCTGCACCTTGATACCTGAGCCCTTGAGATCCTTGACGATCTGCTTGGCCACATCCTTTTCAATCCCCTCGCGAAGCAACACCTTCTGGCGCACGCTTTGCCCGGCGGCCTTTTCGACTTCCTTGTAGTCCAGCACACCATTTTCGATTTTGCGACGCGCCAGATGGCCCTGAATCAGCTCATGCATCTGCTTGAGCTTGAGATCATCATCAGCCTTGATGGTCAGTTCCAGCTCATTGCGCTCAACCGAACAATGCGAGCCCTTGAAATCATAGCGCTGCGCGATTTCGCGCGTCACGCCATCAATCGCGTTGTCGATTTCGGGAAATTCGATTTTGGAGACGATGTCAAAGCTGGGCATATGAAGACCGTTATTCAGTGGCTCATGCGAAAAGCGCACGATTCTGCGGCCAGTCTATCCCATTAGGCGGCATGGAGAAAAGAATCGCAGAAATCAGCGGCGGCGATGGATATTCAGCGCCACTTCGTCAATCTGCATCTGCTCGACGCGCATGACTTCCTTGCGGACTTTGCGCTTGCGGCCATCTTCCATGAGCTCATATTTCTTGAGTTCGCGGAATGCGGCGGCCAGCTCTTCCTTGGCGTCTTCTAGCTGGCGCTCAAGGCCTTCGATCGATTGCAGGATGTTTTCGCGGCGGCGCATCACGGATTTGGCAAACATCGGATAGGCGAAATGCGCCACATCCGAAATGCCAGCCCGTTCCTGCTCAGCCTTCACATGCCGGTCAAGCTCGCGCTCACGGGAATGAAACTCCGTCAGCATGATTTCAAGTTCGGCCACCTGGCGACGCTTCTCGTCTACCTGAAATTTATGCAGCCGGATCAGAGATTCCCGATTTCGCATTATTCAGCCCCTTCTGTGGCTTTGACCTCAATGACGGGAGCCGGCACGGAAAGGATCCGCGCCAGTTCGGCATAGCCGGTTTCCAGATCGCAGGATTCTTCCTTGCGTTGCCCAAGATAGGCGTCCAGTGCCGGGTGGTAGTGAATGGCTTCATCGACTTGCGGATCGGCACCGGGGCGATAGGCCCCTAGACGGATCAGCTCTTCCATGTCGTCATATGTCGCCATCAGATTCTTTGCTCGACGGATGAGGTCGGTTTCGTCCTCGCTGTTACATCCGGGCATTGTGCGGGAAATAGATTTAAGAATGTTGACCGCCGGATAGCGTCCACGCTCGGCAATCGACCGTTCCATCACGATATGTCCATCCAGAATGGATCGAACAGCATCGGCGACGGGCTCATTATGATCATCGCCATCGACGAGAACGGTGAACAGACCCGTGATCGTGCCCTTGCCGGTGCCGGGACCGGCGCGTTCCAGAAGCTTGGGCAGTTCAGCAAAAACCGTCGGCGTATAGCCCTTGCTCGTGGGGGGCTCGCCGGTGGACAGGCCGATCTCGCGCTGCGCGATGGCAAAGCGTGTCACACTATCCATCATGCAGAGCACATCCTGCTCCAGATCGCGGAAATATTCCGCCAGTGCAAAAGTAAGATAGGCAGCCTGACGACGCATGAGGGCGGGCTCATCGGAGGTGGCAACCACCACGACAGAGCGCGCCAGACCTTCCGGCCCAAGATCATCCTCGATGAATTCCTGCACTTCGCGCCCGCGTTCGCCAATGAGACCGATCACGGCTACATCACAGGCAGTGTTGCGTGCCAACATCGACATGAGAACGGATTTGCCCACGCCAGAGCCCGCAAAAATGCCCATGCGCTGGCCACGACAGCAGGTCGTGAATGTATTGAGCGCTCGCACGCCCAGATCGAGCTTGCCACGCACACGCTGACGCATATGGGCCGGCGGTGGGGCAGAACGCAATTTATAGGGAACGGCACCCTGCGGCAGCGGGCCCTTGCCATCCACAGGCTCGCCCATCGCATTCACAACGCGGCCAAGCCATGCCGCGCAGGGATATATGTGGGGCTCTTCATCATGCAGCTCGGCTTTGCAGCCAACACCAATACCTGAAAGCTGGCCGAAGGGAAGGCAGAGCGCACGACCGTCACGGAAGCCGACAACCTCGCAGAGAATGTCCTCGCCCGTGCGGCTGGAAACACGCATCCGGCTGCCCACACCCATGGCATGGAGCGGCCCGGCAATCTCGATCATCAAACCCTGCACGCTGACCACGCGGCCATAATGCCGGACATCCGCAATCGCGCCGATTTCTGCCAAAAGTGCCTGCACCGTAATTCCGGCTCCCGTCCGCATCTCATGGCCGATCTGGGCCATATGCTCTCTGCAGGGTTAGCGCATTCATTCGCTTTGAGATGACGACCTCAACCCTCTTGAAAGCATGATGACCCGCAAGACTTTAAGACGGCGTAAACCGTGATGAGGGAAATTGTGGATAGACATGAAGAAGTTCGGAGGCCCGCATGAGGGCCCGGGAGCCCTATTTTCGGGCCTGCGAGAGTCAAAAATATGAGTCTCAACAAGGACTTGCAGAAGCCCGTAAAATTTTCTCAAAATTTTTCATTCCGGTTAACCTTTATTAACCAAATCACCCTAGTCTCATCATTATGGATTAACTGGGCAACAGGCCCTGAGGATTGATACTCATCGCCGTAGTGGGGGACCATGCGAGTTCTGCTCATCGAAGACGACAGCGCAACAGCGCAGAGCATCGAATTGATGCTCAAATCGGATGGCTTCAATGTCTACACGACGGACCTTGGTGAAGAGGGCGTCGATCTGGGCAAGCTTTACGATTACGATATCATTCTGCTCGACCTGAATCTGCCGGATATGAGCGGATACGAGGTTCTGAAGTCCTTGCGTCTTGGCAAGGTCGGCACCCCGATCCTGATTCTTTCCGGCCTGGCGGGCATTGAAAACAAGGTGCGTGGTCTGGGCTTCGGCGCAGATGACTATATGACCAAGCCCTTCCACAAAGATGAACTTGTTGCCCGTATCCACGCTGTGGTGCGCCGCTCCAAGGGCCATTCGCAGTCTGTCATCAACACAGGCCGCCTCACCGTCAACCTCGACACCAAGACCGTCGAAGTCGAAGGCCAGCGCGTTCACCTGACAGGCAAGGAATACCAGATGCTGGAGCTACTCTCGCTCCGCAAGGGCACGACCCTGACCAAGGAGATGTTCCTCAATCATCTCTATGGCGGCATGGACGAGCCGGAACTCAAGATCATCGACGTTTTCATCTGCAAGCTCCGCAAGAAGCTCGCCATGGCCACCGAAGGTGAGCACTATATTGAAACCGTCTGGGGCCGCGGTTATGTGCTGCGCGATCCCGCCGAAGCTGCGGTACCGGCCAAGGCGACAGCCTGAGCCTACCCTCTCGATCAAATCAAAAGGGCGTTCCCGCGGGAACGCCCTTTTTTGTCTTTGATGATCCGTTGGCCAATCAGGCGTTGCTGCCCTGCGACTGCTCAAGTGGTGTCGGGGCCGGCGCCTCAGCCTTCGCCTCAATGATGAACATCTCGCCTTCCATCCGCGCATTGATCTTGAGACCGAGCGAGGTCGCAACGAGGCCGGTAAAATGCGGCTGGGCAGCACGGGCATCCAGAAAGCGGTCCGGGTCGCGACCATTGAGAAATTTGGCCGTCTCCTCGGGAATGCGAGCCGCCTGCCCTGCCGATGTCACCCGGATCAGCGGATTGCTCAGTTCCCCTTCGACCAGCACCGCCACCTCACCACCACGCGGGATGGCCGCCATGCCGATCAGAATCATGTTCAGCAGCAGCTTCACATAGTCCTTGCCGATCGTTGCCACGGGGGCATTCCAGAGCAGGGAGGCTTTTTCACTTGCCATCAGCCCTTCAGCCACCTTGCGGGCATCCTGAAGATCAAGCTCGGCAGCAGCCGATCCCGCCGCGCCGAAGGCCAGACGGGCAAATTGCAGCTTGGCCGAGGCCTGGGTGGCACTTTTTGTGATCAGTTCCATGGCATGAGCGCGCATCTCGGGATCATCATCATCCTCAAGAACTTCAAGCCCATTGATGATCGCGCCCACCGGGCTGATCACGTCATGGCACACGCGGCTGCACATCAATGCCGCCAGTTCCAACGGGCTCACATCATCCGTCTTGCTCATATTAGACTGCCTGTCTGATTATGGTCATCATGCCTGATAGCATTGCACGCGCCAGGATGCCAGTCTTTCAGCCAAGTCTTGACCCTTCGCGCCCGGAATGCTGTTCTCCCCCGGCATCCCGCATGCCATCTTCAAACCCTTCATCTATCGCCCCCGCCAGCGGGCACTTGTAAAGCAGGAACAGCCCTTGACCCATGCCAGTGACGACCGTCTCACCCTGATCACAGCCCTCCGAACCATTGCCATCCAGGCTGGTCAGGCCATCATGGATCACTATGCGGCAGGCGTCGAAGTCAACCACAAGGAAGACAACAGCCCCGTCACCGCGGCCGATCAGGATGCCGAGAAGATCATTCTGGCAGGCCTCAGCCAATGTGCGCCCGATACGCCGGTCGTCTCCGAGGAGGCCGCTGCAGCCGGCCATATCCCGGAATTCGGCGAGCGTTTCTTTCTGGTCGACCCGCTCGATGGCACCAAGGAATTTCTCAACAAGAACGGCGAATTCACAGTCAACATCGCCCTCATCGAAAACAGGCAGCCTGTTGCCGGTGTCGTCTATGCCCCCGCCAAGAAGCGCATGTTCTATGCCTATGGCCCCGGCGAGGCCTATGAGCAGACCATCGCTCCGTCAGCGGATGGTCTTGCCGAGTCGGGCAGCAAGCCTGTGCGCATCACGGCGCGCAAGCCCGCCGAGGACGGGCTGGTGGTTGTGGCAAGCCGCACCCATCGCGATACAAAGACAGATGAATATCTCGCGCTCTACAAGGTGAAGGAATTTCTCGCCGCTGGTTCTTCGCTGAAATTCTGTCTGGTCGCGGCAGGCGAAGCTGATCTCTATCCGCGTCACGGACGCACCATGGAATGGGATACGGCCGCCGGCCATGCCGTGCTGGCCGCTGCCGGCGGCAGCGTCAACATGCTCGACGGATCGCCGCTCCTTTATGGCAAGACTGAACGCGGCCTCGACAATCCCTTCTTCGTGGCACGCGGCGCTTTCTGAACCGGCACCCAAAACACCACATAAACGAAAATCCCCGACGCCGCTTTCGCGAGGCCGGGGATCCGTTGCTGTCGAGGCACGGTCTGATATGAGATCACTCGGGAATTAGGTGGCCGGTGCAAACCCGCAAACTGGCCCCCCGACCGTTGGGAGTTTGCACCGGCCCCGCCAAGCGCTTGAAGCAGCTGGCGGAAGAGTGAATTCTCAAATCATGTGGCTGCAAACGCCATGCCGCATGATTGTGGCGCGCATTGTGCCGCTATGGGACGCGTTTTACATCCCCTTTCATCGCTTTGTTATACGATTAACCTCGAAGTGAGTTAGGATTGCCGCAGGCAGGGGGCGAATCGACGTTTGTTTCAAACGACACATAATCAGGACGTGCATATGAATACGACCTCTGCGCCCATCTCTGCGCCCATGGCACCCGAAACAAAGCCGCTCTGGCACACGCCCCTGCCCACAGCTATCGCCCTGGCGCTCGCAATCGGCCTGTCATGGTCGATAATGGCGCCGACCATGCTGATGGCGGCCCCGGCCGAAGCCACCCAGGCACCGCAGACACAGACCCGCGCCGAACAGACCTTCACCGAAGAAGAAGTCATTGCGGCGGCGGGTGATTTCTTTGGTGGTGTTTCCAAAGGCCTGGCCGACGGCGTCCACACCATTTTTTCGAAATATGGCGAGCCCAATGCCTATATCAAAGGCGAGGAGGCCAGTGGCGCCATTGTCATCGGCCTGCGCTATGGCCGGGGCGATCTGGTCATGAAAGCAGGCAGCCAGACCAAGGTTTACTGGCAGGGCCCGAGCGCCGGCTGGGATTTTGGCGGCGACGCGGTCAAGGTCTTCACGCTGGTCTATAATCTGCCCGACAGCCAGACGATCTATCAGCGTTTTCCGGGGGTTGAAGGCAGCGCCTATTTTGTGGGCGGCATCGGCATCAACTACCAGCAACGCGGCGATGTCATTCTGGCGCCCATGCGATCCGGCCTTGGCCTGCGATTGGGCGCCAGTGTCGGCTATCTGAAATACACCCCCACCCAGGAATGGTTGCCTTTCTGACCCACTCCGCCTGAATCTGACCGCAAGCCGCTGCCGCAAGGTAGCGGCTTTTGTCCTTTTCTGGCACGTTGCCTGATACAACCGCAGTGCAGCAAATGCATTTGATTGGAGTGACCTATGATTGAAAGCCTTATTCTCGTGGCACTCGGCTTTCTGATTGCCACGCTGTTTTCAATCATTGCCCTTCAATTTGTCTGGCGCCGCGCCGTCACCCTCACCACCAGACGCATGGGCATTGACGCCAAGACGCTGGCCGAGGCCGATGAATATTCTCAGGCAGGGCGAACCATCCCGGAACTTGAAATCGCCCTCCATCAGCGCGAGCAGGAAATCAGCGTGCTTGCCGAGCGCAATGCCCATATGGCTGAGGCCTATGCAAATGAGCAGCGCGAGAGCGAAAATCTGCGGCAGGCCTATAACACGGCAGAAGAGGGACGCCTCGCCGCCGAACAGGAGCGCGACAACGCCACTGCAACGGTGCAGAGCCTGCGCAATGACATCGATGGCCTGAATATGCGGCTTGCCAATGCGGCCCATGAATCGGAGGAACGTGCGCAGAAGCTCGCCGCCATGCAGCAACGCATCGCCACCTTTGAAGCCACCATCGCCGCCGAAGTGACAAGGCAGATAGAGGTCGAAAGCCACCTGAAACAGCTCGGCGAACAGGCCGCGCGTCTGGCCGCAGAACTCAATGAGAGCTTCGGGGCGGTCTCCGCCGCAGCCCCCCTTCAGGCCTCGCTTGAGACGCCCGGATCAGCCGCCGATGCCGCCGCAGGCGCCGCACCAGCCGAGACCCCGGCGACACCCGACACCACTACCCCCCGACTCGGCACGCGCGAGCGGGAAGATTTTGACGCGGTCCTGCCCGAACCCGCCACCCCGCCCGAGGCAGAAGATGACCTGCCCCCCGAAACCATGGATCTGGCTGAACGCATCGAGGCGCTGAAATCAGGGGCGCCGGCAAACTGAACGCCGGCCTTCTCACATGCTGATTGCGCAAAGCCGCAAGACCTGATTGTCTCTCCGCCAACAATAAACAAACCGGAGGACACAATATGAGTTTTGCCTATCCCCTGACGGCGCTCGTCACACTCGCATCCCTCATCATCTATATCTGGATGGGCATCGTGGTCGGCCAGGCACGCGCCAAGCACAACACCCCGGCACCGGCCACCGTCGGCCCGGATGAATTCATGCGCGCCTTCCGTGTACAGAACAATACGGTCGAAGCGCTGATCCTGTTTCTGCCTGCGCTCTGGCTTTTTGCGCTGACAACGCAGGACCTCTGGGCTGCCGTGATTGGTGTTTTCTTCCCGCTGGGTCGCCTGCTTTATGCGCGCGGCTATTACAAGGCGGCCGACAAGCGCGGCACGGGCTTTCTCATTGGCTACATCTCCACGATGGTGCTGGTCCTCGGCGCTCTCATCGCCGTGGTGATGCAGCTTGCAGGCTTCTGAGCAAAAACATCCTCAGCGCATAAGCGACAGATTAAAGGCCTTCCGGAATAGCGGAGGGCCTTTTTCCTTGGGCGCTTTGAAATTTTCAGGCGAACGCACCAATGCAGGATGGCAAAAGTCTATTTGATTCTTGCGTTTACCGGTTCAGACCGCCACTGTTCTCCGAGTATTGGCAGGAGAAGACCGTGAAAAATTTAACTCTCGCCGCATTTGTTTCGAGCCTGACTTTTGGTATGGAACCCGCACTCGCCTCAATGAACACAGACGTCGGCATTGCCATCCAAAAGATTGACCATGGCGGCGGGTGTCGAAAGAGCTCGCCACCCGGACAGTGCTGCCACATGGACAACAGCACCGGCATCGTTCACTGCCATTAGAGCAGAACGACGCTCATTTTTAACCTGCGCAATACAAATCCCTTAGGTCTGCGGTGATCACCGCAGACCTGCGCGTATACCAAATTTCGAGATGGTATCCCCAAGGGGAATCGAACCCCTGTTTTCGCCGTGAGAGGGCGATGTCCTGACCGCTAGACGATGGGGACAGCGGGCTTGGACGACCCGTATATGACGCTTGCCCGTCAGGATCAAGCTGATTCCACTTGGCAGACCCTCCGTCGCAATCCTCAATGCGAACGCCATCTGCCAGAGCCGGTCATGGACGTTTTTCTCAAAGGTGACGGATGCGTCAATCCGGCGCAGAACAGAAAATATTGCGTTCAAATTGCATCTATTTTATTTTTTATATAATTAATTCAATATCTTATGTCGTTAATTACACGCAGAAGAAACTGCTAAAACCTGCTGCGGCGCAAAATAGTCCATTGACATTTTGTCACGAAAGTCGGATATAGAACTCACGAAGGCGCGGTCGACCTCCTCCCCGACACCCGCCTTCAGTAGTGCCGCCTGCGCCCTCCTCCCTCCTCCCCGGCGCAGGCGGCTCCCTCCCCCTCCCGACATTCGAGTGAGTTCAGCGCCTGCGTCTTGCGATGCCCGGGGCTATTGTCGTGTCAGCCGTGCCAGGCGAAAGCGCTTGGTCCGTCCGCTGCCAAGGCACTGCCAGCTCGTGAGCTGCAGCCCTCGCCCCGGGCCATCGAGCGCGGCAATCATCCATATTTCCCCACCCGTCGCGCCGCCGACATCACGCGGTGATGGCCGCGCCACGCCGCGCGGATGGGAATGATAGAAACCCGCCACAAATTCAGGGCTGCCGCGCAGGCTCTTCTGCAAGGCAAGCAGGAGCGTTGGATCAATCTCGAAGGAACGACGGGGATTGCGCCCCGTGACATTGCGCGCCGGCACGGCCTGCACCAGCCAAGCAACGCCGCCACGGCGACGCCCAATCAACACACCACAGCACTCATTTGGAAAAGACGTCCGCGCCTCGCGTTCAATCAGGTCCAGCACTTCCGGCGCGATCCGCCATGACGCGCCCACGGAGCAAGGCCCTCGGCTCAAGGCCGGGCGGCGGCGAAATCCGACATCGCGCGCAGCTGGATACGGCCGATCTCCAGACCCGTCTTCGGATCAACCAGAATGATCGCTTCGCCTTTGGCGCCGCTGACATGGATTGCCATACGGCCATCGCCCAGCGTGACATCCTTCACGCTCTGGCCGGCATCAATGCGGATATTGCTGACACCAAATGGCGCCGCCTTCACAGCCAGCTTGTCACCGGCATTGACGGCGCGATAGATAAGCGTCCCGACCACGAGCATGAAGCCCGCAATAAAAATCACCCCCATGACCACGACACCGATCTTGAGAAGGCCAAGGGCGCGCGCATTTTCCGGCGTCATCGCCGCCGCTGCCCGCTTGCCGTCCTTTGGTTCCATTGTGGCCGCACTCGAGCTATCTTCAGACATGAACGATCCAGAAATCCAAGAAATTGATGACCTAGAGGCCGACGACGCCGACATGGCCTCACGCTATACCATCACCGTGGGTGAAGGCGAAGGCGGCACGCGCCTCGACAAATATCTCACAGATGCGCTGGCGGACAAGGTGGAAGCCCTGTCTCGTGCCCGATTAAAAGCCCTTTTGGATGAAGGGGCCGTGCTGCTGGACGGCGCCCCGCCCGGAAACGCCTCCCAAAAGGTGAAGGAAGGCCAGGTCTTCACGATCACCATGCCCCCGCCTGTCGACGCTACACCGCTGGGTCAGGCGATTGATCTGGAGATCATCTATGAAGATGACGACCTGATCGTTGTGATGAAGCCGGCCGGTCTGGTGGTCCATCCCGCCCCCGGCAATCCCGACTGGACGCTCGTCAATGCGCTGATTGCCCATTGCGGTGACTCGCTTTCCGGCATTGGCGGCGAGCGCCGCCCCGGCATCGTCCATCGCCTCGACAAGGATACAAGCGGCGTCATGGTCGTTGCCAAGAACGACTTCACCCATCATGGTCTGGCCGATCAATTTGCCGCCCATGGCCGCGACGGGCGCCTGAGCCGCTCCTACACGGCCCTTGTCTGGGGGGCGCCGGAACCGCGCAAAGGGCTCATTGAAGGCAATATTGCACGCAGCACCAAGAACCGGCTCAAAATGGCCATCAGCCGCAATGGCGGACGCGAAGCGATCACCCATTATGAGGTCCGCGAGAAATTTGGCGAACCTGCCCTGGTTTCGCTCGTGGAATGCGCGCTGGAAACCGGTCGCACGCATCAGATCCGCGTTCACATGACCTCAATCGGCCACCCCCTACTCGGCGATGAGACCTATGGCGCGGGCCAGCGCAACCGGGCGGTGAAGCTGACGCCAGAAGCCCAAACCGCCCTCCTCGCCCTCAACAGGCAGGCGCTGCATGCCCATCATCTGGGCTTTGAGCATCCGCGCACGCTGGAGCCGATGAGTTTCGACGCCGAAATACCCGCGGATATGGCTCATCTTATTGAGGCACTGGAAGCGAACTGAGCGCAAAAACGGCAGAAAACCTCATTTTACAACTTGGAACAGTTTTAATTTTCAAGCGCCCAGACCCTTTTTTGGCCAAATTTATCCCCTACATATGGGAAGCGCTTAGACTGGAGCCGATCCAGATCAGGCAGTATTGAATTCGAGGGGTATTTCCATGGCAACAAGACTCGCTCCGGCGCCCAATCCAGAGGGCAGCCTTTCGCGCTATCTGCAGGAAATCCGCAAATTTCCGATGCTCGCACCGGAAGAGGAATACATGCTGGCCAAGCGCTGGAAAGAGCATGAGGATTCCGAAGCCGCCCACAAGATGGTGACAAGCCATCTGCGTCTCGTGGCCAAAATCGCCATGGGCTATCGCGGCTATGGCCTGCCCATCGGCGAAGTCATTTCCGAAGGCAATGTCGGCCTGATGCAGGCGGTCAAACGCTTCGAGCCCGAAAAGGGCTTCCGTCTGGCCACCTATGCCATGTGGTGGATCCGCGCCTCGATACAGGAATATATCCTGCGCTCCTGGTCGCTGGTGAAGCTCGGCACGACCGCGGCCCAGAAAAAGCTGTTCTTCAACCTGCGCAAGGTGAAGGGCCAGATTCAGGCCATTGAAGATGGCGATCTCGACCATGAGCATGTAACGGAGATTGCGACCCGCCTCGGCGTGACCGAAGACGAAGTCATCTCCATGAACCGGCGCATGTCCGGGCCGGACAATTCGCTGAACGCCCCCATGCGTCAGGATGCCGAAGGCGGCGAATGGCAGGACTGGCTGGTGGACGACACGGTCGATCAGGAAACAGCCCTTGGCGAAGACGAGGAACTGGATATCCGCCGCGAGATGTTGGCGCACGCCATGCAATCGCTCAATGAGCGCGAGATGCATATCCTCACCGAGCGGCGCCTCAAGGATGAACCGGCGACACTGGAAGATCTGAGCCAGGAATATGGCATCAGCCGCGAACGCGTGCGCCAGATTGAGGTGCGTGCCTTTGAAAAGCTGCAAAAGGCCATGAAAAACGCGGCCCGCGAGCAGTCGGATGCACGACGGGAAGCGCTATCCGAACTCTGATTGCATCGCACACGGACGAAATGAAAAACCCGCTGAGTGATGAGCGGGTTTTTTGTTTTCTCTGGCCGTCATGCTCCGCTTCAGGCGGAACATCCACGACCTTTTGAACATCAAGACGTGGATGACCCGGACATGCCGGTCCATGACTTATAAACTTGAGATTTAAGCGCTCTGGGCATCCGCACTGATATTGCAGGTCACCCCTGTGCCGCCAAGGCCGCAATAGCCTGCCGGGTTTTTTGCCAGATATTGCTGGTGATACTCCTCGGCAAAATAGAAGGGGCCGGCTTCAAGAATTTCCGTCGTCACAGGCGGATAGCCGTTGCGCGCAAGCTCGGCGGCAAACATCGCCTGCGAGCGGGCGGCGGCCACATGCTGGGCATTGGTCATGACATAGATGCCGGAGCGATATTGCGTGCCCACATCATTGCCCTGACGCATGCCCTGCGTGGGATTGTGGTTCTCCCAGAAAATTTTCAGCAGCGCCTCGAAGGAAACGATCTTCGGATCATAAACGACAAGCACCACCTCATTGTGCCCCGTGCGACCCGAGCAGACTTCCTCATAAGTCGGGTTCGGCGTGAAGCCCGCCGCATAGCCAACCGCTGTCACATAGATACCCGGCACCTTCCAGAACATGCGTTCCGCACCCCAGAAACAGCCAAGACCAAAAATGACCTGCTCCATGCCATCGGGATAAGGACCTTTGAGCGGAACGCCGCTCACAAAATGGGTTTTGGCGGTCGGGATCGCCTCCTTGCGGCCTTTCAGGGCCTCATCGGCGGCGGGCATTTCGGCTTTCTTGCGCAGGCTGAACATGAGCTTCTCCTTTGGTGTCCGCTGGATGTAAGCGTTGCCGGGCCATTCTTCCAGTGTCGGCCCTCTTCCTTCCAATCACATCTTCGCGAAGAGATGTCATAACGCGGCATGGCGCAGCTGCTATTCTGGCACAATCATACCAAAAAGGAGCCCTGCCCATGCTTTCCGGATATCGAACCTATATTGTCGGCTTTTCCATGATCGTGCCCCTGCTGCTCACGCTATATGGCATCGACGTCTCGAAATGGTTTCCCCAGCCGGCCGAATTGGCGCTGCAGGGCGTGGCTTTCGTCTTTCTGCGCGCGGGCGTGGCCAAGGCGACCGGCGGACCCGACCTGTGAGCGCGGTTGTCTTTTCACAGTCCAAATCGTAAAACTGTCCCCAACGAAATGCCAAAAGGCATCAATGGCGGGAGGACTGACGAATGGCTGAACATGATCTGGTGATCCGTGGCGGCAGGATTGTCGATGGCACAGGCGCTGCCCCCTTCATTGGTGACATCGCCATCGACAAAGGGCGTATCTCGGCCGTCGGGAAGGTCGAGGGCAAAGGTCGTGAAGAGATCAATGCAGACGGCCTCCTCGTCACACCGGGCTTTGTGGATATCCACACCCATTATGATGCCCAGGCGACATGGGACCCTTGGCTTACCCCCTCCTCCCAGCACGGCGTCACGACCGTTGTCATGGGCAATTGCGGTGTCGGCTTTGCCCCCGTCAAGCCTGAGTCACGCAGTGAGTTGATCGACCTCATGGAAGCCGTTGAGGATATTCCCGGTGCCGCCATGCATGAAGGCATCAAATGGGAATGGGAAAGCTTTCCCGAATTTCTCGACGCGCTGGACAAGCGTCGCTATGCCGCCGACATCGGCACCCAGATGCCCCATTGCGCCCTGCGTGTTTACGTGATGGGTGACCGCGGCATCCGCAAC
Organism: Hyphomicrobiales bacterium; assembly: GCA_016124805.1. GTDB lineage: Bacteria > Pseudomonadota > Alphaproteobacteria > Parvibaculales > Parvibaculaceae > Parvibaculum. The sequence goes on along the minus strand of WGND01000003.1, from coordinate 290,119 downwards.
GAGCCGGCCACTGCAGATGACATTGCACAGATGCGCAAGCTCACGGGCGAAGCCATCAAGGCGGGCGCCCTGGGTTTCTCCACCTCACGCACCGACCTGCACAACACGCTGACAGGTGATCCTGTACCCGGCACACTTGCCGCCAATGACGAGCTCATGGGCATTGCCGCCGCGCTCAAGGATCAGGGGACAGGCGTGTTCCAGATTGCCGCCACCCATCGCGAAATGGAAAAGGAATTCGACTGGATGCTGGCCATGGCCAGGGATACCGGCCGCATGGTGACCTTCCAGATCCAGCAGATCGATGAGGCGCCGGACCTTTACCGCAAGATGCTGAAACATCTTGATGAGGCCCGTGCACAGGGCGTGACCAATATTCGCGGTCAGCATTCAGGCCGGCCTGTGGGTCTGCTCATGGGCTGGCAGACCTCGGTGCATCCCTTTATCGGCTTCCCGGAATATGCGCCTTACGCCCGGCTGCCGATTGAAGAACGTCTCGAAAAGCTGCGCGATCCGGCCGTGCGCGCCGCCATTACCTCCGGCAAAAATGTCGAGAAGCTCGGCGACTTCGGCAAGTTCATCACGACGAGCTATCACAAGATGTATCCCTTCGGCGAGCGTGAGAATTATGAGCCCGCCCCTGAAGATGCCATTGCCGCCGTCGCCGCACGCGCAGGCAAAACACCCCAGGAAGCCGCTTATGATGCAATGATGATGCAGGACGGCAAGGCGCTGATCTATTTCCCGCTCTTTGGCTATTCAACCAACGACTATACGGCGATTGAAGAAACACTCCTGCATCCGCAGACCGGTCTCAGCCTTGCCGATGGCGGCGCCCATGTCGGTGCAATCTGCGATGGTGGCACGCCCACCTTCATGCTGACGCATTGGACGCGCGACCGCACACGCGGGCCCAAAATCCCGCTCGAACAGATCATCCGTATCCAGACAAAAGACACAGCCGAGCAATATGGTCTCTTTGATCGTGGCGTGCTGAGGCCGGGTATGAAGGCGGACGTCAATATCATCGACTATGACAACCTGTCCTTCACCCATCCCGAAATGCGCTTCGACCTGCCCGCCGGTGGCCGCAGGCTTTGGCAGGGCGCGCATGGCTACAAGGCCACAATCCTGTCAGGTGTGGTCGTCGCGCGTGATGATGAACCAACTGGCCAATTGCCGGGCAAACTCATCCGCGGTCCGCAGCGCGCTGCTTGATGAATGCGGCAAGGGCCCGCCACGGGGCGATGTCCCAATAGCGTGTCGCCGCACCCGAAGGTGAAGGCAGCACAAAGACCGATGGAAAATCAGGTTGAGGCGCTTGCAGCCCCAGCCTGATTTTTTGTGTCGGAACACTATAGCAAACGCTTGCTGCCTTCTTCGAGGTAAAGGCAATGACGCGCGGACGGAATTTTTTGATGGCGGACACGAAGCGGGCCGCATCGAATTCGTCTGCTGCCACATTGTGGTCCATGCCGGAACCACGCTTCGACATATCGGTAAAGCCGATGCCCAGCGCCAAGAGATCGCGAAACTCGGACGGCGCATAAAGGCGCGGCGTCAGACCAACCTCATGCAGAGTTCGCCAGAAGCGATTGCCGGGATGCGCGTAGTAGGCGCCTTCTGCTGCCGAGCGATGTGACGCGGCGGTACCGACAAAGACGAGCCGGAGATTGGGCGCGAGTAGGTCAGGCAGCCTGTCAAAAGTCATAGGCGCCGGATCAGATTTCTTGCGGCGCACAGCCGAATTTCAGCAGATTGCCATGCACGTCCCAGACATAGAATTCCTTCATGCCCCAGGGGCGCACTACAAATTCTGAAAGACGCTCCTGACCGATCGGATCAACGCCGATACCGCGCGTGCTGAGGTCATCATAAAGCGCAGGCACCTGCCCGCCACGGATGTAGCAGGACGTATTTTCAGGATGAATGCGATCATCGGCCAGCCAGAAATGCAGCTCAATCTCGTCACGACGCACAATCAGATAGTCGCCATATAGCTCGGCAACAAAGCCGAGCTTCTCCGTGTAGAAGCGTCGGCTCTCATCGATGTTGAGCGAGGCGAGGACGGGGATGGCGCGGGCAAGATCTGTCATGGCATCACGGAATCGGGTCTTCGCGTTTGGCACCAAGCGAGGCGTTCGCCGTTTTGTTGGCAGCGTCCGCCTCTTCCAGATAAAGCTCGCCACCGGAATTTCGGAACTTGTCCGACATATCCGCCATGCCGCTTTCAGCATAATCGCGCACTTCCTGCGTGATCTTCATCGAGCAGAATTTCGGCCCGCACATGGAGCAGAAATGCGCGACCTTATGCGCATCCTTGGGCAGGGTCTGATCATGGAAATCTTTCGCCCGTTCGGGATCGAGCGCCAGATTGAACTGGTCTTCCCAGCGGAATTCAAACCGCGCCCGTGACAGCGCATCATCGCGCAGCTGTGCCGCCGGATGGCCCTTGGCCAGATCGGCGGCATGGGCGGCAATCTTGTAGGTGATGACGCCCTCTTTCACATCAGCCCGGTTGGGCAGGCCCAGATGTTCCTTGGGCGTGACGTAGCAGAGCATGGCGCAGCCAAACCAGCCGATCATTGCCGCGCCAATGCCGGACGTGATGTGGTCATAACCCGGCGCAATATCGGTCGTCAGCGGCCCAAGCGTATAGAAGGGCGCGCCCCCGCAATGCTTGAGCTGCTTGTCCATATTGACCTTGATCTTGTGCATCGGCACATGACCCGGCCCTTCGATCATCACCTGGCAGCCCTTGCGCCACGCGATCTGCGTGAGCTCGCCCAGCGTTTCCAGCTCGGCAAACTGCGCTTCGTCATTCGCATCCGCAATGGAGCCCGGACGCAGACCGTCACCCAGCGAGAAGGAGACATCGTAAGCGCGCATGATGTCGCAAATATCCTCGAAATGTTCGTAGAGGAAGCTTTCCTTGTGATGGGCAAGGCACCACTTCGCCATGATGGACCCACCACGCGACACAATGCCCGTGACGCGCTTGGCCGTCAGCGGCACATAGGCCAGACGCACACCGGCATGAATGGTGAAATAGTCAACGCCCTGCTCGGCCTGTTCAATCAGCGTGTCGCGGTAAACCTCCCATGTCAGGTCTTCAGCAACGCCATCAACTTTTTCCAGTGCCTGATAGATCGGCACCGTCCCGATGGGCACCGGCGAATTGCGGATGATCCATTCGCGCGTATTGTGAATATTGCGACCCGTTGAAAGGTCCATCACATTGTCGGCCCCCCAGCGGATCGCCCAGACCATCTTGTCCACTTCTTCAGCGACCGAAGATGTGACGGCTGAATTACCGATATTGGCGTTGATTTTCACAAGGAAGTTGCGCCCGATGATCATCGGCTCGACTTCAGGATGATTGATATTGGCGGGAATGATGGCGCGCCCGGCGGCAATTTCAGCGCGCACAAATTCCGGCGTGATGAATTCGGGAATATCAGCCCCGAAGCTTTCACCTTCAGCAATCTTGTGCGCCGCATTGGCGAGCGCGGCCTTGCGACCGATATTTTCGCGCTCCGCGATATAGGCCATTTCCTGCGTGATGGTGCCAGCATTGGCATATTCATACTGGGTGACCGGACGACCGGGCTTGCCGCGACGCGGGGCATGGGTCGCAGGAAACGCACGCGCCAGACGGGCATCCGATACATTGCCATTATCTTCTGGCCTGATTTCGCGTCCTTCATAAATTTCCGTGTCACCGCGCGCTTCAAGCCAGGCTTCGCGATGCCGCACCAGCCCGCGGTCAACGTCAATGCGGGCATCGGGATCGGTATAGGGCCCGCTTGTGTCATAGACACGCACCGGCGGTTCTTTGGCGCTGGGATGCAGGCTGATTTCGCGGAAGGGCACACGCAATTCGGCAAAGCCTTCAGGGCTCGTATAGACCTTGCGCGAGGCAGGCAGCGGGCCGGTCGTCACATCTGGCTTGGCATGGATATTCATCAGGATCTCCCATAGCGTGTGCGGAAATCCGGCGCAGGCAAAAGCGGCAGGTATCGCGTCCCGTCCCTTCGCCGGCATGACCCGGATCAGGTTCTAAGGGTTCAGCTGCTGATAGCCATCTCAGCCCGGCACCTGCCGAACACCCCTCGGAAAAACCGACAATGACTCTCAAAGTCGTCAAGGTAAAGAGCCTCAGAGAGATGATTCTGCGCTAGAGTGAGATAACGACAAAGGGAGCGCCTGAAATGACTGTCGAATTGGCCATGCTGTTCTGGGCTGTCATGCTCGGCTTCATTCATCTTGCCATCCACATGCTCACGCAACGCTGGCAGGCCGGCAATGCCTGGACCATCAGTGCCCGCGACAAGGCCCACAGTCATCAAGGCCAGGCCGCGCGCATGAAGCGGGCCTTGCATAATTACCTTGAGACATTCCCTTTTTTCGCAGCCCTCGTGCTGATGGGATATGTCAGCAACAACAGCTCATGGTGGAGCGAGCTCGGCGCCCAGCTCTATCTCTGGGGCCGCGTTGCCTATCTGCCCGCCTATGCCTTGGGAACCCCCGGCCTGCGCACCCTCACCTGGGTCATCGCAACAGCGGGCATCATCATGTGCATGATTCCCCTGGCCAACCGGAGCCTTTTTGAAATGCTCATCAATTAGGCATTTGTCATGGGAAAGTCGGAAATTCAGGTTTAGGCTCTTCTGACAACCCCGAGAATCGGGGGGGAACCGGGAGAAAACCAATGACACCTGAACTTGCCATTCTGGCATGGAGCACGCTGCTCCTGCTTGTTCTGATCTTCATGTCGGCTGCGGGCAATACCCAGACAATGGGCCTCGGCTGGGGCATCAGCAATCGCGACGAAGCCTCGACAGCCACCGGCTGGGTGCCACGCACACGCCGCGCCTATATGAACCTTCTCGAAAATCTCGTGATCTTCGGCTTCTTCATCATCATTGGTCATCTGGCTAATGTGCATACCGAAATGAGTCTGCTGGGGGCAGAAATCTTCCTCTATGCGCGCCTCGTCCATGCCATCACCTATGTGCTGGGCATTACCGTGGTCGGCATCCGAACCGTCGCCTATGCCATCGGTGTGGCCGGTACCATCATGGTCATCTGGCCGGTTATCGGTAGCCTGATCGCCGCATCACCCATGTAAGATCAAGTAAGATATGGTCGCCTGCCCGGTTTTCGCACCGGGCAGGTTTCCACCTCAGAATTGTTCCAAGACATGGAAAAGAGCTGATTTCCGCGCTAGGCTTCAAGACGAAAGGGGCCTCGAGATGTTCAGATTTCTTTTCGGTCGAAAAAAGGCTGAGCCTGACAGGCCCGCGCCCCAGATAAGCCCCCGCCCTACACCTGAAGAAACAAAAGGAACAAGTGCCATGTCCAGCGAAGGCCTTCACGTCCCGCGCGAGAAACTGTCCAAGAAAACCCTGCATATGCATTATGCCATTTCTTCGCTCATGGAGGAGCTTGAAGCTGTTGACTGGTACCAGCAGCGAGCGGACGACACCGATGACGCCGAGCTCAAGGCGATCCTGCTGCACAACGCGCACGAAGAAATCGAACATGCTGCCATGGTGCTGGAATGGATTCGTCGCAATGACGGTCATTTCGACAAGGAGCTGAAGGAATATCTATTCACCGAAGGCTCGATCACCGGCCAGGAAAAAGAAGCGATGGGCAAAGACTAGACATCGCCCCGAGCTTGCGGAGGCTCAGCGATCTACTCAATATAACCCAGTGCTGCCATAAGATCGTGGGCTTCCCGCTCAATACAATCCACCTCCATTGCTGAAAGATGTTCTTTCCAGTCGTCAGTCGTGCCCTTGCGATAAAGGGCCGGCTGCCGATGCCGGGATTTGCTGATCTCATATTCACATGCTTCGATATGGGCGAGCGTTTCCGGGCAGATATCAAGCCGGAGTGCTTCCAGAACAGGCCTGAGTGTCCCCTGGAAATCTTTTTTCAGATCTTCATAACGGATGAAAGAATCCGGATTGTCGTCCATCCATTGCCTGTTCTGGGTCTGCCAGTTTGCAGCAAAGACAGCCGGGTTATATTCCGGATTTTTACGACGCATCCATGTCTTGATTGTCTCGAAACGACGGGGACGCGTACGCATGGCACGCTTAAAATGGACCCATGAATTCCAGACAGCACGCGGGTCACGTGTGATGACAACAACGCGACTGTCAGGGAACACGTCGCGGGCGATGCGCACCGCATTGGGATAAAGATCATTGCGAACGGGTTGCCCCCGGGTGGGCACACAAGGATAGGCGCTTTTGTCGGCAAGTGCGCCCGGTGTCGCAGTATCCAGCATTGCGCTCCAGGCCGCGGCGAGGCTTTGCCTCAAAGCCTGCTGGCGTTCTTCGCCCTCCAGCGTAGCGCCGTATTTCTCGACATGCTGGCTGAAAGAATCATACAGATCAGGCAGGTACCATTCCTGATTGAGCGATATCGGCATGAGGTGAGAAATACAATTTCTCAACCATGTCGTGCCGGATTTTTGTGATCCGATAATGAATAGCAAATTTTCAGCCCCTGCGTTCCCGTCACTTCTGTCAGCCGTCAAATCATCTGATTGATGTCTAACGAACCGGCGAAAACGATCCGTCGCTGTCTATGGCAAAAAAGTCAGAATGCTATCTGCAATGCAGCTTTAAACACTTACTTTCATTAATGAAAAGGGCTCTATCGGCCCAAATTGCCGACAGATATGACCAAAATGGGCAAGCAGAACCAGATATGGTCCGTCAACAGGCCAATAATCAGTCCTCAAACGGATCTGTCATGAGAATAGTGTCCTCGCGATCAGGCGAAGTCGACAGCAGTGCCACCGGCGCCTCAATCAACTCTTCCACATAGCGTACATATTTGACGGCGGCCGCAGGCAGCTGCGCCCAGGAACGGGCACCCTGCGTGCTCTCATGCCAGCCCTCAAGCGTCTCATATATGGGCGTAACTTTTTTCTGCGCATCCATGCCCGCCGGGAAATGTTCCAGACGCTTGCCATCTACTTCATAGGCAACACAGACCTTGAGTTCGTCAAACCCGTCAAGCACGTCAAGCTTGGTCAGTGCGATACCGGTAATGCCGCCCGTCTTGATCGCCTGACGGACCATGACCGCATCAAACCAGCCGCAACGACGCTTGCGTCCGGTGACAGTGCCAAATTCATGGCCGCGTTCGCCAAGACGCTGTCCCACTTCATCGGTGAGTTCGGTCGGAAACGGGCCCTCACCGACACGTGTCGTATAGGCCTTGGTAATCCCGAGCACATAGCCGATAGCGGCGGGGCCAACGCCTGAACCGGCAGCGGCCTGCCCGGCCACCGTGTTGGACGACGTGACAAAGGGATAGGTCCCGTGATCGACGTCAAGCATGGTGCCCTGGGCACCTTCAAACAGGATGCGTTGACCCTGTCGCTTGGCTTCATCAAGCAAACGCCAGACCGGCGCGACAAAGGGCAGAATGCGCGGCGCGATGTCTTTCAGCGCATCGACGAGTGGTGCGACTTCAAATTCTTCAAGACCATTGCCACGGCGCAATGCATTGTGATGCGCCAGCAGACCCTCGACTTTAATCGTCAGCGTGTCGGGATCGGCAAGATCGACAACGCGGATGGCGCGCCGACCGGCTTTGTCCTCATAGGCCGGACCAATGCCACGCTTGGTCGTACCGATCTTCACACCCGAATTCGCGCTCTCTCGCATCTCATCAAGTTCCCGGTGAACGGGCAGGATCAGAACGGCGTTTTCAGCAATCGAAAGATTATCCGGCGTTACGGAAACACCCTTGGAAGCGATCTCGTCAGCTTCCTTGATAAAAGCCCAGGGATCGAGCACCACGCCATTTCCGAGAATGGAACGCTTGCCCGGACGCACAATGCCTGACGGCAGCAAGGAGAGCTTGTAGGTCACACCATCAATGACAAGCGTGTGTCCTGCATTGTGGCCGCCCTGAAAGCGCACCACGACATCGGCACGCTCCGAAAGCCAGTCCACAATCTTGCCCTTGCCCTCGTCGCCCCACTGAGAGCCGACCACTGCCACATTTGCCATGATTTCAATGCCTTAGGAAAATGAGTCCGATTTGGCCAAACAAGCCAAAAGCCCCCATGCTTTTCGGCAGGGGGCTTTGGCAGTTTCTAACGGATCAGTGACAGGAAGGAAAGCTTATATACGGAGAGCAATCGTTATGAGCCCGCATTTCCGCTACTCCGGCCCCAAGCAAGCTATGCTGACGCCATAATTCAAGCCACCAAATCACTTATGGCCGGTTTTACGCAGGGGCTCGCGGCCCGACATGACGGGACGAGACAGAGCTGAATGGCTGATCTATTGTCAGCGAAAATGTAACACCTGTCCGGACCATCATGTCGCTTGTCGTGCCTGCTCCCATGTCGGAAATTCCCGCTCTTCACACGGCGGAAAAAGCAGGCTTGCGCCTCTTTCTCGGAACGCTGGCGGTCTCCTTCCTGTTTCATCTCTTGCTTGTGATGACCGGCCAGACGCATCTGGAAAGCATCCTGCCCCCGCTTCTCCAGAAAACCGATCCACCCGCGATCATGGCCGAGATTGTTCCGCCGCCGCCACAGGCAGAGGAAGCCATCGGCGAACTGCGCGCGCCGGATTCACCGCCCGATGCCCTGCCACCGGTGGACACCGCGCTTGTGAATGGCATGAAGGCTGAGTCCGGCAAGAAACTGATTGCCTGCCGGAAATGCACGCTGGCAGGGGCCGATTTCAAAAAGGCCTATCTGCGGCTTGCCAGTTTTCAGGGGTCGGACATGCGACAGGCAAATCTGGCCGGTGCCGATTTGACAGGCGGCCGTTTTTCCCGCGCCAACCTTGAAGGCGCCAATCTCTCAGGTGCCGATGCCTCGGGCATTGATCTGCGGGGCGCCAATCTCAAGAAGGCCAATCTCTCCTACACTCGTCTTGACGCCGCCCTGCTCCACAATGCAGACCTGACAGGTGCCATCCTCATGGGCGCCAATCTGCGCCTCATCGAATGGGTTGATAATCTCAAGCTTCGTGATGTTGATGCGCGCGGGGCGATCTTCCGCTACGCCTCCCTGAATGGTGTGGATTTCACAGGTGCCAACCTCTCCGGCGCCGACTTCACCCGCGCCAAAGGCCTGACAAACGCGCAACTGGCGCTGGCCTGTGGCGACGAGAAGACGAAACTGCCGGACGGCTTGCGCATTCCGATGTGTTAGACAGAAGCATCCAAAAATAACGGCAAAGCCGCCTCGCTCAAAAATTGAGCGAGGCTTTGATGCTGCCGGTATGGCTCTGATAGTCGGAACGATATTCGCCGTCATAGGCAATGCCGACGGAAAGACTGTCACTGACGGCAAGTTCGACGCCGAGGCCGACACCGAGGCCGTCACGCGCCACACGGGCTGAACTTTGAGCGAAGGGCGTAACCCCGAATGTACCCGATGTTGTAAGCGGGGTATCACGATATTCGTGCAGCCAGCCCAGTCGCAGCGTCGGGGTGAACGTGCCCTGATCGCTCCTGACATCGGTAGCGAGCTTGACACCGATATCATGGCGGAGACTAGTCGCCGAGAATTCATCGACCGAGAGATTGGCGATGCCCGCGCCCTGCTCGCGATAGCTGTCTGCTGTGACACGGACGGCACGTAGACCCGCATAAGGCGTGAGCGACGACTTGGGGCCGAGCGGGATCGCATAGGACGCCGTGAGGTCGCCGACGATCTGGTCACCGTCATAATCCGCGTCAGCAACGGCACCCGCGACGCTCACATAGCGATGCTGACCGACACGGGCGAGACCATAGGCAAGCTGCCCGTCGAGGCGCACACGATCAGCAGGCCGCCATGTGCCATAGGCTGTCACCTGATAATTGTCGATGGTGGCATCCGTACCGTTGAGCCGGTCGGCGCTGTTGCCGATATCGCGCAACCAGCTCAGAGCGAGCCCCGCCTCAAACGCTTCATCATCAAGTGGCATGTCTGCGCCAACAACAAAGCCTGTGCTCTTCGTGCCATAGCCAACAGAGGCCGCATTTGTTTCGCGGTCCGTATCCGCCCGCAAAACCTTGCCCCAGAGGCGGCCTTGCAAACTGGCCGAACCGGCGGCGACACCTGATGCGCCGAGGGCTGCGATCTGCTCATCCTGATGGGTGGCGATGGTGCTGATCACAGGGGCCGAACCGTTGAGCAACATCTGGCCCGTGGTGAAACCCACCTGACTATAGGCTGCATCGACACCATCCACGGAGACGACAAAATCATAAGACCCGCCCATGTCGAGAATGGCATAGGACGTGTCGTAACCGGCAATGGATGTGGTGATGCTGCCCGCGGTCATGCTGTCGGCGCTGAGCACATGATAGGTCTGGCCGACCTGAAAGACGGGCGCATCAAGCGCCACAAGCGAGACGGTGCCCGCATCAAGCGCGGCTGTGCCGGTGACGGTATAGTGACCATAGGTGTCTGGCGCGCTGACGCCGAAAACCATGCCGCCTGCCGACATCACGACATTGCCGGTGACGGCGACCGCATTGTTGATCTGCACATTGGCACCGGCAAACCGCACATGGGCATCGCCCGCATCAATGACATCATTGAGAAGCAGCAAGCCGCTGCCAAAAGTGAGGTCCCGATTGGCGGCATTGTAGACGTCAAACTGCGGAAGATCAGCCAGACCATAATTCGTTCTGATGAGACCCTGCGCGCCGTCAAGCCCTGTCAGCAGGCCGCGCCGGTCCGCACCGCCATTGATGGTAAGCGTCGCACCATAAATAGCGCGAATGTCGCCTTCGATCGTGCCGCTATTGGTGAAATTGTCGATCATCAGGTCCGGCGTGACTACCGGAAAACCCGAGGAGCCGATCAATAAAATTTGTCCACGGATCAATCCATTATTGGTCAGCGTGTCAACATGTCCGCCGTTTAAAAACAGCGCTGTGTCGTCGCTGCTGATGGTCCCGTTGTTGAGAATAGTGTCGTAGTCGCCGGAAAGTTGGAAAGCCGTGTCGCCCGAAATCAGCCCGTCATTCTGGAAAAGCGCATGTGACTGCACAATACTGATTGCGAATACACCATATTCACCACCAATAATTTTGCCGCGATTGATCAATGTATCAAAATCAATCGAGTAAAGTGCCTCATCACCGGAGATGATGCCGTCGGTGTCATTGGTGAACGTGTCGAATTTCCCGAAAAAAATACCATAGTCGTCACCGGAAATAGTGCCGCTATTATTAAATGTCCCGATGAAACTGCTAGCGAGGTTAAGGCCGATTTGCCCGCCGGTGATGGTGCCGCTGTTGTTGAATTCATCAATGCTGCCCATGAGGCCCGACTGTCCGGGCTGCGTCGCATAGGTGGCATATGCTCCATAATTATCACCGGAAATGAGGCCCGCATTGGTGAAAACTGATATGACCGTGCCTGCATAGGAAAAACCTATCCCACCGGAAATAACACCATCGGCCTCGTTGGTGATGACCGCCCCGTCGGAATCACCAACATAAAGACCACTCCCGCCGCCGGTGCTGCTGATCGTGCCGCTATTGACCAGAGCGCCAAAGGCACCAAACGTGTTGATGGCCCTGTAGAAGCCGTCTGCCGTGATCGTGCCGCGATTGGTCAATGTGCCGCTGCCCGGCGCAGTCACTTCAATACCGTCAGTATCGACACCGGTGACTTCACCTGTCTCCGTCACCGTGAAATTTTCGCCTGTCCAGGTCTGCGCCCCGACGGAGGTGCTGATCTCGGTATCGGCGGCGCGCGCCGCCTGCGTCAACGGCACGACAGCGAGAACAGAGAGGACGCATAAAGCTGCCCGGGCCAAAAACTGTAAGTGACCCGATTGACGTTTCGCCGATTTCATAATGCCCCTCTTGGCCGCATCCAGACTATTCACCGGACACGCAAATACGCTATCGCAGGAGTGCCTTGCGGAGCCTGCGGATTCATGCTGTTTCTATATTTGAGACAGCCCCACTGAGACCCAATGCAGCAAATGAAGAGTTCTGAAACAAGCAGGACTGGCATCAATCCAAAGGAAAAGCGGCAATTCATTCAGCGAAGAGCCATCATCCATTTGGGAATCAACGCGACATATGAATTTGAAATAATTACTATTCGTGATGGAAAGACTGCACCCCCTTCCCGCTGCGTTTCAGGAATCATCTGAGCTGTGAACATTCGTGAACTAGATCTCAATTTACTTCTCGTATTTGATGCGATCTACCGCGAGCGCAGCATCGGCGCGGCAGGACAAAAGCTTGGCCTATCGCAACCAGCTGTCAGCAACGCATTGCGCCGCCTGCGCGACTTTACCGGCGACGCCCTGTTCTTTCGTTCAGACAACACCATGAAGCCGACACGCGTGGCCACCGCACTCGCATTGCCGATTGCTCATGCGCTGGCCTCCGTCGAGGGCATTCTGACGACCGTACGTCAATTCGACCCAGAAACATCGACACGACATTTCCGCGTCGGCTTCAACGATCTTTATCGGGCACTGCTGACACCTGCCCTTGCCTATCTGTTTGAACAGGAAGCACCAAACGCGAAACTTGAAATGGTTCTCCAAAGTATTGACGCGACAACACTCCTGAACGACATCCGCAACGGTTCAATCGAAACTGCTTTTATTCCCGCCGCCTATCTGGACGGGACAATGAGCCATAAGCCGCTGGTCGATGAACCTCTGGTCTTTACAGTGAGAAACGGCCATCCAGCACTCTCAAAGCCCATCACCAGGGAGATGCTGCAAGACTTTCGATATGTTGTTACGTCGGAAAATCATACAGCCCGCACACTCATCGACAATGCCCTCCGTAAAAATGGCATTGAACGAAATGTCGCCTGCATCATGCCTGATGTCAGCATCATCCCCTCCATTGTGGAAGTCACCGACCTCGTGGCGATCACCGGCCTGGGTTTCATCCAGCGCCATATGCGCGATCACGCGCTCACAATCCTCAAGGCTCCGATCACCTTGCCGCGGATCAAGAGCTCTCTCGTCTGGTCAAAGACCTACGATGACGATCAAAGTCACAAATGGCTGCGCAGCCGCATTCTCCACACCCTGAACACAGCCATGAGCCTGAATATCGCCGGGTGAGGCCGAGAAGGCACCAGCCGCGTCACTGCGACCACAAACTGGAACGCGGGCCAAAAAATAGGCGACGCGCCTGTCAGCACGCCGCCTTTATTTTTGCAAAAAGCAGTCGATCAGAACTTCAGACCCTTGACCTGCACGACATGCGGCAGAGCCTTGATCTCTGCAATCACGGCAGGTGTGATATCGCCATCAACTTCGATAAGGCAGATGGCATTGCCACCGGCTTCTTCGCGACCCAGATTGAAATTCGCGATATTGAGCGACGCCTTGCCGAGAATGCCACCCAGCGCACCGATGAAACCCGGCTTGTCCTGATTGGTGATGTAGAGCATGTGCTCGCCGAGTGAGGCTTCCATGTTCACACCCTTGATCTGGATGAGACGTGGCTTGCCGCCCGAGAACACCGTCCCGGCAACCGAACGTGACTGTGTTTCTGTCTTCACCGTCAGACGGATATAGGTTTCATAGGCACCACGCTGTTCGCGCTTAACTTCAGAGACCTGAATATTGCGCTCTTTGGCAATGACAGGGGCCGAAACCATATTCACATCCGTAAGCTGCGGCTTGAGAAGACCCGTCAAGGCGGCATTGGTGAGCACGCGGGTATTCATCTCGGCAACGTCGCCTTCAAATTCCAGCGTCACTTCGGAAATGCCCGTTTCCGTGAGCTGGCCCGCAAAAGAACCAAGCTGCATGGCCAGCGTCACGAATGGGGTGAGCTTGGGCGCTTCGTCAGCCGAGACCGAAGGCACGTTGATCGAATTGGTGATCGCCCCATCAAGCAGATAGTCAGACATCTGCTCAGCCACCTGAAGCGCCACATTTTCCTGGGCTTCCATGGTGGAAGCACCCAGATGCGGCGTGCAGATGATCTGCTCCATGCCGAACAGGATATTTGTCTTGGCAGGCTCTTCTTCAAACACGTCGAGCGCGGCACCGGCCACCTGACCTGATTCAATCGCCGCCTTGAGATCAGCTTCTACAATCAGACCACCACGGGCGCAGTTGACGATGCGCACGCCCTTCTTGGTCTTGGCAAGATTGGCCGCGTTCAGAATATTTTTTGTCTGCGGCGTCATCGGCGTATGCAGCGTGATAAAATCAGCACGCGCCAGCAGGTCATCAAGCTCGACCTTTTCAACGCCCATGTCGGCGGCCCGCTCCGGCGTCAGGAAGGGATCGAAAGCAATCACTTTCATGCGCAGCCCGATGGCACGGTCCGCAACAATCGAACCGATATTGCCGCAGCCGATAATGCCGAGCACCTTGGCGGTGACTTCGACACCCATGAATTTTGATTTCTCCCACTTGCCCGCATGTGTCGAAGCATTGGCCTGGGGAATATCGCGCGCCAGCGCAAACATCATCGCAATGGCATGTTCAGCCGTGGTGATTGAGTTGCCGAAAGGCGTGTTCATGACAATCACGCCACGCGCGGTGGCGGCCGGCAGATCGACATTGTCGACACCAATACCGGCACGGCCAACAACCTTCAGATTGGTTGCCGCTTCGAGAACCTGCGGCGTCACTTTGGTGGCAGAGCGAATGGCCAGACCATCATACGCGCCAATAATCTTGATCAACTCTTCCTTGTCGAGACCGGTCTTGACGTCAACCTCTATGCCGCGATCCTTGAATATCTGGACGGCAGCGGGCGACAGCTTGTCGGAAATAAGAACCTTGGGCATTGAAGCCTCCATGTATTGGATCGGTCATGCCGGGCTCTGCCCGGTCACGCCGCAAAGAATGTGGAATGTGTTGCCGCTTAAAGCTTGGCGAAGGCCTCGCCATAGGCCCACTCGACCCAGGGCATCAGCGCACGCATGTCAGCCGTCTCGACAGTGGCACCCGCCCAGATGCGGAGGCCGGCAGGCGCGTCGCGATAGCCATTGATGTCATTGGCAACGCCTTCCTTGTCGAGCATATCCGCAACGCTCTTGGCGAAAGCGGCCTGCTCATCATCGGAAAGACCTGCCACCTTGGGATCTGTAAAGCGCAGACACACCGATGTGTTGGACCGCGTCTCGGCTTTTTCGGCGAGATATTCGATCCAGGGTGCGCGCTGCACGAATTCACCAATCACGGCGGCATTGGCGTCTGCACGGGCCATAAGCCCCTTGAGGCCGCCAATCGAATCGGACCAGTCAAGCGCGTCGATATAATCTTCAACGCAGATCATGGAGGGCGTGTTGATGGTCTCGCCCTTGAAAATGCCTTCAATGAGCTTGCCGCCCTTGGTCATGCGGAAAATCTTGGGCAGCGGCCAGGCCGGCGTATAGCTCTCAAGGCGTTCCACAGCACGCGGGCTGAGGATCAGCATGCCGTGAGCGGCTTCACCCCCCAGCACCTTCTGCCAGGAATAGGTCACCACATCGAGCTTCGACCAGGCGAGGTCCTGCGCAAAAGCCGCCGATGTGGCGTCGCAGAGCGTGAGACCCTTGCGGTCGGCCGGTATCCAGTCGCCATTGGGCACGCGCACGCCGGACGTCGTGCCGTTCCAGGTGAACATCACGTCATTGTCGAAATTGACCGATGCCAGATCCGGCAGCTGGCCATATTCAGCTTTCAGGAGACGCGTATCCTTGAGCTTGAGCTGTTTGACGGCATCCGTCACCCAGCCTTCACCGAAGCTTTCCCAGGCCAGCATGTCGAGGCCACGGGCACCGAGCATTGTCCACATGGCCATTTCAAAGGCGCCCGTATCGGACGCCGGCACAATACCGATCCTGTAATCGGCAGGGACATTCAAAATTTTGCGGGTTTTCTCAATCGCGTCCAGAAGACGTGCCTTGCCCGGTTTCGAGCGATGGCTGCGGCCTACCAGGGCTGCTTCGAGATTTTTGATGTTCCAACCGGGGCGCTTGGCGCAGGGACCGGAAGAAAAGTGCGGATTAGCCGGACGCACGGACGGACGCTCATTGGCGGTCATATGACTACCCTCTCAGATAGATGCCTTCCGGTGGGGGAAGGTGGCCCGGCATCGATATAGTCCCGCACCTTGGGCCTGTCAAATGACGTGATTGTCACCGGCAAACATGTCGCAGCTCAGACAATAAAAGCCGCAGCAACACTGGCAATCATGAGACAGGCAGCCCCGCCGGAGACCATCCGCATGGTGCGGGAATCATGCACGAAGCTGCCCACAACGCCGCCACTCCAGCCCCAGATGCTGGTACCCACCATCATCATGCCCATCGACGCCGCGATCAGAATGGCAGCCTGGGCGACATAGGAAATGCCCGGCGTGATGAAGCCGGTAAACAGCATCACATTCTGGACATAGGCCTTGGGATTGAGCGGATGCAGCCACAAGCCTGTCCAGAAGGAAGGGGCCGCGTCATGGCTTTTACCCGCAAAGCCCGCATGAAAAAGCTTCCATCCCAGCCAGCAAATATAGGCAAGACCCAGTATCTTCAGCACAAGGAAGAGTTGTGGCGCCGCCACCAGCAGCGCGCCCAGACCGGCAGCGCCTGCGAGCATGACGAAAAACCCGCCAATCCAGATCCCGATGAGATAGGGCAGCGCGCGCATGATCCCCATCGACACGCCCACCGAGAACAGGCTCAGATTGGCCGGGCCGGGCGTGAAAATCATGGAGGCAGCAAAAACAGCGCCGAGCGCCAGCGTTTCAATAGGCATCATCATCGCCACAATGCTTCAGGTTAAAAGGATATCTCGGCCGTCATATAATCAGCGCAGGTGCCGCGGATAATCACGCGATCCCCGGCATGGCTGCACCATAAGGTCCCGCCGCGTGCTGAAACTTGCCGCGCCACAACATCCACCTTGCCCAGCTTTTTTGCCCAATAAGGCACGCTGGTGCAATGAGCAGAGCCTGTCACCGGGTCTTCATCAATGCCGTGAACAGGTGCAAAGAAGCGCGAGACAAAGTCATGACCTGACGCCGGATCAGCCTCGGCACTGCAGATCAGCCCGGCATTGAGCGGCTTGAGAATTCTGGCAAGCGCAGGAAAATCCGGGGCAAGCGCCTTAACTTCCGCCGCTGTGTCAAAAACAGCCATCAGATTGCTGGTGCGCAGATAGACACGCGGTCGCGCGCCGAGCGCTTCCTCAATACCGGCAGGCATGGGAAAGGGACGCGGTTTGGCAGCGGGAAAATCCATCGCAAGCTTGTCACCCTCACGTTTCACGACGAGTTCGCCGCTTCGCGTCTGGAAAGAGATCGCTGGCTTGTCATAGCCGAGATGAGAAAAGAGCACGTGAGCTGAGGCAAGCGTTGCATGGCCGCACAGATCAACCTCGACCGTCGGGGTAAACCAGCGCAGGTGATAGCCCTCCCCCTCCGGCACAAAAAAGGCTGTCTCGGCGAGATTGTTCTCGGCTGCAAGTGCCTGCATCAGAGCGGTTTCAGGCCAGGCATCCAGCGGCACAATGGCGGCAGGATTGCCTTCGAAAACCTTGGCGGCAAAGGCATCAACCTGAAAAAGACGGGCCTGCATCACAATTCTCCTGACCTTAAATTGTATCGATACAATTTAAGCCATTCTGGGTATTTCGCTTGCACAAATAGCCAAAACGACCTATTGTCACTATAATTCAAGATGTATCACGCGCCCTTTCAATTCAATGTCTTTATTGTACCCATGACAATTACGCCGTTTGAAGTTGATGCCATTGCCGCGCGACCGGGGCCACGCTACCGCGCGATTGCAGATCACCTGCGCCATGCGATCAGGTCAGGCGCGATCACTCCGGGCACGAGACTGCCGCCCCTTCGCGATCTCGCCTTTTCGCTGGGTGTCACCGTCGGAACCGTATCTCGCGCCTATGCCCTGTCTGCCAGTCGAGGTGAGATTGCCGGTGAAGTCGGTCGGGGAACCTATGTGCTGGATGCCAATACGCCAGCCATGATCGAGCGTGGTGGTGTCGGATCTTCCAGCTTCACCACCCTGCCGGACTCGACCGAGATCGCCATGAAGTCCGCCCTCGCCGCCCCGGTTGGTCAGAGCGAAATTATTGGCGCCGCCATGCGCACCTATCTCGACGCACAACCGGCAGAGCCCTCGCCCTTCAACACCTACCTCATGCCGGGCGGCGCGGCCCATCACCGTCAGGCAGCGGCGGGGTGGCTCGGCTATAAGGACTTCAGGCCAACTGCCGACGAGATCATCATCTGTTCTGGCGCACAGCAGGCAATTCTGACGGCCATACTGGCCGCGACAAGACCCGGTGACATCATCCTCACCGAAGCGCTGACCTACAGCGCCATATTGCAGCAGACGGAATTGATGGGGCGTCGTATCGCACCCGTTGCCATTGACGAAGAAGGCCTTGTACCAGAAGCACTCGAGCGTGCTTTGGCGGAACACAAACCAGCCGCCATCTTCACTGTCCCGACATTGCAGAATCCGACAACCGCGATCATGGGCGCCCATCGTCGAGCAGAGATCGCCGCGCTGGCGCGTGCGCATGAGGTCGCCATCATTGAAGATGATATCTATGGTGCATTGGTGGAAGACCGCCCGGAACCGATCGCGGCGCATTATCCGGAAGGAAGCTACTACACCACAAGCCTTGCAAAATCGGTGGGTGCCGGCTTGCGCATCGGCTTTCTGCTGCCACCCCGCGCCATGCTGGAACGCGCCCGGGCCATTCAGCACGGCTTTGGCCAGACCGTCCCCCTCTTCATGGCGGATATGGCGACATGCCTCATAAAATCAGGTGACGCGCATATTCTGGCAACGCGTCAAAGAGAGGAAATGAGGGCCCGCCACATGCTGGCGCGTGAGGCCCTGAAGGGCCATGCCTTTGAAATGGCAAATGCATCGCTCTACGCATGGCTCGCCTTGCCTGAAAGCTGGCGTCCTCATGCCTTTGTTGAAGCCGCGCGACATCGCGGGCTGGCACTGGCGGCAGGTGAGGATTTCATGGTGGGACGGCCCGACAAGGCCGCACGAAATGTACGCCTTGCGCTCGGCCAGCCCCAGACACGTGAGGAACTCACGCGCGGACTTGGCATCATTGCCGAGCTTCTGGAAAACGGTCCTATGTCGTCTTCTTTAATGGCGTAAGGGTTCTTCTTCCTCGCCAATACCCGCGAGGAAATTCAGAGGTCCATGACCAGCGCCAAAACCGGGTGCAGTCAAAATCGCCTCATGCACATAGTCGCGCGCCATTTCCACAGCGTCACGCAAAGGCACGCCTTGCGATATCAAACCGGCAATGGCCGACGCCAGCGTGCAGCCCGTGCCGTGGGTGTGGCGGGTATTGATGCGCGGGCTCATCATCACCTCAATACTGTCACCTGTCGCCAGCACATCGAAAACCGTATCGCCTTCCATATGCCCGCCTTTCAACAACACAGCTTCGCAGCCAAGGCCAAGCAACGCGTCGGCGGCAGCCTTCTGCTCCTCAATGTCGCTGATCCTGCGTCCCGTCAAACGCTCGGCCTCGGGAATATTCGGTGTCACGAGAAAGGCCATGGGGATAAGGATCTGCTTCATCGCATCAACGGCATCATCCTGCAGCAGCGCCGCACCGCCCTTGGCAATCATCACCGGGTCAACGATCAGGGGAATGGCGTCGCGAGCACCCAATTCATCCGCAACAGCTTCAATAATCTCGGCGCGCGAGAGCATGCCTGTCTTGATGACATCAGCGCCAAGATCATCAAGCACCGCTTTCATCTGGTCCCGGATAATATCAACGGGAATGTCGTGAATGGCGCTGACACCCAGCGTGTTCTGGACGGTGACGGCCGTCACAGCCGTCATGGCAAACCCGCCAAGCATGGTGACAGCCTTGATGTCGGCCTGAATACCCGCCCCACCGCCTGAGTCCGAACCCGCGATTATCAATACACGACCCTGCATGGGCTTGCCTCCGTCAACCACGCGCATGGTTGCGCTGGTGGCGGCACGATACGTCAGCTGCCGCCAGCCCTCAACCGTCCAAAAAAGAGAGGGGAAAGGCCGGGATCAGGCCGCCGTTTTCTCGATCACCATGCAAATGTCATTGACGACCGCATGCACCAGACTCTCGTCATCGCCTTCGCCCATCACACGAATGAGCGGTTCGGTACCCGATTTGCGGATGACAAGGCGCCCTGTATTGCCGAGGCGTGATTTGCCTTCTTCAATCGCGTCCTTCACGACCTTGTCGGCCAGAGGCTCTCCGGACTTGAAGCGGACATTTTTCAGAAGCTGCGGCAGCGGGTCAAACAGATGGCAAAGCTCGCTCAGCGGCTTGGTCGAATTGCGCAGCACCGCCAGAACCTGCAGCGCGGCGATCAGGCCATCACCCGTTGTCGAGAAGTCCTTGAGCACAATATGACCGGACTGTTCGCCCCCAAGATTGAAGCCATGCTTGCGCATATGTTCCACAACATAGCGATCACCGACATTGGTACGGATGAGATCGAGACCCATGCTATTCAGATAGCGTTCCAGTCCGAGATTGGACATGACCGTCGCCACGACACCGGGCGCTGAGAGCGCACCCATTTCTTTCCAGTGCTGGGCAATGAGCCCCATGATCTGGTCGCCATCAATGATCTTGCCATTCTCGTCGGCAATGATCACGCGGTCAGCATCTCCATCCAGCGCTATGCCGATATCGGCGCGTCGTTCACGCACCGTGGCGCACATGCGTTCCGGCGCCGTAGACCCGACCTCGTCATTGATATTGTAGCCATTGGGCTCCGTCCCGACGGTCACAACCTCTGCCCCCAGTTCCCACAGCACTTCGGGCGCCACCTTATAGGCGGCGCCATTGGCGCAATCGATCACGATCCGCAGACCTTCCAGAGTCTGCGATTTGGGATAGGTGTGCTTCACATGCTCGATATAACGAGCCTGCGCATCATCAATGCGTTTGGCACGACCCAGATCGCGCGACCCTGCCAGATTATTCGACAGGCCGTTATCCATATGATGTTCGATTTCAAGTTCGCGCTCATCGGAAAGCTTGAAGCCATCAGGACCAAAGAGCTTGATGCCATTGTCTTCGAAAGAATTATGCGAGGCGGAAATCATCACGCCGAGATCGGCACGCAGGCTGCGCGTCAGCATGGCCACAGCTGGCGTCGGCAGCGGCCCGAAAAGAAACACATCCATGCCCATGGAAGTGAAGCCAGCCGTCAGCGCGGGCTCGATCATATAGCCCGACAGGCGCGTGTCCTTGCCAATCACCACACGATGGCGATGATCACCCCGGCGAAACACAAGACCTGCCGCCATGCCCACACGCAGGGCCGTTTCAGGCGTCATATGGCCTGAATTGGCCTTGCCTCGAATACCATCGGTTCCGAAATATTTACGCGACATGGGATCTCTGGTCCTCGAATTGTTCCGCTTTGGGTCTCTGGCAGGCCCTTATCGATCAGTTTGGGGCAAGCCGATACACCTGACGCAACGTGCTGCAAATATAGGACCTAAGAGCAACCATGCAGTTAACGAATTCTTGCGAAATCTTTCACTGTTTCTGGGCCTGAAAAGCCGCCAGCACGGACAGCGCATCCTTTAGCGGGGCCGGCTCATGCGTGCGAATGAACTCGGCGCCGGCAAGAGCGGCAAGCAATTCAGCCGCCTGACTGGCAGCCCCCGCCTCCCCCGGTGCCCGTCCGGTGACTTTACGCAGGAAGCTTTTACGCGAAACCGAAATCAGGACCGGCAGGTCAAACCGCCCCTTGATCTCGCCCAGACGCGCCAGAACGCTGAAAGACGTCTCCGGCGCATCACCCAGAAAAAAACCCATACCCGGATCAAGAACAATCCGGTCCGACGAAATGCCTGCATCTTCCAGCGCCTTCAGCCGGGCTTCGAAGAAGCGGCAAATATGGGCAACAATATCCCCCTCTGGCGCGGGGCGACGATCGGCAAGACCCCGCCCCTGCACCGAATGCATGAGAATGAGCCGGGCATTCGACGCGGCAAGCTCGGGATATATTTCCGCGTCAGGAAAGCCCTGAATGTCGTTGAGATAGGCGACATGACGCGACATGGCATAGCGTTGCGTGGCGATCTGAAAGCTGTCAACCGAGATGGGCACCTCCTTGCCCAGCGCGTCGAGCACGGGCTTAAGTCGCGCCAACTCTGTCTCCGGCGCGACGGGCGCAGCATCAGGATTGGAGGGCGCAGGCCCGATATCCAGAATATCTGCCCCTTCGGCAATCAGCGACCGTGCCTTTGCAATCGCGGCCTCCGGCGTCAGATATTTTCCGCCATCGGAGAAACTGTCCGCGGTAATATTGAGAATGCCGAGAATTTGAGGACGCGGTGGCAAGGATTTGTGCATGGGTCTTTCTAGCACGCAGGCAGAAAGATCAAAAGAAGCAGCTTATTTCCCGGGCAGCATGAAGGTATCGACAATCTGCGCCGTCAGAATATCCATCTCGCGCTGGGTGACACCGGCAAACTGGCTGAGCGCAAGCGTGTGGCCATCGCCAATATAGAGACGCGCGGCAGCCTTGACGTTCAGCTCGGGAGACATAAGCCCTTCACGTTTGCCGCGCGCAAAAACCTTTTCCGCCATTTTGTGGAGGCGTGTCAGCATATCGACATAGCGCGGCCAGGTGTCGGCTCTCACGCCCGTGCTCCAGTCGAGCCAGACCTTGATGATATCGGGATTCTCGCGGGCGATACGGGCAAACTCTGTCGCCAGACGCATCAGCGCCTCGCGCACGCCGCGCCCCTCGCCCAGCGATGTTTCCACATTGGTGACCAGAAATTCCTCGACCGCATCAAGACCGGCACTCACCAAATCATTCCGTGTCCGGAAATAGGAGTGAACGGCGGAAACGGACACCCCCGCCCGCTCGGCAACATGGGAATGGGTCGCCCGCGCGACACCATATTCCGCCAATGCCACAATTGTGCACTGCAGCAACTGGGCGCGGCGGGCTTCAGGCGCAAGCCGGGTCCGCCTGATTTTTTCCTTCATAATCAATGCCTTCAAGTCCTCCGGGAATCACGCAACCAGGCCGACACTATAAGGCGGCGCGGCACCTTCCGCGAGACACTGATCTGACGGGCGAAATCCGGTTGACTTAGAGCCCCTTTCTTATTGATACTTTACTCAATAAGGCGGCTCGGGAGGAGCCAATTGGAGGAGATGCCATGTCTATGACTCTTGAACGCAGCGATGCGCAATCCATACCGCTCGATAAGATCGACGTCAGCAACCCGGCCTATTTTGAACACGATACGGTCGGTGAGTATTTCGCACGCCTGCGCAAGGAAGACCCGGTGCATTACTGCGCCGACAGCGCTTATGGGCCCTATTGGTCGGTGACGAAATACCAAGACATCATGCAGGTCGACACCAACCATCAGACTTACTCATCAGAAGCCGGACTCGGAGGCATCATTATTGATGATTCCATTCAGAAAAGCAGTGGCGCCGGCGCTATCGACTTGCCGAATTTTATTGCCATGGATCCCCCGCGCCATGATGAACAGCGTAAAGTCGTAAGTCCCATCGTGGCCCCAGGCAACCTCGCTGTCATGGAGCCCATCATTCGCGGTCGTGTCCAAAACACACTCGACAGCCTGCCTGTCGGAGAAACATTTGACTGGGTCGACAAGGTCGCCATCGAACTTACAACACAGATGCTTGCGACGCTGTTTGATTTCCCCTTCGAAGATCGCCGCAAGCTGACACGGTGGTCCGATGTGGCCACGGCCTCACCGGATAGCGGCATCGTTGAATCCTGGGAGGCGCGTACAACCGAGCTTTTCGAATGCGCTGAATATTTTCAGCGCCTCTGGAATGAACGTGTTAACGCAGAACCCAAGTCCGATCTGGTGTCCATGCTTGCGCATTCCCCTGTTACGCGGAACATGACCCAGCTTGAATATCTCGCCAATGTATTGCTGCTTATCGTAGGCGGGAATGACACCACGCGCAATTCGATGTCAGGCGGTGTCCTCGCCATGCATCAGAACCCGCAACAGCTCTATAAGCTGAAATCCGATCCCACCCTTATGGACGGCATGGTGCCGGAAATCATCCGCTGGCAAACGCCGCTTGCCCATATGCGCCGCACGGCTCTCGAAGATGCAGAGCTTGGAGGCAAGAAGATTCGCAAGGGCGACAAGGTGGTGATGTGGTACTACTCTGGCAATCGTGATGAAGACGCCATCGAAAATCCCGAAGCCTTCATCATTGATCGTGCCCGCCCGCGTCAGCATCTGTCATTTGGCTTCGGTATTCATCGCTGCGTCGGCAATCGCCTTGCTGAATTGCAGCTTAAAATTCTGTGGGAAGAACTGCTGGCCCGGTTTTCCAGCATCGAAGTCATGGGCGAACCGACACGCGTGAAGTCAAATTTTGTGCGTGGTTACAGCTACATGCCCGTCAAGCTGCACGTCTGAATGTTCATATGAGACATGAAGAGGGAGGCTCAAAGCCTCCCTTTTTATTTGCCAAAATGGCAGCAAAACCGCGCCCTGCGCGCACCCAATGGATCGGTGGAGACAAGGCCAGCATTGACATCTCCCCCCAGCAGCGGCGCTAATACACTTAATAACAATAGTGGAAAGCTATGGGAGAGAGAGAAATGAGCATCGCAACCCTTGAAGCCGGTACCGCCCAGTCCGTTCCCCTCGACAAGATCGACGTGAGCAACCCGGACCTTTTCGTCAACGACACGGTGGGCGAATATTTCGCCCGATTGCGCAAGGAAGACCCGGTGCATTATTGCACGGAAAGCGCCTATGGCCCCTATTGGTCGATCACCAAATATAATGACATCATGGCAGTGGACACCAACCATCAGGTCTTCTCCTCAGAGGCCGGTGTCGGCGGCATCATCATTGATGACAACAATGTCCGCAGCGAAGGCCTGCCGCTGCGCAGCTTCATCACCATGGACCCCCCGGAACACGACGCGCAACGCAAAACGGTCAGCCCCATTGTTGCACCCAGCAATCTCATGGTGCTCGAAAAAACAATCCGCGAGCGCATGCAGAATATTCTCGACCGGCTTCCTGTTGGCGAAGCCTTTGACTGGGTGGACAAAGTCTCCATCGAACTGACAACCCAGATGCTGGCGACGCTTTTCGATTTTCCCTTCGATGAACGCCGTAAGTTGACACGCTGGTCCGATGTCACCACAGCCGAACCCGGCAGCGGCATTATCGATAGCTGGGAACAGCGCGCGACCGAATTGCAGGAATGTGCGGCAAGCTTCATGACCCTGTGGAATGAGCGGGTCAACAAGAAGGAGCCGGGCAATGATCTGATCTCGATGCTTGCCCATTCGCCCGCCACACGAAACATGCCGCCGGAAGAATTCCTCGGCAACATCCTGCTGCTGATTGTGGGCGGGAATGACACCACACGAAATTCAATGACGGGCGGTGTGCTGGCCCTCAACCGCTTTCCGGAGGAATTCGAGAAGCTCAAGGCCAATCACGCGCTTGTCGAAACCATGGTGCCGGAAATCATCCGCTGGCAGACCCCACTTGCCCATATGCGCCGCACGGCGCTGCAGGACCATGAAGTCGGCGGCAAGGTGATCAAAAAGGGCGACAAAGTCGTCATGTGGTATCTCTCGGGCAACCGTGACGACGACGTGATCGACCAGCCGGAAGAACTCATTATCGACCGCGCCCGTCCCCGCCAACACCTTTCCTTCGGCTTCGGCATTCATCGCTGTGTCGGCAACCGACTCGCCGAAATGCAGTTGAAGATTCTCTGGGAAGAAATTCTTGCCCGCTTCTCCCATATTGAAGTGCTGAAGGAACCGGAACGTGTCCGCTCGAATTTCGTGCGCGGCTACGCTTACATGCCGGTGCGCCTGCACGCCTGATATCGCCCTAAAGGTAAAGAAAAAGGGAGGCTGAAAAGCCTCCCCTTTGTTTGTCCCGATGGCGGCAGCAGAGCCTTATGTGCCCTGTGGTGCCGGGGGCGCGCCCACCGTGCCATCATTATTGGGGCGCGTTGTCGGCACCGAAGAAATCGGCCCGCTCTCAGGCTTCAAAGGTTCACCTGTATCACGCACCGGTGGCTGACCATTGAGCAGGTTCTTGATCTCGTCGCCCGAAAGCGTCTCATACTCAAGAAGCCCTTTGGCAATCGTGTGCAGATCATCGAGGTGATCGGTGATGACCTTTTTGGCCGTGGCATAGCCTTCATCAACAATGCGACGCACTTCGCTATCGATCATGCGCTGCGTTTCTTCGGACATGTTCTGCTGGCGCGACACCGAATGACCGAGGAAAACCTCTTCCTCATTCTCGTGATAGGCAAGCGGGCCGAGCTTGTCGCTCATGCCCCATTGGGTAACCATGGCCTTGGCCATTTTGGTGGCCATGGAAATGTCGGACGACGCACCCGATGTCACCTTGTCATGGCCGAAGATCACTTCTTCGGCGATACGCCCACCCATGGCGACGGCCAGGTCAGCCTGCAGCTTGCCCCGTGTCAGCGACACCTGATCCCGTTCAGGCAGGCGCATCACCATGCCCAGCGCACGACCGCGGGGAATGATGGTCGCCTTGTGGATGGGATCAGAGGCTGGCATGTTGAGGGCGACCAGCGCATGGCCACCTTCATGATAGGCGGTCAGCTTCTTCTCTTCCTCGGACATGACCATGGAGCGGCGCTCGGCCCCCATCATCACCTTGTCCTTGGCGGCTTCAAATTCCGACATCGTCACCAGACGCTTGCCGCGACGGGCCGCCAGCAATGCAGCTTCATTGACGATATTGGCAAGATCAGCACCGGAGAAGCCCGGCGTGCCGCGCGCAATTGTACGCGGATCAACGTCAGGCGACAGCGGCACCTTCTTCATATGCACTTTGAGAATCTTTTCGCGGCCCACCACATCGGGATTGGGCACAACAACCTGACGGTCAAAACGACCGGGACGCAGCAGCGCCGGATCCAGCACGTCGGGACGGTTGGTGGCTGCAATCAGGATGATGCCTTCATTGGGCTCAAAGCCATCCATCTCGACCAGCAACTGGTTGAGTGTCTGTTCGCGCTCATCATTGCCACCGCCAAGGCCAGCGCCACGGTGACGACCGACAGCATCGATTTCGTCGATGAAGATGATGCAGGGTGCATTCTTCTTGGCCTGCTCGAACATATCGCGGACACGGCTGGCACCCACGCCCACGAACATCTCAACAAAGTCGGAACCCGAAATCGTGAAGAAAGGCACATTGGCTTCGCCGGCAATGGCGCGCGCCAGCAGGGTCTTGCCGGTGCCGGGCGGCCCCACGAGAAGCACGCCTTTGGGAATACGGCCACCCAGACGCTGGAACTTGGCCGGATCGCGCAGAAATTCCACGATCTCGCTCAGATCGTCCTTGGCTTCATCAATACCGGCAACATCGTCAAACATGACGCGGCCATGGCGTTCTGTCAGCAGCTTGGCTTTTGACTTGCCAAAGCCCATGGCCTTGCCGCCGCCGCCCTGCATCTGGCGCATGAAGAAAACCCAGACACCGATCAGGAGAAGCATTGGAAACCAGCTGATCAGAATGCCGACCAGCGACAGGCTGTTGCTGTCATCCGGCTTTGCCGTGACCTGCACCCCCTTGCCCACCAGACGCTCGGCCACATTGGTATTGGCTGGCGTGTAGGCGAAAAAGGCACGACCGTCACTGTAGTGACCTGTCACCTTCTCACCCATGATGGTGGCATCCCGGATATTCCCCGCATCAGCCTCGCTCAGGAGATGGGTGAAATTGATCTCATTGGATGCCGTCTGCTGCGACGGGCTCTGAAACAGGTTGAACAGGGCCACAAGCAACAGGGCGATAATCACCCAGAGAGCGAAATTCTTGAAATTGGACAACGGTGTAACCTTCTCCCATGTGATGTCGGGTGTCGTGCAGGGGACGTGCCACTTGCGGGCTTAAGTCAGCCTCCTGCTCTCGACTGGTTCTAATCTATAAACAAGATAGTGATGTTGTAATGGTTTACCAAGTGCCCAACGGATTTTAGTCGCGCGACAAATGCGGCGCTTTGGTTAGTAAATTCTCTGTTTGGGGTCCAGAAATGAGGCATCACAGAGCATGCCTTCGGCCGCCAAGCCGAAATGGGGGGCGGCGAGCAGCTTTTTGCCCTGCCAGATGCCCGGCAGGCTTGCCAGCGCCGCTTTGGGCCCCTGAGGCGGGCTGAACCCCTCTCTCACAAGGCTGCGCGCCATTTCCGCCCCCAGGGCCGCCCCGACATAGCCGGCGGTTGACATGGCTTCAGGGGCCTTTCTGAGCCGGATCGTGAAGCGGTCATCCCAGATGACCGGCTGGGTTGACCGAAGTGCCACCGGCGCCGCGCGGGCAGCCGCAGAGGCCTCCCGCATCAGGAGCAACAACTCACCCGACCGGACCATTTTTGCACCCGCAAAGGTGCGCCCCGCCCCGATTTCACCTCTGAGAAGGGCGTCATAAGCCGCCTCAAGCTGCCCGAAACGGGGCTTGTAGCCATTCCCGGTCACCACCCGCACCATCCGGGCAAGAGCGCGCAGCGCCAGTTCCGGCGGGAGCGCCAGCAGGGCTTTGACCGGTGTCCGGATCGACCCTGTTTCGTCCAGATGAATATACGATCCAAGCCAGCTATCCGTTTCGGCATCCAGCGCCTGTCGTACCCGCGCCATATGCGCGGCGGTGTCTGCCAGCCGCGCCGCATCCAGCCCAAGCGCCGCTAGCTCTGGCATGGCCTGACGCATGCGCACCCGGGCAAAACGCGCATTCTCATTACTGGGATCGAGAAGCGGTGTCAGCTTCGCCTTGGCAATCACGGCGCTTAATCGCGCCTTCGATTTATCAAGCAAGGGACGCAACAACATCAGCGTCGGTGTAAGCATCCGTTTTGCTGCCATGCCAGACAGCCCATCCACACCGCTGCCGCGTGCCAGACGCAGCAGGAATGTTTCGGCCTGATCCTCCTGATGTTGGGCCACAAGCAACGCTTGGCATTTCAATGTCGCGCATCGGGCGGCCAGGAGCGCGTAGCGTGCCTCACGGGCCGACGACTGAATGTCGCCCTGCGGTTTGGCGCCGCGCCATTTGATGATCTGATGGGGAACGCCGATGCTGGCCGCAAGACCTGCCGCTGCCTTGGCCTCGCGTGCAGATCCCGGACGCAAACCATGATCGACCGTCAGCGCGACAACCTTGCGACGCGCACTTCGCTTCGCCCATTGTGCGGCAAGCCAAAGCAGTGCGAGAGAATCCGGGCCGCCCGAAAATGCAACGGCTACGTGGTCCGGCGCGTCGAGTGAGGCCATGGCGGCGGCAAATTCGGCGGCCGAAACAGGTTTCAAGTCTGGCGCCGCCGCTCTCATGGCATCTTCAGCATCACCGTTAGCAACCGGCTTTTTGCTGCTCCAGCTTGTTGCGCGCGACGATGGCAGGAGAAGCCTGCGGGAAACGACGCCCGAGTTCACCAAAAGTGGCGCAGGAAGCATCTTTCTGGCCGAGCGCCTTCAACGTCATGCCAAGCTTCAGCAAGCTGTCCGGGGCTTTGGTGCTGGTCGAATATGTCGTGTAGCCATTCAGGAAGGCATCGGCCGCATTCTTGTAGTCGCCTTGCGCATAATAGGTCTCGCCAAGCCAATATTGTGCATTGCCCGCAAGCTGATCCTTTGGATGCACATCCAGAAATGCACGAAAGCCATCGCGTGCCTGATCGAACTGACCCCGCTTCAAGAGATCGATTGAATAATCATACTGAACTTGGGGCGTGCCATTGGGCAGCGCCGATGCGGCAGGCGCACTCTCGGCGGCGTTATCCGCTGAACGCATCGTGCCCAATGTACCGGAGGCGGAAGGTACCGCGTCAGGTGAACCTGCCCCTGCAGGTGGGGTCGACGCTGTCGAAGCGGCGGCAGCGGCAGCAGGCGCGGCGCCACCAGCATCCTGAAAGCGGAACTCTGTGTCTTCCTTGAAGCTCTGAAGGTCCTTGTTTGTCTGGTCAATCTTGAAAGTGAGATCCTCGATGCGGCCCGTCAGCACGCGAATTTGGTCTTCAAGCTGCAAGAGCCGATTCTGCGTTGCGGCAGCCCCGCTACCCGACTGAACGGGCATAGCCGATCCCGGCGCAACCGAACCACCGCCATAGGCCGACCGCTGCAGGTCATTGATCGCATTCTCCATCCGGTCCAGACGGTTATTCACGTCACGCAAATTATCATCAGCGGCATAGGCCGGCGTAGCGCTGCGCATATGTCCGGCCATCGGCATTGCCAGAAAAAAACTGACAGCCAAAGTCGCAACAACAAATGTCTTGTTCATAGCTATTGGTCCCACAGGAACCCCCCACGCGAATGCCGGTTTCGTTTCGCCCATACTAGACTTAACTACGACCAAATTTGGGCGGCACATGCAAGACCGGGCGAGGTCTGTACCGCAGAAAGAAAAAGCGCCCTTCCGCCAGCGGAAGAGCGCTTTCACATTCAGATATCGCAACGCAGCAGCGATTAGCTGCTGGCGCCGTCAACGAGAACTGTCACAGCGCGACGGTTCTGGGCCCAGCAGGTTTCGTTCGACTCGAGGCACACAGGGCGCTCTTTGCCGTAAGAAATCGTCTTGAGGCGGGCAGCATCAACACCGAGGCTCACGAGATAATCCGCAGCCGCATTGGCGCGACGCGCACCAAGAGCCAGGTTGTATTCACGTGTGCCGCGTTCGTCAGCATGACCTTCGATCGTGAATGTCTTGGACGGATACTGGTTCATGAAGGCAGCCTGGCGCGCAAGCGTAGCCTGACCGTCAGGAAGAAGCGACGACTTGTCTGTGTCGAAGAAAACGCGATCACCAACATTGGTGACGAAGTCTTCAGCCGAACCAGGCGTAATTGTCGAGCTCATTGTCGGGGTGGAATTTGCCGATGCATCGTCTTTCGTGGACGAGCAAGCAGCGAGAAGGAAGATAGCGGCGGCAGCGGCGGCGAACCGCAGACCTGCGTTAGGGGACTTCATTTGGGGTGATCTCCTTATTGATCGATGCGGCCATGGGCGCCTCAGCGCATAGTATTACAGTTCTACCCGCGCCCCATGACACAAGGCAAAAGCCTTCCTTCTGGAGAACAGGGCTAACAGACTTCGAACAGGCACGATGGCCGATCCGACTCACGTCGCCCGCAATTGGTCGACGCTGGGGGTTGCTGTACCGCAACAGGATAGTAGCCACCCCCCTGACAACAAGCAAGATGCTTCAATAATTGGGAACTTTTCACCTTTTTTGCTGTGTCATAAATACATCAAGGTGTGGCAGTCCAATTACCACAATTCAGATTTCAGTCAGCCGCCCTCACTGAATACGCGGTGACCATGCGGGGTCCGAGGCAAATCCAACCGTCGTCACCAGACGCTCATTATAGCCCGTCAGATCAACCGACCAAAGGCTAGGTCCGCCCTGTGCGCCGCGGGTTTCGCGGAAGAACATCAGCACGCGGCCATTGGGCGACCAGGTCGGGCCTTCATTGTGGTAGCCCTCCGTGAGCACGCGGTCGCCGGTCCCATCGGGGCGCATGACCCCGATCACAAATTGGCCGCTGATCAGTTTGGTAAAGGCGATGAGATCCCCGCGCGGCGACCAGACCGGGGTCGCATAGCGCCCGGAGCCAAAGCTGATGCGGTGCTGGTTGGAGCCATCGGCATTCATCACATAGATCTGCTGGGAACCGCCACGGTCGGATTCAAACACCACTTGCTTGCCGTCTGGCGAGAAGCTGGGCGATGTGTCAATCGCCGCTGTGTCGGTGAGCCGGGTCACTTTGCGGCTGCGCAGGTCCATCGTGTAAATGTCGGAATTGCCCCCGCGCTGAAGGCTCATGATGATTTTCTGACCATCGGGCGAAAAACGCGGCGCGAAAGTCATGCCGGGGAATTCGCCCACAACTTCCTGCTGGCCCGTCTCGATATCGAGCACATAAACACGCGGATTGTTGTTGCGATAGGAAAGATAGGTGATTTCCTGCGAATTCGGGCTGAAACGGGGCGTCAGCACCAGATCACGGCCATTGGTGAGCATGCGCGGGTTGAAGCCGTCCTGATCCATGATCGCGAGACGTTTCACGCGCTTATTCTTCGGCCCTGATTCCGAGACATAGACGATCCGCGTATCAAAATAGCCTTCCTCACCTGTCAGGCGCTGATAGACCGCATCTGAAATCAAATGGGCAACGCGCCGCCAATTGTCGGGAGTCGTGAAGAACTGCAGACCGGTCAGCTGCGTTTCACCAAGTACGTCCCAGAGGCGGAACTCAACGCGCAGTCGCCCGTCTGCTTCCAGACGCACCTGCCCGGTCACAAGGGCCTGACTGTTGATGATGCGCCAGTCGCCAAATCGCGGCTGCGTATTGATGTCGGAGAGCTTTTCAATGAAAGAAGCTTTGTTAAGTGGCTTGAATAGCCCCGAGCGCTCCAGATCATTGGTGATCACGGTCGAAATATCCGTTCCGACCTTGGCTTCAGGGCCCGCACTCAGGAAATCGGTAATGGCAATAGGCAGCGGATCAACATTGCCCTGTGTAATGTTGATCTGAATTGCAGCGCGAGCGGGCATCGCCATCATCACGGCAAGTAAAATCAGGGCTGCCGCCATCGACAGACACTGCCGGGCCGCATGAAACGCAGAAAGCAGATACCGTGTCGGCATCAGATCCTTGGCAAGACCATCCATCGCAGTCACTCCCTCATCAGTTTCGGCTCCAATAAGCCGTTCATGTCAGCCGCCCAGCATTTCCCTGGGGTCGAAATTCAAGTCCAACCTATTCCAACCATTCGCCCCCAAATAACTATCAGCAGGCAGTTTATAGGGCTCGCATCGCCGTATTGCGCGTATCACACCTTCAGCAGCGGCTCTGTAATAGGGCCCACCGGTCAACAGACGGGCCCTGTCTGTCAATTCTGGAGGACGAGCGAGCGACCCATCCAGATTCAGATACACCGAAATATTGACACTTAATTCTTCGGCGTTAGCTGCACCGGCAGGGATACTCCAGCACTTCTGCATCTGCGCCCGGAAAGCATCAGACACTGCAAGCGTTACAGGATTATTTGGGTCATCGGTCTGCGCGGCATCCGCCTTTTCCTCTGTCGTTTCGCTCACATCCTCCTGCTTCGGCTTGTCCGGGATCTTGTCCAGCAGCGCAGCAATATTGGTTGGATCAAAACTCTTTGTCGGTTTTTTGGCAGTGTCTGTCTTTTTGGCGGGTTTTTTCTCCACCGGCTTGGGCGGTTCTTTCTTTTCCGGCACTTTTTCAGCCGTCTTGTCGGGAATAAGTTCCGCTTTTTCTTCTTCCACCGGTTCCGATTTCACCGGCTCAACCTTGGCTTCAGGTTTGGGTGCTGGTGGCGTCGGCTTGGGCTCTTCCTTCACAGGTTTTTCGCTAGGCGTGATAATCGGCTTTTTCGTCTCGGCCACTTTCTTGGCCTGGCGCTTGAGATTTGTCATCTCTGAAACGGTCAGCAATTCAACCGGCAGAGCGCGGGTCTGCAGGCTCGGCAATTCCCTTGTTTTGGGGAATGTGACAATCGCCAGCAGCAGGATTGCAATATGCATCCCGAGAGAAAAATAGATCGAACCACGCATTCTCGATGCTTACTTGTCGCCGGATGAGCTGGCCGGCGCTGTGTCAGAATCGGTAACGAGAGCCACTTTGGTAAAACC
Organism: Hyphomicrobiales bacterium; assembly: GCA_016124805.1. Lineage (GTDB taxonomy): Bacteria > Pseudomonadota > Alphaproteobacteria > Parvibaculales > Parvibaculaceae > Parvibaculum. Next base: position 256,440 of record WGND01000003.1, on the reverse strand, counting down.
TGCAGCGCTCACGCGCCCCATCAGGTCCATGACGGTACCGTAATCAATCGTCCGGTCGGCGCGCACAAAAATGCGCTGATCATATCCATTCTGGGAAATTGCCAGCAGGCGCGGCACGACTTCATCAGGCGCCACAATCGTTTCCTGCAAATAGATTTCACCCTTGGTGTTGATCGTCACCGTCAATGGCTCAGTGTCGCCAGAAAGCGAGGCCGCCTTGGTCTTTGGGAGATCAACCGGCACACCTACCGTGAGCAAGGGGGCGGCCACCATGAAAACGATCAGCAGCACCAGCATCACGTCCACCATGGGCGTGACATTTATTTCGGCCATTGGGCGATTGCCGCCGCGAGAGCGACGCCGTCCGCCTGATCCTCCGCCTACGGAAAAAGCCATGCTTCAGCTCCGCTCATCAAGCTGGCGCGACAGGATGGCAGAAAATTCATCTGCAAAACTGTCCATGCGCTGCCCGTATCGATTGAGCTGGCTGGAGAAGTAGTTGTAGAAAATCACCGCCGGAATGGCGGCCACCAGACCCAGCGCGGTCGCAAACAGCGCTTCGGCAATGCCGGGCGCCACAACGGCCAGATTGGTATCACGGCTGACGGCGATGGACTGGAAGGAGTTCATGATGCCCCAGACCGTCCCGAAAAGGCCAACGAAGGGCGCAACGGCGCCGACTGTGGCCAGAAACAGCAAACGGCTTTCCAGCGTCATCATTTCGCGGTTGATCGTGACCTGCATCACCTTGTCCACGCGTTCTTTCAAGCCAATGAAGCTGTCCGATGCAATTTCCTGCGAGCGGCGCCATTCGCGCATCGCGGCGATAAAAAGGGCCGACATGGGGTGGGCCGGGCGATGACCCATTTCCTGATAAAGGTCTTCAAGCGAGCGGCCGGACCAGAAAACACGTTCAAACTGATCGGCGCGGCCCGACACACGGCGCAGGCGCCAATATTTGTCGAACACGATGGCCCATGACCAAACCGAGGCAAAGAGCAGGATAAGCATGACAATCTTGACGACAATGTCAGCCTGCATGAACAGGCCCCACATGGAGAAATCCATGGGCGCGGCATTGACGGTCGTATTCGTAATCACCTGGGCGGTGGTGGCGGGATCCATTTAACGCTTCTCCGTGCTGTCAGGCTGACTGGCTTTCAAACTCGCAAAGGGCTGGTAGAACTCAGTTGACGAAGAAAGCCGCAAGCACGCGTCTCACCGCATATCCACTCAAATCATCCACCCATAGTGGAGCCGAACATAGTCGCCTAAATATGGCATTACCGTGGCGCAACATAGGTCAAGTTGCACAAACTGTCTGTGTCACAAGAGGTTAGCATCCCCCTGTTGCTTGGCGACCACATCCCGTGGTGCCAATTACTGCTGAGCCGCAGCGGCAACATGGGACGCCATCGCTTCCACAACCGCCCTGGGCAGTCGCCGGGGACGTCCGCCATCGTCAATACAGGCGGCCATGACCTTTGCCTTGAAAAGAGGCAGTGCGTCCGGGCCATCGGCAGGGCGGGTGATGGTCTGCTCGATTTCAAGCCGGGCCCCTGCGGCACGCACATAGCGCGTCTCGACTTCCAGCAGGTCGTCAATGCGGGCCGGTCGCATAAAATCAATTTCCATCCGGTGAATGGCAAAAGCGAGCGCCTGTTCGCCATCAAAGAGCTCGCGGTGCCTGACGCCGACCAGACGCAGAAAATCCGACCGGCCGCGCTCTGCAAATTTCAGATAATTGGCGTGATAGACGATGCCGGAAAAATCCGTGTCCTCGTAATAGACGCGCACCGGCAGCCGGTGGACACCCTTCTCGATATGGCCTGCAAGATCGGGCCAGTCCGTCATTCATCATCCCCGTCGCGAAAGAGTTCGGGCTGGCCCGGCACCACAATCGCGGGCAGGCCGAGATGGGCAAAGGCGGCAGCCGTCATCACACGCCCGCGCGGCGTCCGGTTCACAAAACCTTGCTGGATAAGGAAAGGTTCAACAATTTCCTCAATCGCGTCGCGCGGCTCCGAAAGGGCTGCCGCAATGGTCTCGATCCCCACCGGCCCGCCCGAGAAGGTGACGGCGATACAGCGCAGATAGCGATGGTCCAGCGCATCCAGCCCGAGCGAGTCGACTTCCAGCCGCTGCAGGGCGCGATCAGCCACCTTGGCATCAATGACGGCGGCCCCTTCGACAGCCGCAAAATCGCGCACCCGCCGCAGCAGGCGCCCCGCAACACGAGGCGTACCGCGCGCGCGCCGCGCCACTTCGCCTGCACCTTCCGGTGTCATCTCAATGCCAAACACCCCTGCCCCACGGCGAACGATGCGCTCCAGCTCGGCCACCTCATAGAAATTCAGCCGGACGGGAATCCCGAAACGATCGCGCAGCGGCGTCGTCAAAAGCCCCGTCCGCGTTGTTGCGCCCACCAGCGTGAAAGGCGCCAGTTCAATCCGCACCGAACGAGCACCCGGTCCTTCGCCAATCATCAGATCAAGCTGAAAATCTTCCATCGCCGGATAAAGGATTTCCTCCACGGCGGGCGAGAGCCTGTGTATCTCGTCAATAAAGAGGACATCACGCGGTTCGAGATTTGTCAGAAGGGCAGCAAGATCGCCTGCCTTGGTAATGACCGGGCCCGATGTCGCGCGGAAGTTGACCCCCAGCTCGCGCGCCACAATCTGGGCGAGTGTTGTCTTGCCCAGTCCGGGCGGACCGGCAAAAAGAACATGGTCAAGCGCCTCACCACGGTTACGCGCCGCTTCAATGAAAACGGCAAGATTTTCACGGGCCCGGGCCTGGCCGATGAAATCAGCCAGCACCTGCGGACGCAGCGAACGCTCCAGCGCGTCCTCTTCCAGCTTTGCCGCGGTCACCAAACGCTCGCTCATCGTGCCAGTTCCTTCAGGCCATGCCGGATCAGCTGCTCGGTGCCGGCATCTTCATCCAGCTTCTTGGCCGCCGCCGAAACAGCGACATAGGCCTGCTGCTGAGGATAACCCAGATTGACAAGTGCCGAGACCGCGTCACGCAGCGCATCGCTTGGCGTATCGGCGGCAGCCCCCCCGACGCCCTCAAGCGTCTCGCCCTTCGCCAGAAATTGCTGGCCGACAGGCGCCTTGTCCTTGAGCTCGGTTACAATACGCGTGGCGACCTTGGGGCCCACACCAGGTGCGGCGGACACAGCCTTCTTGTCCTCGCGCGCAATGGCACGCGCCAGATCATCCGGCGTCAGCGCGCCAAGGATACCCAGTGCCACACGCGTACCCACCCCCTGCACACTCAAGAGCAGGCGAAACCAGTCACGCTCCAGATCGCTGGCAAAACCGACAAGCCGGATCGCATCATCGCTGACCTTGGTTTCAATTGAGAGCGTGACGGCAACGCCTTCAGCAGGCAGAGCCTCCAGCGTGCGACGCGAACAGGTGACATGATAGCCGACACCGCCGACATCAATGATGACCCAATCCTCGCCCGTTGAATCAACCAGCCCGCGCAGCTTGCCAATCATCGGTTGGCCTCGCGCAACAGGGCGTCAGCCACGCGCGTCTCGCCAGCGCCTGCATGGGCATGGCAAATGGCAATGGCAAGCGCATCGGCGGCATGTTCGCTCATGGCGCGGCAGCCGGGCAGCAGCATTTCGACCATCATCTGGATTTGTCCCTTGCCGGCATGGCCTGCGCCCACAACGGCCTTTTTCACATGATTGGGAGCATATTCAGCAACAACCAGCCCGGCACGCGAAGGCACGAGCAGCGCAATGGCGCGGGCCTGCCCGAGCTTGAGGGCAGCGGCAGCATCGCGCGCCACGAAGGCATTTTCCACCGCCGCGCTGTCGGGTGCATGCGCCTCTATAACGGCGACGAGTCCGGCTTCCAGTTCAACAAGGCGTTCGGCAAGGCTGCGTTTTGCACTGGATGTAATGGTGCCATTGGCGATATGGCGCAGGCGTGTGCCTGTAACCTCGATCACACCCCATCCCATGGCGCGCAATCCAGGGTCTATGCCCAGATATCTGATACTGGCTGGCATGGGCGCCATGCTGCTCCTTGCCCGTCTGTTTCTGACCGAACGGGGATGGCAGGCGCCCGCCTCAAATCAGGCAGACATTTTTTCCATCAGCGAATCGGACAACTCGAAGTTCGCATAAACCTGCTGCACATCGTCGTTGTCGTCCAGCGCTTCAAGCATCTTGAGCAGCGTCTCGCCCTTTTCATCGTCCAGAGCGATAAGATTTTGCGGCTTCCAGACAAGCTTGGCCGTCCGCGGCTCGCCATATTTCTCTTCCAGCGCCTTAATCACCTCATGCAGCGAATCAGCGGCGCAATAAAGCTCATGCCCTTCCTCGCTTGACTGCACATCATCGGCACCAGCCTCGATAGCCGCTTCAAGCATCTCGTCAGCCGTCGCGACGGATGCCTCGAACTCGATCAGGCCCAGATGATCAAACATGAAGGAAACCGAGCCGGTTTCGCCCAGATTGCCGCCATTCTTGGAGAAAATGGAGCGGACTTCGCCCGCCGTGCGGTTCCGGTTATCGGTCAGCGTTTCGACAATCACGCCGATGCCGCCGGTGCCAAATCCCTCGTAGCGCACTTCATCATAATTATCGCCGCCCTGATCAGTACTCTTCTTGATCGCGCGTTCGATATTGTCCTTGGGCATATTTTCAGCGCGTGCCGCCAGCATGGCTGAGCGAAGGCGTGGATTGAAGGCCGGATCAGGCAGCCCCAGCTTGGCTGCAACGGTGATTTCCTTGGCGAGTTTGGCGAAAATCTTGCCGCGCTTTTTATCCTGCGCGCCCTTGCGGTGCATGATGTTCTTGAATTGGGAATGGCCGGCCATGGGAACTCCGAAAGCATTGATCGGCAGTGCGAACGAAGCACGCTAGGCACTCCCCATGCGGCACCCTCGGGAGGTGCCATGGCAAGGTCCGCAGAATTTGCCTGTGATTTTGCGTCTTTATAAGCGGGGCTATCAGTAAAATCCAGCACCACAGGCCAGACACGTGACCTGTACCACTCTTGCGTGTGTGTCATCCGATCTGGAACGAGTTGGCCCCGATCCCGTCAATTGGAACGAATTATTTTACCATTCATTCAGAACCGCATAATACTTTCGATCTGTCTCCGACTGATCCAAGGGTCTGCCCAGCCCCTACAGTCACAGAGAGACATGTCGCGGCCCGGTTCGAGGTGTGCCCACGCCTCGCGACTGGATCAGCCTCTGCAGAAGCAGGGGCAGACGCCCTGTCCCACACCCCTTTGCCCACCAATGGTGTTACGGACAGGGCGTCCCCTGCCGCACAGCCGATTACCCGCCATAGACATCGCTCTGCCAGCCATAATCAGGCGAGAGCGCCTTTTCAAAAGTGATTTCTTCCATATAGCGCGCCACAACACGCTCATTGAAAATGGCGTGGTACCGGCTGTGGCCGTTACGCGCGATGCGCTGACGCTCACCATCATTCTCAAGAAAATATCGCAACCGGTCAGCCAGTTCGGCCTGGTCGCGATAGAAAACGAACTCTTCGTCCGAAAAAATCTCGTCATAGCCGGTTGAGCGCGCGATGAAGACGAGCAAGCCGTTGCCTGCATATTGCGCCAGCCGGTCAGACGAATAGAGCTTGTGATCATCGGCGCGATTGAGATTGAGCCCCATCCTCGCGCTCGCAATTGCGTCGAAATAGGCCTGCCCGAAAACCGCAGGTTGCCCTGCCAGACCATAAAAGGCGGTTCGGCATTCAGGCACGGCAGCCGCGATGGCGCGCAGCGCATCACCCCGCCACGGCGTCCCCTGTTCGCTGCCAATGCTGCAGAAAAGATCAAAGGGTTGATCTTCACGGGCAAAGCATTGAAGTGATTCAATCGAGGCATCCGTCGGATTGGGCAGATAGGCCATGCGATGCGTGGCGCTGGCAAAAGGCGCCAGATGATCGCCCGCCGTGGTGATGAAGGTCACATCGGCAATTTCCGAGAAGCGCCGGATGCGTGGCGGGTTCTCGGGAAGGAAGATCGGATCAAGATTGACAACAGCCACGCGAAGGCCGGGCAATATTTTACGGATTGTCAGAACAGTCTCGTTGCTGATGCGGTCTGCATGCATCAGGACGAGCAGGTCAGGCTGATAATTGCCCGCAAGCTCAATCAGGCGTTGATTGGCCCCCGCATTGCCGCGCCGTCCGATGCCGAAATCCGTGCCTTCGCGCGCCACATCACGATCCGAAAACCCGATGACGGCATGACCGTTCCGCGTAAAGCCATTGGTCAGCTTGCGAATGGTGGCATAGAAATTCGCCCCGGCCTTCTTCTCGTTATAATTGCCGGCGATCACAATCCGCATCGAAAAACCCTTATAGCTCAGGCATTGTGGCTTTGAGCCGCCCGCCTATACGCAGCGGCTCAACACGCAGGGCAAGACCCGTCGCCGGATCGGTTTCCACAAACACACCACACATGGTTGCAGGTCCAAGCGCTGGTTGAAAGCGTCCACTTGGAATCTTGGTCAGGAAGCGCTGGATTGGCTCATCCTTCTCCATGCCGATGACAGAATTATAATCACCGCACATGCCCGCATCCGTCTGATAGGCCGTGCCACCCGGCAGCACCTGCGCGTCAGCTGTCGGCACATGGCTGTGCGTGCCCACGACAAGGCTCGCCCGCCCGTCACAGAAATGACCCATGGCCATTTTTTCAGACGTCGCCTCCCCATGAAAATCAACCACGATGGCATCGGCAATCTCGCCCAGCGGGCAGGCGTCAATCTGTGCCTCAACGGCCGAAAAGGGATCATCCAGCGGATCCATGAAGACCCGCCCCATGGCATTGATCACCAGCACGCGTTTGCCATCGACCGTTTCCAGAAGGCTCGCCCCGCGTCCCGGTGTCCCCTTGGGATAGTTTACCGGACGGATCAGGCGCGGTTCACGCTCAATATGGACAAGCGCCTCGCGCTGATCCCAGGAATGATTGCCAAGCGTGATCGCATCAACACCGGCATCAAACAAATCATCGCAGATGGCCGCCGTGATTCCGAAACCACCCGCTGCGTTCTCGCCATTTACAATGACGAAATCCAGCATGAGCTTACGCCGCAGGGTCGGCATTTCAGACACGACAATATCGCGCGCCGCGCGCCCTACCAGATCGCCAAGAAACAGAAATCTCATCAAATCACTCCGGGCGGTCCGAAAAATGCAGCACGCCAGTTTCAGTCACAATTGCATCAAGCCGCTCGTCATGAGGACCCGCAGGCAGGAGATCGAACGACTGGGCCGAAAAGGCAAGCCCGATGACTTTGATGGGTCGCCCATCACTACGCAGGGCCGCAATCGTCCTGTCATAATAGCCCCCACCATAGCCAAGCCTGTTGCCCTGCGCATCAAAGGCGAGCAGCGGCACAATCACGATGTCAGGGCGCAGATGGTCATGGGTCAGCACCGGTTCGCGCGTGCCATGATCGCCTGCCACAAGCGTGTCACCCGGCGCCCAGCGATGAAAGGCAAGCACGGCCCCCCTGGCCACAATCCGCGGCAAGGCACATCTATGTCCGGTGTCATGAGCATGGGCCAGAAGAGCGCCGGGGTCAGCCTCCGTCCCGATGGGCACATAGCCCGCAATAATCTGATCTGGATCGGGCTTGAAGCCTGCGAAAAAATGATCGGCAAAATGAATGGCGCTACCGGTCCCGGCATCGGCCTGCGCCTTCACGCGCCCCAGGCGCGCCTCGTCCCGCAAATGGGACTTGGCGTCGCGAACCTCAGATGCATCATTTTGGGCGGTCATCGAAGCCAGAACCCCCGAAGCAGGATGCGAAGGAAGAAGGAATTTAAAGTGGGCCCGCCTAGACCGTCGGAATCTGTTCCTCGGAGACCTACCTAAGTAGGTGGGCGCCGTGTGTGAAGGACCACGGTCCTTCTCAGGGACAGCTCCCTAGAGAAACGTAAGGCCCCGAGCGTGATTGTTCCTAACGAGACAGGCAGAACCCACATCTTCTATCGGCCTGTGAAGGCCATGCGGTCAAGCGAAACCGTGAGGGCTCAAACGGTCTCGATGCGCCGCGACAGCTCTTCAAGCCGTCTGGCGGCACCATCCAGCACATCCGCAAGGGCGTTTTCAGCCTCCCGCGTCCGTTCCGTTGCCGACGATTTGGCATTGGAGAGGCGTTCAATGTCGCCTTCAAGCATCTTGATCTTCTGGAGCGACTCCGACAGCTCGTCCGCGACAATCAGCCCCGCCATCAGAAGGAGGCGGGCATCGCCGACCTGACCGACTTCGGCGGCAAGCTCCGTCACCTGCCGGGAGATATAGCCCGCCAGTTCCTTGACATGGGCTTCCTCCCCGTCGCCGCAGGCAACCGAATAGGAGCGGTCATTGATCGAAACGGTTACCTGTCCCATGTCGTCGCTCCCTCTTTATATTGATCCCGATAACGGCTCATTCTTGCGCCAAAACCTCACGGATGCCTTCAATCGCCTCGGAAAGCGTTGCCGAGGCGCGCTCATTGAGCTCATTTAAGCGTCTGGCATCCGACTTCACCTGATCAAGCTCTTCAGCCATGGCGGATCGGTCCGTTTTGAGGCGATCCACCTCGGCCTGTGCCCGGGCAGCCGATTGCAGCTTCAGGGCCTGGCGATTGAGGCTCGCCTCAAGCCGGTCCAGCGCCTGATTGAAGCGGTCGGTGGCAGTATCAAGTTTGCTCATGGATCAGTGTCCGGGTTGAAATCAGCTCCGCGACTCACTGCCCTCATGGACAATGCGGCGATCTCTTGTGGTTCAAGATAGGCGCGGGCAGGAAACAAGGTCAACGCCAGCACCCGGCGCACCGCGCCCAATGCCTCAATCATCGCCCGAGAATGCCCTGAATCACGCAATTCCCGCCATGATTTGCACCAATCCGGCATTGACTCAAGTGGTTACGCGTGGTCAATGTGGCGCCGCTCTCGGGAGGGCCCGACATGAGCTGCCCGATCTGAGCAATCGGTCTGGAACTGCCCGGTTTTGGGCCTGACAGTTTCAGGCGTGAATTATCGCCCGACCCCGCCAGATGTCCTGAAAAAACATGGCAAATACCGGGGACCCGGCCTTGGACATAAGTGTCCTGACGAGTGACAGATGACGCCAACTGATAAATCTTCCGCTGAACAGGCTTCGGCCCCCTCCACATCCGGCGATGAGCCTTCCGGCGCCAGTCATGCCGCCATGGCCAATGCGATTCGTGCGCTTGCCATGGATGCGGTGCAGGCGGCCAATTCAGGCCATCCTGGCATGCCCATGGGCGCCGCCGACATGGCCACGGTGCTCTTCACCCGTTTTCTGAAAATTGACCCGCGTCACCCCGACTGGGCAGACCGCGACCGCTTCGTCCTCTCCGCCGGCCATGGTTCCATGCTGCTTTATGCGCTGAACTATCTCCTCGGCTATGAGGACATGACCATCGAAGAACTGAAAAATTTCCGCCAGCTCGGCGCCCGCACGGCCGGCCATCCCGAATATGGCCACGCCTCCGGCATCGAAACCACAACGGGGCCCCTCGGTCAGGGGATTTCGACCGCCGTCGGCATGGCCATGGCAGAGCGTCTGCTCAGCGCGCGCTATGGCAGCGAAATTGTCGACCATCGCACATATGTGATCGCCTCGGATGGCGACCTGATGGAAGGCATCAGCCACGAGGCCATCAGCCTTGCCGGCCATCTGAAGCTTTCCAAGCTCATCGTTCTCTATGATGACAATGAAATCTCGATTGACGGCCCGCTGAACCTTTCTGAGTCCGGCGATGCGCTGAAGCGCTTCGAAGCAGCGGGCTGGGATGCCGTCCGCATCAACGGCCATGATCCTGAAGCGATTGCCGATGCACTTGAAGCAGCCCGCCGGTCCAACAAACCGTCGCTGATCGCCTGCCGCACCGTCATCGGTTACGGCTCGCCCAACAAGCATGGCAAGGCGTCGTCACATGGCTCGCCGCTTGGCGTTGAAGAAATCGCGCTCACACGCGCCGAACTCGGCTGGAGCGCCGAGCCCTTCGTCATTCCCAACGAAACGCTGGATGCCTGGCGCCTTGTCGGCCTGCGTCACGCCAAAACGCGTACCGCCTGGGAAAAACGCTACAATGAACTCAGCGTTGAAAAGCGCGCCCTTTTTGATCGCTGCCAGGCAGGCACCCTGCCCGCCGAGCTTGAGAAAGCCATTCTTGCCTTCAAGAAGAAGCTTTCCAGCGAAAAACCCGCCTGGGCAACGCGCAAGTCTTCGGAAGAAACGCTCAACGTCATCAATGCCGTCCTGCCTGAAACCATTGGCGGCTCCGCAGACCTCACCGGGTCCAACAATACGCGTTCCAAGGATCAAAAGGCTGTCACGCCCGAAGATTTCTCGGGCAGCTTTATCCATTATGGCATCCGGGAACACGGCATGGCCGCCGCCATGAACGGCATGGCCCTGCACAAAGGCCTGATCCCCTATTCCGGCACCTTCATGGTCTTCACCGACTATTGCCGTCCGGCTATCCGCCTCTCAGCCCTTATGAAGCAGCGCGTCATCTATGTGATGACGCATGACTCCATCGGTCTGGGCGAAGACGGCCCGACCCATCAGCCTGTTGAGCATCTGGCCGCGATGCGCGCCATGCCCAATCTCTATGTCTTCCGTCCCGCCGATGCGGTGGAGACGGCTGAATGCTGGCAGCTTGCCCTTGAAGCCAAGGAAACACCCTCCATTCTCGCGCTCTCGCGCCAGAACCTGCCGACAGTGCGGACCGAACACACAGATGAAAATCTCTGTGAACGTGGCGCCTACGAACTCAGCCCCGCCTCGCGCAAGGCTGAAGTCACGCTGCTCGCAACAGGCTCCGAAGTCGAAATCGCGCTGGAAGCACAGAAAATTCTCGAAAAGGACGGTATCGGTACACGCGTCGTATCCGTCCCCTGCGCCGATCTCTTTGACGAACAGTCTGCCGAATATCGGGCAGGCATGCTTGGCAAGGGCACGGTGAAAGTTGCCATTGAAGCTGCTCTTCGTTTCGGCTGGGACCGCTATATCGGCCCCGAAGGCGGCTTTGTCGGCATGACAGGCTTTGGTGCCAGTGCACCGGCCAAGGATCTCTATAAGCATTTCAACATCACGCCAGAGGCCGCCGTGCAGGCAGCCAAGGATTGCCTCGCGGCAAAATAAGGCGTGGGTCACTAAACGACTCTGAGGAGAAGATCAGAATGGCTGTGCGGGTTGCGATTAATGGTTTCGGTCGTATTGGACGTCTTGTGCTTCGTGCCATTGCGGAATCAGGCCGCAAGGATATTGAAGTTGTCGCTATCAACGATCTCGGATCGGTTGATGCCAACGCCCTGCTCCTGAAATATGACTCCGTGCATGGTCCCTTCCCCGGCAAGATCAAGACAACCAAATCCTCCATGGATCTGGGCCGCGGTCCCATCAAGGTGATTGCCGAACGCGATCCCTCCAAGCTGCCATGGGCTGATCTGGGTGTGGATATCGCGCTCGAATGCACCGGCCTTTTCACCGCGCGTGACAAGGCAGCGATGCATCTGACAGCCGGCGCCAAAAAGGTGCTCATTTCCGCCCCCGGCACCGATGCCGATCTGACAGTTGTTTATGGCGTCAATCACAAGGACCTCAAAAAGTCCCACAAGATTGTGTCCAACGCCTCCTGCACCACCAACTGCCTGGCCCCTGTCGCACAGGTGCTCAACAAGGCCTGCGGCATCGAGCAGGGCTACATGACCACGATCCATGCCTATACCGGCGACCAGAACACGGTCGACACACTCCACAGCGACCCGCGCCGTGCGCGCGCTGCCGGTGTGTCCATGATCCCGACATCGACAGGTGCGGCCAAGGCCGTAGGCCTCGTGCTGCCCGAACTCAAGGGCAAGCTCGATGGCACCTCCATCCGCGTGCCGACCCCCAACGTCTCGGTGATCGACCTTGTCTTCACCTCGAAGAAGAAGGTCACCGCCGAGGAAGTCAACGCCGCGATCATCGCCGCGTCCAAGGGCCCGCTGAAAGGCATTCTCGCCACAACCAACGAGCCCAATGTCTCGATCGACTTCAACCACAATCCGGCCTCGTCCACATTCGATCTCACCCAGACACAGGTGATCGACGGCAAGCTCGTGCGCGTCCTGTCCTGGTACGACAATGAGTGGGGCTTCTCCAACCGGATGGGCGACACAGCTGTCGCCATGGGCAAGCTTCTCTGATCTCGAAACAAGGGACGGAGAAAGACCATGGCCAGCTACAAAACGCTTGATGATCTCTTCAAGGCCGTCAGCCTGCGCGGCATGCGCATTCTGATCCGTGCCGATCTCAACGTCCCCATGAAAGATGGCGTTATCACGGACACCACGCGCATTGAGCGCGTGGCGCCCACCTTTGTGGAACTCGCCGCACGCGGTGCCCGCGTCATCGTGCTTTCGCATTTCGGGCGTCCCAAAGGCGCGCCGGAAGCAGCCTATTCGCTCGAATGCGTTGCCAAGGGCATGGAACCTTTCGTCGGCCAAAAAGTCGCCTTTGCGCATGACTGCATCGGCGAGGACGTGAACCAGACCATCAAGGCGCTTGCGCCCGGTCAGATCATTGTGCTGGAAAACACCCGCTTCCATCCGGGTGAAGAAAACAACGATCCGGTCTTTGCAGAACAGCTTTCACAACTCGGCAATGCCTATGTGAATGACGCCTTCTCCTGCGCCCATCGCGCGCACGCCTCCACCGAAGGCATCACGCATTTCCTGCCCTCCTATGCCGGTCGCGCCATGGAAGCCGAACTTGCCGCCCTCGATAAGGCACTTGGCAACCCGACACGCCCCGTCATGGCAATTGTGGGCGGCGCCAAGGTCTCGACCAAAATCACCCTGCTCGGCAATCTCGTAAAGCGCGTTGACGTGCTGGTGATCGGCGGCGGCATGGCCAACACCTTTCTCGCCGCGCAGGGCAAGAAGGTCGGCAAGTCCCTCTGTGAGAGAGACTTCTTCGACACCGCCCGCCACATTCAGGCAAATGCCCGTGGCGCAAAATGCGAAATCGTGCTGCCGACGGATGTCACAGTGGCCGCCGAGTTCAAGGCGGGTGCCGATTGCCGCACCACCTCGGTCGACAACGTACCCGACGACATGATGATCCTTGATGTGGGGCCTGCCACACTCGAAGATCTGGGCCGGCGCTTCAGCGAAGCCAAGACGGTTCTCTGGAACGGTCCGCTCGGCGCCTTTGAAATTCCGCCCTTCGACACGGGCACAACGGGAGCCGCCCGGCAGGTGGCCGCGTTGACAAAACAGGGCAAGGTCATTTCCGTTGCCGGTGGTGGCGACACGGTGTCCGCGCTCAACCAGGCCGGTGCAGCCGATGATTTCACCTATGTATCGGCTGCCGGTGGCGCCTTCCTGGAGTGGATGGAAGGCATTGAACTGCCCGGTGTGGCCGCACTTGAACGCAATTGAATGAATGACAGATGGACATATGCACCACTTGTCATATTGAAGATGCAAACCGATAGATGCTGATCCAGAGGATGTCTGATGACCGAAACACTTGAATCCATTGCCCAAGCCATGGTGGCACCTGGCAAAGGCATTCTGGCTGCCGATGAAAGCTCCGGCACAATCAAGAAGCGCTTTGACACAATCAATCTGGAGTCGACCGAGAACGCGCGCCGCGATTATCGCGAAATGCTGTTCCGCACGACCGAAGCCATGCAGCACTGCATTTCCGGTGTCATCCTTTATGATGAAACAATCCGCCAGAAAGCCAAGGACGGTACATCGCTTGTTGATCTGATCAAGCAGGCCGGTTCCATTCCCGGCATCAAGGTCGATGCTGGCGCGAAACCGATGGCCGGCCATCCCGGCGAACTCGTGACGGAAGGCCTTGATGGCCTGCGTGAACGTCTCGCTGAATATTATGATCTCGGCGCCCGCTTCGCGAAATGGCGCGCGGTCATTGATATCGCCGATGGCATTCCCACCGCTGGGTGCATCGAAGCCAATGTCGAAGCGCTCGCCCGCTATGCCGCCCTGTGCCAGGAAGCCATGATCGTGCCGATCGTGGAGCCTGAAGTTCTCATGGATGGCGGCCATGATATTGATCGCTGCGCTGAGGTGACTGAGGCCACATTGCGTGCGCTTTTCAGCCGCCTTGCCGCGCACCGCGTGAAACTGGAAGGCACGATCCTGAAGCCCAACATGGTCATTGCTGGTAAGAAATGTCCCGTACAGGCGAGCACCGCGGAAATCGCCGACAAGACCATCGCGGTCTTCAAACGCACCGTGCCTGCTGCGATTCCCGGCATCGTCTATCTGTCAGGCGGCCAGTCGGATGTCGATGCGACAGCCAATCTCAATACAATGAATGAAATGGGCGGCTTCCCCTGGAAAATGTCCTTTTCCTATGGCCGCGCCCTTCAGGCGGCACCCCTCAAAGCCTGGGGCGGCAAAGCCGAAAACGAGGCTGCAGGTCAGGCTGCCTTCCTGCACCGCGCCAAGATGAACAGCTTCGCCGCGATGGGCAAATGGCAGGCATCCATGGAAAAGCCCGCCTGATCCGGCACGCAAATACAGCATATGAAACGCCCCGCGCCACAGGCCGGGGCGTTTTGATATGCGCCGCTTTAACCATTTTTTTTGCAAGGTGATGCGCAAGGCTCTTCTTCGCGCTACAACATCGCTCATGTCTGATGAACTTAAATGCCGCCTTTACCTGATCACGCCACCCCGGCTTAATGCATCCGCATTTGCCGACACCATGAAGGCAGCGCTTGATGCCGGCGATGTCGCCTGCGTCCAACTGCGCCTGAAGGACGAAAACGAGGCGATGGCCGATGGCGATACCATTCGTTGCGCCACCGAAGCGCTGATGCCGCTTGTGCAGTCCTACGATGCCGCTTTCATCATTAATGATGCCGTCGCCATCGCCGCTGACATGGATGCGGATGGCGTTCATATCGGCCAGGAAGACATGGCCTATGCCGATGCGCGCGCGCTGCTCGGTCCGGACAGGATCATCGGCGTCACCTGTCACAACAATCGTCATCACGCCATGCTGGCGGGCGAACAGGGCGCGGATTATGTCGCCTTTGGCGCTTTTTACGATACTGACACAAAAATAGCGAAGACTAGGGCCGAACCCGAAATACTGACGTGGTGGTCTGAAATCTTTGAGGTCCCCTGTGTCGCCATTGGCGGCATCACCCCTGACAACGCGGCCCCTCTCGTCCATGCCGGTGCTGACTTCCTCGCTGTTTCATCCGGCGTTTGGAGTCATGCCGATGGACCTGCCGCCGCCGTGAGACGCCTCAACCAGATCATGTCTGAAGGAAGCCGAAAGCCATGAAGAATTTGCAGACAGGTCTGTCGCATCCGTTGAAGTCCGTGCTCTGCGGCATCGGTCTGCTGGCAACCACAATGATGGTTACACCCACACTGGCAGACACCACGCCAACAGGTACGACATCAAGCGCGGCATCGGATGAAGGTGCGATGGCACCCGCCCTTGAAGCCTACCGGGCGAACAAATTTGCCGAAGCCATCAAGCTTGCCAAACCGCTTGCTGAAAAGGGCGATGCCCGCGCGCAGCTTATGCTGGGGTCCATCTACAATAATGGGCAGGGCGTCAAAGCCAATCCGCTCGAAGCGGCCAAATGGTTTGATATGTCGGCCAAAAACGGCAATGCGAGCGCGCAATATGCCTTGGGCATGCTGACAATGCTCGGCATTCCGGACAAAGCCGATCCGGTCGAGGCCCGCCGCCTTTTTGCCAAGGCCGCAGCACAGAACCATCCTGCCGCGCAGTCAGAGCTCGGCCTCATGTATCTGTCCGGCAGTGGCGGTCCCGCCGATATCAACGAGGCAGCAAGCCTTTTTGAGAAAGCCGCCAAGTCCGGCAATGCCGGGGCACAATATTATCTCGGATCGCTTTACGCGTCCGGCAAAGGCAAGACGCAGGACCTCAAGCAGGCCGCCTATCTCTTTGGCCTTGCCGCCGATCAGGGACATACGGAAGCTGCCTATCAGCTGGGTCTGATGCTGCAGGACGGGACCGGTGTTGAAAAAAACCCTGCCCTGGCGGCAAAGCGGCTTCTTCAGGCTGCCAAGGCAGGCCTCCCGGCCGCCCAGACGGCCCTCGGCTTTGCCTATATGGATGGCAATGGCCTCGACAAGGACGAGACGCTGGCCGCCAAATGGTTCACAGAGGCGTCCCTGCGGGGCGATGCATTGGCACAGGACAAGCTTGCCCGCCTTTACTATCTCGGCCAGGGCGTGACCCGCGACGTTTATGCAGCCCTGCTGTGGCTGTCGATTGCCGAACAGAGCGGTTTTGAGGACAAGACCCTGCGCACCGTCATCGAGCCGGAGGTGACGCCGACGATGCAGGCCAAGGTTGATGCCGAACTGAAAATTCTGGCCGCTGGCGGCTCTCTCCGGACGCCAAAAAGCCCGAAATAGGGCATTCTTTCGGCTTCAGATACGTCCGATTGCGCGAAATGAATTGGCCTGAGCGGCCCATGGTGCTATCAGACGCCCATTGGTCCAGCCTCCTGTCTGGTGCGTCCCACCCTCATGGCGGCACGCTGTCCTGAAACAGGCAAGGCCAGACCCGCACAAACAAGCGAACAACATTCGAGAACGCGCTCCATGAAGATCAATGGCAATGAAATCCGGCCCGGCAACGTGATTGAACATCAAGGTGGTGTCTGGGCAGCTGTCAAAGTGCAGCATGTAAAACCCGGCAAGGGCGGCGCTTTTGCCCAGGTTGAACTGAAAAATCTGGTTGATGGCCGCAAGCTCAATGAACGCTTCCGTTCGGCTGAAACGGTGGAGCGTATCCGTCTTGAGCAGAAGGATTATCAGTATCTCTATCAGGTCGATGGCGTGCTGACCTTCATGGACGATGAAACCTACGAACAGATCGAGCTGGCCGCCGATTGGGTTGGCGACCGCGCGGCCTTTCTTCAGGACGGCATGAAAGTCACGGTGGAAAGCCACGAAGGCAAGGCCCTCGGCATTTCACTGCCCGATCAGGTGACGCTTGAAATCACCGAAACCGAACCTGCCCTCAAAGGCCAGACAGCCACATCATCCTACAAGCCAGCCGTGCTTGAGAACGGCGTGCGTGTGATGGTTCCCCCCTTCATCAGCACCGGCGAACGCATTGTCGTCGACACCAATGAAGTCACCTATCTGCGTCGCGCTGACTAACAGCGCCCGCGAGAAAGTCATATGGCCCGCCACACACCAGTCATGAGCGTCATGGTCGCTGCTGCCCGCAAGGCGGCGCGCGGCCTGCAGCGCGATTTCGGCGAAGTCGAAAATCTTCAGGTCTCCGTCAAAGGCCCGGCAAATTTTGTCTCGGCAGCCGACAAGAAAGCCGAGAAGACGCTGTTTGAGGAATTGAACAAGGCGCGCCCCGGCTACGGCTTTCTGATGGAAGAAGGTGGTGTGGTCGAAGGGGCCGACAAGTCGCATCGCTGGATCATTGATCCGCTGGATGGCACGACCAACTTCCTCCATTCCATCCCTCAATTCGCCATTTCCATCGGGTTGGAACGCGAAGGCCAGATTGTTGCCGGTGTCATCTATAATCCCATCACGGATGAACTCTACACGGCGGAAAAGGGCGGCGGCGCTTATCTCAATGACCGCCGCATCCGCGTGGCCGCGCGCCGCGAACTCAATCAGTCAATCGTCGCCTGTGGCGTTCCCGATCTCGGACGTCCTGGCCATGAGCGCTTTCTTGGCGAACTGAGCCATGTCATGAAGCAGGTGGCCGGCGTCCGTCGCATGGGCGCGGCCTCGCTTGATCTGGCCTATGTCGCGGCCGGTCGTTTTGATGCCTATTGGGAGGCCAATCTCGCCCCATGGGACATGGCGGCAGGCATCATCATGGTGCGCGAAGCCGGTGGCTATATTGCCGACCTCAAGGGCGGCGAAGACATGCTTGGCACCGGCGGCATTCTCGCGGGCAATGAAATACTGATGAAGCAGCTCGCAGCCACCATCAAAGTCAGCCATACGGCGGCCTGACGCCTCACAGCCAGAATTCCGCCTGATTCGCGCGACAATCTCCCGCTGCAGAAACGCGGGATACCAGCCTTGGGCTATGCCTTGGGGCCTTTCCCGCCTAGACTATTTGGGCAATAAGGCTCCGCCACGCATCGTCGGGATGACAGAATGATCGCCAGCCGCGCGTTCCGCCCTCTTGCGAGAACCTCGCGCTTCCTCATCAGCCTGATGCTGCTGGGCATGCTCTCTGCCCTGTGTGCAGAAGCGCATGCGGAGAACACCCTGCCAGCGCCTGAACCCGCCCTGACGCACATCCTCTTTACGGCGGGCAGCGCTGATCTCTCCGCCGCCGCGCTCACCGCGCTCGACAGCTTTACCAACCAGTATGGCAACCGCTCCGGCATCTTCGAGGTGCGCGCCTATGGTGGCGCAACCGAGAATGGAACCGATACCAAGCCGCGCCGCATTGCCTTGAAACGCGCACTCGCCATCCGCAGCCATCTGGCCGCACATGGCATCTCGACCCAGCGCCTGATCCTGCGCGCCTTTGGCGCCCCCTCCGACACAGGCGACACCAATCGCGCCGACATCCTCTATGCCAGCCGCTAGGCAGAACGACATAAAGCCAACAAGGATAGACCCATGGCCAAAAGCTACGATGAAGCCAGATCACTCTCCCGTCCGGGGCCCTACATCACCCGCATGGCGCTGTTTCTGGCCCTGGTCGCTGTCATTGGCGTCATCCTGCTGCCCAAGATTCAGAGCGCCTTTGCCAATAATCCGGGCCTCAACGGTCTGATTGTCGGCGTGCTTGTTATCGGCATTCTCTATGCCTTCCGGCAGGTCATGAGCCTGACCCCCGAAGTGAAATGGGTGAATGATTTCCGCCGCGCCGATCCGGGCCTTGCCACACCGCCCCCTCCCCGCCTGCTCGCCCCCATGGCAACCATGCTCGGCGACCGCAAGGGACGCATGCAGCTCAATGCCCTCTCCATGTCATCGCTGCTCGATTCGATTGGCTCGCGTCTGGAAGAACAACGCGAGATTTCCCGCTATGCCATCGGCCTCCTCATCTTCCTCGGCCTGCTCGGCACCTTCTGGGGTCTCCTCATCACCGTGTCCTCCGTCGGCACGACCATCCATGCCCTGAATGTGGAAGACGCCGATCCCGCAACCGTCTTTGCCAATCTCAAGGCCGGTCTCGAAGGCCCGCTCGCCGGCATGGGCACAGCCTTTTCCTCGTCACTCTTCGGCCTTTCAGGATCACTTGTCCTCGGCTTCCTCGATCTGCAGGCCGGTCAAGCGCAAAACCGTTTTTATAATGAGCTCGAAGAATGGCTCTCCACTGTCACCAATCTGAGTGCCGATGAGCCCGGCGCGCCCGGCATGCTGGGCGATGCCACACGCCGCCTGCAGCGCATCGAAGAAGCGCTCACGCATGGCGGTGGTGACAGCGCACATAATCAGGCACTCATGGCGCTTGTCGGACAGGTCACGAGCCTCACCGAGCAGATGCGCGGCGAACAGCAGCTTGTGCGCCAGCTCGCCGAGCAGCAACTTGCCATGCGCCCCGTCCTTGAAGACCTCGCCCGAAAAATCGACAGGCAAGGATAAGTCATGGCCATTGGCAGACGACGCATAAGGGGCGGCGCGCCCACGGTTGATTTCTGGCCGGGTTTTGTGGATGCCCTGTCGAGCCTGCTGCTCGTCCTGATTTTCCTGCTGACGATTTTCGTCATCACGCAGTTTTTCCTGACACAGCTTGTGACCAACAAGGATTCAGTGCTCGACAATCTGCGCAGCCAGATTGCCGAACTTGTGAGCCAGCTGGCGCTTGAAAAACGGGAGAAGGTTGACCTGCAGACAACAATCGCCGCTTTGCAGGACTCCCTTGCCGGGGCCATGAGCGAGAAAGACGCCCTTCTTGGCCGCATTGGCGAGAATGCCGGTGCCGGCACGCAAGTTGCCACGCTGAAGGATGAACTGCAAAAGCAGAAGGAAATTTCCGATCAGGCGCTCTCGCAGGTCGAAATCCTGAACCAGCAGATCGCCGCCCTGCGCCGGCAGCTGTCATCGCTCGAAGAAGCGCTGAATGCATCTGAACAGCGCGACAAGGAAAGCCAGGCGCAGATTGCCGATCTGGGTCGCAGGCTCAATGCCGCGCTTGCCCAGAAGGTGCAGGAACTTGCCCGTTACCGGTCCGAGTTTTTCGGACGGCTGCGGACCATTCTCGGCGACAGGCCTGATATTGAAACTGTCGGCGACCGTTTTGCCATGCAGTCGGAAATCTTCTTTGACTCAGGCTCGGCGGACATCAATCCGGCAGGCCGCGCTGATCTGCAGAAAATCGCCAAGGCTGTGAAACAGATCGCAGGCGAAATCCCGCCAGACATCCCCTGGGTCCTGCGCGTGGATGGCCATACCGACGCCAATCCGATCAACACACCGCAATATCCGTCCAACTGGCATCTATCCAGCGCCCGCGCCATTGAAGTGGTACAGTTCATGATCGCGCAAGGCGTGTCGCCGGAGCATCTGGTGGCGGCAGGCTTTGGTGAATTTCAGCCGCTTGATCCCAAGGACGACAAGCGTAATCGCCGCATCGAATTCAAGCTGACCGAGCGTTGAGGCTAATAGGCCTTAATCTCGGTCGATTGCTGGCAGACCAGAATTTTTGGCGAAAACACATTGCCGAGAAGCATCAGATCTTTGTAGCCGGCGGCCACGGAGATGCCGGAAAGCTGCTCGCCGCGATTGAGATAGATCGTCCCGGCTTCGCCCCCGCCACCATTGGCGTTGAGCTCAACACGTACAACCTGACTCGGCGACAGAGCGTCCGGGTCCATGCTGTGACTGACAAAATCCACGATATGGGGGTGGGCCGCCATCAACAATGATCCGTCCGGCAGCACATCAATATTGTCAACGCCGGTGCCAAGACGGGCATAGTCCACCGCCTTGATGGCCCCGTTGACGACATCGCGATCATAAACATGCAGCGACATGCCAAGGGTGGAAGCGACATAGATGTGCCGGCCATCGGCGCTCACATTAATGCCATTGGGATAGCTCAAACGATCAGCCGCGATATTCATGCGGCTGCCATCGAAATAGACGATATTGCCGCTACGCAGCAGCAGAAAATCTTCCAGTGTCCGCCCGAAACCGGGCTTTGCCCCGTGATCATTGGTGACATAGAAGCTTTCCGGCCCGACGGCCACGACATCATTGGGCGACACAAGAAGCGAGCCGGTCACGCTCTTCACAAGAGTCAGGCTGTTGTCGTCAGCGACATCATAGATCAACACGGACTCTGTGCCGTCCGGCGCATGATTGACGATGAAGAGACGGCGCAGGCCATCTGCGCCTTCATAAAGATCAATGCCATGCGGGCGAAGTCCGGCAGGCTCGGCAGGTGTCACGGGCGAAAGCTGCCATTGATCGACAGGCTGCTTGAGATCAATCACATAGATGCCGCCGCGAATGGCATCGCCAGCCTTGCCCGATGTCGCCATGATCGCACGGCGATCCAGCGCCGAGACGAAGGCGACGTCATGCTTGCGATCGACAACAATATCTTCAGGGCCTGGGACAGACGCGACCGTCTGGCAGTCGGCAGGGACTTCCTGACGGATGGCCGTGAAATAGCCCGCAGCCGAGAGGAAGCGCCATCCCAGCACACCACCCACAAAGAGCAGTGCGAGCAAAACCCAGCCTGCAACTTTCACATATTTTGGCATCGAATTCCCCGAATGATTATTCGCCAGCCGCTGTTGCGATCTGGTCCTTTATATCGTCCGCCCGCGCGTTCAAAACCAGGTCACCAGCAAATTGCAGGCGCGCAAGCCGGGCATAAAGGCCACCCTGCTTGACCAGCTCGTCATGGGTGCCCATGGCAACAATGCGCCCCTCATCCATCACCACAATACGGTCAGCTTTCAACACGGTCGCCAGACGGTGGGCAATCACGATTGTCGTGCGGCCCTGCATCAGCTCTTCCAGCGCAACCTGAACAAGTTTCTCGGATTCAGCATCCAGCGCGCTGGTGGCCTCGTCC
Organism: Hyphomicrobiales bacterium; assembly: GCA_016124805.1. Taxonomy (GTDB): domain Bacteria; phylum Pseudomonadota; class Alphaproteobacteria; order Parvibaculales; family Parvibaculaceae; genus Parvibaculum. The sequence goes on along the minus strand of WGND01000003.1, from coordinate 234,382 downwards.
AGCAGAAGCACAGGCGCATCACGGAGAATGGCACGCGCAATCGCGATGCGTTGCCGCTGGCCGCCGGAAAGCGTCACACCGCGCTCGCCGACCTGCGTTTCATAACCCTGCGGCAATGTCAGAATGAAATCATGAATGCGCGCTGCTGTCGCGGCGGCGCGGACATCTTCAGCGCTCGCATCCGGACGGCCATAGCGGACATTTTCTTCAACGCTCATGCCAAAAACAACCGTCTCCTGCGGCACCAGAGCATAGCGCGCGCGCACATCGCGCGGCTCAGCCCTGGGCAGCGCCACACCATCAACACGAACCTCGCCCGACTGCGGATCAAAGAAACGCATCAGCAACTGGAAAACCGTGCTCTTGCCGGCACCGGAAGGACCAACCAGCGCCACGGTTTCACCCGGCGAAACCGTCAGTGAATAATTATGCAGGGCCGAGCGGCCAGGCCGTGACGGATAGGCAAATGTCACATCGTCAAACTGGATATCGCCACGCGGTTCAGGCATCACAACCGGATTGGCGGGCGCGGCAATTTCAGGCTTCACTTCCAGAAGCTCAATCAGGCGCTCGGTGGCACCCGCCGCCATCTGCATGTCGCCCCAGACTTCCGAAAGGGCAGCAAGGGCGCCAGCGGCAAAGACGGCATAGAGAATAAACTGCACCAGCGCGCCACCCGTCATCTCATCGGCAATGACGGCTTTGGCACCAAACCACAACACGCCCACAACCGAGGCCATGCCAAGAAACATGATCAGCGCGGTCAGGATCGAACGAGCCGTCACGCGCCGAATGGAGGTCGCAAATGCGCTTTCAACCGCGTCGGCATACCGCGCTGTGTCGATCGTTTCATGGGTAAAGGCCTGCACGGTCTGGATCGCATTCAGCGTTTCCATGCCCATGGCGCTCGTATCGGCGAGCCGGTCCTGGCTGCTGCGTGACAGCAGACGCACCCAGCGCCCCAGCGCGACAAGCGGCAGAATGATGATCGGGATCGCGGCCAGCACGAGGCCGGAAAGGCGCGCGCTCGTGACGACCATCATCGAAGCAGCGCCAATGAACAGAAAGCTGTTACGCAGCGCGATGGAAGCGGACGAGCCGACAACAGTCTTGATCAATGTCGTGTCCGCCGTCAGGCGCGAAAGCACTTCACCTGTGCGCGTCACCTCGAAAAAGGCAGGCGACAGCTTCATCACATGGGAATAGACCGCCTCACGCAGATCGGAAACGACGCGCTCGCCAATCCAGCTCACGAAATAGAAACGCGAGGCGCTCGAAATGCCCAGCACCAGCGCCACACCGATCAAGGCGAGAAAATACTGGTCAATGAAACCGGCGCTCGCTTTGGAAAAGCCCTGATCAAGCAGCCGTCTGGCAGCCGTGGGCAGCACCAGCGTTGAGGCAGTCGCCATGACGAGCGCCACAAAGGCAAGGCTCACCATCATCTTGTAGCGCATGACAAAGGGGATCAGACCCGCAATCGGCTTGACCGCTTTGGAAGGCTTGCGCCGAACGGCTTCGGCTTCGATGGCTTCGACCACGGGATTGTTTGCGTCGCTCATATGCTCCGCCATATTCTGGGGAAAGAGGGGCGTGCCGCTGCCAAATCACGCACAGCCGCAAGTTCAGGGATAACCCTCCCCGTCATATAGCAATGGCAGCCGCCAACAACAATGTTGCACATCCCGGCTTTCCTGCGGCATGTGATCGCAAAATATGGCAAAAGCCCGAAAGAGCCCCCCTTGCCAGCCTGCCGGGTCTTCGCTATAAGCCCCCCTTCGGCAGCGCCTATCCGGTGGATAGGGCGCGCCAAATGATTTGACCCGATTATCGACAAGCTGCTGCGGAAAGCGCTGAGCCATGAAAAAAGACGTTCATCCCGACTATCACATGATCAACGTGGTCATGAATGACGGCACCACCTATCAGACACGCTCAACCTGGGGTGCTGAAGGCGACACGATGACGCTTGATATCGACCCCACAACGCATCCGGCCTGGACCGGCGGCAACCAGCAGCTGCTGGACCGTGGTGGCCGTGTCAGCCGCTTCAAGCAGAAATTCGGCAATCTCGGCAGCAAATAAGCCCGCGATCAGGCCATATATTGAAAAAGCCCCGCAATGCGGGGCTTTTTTGTGTCTGTTGTCTTGTGAGCTCTCACTCAGGCCGCTGGCTGCGTCGCCCGAAATGAGCCCGGGGTGCCAGATCGCCTTCCATCGTCTCACGATAGAAAGCCTCCACACGCTGCAGCTGGTTGGCCATGGGATGGGTCGAGGGCGTCGCTGACGACACATGCACCCTCAGTTCCGTATCGAGCCGCTCCACACGCGCATAGAGACGCTCGGAACGGCTGATGAGGTCCATCAGCTGCGCAGGCAACTCGTCAGCGCTCACATGGCGCGGCGCGCGCGCAATATCCTTGGTGGCCAGACGGTATTTCTCAGCCCCTGCCTCATCATCGGTGATTTCGCCTTCATGCAGCGCCTTGCGCACCAGAAGCCATGCCGCCACCTGCATCAGGCGGGTCGTCAGGCGCATGCTCTCGCTGGCATAGGCAAGGGAGGCTTCACGGCTCAGGCCGCGCGAGGCCTCACGACCGGGCCCATCCAGATAGGCCGAGGTTTCCTCAACCAGCCGCATGCCTTCATCATAGGTTCGCTGAAACAGCCCCGAGGCCATGAATTGAGCCAGCGAAACGCAATCAGCGTCAGCAAACCCCACATCATTCATCTGGCTTATGTCTTGATCGTTCATTCCCTGTCCCCTTGCGGCACACACATGACAGTCAGGGATCAACTATCGTGCCAGCTTTAATGATACAGCCAAGCCTGTGCATCAAAAAAGGAGCCGCGGGAAGATCCGCGGCTCAGTTCTAACAGGGAGGCGTCATAAAAGTGGCAAGAGCCACTCGATCCAGAGGATGGATAACGCGAAGAACACACTAGCAAGACCGAATCTAACGAAAAGTTAATCTCACTACAAACCTCAAAAGCGCCATCCTGACCTCCAAATGTTCCATATCGGGATAATTCACAGCTGAGAAATGGAAAAATCCCTTTAGTTAGAATCCCTTGGCCTCACCGGCGCGCCACAAACTATTTTCGAAAAAGAGCCTCTGCGGCATTCCGCGTACCCTGCTTTTTCTCCAACTCAACCCTGATGCGGGCCATTTCGGCCTCCAGCGCGCTGATTCGGTCCTCCAGCTCTGCCACACCCAGCAAGCCCAGATCCTCCCTGGCAAGCGCTGCAAGGGCTTCTCCGCGCCTTTTGCGGGGCTCCAGATCATCTGTATCCATGGTTCTGTCTCCTCTCCAGCCAGTTGCCAGTGTGCGGGCGAGCCGCTAGACCTGCAAGCCAGATCCTGTGAAGAGGAGGCCCCCATGTCCAATCTGCCAAGCATCATGAAAGCCGTCACCATTCGCGAGCCGGGCGGGCCCGAGATGCTCGAATGGAGCGATGTGGAGATGCCCCGCCCCGGCCATGGCGAAGTGCTGATCAAGATCGCAGGCGCCGGTGTGAACCGTGGCGACTGCATGCAGCGCATCGGCTTCTATCCGCCGCCCAAGGGCGCTTCGCCCATCATGGGTCTGGAGGCCTCCGGCACCATCGCAGCACTCGGCGAGGGCGTGACCCTCTGGAAGGTCGGCGACGAGGTCTGTGCCCTCATGGCAGGTGGTGGCTATGCCGAATATTGCACAGTCCATGAATCCCATGTGCTGCCGGTGCCCGTTGGGGTCAGCCTCGTTGAAGCAGCCGCATTGCCCGAAGCCCTGATGACCGTCTGGACCAATGTCTTTGAGCGCGGTCGCCTCGCCCCAGGCGAGACTTTCCTCATCCATGGCGGCACAAGCGGCATCGGCACAGCCGCCATCCAGCTCGGTGTCTCATTTGGCGCCCGCGTCATCGCCACAGCCGGTTCAGCCGATAAATGCGCGGCCTGCCTCAAACTCGGTGCAAATGCAGCCATCAATTATCGCGGGCAGGATTTCGTTGAGGAAGTTCAGAAAATCACGGAAGGCCATGGTGCCGATGTCATTCTGGATATGGTCGGCGGCGACTATGTCCAACGCAATATGGCGGCAGCCGCCGAAAATGGCCGGATCGTCAATATCGCCTTCATGAACGGCTTCAAGCTGGAGCTCAACCTTCTCCCCATCATGCTGAAAAAGCTGACCCTCACAGGCTCAACCCTGCGCGGGCGCAGCATTGAGGAAAAGGCGGCCCTCACCAAGGCGGTGCATGACCAGATATGGCCCCTGATCGATCTGGGGCGCATCCGCCAGCCTGTCGACAGCATTTTCCCCATGAAAGAGGCGGGAAAGGCCCATGAACTTATGGAAAAAAGCTCACATATCGGGAAAATCCTGCTCACTCCCTGATCAGAAGGTCAGGCGACGCGCTTCCCGCTTCCAATTCGTCACATTTCACCCTATATAGTCCGCATACCCATTCATCTCGCAGCCGAGAAAAGGGTTCACTCAGGCGGAGCCGCCGGGTGGATCAGAGGAAATCACATGACTCAGCCCCTCATGCCCAAAGCAACCGCCGTCTGGCTGGTTGAAAACACGGCCCTCTCCTTCGACCAGATCGCAGATTTCTGCGGCCTGCATGTGCTCGAAGTCAAAGGCATCGCCGATGGCGACGTCGCCCAGGGCATCAAGGGCATGGACCCTGTCGCTTCGGGCCAGCTCAGCCGCGCCGAAATCGAGCGCTGTCAGGACGATCCGTCCACGCGCCTGAAGGTTGCTGAAAGCAAATACAAGCTGCCGCCCGTCGCACCGCGCAAGGGGCCCCGCTACACACCCGTCTCCCGCCGTCAGGACCGTCCCGATGCCGTGGCCTGGCTGCTGCGCAATCATCCTGAACTGACCGATGCGCAGGTTTCCAAGCTCGTCGGCACAACCAAGCCCACCATCCAGAGCGTGCGCGATCGTTCACACTGGAATTCGGCCAATATCAAGCCGGTCGATCCCGTGACGCTCGGCCTCTGCACTCAGATCGAACTCGATGCCGCCGTGCAGAAAGCCGCCCGTCGCCTGGAGCGCGAGCGCCGCAAGGGCATCAAGGACGGCACGATTGTCGAGACATTGCTGCCCGCAAGCGAGACCGCCGGCGCGCCCGCCGAACCGCTGCATGCAACAATTGCAAGCCCTGACGTCAAGCATGAGCAAAGCCGCCACGGCGCAGAAGAAGGCGAAAAGCGCTACGATGCCGACAGCGTTTTTGCCAAGCTCAAGGATGTGAAAGTCGAAGGGGATGACGAGGAATAAACATCCTCGCCACCCGACATCATTCGGCCTTTGACGCTACGGCCCGTTTCAGGCCCGCGCTCGAAAGCACCGCTGAAATTTCATCCAGCACCGCTGGGTCTTCGATGGTCGCAGGGCTTGTCCATGCCTGGCCATCGGCGATCTTGCGCATGGTCCCGCGCAGGACCTTGCCCGAACGCGTCTTGGGCAGACGCTGCACAACCATCGCTTTCTTGAACGCAGCGACCGGACCGATCTTGTCGCGGATCAGGGCCACCGCTTCCGCCTCAATCTCGCTGAGCGGTCGCGTGACACCGGCATTCAAAACCAGAAAGCCGACCGGCGCCTGACCTTTGAGCGCATCGGCAATACCGATGACGGCGCATTCGGCAACATCAGGATGGGCCGCCAGCACTTCCTCCATTGCACCTGTCGACAACCGGTGGCCGGCCACGTTGATGATGTCGTCCGTGCGGCTCATGATGTAGAGATAGCCGTCGCTGTCGATATATCCGGCGTCGGCCGTTTTGTAATAGCCGGGATAATCCTGCAGATAGGCTTCACGAAAGCCTGCATCATTATGCCAGAGCGTCGGCAGGCAGCCCGGCGGCAGCGGTAGCTTGATGACAATCGCGCCTGTCGCGCCTGCCTCCACCTGCTTGCCGGATTCATCAACCACATGCACGTCATAGCCCGGCATCGCCACGGTCGGAGAGCCATATTTCACCGGCAGGGGTTCAATGCCCATCGGATTGGCGGCAATTGCCCAGCCGGTTTCCGTCTGCCACCAATGATCGATCACCGGCAGCTTCAGCATGGCTTCAGCCCATTCGATCGTGTCGGGATCAGCCCGTTCGCCCGCGAGATAGAGCGCCTTCAATGTCGAAAGATCATAGTCATGCAGGCGGTTGCCCTGCGGGTCTTCTTTGCGGATCGCGCGGAAAGCCGTCGGCGCGGTGAAAAGCACCTTGACCTTGTGGTCGGCAATGACGCGCCAGAAGGTGCCTGCATCAGGCGTGCCCACCGGCTTACCCTCGAAGAGAATGCTCGTGCAGCCATGCAGCAGCGGGCCATAAACAATATAGGAATGCCCCACGACCCAGCCGACATCGGAAGCGGCCCAATAGACATCGCCCGGATCAACATCATAGATGTTTTTCATCGACCATTTGAGCGCCACCATGTGGCCGCCATTGTCGCGCACCACACCCTTGGGCTTTCCCGTGGTGCCGGAGGTGTAAAGAATATAGAGCGGATCGGTTGCCGCAACGGGCACGCAGTCAGGCTTGCGGTCTTCGGCCCGCGCCTGATCCATCTCCGCCTTCCAGTCGAAATCACGTCCCTCAACCATCTCGGCCGCAAGCTCGCTGCGCTGAAACAGGATGCAGGCCGAAGGCTTGTGGCTCGCCAGATCAATGGCCTTGTCGAGCAGCGGTTTGTAGGCAATCACCCGACCGGGCTCGAGCCCACATGATGCCGAGACAATCATCTTCGGGGTGGCATCATCAATGCGCGTGGCCAGCTCCTTGGCTGCAAAGCCACCAAAGACAACAGAGTGAATGGCGCCAATGCGCGCACAGGCCAACATGGCGACAACAGCCTGCGGCACCATGGGCATGTAGATGACAACACGGTCGCCCTTGCCAACGCCATGCCGCTGAAGCACACCGGCAAAAAGCGCAACCTTCTCCGTCAGTTCAGCATAGGTAAATGTCTTCACCTTGCCGGTCATGGCTGAATCATAAATCAGCGCCAACCGGTCGCCATGACCCGCCGCAACATGACGGTCAAGGGCATTCCAGCAGGTATTGCAGGTTGCCCCTTCAAACCAGCGCGTCAGCCCGTCGCTCTCGGCAAGCACGTCACGCGGCGGGGTAATCCAGTCAATCTCGCGGGCAGCCTCTGCCCAAAACGCCACCGGTTGATGCTGCCAGCGCTGATAGATGTCCCTGTAGCCCGCCATGATTCTCTCCATGTGTCTTTTTCTTGAGGTGACTCTTTCAACAGCCGGGCGCCAATGCAAGACCGCAGCGGTGCAGGCGTCCAAAATACAAAGAGCCGGGCGAATTTGCCCGGCTCTGGAACATTTGGGGGGTAACCTGCAAACCAGATCGCCTAATGCGTCTGGCCGGTAAATCGCTCGATTTCTTCCTTGAGATGCAGCTTCTGTTTTTTCAGTTCGGCGATATGCAGGTCATCACTGCTGGGATGCAGGCGTTCGCGCTCTACTTCCTGTTCCAGTGCCTGGTGACGTTCGCGAAGCTCGGCAATATGCGACTCCAAAGCCATCATCAACCTACCTTTCCTCGAGTAAACGCCCTCTCATGGGTCGGATGGGGCCAAGGCCTTCTCGCGGGTCCCACTCGAGAGCAGGGTTAACAAGCATGACTCTTTTTTGACGCGCTGTCGAACCCCGCTCGCCAATATAGAAAATGAGATGTAAATCTAGTGCCATGAGCAAAAAGACCCCCGGGCCCGAGCGGCTGATTATTGGAATTTCAGGCGCCTCGGGCGTCATTTATGGCGTGCGCATGCTGGAAATCACGGCTGCCATGGGCGTTGAAAGCCATCTGGTGATGACCAGGGCAGCCGAGATGACGCTGGGTTATGAGACAGGCTACAGCGCCAAGGATGTCGAAGCCCTCGCACACACAAGATACAGGGCCGAAGATATCGGCGCGGCCATTTCCAGCGGCTCCTTCAAGACGCTGGGCATGGTGGTGGCCCCCTGTTCCATCCGCTCCATGTCCGAGATCGCGACAGGCGTCACATCCGGTCTGCTCACGCGCGCCGCCGATGTCGTGCTTAAAGAACGTCGGCGACTGGTTTTGATGCTACGCGAAACCCCACTTCACACGGGCCATCTGCGCAGCATGACGCAGCTTTCGGAAATGGGCGCCATCATCGCCCCGCCCGTGCCCGGTTTTTATGCCGAACCCAAGACGGTCGATGATATCGTCACCCATTCCGTTTGCCGCGTGCTCGACCTTTTCGGACTGGATGCGCCCGAGGCACGCCGCTGGGGCGAAAACATCAAGGGTGGCAAGCGATCACCGGTCCGTAAACCGACCAAAAGCTGATGCCTAGAAAGCCACATCCAGCACGTCGGCAAAGGTCTCCTCGCAATCCGGGGTGAGCGGCTTGCCCGCCACGGCGAGATAGGCGGTAAAACTGCCCTGGGCCGAAAGACGCCGGGCGCTCGTCTCATTGACATAGGCCGCGCGTTGACCGCATTCGCTGACAAGCGCGATCTGCATGGCTTTCTCTGCCTCAAGCTCCAGTGCCTTGATATGAGCGATGAGATCAGCCACATCTGCGTCATCCGCCATGGCCTTCAACGCCCGACGCGATAGACGCAGCGGCGCGACAACCTCGCGCCCCCATTTCGTACCAATCCGGACAAGGCCCTCCATCTCCGCTTCGCTGAAGGGGTCCTCGCCGCAGGCTGCCGCATAGACACAGAGCAGCAGGAGATTGATCTCCAGCCCATGCGCATCCTGCAGCGCCAGCAGCGCCTCACGCACCGGCTCATGATCATATAGCGCCAGCGAATAATCCCAGAAAGATCTCGTCTCGATAGCGGACATGTTAGCCTCCAGAAGCGCGCTCTTGCCCCCATAACCTTGCTCGGGCTAGAACCGCTCAGTCGTGGGGTATCTTTTTACCCGACACCACCGGGATCGGGCGGAGATGACAGAACAGGAAGAACTGCAGCACAGGCAGGAGCGGGCCGAACTCAAGGTGGAGCATCGCGACCTTGACGCTGCCATTCATGCGCTCGAACAGTCATCCACGCCAGACCATCTCCAGATCAAACGCCTGAAAAAACGCAAGCTCTTTCTGCGGGACCGTATTCAGGAACTGGACGATATCCTGACTCCCGACATTACCGCCTGACTATTTGCGTGCGCGTTTTGCCGCATACATGGCGGCATCTGCCCGCGACAGCGCCGCATCCGGCTCATCATCACCCATAAGGGCAACCGCGCCGGTCGATATCGACAGCCTCATTTCCTCGCCTGCAATCACCAAAGGTTCATGCGACACGATATGTGCCAGCGTGTTTGCTTTGCTTTTTGTTGTCGCCTCATCGGCCCGGACCAGCATGATCGCGAATTCATCGCCCCCGATGCGACCCACAATGTCTGTTTCGCGCACATTCTCCAGAATGAGATGGGCAAGATATTCAAGCACCATGTCACCGGCCTGATGCCCATGCGTGTCATTGATCTGCTTGAAGTCATCAATATCGAAATAGATGAGTCCGGCATGTTCCTGATAGCGCCGCATATAGGCGATCTCGCGCGACATCTCGCGCAGGAAGGCCCGGCGATTGAGAACCGGTAAAAACGGATCGTGATCGGCAAGCGCCTGGGCCGAGCGCAGCTTGTCTTCCAGCGAGGCAACTTCCGCCCGCAAGCGCGCCGCCTCCGCCTGGAGGGTCCTGAGTGCATCCTGTGCTTCCAGAACCATTTTATGGCTATCCGCCATTGTGCCGCTCTTTACCGCCATATCCCCATCAAACCCTTGCGTCAGGAACGGCCATATCGCCGTTCCGAATCGCCTGACAAGAAAAATGCCACTCTTCGCCGCCTGACGCCATTATGGATAGCCGCCAAATGCCCAAAAATGCGCCAAAATACCTCCAAAACACCCCTGAAGGCCCGCCTTGCCATTCAGCGGCCCATGCCTATACTCCGACGCTTTCCGAATTCGCCCCCTGATTTTGGGGCGTTGCAGAAGACGGGACGGCAAATGGCGGACAGCAAGGCCACGGTCGGAATCATCATGGGCAGCCAGTCTGACTGGCCCACCATGAAACATGCCGCCGATGCGCTGGATGCACTGGGCATCGCGTATGAAGCCCGTATTGTGTCGGCCCATCGCACCCCCAAACGTCTCTATGATTATGCCCTGACGGCGCGCGAGCGTGGGCTGAAGGTCATTATCGCCGGCGCGGGCGGTGCGGCCCATCTGCCCGGCATGGCCGCCGCCCTCACCCCCCTGCCGGTTTTCGGCGTGCCGGTGCAGTCCAAGGCGCTGAGCGGTCAGGACAGCCTGCTCTCCATCGTGCAGATGCCGGGCGGCATTCCTGTCGGCACCCTCGCCATCGGCGAAGCCGGTGCCAAGAATGCGGGCCTTCTGGCGGCTGCCGTGCTGGCGCTCAGCGATAAGACCCTTGCCGACCGGCTGGACGCCTATCGTGCGGCGCAGACAGACAGCGTTGCCGACATTCCCAAGGAAAGCTGAAGGCTCTTGAGCGACCTGACCGCAACAATCTCCCGCATCGCACCGGGCGGCCGCATCGGCATTCTCGGTGGTGGCCAGCTCGGCCGCATGCTCGCCATGTCAGCCGCTGAACTCGGGCTGCGCACGCATGTCTATTGCCCCGACCTTGATGCCCCGGCCATGGACACCGCCTCCCGCAGCACGCGCGCAGGCTATGACGATGCCGAAGCACTTGCCCGCTTTGCCGACAGTGTCGATGTCGTCACCTATGAATTTGAAAATGTCCCGGCCGAAACCGCACGTATTCTGGCCGAACACGCCCCGATCCGCCCCGGCGTGCGCGCCCTTGCCACGGCGCAGGACCGGTTGCTGGAGAAAAATTTTCTGACAAGCTGCGGCATTCCGATTGCCCCCTTTGCCGACATCACGGGTGTGAATGACCTGACCGCCGCCATGGGCCGCATCGGTGCACCGGCCATCCTCAAGACACGGCGCATGGGCTATGACGGCAAAGGCCAGATCAAGCTCGATGAGGCGGGCGAAAGTGAAAGCGCCTTCTCAAGCCTGGGCAAAGTCCCCTGTGTGCTGGAAGGCTTCATTCCTTTTGAGCTGGAAATTTCGGTCGTTGTCGCGCGTGGCCTTGATGGCGCCGTGGCTGCCTTTGATCCAGTCGAGAATGTCCACAAGAACCATATTCTGGACCGCAGCTTCGCACCGGCCTTCATCCCGGCAGCGCTTGCAGGCGAGGCACGCGCCATCGCCACGAAAATCGTGATCGAACTCGATTATGTCGGCGTCATGGGCGTGGAAATGTTCCTGCTGCCCGAGAGCGCCAAAACCTCTCGCCTGCTCGTCAACGAGATTGCCCCCCGGGTGCATAATTCAGGTCACTGGACGATGGATGCCTGTGCCGTCAGCCAGTTCGAACAGCATATCCGCGCCATTTGCGGCTGGCCGCTCGGTGACCCGGCCCGCCATTCCGACGCCGTGATGACCAATCTCATCGGAGCGGAGGCCAATGACTGGCTGGCGCTTGCCAGCCGCCCCGGCCTGTCCGTGCATCTCTATGGCAAATCCGAAGCGCGCGACGGCCGCAAGATGGGTCACGTCAACGAGCTCTTTCCGCTCGGCAAGCGGCCCTGAAGCGAAATATCAGCCGCGGCGATAGCGCAGTCTGGCGATCAGGCCGATGGGGTCGGGCAACATCGCCCCGATCTTCTTCACACCCGCCTTGGCTTTTTCAAACTGCATCACATTCTCGATGCGGCGATCAAGAAACGCCCATGTGTCGCTGAAGTCTTCTGTCTCATCTGAAAACCAGTGCAGCACCGTCGAGGAATAGACCCCGGCGAGCACGGCCCGCTTGCTGTAGAAATTGAAATCCGTCGAGGTGTCACCCACCGCGCGCCAGATCGCGTCAACGGTCCGATAGAGCGTGCGCGGGCCAAGCCCGCCCGAAGTGGGCAGCGCCGCCGTGGTGATGGCGCGGCGCAACGCCTCCCGATAAGGCATATCGGCTTCAAGTCGCAGACGCACCGCCAGCGTAATCCGTTCACGGATTTTCATGGCCGCCAGATCAACCCTGGCCAGCGCCTCTTCCATCTGGCGGTCACCCTGACTGAGAAAATAATCGACAAGATCAAGCGCACCTTTCGGGAAGGCGAGCCGCATGTCGCCATGCGAAACGCCTGCGGCCTTGGCGGATTCCTGCATCAGCCGGGCACTCCAGCCATCAAAACCCGCATTGGGCAGGGCTTCGGCCAGCACGCGCGCCTTGATGTCGGCAAGATGGTCCGGGGCATCCGTCCTGCGACGTCCCGGACGGGGATTCTTCTTTGCATCACTCATCGCCAGTCTCCTCAGCTGCCTGTGCAGGCGCCGCAGCGGCAGACACCCTGTGGGGCCACTCGCTCTCAAAAATCAGCTTGGACAGATCATCCATACGCTGGGGATAAAGGATACCGTCCAGATGGTCGCACTCATGCTGCACCACACGGGCATGAAAGCCCCTGGCACGCCGCTCGACGAGCTCGCCGTCAAGATTCATTCCCCGATAGATGATATCGTCCGGGCGTGACACCAGACCACGCAGGCCCGGCACCGAGAGACAGCCCTCCCAGCCCGCTTCCCGGCCTTCAGACTGGACTTCGATCTCCGGATTGATCAGCACCGTCAGTTCAGCTGTGTGGTCATAGACCTCTTCCATGTCGAGCCCGTCGGGCGCTCGGGTGGCCGGTGCCTGAAAAATGACGATCCGCCAGGGCTCATGGACCTGGGGGGCGGCCAGCCCGGCCCCATTGGCATCAATCATGGTCTCGATCATGTCATCGACAAGGGTGCGCACCCATGGCTGACGGGGATCCGGCACCATCGCAGCGATACGGTCGAGAACGGGGTGCCCCATGCGGGCAATTTTTCGAATGGCCATGAGGGGAATATGGCGGGCGGGACCCATCAGGGCAATATGAGAGGGAAAATGACCTATTTTCAGGCCTTTTTCCGCCCGGGAGTGGACAAGCCCCGATTCCTTTGATAGATAGGCGGCTCGCTCGGGTGCCTCCAAAGGTGCCCAAAGCTAACTTATTGAAGCCAAAGCAGGAATTTCTCGTGCAGGTACTCGTCCGCGATAACAATGTCGATCAGGCCATGAAGGCACTGAAAAAGAAGCTTCAGCGCGAAGGTGTCTTCCGCGAAATGAAGCTGCGCAATTTCTACGAGAAGCCCTCCGAGAAGCGCGCCCGCGAAAAGGCTGAAGCCATTCGCCGCGCCCGCAAGCTGGCCCGCAAGCGCGCCCAGCGCGAATCCGGCATCCCGGCGCCCAAGCCTTCGCGGCCCTGATTTTCAAACAGGTCACAAGCTGACCGGTCTCTGAAACGACAAAACGCCCCCTTTTCAGGGGGCGTTTTTGTGTTGACCACTCAAGCGTGACTCAGAACCGCTTGGCCATGATGTATTCATATTCACCATAGCCGAGCTCGCGGTAGAGCGCCTGTGCCCGCTTGTTATTGGCCAGCACATAAAGCCGCATCTCGTTGACACCCTTGGTCGCCAGATCGGCCTCGGCAGCGCTCACAAGCTCTCTGCCAAGCCCACGCCCCCGCATGGCAGCGCTGACACTGATATCCCAGATCATGCCGTGACGCCGCCTCTCGGGCCGTACAAAGGTGCCGGGGTCTTCCTCAATCGTATAAGCGAGAAACCCGACTACCTGTCCGCCCTCTTCGGCCACAAATGTCGTCCCGCCAAGCTTGGCGATTTCAGACTCGATATAGTCGTGATGGCTCTCGGCCGACTCAGCACCCGTCGCGCGATTGCTTTCAAGCAGCGTCTCGGCGTCATGCAATTCACCCATGAGCGAAATCAGGGTGGCACGGTCGGCGGGCTTAGCCAGCCGGATCACAACATCATTCATATCAGAACCGTTCCTCGCCGCGCTCTCGCACCGGATCCGGGAAATCCCGGTAAAGCGCAAAAGTAATATTCTCGACCAGCGAATTGACGCTGAAATGCTCTATCTCAACAGGGTCGGCCCGCGTCGCCACCCAGTCAAAGGCGCTGTCGAGCTGGGTCAGGTCGGTCACCTCAATCATGAAATGAAATTCGCCCAGATGCTTCGGTGCCAGCCCCAGCTTCTTGCGCATCAGGCGCCAGCCCGCAATCACGCCTTCCTGCTCCAGCATTTCCATATACTGGGTGAAGGCCTCCACAAATTCCATGTCGCGGATGCCGGGCTTGAGGTCGCACCAGCCGTGATAAATATCCATCGTCCTGTCCCGTCGAACATCTGTTCAGAAAACAAGTTTCACATGAACAAGCCAAGACGCAATACAAAACAGGCGGCTCTTGAGGGAGCCGCCTGTCAGTGGTGATTTCAAATGGCTGGCAAAGCTCAGAGAGACTTGATGATTTCCTCGACCATCTTCTTGGCATCGCCAAAAAGCATCATGGTGTTGTCGCGGAAGAAAAGCTCGTTCTCCACACCGGCATAGCCTGAACCCATACCGCGCTTGACGAAAAGCACCGTACGAGCCTTTTCGACATCGAGGATAGGCATGCCGAAAATCGGGCTCGACGGATCGGTCTTTGCCGACGGATTGGTCACGTCATTGGCGCCGATCACAAAGGCCACATCGGCCTGGCTGAACTGGTTGTTGATGTCTTCCAGCTCGAACACTTCGTCATAGGGCACATTGGCTTCGGCCAGCAACACATTCATGTGGCCCGGCATACGACCGGCAACAGGATGGATGGCGTAGGAAATCTTCACGCCTTCCTTCTTCAGAATGTCCGTCATTTCCTTCAGCGAATGCTGCGCCTGCGCCACCGCCATGCCGTAACCCGGCACGATGATGACCGAACCGGCATTCTTCATGATGAAGGCGGCATCATCCGCCGAACCGATTTTGACGGGACGTGTCTCCACATGGCCGTCGCCAGCCGCCGCCGCATCCGCCCCAAAGCCGCCAAGGATGACACTGATGAAAGAGCGGTTCATGCCCTTGCACATGATGTAGCTGAGAATGGCGCCCGAGGAACCCACCAGCGCACCAGTGATGATGAGCGCCAGATTGCCCAGCGTGAAGCCGATACCGGCCGCTGCCCAACCCGAATAGGAATTCAGCATCGACACCACAACCGGCATGTCGGCGCCGCCAATCGGGATGATGATCAGGAAGCCCAGAATGAAGGACAGGATCGTGATCACGACAAAAAGCTCAACCGACTGGTCGACCACCATATAGATGACGCCGCCCACAATCGCGGCCGCCAGCGCTGCATTGATCACATGCCGACCGGGCAGCATGATCGAAGCCCCCGACATGTTGCCATTGAGCTTGGCAAAGGCAATGAGCGAGCCCGAGAAGGTGATCGCACCGATCGCCACACCCAGCGCCATTTCAACAATATTGCCGCCATGGATCGCTCCCGGCTCGCCGATGCCATAAGCGGCAGGCGAAAAGAAAGCGCCCCAGGCAACAAGCACAGCTGCCAGACCAACCAGCGAATGGAAGGCCGCCACAAGCTGCGGCATGGATGTCATGGCAATGCGACGGGCAATCACCGCACCGATACCGCCGCCGATCACCAGGGCCACCACAATAAGCGTCCAGGTGATCGTGTTCTGTGCCTGAAGCACGGCGAAAGTCGTGACGATGGCAATGACCATACCGATCATGCCGAAGCGGTTGCCGCTGCGCGCCGTCTCAGGTGACGAGAGGCCGCGCAGGGCCAGAATGAACAGCACGCCCGATGCCAGATAAAGTAGGGCAGCCAGATTGATGGACATGGTTCCGCCCCCTCAGCGTTCTTTTTTCTTGTACATGGCAAGCATGCGCTGCGTGACCAGGAAGCCGCCGAAAATATTGACGGCGGCAAGGATCACCGCAACGAAGCCAAAGCCCTTGGAAAGCCAACCGGCTTCACCTGCCTGATCAAGATCAACGCCCACCGCAATCAGTGCACCCACGATGATGACGGACGAGATGGCGTTGGTGACCGACATGAGCGGTGTGTGAAGTGCAGGCGTAACGCTCCACACCACGTAATATCCAACGAAAATCGCGAGAACGAAGATCGCGAGTCGAAAGACGAAAGGATCGATGACTGCCGCTTCCATCAGTTGCCTCCCTCGCGAAGCGACGGGTGGATGATAGCCCCGTCCTTCGTCAAAGCCGTGCCAGTAATGATTTCATCTTCCCAGTTGATCGCCAGAGACTTCGTCTCCTTGTCGATCAGCGGTGTGATGAAGTTGAGTAGATTTTTTGCGTAAAGCGCCGAGGCGTCGACCGCCAGCTGACCAGCGACATTCAACTCGCCGATAATGGTCACACCATGCTTCACAACAGTCTTGCCGGCTTCTGTGAGCGGGCAGTTGCCACCACGCTCGGCGGCCAGATCGACGATAATCGAGCCGGGCTTCATGCTCTTGACCATTTCTTCGGTCACAAGCACAGGCGCGGGACGACCGGGGATCAGCGCCGTCGTGATCACAAGGTCCTGCTTCTTGAGATGCTCGGCCACAAGTTCGGCCTGACGGCGCTTGTAGTCGTCGCTCATTTCCTTGGCATAGCCGCCGCCGCCATCGCCGGTCTCGTCGGACTCGACCATGATGAAGGTGCCGCCAAGGCTTTCGACCTGTTCCTTGGTTGTCGCGCGCACGTCCGTCGCCGTCACGATGCAGCCCAGACGCTTGGCCGTGGCAATAGCCTGAAGGCCTGCCACACCCACGCCCATGATAAAGGCACGGGCCGGTGCAATGGTGCCCGCCGCTGTCATCATCATCGGCATGGCGCGGGTAAAGGCGGCAGCTGCATTGATGACGGCTTTGTAGCCAGCCAGATTGGACTGGGAGGACAGAACGTCCATCGACTGGGCGCGCGTGATGCGCGGCATGAATTCCATGGCAAAGGCATTCAGCCCCGCCGTGGCATAGGACTGGATGCGGGTCTTGTCGTCATAAGGGTTCATGATGGCAACAACCATCGCCCCGCGCTTCATCAGGGTCACCTCATCGGCGCCTGGTGCACGCACCTTGAAAACGATGTCGGCATCTTTCAGCGCATCGGCTTCGGTGGACGCAATCGTCGCCCCGGCTTCCTGATAAAGCGCATCGGAAATGCTGGCATGCGCGCCTGCGCCGGATTCGACAATCACGTCGAAGCCCAGCGCTGACAGCTTTTTCACGGTTTCAACGGAAGCCGCAACGCGGGTCTCACCGTCGAGCCGCTCTTTGGTGATCGCAAGTTTCATGTGCGTATTGCCTGTTTAGCGATGAAAGGTCACACGGGTCAGCAACCCATGCGCTCCAAGCCTGCTGTTCCTGGGCGGCCCATGTTTTAGCATGCGCCGGTCTTGATACGGATTTACGCGGATACAATGCCTGCCAGCCCAAGGCCACGACAGGTCAGACGTAAAGCCTATAGTCAGAGGAGGAAAATTGCCATCAAGACAAGGATGGCCGCAATGGCGACAATGCCAAACTTGGACATCGAGATGAAGCTCTCATAGGTGGAGAGATGCTCCTGGCTATTCATGGTTGGGCTCCAACCGGAATCTGATTTTTCTGCTGTCATAATATCCTGCCTCCTGAACACCGGCCCGCCCTGCGCACAGAGCAGGGCGGACTATAGCAAAAGGTCTGACAGGGGCAAGCATTCCGGTCAAGCGCCCCTGTGCAGGATCAAACAGAACTTGTACACAAAAAATCCGTTTTAAAGGCTTTTGGGCGGTGCGCCCGCCCCCACAATGCGCCGCAACGGATCGGAATGGTTCCAGTCCGCCAGCAGGGCCCGAAGCGCCGCCACAAAGGCCAGAGGCTGGTCGAGCATCACATGATGACGCGCCTGGGGCACCTCGATCACCGGGGCTGCCCGCCCCAGAAGCCCGAACATATATTCGCCGACTTCAGGCGGCAGCAAAATCGAGTGTTCACCGCGCATGATCGCAATCCGGCAGCGTGTCGCGGCCAGCTTGGCGCCAATATCGCCGAGTTCGAATCGCCGCCAGATGGAGGGATCAAATTTCCAGCTCCAGCCCGTGCCGCCTTCCGGTCTCTCGACCTCGCGCAGCGAATGACGGGCGATATAATCGACAATATAGAGATTTTCGCAAGGCTGGGGCGGCGCCAGCCGGAAGCGGCCTTTGGCGGTTTCAAAATCAGGATAGATTTTGTGCGCCAGTCCGCGGCTGCTCGGCCCCGGGCGCGGCTTGTCGGGCGGATTGACGGGACTGTCGACAATCACCGTGCCCGCCAACCGGTCGCCATAAAGCGAGCCCGTCAGAATGGTGACAAAACCACCGAAAGAATGCCCGACGATGACCGGCGGTTCGCTATGCGCAAAGAAGCCGGCATCTTCGCAGACGGCCATCTGTTCCTCGGCGAAAACTTCAAGCGAATATTCCTCGCGCCAGTCGCTGTCACCCATGCCGGAAATATCAATCGCGGCAACCGAATATTCGCGCGCCAGAAACGGCGCCACAAAGGACCACCAGCGGGCATGCGCGCCATTGCCATGCACCAGCAGCAGGCCGGGCTTGTCTCGCGCGCCCCAGCGCAGATAGTGAATGGAGGCACCACGCACGTCGATGCGGCGGCTTTCCGGTTCCACATTGATGGCATTGGTGAACCAGTGGGGCGGCTCCGTGATGGCCGGACCTTCTTCATCGCCCGGCATCAGCTCGAATTTGTTGCTCACTTGGCCGGCCTCTCGCCAAGCGCCTTGAAGACACCCGTCCCGCTCATGATCGTGCGATCCCCGCACCAGATGCGTCCCTGTACGGTGATGAAATCATCTTCCTCACCCACAATGACACCGGTGCCCTCGACCCATTCACCGAGCTTGGCACCGGAAACAAAATCGGTCAGCAGCCGCACCGTCACCCAGTAGCGATGCAGCCTGATGCTGACAGCATGGCCAAAGGCCATATCGGCAAAGGACATCAGCATGCCGCCATGGCAATTGCCCATCCCGTTGGTGTGATGTTCTTCCACCAGAAAGGCACGGACATAGGCACCCTCGGTGTCGATTTTTTCATAGAGCGGACCGATCTGGCGACCGAAACCACGCAGCCAGTTGAGCTGCTGATAGCCCTCCGGGATCGGCATGTCATGTTCTTCAAGCAGGTCATCGGTCATGGGAGTGCCTTTCTCGGGGCGCAGAGAGGAAGGCTAGAGGGGCCCCGGTACGCCCGCCTTCTTTAGCGCGGACGCCTGCCGCTTTTCAAGCTGCGCCCGGTCAAAGGCCTCAATCGTCTCGTTAAAGAGCCGATAAAAATTCAATTCCGCACCCAGATGCAGGAAAACACCGCCAAGGCCGATGGCGGCGCGGTCCATGAAAACAAATTCGCGCGGTGGCGTCACCGGCCCCAACTCGCGAAGCCGCTGATGCACCGTAAAGGCTTCCTTGCGGCCATATTCAGCCGGGCTCACCCCATCGGCGATGGATCGCACACGATCATCCAGCATCGGCCCGTAAATAAACTTCGCCCACATATTCAGCGCCTCGACGAGCTCATGCGTCAGCGATTTGAAGCCCCAGATCTCATAGGCATGGGCGGCACGATCACGATCATCTGATTCCAGCGCGCGATAGAGCTCCACCACACCCTCAACAAATGTGGCCGGAAAAATACGTATGCAGCCATAGTCGAGAAGATTGATCCCGAGATCATTGCCGCTTTCACGCACCGCATAGTTGCCCAGATGCGGATCGCCGTGAATGACGCCATAGCGGCTGAGGGGATGCCACCAGGCTGAAAACATCGTCTGGGCAATGGCATTGCGTTGCGCCAGCGGATGGTCGCGATAGGCCAGAAGCGGTGTCCCGTCCAGCCATGTCATGGTCAGCAGCCGTCCGGTCGAAAGGTCAGGCAATGTCTCCGGCACATCAATGCGGGGCTCATCGGCAAAAATTTGCGCATAGAGACGTATATGCGCGGCCTCGCGCTTGTAGTCGAGTTCCTCCCGCAGACGCTCACCAATTTCCGCGTAGATTTCGCGCGTATCAAAGGCCTTGTCGAGTCGACGATGAATGGAAAAAACAACGCCCAACTGATTGAGATCAGCATCAACGGCTGACTGCATGTCGGGATATTGCAGCTTCACGGCAAGCTTGCGCCCGTCAAGCGCCACCGCGCGATGCACCTGCCCCAGCGAGGCGGCGGCAGCGGCTTCACGCTCAAAGGCTTTGAACTTTGCCTCCCAGCCCGCACCCAGCTCTGCCTTCATGCGGCGCTTGACGAAGGGCCAGCCCATGGGCGGCGCTGCTGATTGCAACTCGGCAAGCTCCAGCGCAAAATCCGCCGGCACCGCTTCGGGAATGGTCGCCACCATCTGGGCAACCTTCATGATCGGCCCCTTGAGGCCACCAAGCGCCGCCTTCAGATCGCGGGCAGTCTTGCTGTCATCCATCTCGCGGCCAAGCAGGCGATTGCCCGCCATACGCGCGGCCACGCCGCCCATGCCCGCGCCAACCTTGGCATAGCGCTGCACGCGACGCCCCAGATTATTGCCTTCCTTGTCCTTGGGCGGCTTTTTGGGCCCGTCTGCCATCAATCCATGGCCTCAAGCTCGTCAATCAGTGAACGGATGACGGAGAGCCCCCTGTCCCAGAAAGCCGGGTCGCTGGCGTCAAGCCCAAAGGGTGCCAGCAATTCCTGATGCCGTTTGGTGCCGCCTGCTGCAAGCATATCGAGATAGCGCTCGGCAAAGCCATCGGCGCTCTGCTCGTAAACCGCGTAAAGCGAGTTCACCAGACAATCACCAAAGGCATAAGCATAGACATAGAAAGGCGCATGAATGAAATGCGAAATATAGCACCAGTAGGTTTCATAGCCCTCACCCAGATGGATCGAGGGCCCGAGGCTTTCACCCTGCACGTCCATCCAGATGCGCCCGATATCTTCCGCCGTCAATTCACCGTCACGACGGGCGGCATGGATGCGCTGCTCGAAGGTATAGAAAGCTGTCTGGCGGACAACGGTGTTGATCATGTCCTCGACTTTGGAAGCCAGCATCGCTTTACGCTGAGCCGGCGACTTTGTCTCATTCAGCAATTTGCGGAAGGTCAGCATTTCGCCAAAGACACTGGCCGTTTCGGCAAGCGTCAGCGGCGTGTTCGACATCAGCGCGCCCTGCTTGCCGGCCAGCACCTGATGCACACCGTGACCCAGCTCATGGGCAAGTGTCATCACATCGCGAGTCTTGCCCTGATAATTGACCAGCACATAGGGATGGACGCTGGGCACCGTCGAATGCGCAAAGGCACCCGTGGCCTTGCCCGGTCGCAACGGTGCGTCGATCCAGCCTGAGTCAAAGAAGCGCCCGGCAATCTCGGCCATGGAAGGTGTGAAGTCGCCATAGGCACCGAGCACGGTTTCGCGCGCCTCATCCCATGTGATCAGCGCCTCATCCGACATCGGTAACGGCGCATTGCGGTCCCAATATTCAAGGCGCTCCAGACCCAGCCATTTGGCCTTCATCGCGTAATAGCGATGCGACAGCGAGCCATGCGAGGCCCGCACGGCAGAGGCCAGCGCATCAACAACTTCAGGCTCGACGCAATTGGCCAGATGACGGGAATCGGCACTGCCCTTCAGACCGCGCCAGCGATCCTCAATTTCCTTGTCCTTCACCAGCGTATTCATCACCAGCGTGAAGAGACCGATATTCTCCTGGAAGGTTTTGGCCATGGCGTCAGCGGCGACCTTGCGCTGTGCACCATCCTGACTTGAAAATTTGTTGAGGGCGGCTTCAATCGTCAGCGAACGACCCTCTATGTCGAAGCGCATGCGCGCGACAGTGTCGTCAAAAAGGCGGTTCCAGGCCGAATGACCTGTCACGCTCTTCTCATGCAGCAATGTCTCAAGCTCGTCTGAAAGCTGATAGGGACGCATGGTACGCAGATCACGCAGCCATGGCCCGTAATGGGCAAGCTTGGGTGTTTCCAGCGCGCGCGCCAGCACCGCGTCATCAATGCGGTTGAGTTCCAGCGTGAAAAACAGCAGATCGGTCGAGATCGCCGTGATAGAGCCCTGCATGTCGCCATAGAATTTTGCATGCGCCGGGTTTTGCGTATCGGCGGCATAGAGCAGACCCGCATAGGACATCAAACGCCCCAGCAGCTCTTCAATCGCTTCATAGGTTGCAATCGCTTCGGCCAGCGCCTTGCCGCCATCAGCCGCCGCGGCCATGTCGGCCACCTGCCCGCGCAGCTCTTCGGCAAATGCCTTGGCTGCCTTGCTGGCGCGCTCCAGATCGCGCTTCACCTCGGGCGAATCGGGCGCGGCATAGAGATCAGCAAGATTCCAGACCGGCAACTCCCCCAATTCGTCATTTGCAGCAGCAGGATGGGCAGCAGAAACATGGGTCGTCATCGGAACTCCAGATCGCGCAGGTCAGAGGAAGAACAAAGGCAGGAGGCCTTCTCTTCAATATCGGCCTGCCATCGCCTGCATTCAACGCGTCATCACGCAATTTGATCGGAACTTCCGTGAATTCTCGGCGAAATATTCCAGAACGCGCGGTCTGGCACGCCGGGAGCCTGCAAAAGAAAAGGGCCCCGGCATTGCTGCCGAGGCCCCGATCAATGGAGTTCAACGTGCCTTACGGGCAGGTTGTGACAACCGCACGGCGGTTCAGAGGCTCACGTACACCGTCATTGGTGGGTACGGCGAGATCTGTTTCACCAGCCGAAGTGGCCGAGCAAAGTGTCTTGCCACCAGCTGTCAGAGCACTTTCAACCGAACCGGCACGGCGCTGGCCGAGAGCCTGGTTGTAAGCACTGGAGCCCGATGTATCGGTGTGACCGACAACGGCGAGCGAGCCAGAGGTTTCAGAAACGATCTGATCAACCACAGCCTGGGCTTCAGGTGTCAGGTTGTACTTGTCGAAGCCGAAATAGATGGTCCAGGGACCAGCAGCATTCAGTTCGCAAGCTGTCAGAGCTTCATAGAAAGCAGCCTTTTCAGCAGCAACACGTTCAGGCTGAACCGGGCCGCCTTCGCCACCGAGCCAGGAGCCATTGTCGCCAAGCTTGTTGTCGCTGGCCTGTTCAACCCAACCGTCATAATAACGCTGGGCCTTGGCGCATGCGCAACCACGATCCGAACGACCACCATTATCGAGGGCAGCCATCAGCTTGGAACGGGCATCCTGAAGTTCAGGCAGATCTGCAGGGAGCACGCCCATTGAGGCGGGCTCGTAAGGAAGCACCGTTTCGCCGGCCGCAGCAGCGCGACCTTTTTCAACGATGCGGGCCGTATCGACCCAGTTGCAATCGACATAAGCTTCCGAAGTCGCTCTGTCTTGATATTCGCGTGCCAGGCAAGCGTTGAAGGTGTCACCCTGAATATCTTCGTGAAGATATGATTCAGCAGTCCACGTACCGCAACCTGCAAGCACAAGGAAAGAACCCAACGCAAAAAGCCGGGATACCATTTTCATCCCAATCTCCGTCGTTATTTCGCACAGCCACCGCCAGAAATAGCAAGTAGCCCGGACCCCAAAGAAAGCCCTCATGAGCTAAGTTACGCATGGAACCTATGCAACCTACAACCTCTATCGGCTTCGATGTCACACTTCGGCACGCTCCGTCACATGATCGCAACAGTTCGGAAGCCCTCGATTTCCCGCAAAAAACCTCCCTCAGGACTGAAATTTCGAGTGCAAGGGAACAAACTCGATAAATTAACCATAATGACGATACTGAGAGCCAAATCCTTAAGACGACTTTTACCAATGCTTCTCATTATGGCGCAAACGGAGGGTGCAAGCCCGTCCGCCCTGAAATTGGCTCTGAACCGAGGCATGGCATGACCCAAGCGATCCTGATCGTCGATGACGATCCCGCCCAGCGCAGAATTCTGGAAGAGGTCGTCAACCGCGATGGCTACCGCGCCATTCCCGTGGAAGGTGGCAAGGAAGCCCTCGCCTATCTGGATGGCCCCTCGGGCAGCGAAATTTCGCTCATGATTCTCGATCTGGTGATGCCGCAGATGGATGGCATGGCGGTGCTCAAGCAGCTCCACCCCCATCGCCCCAACCTGCCGGTCATCGTCCTGACCGCCCATGGCGGCATCGAAACCGTCGTCAATGTCATGCGCGAAGGCGCCACCGATTTTGTGGTCAAGCCCGTGAGCCCGGAACGGCTGCATGTCTCGATCCGCAATGCCCTCAAGGTCAATGCCCTGACAGGGGAAATCTCGCGCCTGCAGAAAAAGCAGCGCGGCAAGCTCACCTTCAAGGATATCATCGCCCGCAGCGCCGTCATGAAGCAGGTCATGAGCCTGGGCACGCGCGCAGGACAGTCCAACATTCCCATTCTCATTGAAGGTGAATCCGGCGTCGGCAAGGAACTCATCGCCGCCGCCATTCAGGGCGAAGGCGACCGCGCCGGCAAACCCTTCATCACAGTCAATTGCGGCGCAATCCCGGAAAATCTGGTCGAGAGCATCCTTTTCGGCCATGAAAAAGGGGCCTTCACCGGTGCCAGCGACAAACATGCAGGCAAATTCCAGGAGGCCAGTGGCGGTACCCTCTTCCTTGACGAGATCGGCGAATTGCCGCTCGACATTCAGGTGAAGCTGCTCCGCGCCCTGCAGGAAGGTGAGGTCGATCCCATCGGCTCCAAAAAACCGGTCAAGGTTGATATCCGCCTCATCTCGGCCACCAATCGCGATCTGCTGCAGATGGTGAAGGAAGGCCGCTTCCGCGAAGATCTTTATTACCGCCTCAATGTCTTCCCCATGCACATCCCGCCGGTGCGCGAGCGCAAGGAAGATATTCCCGATCTCGTGGCCCATTTCATCCGCCGTCTGGCGGCCGAAGAAAACAAACCCGTTGTCGGTATCAGCACCGAAGCCCTCAACATGCTTTGCGCCTATGACTGGCCGGGCAATGTGCGCCAGATCGAAAACGCCGTTTTCCGCGCCATCGTGCTTTGCGACGGCGACCTGCTCGAACCTTCCGATTTTCCACAGATCGCCAGCATGGTCGATGGCTATGCCCAGGCCGTCATGCCGCGCGCCCATGCCGCAAGCGAACCTGCCGCCGCAACAGCGCCAATGGAAAACAACCCGGACACGGAAGACTATGAGTCACTCATCGGTCTGCCGGCCACAACACCGGCCTATGTCGGCCACGTGGCAAGGGAACAGAGAAACACACTGGCCGATTTTGCCCGCTCCAATTTCTCGGACGGCATCTCGGTTACGGATTCTGCAGGCAATGTTCGCAAACTTGAAGACATTGAAGCGGAAATGATCCGTCTCGCCATTGAGAAATATAAGGGGCATATGACCGAAGTCGCCCGCCGACTGGGTATCGGGCGCTCCACGCTCTACCGCAAGGTCCGCGAACTGGGACTGGAAGTCCGCGAGAGCTGATCAGCAATACAATAGAAACAGCAACGGCGCAGACTTCGGTCTGCGCCGTTTTTCTTGGCACCCTCGAATGAAGCGCCTATGAGGCGTCCGGATCGCCCCCAAGCAAGGCAATGCGCACGACATCCACCTGATCGCGGGCACCGAGCTTGGACCGGATCTGCACAAAATGGGTCCGTATTGTTGTAATCGACACGCCCTGCATCTGGGCGATTTCCTTAAGACTCTGACCGCCCAGAAATGCGCTCAACACGCGCGCTTGCGCAGCGGTCAAGCCAAACCGTGTGGCCAGATAGTCAACCGGCGGTATGGCCCGTGGCGCAAGACCCTGCTCGCGAGCCAGGAGGGCCGCCGCACGGGCATCAAGAAAACTGAACAGCCACTGCTGATCATTGGCCCGCGCCCAGTCCATGATTTCTGCAAGACGCTTATCCGTCGCCGGCACGAGTCGCTCCAGAATGTCAGGCCAGACCCGCGCATCCAGACGATGATTGCCTCGACGCTTGTTCATCATCCCGTTCCGGATTTTTGCAGCCTATGCGGCTCGGGAATCATCTCGCAGATAAACTCAGCAATCTCGATGATCGAACAGCGCGTCTCGGGCAACAGGGGCCCCAGCCTGTGCCAGACATGCGGCATACGGGGATAGACGTCACACCAGGCCTGCCCGCCGGCATCGCGCATGCGTTGCGCCAAACGTGTGGAGTCATCGCGCAACATCTCCGGCGCGCCAACATGAATAAGGGTCGGCGGCAGATGGGAAAGATCGGCAAAAAGCGGCGAGGCGAGAGGATCGACCGCCTCATGTCCCTGCAGATAAAGTCGCTTGCAGATATTCACACCCTCCAGCGTGCTGACCATTGCTTCATTCTGCATATTGCTCAGGATTGAATCGCCCGAAAGCGTGAGATCGACCCATGGACCAAGCAGCGCCATGGCGGCAGGCATCGGCACAGCGTCATCACGAAGCGACGTCAGCGCAGCAAGGGCCAAACCGCCGCCCGCAGAATCCGCCACAATGCCAAGCCGCGAGGGGTCCACCCCCTCTTTCATGAGCCAACGATAGGCTGCCTTCACATCTTCAATACCCGCGGGAAAAGGGTGCTCGGGTGCAAGGCGATAATCGAGAATAAAAGCCCGTGCGCCTGTTTCCTTGCAGATGCGCGCAATCAGCGCGTTGTGAACATCGGAGCGTTCGAGAATGAACGAACCACCATGCACATAAAGCAGCGTGCGATCTGCTGCAGGACTTTTGGCAACGGAAACCCACTCGCCGGAAACAGGCGCATTTTGCGCAACATCAAAATGCGTGTGAGGCGGCACCATGGCGATGATGTTCTCGAGAAACTTCGCCCTTTTGCGGGCGGATACGACATCAAAAGCCTTTGATGATCCCACACCGACAGATCGCCGAAGAGCAGCATTGACGAGATTAAGCACGGCAACAAACAGTCGCGCACGCCAGCTTGCCTCCGAACGCGGGACCCGCCAGCTAGTCACTGCCGCATCAATTTGACGTCCAAGAACCTCGCTCATCAACACCCCGCAACCCCGCACCCAATCGGTGCGAATGATCTGGCTTCAGCATATTCCGAGGTAATAACAGCCTGCCTCATACGATTGTATGACGAATTGGAAAATCCGCGCCCCTAGTTTTTCCCTATCAAATCGTGCAAAGGGCACTTCAACAGGGGATCACGGCATGACAAGTAAAATCACCGGCCATCTCACAACGGCGTTTATGGGATTGGCGTTCCTCACCATCGCAGGTTTTGCGACAGCGGTCCACGCCACACCGCCCGACAATAGTCACAACCCCGCCTTGCCGCAGAACAATGTCAAGGGCACGGATTACATGCTGCACAATTCGGTATTTGCCGAAGAAGCAGGGACGGCCGTATCCACCATGGAAACAGCAATCCGCAGATGCGACAGTGCTGGGTATCGGCGAGCCGAAAACATACTACAGACCCTGCGTTCACGCTCAGGCGATAGGGCCAAAAGCTTTACCATCGTCGTGAACCGGGACGCTGAAGCAGAAGACGAAGCCACCATCAATGGGTTGATTGAAAATTATAACCAGCGTTGGAAAGCATGCGAAAGCCGTAATCTCGCCGATAATGGCAGACGCGCCATCCTGGCGGGCGGTGGTTTTCATGCAGGCCGCATCAACGTACCTGCCTTGGCCTATCTTGGCCTCGAGCAGACTCTCACCCTCATTCAGGTTTTGAGCATCGTCAAAGGCGAGGACAAGGGCACGGTGACGGGTGCTGATTTTTCAGGCTCTGTCTTTGAGCCCAATTCAAATCTCCTTTTCGGATTCGGTCTTTCGCGCAGCGCCACGAGCATGCGAAGCGACTACACAAATATTGACCCGGCAGGTGATACACTTCTTATTCCTGGCCCCCTTGGTGGTGCCTCCGGTTTTGCCCTGCCCACGGCTGGTGGTCTCAATGTTGTAACCACGGCCAATTTCTCGTCTGATTATGCTTGGAACACGGCTTACGCAAAAATGGGATATCCCTTTGCGTGCGACGAATTCAGTTTCCTGCCTTTCGGTGGCCTTGCCTATACGCGCGCCGAATTTGACGCCCATTTCGACGGCTCCATCCCCGGCTATGCGCGTGATTTTGCCTACAGCACCAGCCTGCGCACCAATTCATACAGTCCCATGATTGGGGTCGACGTGGAACGCAAATTCCAGCGTTTCAATCTTCATGCAGGTGGTTTGCTCGCTGTCGATATCAACGACACGAGCGGCCATGACAGCCTCGCCTTCACAGGTGTCGCAGACAGCCGTGTCGATCTGAGCAACAACGATGCAACGATCAGTGGCCGCGCCTGGGCTGGTGTCAGCTTCGGAAACGATGCCTCGCCTTTCAAGCTGTCTCTGGATCTTTCATGGATCCATGCGGGCAACGTGCCGAAAATCTCGCGAGACGGCACCAACCCGACAACACTGAAACTTGAATCGGCGAATGCCGTGGTCGGGTCCATAGGCGCCGTCATCCGGTTTTGACCGGAAGGTCATCAGGATTTGACACCTGAAACGATTGCCCGAACGGCGCGGACCCATGTCTGCGCCGTTTGCTTTTGTGGTTGGGGCATGAAGCCCTTGCCGCCTACGCCGGGCTGGGTCACTCTCTTGGCAAAACAGAGACGTCAGGGAAAAGACATGACCAGCGCGAGCACCTCACCAGACCAGCCCAATGCCCAGCAGATCGAGGAGTGGAACGGACGCGTCGGTGAACGCTGGGTTTTGCATCAGGACAGGCTCGACCGCATGCTGGCGCCCATGAGCGCGGCAGTGCTTTCAGCAGCGGCCCTGAAATCAGGTGAACAGGTGCTCGACATCGGTTGCGGCTGCGGCGCAACCACGCTGGAAGCGGCCAGAATTCTCGGTCCCAATGGGCACGTCACCGGCGTTGATATTTCCGACCCGATGGTGAAGCGCGCCCGCGAGCGCGCCACTGCAGCCAAGATCGACGCCACTTTCAATGTGGCCGACGCGGCCACATATCATTTCAAGGCAGCGCAGTTTGACGCAATGATTTCGCGCTTCGGCGTCATGTTCTTTGACAATCCCCCGGCTGCATTCGCCAATATCCGCGCAAGCCTGAAGGCAACAGGCCGCATGGCCTTTGTCTGCTGGCGCAGCATGCCGGAAAATGACTGGCTCGGCGCCCCCCTCAAGGCCGCCATGCCCTTTCTGCCACCCATGGAAAAAACGGAGCCCGGGGCGCCCGGCCCCTTCGCCTTTGCCGACAGGGACCGCCTCAACGGCATTCTGAGCGAAGCCGGCTTCAGATCAATCAGGATTGAAGCCCATGATGAAGGGCTCACCATGGGCACGTCAGCCAATGGCGACGCCGTGGATGACGCGCTGGTACAGGCCATGGAAATCGGCCCTCTTAGCCGCATGCTTGCCAAGCAGCCCGATGACATTCGCCAGACGGCCCGCACAGCCGTGCGCGAGGCCCTGCTGGATTATGTGACCCCTCAGGGCGTGGTCATGTCGGGTGCTGTCTGGATCGTCACAGCCAAAGCCTGACACCAAGGCTGGCGTCAGTTGCTTTCTTCGCTGAGCGTTACACCGCGCCCGGCATAAAAAGCCAGATGGTCCTTGATCGCGGCAACGGCCTCATAGGGCGCCTCATAGGTCCAGATCATGTTCGTCCCCTGCGCACCTGCCTCTGGCAGGCTGAAATAGGACGCATCGCCCTTATAGGGGCAATGGGTCGAATGCGTGCTGCGTTCCAGACGGCTCATGTCGAGCGTGTCGCGCGGCAGATAAAGAACCGGCGGATAGCTTGCTTCGCGCAAGGTCAACGCCGCGCGTGTTTCCCCGATCACCTCATCGCCCAGACGTACGACAATGCGCGCGGGATTTTTCGTCACGGTAATGGGGTGGTCAGGACCGGGAATCTTCATCGCGCGTTCCTTCAGATTGACCTGCCAGAGACGGGTCTATTCAGCCATGCCAAGCGCATGCAGATAAAGATCAAGAATGGCTTCCTGTTCCTGACGCTCTGCCTTGTCCTGCTTGCGCAGACGAATGACGGTGCGCAGAATTTTCGTGTCGAAGCCATTGCCCTTGGCTTCGGCATAGACTTCCTTGATGTCATTGGCGAGCGCGGCTTTTTCTTCTTCAAGCCGTTCAATGCGTTCCACCACGGAGCGCAATTGATCATGCGCGATCCCACCAGTGTTCACAGGCGTGTTGCCATCGGCCATATTGCCTCGCTCCAATCTCTAATCTTGAATGTGGGAGAGCGCAGGTTAACCCTCCGCCCCACGCACCACAACAGGCCGCGCGGAGAATTCTGTGGATATCGCGCGCCTCACCGCGAAGTCCTGATAATTCCCGGGCTTTCAGCCGTGCTTTTTCTGGGCCGCCTCGAAAGCCACCACCTGCTCAGGCGTGGCTTCTTTCTGATGCTTGGCCTTCCATGACGCAAAGGGTTCGCCATAAATATGGGTCCGCGCGTCATCCTTGCTCATCTCGATGCCCTGCGCTTCAGCCGCCTCGCGATACCAGTCCGCCAGACAGTTGCGACAAAAGCCGCCATGGATCATGAGATCGATATTTTGCACATCCTTGCGCGCATCAAGATGGGCCAGAAGCCGGCGAAAGGCGGCCGCTTCAAGTTCGGTCTGTGTCGCTTTGTCCATCACATGCTCACTTTCCTTTACAAACCGGCATTCTCAGGCCGGTTCTGCTGCTTCAGCCGATATAGGCAGGCTGGCATCAACTTGCGAGCCATAAAAACGCTGGGCCCGCACACCTTCACCTCTGGCAATCTCCTGTAGCATGTCGCTGTAGCGCGCCGCCCAGACAGACGCACCCGCCGGATGACCGATCAGGTCCTGCCGGATTTCGACAAGCACATGCGGCAGGCCATTCATCGTGCCATGCACAAACATGCAGTCGCCCTGCAGCGCACCTGTATAGGGTTCATTATCTCCGACACAAACGCCTTCAGCCCTGAACCGCTCAATCAGTGGGCGGGCCAGACGGTCATCGCGATCCCATAAAATCCCCGTCTCCCAGGGCCGCGGCACGCCACGCCAGCTCGGCGTGAAGCTGTGCACCGATACAATCACGGGGATTTCGCCCGCCGCCATGGCACCTGAAATCATCTTCGCGATCTGCGCATGATAAGGCGCGTGATAGGCGGTCACCCGATGGCGAAACTCTGCCGCGTTGTTAAAGAAATCAACCATTCGATTGCCCTCAATGATCGAGCCATCCGAGAGCTTCATGATGATGGTTGGATCATCCTCGCCCCGATTGAGATCAATCAAGAGTCGCGAATAGACGCCGAGAACAGCAGGGCAATCGAGATGCCCGGCAAGGTCGCGCGCAACGTCTGCCGCACCAATGTCATAGGCAATATGCCGCTCAAATTCACGCGGCGGCAGGCCGAGCGTGCCATAGCCATCGGGCAAATCCGGCGAGGCATGGTCGCAGAGCACCAGAAAGCGCATGCTGCCTTTGGCGTTGTAAATTTCATAGGGGGGCTTGTCGGCGGAAGATGCCGTCGCGGTCCGTGACATTTGATCCATGGCGCGAGTATAGAGAAGCATGGCGACAAGAAAACAGCTGCTGGCATATTTCGACGTGGCGCGCCGGGCGGCAAGCCCTGCGACCTGTCTTCCCGCTCATCTGCCCGCGCCGCCTGCACCATCCGAGGGCCGTCTGGTCATCATCGCCATCGGCAAGGCAGCCGCCAGCATGGCAGCGGCGGCGGAAGATTTTTACGAGGCCGAGCATCCGGACACACAGCTGACAGGGCTGGCGCTTACCCGCTATGGCCATCGCCAGCCCACCCGCCATATCCGCGTCATAGAGGCGGCTCATCCCGTACCCGACGAGGCCGGCATGGCCGCAAGTGAGGAAATCATCACGCTTGCCCGGTCCCTCAAGGCAGGGGACATCGCCCTTGTGCTGCTCTCGGGCGGCGGTTCGGCGCTTGCCACGCTGCCCATCGACGGCGTCAGCCTTGAAGCAAAGCAGCAGCTCACACGCGCATTGCTGGCCTCCGGCGCCGCCATCGGCGAAATCAACTGCCTGCGCAAACATCTCTCGCGCATCAAGGGCGGCAGGCTTGCCGAAGCGATCCACCCTGCCCGCTGCATCACCATTGCCATATCCGATGTCGCCGGTGACGATCCGAGCATCATCGCCTCAGGCCCCACAATGCCCGATCCAACAACAAAGGCCGACGCCCTTGCCCTGCTCGACCGGCTGGATGGCCCTTTTGAGGCGATCCGCACGGCTCTGATCGCCGCGCCGGAAACACCAAAAAGCGGAGCGCCATGTTTTGCAGGCAACAGCTACCGCCTCGCTGCCAGCGGCCAGATGGCCTTGAATGCCGCCGCCGCCCTCGCCCAAGACGAAGGCTATGAGGTTTTGATGCTCGGTGATGCGCTTGAAGGCGAAGCACGCCATCTCGCGCAACAGCATGCCGACATCGCCCGGCAACTGAAAGCTAAAGGCAGGCGGGCCGCCATTCTTTCGGGCGGTGAAGCAGGCGTGACATTCAAGGATAAGAAGACCGTTGGTGAGGGTGGCCCCAATCAGGAATATGCACTTGCCCTGGCCATGGCGCTTCAGGGTGCTGAAGGCATTTCAGCACTCGCCGCTGATACCGACGGCATTGATGGCGGCTCAGGCCGCACGGACGATCCGGCAGGGGCCATGATCTTTCCCGACACGCTGATGCGCGCCGAGGCGGCCAAAATATCGGCTGAAACAGCACTGAAGTGCCATGATTCAGGCACTTTCTTCAGAAATATAGGTGATCTTGTTCAAACCGGCCCCAGCTTCACGAATGTGAACGATTTTAGGGTCATCTTGGTTGAGAATGAGAAAGCCCTCAGGAGAACCCCCCGTGATTCGTCGCCGTAACGTCAAAGTCATCGCCACCCTCGGCCCCTCTTCCACAACGCCCGAGATGATCCGCGCTCTTTTTGAAGCAGGCGCCGATGTCTTTCGACTGAATATGAGCCATCTTGATCATCCGGGCTTGAAGCGCGTCCATGCCATGGTGCGTCAGGTTGAAACCGAAGTCGGTCGTCCCATCGGCATCCTTGCCGATCTTCAGGGGCCGAAGCTGCGCATCGGCAAGATGAAGGAGGGCGGCGCCGATCTCGTCAATGGTCAGGCCTTCCGTCTCGATCTCGATGTCAAAAAGCCCGGCGATGCGCATCGCGCACCCATGCCCCATCCTGAAATTTTTGCCGCCCTCAGCGAGGGCCAGTCGCTCCTGCTCGACGATGGCAAGATCCGCCTGCGCGTCAACAAGGCGACGGAAGACCATGCCGAGACCGAAATCATTGTCGGGGGCCATCTGACCGATCGCAAGGGCGTCAATGTGCCCGATGCCATGCTGCCGCTGAAAGCGCTCACAGAAAAAGACCTGCGCGATCTGGATGCCGCTCTCGAACTTGGCGTCGACTGGATCGCTCTCTCTTTCATCCAGCGCCCGGACGACGTGGCCGAGGCCCGGAAGATTGCCCGTGGCCGCGCCGCCATCCTTGCCAAGATCGAAAAGCCTCAGGCCCTCGCGCATATTGATGAAATTCTCGAAATCTCGGACGCCATCATGGTGGCCCGCGGCGATCTCGGCGTGGAACTGCCGCTGGAACAGGTCCCCGGCTGGCAGAAGCGCCTCACCCGTGCCGCGCGCCGCACTGGCAAACCCGTTGTCGTGGCGACCCAGATGCTGGAATCGATGATCAATTCGCCGGTGCCCACCCGCGCCGAAGTCTCCGATGTCGCAACAGCCGTCTTTGAAGGTGCCGACGCCATCATGCTGTCGGCTGAATCCGCTGCAGGCGACTTCCCCATCGAGGCGGTCAGCATGATGAGCCGCGTGGCGCGTTCGGTGGAGTCCGACCCGACCTATCCCGGCATCATTTATGCCCAGCGCAACGAGCCCGAAGCCACAGGCGCGGACGCGATCAGTGCTGCTGCCCATACCGTTGCCGACACGCTGAATGCCGCCGCCATTGTCTGCTGGACAAATTCCGGTTCCACCGGCCTGCGTGCCGCGCGCGAACGGCCGAATTTTCCAATCATCGTGCTCACACCGATCATCGCCACCGCGCGCCGCCTCGCCCTTGTCTGGGGCCTGCATTGCGTCCTGACGGATGACGCCCGCGATCTCGATGATCTCGTCGATCGCGCCTGTCGCATTGCCTATAGCGAGGGCTTTGCCCAGCCCGGTCAGCGCATCGTGGTCACCGCAGGCGTGCCGCTTGGCACACCCGGTGCCACCAACATGCTGCGCGTAGCCTATGTCGGTCGGCGGGAAGAACAACTCGGCTAATGATCAGGGCGTGGCAGCAATAACAGTCTCGCCGCTCTTGACGGCCTCACCGCGTGCCAGACGCATCAGGGCATCCACCACCACCGGCGTATCGGCATAATGCGGCATGTGCCCCACGCCTTTCAGCTTGATGAGCTCTGATCCCGCGATCTGCTGATGCAGCGCATAGGAATGGATCTTCGGGGACACCGTATGGTCCGCATTCCCCGTGATGATGATGGTCGGCGTCGTGATCTCGCCATAGCGCTGGCTCTGCGCGGCCAGATAGGTTTTGAGATTGGATGTGTCGGCGCTGTTGGCGGCAAATTCCGCAGGCCGCAAGAGCAGCGGCAGGCCGATCTTGTTCACATAGTCTGCAGGCGGAACATTGGGTTTGAAATTACCAACAACTCCGGGCTCCAGCATCGGCTTGCCGATTGGCACCAGCAATGTGTGCAGGAAAAACGACCCGATCACCGGCGTCTGAACAACACCGTGATACCAGGCCACGCCACCCGGCCAGGGATGGGTCGCACCCGACATGACGAGCAGGCCGGATATCTCATCGGGAAATTCAAGCGCATAGGCCGTCGCAACGGCCCCGCCCCAGCTATGGCCGAGAATGACAGGCTTTGTCACGCCCATCGCCGCCAGCGCATCATGGATGACGCGCGCCTGCACCGCCGGATTGGGAATATCGGCAAGCATCGTGCGCTCGCTCCAGCCATGTCCCGGACGATCAAACGCAATGACCCGCGTTGCCGGGGCAAGCGCGGGTACCAGCGTTTGCGTCATGTCGCGCAGATTGCCGCTCGCGCCATGAATGAGAACAATTGTTGCCACCCCATCCGGCGCCTCACCTTCCGAGACATAGTGAATGCGCCCGCCATCAACCGTGATGAATTCACCAAGTGGCGGGAAAGCCGCCTCAACCTGCTTTGTGTAAGCCATAGAATTTACCGCCAACCCGCCAAAGACGAGAACCAGGAGGAGAATGGGAAGGGAGATCAGGATTTTGCGCATGATGTTTCTTACGTTGCCACCCTTGCACCAGATCACCTCTGGGCAGGCTAGCCTCTAGATGCCTTGGCCTTCAACTTCAAGCTGAAGTGTTTTGATGGCCGCATCAGCACCTTCAAGCCAGGGATTGATGGATTTGGCACGGCGATAGAGATCAAGCGCGCCCTTGTTGTCCCCCAGGTCTTGCAGCATCACGGCAAGCCCGACCATGGCTTCGTAATGGCGCGGCTCCAGCCTTAGCACATGCTCAAGATCACGCAGGGCATGGGTATAGTCATTACGGAGATAGTAAATCGTCGCCCGCTTGTTCCACCCTTCGGCATATTCCGGCGCAAGCGTCACAACCTCGTCGAAATAGAAAAAGGCGCGATCAAAACGGGCGGCCTTGAAAGCATCAAGGCCCCGCTGCATCAAAAGGTCAATGCTCGGACTGCCGGAGCGGAGAAACTCGTTCTGCAACGCTTTTTCCAGCGCCTCCGCCGTCTGCTTGTTACGGGCAACGGCAAGCTCGGCATAAAGGAGGTCAATGGCGTCATCACGGGAAGAGGTCGCATTCGGCGCAGCCGCCTTGGTGCCCGCATCACCAGCCGCCATGGCAGCGCCGGCCCCGAAGAGAAGCAGACAGACCAGAACGGCACAGGCGCGCAAATGGCTCATGGCGATCAGGATAGGGCCCCCGGTTTGGTCCGCCAAGGGATCATCTCGCAGGCGCTCAGCTATTGAGGTCCTCAAGCTGGCAACCATCAAATTCAGTGATGAAATCGGCACCATAAACCGATGACGGCGTCTGGAAACCGGGCTTGAGCTCACCGGCCAGCACACGCGAGACAATTTCCAGCGTCGTCATGGCGGTCAGCGTATAGCCTTCCGGTGTGCGCAGGCGCGAGACAACCTTGTCACCGGCAGCATTCGTCGCCTCACCCATCAAAACGCTGTAGGAGGCGCGGCGCGCGGCTTCATTGGGACCTTCAGGCCCCATTTCCGCCTGCCGCTTCAGGCGACGCTGCATGAAACCGCGGCTGGCAAACCAGCGCCCGAACATGCCGAGACCGGCCATCCGCTCCATTTGCGGATTGGACTGGAAATAAACGGTGATGTCTGGAATCTGTGTCGAATGATAGGCCGTGGCCACATCACCCCAGGGCATGGCGACGAAAGGCTTGGGGCCTTCCCCCAAATCAAGCTCCCGCCGCGGAACGGTTTTGGCGCGCACAATCTTGCCGTCGCGGCGCACGCGAATGCCCTTGCCAACGCCTTCGATGCCGGACTTGGCCGTGCCCTGCGACACGCCGCCAAGACCCGCAATGAAAAGCGAAAGCGAGGTCGCATCGGGCAGGCGCTTTTTCATATGCGCTGCCAGACAGTCGCTCGGCACGACATCGAAACCGCAGCCGGGCAGCACCATGATACCGGCGGCCTTGGCGTCGGCATCGCGCGCCGCGCACGCCTCAAAGACATCAATCTCGCCCGTAATGTCGAGATAATGCGTGCCTGTCCGCAGACAGGCATCCAGCATCGGCTTGGAGGTGGCAGAGAAGGGGCCTGCAAGATGCAGAACCACATCAACCTGAGAAAGGGCGGCGTCAAGCGCGGTCGGGTCTTCCAGCGAAATCGCCTGATATTGCAAGCCATGCTGGGCCGCGAGCGATTTAAGCCGTGCCTCGGTGCGTCCGGCAATCAGCGGCGCCATGCCCAACGCCTTGGCCGTTCGGATGACCAGCTTGCCGGTATATCCGGTCGCACCATAAATCATAAACCGGTCACTCATCTCACAGCCTTTCAGTCGTCTTCAAAATTCATAAGAAACCTGATCGCCCAGCCTACACAGATCAATCCGTGGCAGGTAGCAGGCCCAGTTCCATCAATTCGCGTTCCAGCGCCAATGCGCCAGTGAAGTGGACACCATACATGCCACAGGCTCTGGCGGCTTCGACATTTTCAACCAAATCATCGACAAACACGGCTTCATCCGCCTGCAAGCCGAACCGCGACAGGGCAAGTTCATAGATGCGGGCCTCAGGCTTGCGCATACGTTCCCGCCCCGACACCAGCACATCACGAAATTTTTCGAGAAAGGCATAGCCCTCAGGCGCTTCAACACCGTCCACCTCATGAGGCGGCCAGACCTGATGTGGCCAGTTGGTGAGCCCGTAGAGCGGCACATTGCGGGCATGCAACGCATCGACGATGGCAATGCTCTCCGGCATGGGCCCGCCCAGAAACAGGTGCCATTCCTTTTCATAGACTTCGATCAAATGGCGCTTGTCGGGATGGGCTTCCTTCAGCGGTATCAGACAGTCGCCCATGGAACGTGGATCATCATGCACGGCGTCATACATCACGCGGAAAAACTGGTTCAGAAAGGCCAGCCGATCACCAACGTCAGGCAGGTGCTGGCGATAGGGCTTGTGTGGATCCCAATCGATCAGCACATTTCCCATGTCGAAAATGACGGCGCGCGCTGGCATCGAATGGCCCCTGAATTGAAGTCCAAAAACAAAAAGGCCGCATCGGGAGACGCGGCCTTCTTAAAACATACCCTGCGCACCTTGAGGGGTGCCGTCAGACCGGGCAATCAGCCCTGACGCGCCTTGAAGCGGGGATTTGTCTTATTGATAATGTAGATACGGCCCTTACGGCGCACGAGACGATTGTCACGGTGCCGATTCCGGAGCGATCTCAAAGAGTTACGGATCTTCATGGCAAAACCTCGGAACGGGCGTCACGCAACGGTGCCAGTAGCCCCGCCCCGGCCGATGCCGGTCTGCCCTTGTTAACTTGAGGGCGGAACCTATGCGGGCGACCATGCCCTGTCAACCGTCAAAACCAGCCTTTCGGCGCGCTTTTTGGGCGCTCATCAATATCTGAACCTTCTGCTCGCCTGCAGGGGGTTTTCGCCCAATCGATTTCGGGCTAGACCTGTGCGCATAAAAATGACGCCTTCGCCATTTTTCTCCCATTTTGTCGGATAAGTGAGTTCGTGATGAGCATATGCGCAACCCCAGAGAGCCCTGCCAGCAAGACGGCCAAGGAAAAGCCGGACTTCACGGTGGCCGTGCGCACGATTCCTGACGAAGACATCATCCACCACCGCCCCCAATGGTTCCGCGAAGCGCTCGATGCGCCCTATGAGAGCCATTATCTGACGGTCGATGGCGCCCGCATCCATTATCTGCGCTGGGGCAATCATGACCCCAAGCGCCCGGGCCTGCTCTTCGTGCATGGCAATGGGGCCCATGCCTACTGGTTCTCCTTCATCGCGCCGCTCCTGATCGACCGCTATAATGTCGCCTCGGTTGATCTCGTCGGCATGGGCGACAGCGACTGGCGCGCAGATTATGATCGCGAGGTCTTTGCCCGCGCCGTGGGCGAGGTGGCGCTCGCCGCCGAACTCGGCCCCCGCCCTGTCATTGTCGGCCATTCTTTTGGCGGCTTCGTCACGCTCATCACGGGCAAGCTCTATGGCGAAAAGCTCGGCGGCATTCTGCTCTGTGATTTTTCCGTGCAGCCACCAGAAGACGCCCATGAATGGTTTCTGGGTGACCCTGTGCGACGCCCGACACGCATCTACCGCGATTTTGAAACCGCCAAGGCCCGTTTCCGCCTCGCGCCCATGCAGCCATGCGTCAATGGTTTCATCATCGATTACATCGCGGGCCTAAGCCTGCGCGAAGTGAAGATCGGCGACAATCCGGGTCGTGCCCCCTCCACCGAGGCCGGCTGGACATGGAAGTTCGACGGCCCCGCCTTCAACGGCTTGCGTATGGGTGATGATCATCACGAAATCTGGCGCGATCTGGCCTGCAGGGGCGCGGCCATGTTCGGCCTGGAAAGCCGCGACTTCAGTCACGACCGCATGAACTACATGCGCAAACTCGCGCCTGAAAAACCCGCCTTTGCCATTGCAGGCGCGCAGCATCACATTATGCTGGACCAGCCCCATGCCTTTGCTGCTGCGGTTGCCAGTGTCATGGCGCAGTGGGAATCGGAAGGCGCGCTCGCCTGACCAGCAGGGGTAATCGCTCAAGGACAAGACCATGCATCAAATCATGCCGCTACCCGTCACCATTGGCCTCTTTGTGGCATGTCTGGTCGTCATCGTTCTGCTGGTTCGGCGCGAACGGCGCCCACGCGAAATCGGCCAGGTGCGCATGATCCCCACCACGCCACTGCTGATGATCTTCGTCATCACGGCCATTGTCATGCTGATCCACATCCTGACCGTGCTCAATGGCGGCCCGCTGCGCCGCCACTAGTCAGCGATAGCCGATACCTTCTTCTTCATCCTCGAAATCCTCGGCCGGCTGGTCGAGATTTTTCATGGCCGGATGAAAAACGGCGAAGGCAAAAATGGCGATCATCAGGAAAATACACATGATGAACGGCGTCTGCGGATGCCAGTGATATAGCGGAATGCCGATAAAGGGATTGATGATATGCCCTGTTGCGCCGGTCGATCCGATATAGCCCGCCACAGCGCCCTGTTCACGCGGCGACACAGACAGTGAAGCACCCGCCTGCAAGCCCGGACGGATAAAGCCCCAGCCAAGACCGGCAAGCGTCAGCGATGTCACCAGCAGGCCATAGGAGCTGGCAAAGACCATCATGATAAAAGCGACGATCATGATGCCTGACCCCCAGCGCAGCAGAAACTGGGTCGACAGATCAAACCGCTGGATCAGGCCGATCTGGGCAAAGATGGTGGAAATCGCCATCGCCATCAGACCCACAGAAATCATCTGCGTCGCGTTTTCACCCGCCACATGCATCGTGTCCATGAAATAAAAGGCGACAAGCTGCATGGTCGTGGACTGGCTCAGGCTCAACAGCACGCCCACGGCAATCCATGGCAGCACTTTGGGGTGACGCCAGGTGAGCTGGCTCTTCTTGTGCTTCTCGGTCAGCATCAGTTTCGGGCGCGTGCGCTCCGGCAGGAAGAAATAGATCATCCCGGCACTCACAAAAGCGAGCAGCGACACTGCAAAGAAGGGCGCCAGCACATGCAACTCTGAAAAAGCGGCCGCCACGCCCGGCCCCAGCACCGTGCCGATACCGAAAGCGGCCCCAATCGAGGCCACACCCGAGGCGCGTTCAGTTCGTGTTGTGCGGTCAGCCACATAGGCCTGAGCGGCAGGTGGATTGCCCGAGCCGAAGGTACCGAAAATCGCACGTGCCAGCATCAGCAGCGGGAACATGAGCGTCAGCGACACCCACCCCTGCATGCCCGCCAGCACCACCAGCGCGAAAAGCAGGGTGGAGGTCGCAAAACCCAGCAG
This sequence comes from Hyphomicrobiales bacterium, assembly GCA_016124805.1. Classification (GTDB taxonomy): domain Bacteria; phylum Pseudomonadota; class Alphaproteobacteria; order Parvibaculales; family Parvibaculaceae; genus Parvibaculum. The sequence continues at coordinate 193,914 of WGND01000003.1, read as the reverse complement.
ACCAATCAGGATGACGGGCTTGCGGCCCATCACATCGCTGCGCCGTCCCCAGAAGGCGCTCGTCAGCACCCAGAGCAGCGCCGAGAGCGAATAGATCATCGTTGTTTCAAACTCGCCCATGCCCAGATCGCGCGCAATCGGCGGCAGCACGGCAAAGACCAGCGTCTGCCCCATGCCCACGGCCAGCTGGCAGATAAAGAGCACCGCAAAGGCCCGCTTGCGCTCCTGCGGTGTTGTCACGCGTGCGCGATCACTCTCCGCATCGGGCAGCTTCTGGTCCTGGGTCATGGAAAGTCCTCACAAAATCGCCTCACCGGCGGTGCGCCTCTCTGGCGGGGCGCTTTCCCATCCATTTACGGCAATATCATGACGCCGCCAATGGCGTATCGGGGGTCAATCGTCAAAATCCTGTGCACCCCTGCCCCCATACTGGCGAGGCGGACCATACGTCACCCTTTCAAGCCGCATTTCCGGCGCTAGGAAAAGACAAAATGAACGCCTAGGCTCCCGGCAAAGAAATTTGACAGGCAGGGAGACGATTCATGGATATGACATGGGGCAGGGAAGATTCACTTTTCCGCGATGAGGTGCGCAGTTTTCTCGACGACAAGCTCACACCGGAGATGCGCGCCTATGGCAAGCGCATGACCAGCGTCTATGCCGACTATGAAATCACCATGGCCTGGCACAGGATTCTCAATGACAAGGGCTGGGCCGCGCCCGCATGGCCCGTTGAATATGGCGGCTGCGACTGGTCCGTCATCCAGCATTATATTTTTTCGAGCGAACTCTCGGCTGTCAGCGCCCCGCCCTTGTCGCCCATGGGCATCGGCATGTGCGGCCCGGTGCTGATCGGCCATGGCAGCCCCGAACAGAAAGACTTTTATTTGCCGCGCATGCTGCGTGGCGATGATTTCTGGTGTCAGGGCTATTCCGAACCGGGCTCCGGCTCTGATCTGGCCAGCCTGCAAATGAGCGCCATCGACAAGGGCGATCATTTTCTCTGCAATGGCCTGAAGATCTGGACAACCCATGCCAATTACGCCAACCGCATCTTCTGCCTTGTGCGCACCTCGAAAGAAGACATCCCCCAGCGTGGCATCACCTTCCTGCTGATCGACATGGAAACACCGGGCGTGGCTGTCGAGCCGCTGGTCATGCTGTCGGGCGAGCATATCCAGAACCAGGTCTTCTTCACCGATGTCAAAGTGCCCAAGGAAAATGTCGTGGGCCGCGTCGGCGACGGCTGGACGGTCGCAAAATATCTCATGCAGTTCGAGCGCGGCGGCCATGCCTATGCCCCGTCGCTCCACACCCGGCTTGCGCGCATTCGCGACATGGCCAAAGCTGAAGGCGGCGCGGATGGCAAAGCGCTTATCCATGATCCGGCCTTCGCCGCCAGGCTTGCCGACGCCGCCGTCGAAATTACCGGCCTCGAATTTACCGAACACCGCATCATGTCCAAACTATCGCATGGCGATGCACCTGGTGCAGAATCCTCGCTCCTCAAAACACGCGGCACCGAACTCAGCCAGCGCCTGACGGAACTCGCCATTGAGGCCGTGGCCTATTATGTGATGCCCTTCCAGCCGGAGGCCACATCACCCGGCGGGCCTGTCCCCGGCTATCAGCCGCTTGGCGGCAATCAGGCGCCCGTGGGGCCGGATTACGCCGCCCCGGTCATGGCCAAATATCTCAACGACCGTGCAGGCTCGATCTATGCCGGCACCAATGAGATTCAGCGCAACATCATGGCCAAGGCTGTGCTCGGCCTCTAGGTCTCAGATCAAGCTGTCGACAACCTTCTCGACCAGCGCGCCGCCGATCCATGAAAAGACGGGGATGCCGAGATAGAAGACAAAGCGGCTGGCCGTGCCAAAGTCGATGGTCCATTCGCGCGTTGAATCAATGCGCGCCTCCAGCGCCAGCAGGCCCGGCAGGCGCTGCAGCGCAGTGGTTTCGGCCACATCACCACTGCCGATCAAAGCCACCGCTGCCTTGATGGCATCGCGTACGCGGCCCAATTCCTGCGTTTTCTTGGCATGAATGATCTTGTGCAGCGAATAGAGTGGAGCGAGCAACACACTCAGGGCGGTGAGAATAATGCCGCCAAACAGCGGCAGGAGAACGATGGAATCGATTGTATTAGTGAAAAAATAGAGAGAGGAAATGCTGCTGCCGAGAATCCACACAAATGAGCGGCGCATCGCAATGCGGGTCAAAGGGGTCAGCGCCTCGATATTGAGAAGATCAACCGTCAGATTCTCATCGCGCTGCCATTTGATGAAAATGGATTCCGAAATCGTGTAAAACAGCCCCTTGCCTATCAGGTAGAAAATCAAAAGCCCCATGACCAGAAACCAGATGGCCGCGGCAATCACGTAAAAGGGCTCATCACCCGCCGCCAGGCCGATCACACTGGCAGCCCCGGGCACAAGAAAAATCATAAAGACGAGACCGAAGGCCATCCCGACAAGCCCGCTCAGCCGCGCATAGGGCATATACGTCTTCGCATTCTGCGCCCATGATTCAAGCAGTTCATATCCGTTTTTGAGACTCGGCAGCAGCCGCTCAAAATCCTGCATATCGCTGAAAACGGCAAAAGGGGCGATACAGATCACATAGCTGACCAGCAGCGCCGTTACGATGGCCGCACCCGCAAAAGGGTCAAGGCCGAAAAGCTGGCCGCCATTTTCAGAATCAAGACCACCAATATGGTAGCCGTCGATAAACAGGGCAGGCAGGAAGAAGCTCAGGAGCAACAGCACGAAAATCAGCACCGCAACACGCAGCGGATTCCCGCCCAGCGCCACCACCAGGGCAAAATCCCAACTGTCTCCGTGAATAGGCTTGAGCTTCTCTGACAAATGCGGCTCCCTCTCTGACAGGCAAAGCTAACCCAGCCTCAGCGTGAAGGCGAGATGCTTTCCGCACACCCGACAGGGGCGCATTGCCGGAGCGCAGCAGCAGGCCTAGAGTGAAGACATCGTCATTCAGACCACTTAAGGATAGTCCATGCTTTTCGACGACGTGCTTCTGGCGCGCAAATCCGTGCGTGTCTTTAAACCCGATCCCGTGCCGCTGGCGCTGATCACCGAAATTCTGGAAATAGCGATCCGGTCGCCCTCCGGCACCAACATCCAGCCCTGGAAAGTCCATGTCGTCACCGGCGAAACGCGCGACAGGCTTGTGGCCGAGGTCCTCGCCCATCGCGAAACCGGTCCCGAAGACAATCATGCCGAGTTTCCCCGCAGCGCCAAGCGCAAGGAACCCTACATCACGCGCATGCGCACATTAGGCAAGCAGATGTATGGCATTCTCGGCATTCCCAAAGGCGACCAGGCCGCCAATTGGCGCCAATGGGGTCGCAATTATGAATTTTTCGATGCGCCGGTCGGCTTGATTTTCACGCTCGACAAGGATCTCGACTCCATGAGCTTTCTGGATGTCGGCATTTTCATGCAGTCCATCATGCTGGCGGCTAAATCACGCGGGCTCGATACCTGCGCACAGGGCGCGTGGAACAATTTTCATACCGTCACACGCCGTATACTGAATGTTCCCGATGACCAATATATCATTGTCGGCATGTCCATGGGCTATGCTGACCCGGACCATCCCGTCAACGATATGATCTCCGAACGTGAACCACTCTCGGAAATCGCCACATTTCACGGCTTCGACCAATAAAAAGAAGAAGAGGAAACAGGATGCTGAAAATCTATCACGCGCCCAACACCCGGTCGGTGCGCATTGTCTGGCTCGCCGAAGAACTCGGCCTGCCATACGAAATCAAGGCCATGGAGTTCAATCCCAAGGATCTGCTGTCAGATGAATATCTCGCCCTCAATCCGCTGGGGCAGGTGCCAACGGTTGATATTGAAGGTCTCATCATGACCGAGTCAGGCGCCATCAGCCAGTATCTCCTCGCCAAAGAAGGCAAAGGCCGTCTCGAACCCAAACCAGGCACACGCGAGCATGCCAATTATCTCTATTGGTTCCATTTTGCCGAAGCCGGCTTCATGCCGTCAATTGGCGCCATTGCTCAACATGCCTACATCCGCCCGGAAGCAGATCGCATTCCACAGGTCCTCGCGGAAGCTCAGGAGAAGGGTACGAAAATTCTCGGTCTGATCGAAAAGGCCCTGCCGGGAAAAGACTACATAACCGGCAACGACTTCACCGCCGCCGACATCATGCTGGGCTATGACCTCCTGCTCGCCAATATGTTCGGCATGCTGGGTGACAATCTGCCGAACACCAAAGCCTATTTCGAGCGCCTTTCGGCGCGCCCGGGCTTCAAGAAGGCGACCACCTGAGCCCGTCTGCTCGCGCAGATGTGAACACGGCCTCCAGCCACGACAGCTATATTATCTTGTCTGAAGCTGGAGGAGCCATTCATGGAATCGATTTACTACGTCATCTCATGGGCCTGTCATCGCAAATGCACCCATTGCTATGATGACCGCTTCAGGCCCTATGTCCGCGACGCGTTGAAGACCGTCGTGAACGAAGGCGTCACGCATTATCAGCGGATCATCAACAACCTCCCTGACAGCATGATCTATCGCGACCCGCGACACCTGGACGCGAACGGCAAGCCGCGCGAGCGCATCGGACGCATCATTCTGGCCGGCGGCGAAGTCTTGATTGAGGGCATGCGCGAAACCCTCTTCTATCCGGTGCTTGATGCCGTGAATGAAAAATATGGCCCCCGTGGCGCGCGCCTCTCCATTCAGACGACCGGCGATCTCGTCACACCGAAAATCATTGATGAAATGCTGGAGCGGAATGTCTGGATGATTGCCATATCCGGCATGGATGATTTCCATGTCGGGATGGAAGGTGACAAGCGCCTGCCCCTGATGGAAAAACTTAGCCGCATGTTCGAGGCAGCAGGCATAGAAGCCGTGCCATCGCCCAAATCAGGCCGCGATCATTTGACTGAGGATGGGCCATTCCATTTTTTCTTTGGAGCGCAGCCTGAGCAATGGATAGGGGAATTATGGCCGCGCGGGCGGGCATGGTCGAACGAACTTTCCACCGCCAATATGGAAACCAATTTCTGCGCTCGCCAATCTGGTGCACGCAATTTTCTCAATCACGGCTGGGCCGGTTCAGAAGTTGCCATCGAGCCCAACGGCGATGTTTTTCCTTGCTGCCTGAAAACCAAACTGCCCATCGGTAATCTTGCCGAGGAAAAACTCGTCGATATTCTGGAAAGTCTGAAAGGCCACCCTGTTTTCGAGGCCATGAATCAGGGCGAGCCGTGGCGCATGGGCGAGACCATGGGCTGGAACGAGGAAAAATTCCGCCAAGCCTCAAAAACCGTCACGCCAAAAGGCAATGACTACGCCAACCTCTGCATTGGCTGTGACCGTTTCCATGAAGAATTACTGGGACCGGTGGTTGAGGAAATGCGCCGCAAACGCCTGCAACACCTCGCATCCTGAAATTTTCGTTCATTTTGGTTGGAACACGCCGCTCCCCCATGCATCATCGCTGCGACGAGTCGATCCGGGGAGGCTAATTCGTGTTTATGTTCAATAATCTGTCGGCAAAACGCCATGCCCGTCTGGCCCTTGTCGTTGGCTTTGCCATGGCGGGACTTTGCGACGTGGCAGGTGCCGCAGACCTGCCGCCACCGAGCGATCCGGCCGCGCGCGGCCTTGCCATTGCCAGGCTCGCCGACGAAATGGATGCCGGCTGGCATGACGCCTCGGCCGACATGAAAATGATCCTCAAAAATGCCAATGGCGAAACCAGCGAGCGTGAATTGCGCTTTCTGATGCTGGAAATCACCAAACCGGATGAAGGCGACTGGAGCCTGATGGTCTTTTCCAAGCCGCGCGATATCTCGGGCACCGCCCTCCTCACCTATGCCCATGTCAAGGAACCCGACGAGCAATGGCTCTATCTGCCTGCCATCAAGCGTGTGAAGCGCATTTCCTCGGCCAATAAATCCGGACCCTTCGTCGGCAGCGAATTTGCCTTTGAGGATCTCGCCACGCAGGAAGTCGGCAAATTCACCTATGAATGGCTGCGTGATGAACCCTGCGGCGCCCTCACTTGCCATGTCGTCGAGCGCCGTCCGGCTTACGAGAATTCCGGCTACACGCGCCAGATTGTCTGGACGGACACGACAAACTACAAAGAGCGCAAGATCGAATATTACGACCGCAAGAACGCCCTGCTCAAAACGCTGACTTACGAGGATTATGCGCTCTATAACGCGAAGTTCTGGCGCCCGTCCAAACTCGCCATGGTCAATCACGAAAATGGCAAGAGCACGGAACTGATCTGGGAGTCCTATATGTTCCAGAGCGGACTCACCGAAAACGACTTCACCACCTCCAGCCTTGAGCGCGCGCGCTGACCGGTCTGATGCATATCCCTTCACATCTTCTCACGCTCGCCGTCTTTAGCGCCCTCTATGGTGTATTGACGCTTGGCCTTTCGGCCATGCCGGCCCATGCCGGCGAGGATTTCGAAATGTCGGGCTATGTCGAGCCGGAGCTGCGCCTCTTCACGGCCAATGCCTCGCAGACCCGACAGCGCGATGTCGATGCCTCCATCGCCGGCGAGGTCACGATCAAATATTTCTGGGACAATAATGACCAGTCCCTCATCGTCACGCCATTTGCGCGGATCGCCACACGCGACAATCATCGCAGTCACTGGGACATGCGGGAGGCGCGCTACAATCTCTATCGCGGCAACTGGGAACTGGGCCTGGGCATCGACAAGGTCTTCTGGGGGGTCACCGAAGCCGTCCATCTCGTCGATGTCATCAACCAGACCGACTGGATCGAAGACCCTGTCAAACAGGAAGCAAAGCTCGGCCTGGCCATGCTTCGCCTGCGCACAAGGCAGGATTTTGGCACCTTTGAAGCCTTCCTCCTGCCGGGATTCCGCGAGCTCAACTACACCGGGCCCGACGGACGCCCCGCCACCGACCTCCCTGTCGATCAAAGCCTGACCCGTTATGAGAGCAGCAAGGATGCCCGTCACATCGATTATGCGCTGCGCTATTCAAACAGCTTCGGCATTGTGGATATGGGGCTTGCCTATTTTGACGGCACCAACCGCACGCCCCTCCTGCAACCGGCCCTCAGCCGTGATGGCGACCTTGTCCTTGCGCCGTATTACACGCAGATGAAACAGGTCTCGCTCGATCTGCAGGCCACAAAGGGGGCCTGGCTCTACAAGCTTGAGGGCTATACCCGCCATGAGCTCGGTGACAATTATCAGGCCGCAACCGGCGGTATCGAATACACATTTTATGGCATCGGCGGCAGCGACTCCGATCTCGGGCTGGTCGCCGAATATGCCATCGACACGCGCGGCATCAATCCACGCAATCCCTATCAGAATGATGGTTTCCTCGCCCTGCGCTGGGCGGCCAATGACACCGCCTCCACCAGTCTCTTGGGCGGCGTGGACATTGATGCCGAGACCGGCGCGCTCGCCTTCCGTTTCAAGGGGCAGCGGCGACTGGATGAGGATTACAGGCTCTCGCTCGAAGCCTATGTCTTCCAGAACGTGCCCGCAAAGGATGTCGTCAGCAATATTGCCGATGACGACTATATCCAGCTCCGGCTCGCGCGCTATTTCTAGGCTCTATTCGGCAGGTGCGGCGGCTGCCTCCGCCCGCGCCTCACGCCCGGCACGCCAGGACACAACCATCAGATAGACGGTCGGCACGACAAAAAGCGTCAGCAGCGTGCCAAAGCTCATGCCGCCCACCACAACGATGCCGATGGACTTGCGCGCCTCGGCACCCGCCCCCGAGGCAAGCGCCAGCGGCATCGAGCCCAGCACCATCGCACCGGTTGTCATCAGGATCGGACGCAGACGAAGCCCTGCGGCCTCAATCACCGCTTCGCGCACACTGCGACCCTGTTCGAGCAGCTGATTGCTGAACTCCACAATCAGAATGCCATGCTTGGTGATGAGGCCAACCAGCGTGATCAGGCCGACCTGGCTGTAGATATTGATCGTCACATTGCTCAGAAACAGCAGCGCCAGCGCACCCGTCATCGAAAGCGGCACCGAAATCATGATAATCAGCGGGTCGATGAAACTCTCAAACTGCGCCGAGAGCACCAGATAGATAAACAGAATGGCCAGCGCGAAAGTGACGCCCAGCGTGCCGGATGATTTGACGAATTCACGCAGCTCGCCATTTAGATCCGTTTGCGCATTGGTCGGCAGCACCTTGGCGGCGGTGTCCTGCAGAAATGTCAGCGCCTCGCCCATCGAATAGCCCGGCGCCAGATTGGCCGAGATGGTCACCGAGCGAAGCTGGTTGAAATGATTGAGCGTATCCGGCGCAATCGTTTCCTTCACCGTGATGAGATTGGAGAGCTGCACCATCTCGCCCGATTTGGCGCGCACATAAATGTCGGAAATATCGCTCGGGGTCTGCCTGTCCTTGGCATCCACCTGAATGATCACGTCATATTGCTTGCCGCCCTGCTCATAGCGCGTCACCTGACGGCCACCCAGCAGCGTTTCCAGCGTGCGCCCCACAGTCGTCACATCGATACCTGCATCAATCACCTTGGCGCGATTAACCTCAATATCGAGCTGCGGCTTGTCGAGCTTCAGATCGCTATCCGGATTCTGAAACCCCGGATTCTGGCTGATCGCATCAAGAAAGCGCGCCACGTCGCGCTCAAGATCGTCATAGGTGCCCGATGTCTGAACGACAAATTCGATGGGCTGCGAGCGCGCGCTCTGGCCCAGCGAAGGCGGATTGATGCCAAAGGCCAGAATGCCCGGAATGTCGCTCAAGGCAGGCTGGATCGAATTGAGAATATCCTTCTGCGAGCGGCTGCGGTCGCTCCAGTCCTTGAGCGGCGCAAAGGTGATGAAGCTGGTGAACTGCGGAAATCCCGTCACCACCAGATAGCCCTTCACCTCGGGAATCCCCGCCATGATCGCTTCAATCTGCTTGGTATATTTCGTCGAATATTCAAGCGTCGCCCCTTCCGGACCACGTCCGGCAATCAGCAGGAAGCCGCGATCTTCCGTCGGCGCCAGTTCCTTGTTGAGCAGCATGTAAAAGAGGCCACAGGAAAGGCCCACCACCGCCGCCACCGACAAAACGAGCAGGCGGCGATCCAGCACTTTCAGCAGCAGGTCTTTATAGGCGGCATCCAGACGGTCCAGACGCGCGCCCAGAAAGCTGTCGAGACGGCTCATCTCCTCGCTATGGCGCAGCAGCCGCGAACACATCATGGGAGTGAGTGTCAGCGCCACAAAGCCGGACACGATCACGGCACTGGCCAGCGTCAGCGCGAACTCAAGAAACAGCGTGCCAGTGCGTCCCGTGGCAAATCCCACCGGCGCGTAAACGGCTGCCAGCGTCAGCGTCATGGCAATCACCGCGAAGGTGATTTCGCGCGAGCCCTTGATGGCTGCCGCCACCGGCGTCATGCCCTCCTCGATATGGCGATAGATATTTTCGAGAACGACAATGGCGTCATCCACCACCAGACCAATGGCCAGCACCATGGAAAGAAGCGTCAGCGTATTGATGCTGAAGCCCAGTGCCAGCATCAGCCCAAACGTGCCGATAAGCGAAATCGGGATCGTGACAACCGGAATGAGCGAGGCACGCAGCGTGCGCAGGAAAACAAAGATCACCAGCACCACCAGAATGATGGCCTCGGCGATGGTTTCATAAACAGCATCAATCGATTTCTTGATGAAGATCGTGCTGTTATAGCCGATCGTCGAGGTCATGCCGACCGGCAGATTGGGCGCCAGCCGGTCCAGCTGATCCTGCACGGCGGCGGCCACTTCCAGCGGATTGGCAGTTGCCTGCTTGATGATGCCCAGTGAAATGGAGGTCGCGCCGTTGAAGGTGGAAGCACGGCGAATATCGGCTGCATCCACGGCCACGGTTGCCACATCCTTCAGGCGCACCTGATAGCCGTCGGCTTCCTTGACGACGATATTGGCAAATTCAATCGGTGTGGTCAGCGCCGTCTTTGCCAGCACCGTAAATTCGCGCGTCTGGCTCTCGATGCGGCCGGAGGGAATTTCCGCATTCTGTGCCCGCACCGCCGCTTCAATATCCTGCACGGTCAGCCCGTAAGCGGCCAGACGATTGCGGTCCACCCAGATGCGCATCGAATAAAGCCGCTCGCCAAAAATGCGCACCTGCGCCACACCGGGCTGGTTCTGCAACTGGTTCTTGACGATGCGGTCGAGATAATCGGTGATCTCCAGCGCATTCATGCGGTCGCTATTGAAGGCGATAAACATGATGGGGTTCGCATCCGCCTCCACCTTGGCAATCACCGGCTCGTCCACATCATCGGGCAAAGCGCCACGCGCGCGGCCCACGCGGTCGCGCACATCGCTCGCCGCCACGTCGGGATCGGTCGCCAGCGTAAAGCGCGCTGTCACCTGGCTCTGCTCGGGACGCGAGGAGGAGGATAGAATTTCAATGCCTTCAATACCGGCCATCGCTTCTTCAAGCGGCTGCGTCACCGTGCGTTCGATAACCGAGGCGCTGGCCCCGCGATAGGCCGTCGTCACCGTCACCACAGGCTCGTCAATGGCAGGATATTCACGCACCGTCAGGCGTTGATAGGACACCGCCCCGATCAGCATGATGATCAGCGCCACGACCGAGGCAAAAACAGGCCGCCTGATAAAAAGCTCCGAGAGATGCATACCCGTCGCCCCTATTCTGCCTGCGTGGATGAACTGTCGTCCGCGGTCTCTTTTGCCTTGGGTGGCATCATCTTGCCGCCATCACGCACTTTCAACTGACCTGAAAAAATCACCCGCTCGCCGGCCTCCAGACCGGACAGAACTTCCACGCGACCTGGCAGGCGCTCGCCCAGCTTCACCTCGCGCATATGTGCCACCAGATCATCTCCCACCACAAACACAGCCGAGTTGCCGGATTTCGAAGCGATGATGGATTCTTCGGGGATGACGATGGAATTGCGCGTCAGCGTGATGACATTGACGCGACCGAAAAGACCGGGGCGCAGCTTGCCTTCCTGATTATCCAGTTCCGCGCGCACGCGCAGCGCCCGCCCATCGGCATCCACCACCGGATCAATCGCGCTGATCAGGCCGCGAAAGCGTTCGCCGGGACGGGCATCAAAGGTCAGTTCCACGTCCTGTCCTTTGGCAACCGATGTCAGGTAGATTTCAGAAACGCGGAAATCGATGCGCAGGTGTTCCAGATCGGCCAGCGTCACAATCGGATCACCCGGCTCGATATATTGGCCCAGACTGATCTGGCGCAGCCCGACCGTGCCGTCAAAGGGGGCTGAAATGGTCGCCTTGTCGAAATCGGATTTCGCCGCAGCGACATCGGCTTGCGAAGATTTCAATTCATTAAGCGCCTCATCGCGGGCCCGCGCCGTGCCGGAGCCGCGCGCGAAGAGATTTTGAGCGCGTTGATGATTGGCTTTGGCAAGCGCCAGACGCGCTTCAGCCTGCATCAGCTTCGCCTTGAGCGAATCTGAATCGAGCGTCACCACCTCATCACCCTTGGAGAGCTTCTGCCCGTCGGTGAAATCAATGCCGGTAATCGTACCGGCAATTTCCGCCGTCATCACAATGGATTGGTCAGCCTCAAGCGAGCCGATCGCCGAGACATTGATTTCCACTGGCGAAATGGCGGCCACTTCCGTTTCCACAAGCGGCGGCGGCATCTCGCCCCAATGCCCCTGCTGGCCGTCATGGGTCCAGTAATACAGACCCGCCGGCAGGGCGATGATCAGCACGATGGCAAGGATCAGCTTGCGCCGCGCATATAGCGTCTCAAGGTTCATTTTTATTGCTCTTGTCGAAAAGGCGCATGGCGACACTCACCCCATCTGAGATAGGTTATTTCATGCCTGAGTAAAATGGCAATTTGCCAGCAACCCTCATCTTGGCCACAAAATGACCGGATAGAGGCTCTTTTACTGACCTTCGGGGTCCACTGCTGCGTGACGGCCTGCCGCCCGCTCATGATAGATCAGATAGAGATTGCGGGCGTAAATGATCAGGCCCGCGCCCTGCCCGGCAATGAAAACCGGGTCCTGACGATGAATGGCATAGACCAGCAAGGTCGCCCCGCCCAGAACCGAAAAATACCAGAAGGCGACGGGAATGATTGACTTGCGGGCCTTTTCACTCGCCATCCATTGCAGGATGAACCGCATGGAAAAAAGGGCCTGCCCGGCAAAACCAAGAATAATCCAGGCATTCAAAGAGCTGAGCATTTTTCGTCTTTCCCGTCTTCATGCACCACGACATAGCTCTCGGGTGCGCGATAGCGTTTGATCATCCACCAGGCGGCGGCCATGTCGCCGATACCGACCCAGAGCCGGTTCCAGGTATTATATTTGGCCACACCGGCAACGCGCGGGCGATGGCTCACCGGCTCAAGCAGAATGCTGAACCCTTCGCGCTTGACCAGCGCGGGCAGAAAACGATGCAGGCCTGAAGAAAAAGGCAGCGCCAGAAAAATATCGCGCCGGATCACCTTGAAGCCGCAGCCGGTATCTTTCGTCTCATCTTTCAGAATCGCGCCGCGCACCGAATTGGCGATCTTGGAAACAAGACTGCGCGGGAAGGGATCGATGCGCGTCACGCGCTGCCCCGCCACAATCCCGGGCGGCGGCACCATGCCATTGCGTTCAGCGGCCTGAAAGGCCTCCACAAGGCGCGGAATATCCGCCGGATCATTCTGCAAATCGCCATCAATGGTTACCAGCACACGACCTCTGGCAAGACGGGCCGCCGTACGCAGCGCCTCAGACTTGCCGCAGGCCGTTTCATGGCTCACGACGCGCAATTGCGGAATGCGCCCCATGGCGTCGCGCAGCCGCGCCAGCGTCGCATCCTTGCTGCCATCATTGATGAACAGGATTTCATGGTCCGGAACAGCCTTCATTGCCTCGACAAGCTCATCCAGCAAGGGCCCAACATTGTCCTCTTCATCGAGGACCGGAATGATGACTGTCACTTCCAAGTTGTTCGTCCCTGTATCAGCGTCGCCATTCGGCAATGTCATAGTGTTTTCGTCCAGCAAAAGCAGTCCGCGCAAGCAGATTGCCTCGGAAAGGTAAATGCCAACTGCGATCATGACCAGCAGGGTCACAAAATCGCTTTAAGATCAGTGGTATGGCAGAAAGAAAGATATTCTGAAAGCCACTTGTCAAAAATGCTATCCATCTGGCTGATTGTCGCCCTTCAGCCTTTTTTGGGCATTGGCGAGCTAAATTCGACCTGTTATCAGCCATCTGACGGGTTTCCTCGGAACGCAGGCCATGCTGTCCGCCTCCGGAAACCACCCGCGCGACCCGCATAAGGGAAAGGTGAATAAATGTTGGCCACCATGGAACAGGGCTATCGCCCCTATCTCCTGTTGACGCTGATGTGTCTGACACTCTTCCTGCCGGGTCTTTCAGGCTTGCCGCCGTTGGACCGCGATGAATCGCGCTTTGCCCAGGCCACCAAGCAGATGATGGAAACAGGCGACTATATTGTCCCCTATTTTCAGGAAACACCGCGCAGCAAGAAGCCGATCGGCATCTACTGGCTGCAGGCTGCCAGCGTCGAGATTCTGTCCTCGCCCGCCGCCAAGCAGATCTGGGCCTATCGCCTGCCCTCCTTCTTTGGTGGTCTGGCAGCCGTGCTTCTCACCTTCGCGCTGGGCGCGCGGCTCTTTGACCGGCGCACCGCCCTAGTGTCTGCCGCCGTCATTGCCACATCGCTGCTGCTGATTGTGGAAAGCCATCTCGCCCAGGTTGATTCTGTCCTGCTCGCCACCATTGTGCTCACCATGTACGGGCTGGCGCTCGCCACCACCGATGCCGCCCCCGGCGCCCCGCGCGCCGAAGAAAAATGGCATGGCTATCTGCCGTCTGTCTGTTTCTGGGGCGGGCTCGGTCTTTCCATCATGGTCAAGGGGCCCGTGGGCCCTGCCGTTGTCGCCATGGCCGCCATTGTCATTTCCATTCTCGACCGCGACGGCAAATGGCTTTTGAAAACAAAGCCGCTTCTCGGCGTGCCTTTGCTCATTGCCATTGTCGCGCCCTGGCCCATTGCGCTTTACGCCTCGGGGGCGGGCGACTTCATCGCCAAATCCGCCAGCGAAGACCTCCTGCCCAAGCTGCTCTCGGGTCAGGAATCGCATGGCGCCCCGCCCGGCACCTATCTGCTGGCGGTCTATGCCGCCTTCTGGCCCATGTCGCTTCTCGTCATACCGGCCTTCGTCGTCGCCTGGCGCGACCGCCACGACCGCGCCATCAGATTCTGCCTCGCATGGGCCGTGCCCGCCTGGATCATGTTCGAACTCGTCCCGACCAAGCTGCCGCATTATGTGCTGCCGGCCTATCCGGCCCTGGCACTTCTCGCCGGCATTTTTGTGACGCGCGGTATCCGTCGCATGGGCCTCTGGAGCACCGTCTTGTTCCGTATACATATCATCTTCTGGGCCCTCCTGACGCTCGTCATTGCCGGCGGCGCCATTTACGGGGCCGACACATTTGGCTCAAGCACCGCCCTGCATTATGTGGCGCTGGTTCTGGCCGCTGTCACCATTGCAGGCGGCGGGCTTGCCGTCAGTTATATGTGGCGGCGCGATGCCGAACAGACAGCCATGGCGCTGGCCGCCCTGATGCTGCTTTTCGTGCCCCTTCTCACCATGCATATCGGGCCCCATCTCAACCGCATCTGGCTCTCGCGTGAAATCGCCGAGGCGCTGCCGCCGGAACAGATGCGCGCGCCCCTTGCCAGTGTCGGCTATAATGAGCCGAGCCTGATCTTCATGGTGGGCACAGACACCAGGCTCACCAGCCCGCAGGCCGCCGCCCGACAATTGGTCGACACCCCGCAGAGCTTCGCACTCATAAGCGATGAATATCTGGCTGATTTTGAAGACGCCACCAAAGCGCTCGACATCACACCGCTGGAAATTCGCCGCATCGAGGGGCAGAATTATTCCAATGGCAAGAATGTGGTGCTTCACCTCTTTGCCGCCCCAGGCAATCAGCCCTGACGATTCAGCGCCGGAAAAGGCCGCCTATGACACCGACGGACACAACCAGTAACGCGCCGCTTGATGCGGCCACCAAGGTGGTCGAGACCACGCCTGAGCACGAGCCGGCGGCAACGCATACGCCCTATGAAATGGCCAAACAGGCCGCCGTGCCCGTTTTTGCCTTTGCCTTTGCCAGCATGACGCATGGCCTTGACCGCTGGCTTGCATATTTCATGAAGAACAATGTGAATGATCACATGGCTTATTTCTGGCGCTTCATGACGGATCGCGGCCAGGGCACACTCTACATCGTCATCGCCGTCATAGGTCTCTTTGGCGGTATCCTCGCCAAGCGTCTGTCCGCTCTTGATGCGACACGCGAAAAAATCGCCACCATCCAGCGCTACTGCTTTCTGTTGCTTGTGTCGCTTGCCGCATCGGGCGCGGTTCTGCATTTCGTGAAATTCTTCGGCGGGCGTCACCGGCCCAGGGATCTTTTCGCCAATGGGGCCTATGGCTTTGAACCTTTTTCCATGACCACCGCGCTCGACAGCTTTCCCTCGGGCCATTCGCAGACCATCTTCTGCGTCACAACAGTGCTTGCACTCGCCTTTCCAAAACACTGGAAGGCCATCTCGCTCTTCGGCCTGCTGGTCGCCCTGTCACGCGTGACCATGACCAATCACTTCATCAGCGATGTCGCGGTCGGCTCATGGCTGGCGATCTTCACGGTGCTGGCGCTTGCCCCCTGGGCGCTGCGCGAGCGCGAGACGGGCATGCTCTCGGCCCATAGCGGTCGGCATGAGGGGGCATGGGCGCCCAAACGCAAATGGGGCACACGCCTGCGGCTCGGGCGCCTTCAGCTCACGCTGGGCCTGCGCTATTTCAGCGGCGAAAAGAAAGACTGATTTTCCGACAGGATGGACCGCTGTGGTCCGGGGGCAATGGTGGGCGTGACAGGGATTGAACCTGTGACCCCTTCGATGTCAACGAAGTGCTCTCCCGCTGAGCTACACGCCCATTGCCAATGCGGTGGAGGACCGTATATCGGTCTTGGTGCGCCGTGACAAGATGCAAAGAAGGGTGTTGGGGGCCTCAGGCCACCATCAGGCGGTCAACCTCGGCCACGAGATCGCGCAGATGGAAGGGCTTGGAGAGAACCTTGGCCTCTTTGGGCGTCGAAAGTTCCGGGTTCAGCGCCACAGCGGCAAAGCCGGTGATGAACATGATTTTGAGCGTCGGATCGAGTTCGGCTGCCAGGCGGGCAAGCTCGATACCATCCATTTCTGGCATCACGATATCGGTCAGCAGAATGTCGAAGACATCATTCTGGAGCCGCTGATGGGCCTGACCGCCCTCACCAAAACACACAACTTCATGCCCTGCATTTTCCAGCGCTTTTGCAAGAAAACGGCGCATCGAGTCATCATCTTCGGCCAGAAGAATACGTGCCATAGCCCAGCCCGATCTAAATTGGTTGCCCACCATCGTGACACAGAAGCGGGCTCTTGCGAATCCATCCCCTGCTTCGTCCCGTTATAGGTCACCAAGGGTAAACAGGATATGAAGAGCCGCAAACTTGCCGCCACCCTGTTTATCCCCGTCCCGGACCCCGAGGAGGCCCGCGGCACTGGTCAAAATGCCACGCCATCCTCGTAAATCTGCGGTTTTTAACCGGATGAAGTCGAAAGTCTCCGTTACAATGCCATGTTCTATGGATAACGTTGGAGCATGGATATTTCGACGACCCCTCAAACCCAACTCTACGAGAATGGTGATCGCGACCTGAGTGCTGGCGAACATGACCTGTTTGCCCGCCCCTTCGAGCTTGCCTTGCCCGATATCCAGACGCACCCCCTCGTCTTCTGCTCGCCCCATAGCGGGCGCACCTATCCGCAGAAATTTGTCGCCAATTCGCGGCTCGACGCGCTCATGCTGCGCCGGTCGGAAGACAGCTTCGTGGAAGAGATTTTCAGCGGCGTTGTCGGGCTCGGCGCCCCGCTGCTGCATGCCCTTTTCCCGCGCGCCTATCTTGATGCCAATCGCGAGCCCTATGAGCTCGACCCGACCATGTTTCAGGACGCGCTGCCGCCCCATGCCAACACCCGCTCGCTGCGCGTGGCAGGTGGCCTCGGCACCATCGCGCGCATCGTCTCCGACACCGCTGAAATCTACCGCGAGCCGCTGCTTTACGCCGAAGCCGAGCGGCGCATCCGCCTGCTCTATATGCCCTTCCACGCCGCCCTGCGCGAGCTGCTGGAGCAGACCCGGGCCCGCTTCGGCAAGGCCCTGCTGATCGACTGCCATTCCATGCCGTCGGTTGGCGGCCCGGCCGATGACGACACCGGCGCCGACCGTCCCGACATCGTGCTGGGCGACCGCTATGGTACGGCCTGCGCCCGCGATCTGACCGACGCCGCCGAAGCGAGCCTCAAAAGCCTTGGCTATACGGTGTCGCGCAACAATCCCTATGCCGGCGGCTTCAATACCGAGCATTACGGCCAGCCAGGCCTGGGTTTTCATGCCCTGCAGATCGAGATCAACCGCGCCCTCTATATGAATGAGGAACGCCTTGAGCGCCGTCCGGCACTGGCTCGCATCACTCGCGATATGACCAAATTCGCCAGCGATATGGCTGCATTCGACTGGAACGAGCTCGGCACCTGACACCCGCCCACCAAGCCAGATGATGATGGCCTTGGCACAAAAAAAGGGGCCCTGGTAAAAACCAGGGCCCAAGTCTAGGGAGGAAACGCCCAGGAAGGGCTGCGGCATCAGGAGTAAACTCAACCAATGCCGCAATGCAACAATGGCATTGCATCGCACAAAGATCAAGTCTGATTTTCGACCGATAACCACAAAATTTGATAAATAAGGAAAAGCTAAGTTACTGATTAAAAAGGATTAATATATTTCAAGGACTTAGGGTGCGTTGCACAATAATCAATCAGTCCCGGCGCCGCATATTTCGGCGAAAATAATCCCTTCAGAACGGACAGATAGAACATTCCTTAACCATCGACAGGCATGATCTGCGGGTATTTCTGAATGAACCCTGCCCGAAAGCGGATTAATGCCTCACCTTTTCAGCCAATTCCGACAGCACGGCCTGCCACTGGCAGCGATTCTGTGCCTGATCATGGCAGGCATCATGTCACCCGGCAGCGCGCGGGCCGACACAAGCACCCAGACACCCCAGGCGCTCTCCGCCACACCCAAGACATGGGCGCTCTGCGAAGCCGCCGCCCTGCGTGTGGAAGCCAGCCAGAAGCTCCCCCGCGCTCTGCTCGCCTCGGTCTCGCTTGCCGAGTCGGGTCGCTATGTCCGCGCCACGGGTAAAACCCACTCCTGGCCCTGGACCATCAATTCGGAAGGCCGCGGCTATTATTTCGCGACCAAGGCGGAAGCCATCGCCAAGGCCCGCCAGCTCCTTGATCAGGGCAAGCGCTCCATCGATATCGGCTGCATGCAGGTCAATCTGCGCTACCACCCCAATGCCTTTGCCTCGCTGGAAGATGCGTTCGATCCGCTGACCAATGTCGGCTATGCCGCCAATTTCCTCAGCCGCCTGCGCGACCGCATCGGTGACTGGCCCAAAGCCATCGGCAGCTATCACTCCCAGTCGCCCGCGCTGAACCGTCCCTATTTCGCCAAGGTCATTCGCATCTGGGAAAATGAGCGTCCGCGTCTTGTACGCCTCTCCCATGCCTTGGCCGCGCAATATGCAAGCGCGGAAGAAGCGGAAGAAAATGCCGCCGATCCTGTTCTGGACACCACCAGCGACGTAGCAGATATGGCACCCATCGAGGATGCCGCCGATCTCGCCACCGCTTCCATCCGCACCGAACCTGTCCAGCCCGAAATGCCTGCCTCGCGTCCCGCCCCCATGGTCATTGATGCCGGTCAGGGCGGCTATGTCCGCGAAGCGGCCGTCGCCTCTGTCGGTCTGCGCCTCACCATTGCCGACCAGGAATTTGCTGACGAGAAAACAACCCATCTGCCGCCCCGCGTTCTCGAACCCGTCGCGGGCAAGGCGGCCAAGACCGTCATGGCGCAAGCCGATGTCCCCGGTGTCTGACCGGCGACCTGTTGTCTGCTGTTGCGTGAAGCGCGTTCCCCGAAAATCATAAAACATCCGGCATCTTGTCTGCGACGCTCGCCAAAGCGTGACTTTAGCGTGATCTTCACATGCTCTAGTGTCCCGACATGATAGGCAGATAGAGACATGCGAGAGGAAACGGCCATGGACAAGGTCTCTGAAATGATGACGACATTCACCAACATGGTGCATGACTCCATGATTTGGCGATTGGTGGATGTGCTCTCCGTCCTCTTCATTCTTTCGCTGGGCGTGCTCGTTGCAGTTGTCGTGGTGCTCTATGTCATCGACGTCACCCAGACCAGCCATGCCATCCGCCGCAACTATCCGGTCATTGGCCGTTTCCGCTACCTCTTTGAATCCCTCGGCGAATATTTCCGTCAATATTTCTTCGCCATGGATCGCGAGGAAATGCCCTTCAACCGGGCCCAGCGCGCCTGGGTCTATCGCGCGGCAAAGGGCGTCGACACTACCGTCGCCTTTGGCTCCACGCGCGACCTTCGGCCTGCCGGCACGGTCAGCTTCGTCAACACCCCTTTTCCCACACTCGACAGCAATGCCGCCGAAACGGCGATTGTCGAAATCGGGCCCTATTGCGCCAACCCTTATCGCTCGGCCTCTTTCTTCAATATTTCTGGCATGAGCTATGGCGCCATTTCCAAGCCTGCCGTGCTGGCGCTCTCCAATGGCGCGCGCATGGCCGGGATCTGGATGAACACCGGCGAAGGTGCGCTCTCCCCGTTTCATCTGGAAGGCGGCGCCGACATCATCTTCCAGCTCGGCACTGCCAAATATGGCTGCCGCAATGATGATGGCAGCCTCAACGAGGACAAGCTGCGCGCCATTGCCGCGCATCCCCAGGTCAAAATGTTCGAGATCAAGCTCAGCCAGGGCGCCAAGCCGGGCAAGGGCGGCATTCTGCCCGGCGAAAAAGTCACCTCCGAGATTGCTAAAATTCGTGGCATCCCGGCGGGACAGGATTCAATCAGCCCCAATCGTCACCCCGAAATCACCAATGTCTCCGAACTGCTGGATTTTGTGAGCCGTGTGCGCCAAATCACAGGCAAGCCGACCGGCTTCAAAATGGTGCTGGGCGCTTATGACTGGCTTGAAGACCTCTGTGCACAGATCAATAGCCGGGGCATCGAGGAGGCGCCCGATTTCATCACCATCGACAGCGCGGACGGCGGCACGGGTGCCGCCCCGGCCCCGCTGATCGATTATGTTGGCCTGCCGATCTGGGAAAGCCTGCCCATGATGGTTGATGCACTGGAACGTCACAATCTTGTGCCGCGTGTCCGCGTCATCGCCAGCGGCAAGCTCATTACACCAGCCGAAGTCGCCTGGGCCCTTTGCGTCGGTGCCGATTTCGTCAACAGCGCGCGCGGCTTCATGTTCTCACTCGGCTGCATTCAGGCCCTGCAATGCAACAAGAACACCTGCCCCACCGGTGTCACCACACATGACAAACGCCTCCAGCGCGGTCTGGATGTGACCGACAAGGCCCAGCGTGTCCGTCGCTATGCCGAGAAAGTTGCCCACGAGGTCTGCATCATCGCCCATTCATGCGGCGTTGATGAACCGCGCAAGCTCAACCGCGAGCATGCCCGCATCATGGGACCGGACGGGGTTTCGCTGCCGCTGGAAAAATATTATGAGCAGTGGCTCTCGCCGGAACATCTGCCTTCAACGCGCGGCTTTGGCCGTCCGATCTTCACCGAACGCAAAAACCAGAGCGTCGCCTGATCAGCTTGCGATAGACGGCACCACCAGCCGAAGGAACTGCGTCCCCTGGGCAATGGTCTGCGGCAGGCCACCGCGCGCATCGCCATCAACCTCGACAGCAAGCCCGTCCGGCGAAGTGATGATCGCCTCACGCATCGGCAAGATTTCGACATCGCGCAATTCCGCGACACGTCCCATCGCCAGCGCGATCATGTAGCGGGCAAGCGCCACTCGCGTGCCCGTCTTGAAAAGAAAGAGTGTCAGCCCCGGCTGGCTGATATCCCCGTCTGGCGACAGCAGAAAGTCACCGGCAAAGCGCTTGCCGTTCATGGCCACGACCCAGCTTGCACTTTTCTCGCGACCATCAACTTTCAGCGAAATCGCATGGCCGGGACCACGCCACCACAGCTTCATCCCCTCATAGAGAAAGGCGAGCTTGCTCCATCGCCGCTTCTGGACAGGGTTAATGTTGTGAACGACCTCGCCGTCAAAGCCGATACCGACCATCAGCAGAAAAATGCGACCCTCCACAAGACCCGTCCCGATCAGCTGCGCCGGGCCTGACAGCAGCATATCGACGATCTCGACCACATCGCGCTTGAGGCCGATTTCGGCAGCCAGCACATTGGCCGTGCCCAGCGGCACAATGCCAAGCGGCACACCCTGCCCCAGAAGACCGCGCGCAACTTCGTTAATGGTGCCGTCACCCCCTGCCGCCACGATCACATCCGCCACGCCTGCGCGTGCCGCCGCGCGGGCAAGTTCGATCGCATGGCCTGCCGCCTTCGTCTCCTCCAGCACAACTTCCGCACCCGTCGCCTTGAGCTGCGCAACCACACGGTCGAGCAACTGGCGACGGCGGGCACCGGCATGCGGATTGAAAATGACATGAATGGAACGGCGGAATGGCACGAGGTCTCCTGTGGCGCGTGTCACAAAATGATCATCTCGTCGTCACAAAAAATTGACTGCTGGCGACGATCTTGATGCCGTGAGAAAGGGCGCTTCGCCTTATAGCGTTAATTGATTCGCATGGCGAGCGTTGCGAGTAACTGGCAGATCATCCGTATGCGTTATGTATGGATGTGAAAGCCCAAAGCGAATGATGGGAATATGACGCTACTCGACACGGCCTTGAACCGACTTGGCGCCAGCTTTTCCTTGCGCCTTGATGATGAGCTCCCTTCCTTCCCTCCAACCGCCAAAGACGACCTTTCAATCGACAAGCCGGAAAAGCCGCGTGAACCCGGTCGCTCCCGCTCCCGCCGCAACGGGCTCGATGAGCGTCTGACAGGCCCGCGCCCGGCGAACCCGACGCGTCACCGCACATTGTTTCTCTCCGACATTCATCTGGGCACGCCCGGCTGCAAGGCCGATCTGCTGCTCGATTTTCTGCGCCACAATGAAGCTGAGACGATCTATCTCGTCGGCGACATCATTGATGGCTGGCGCCTGAAGCGCTCATGGTACTGGGCTGCAGGTCACAATGCCGTGGTTCAGGAAATTCTCCGCAAATCCCGCAAGGGCACCAACATCATCTATGTACCGGGCAATCACGATGAAGCCTTGCGCGATTATACCGGCCTCACCTTTGCCGGTGTCGATGTCGTCAATGAGATCATTCATCAGACAGCGGATGGCCGCGAATTTCTCGTCATTCACGGCGACCAGTTCGACAGCGTCGTCAAATATGCCAAATGGCTCGCTCATCTTGGTGATCAGGCATACGCCATCGCACTGGCGCTGAACAACTGGCTGCATGATGCCCGCCGCCTTTTCGGCATGCCTTACTGGTCGCTCTCGTCCTATCTGAAGAACAAGGTCAAGAACGCCGTCGAATATATCTCAAGCTATGAGGTCGCCGTGGCACGGTCCGCGCGCGAACGCGGCGTGGATGGCGTCATCTGCGGCCATATTCATCACGCCGAAATCCGCGAGATGGATGGCGTGCTCTACTGCAATGATGGCGACTGGGTCGAAAGCTGCACGGCCCTTGCCGAAGATGAACACGGCGCCCTGAGCCTCATCACATGGCACCGCTTCTCCTGGGAGCGCGAACCGGCTGATTCGGGCAAGGACAAACAGCACGTGTTGAACGCTGCTTGATGGTCGCCGACAGCTTCAATTTCCCCCAGACCAGCCGACAGGGGCCCACCCGTGTGCGCCGTGCCGCGCGCCTGCTGGGTCGCCTGCGCGGTCGCCGCATGGCGCGCGATGTGGGTCGCGATGCCGAGCAGCTCAAAATCGTGATCGTCTCCGACGCCGCCCCGCCCCAGGTCAATGGCGTCGTGCGCACGCTCGAACAGCTCAAGGAAAACCTCACCGCCATGGGCCATGAGGTTGTCTCGATCACGCCCGACCAGTTCATCACGGTCCCCATGCCGACCTATCGCGAAATCAGGCTGGCGCTCTTTCCTGCCCGCAAGCTCGCGAAGATGATCAATGCGGCCAACCCCAATGCCATCCACATCGCCACCGAAGGGCCGCTCGGTCTGACCGCGCGACGCTTCTGCATCAATCGCGGCATTCCCTTTTCGACCTCCTTCCACACCCGTTTTGCCGAATATCTGACCGCGCGCACCGGCCTGCCCCTGTCGCTGGGCTATGCCCTGCTGCGCTGGTTCCATGCCAAATCCGCCGCCCTCATGGTCGCCACGCGCTCGCTTCAGACCGAACTGGAAGGCCGCGGCTTTGGCCGCCCGGTCATCTGGTCGCGCGGTGTGGACACAAAATATTTCGTTCCGCGTCCTGATCTTCAGGGTGAGCATTATCTCGGCCTGCCCCGTCCCGTCTGGCTTTATGTCGGGCGCGTCGCCGTGGAAAAAAACATCGAAGCCTTCCTCGACGCCGATTTACCGGGCACCAAGATGGTCGTCGGCGAAGGCCCGCGTCTGGAACATCTCCGCCGCACTCATCCCGAGGCCTGTTTCACCGGCGCGCTGTTCGGTGAGGCCCTGGCAAAAGCCTATGCCGCCGCTGACTGCTTCGTCTTTCCCAGCAAGACCGACACATTCGGCCTTGTCATGATCGAGGCCTTGGCCTGCGGCACACCTGTGGCGGCCTATCCCGTTCAGGGCCCGCTTGATGTCATTGGCGAGGCAAAAGTTGGCTGTCTTGATGAAGATCTGGCAACGGCCTGCCTTAAAGCCATCGACACACCACGCGAAAACTGCCGCGAATTTGCGCAAAACTTCGCCTGGGAGGCCTGCACGCGACAATTCATCACGAATCTGGCGCTCGAAGAGGCATCTGCACCCGAATTAGCCTGATTTATCGGGACGTTAACGACGACGCCGACTCTCTTCTGCAACAGGTTGCAGCCACACAGCCCTTGTGGCAAAGGGCTGCACGATATATAAGGCGGCAACTTTGGCTGCCCCCGTGCGCGTATTTCGCTCGGCTGGGCCCCAATCTGACCCGGCGGAAAATATGTCACTTCGGAATATTGCGATCATCGCCCATGTTGACCATGGGAAAACGACCCTCGTTGACCAGCTCTTGCGTCAGTCCGGCACGTTCCGCGACAACCAGGTTGTTGCTGAACGCGTCATGGACTCCAACGATCTGGAAAAAGAGCGAGGCATCACCATTCTTGCCAAGCCGACCAGCGTGGACTGGATCGACGAAGCAGGCGTGCACACACGCATCAACATCATCGACACACCGGGCCATGCCGACTTCGGCGGCGAGGTGGAACGCATCCTCTCGATGGTCGATGGCGTGGTGCTCCTAGTGGATGCCGCCGAAGGCCCGCTGCCGCAGACCAAATTCGTGACCTCCAAGGCGCTCGCCCTGGGTCTCAAGCCCATCGTGCTCATCAACAAGGTTGACCGTCCCGACGGTCGCCCTGAAGAAGTGCATATCGAAGCCTTCGATCTTTTCGCTGCCCTTGGCGCGACCGACGAGCAGCTCGACTTCCCCTGCATCTTCGCTTCGGCCCGTCAGGGCTGGGCTGCTGAAGACCTCAATGCGCCCGATGCCAAGGACAATGGCCTCAAGCCGCTCTTTGCCAAGATCATTTCGCATTTCCCGGAACCGACGGCCCTCAATGACGGGTCGGCAGACGAACCCTTCGCCATGCTCGTAACAACGATCGAGGCCGACCCCTATCTCGGTCGCATCCTCACCGGCAAGATCGAAAAAGGCGTCGTCAAGACCAACATGTCCGTGCAGGTGCTGCGCAAGGATGACGGCGTTGTCGAAAAAGGCCGCATCAGCAAGGTGCTCGCCTATCGCGGCATTCAGCGTATCCCCGTGGAAGAAGCCAGCGCCGGCGACATCATCGCCATTGCCGGTCTGACGCAAGGCACCGTTGCCGATACCATCTGCGATGCAGCCGTGACAGAGCCCCTCAAGGCCCTGCCGATTGACCCGCCCACGCTTTCCATCACCGTCTCGATCAATGACAGCCCGCTGGCCGGCCGCGAAGGCTCCAAGGTCCAGTCGCGCGTCATTCGTGACCGTCTGATGCGTGAAGCCGAAAGCAACGTCGCCATCCGCGTCACCGACACCGAAGTCGGCGATGCGTTTGACGTGGCCGGCCGTGGCGAACTTCAGCTCGGCGTGCTCATCGAACAGATGCGCCGCGAAGGCTTCGAGCTCGGCATTTCCCGTCCCCGCGTGCTTTACCGCGAAGACGAGAAGGGCAATCGACTCGAACCCATCGAGGAAGCAACTGTTGACGTGGATGATGAGTTTACAGGCGTCGTGATCGAAAAGGTCGCGGCTCGCAAGGGCGAACTCGTCGACATGCGCCCCACAGGCGCGGGCAAGACACGCATCATTTTCCATTGCCCGTCACGTGGCCTCATCGGCTATCACGGTGAATTCCTCACCGACACGCGTGGCACCGGCGTCATGAACCGCATCTTCAAGGCTTATGAGCCCTTCCGTGGCGATGTCGAAGGCCGCCGCAATGGCGTGCTGATTTCAACTGCCGATGGTGAAGCCGTCCCTTACGGCCTCTGGTACATCGAAGAGCGCGGCACGCTCTTCATCAGTGCCGGTGCCAAGGTCTATCGCGGCATGGTCATTGGCGAGAATGCCCGTCCGGGCGATCTCGAGGTGAACCCGCTGCGCGCCAAACAGCTCACCAACATCCGCACCACGTCAAAGGACGAAGCCGTCCGTCTGACACCACCCCGTCCGCTGACCCTCGAACAGGCCATCGCCTACATCGAGGCCGACGAGCTGGTCGAAGTGACACCGGAAAATATCCGCCTGCGCAAGCGCTACCTCGATCCCAACGAGCGCAAGAAATTTGCCCGCGCGGGCTAAGCCAACCGCATAAATGAAAATGGCTCGGGATTTCCCGGGCCATTTTTTTCGCGTGAATTGCATCTGGCCGAACGCGGTGCCAAGCTTCTCCCAAAAAAGGGAGACCCCCATGGCTGATAATGCTGACTGGCTGGCCAAACGCCGCGAAGACATCATCGATCCGGACCGCCCGATCATCGATCCCCATCATCATCTTTGGGATTTTCCGGGCTCCCGTTACATGCTGGATGAAGTGCTGGCCGATACGGGCGACGGGCACAATATCCGCGCCACCGTCTTTGTCGAATGCACCTCCATGTATCGCGCCGACGGGCCCGAACATCTGCGCCCCGTCGGCGAAACCGAATTCATCAACGGCATCGCCGCGCAAAGCGCCAGTGGCCAATATGGCGAGACGCGCATTGCAGCCGCCATTGTCGGCTTTGCCGATCTGGCACTCGGCGACAGCGTGGCCGAAACACTTGAAAGCCATGTCGCCCATGCGCCCGAGCGCTTTCGCGGCATCCGCCATGCCAGCGCCTATGATGATCATCCCGATATCGAGAATGCCCATACCCATCCGCCAAAGGGCCTGACGGACTCAGCCGCTTTCCGTGAAGGCTTTGCGCGTCTGGCGCCCATGGGGCTCACCTTTGATGCCTGGCTCTACCACCCGCAGGTGCCCGAACTCACCGCGCTTGCCCGCGCCTTTCCCGACACCACCATCATTTTCGATCATTTCGGCGGCCCCCTCGGTGTCGGCCCCTACAAGGGCAAACGGGCTGAAATCTTTGAAGCCTGGAAGCCGCAGGTCGCCGAACTCGCCACCTGCCCCAATGTCGTGGCCAAGCTTGGCGGCATCAACATGACGGTCAATGGTTTTGGCTGGCACAAGCTTGAGACGCCTCCCTCATCTGATGATCTCGTCGCCGCCACTCGCGACTGGTATCTCCACATGATCGACATTTTCGGGCCGTCGCGCTGCATGTTCGAGAGCAATTTCCCCATGGACAAGGTCTCGGGCAGCTATGCCACCCACTGGAACGCCTTCAAGAAAATGGCCGCCCCCTTCAGCGAGGCGGAGAAAACAGACCTCTTCCACGACACCGCAAAGCGCGTTTACCGGCTGGACGTATGAGCCCCGCCTCGCCATAGTGGCGCCATCATGAAGACGACCTTGACCCCGACCGATCTCGACCGCCTGACGCATTTTGCCCTTCGCCTGGCCGATGCGGCAGCCGAGGTCACCCTGCCCCATTTCCGCTCGGGGCTGGGTGTCGATCACAAGGACGGCATTCACGCCTTCGATCCGGTGACGGCGGCTGATCGCAATGCCGAAACGGCCATGCGCGATCTCATCACGCGCCATTTTCCCGATCACGGCATCTATGGCGAAGAACATGGCCGCGTCGATGGCGCAAGCGATCTGACATGGGTGCTTGATCCGATCGACGGCACACGCTCCTTCATCACGGGCGTGCCGCTCTGGGGCACCCTGATCGGGCTGAATGACGGCACGCAGCCCGTCATCGGCATCATGGACCAGCCCTATATCGGCGAGCGTTTCATCGGGCGTCCCGGCGGCACGGAGCTTGTCAGCCGCCATGGCCAGCGCGTGCTGCACACCAGCACCTGCAAACATCTCAAGGATGCACTGCTCGGCAACACCGACCCGGCCATGTTCCGCATCGAGGCCGAGCGCGAGGCTTTCAAAAAGCTGCGCGCATCCGTGCGCCTCACGCGCTATAGCGGCGACAGCTATCACTATTGCCTGCTGGCCGCCGGCACGATTGATCTTGTTGTTGAAACAGCGCTTGAGCCCTATGACATTCAGGCCCTGCTCCCCATCATCCGCGAGGCCGGTGGCGTCGTCACCGACTGGGCAGGCGGCGATCCCCAATGGGGCGGCCATGCCGTGGCGGCTGCCACCGCAGAGCTGCATGCTGAAGCCTTGGCCATTCTCAAACCGGCTGTCAGCTAGACTTTCGCCTGCGCCTTGTCATTGTCTTCCGACTTGATAATGAAATTATCAAAAACCGACCAGAAGGCGATGCGGGCAGCATCAAGTTCCATCAGGATTTCGTGACGCGCTTCCTCCACGGATTCAATCACGCCTGCGCTCAGATAGCGCGCGGCATGTTCCAGCGCCTCATTGTCGACGAGCTTTTCCTGCATCGCTTCAAAGATCAGCACCGGCGTTTCAATCTCGCCGAGATATGCCTCGGATTGCGTCAGATCCATGGAACGAAAACCGGCATGCACCCAGCCGAATGTCGGCGCGCCAAGCCCGAGCTTGGGTTCGGCCCGCACCAGCGCCTGATGAATCGCATAGCGCTCTTCACTATTGGTCACCACATTCTCGGTAAACGGGGTTTCATCCGCCGCTGCTGGCGTGCCACCCGGCAGATAGGCGCCGCTCAGTCCCAGCGCACAGGCCGCTGCCGCAACCCCGCGCAGCAGACGCTGCACCAGCGGGCTGCCAAGGCGTATCCCCAGCATCGGGGCGGTCAGCACCACACCTGAAAACCAGTCAGGATGATCATGGGTCGCGCGCAGCACAATATTGCCGCCCATCGAATGGGCGAGCCCATACCAGGGCTTGGGCATGCGTGGACCGACAGCCGCCATGAAATGGGAGAGATCACTCAGAAAGCGATCAAAGCTGTCAATATGCCCCTTGCGCCAGTCCGGCAGCATATGGTCGGACAGCCCCTGCCCGCGCCAGTCAAGCGTCGTCACCGCAAAATCGCGCGCCAGCAGTTCGCCAATCACCTCGAAATATTTCTCGGCAAATTCGGTACGCCCGCCAAACAGAAACACCGATCCCCGGCAGCGGGACAGGCCGGCCGCCTCGGGCAGCCATGTCACCATGCGCAGCCGGCTGCCGTCAGGCATTACCAGCCATTCCGGCTCGGCCCCGGCGGGACAGGGATTGTCGGGGATCTGGATCAGGGGCGCGGTCATGGAATCATCCTGTTGCTTTCCGCCATCACAGCATCTTGTCGACGCAATGCAAAGCAAAAGGCCCCCCGACATGCAGGGGGCCTTTCCGCGGAATGAAACCGCTTTTGAGGCTTAGTAGCCGGAGAAGAGAATCGCACCAGTCACGGCACTGATCCAGAGCCAGACGAGACGGTCATCGCGGTCATAGGCATAAACGCGATAATGGTCGCCATAATAGACCGGCGAACCGAAGCCGTAATAATGGCGGGCATAGAGGCGGGGCTGCCAATAATCCCAGTGACGCACACCGGGGCGATAGGCCCGCACAGGCGCGCGGTAATAGCGCTTATAGGGCGCATTCCGATAGGCCTTATAGGGGCGGTCACCGCGATAGGCCGCCACGCGACGGTCATGACGGCGATCCTGACGATAGTCCTGGCGGTTGTCACGACGCTCAACACGGTAATCGCGGCGGTCGTCGCGGCGGTCGGCTCGATTGTCACGCCGGTCATCACGACGCTCGACGCGATTGTCGCGACGGTCATCACGACGATCTGCTCGGTTGTCACGGCGGTCATCACGTATCTTCACCACATTGTCATGCCGAGTCGTAACGGTATCTGCCCGGCCATTCGGAGCGGCCTGGGCGGCGAGAGGCGCAGAAAAGGCGAGAGCGGCTGCCAGTCCTGCAAGTACAAGTTTGTTGTTCATGTCCAAATCCTTCCGATGGAGAAACCGGGGGTAACTGAGGCTTGCAATATGACTCCCCCGGCCTGAACCCCCTCTGGCAGACCCGTTCATCTGGCATTCATCTTGACGGTCGGGTTTCTGCCACTCTTCCCCGCACGACATGTGAAAAAGGGCCCCGTGTTGCCACGGAGCCCTCGCCTTCATTCATATTTGTGCGGCAGTTCAGTCCTGAAGGATACGACCGGTAAAGCCGTCGATTTCCAGGTGGACATTGCGGCCACGGCCGTCACGGGCATCCACACCGTAATAATCGTCATAGGCGACCACATTCTGGAAGTGGCTGTAGTTCTGCTTCTTCAGATCCGCCTTGAAGCTGTTGAAATCACGGAACTCGGCACGGGCATAGCTCGGGCCATTATAGTTCGGCGCATATTTGGTCGAAAGGATGCGGCCATTCTTGGCAAGGGCGCGAATAAGAACCGGCTTGCCCTTCTTGTCCAGGCCACGCACCTGATAGATGCCTTTTTCGTCCTTCAGGCTCACAAGATCGAAATTGTGGTAGCCCTTGTTCCGCATGACGGCGAGGAGCCGGGTAATCTCCAGACCCTTGGGGTCGTAGTGCGGGCGGAAAGCCGTGATGTTCACATCGCTGATCTGACCGGTATAGGCATCCGCCTTGGCTTCCACGATAAAGCCGCGGGCGCTCACACCTTCAAACTTGTAGACCTTGCCATTATTGGCAAGCTTGATGTCGGTCAGCGTGCCACCGGTCTGGCGTTCCAGCTTCTTAACAACCTGCGCAAGCGGCAGGATGCGGTTGCGGTGGTTGCGATAGCCCGAATAATTATTGTCGTAACGAACCGTGGTGATGCTGGCCTGAAAATTGGACCCGCCAAAATTGAAGACCTTGACCTGGGCCGGTGCGGCCTGCGTGGCAAGCGGGGCAGCCATCGTCATTGCAAGGGCGAGGCCTGTCAGGGCGCCAATCTTTGTGAATGTCTTTGTCATCATCTCTCTCCGTGCCATATGGACTGTCATCTTGACCAAGTCCGGTGGGTTGTTTCGCTGGACCCTCATGGATCCTTGAAACAGAGAATGACGCCGGGCGGCTGAACCCATGCTGGGAGCCCCGTTCATATTGAGTTCACGGGTCACTTTTTCTTTGAAAAACCCCTCTTGAACCCAAAAACATGCCTTCCCATCTTTTGTCTGCTGGACGCCGGATTGGCCGGGTTCACGCGGAAAAACGAGGTTTTGGGCGGCTTTTTGAGCGTCCACAGGCCTCTTCGACCTTCAACATCGCTTTAAGGAGGATGTTCCATGCGTAGTTTCGATTTTTCGCCCCTTTACCGTTCCACCGTTGGTTTTGACCAGCTGCATTCGCTGCTCGACAGCGTGACGCGCGACACAGACCAGCCCACCTATCCCCCCTATAATATCGAGCGCACAGGCGAGCAGGATTACCGCATCACCATGGCGGTGGCCGGTTTTGCCAGCGACGATCTCAACCTTGAGGTGAAGCAGAATGTGCTCACCATTTCAGGCAAGCGCGAGGAAACCGAAAGCACCAAATATCTCTATCGCGGCATTGCCGGGCGCAGCTTCGAGCGTCGTTTCCAGCTCGCCGACCATGTCGAGGTCAATGGCGCCCATCTGGAAAACGGCCTGCTGCATGTCGACCTGCATCGCCGCATTCCCGAAGAACTGAAGCCGCGCCAGATCAAGATTTCCCAGGGCGCTCCCCAAAAATCAGTCGGCAAATCCATTGAAGGTTTTGCCAGCGCCGCAGACTGATCCGTCGGAGAAGAAAATGAGGGAGCGTCCCGCAAGGGGCGCTCCTTTTATTTTGGCGGCAGGGTCAGTGGCAGGCGCACTTCCACAAGGCTCGGCTCTTCAAAGCTGTGCCGCGTAAAGCCCAGATCATCGCAAAGCGCCAGCATGGAGCGGTTCTCGCGCAGCACATGCCCGAAAATTTCACCCACCCCGCGTTCCGACGCGAAATGAATGAGATGCTTCATCAGCGCATAGCCCATGCCGATGCCATGCTTGTCGGTGCGCACAAGGATCGCATATTCCGCCCGCTCCCGATCCGGGTCTTCCG
Organism: Hyphomicrobiales bacterium; assembly: GCA_016124805.1. Lineage (GTDB taxonomy): Bacteria > Pseudomonadota > Alphaproteobacteria > Parvibaculales > Parvibaculaceae > Parvibaculum. Next base: position 162,093 of record WGND01000003.1, on the reverse strand, counting down.
AAAGACGCCCGACGGCAGCAACCTCGCTCCGCGTCTCATCGGAGAACACGACAAAGGCCATCTCGCGGTCATAATCGATCTGCGTCAGACGCGCGGCCAACTGGCGGGGCAGGCGCCGCAGCGGCGACAGAAACCGCAGCCGCAAATCCTCCGGGTCGGTATGCGCCAGCATATCGTCGATCAGCGTGGAATCTTCCGGCCGGATCGGGCGCATCGGATAGGCCGTGCCATGCCGGTCATGCAGCTCAGATTCCAGACCGCCCGGATAGGGCCGCACGGCAAAGCGCTCCGTGCCGATGCCACGCGCCGGTTTGATCCGCACGCGTGCATCCAGTGCCACCACGCCGTCATGATCGGCAAGCAGCGGATTGATGTCGAGCTCGGCAACTTCCGGATTGTCGGCGGCCAGGTCACCCAACGCCATCAGGGAGAGCGCAATCGCATCAAAATCAGCGGGCGGGCGCCCGCGATAACCTTCCAGCAATTTGGCGATCCGCGTCGTGCGGATCAGATCTTCGGCCAGCACCCGGTTCAGCGGCGGCATCGCCATCGCCTTGTCCTTGACCACCTCCACCGCCGTGCCGCCGTGACCAAACAGGATCACAGGCCCAAACGTCTCGTCATCAATAATGCCGAGAATAAGCTCAAAGGCAGAGGGCTTGCTCACCATGTGCTGCACGGTAAAGCCGTCAAGCCGGGCGGTCAGCATCGCCTTGCCGATTTTGGCGAGCATGGCCGTTGCCGCTTTTTCAACGGCTTTGGCATTTTCAAGATCCAGCACCACACCGCCCACATCGGTCTTGTGGGTGATGTCGGGCGAGAGAATTTTGAGCGCCACGGGATAGCCGATCTCCTCCGCGCAGGCGACGGCTGATGCCACGCCGTCCACAATGCGCGTCTCGACAATGGGCACACCATAGGCCGCCAGCAGTGATTTCGCTTCCGCCTCGCTCAGCCATTCGCGTTTTTCAGCCAGCGCTGTCTCAATGATGGCGCGTGCCGCCTGCAGATCGCGCTGCGGCAGCGAGGGACCGGCAGGCGGTATTTCCATCAGCAGCCGCTGGTTGCGCTGATATTCCACCTGCACCATGAAGGCATGAACCGCCTGCGAGGGCGTGTCATAGGTCGGGATGCGCCGCCCCAGCAGCAGGCGTCGCGCACCCTGCGCCCCCTGATCGCCCAGCCAGCTTGTCACGATCGGTTTGCGGCTGGTCTCGGCGGCATCAGCCACCGCGTCTGCCGCCGACACATTATCCACCACCGCCGTCGGACAATTGATCACCAGCAGCGCATCAATATTCTTGTCGGCGAGCAGCGCACCCATGGACGCGGTATAGCGATCCGCCCCGGCATCTCCGATAATATCGACCGGATTGCCGCGGCTCCATGTGGCGGGCAGCACCTTGTCGAGTGTTGCGATGGTCCCGGGTGAGAGCTCGGCAAGATGCCCGCCCAGATCCATCAGATAGTCCGTCGCGAGCACGCCAAGCCCGCCGCCATTTGTCAGAATGCCCAGACGGTCGCCCGTGATCGGCCGCTTTTCCGGCCGCGTCGACAATGTCTCCACCGCCTCGAAAAGATCATCCACATCCATCACCCGCAACATGCCTGCGCGGCGGAAGGCGGCATCATAAACGGCATCCGATCCCGCCAGGGCGCCCGTATGCGAACGTGCCGCCTTGGCGCCTGCCGCATGACGGCCCGACTTGATCACCAGCACCGGTTTCAGACGCGCCGCCTGCCGGCCAGCCGACATGAACTTGCGCGCATCCTTCACGGATTCGATATAAAGCAGGATCGAATGGGTCTTGGGATCATGAGCGAGATAATCCAGCATGTCGCCGAAATCGACATCCGCCATGCCGCCCAGCGACACGATATGCGAAAAGCCGATGCCCCGGCTTGTCGCCCAGTCGAGCACAGCCGTCACCACCGCGCCCGATTGCGAGACAAAGGCGATATCGCCCTTGAGCGGCGGCAGATGCGCAAAGGAGGCGTTGAGCCCCACACCCGGCACCATCGTGCCAAGGCAATTGGGCCCGACAATACGCAGCAGATGCGGTCGCGCCGCTTCCAGCATCTGCGCTTCGAGTTCATGGCCCTCCGCGCCAAGCTCGCCAAAGCCTGCCGTGATGACAACGGCGGCCTGCGTGCCGCGCTCGCCCAATTCGCTGATCAGCGCCGGTATGCTGCGCGGCGGCGTCGCAATAACGGCAAGGTCGGGCGCCTCGGGCAGGCTTGCAATGTCGCGATAGACTTCCATGCCGTCAATGTCGCCGCCATGCGGGTTCACCGCCCAGACGGGACCGGCAAAACCCGATGTCGTGAGATTGCGCAGCAGAACCCGCCCGACGGAACCCGCTTTTTCGCGCGCGCCGATCAGCGCCACCGAGCCGGGCGCAAACATCGCATCAAGATTGCGGATCGTCATGGGGGGCTCTTTTCATTTGAGGTCAGTTCGGCAAGCATAGGCGAAATGACGCGCTCGCGTCAGGCGCACTTCGCCGCAGCGCACAAAATGTCACAAAAGATTAGAGAACGTTGTTCAGGCGCTTCAGCTTGAGGCGCAGGCTCCGGCCCATCGAGCCGCCATCTTCCACCAGCTTTCGCTCAAAGACGATCCGCAGCATACGGATGTAAAGATGGATGATGCGGCGCGCACGTCCCGCAGGTGCCGGGCGCTGACGCAGGAAATCAGAAAGCGCGCCCCCGATTTCCGTTGCCAGATCATAGCCGAACGAGCCGCCCTGCCCTTTGATGTTATGGGCAAGGCTCGCCAGCGTTTTCAGGGCTGCACTGCTGGTCGCGGGGTCACTGAGTTCGCCATAGGCCGTCTCAAGCTCGGCAATGTCCAGACCCAGCTGCGCATGATAGCTCTCCTTCAGCTCGGCAATGGCGGCTTCTGCCCTTGCCAGCGCATCATCAAAACCGCCGCTGTTTTTTTCTTTGTACGAGCTCATGACCTGACCTTCACCAGAGGACCCCCGGATAGGGCCAAGCTACGCCTGTGCCGTTAATGAATGCTGAAGTGACAGGTCAGGACTTGCGCGATTGTGAACCAAAATGGTGCAAAACCAGATGGTCGAGCGACAAAATACCTGCGCCCCGCGCCATCAGATAGACGAGCATCGCCGCCCAGCTCAGATGCACCACATAGGCATCGGGATAGACGAAAATCTCGATCACCGCCGTCATGCCCAGAAGGGCGAGCGCACTGAACCGTGTTGCCAGACCAATCAGGATCAAAATCGAAAATGTGTGCTCGGCATAGGTCGCCATATAGGCCGCGAGCTTGTAGGGGATCAGCGGCAGCGCATATTCATACTGGAAGAGCGTGAAGGTGCTCGCCTTCAGCGTGATCAGCCCCTCCACCTTGGTGCGCGCCGACATGAAGAAGATCAGAAAGACGGCCAGACGTGCGATCACCGCAATCAGGCTCGCCGGAATGGCGTCGAACAAAGCTGTCACACGCAGCACATGACGGGACAGATCACGCATCATCATTTTCATCCTTCAGGAAATTGAAAGGCGGTCAAAACACCGCCGGAAATAAGTCGAAGCAGGGCTTGTGTCAGATCAAAGCCGCTGTGAGGCGCAGCTGCGTCCGCCGCCGCGCCGAGGCTGGCGCCTTGGGCGAGCGCGCGCAGCATCGCCGCCTCGCCTGCGCTCAGCGCATGCAGCACCACCTGTGCCTCGGGCCGCAGCACCATCAGCACTTCGCGCTCGACCGCAAGCTGCATTGGCGCAATCACTTCGTCCTCAATATGCCGTCGCCACAGTTCCAGCACCGGCATCGGGCTTTCGACCAGTTGCAGCGAGGGATGCAACTCGAAACGCAGCGCCGCCATGGCATCACCCGGCACGGCAGCAAAATCCGCCGCCACCAGCGGCACCGCATCCGCCGCGTGATAGGCTGCAAGCCAGGCCAGTTCCAGCCGCGCCACAAAGGGCAGATAGGTGAGGCCCCTTGCCGGTTCGAAGGCGGCAAGAAAGGCGGGAAAGCTTTCGCCATAGCCGATCAGCGAGGCCTGTTGCGGCAGGCCCTGCGAAAGAAACACCCGCGCCGCGCCGCGAAAGAAATCATCGCCCACCATGCGCTGCACGGCGGGAAAACTTGCCGCCAGCGCATCAACAAGGCTCACATGCACATTGTTGCGATAGACGGCAAATCGCATTTCGCGCGGCACACGCGGACAATCCGTCAACAGATCATTGACATCAGCCTCACCGCAAATCCCTGCGGCAAAGCGCGACTGAAAATCGGCAAGGGAGATCGCGCACGCCTCAGCCATGACGCACCGCCATCACCGGACCAAGATCACGCACCGCATCAAGCACGCGCTCGGCGCGCACCGCCTCCTCCAGCAACACATCAAGAGAGGGCACATCCATGTCCCATTCGATCAGCGTTGGCTGCGACCCGACACGCTCGACAAAGCGCCGATAAAGCGCCATCACGGCATCACTCACGCGCCCGCCATGATTGTCGATCAGCAGCCTCTCGCCGCCGATCATTTCGATGGCATGACCAGCCAGGTGCACTTCATGCACAAGCGCGCCCGGTATGGCATCAAGCCAGGCCCTGGCATCGCGCATGTGATTGACGCTGGAAACCTGCACATTGTTGACGTCAATCAGCAGCCCGCAGCCCGTGGCCTCGGCAAGCGCCACCAGAAAGTCAGGCTCGCTCATTTGCGGCCCGTCAAAGCGCACATAGGTCGAGGGATTTTCAATCAGCATCTGCCGGCCGAGAATTTGCTGCGTCTCGTCCACATGCGCGCGCACCAGCGCCAGGGTCTCGTCAGTCAGGGGCAGCGGCAGCAGATCATTGAAATGCGTCGCGCCAAATCGCGTCCATGCCAGATGTTCGGAAACAAGCGCCGGGCGATAGCGGTCCACCAGCGCGCGCAGACGTTTGGCATGGGCCCGGTCGAGGGGTCCGGCACTGCCCAGCGACAGCCCCACGCCATGCAGCGACAGCGGATAGCGCGCCGTGATGGTCTCAAGATAGCGATGCGGCGCGCCACCGGCCCCCATGTAGTTTTCAGCATGCACTTCAAACCAGCCAATATCGGGCTGCGTTTCAAGGATCGCTGCATAATGCGCCGGCTTCAGCCCGATCCCGGCACGCGCCGGAATCGGGTGAAAACCATCGCGGTCAGGCAGGGAGGCAGCGCCCGTCAGATCAGATTGGGGGGATACTGGTTTCTGCATGGCGCTGCCTCCGCTGATCTCTGACCTCAGCCTTCCATCGCTTCAAGGCTGCCATGGCCATTGGGCGTCTCGATGCTGGTGCAGGTACCAGCCGGCACGAGCTTCCAGGCATTGCCCTGATAATCGACAGTGGACGTTCCGGCGCAGGTGGTGCCAGCACCGGCCTTGCATTCATTCTGGCCGGCCAGCGAGACGCCGTAGCATTTCTCCATATTGGCCATATCATCGGCAGAAGCCGTCGTGGCGGAGAAGGCAAGGGCAGCAGACATGGCACCGGCAACGGCCAGAGCAGAGCTCAGGGCAAGTTTCGACATGGGGGAATCTCCAGAAGGTTTTGAACATTGTTTGACCGGCCAGAACCCGTCCTGACCGCCCGCAAACACTGCCCGCCCGCCTTCCGGTTGTGAAATCAACTGCATTCACAGAAGCGTCGGGAAATCACACGCGCCCTCACGCTTTCGTGACATTGCCCCTCGCCATGGGGCAAAACATTACCTAGCCTGCGCCTCGGTTATCGGATGTCCGGAAAAGGCCATCGGCCAATAGGGCCGAAACGAGTCCAATTTCAGGTTAAATCATTGTTTTTGATGACATTTTATTAGGTCAGCAATCCTGCCATATTTACTTGATTTTTTGGCCATTCTGATGGCATTATGCGGCCACTGGACAGGCATGTGCCTTTCCGGGCAAAAAGCCTGTCCGCGGTTGGTATGGACAGGCCGTTGGTAGCCTTTGTCCCGGGCAAACGGGGCCCACAGCAGAAAGCTCCGTCAAGGATGGCGGCACTGCGCAGGTGATGCCCAGGCAGCCGAATGCATCGGCGCGACTGGATGCACTTGCCGCAGGCATCTGGATGGGCCGCGCCGGGACGCGCACTAGATAAGACCAGGTCCGACCAGCCGTGAGGTGGCGGATTAACAGGGGTGAAGGACAGGATATGATGACGGACAAGCCGATTTTGACGGGCGGAATACCGGTTGACGCTGCGAGCCTCGAAGCCCGCGCGACTAAAACCGTGGCCGCCACAGTCAAACGTGCCTCCGACAAGCATCTGGCCGGTCTGCCCCAGGCGCAGGGCATGTATGACCCCGCCAACGAGCATGATGCCTGCGGCATTGGCTTTGTCGCCAATATCCACAACCGCAAGTCGCACAAGATCATCGAAGATGGCCTGAAGATTCTCGAAAATCTCGAGCATCGCGGCGCCGTCGGTGCCGACCCCAAGGCGGGTGACGGCGCGGGCATTCTCATTCAGATGCCGGATGCGTTTTTCCGCAAGGAAGCCGCGCGTCTGGGCTTCACGCTGCCGCCCGAGGGCGAATATGGCGTCGGTTTCATGTTCCTGCCCAAGGATGATGAGGCCCGCCGGACCATTTGCGACATCACCGAGAAGATGGTGGCCGAAGAAGGTCAGGTCTTTCTGGGCTGGCGCGACGTCCCCGTAGACAACGCCGATCTGGGCTATTCGGTCAAGCCGACCGAGCCCTTCCATCGCCAGCTTTTCGTTGGCCGTGGTGACAACTGCAAGGATCAGGACGCGTTCGAGCGCAAGCTCTTCGTCATCCGCAAGCGCATCTTCAATTCGCTCTATCAGGAAGGCTCCGCCAATCCGCGTGGCCTTTACATCCCCTCCTTTTCCTCGCGCACCATTGTCTACAAGGGCATGCTGCTCGCCGCGCAGGTCGGCCCTTATTACAAGGACCTGACAGACCCGGACATGGTGACGGCGCTGGCGCTGGTGCATCAGCGTTTTTCCACCAACACCTTTCCCACATGGTCGCTCGCCCATCCCTTCCGCATGGTCTGCCACAATGGTGAAATCAACACCAAGCGCGGCAATGTCAACTGGATCCAGGCCCGCTATTCTTCCATGCAGTCCGACATTCTGGGCGATGACCTCAAGAAGCTCTGGCCGATCGCGGTTCATGAGCAGTCCGACACAGCCTGCTTCGACAACGCGCTCGAACTGCTGGTCATGGGCGGCTATTCGCTCGCCCACGCCATGATGATGCTGATCCCGGAAGCCTGGGCGGGCAATCCGCTGATGGATAATGACCGCCGCGCCTTTTACGAATATCACGCCGCCCTCATGGAACCATGGGACGGTCCGGCAGCTGTCGCCTTCACCGATGGCCGCCAGATCGGCGCCACGCTCGACCGCAACGGTCTGCGTCCGGCCCGCTATTTCGTCACCGAAGACGGCACCGTCATGATGGCCTCTGAAATGGGCGTGCTGCCCGTGCCCGAGGAAACCATTGTCGAAAAATGGCGCCTCCAGCCCGGCAAGATGCTCCTCATCGACCTGGAAGAAGGCCGCATTGTCTCAGACGCCGAGATCAAGTCGCAGCTTGCCACGCTCCACCCCTATCAGGAGTGGCTGAACCGCACCCAGATCGTGCTCGAAGACATGCCCGCGCCAGCGCGCGCACCGACGCTTCAGAGCCCGGCAAGCCTTCTCGACATGCAGCAGGCCTTTGGCTATTCGCAGGAAGACCTCAAATTCCTGCTGGCGCCCATGGCCATGGACGGACAGGAAGCCACCGGCTCCATGGGCACCGACACGCCCATCGCCGCGCTCTCCTCGCGCTCCAAGATGCTCTACAGCTATTTCAAGCAGAACTTCGCGCAGGTCACGAACCCGCCCATCGACCCGATCCGCGAGGAACTGGTCATGTCGCTGGTCTCGTTCATTGGCCCGCGTCCCAACCTGCTTGATCTGGAAGGCATGTCTGGCGTCAAGCGTCTGGAAGTGCGCCAGCCCATTCTCACCAATGATGATCTCGACAAGATCCGCATGATCGGTGAAGTCGCCGACAACCACTTCCGCACCGAAACGCTCGACATCACCTATGATGCCGCGCGCGGTGCGCAAGCCATGGCTGAAATGGTTGCCCGTCTGTGTGAACGTGCCGAAGAGGCCGTCAAGCAGGGTTACAACATCATCATCCTGTCAGACCGTCTCGTCTCGGCTGATCGTGTGGCAATCCCTGCCCTGCTCGCCACCTCTGCTGTGCACCACCATCTTATCCGCACCGGTCTGCGCACCAAGGTTGGCATTGTGGTCGAAACGGGCGAAGCGCGCGAAGTGCATCACTTTGCCTGTCTGGCCGGTTATGGCGCCGAAGCCATCAACCCCTATCTCGCCTTCGACACGCTGGCCGAACTGGCACCCAGGCTCGACGAGCATCTGACGCGCTATGAAATCGAAAAGCGCTTCATCAAGGCCATCGACAAGGGCCTGCTCAAGGTCATGTCCAAAATGGGCATCTCGACCTATCAGTCCTATTGCGGCGCCCAGATTTTCGACGGCGTCGGCCTGCGCTCAGATTTCGTGAAGGCCTACTTCACGGGCACGGCCAGCATGATCGAAGGTGTCGGCATCGAGGAGATCGCCGAAGAAACATTGCGTCGCCACAAGCTTGCCTTCTCCGACGCCCCGGTTCTGCGCAATGCGCTGGATGTGGGCGGCGAATATGCCGTGCGCATGCGCGGCGAGGAACATGCCTGGAACTCGGACTCGATCCGCGACCTGCAGCATGCGGTGCGTGGCAACAGCCGCGACAAGTTCAAGGCTTTCGCCAAGGGCATCGACGAGCAGGCCGAACGCATGCTCACCATTCGCGGTCTTTTCGACATCAAGAAGGCCGCCGATGAGGGCCGCAAGCCGGTGCCGCTTGATGAAGTCGAGCCCGCCGCCAATATCGTCAAGCGCTTCGCCACCGGCGCCATGTCCTATGGCTCCATCTCGCGCGAAGCCCACACCACGCTCGCCATTGCCATGAACCGCATTGGCGGTCGCTCCAACACGGGTGAAGGCGGCGAGGAAGTCGATCGCTTCACGCCCATGCCCAATGGCGACAGCATGCGCTCTGCCATCAAGCAGGTCGCCTCTGGCCGCTTCGGTGTGACAACGGAATATCTCGTCAATTCCGACATGATCCAGATCAAGATGGCGCAGGGTGCCAAGCCCGGCGAGGGCGGCCAGTTGCCCGGCCACAAGGTCGATGCCGTCATTGCCAAGGTGCGCCACTCGACGCCGGGCGTGGGCCTCATCTCCCCGCCCCCGCATCACGACATCTATTCGATCGAGGATCTCGCCCAGCTGATCTACGACCTCAAGAACACAAATCCCGAGGCCCTCATCTCGGTGAAGCTTGTGTCCGAAGTGGGCGTGGGCACGGTGGCCGCAGGCGTCTCCAAGGCGCGCGCCGACCATGTCACGATCTCCGGCTTTGAAGGTGGCACCGGCGCCTCGCCGCTCACTTCCATCAAGCATGCCGGCAGCCCCTGGGAAATCGGCCTTGCCGAAACACACCAGACGCTGGTCATGAACCGCCTGCGTTCGCGCATCACCGTGCAGGTTGATGGTGGCCTGCGCACCGGTCGCGACGTCGTCATTGGCGCCCTGCTGGGTGCTGACGAGTTTGGCTTTGCCACCGCGCCGCTCATTGCGGCCGGCTGCATCATGATGCGCAAATGCCATCTCAACACCTGCCCCGTCGGCGTTGCCACGCAGGACCCGGAGCTGCGCAAGCGCTTCACCGGCCTGCCCGAGCATGTCATCAACTACTTCTTCTTCGTCGCCGAAGATGTGCGCGAGCTGATGGCCGAGATGGGCTACCGCAAGTTTGACGAAATGATCGGCCAGCTTCAGATGCTCGACCGCCGCAAGGTTGTCGAACACTGGAAGGCCAAGGGTCTCGATTTCTCCAAACTGTTCCACAAGCCCCAGGCGGCGGATGGCGACAGCATATATAATTCCGAGAGCCAGCATCATCTGATCGACGACATTCTGGATCGCCAGATGATCATCGACGCCAGGGATGCCATTGAGTCCAAAAAGCCTGTGCAGCTCGCCTACAAGGTCAGGAACACCGACCGCACAACCGGCGCCATGTTGTCGGGCATGATTGCACGGCGCCACGGCCATGCCGGTCTTGCTGATGACACCATCCATGTGAAGCTTTCTGGCACCGCCGGTCAGAGCTTCGGCGCCTGGGTCGCCAAGGGCGTGACGCTGGAACTCGAAGGCGAAGCCAATGACTATGTCGGCAAGGGTCTGTCCGGTGGCCGCCTCATCGTCTATCCGCCCGCGATCTCCAGGATCGTACCAGAAAACAGCATCATCGTCGGCAACACCGTTCTCTATGGTGCCATCAGCGGCGAATGCTATTTCCGCGGCGTCGCAGGTGAACGCTTCGCCGTGCGCAACTCCGGCGCCATTGCCGTTGTTGAAGGCACCGGCGATCATGGCTGCGAATATATGACGGGCGGCATTGTTGTCGTGCTCGGCGAAACCGGTCGCAACTTCGCCGCCGGCATGTCGGGCGGCATCGCCTATGTCCTCGACATGGACGGCAAGTTCGACCAGCGCTGCAATCTGGCCATGGTCGATCTGGAGCCGGTGGCTTCTGAACTGGAACTCAGCGAGAAGCATCGTCACCAGTCAGCCGATCTTGAAAGCCATGGCATGGTCGATGTTTTTGCCGACATGACGCGTTTTGACTCGGAGCGTCTGCGTCAACTCATCGAGAACCATGCCCGCTACACCAATTCATCGCGAGCCCAGGAAATCCTGGCTCACTGGGAAGACTATTGCCCCAAATTCCGCAAGGTCATGCCGGTCGAATATCGCCGTGCCCTGAAGGAAATGGAGCTTGCCCGCGCCGCCGGGCAGCCTCTGGCAGCAGCAGGAGAATAACGCCATGGGCAAGATCACAGGTTTTCTTGAAGTCGACCGGCAGGACCGTAAATACCTGCCGGCCTCCGACCGCATCCGCAACTACAATGAATTCGTTATTCCGCTGCCTGAAGACACGCTGAAGTCGCAGGCGGGGCGCTGCATGGATTGCGGCATCCCCTTCTGCCACAATGGCTGCCCGGTCAATAACCAGATCCCGGACTGGAATGACCTCGTCTATAATGACAGCTGGCATGAGGCCTTCCTCAACCTGCATTCCACCAACAACTTCCCGGAATTCACCGGCCGCATCTGCCCCGCCCCTTGCGAGGCCAGCTGCACGCTGAACCTCCAGGAACAGCCAGTCACCATCAAGAGCATTGAATGCGCGATTGTAGACCGGGGCTGGGCCGAAGGCTGGGTGCTGGCGGATGTCCCCGCCACCAAGACGGGCAAGAAAGTCGCCGTCATCGGCTCGGGTCCGGCCGGCATGGCCTGCGCCCAGCAGCTCGCACGTCGCGGCCATGATGTGCATCTCTTCGAAAAGAACGCCAAGGCCGGTGGCCTCCTGCGCTACGGCATTCCGGACTTCAAAATGGAAAAGCACCTGATCGACCGTCGCGTCGACCAGATGACCGCCGAAGGCGTGACCTTCCATTTCGGCGTCCATATCGGCAAGGACATGAGCGCCAGGGAACTCACCAGCTCATTTGATGCTGTCGTGCTCACCGGCGGCTCGGAAACCCCGCGCGATCTGCCCGTCGAGGGCCGCGATCTGGCGGGTGTCCACTTCGCCATGGATTTCCTGCCCCAGCAGAACCGCCGCGTCTCCGGCGAACCGCTCATGAATGTCGAACCCATTCTGGCCGGCGGCAAGCATGTCGTTGTCATCGGTGGTGGCGACACGGGCTCGGACTGCATCGGTACCTCGTTCCGTCAGGGAGCGCTGTCCGTCACCCAGCTCGAAATCATGCCGGCCCCGCCCGAGAAGGAAAACAAGCTCCTCACATGGCCCGACTGGCCCCTGAAGATGCGCACTTCCTCAAGCCAGGCCGAAGGTGCAGTGCGCGATTTTGCCGTCCTCACCCGCCGCATCCTCGGCGAAAACGGCCATGTCACGGGCATTGAATGCATCCGCGTCGACAGCAAGATGCAGCCGATCGAGGGCACGGAATTCACGCTGAAAGCCGATCTCGTGCTGCTCGCCATGGGCTTCATCCATCCCGTCCATGAGGGCATGCTCAAGGAACTGGAGCTGCCGCTCGACCCGCGTGGCAATGTCGCCGCCGACACCGCCACCTACAAGACGCCCCTGTCCAATGTTTTTGCCGCTGGCGACATGCGTCGCGGCCAGTCACTCGTGGTATGGGCTATTCGTGAGGGGCGTCAGGCGGCCCGCGAAGTCGACCTGTTCCTTATGGGGGAAACCACATTGCCGCGCTGATCGAAGGCAATGTTTCTGAAAATCAGAAACCCCCGAGAGCCATGCTCCCGGGGGTTTTCCTTTTCAAGCGGCACCGCATCATGAGGCCGGAGAATGACGACGATGACGAAAAAGCAGAACGACTTTCTTGATGGCCTGCGCACCACGGCCCCCGTACTCCCGGGCGCCATCCCTTTCGGCATGATCACGGGCGTCACCGCGCTCAACACCCATTTCGACACGCTGGCCGGCATCGCCCAGTCGGTCCTCATCTTCGCCGGGGCCTCGCAACTTGCCATGATGAACCTCATCCAGGATCAGGCCTGGCTGCCCATCATCATTCTCACCGTCATCACCATCAATCTGCGCTTTGCCATCTACAGCGCTTCCATCGCGCCCTATTTCAGCAATACGCGCTGGTATCAGCGCTGGCTCATCGCCTATCTCCTCACCGATCAGGCCTATGCGCTCTCCTTTGCGCATTTCCTGCGCACGCCCGATATGAGCCCGGCCAGCCGCTTCCGCTTTTATCTCGGCGGCGCGCTGGCCATGTGGGTGGTCTGGTGTGCGGCCACCATTCTCGGCTATGTGCTGGGCGCAGGCGTCCCGCCGTCATGGTCGCTGGATTTTGCCGTGCCGCTCGGCTTCATCGCGCTCATCGTACCGGGCCTGCGCGACAGGGCGAGCGTGGCGGCAGCCTGCGCGGGCGGCAGCATCGCCGTCCTTGCCCATGGCCTGCCCTATAATCTCGGGCTCTTTCTCGCCGCCATCTGCGGCATCACGGCGGGCTATCTCTACGAGACCTATATCCTCAAACCCGCAAGCGGGGAGGCAAGCTGATGCAACCCGAATATACCTGGCTCATCATCATTCTGGCTGGTCTCTGCACCTGGGGATTGCGGCTCTCCTTCGTGGAGTTTCACCACCGCATCCAGATGCCCGAAGCCGTCACGCGCGCCCTGCGCTATGTGCCGGCCGCCGTGCTCTCGGCCATCATCTTCCCGGCGCTCCTGCGCGGCGCGCAAGGCGGCATGGATTATTCGCTGCTCAATCCGAAGCTGCTGGCAGGCATCGTGGCGGGCCTCATCGCCTGGCGCACCAAAAACATGCTGATCACCATTCTGGTCGGCTTGCCGGTACTCTGGGGCTTTCAGGCGCTGCTCGGCTAGCCCTTGCGCTCATAAAGCATGCCACGCAGCATTTCGGCACCTTCGCTGCGCTGGGCCGCTTCCACGCCCGCACCCACTTCCTGCCAGTTCATCGACTGCAGGCGGGTCATGAAATCACGCACCTCAAGGAAGGGCTCATGGAGACCGTTCTTCTCCATCTGCTCGTTCCATGTTTTCGACATCGCCACCACCGTGTCCTGCACGGGGCCGACCTCAAAGCCGTTCACATAGGTCACAAGCTGGCCGCTGTTGAAGAACATCAGCAGCACGACCACCAGCCACATGGCGCGTGTGAAGCGCGAGACGGCGCGGCGCGTCTGTTCGGCACCCTGCAGCTCATCCTTCGAGGCGGCTTCCCAGCCCTCGCTCATCCCGCCTTCCAGTTCCTCTAGCAAATCAAGCATCGGTCCCTCAGAACTGGAAATAGATGAAAGGCGCGACACCTTCAGGCGCCATCGCCCAGATCAGCCACAACCCACCGCCCAGCAGCAGGCCCAGCACCGGCGATGGCAGCAGCTTCACGCCCTGCGCCACCCAGCGCCCCAGATGGCGCGGGGTGAACTGGAAGAACATCGTCAGCACGATCAGCCCGACCAGAAACGGCGTTGCATATTGGCGCGGCCCCGACCAGTCACCCAGACCCTGCAGATAGTTGATCGCCGTCATGAAGCTGTCGGCGCGGAAGAAAATCCAGGCAAAGCAGACAAAATGAAATGTCCAGATCACGCCGACAATATGCTGCGCGCCATTGCCGAGAAAGGTCAGCAGCCCGCCGGCTTCGGTTTCCTCCGGCGCAAAGCTGTGCAGCGTCTGCCGCAGAAAGCGTTCCAGCCCCAGCATCGCGCCATGCAGCGTGCCCCAGATCACGAAGGTCCAGGCCGCGCCATGCCAGATGCCGCCCAGAAACATCGTCAGGAAAAGATTGCGATAGGTCTTGCCTGTGCTGCCCCTGTTGCCGCCCAGCGGGATATAGAGATAGTCGCGCAGCCAGGTCGACAGCGAGATATGCCAGCGCCGCCAGAAATCCTGCAGCGACGAGGCGCGATAGGGCTGCGCAAAATTTTCAAGAAAGCGATAGCCGAGCAGCGCCGCCACCCCGATGGCAATATCGCTATAGCCCGAGAAGTCGCAATAGATCTGCACCGCATAACCATAAATGCCGGTCAACAGGTCGAGCCCGCTCGCCGCTGTCGGATCGAAAAAGACGGGGTCCACCAGATTGGTCGCCAGATAATTGGCAATCACCATCTTCTTGAAAAGACCCGTCAGGATCAGCACCACACCGACCGACAAATGCTCGCGTGTCAGCCGCGGTGTCTTGTGAAGCTGTGGAATAAAATCTGCCGCACGCACAATCGGACCTGCCACAAGCTGCGGGAAGAAGGAAATGAACAGCATCACATCCAGCAGCGAGCGTTCCGGCGCGATCTGGCGGCGATAGACATCCACCACATAGGAAATGCCCTGAAAGGTGAAAAAGGAAATCCCCACCGGCAGGATCACTTCCATGAAAGGCAGATCGCGATGCAGGCCGACCGAGGTCAGCAGCTCATCCAGCGATGTCAGGAAGAAGCCGTAATATTTGAAGAAGCCGAGCACGGAAAGATTGATCGCCACACTCACGCCGACAATGAATTTCCGCAAGCCCTGCCGCTCGCTCTGCCCCAGCGCCAGCCCGGTGAGATAATTCACCACCGTTGTAAAAAACAGCAGCCCTGTGAAGCGCCAGTCCCACCAGCCATAAAAGAAATAGCTCGCCGCCACGAGAAAGAATTTGCGCGAGATCGGCACCCAGCGCAGCGCCCAGCTGACCGTGAAAACGATCAGAAAAAACAGGCCAAACTCAAGTGTCGGAAAAAGCATGCCGCCGCCCGTCCATCACGCGCAATCAACTCACAAATTAACTATCAGGGGGGCGTGACAGTTTCAGGCATCATGCGGGTTGCATCGTCAAACCTCAATCAAAGCCTGAAGTCTTGGTTAACCTTGGCAATGTCTTAAGGTTTGCTGCCTCCAGCACATTCGCCCGCCCCATATCCGTCCATCAGCGCGCTCCAGAATGCCACGCCCATGGCGCGCGATCCTTCGGGCCGCAAATGCACGCGATCAGGCCAGGCAAGCGGCGGATCAGCCCGCGCCCAGCGGTCAATACTGCAACGGCCACCCATCGCCGCTTCCCCGTCCCAGAAGCCCGCGCCGGTCTCTTGTGCAAGCTGTCGCATCATGGAACGTAGCGCGATGAGCTTGGGCGGCGTCTCCCAATCGGCATTGCAGGCCACGCCTGTGCCACGCGCCTGCCGCGCACCGTCAAAGGCCCCCATCACCACGATGGAGGCAGCAGGGGCGGCATCTTTCATCCGCGCAACAAATGTCAGGAAGCGGCTTTTCTCGGCATTGAGATCAAGCCCGTCATCAAAGCCCTCATTCGTGCCATAGGCATAGATCACAAGAGCAGGTGCCAGCGCCCGGATTTGGTCGCGCATGATCAGCGGCGTCCAGTTCTCCATCACGCGCGATGTCGCCCCGACAATGCCATAGCTGTCAAAACGGATGCCGGGCCTGCCGGTGCCGACCGCCCAGCCGAGCACCCTGATCGGCCCGTTGCCATAGGGGCGCAGCGTCATCTCGCGCACATCGGCGGCGGGCACCTGCAACCGTAACAAGCCTTCTTTCGCCTGCCGTGTTTCGAGCTTCAGCGGCCCCGCCGTCCCGAGCGTCAGCAGCAGCGCGCCACTATCGGGCCCGCCTGCCACCTCAAGCGTCACCGTGCGGATCGTCTCGCCATCCACCCGCTTGAGTGTCATGCGCGAGGCCGGATTACCGCTCGCCATCCGGAAGCCTTGAATGCCGAAGGGCCCCGGCGTGCTCGCCCGAAAGCTGGAAG
Source organism: Hyphomicrobiales bacterium (assembly GCA_016124805.1). Lineage (GTDB taxonomy): Bacteria > Pseudomonadota > Alphaproteobacteria > Parvibaculales > Parvibaculaceae > Parvibaculum. The sequence goes on along the minus strand of WGND01000003.1, from coordinate 145,723 downwards.
CCACATCCCATGTGCCTTCCATCGACGCCTCGAAACCTTGCGGCGCATAATAGAGATAGGGCACGCCCGCCGGCAGCCCGCGCCCGGCATCGCCAAATTGCGCCGCCCATTTCTGGCGCATCGCCCCGGTCAGATGGTCCAGCGTGATATGGCTGTCGCCCAGCTCAAGAATGCGCACCTCGTCGCGCGCACCCGCTTTCAGTTCATCAAGGGCCTGATAAAAGGGTTGCAGCGCTGCCCGCATCGGATTGTCAGCCATGCAGTCAGCCGTCCTGCCGCTTGCCGGAGATGAAACCATCGCCCACGCGAGCAGGAGCGCGGCGAGCCACCCCTCAGGGCGCCTCGCCATGCCATCGCCAGTCATCGCTGCGACCCGGGCGCATATTGGCCAGATCATAGGCAGGCGCCACGGCGGCGGGCTGGGGCTCGGCTGAACTCACGCGCAGACCGGCATCCGTGGCCACATCAGGCGATGTCTCTGCCGCCTGCGTCACCACCGGCTGGCTTGCCTCAGAAGCGACCGGCGCGGCAGGTGTTGAGGCCATCAGCGGCGCTTCGCCATTCATGTCGCGGCGAATGGCTTCGGCCATGCGTTCACCCAGCAACTCATAACCTGCCAGCGTGAAGTGAATGCCATCCTCGGCGCGCAGCAGCCGGTTGCGGCCAAAGCGATCGGCGGCATAGGCGCTATAGCCGCCATCCGCGCCCAGCGCCAGATCGCGCGTCGGCACAAAATGAATGCCATTGGCCCGGGCGCGCGCGGCAAAAATCCCGTTGAATGTCTGCATGTCGCGCTCAAAGCGCGGGCTGCGCATCACCGGCAGCTCCATCCAGTAAACCCGCGCACCGGCATCTTTCAAAACCTGCGTGAAATCATCGACGCGGGCGGCATAGATCTGCCGCCATTCATTGTCGAAAAGCGCATGCCGCGCCGACCCTTCCACCAGCACCTGCCGGTCATTGGTGCCCATCACCACAATCGCAATATCAATGCGCGTGGAAGCCGCAATATCGCGCACCGTCTGATTCCAGTTGTAATAATCATGCCGCACCAGACCAGTGGCCACGCGCGACTTGCGGATCACGTTGAACTGCTTGTCCTTCATCATCACGTGATAGACGCCCGCCCAGAGCCCGTCACCAAGCGAGTCACCCAGCACCACCACATTGAGGCGCTTGCCGCCCGCGTCAATCGGCCCGGTGGGCGCGGCCACGCCGTCAGCGCCCCTATCGCCAGCTTCGACAATCGGTTTGGAAAGCGGTTCATCATCTTTTGTGGTTGCCAAATCGGGACGCGGCGCCGGCGTCGCGCTAGAAGGGGCGTCCTGCGTCAGCGCCACAGGTTCCGCTTTGACTGTGGCGGCAGAAGGCAGGCTCGGCGCGGCGACAGACGCAGCCGTCGGGGCCGCCACGGTCGGCGGCGCGAGCTTCATCGGTTCGGCACGCACCATCCCGATGCCGCTGACAAGCAGGCACACGGCCAGAACAGCCCGAAACGAAAATGGTAAAGAATGCCGCACGAAACCTGCCCTCGCATGATGCGACGCTGCGCCGACACCATGCCATTTGCCCCAAAATTCAGACGTTAGTCTAATGGAAGCGCCGTTTTAATGCCAAGTCAGGATCACCCGTAAAGTCCACTCACCGCATCTATGGTTAAGAGGCGTGGCGCAAAAGCTCCGATACCACCCGTTCCAGGTCTTTCAGCGAAGCGCATGTAATGGCTTTGTCGCAATAGGGTGCGAGACGTTTCATCTCGCTGTCACCGGAATTCCATAATCCCTTGGGCTCCGGATTAAGCCAGATCACGCGCCGCGCGCGTGCATGCACCTTTTTGAGAATATCGCCGCGCGGATTGGAATAGTTCGAACGCGCGTCACCGAGAATGATCACCGTCGTGCGGTGGTCAATATCATCCATCGCCAGCCGTTCGAAGTCAGCCAGCGCAAAACCATAATCCGTCGAGCCGCCGCCATGGCGCTGCAGCGTTTCGCGGATGGCTTCCTCGATATTCTTCTCACGCTTGAAAAAATCCGTCGTCTCGCCAAGCTCGGCTGAAAAGGCAAAGCTGCGCACCCGCGGGATCACTTCCTGCAGGCTGTAAAGAAACATCAGCAGAAAACCCGAGACCTGCGCCACCGAGCCCGACACATCGCAGATCGCCATCACCTTGGGCCGGTCCACCTTCTTGGTTTTCCAGATCGTGTGAAAAAAGAGCCCGTCAAATTCCACATTGGCGCGGATCGTACGACGCATGTCCAGCACACCGCGCCGGTCCACCTTGCGGCGGCGCGAATGCAGCGCGATCAGGCGCTTTGCCATCTTGCGCACCAGCTCGCGCATGAATTTCATGTCACTGTAATCAATATTGGAAAGCCGCATCTGGGCGAGCACTTCCTCGCGCATCTGCCGTCCGGCATTGGCGGTGAAAAGCTCCAGCTGCTTTTCCACATAGTCACGCACCTGCAGGCGCAGCTCCTCGCGCTTCCCGCGCAGCGCATCGGCCCCGGCTTCATTGCCGGCCCGTTCGCGATCCATCACCTCGTCTTCCAGCGCATAAAGGCCCATGGCCTCCATGATCCGGCGCGAATACATGCCCCGCTGCGTGAAAAGACGGATTTCGTTCAGCCGTACCTGGCGGGCTGCTTCCGCCAGCGCCATCTGCAGCTGAGCCTGGTCGCCGCGCTCCAGCATGGCGACGAGATCATAGCGTTCGCCATCCGAGCCGCCGCTGCCGCCCGATGGCGGGCCATCGCCTTCGCCCTCGCCTTCCTTCTGGTTGGCCTCGCCGCTCTCGCCCTCATCATCTTCGGCGGCGTCATCTTCGGCTTCGGCTTCGGCATCATTGGCCGCCGGGCGATGCTTCAACTGGTCAAAGGCAAAAAAGCGGTCAAAGGTTTCACCAAAAGACTGCTTTTCATCTTCGCTCTTGGCCAGCACCTGACTCAGCGCATCACGCAATGTCTGGCGGTCATCCAGCCCCACCATGCTGACAACCTGTCCGGCATCAATCGCTTCCGATGTCGAAACCCGGACATCGGCGGCGCGCAGGGCCCGTATGAAATCGCCAAGAACTTCCGTCATGCTGTTTGAGTCCAGCTCTTCTTTGTCTGTCATCCCGGGATTTATTCCCGGGATCCATCCTGTGACCCGCCACGTCGGGACGCGGTCCCGGCAAAAATCACCCTGCCTGCAGCGCCTTGGTGGTCAGCGCATTCACTTCGCCTTCCACATTGTCGATATCATCCTGGAACTTCAGCAGCACATTCAGCGTCTGCCGCACCAGCTCGGCATCGAGTTCGCGGGCATGCAGCAATACCAGCGTGCGCGCCCAGTCGATGGTCTCGCTTACCGCCGGCTGCTTCTTCAGATCAAGCTCGCGAATGCCCTGCACGAAAGCCACAAGCTGCCTGCGCAGGGCCTCTTCCACTTCAGGCACACGCGATTTGATGATGCGCTGTTCCAGATCGCTGTCAGGGAAAGGAATATAGAGATGCAGGCAACGCCGCTTCAGCGCATCGCCGATCTCGCGCGTATTGTTGGAGGTCAGAAACACCACCGGCACCGTGCGCGCCTTGATCGTACCGAGCTCGGGCACCGAAATCTGATAATCGGAGAGAAGTTCCAGCAGGAAGGCTTCAAACTCATCGTCCGACTTGTCGATTTCGTCGATCAGCAGCACAGCGCCGCCCGGCTGCCACAGCGCCTTGAGCAAAGGCCGCGGCTCGAGAAATTCCTCGGAGAAAAACGTGTCGTCAAAATCATGCAGACGCGAAATGGATTCCTTCAGCCCCTGCGCGCCCGACATCAGGTCGCCCAGCTTCTCTTTCAGCACCTGGGTGTAAAGCAGCTGCTTGCCATATTTCCATTCATAAAGTGCCTTGGCCTCATCCAGCCCCTCATAGCATTGCAGGCGGATCAGCGGCTTGCCCAGCAGCTCGGCGGTCGCCTTGGCAAGCTCGGTCTTGCCCACGCCGGGCGGGCCTTCAATCAGCAGCGGCTTCTGCAAGCGCTCGGCCAGAAAAATACTCGTGGCAATATGGGCATTGCAGATATAGCCCCGGCCTTCAAAGCCCTTCTGAATCGCTTCTATTTCCGGCACCGCACCGCGTACGCCGCTCACGCCTTTTTCCTCAGACACAGCATTCTCCCTGAAAGCCTTTTGATGGCCTTCTTATTCGTGAAATAGCATTTGGCCTAGGGTAACACGCATCCTCGGCACATGCGCCAGCCTCAAAAAGCACCTGGCCGTCCAGACGGCGCAGCCCCCTGTCCAAAAATGGACAGAAAACAGCGCCTTCAACAGACATTCCTTCTGGTAAGCGCGGCCATGCTGACTAGAATGGCGCCAGCCCCCATAGTCGCGTCCCGAGGCAGAATATGGGGCACCCAATCAAGAAACATCCGAGCACATCGGACCACACGGAGGATACACCATGACAGCCATCAATGCGGTTGCCGATCTCTCGGTCGAAGGCGATATCGGCGTTCTCACGCTCAATTCCCCCCCGGTCAACGCGCTTTCGGCAGATGTCCGCGAAGGCATCGCCAACGGCATTGCGCAGGCTGTGGCCAATGATGCGATCAAGGCCATTGTCCTCATCTGCGACGGCCGCACCTTCATCGCCGGCGCCGACATCACCGAATTCGGCAAGGCTCCCAAGGGTCCCTCGCTGCAGGATGCGCAGAACGCCATCGAAAATGCGCCCAAGCCCGTCATCGCCGCCATTCATGGCACGGCGCTGGGCGGTGGTCTTGAGGTCGCGCTGACCTGCCATTACCGCGTCGCTGTTCCCTCGGCCAAATGCGGCCTGCCGGAAGTCAATCTCGGCCTGCTGCCCGGTGCCGGTGGCACCCAGCGTCTGCCGCGCATTGTCGGGCCGGAAAAGGCCCTCGAAATGGTCACCAGCGGCACCCATGTGCCCGCCAGGAAATGCCTTGAGATGGGTCTCGTCGACGAGCTCGTCGAAGAAGGCAAGCTGCGCGAAGGCGCGCTGGCCTTTGCCAAAAAAGTTCTCGCCGAAAAGCGCCCGCTCAAAAAAGTCCGCGACCTCAACGACAAGGTCGAAGCGGCGCGCGGCAAGCCGGAAATCTTCGCCGCATTCCGCAAGTCGATTGCCCGCAAGACACGCGGCTTCCTCGCGCCGGAATATAACATCCAGTGCATCGAAGCGGCCGTGAACCAGCCCTTCGACGAAGGTCTCAAGACCGAACGCAAGCTCTTCATGGAACTCATGACCGGCTCGCAGTCTGCAGCCCAGCGCTATGTCTTCTTCGCCGAACGCCAGGTCTGGAAGCTTGCCGATGTGCCCGCCGACACCCCCACCATCCCGATCAACAAGGTTGGCGTCATCGGCGCCGGTACCATGGGCGGCGGCATTTCCATGAATTTCCTCAATGCGGGCATTCCCGTCACCATCGTGGAAATGAAGCAGGAAGCACTGGATCGTGGCATTGCCACCATCCGCAAAAATTATGAGAACTCGGCCAAGAAGGGTCGTTTCTCGATGGAAGAAGTCGAAAAGCGCATGGGCCTTCTCACCGGCGCGCTTTCGCTTGATGCGCTGGCCGATGTCGATCTCGTCATCGAAGCCGTTTACGAAAACATGGATGTAAAGAAGGACGTCTTCGGCAAGCTCGACAAGATCGTCAAACAGGGCGCCATCCTCGCCTCCAACACTTCCTATCTGAATATCGACGAAATCGCGTCGGCCACCAAGCGGCCCGAATTTGTCATTGGTCTGCATTTCTTCTCGCCGGCCAATGTCATGCGCCTGCTCGAAGTGGTGCGTGCCGATCACACATCCAAGCCCGTCATCGCCACCTCCATGCAGATCGCCAAGAAGATCGGCAAGATTGCCGCCCTCGTCGGCGTCTGCCCCGGCTTCGTCGGCAACCGCATGCTCTCCCAGCGTCAGCGCGAAGCCCAGAAGCTCATTCTGGAAGGCGCCATGCCATGGGATGTTGATCGCGTGCTTTACGACTTCGGTTTCCCCATGGGCCCCTTTGCCATGTCGGACCTTGCCGGCCTTGATCTGGGTTGGTCCAAGGAAACCTCGACAAGCTCGACCATTCGCGAACGTCTCTGCGAAATCGACCGTCGCGGCCAGAAGACAGGCGCGGGTTTCTACGACTATGACGAGAACCGCAATGCCTCGCCCTCGCCCGTCACCGAAAAGATCATCAAGGAATTTGCTGCCGAGAAAGGCATCAACAGCCGCCAGATCAGCGATCAGGAAATCATCGAGCGCTGCATCTATCCAATGATCAATGAAGGCGCGAAAATCCTTGAAGAAGGCAAAGCCCAGCGCGCCTCCGACATCGATATCGTCTGGATCAATGGCTATGGCTGGCCGGTCTATCGCGGCGGCCCCATGTTCTATGGCGATCTCATCGGCCTCGACAAGGTGCTCGCCAAGATGAAGGAATTCCAGGCGCAGATGGGGGATGATTTCAAACCCGCCGCGCTGCTTGAAAAACTTGTCGCCGAAGGCAAGGGTTTCAAGGATCTCTGAAACAGGTGAAACGGGGTGGGCAAACCACCCCGTTTTTTCTTGCGGTTCACACAAGAGGAGAAAATCCCCATGAGCCAGAATATGAGCCAGAATATGAGCCAGAAAAACGAAGACACGATCCGCGCTTTTGTCGATGCCTGGCCCATCCTTGATGTCGACAAGGTTCTCGCCTTTTTCGCGCCCGATGGCATCTATCACAACATCATGCTCGACCCGGTTCAGGGACACGACAATCTGCGCGCTTTCATCACCGCCTTCCTGACCGGCTGGAGCGATGTCAAATGGGACATCCTCAACATGTCTTCGACCGGCGATCTGGTCTTTGCCGAACGCGTCGATCATTTCAAGGTCAATGGCAAGCCCGTCTCGCTGCCCTGCTGCGGCGTCTTTGAAATGAAGGACGGCAAGATTGCCGCCTGGCGCGACTATTTCGACATGGGCACCTATGTCAAAGCCGTTTCCTGAATCAGCAACCGAGGCCACGCGCTCATGACCATCAAGCTTTTTGACCTTGCCGCCACCGACAATCGCCGTCTCAGCCCCTTTTGCTGGCGCATCAAATATGCGCTCGCCCATAAGGGCCTGCCCTATGAAACGGTGCCGCTGCGCTTCACCGAAATTCGTGGCCATGCGGGCAGCGATTTCAAGACCGTGCCGAGCATTGAGGACAAGGGCCGGCTCATCAATGACAGCTGGACCATCGCCGATTATCTCGACGCCACCTATCCGGATCGACCCGCACTCTTCGCCTCGCCCGGCGAGCGCGCGGCGGTCCGCTTTTTCGACAACTGGTATGGCCTGGAAATCATGAACCGCATGTTCATGCTCTATGTCCTCGACATTCATGATGTCGCCTTTCCGCAAGACCATGGCTATTTTCGCGAGAGCCGCGAAAAACGTCTGGGCGGCAAATCGCTGGAGGATGTGACGGCAGGCCGCGAAGCAAAACTGCCCGAGCTGCGCCCGGCCCTGCGGCCGCTGCGCGTCACCCTGACGGGACAGCCCTGGCTCGGCGGCGACACACCCAACTATGCCGACTATATCGGCCTCAGCACCTTTCTCTGGGCGGCCTCCGTCAACAGCCTGCCGCCGCTCGAAGCCGATGACAGCCTGCATGACTGGCTGACGCGCGGCTTCGATCTTTTCGACGGCATGGCCCGCAAGGTCACCCTCAATCCGCTGAGCGCCTGACCTCCTCATGCCGCACTCACCAGCGCCATCGCCTGTGCCTGCGTGCGCAGGCGATAGCTCGTCATGCGTTCAATCACGTCATTGAGATAGGGCCCGCCCGGCGACGACCCGATGCGTTTTGAGGTAATGCCGTCCGGCAGGCTCACCGCACCGAAACTCGTCACATGTCCCAAATGATCGCCGACATAGCCGCCCTCGGCTGACCAGCCGAAAATCAATGCGCCCCGGCCCGCTTCAATGGCGGAAGAAAGGGCAGTATCGGTCTGCATGACACCATCGGTCACAATTTTCAGCGCCAGATATCCGCTCGCGGTCACATAGCCGCAAATGAAATTATTCGCATCGGCCACATAGTCAAAAAGCGGACGGTCAACGCCATCGCCCGTATGACTCCAGTTGGGCACAACCAGCTCGCTCGCGCCGATCCCGCCAAGCGATGAAAACCAATCCATGGACACCGATGTCACATCAGAGGCGCTGCGCGACGGGGCCGGGCTGCCTGCGCTGATGAAGGGCGGTGCATAGCTTGTCTGCGTCAGGTCGCAGCCGCACATGAGAACGGTTTCGCCGGGCACGCCGCTGCCCGGTCCAAAACCGAGCGTCAGGGCACCTGTTGCCTCGGGAATGAAGTTTGCACTGACCCTATGCGTCACGCCATCCGGCAAAAGCGTGTTCACGACATGGGAGAAAACCCCATTGGCCGTGCCACCCGGCGACAGGGCGCCAACAGCTCCGCCAATAAATGACGAGCCGAGATACATGCGGGCCCATGGCGAGGTCCCTGCCCGGTAGAAAAACTGGGCGGTATAGGTCTCGCCCGCCAGAAGCACGGCGGTTGGCGCATAGCGCCGCGTATTGGGCGATCCGGCCGACGCGAGATAGGCGGGCTTCATCAGGTTCAGGATGGTCACGCCAGCGCTGGCCAGGCCGCCGCCCGTCCCGGACCAGTTGGACTGGGTCACATCATGGCCATTGGCGACCAGCGAGGCGACGGCACCACCGATATAGGCCCCTTTCCCCGTGAAGCGCGCGAGGCTGTCTGGCGCAAAAGCCTGAAAGGCTCCATCGGCATTGCTCAGCAGATGCGGCGTGTCACGCTGCGCCTCAATCAGCCCCGCCAGCGGCACCTCGGCAGCGCCCGCCATATAGCGATTATTCAGGGGATCAAAATCCCAGACCGCTGTCGCATCCCACCAGCCGGTGCTGCCGCCACCCCGCCAGCTCGGCAGATGATCCAATGGCCAGGCAACCGCGCCAGCAGGCGAAAATCCCGTTATGCGTTCCTTGATCGACATAGCTCCGCTCCCTGTCAGACATCACGTCCAACAGTTTCCCTCAGGAATCAGGGGCGGGGATAAGTGACTCAGAAATCCCAGTCAGGGCCGGGCAAAGCGCGGTAAGCCTTGGTCAGCGCATCCGACCAAGCCTGGCGCAGATCATGGAAATAGGGATCATCATCCTTGATGCGCCGCTTCATGGCCACTTTCAGCGTGTCGCGACGATAGACCATCAGATCGACCGGCATACCGACAGAGAGATTGGACCGCATGGTCGAATCCATCGAAATCAGCGCCAGCTTCAGACCATCCGCCACATCGGTATCATAGGTCCCGGCGCGGTCGATGATCGGCTTGCCATATTTGTGTTCGCCGATCTGCAGATAAGGCGTGTCTTCCGTCGCCTCGATATAGTTACCGGCTGAATAGATCTGGAACAGGCGCATCTCGCCATTGCCAACCTGGCCACCCAGCAGAATGGAGACGTTGAAATCAGACGCCTGGGCCTCAAGCGAGGGCCCGTCAGCGCGATAGACCTCACGCACGGCAGCGCCCATAAGCTGGGCCGCCTTCACCATGCTCGGCACGTCATGCAGCGTCATCGGTTTTTCGCCGTCACGGATGGAGACGCCAAGCTCAAGCGCCACATTGACCACTGCCTGCGCCACCGCCAGATTGCCCGCGGTCATGATGCCGATGACACGCTCGCCCGGCTTTTCAATGATCGTGAGCTTGCGGAAAGTCGAGATATTGTCGACACCGGCATTGGTGCGGGTATCGGCCAACATCACAAGGCCGCCTTCAAGTCGAAGCGCGACGCAATAGGTCATCAGGGTCTCCCGGTCGTGGGGGTTGAAGTGCCGTATAAATCCAAGGCTCTTCCATACAGCTTTCCGCCCCATCCGGTCTAGCGGGATATTGTCCCAGCCTAGCCGAGCAGATAGCTGCGGCTGATTTCCTGCCCCAGCTTGTGGTTCCGCTCGATATAGGAGGAGAGAAACTCATGCAGCCCCTGGTTGAAGATATCTTCAACCTTGCCATAGCGAAGCTGCGAATGAATCTGACCGGCAATCCGGTAGGCATCATTCTTCTCGCCATATTCCACAGTCAGGTTTTCCAGACAGTCATTGATGGCACTTGAACAGCTCACCAGCGAGCGCGGCATCTGGTCGTGCAGAATCACGAATTCGGCAATCAGCCAGGGCTTGATGCCTTCCTTGTAGAGCGCGTGATAGGAGCGATAGCCCGACACCGCCCGCAGGATCGCCGCCCACTGATAGAAGTCGATGCCGCCGCCCACCCGCACATTGTCGGGCAGCAGCAGATGATATTTCACGTCCAGAATACGCGCCGTGTTATCACCGCGCTCGATGAAGGTGCCAAGCCGCGTGAAGTAATAGCTGTCGCGCCGAAGCATGGTGGCAATCGTCGTGCCGTAGAAAAGCAGCGAGCGCTCTTTCACCCAGTCAAGAAAACGGTGCAGGCCGCTGCCGCGCAGGCGTGTCTCGTCCCAGCTTGGCAGTTCCAGCCAGGCGCCATTCAGCGCTTCCCATTGCTCCGTGGTCATGGCTGTGCGCACGGCGCGCGCATTGCGTCGTGCAAGCTCGATGCAATTGCGGATGCTGGAAGGATTGTCGCGATCAAAGGCCAGAAAGAAAATGACATTCTCCGGCGTCACTTCATCATATTTATCGTAATAAATATCTTCCGTACCCGACACAATAAGGGTGGACTGCCACTCCGTGCCTTCACCTTCCGTGCTCGAAGGCATCAGCGAGAGACGGTCTGTCACCCGCAACATGCGTGCAATATTTTCTGCACGCTCCATATAGCGGGCAATCCAGAACAGATTGTCGGCGGTGCGGCTCAGCATGTTGAAACGCAGTCTCCCTGAATGGCGGCGCGCAGCATCATCATTGTCATCATTTGCCCCTCAGCACCCAGGTATCCTTGGTGCCACCGCCCTGGCTCGAATTCACGACCAGCGATCCTTCCTTGAGCGCCACGCGCGTCAGCCCGCCGGGCACCACGCGAATTTCCTTGCCCGACAGTACGAAGGGCCGCAGATCAACATGGCGCGGCGCCACGCCTTCATTCACGAATGTCGGGCAGGTCGAGAGCGCCAGTGTCGGCTGCGCAATATATTTGTCCGGCTCCGCCTTGATGCGTTCGGCAAAGACAGCGCGTTCTTCCTTGGTCGCCTTCGGACCGATCAACATGCCATAGCCGCCGGAGCCGTGAACCTCTTTCACGACAAGCTCGTCGAGCCGGTCGAGCACATAGGCCATTTCACCCGGATCGGCGCAGCGATGCGTCGGCACATTTTTCATGATCGGCTTTTCACCGAGATAGAATTCGATCATATGCGGCACATAGGTATAGATCGCCTTGTCATCGGCAATGCCGGCACCCACCGCGTTGGTCAGCGTCACATTCCCCGCCCGATAGGCGCTCATCAATCCCGCCACGCCGAGCATGGATTCCGGATTGAAAGCCTCGGGATCAAGAAACTCGTCATCCACACGGCGATAGATCACATCAACGCGCTTGGCGCCCTGTGTCGTGCGCATATAGACAATGTCGTTCTTGACATAGAGATCGGGCCCTTCAACGAGTTCCACACCCATCTGGTCGGCAAGGAAGGAATGCTCGTAATAGGCACTGTTGAAAACACCCGGCGTCAGCACGGCAACAGTCGGGTCACCTTCGCAGTTGCGCGGCGCGACGGAAGACAGGGTGCTCAGCAGGTCATCGCAATAATGATCGACCGGTGCCACATTGTAGCGGGAGAAGAGATCGGGAAAGAGCCGCATCGTGATTTCACGATTTTCCAGCATGTAGGAAACGCCGGATGGCGTGCGGCAATTATCTTCCAGCACATAGAATTCTTCAGGTCCCACGCGCACCATGTCGATGCCGGCAATATGGGTATAGATATTGAAGGGCACTTCCAGCCCCACCATTTCAGGCCGGAAGGTTTCATTGGTCATCACCTGCTCGCGCGGAATGATACCGGCGCGGATGATTTCCTGTTTGCCATAGATATCGGCAATGAAGGCATTGAGCGCTTTGACGCGCTGTATGAGACCTGCCGAGATCTGGTCCCATTCGGCGGCTTCAAGAATGCGGGGAATGATGTCGAAGGGAATAATGCGCTCGGGATCGCCGCCTTCACCATAGACAGCAAAGGTAATACCGATACGTCGGAAAAAGGTTTCGGCTTCCTCGCGCCGGAGCGTCAGAATTTCCGGAGGCGTCTCCTTCAGCCAGTCACGCAGCGTCAGGTAAGCCGTGCGAACCTCATTGTCGCTGAGGCCCATTTCATCGAAGATGGCGGGAGCCATCGTCTCTCCTGTTTTTACGGCGATAAGCTCGCCTTGGTGTTCTCCTTGTCAGAGCAAAAGCAATGCCAAGGGAAAAGACCAGAAAACCGACATAAACTCGGTATCAAATTGTTGCAGTTGCACGAGCTTTAATCAAGCCGCGCCTCGGTCGCTGTTCAAAGAGGCACTTTGCCCATTATTGTGACTGCAGTCGCGCGAGCAGGGATGCGGTGGGATAGCCATCTGCGGGAAGCTTGTGCTTCACCTGATAGGCGCGAATGGCCTTGCGCGAATTATAGCCTATGATGCCGTCAATGCCGCCCGTGTCAAATCCGGCCTCTGTCAGCAGCCGCTGCAGCTCCACGCGCTCGGCGCGCGCAAGCGGGCGTTCCGACAGCGGCCAGTCGGCCATCAGCGTCCCGCGATCATTGAAACGGTCAGACAACAGACAGACGGCCAGCGCATAAGAGGTCGAGGCATTATAGGCGAGCACGGCACGGAAATTCTCCGTCACGATGAAAGCGGGTCCGCGATAGCCCGCCGGCAGAAGGATCGAGGCCTCAAGCGGATATTCGCGCGCCGGAAATTTGCCGCCGGCCGCGGGCACCACGCCCTTGGCCGCCCAGTAGGAAATAGGCTGCTTCACCGACATGTCGGCTTGCGCATAGTCGAAATCTTTCGGCAGGCGCACCTCGCCGCCCCAGACCTCGTCGCTCTTCCAGCCGGAGTGGCTGATATATTGCGCGGTGGAGCCCAGCGCATCGGGCACCGAGTTCCAGATGTCGCGCCGCTTGTCGCCATCAAAATCGACAGCATGAATTTGATAGGTCGTGGGAATGAACTGGGTCTGCCCCATGGCGCCGGCCCAGGAGCCCAGCATCGCGTCGGGAGCGATGTCGCCCGCCTGAATGATCTTGAGCGCGGCAATCAGCTGCGACCGGCCAAATTCGGGGCGACGCCCCTCATAGGCAATGGTCGCGAGCGAGCGCACCACATTCATGCTGCCCTGAAACTGCCCATAGCCGGACTCAAGCCCCCAGATCGCCACCACGGTCTCACGCGGCACGCCATAGGTCTGCTCGATACGGTCAAGAAGCGCCTTGCGTTCGGCAATCAGCTGCTTGCCCGTCGCCACGCGCTTGTCGGAAAGGGCCGAGCCCAGATATTCCCAAACAGCTTTGGTGAACTCGGGCTGGCTTTGGTCAGCCGCCACAACTTCCGGATCGGGGGTCACACCGCGAAAGGCCCGGTCAAAAACATCAGCCGAGATGCCCGCCTTCAGCGCCTCGACACGAAACCCCTTGACCCATTCCTGAAAGGAGATGGTCGGCTTGTTCGCGTCCGCCATTGCGATGGGCGAGGAAAGCGGCACGGGCGTCTCGCGTGCACCGGCATCAGCGCAGGCCCCCAGCAAGAGCAACACTGAAAGGCTCGCACCCAACTGCAGTCCCATCGCCAGACCTTTAACCTCCATCGAATCTCAACCCTTATGTCGCATGCCCGTCAGTCTGACGCGACGCTATCATGCCATCATCATTTCGAACATGACCCGCCCCCGCAACAAACGTCGGAAAGGTAAAGCTTTGGCAAGCATATTGGTTTCAGATATGGGCATTCTGATGGCGGCGACAGCTTTGGTGTGGAATGAGTGAGCTTTTATTGACCCTGCGGGACCACCGCCACCTGCTGCTGGGGCTATGGCTGCTGCTGGTCGCCGGCGTCATCATCGGTTCGCTCGAACCCCAGATCCACATGCCCGCCATCTATCAGCTCGACAAGCTGATCCATATGAGCGCCTATTTCATCATTTCCGCGCTGCCCACCCTGCTGCTGTCCCGGCCGCGCTGGCGCATGACCGCCTGCCTTACCATTCTGGCGATTGGCGGCCTCATCGAAATCCTGCAGGGCATGATCCCCGGCCGCGATGCCTCCACCATGGATTTCGTGGCCGATATGCTCGGCGTCAGTGCGGGCTATTTCGGTGGCCTGATGATCCGCCACGCTCTCAAGCGCCTGATTACCTAAAGCGCGCAGCGCGCCTCCACCTCTTCGCAGAGATAGTGATAAAGGCAGACATGGATCTGCTGGATCGCCGGTGTCGAGCGCGATGGCGCATCCAGCAGGATGTCACTCAAGGCCGCCAGCTTGCCGCCACCGAGCCCCGTCATGCCGATGGTTGTCATACCCTGTCGGCGCGCTTCCTCAAAGGCCTTCACGACATTGGCCGAATTGCCGCTTGTGGAAAGCCCGAGCAGCACCCCGCCTGTCTCGCCAAAGGCCTCGACCTGACGCGAAAACACCGTGGCGTAATCATAATCATTGGCCCAGGCCGTCAGCACGGCGGGATTGGAGCTCAGGCAGATCGCCTTCAGGCCGCGCCGCTCTTTCAGGAACCGGCCCACCAGCTCACCGGTAATATGCATGGCATCAGAGGCCGAGCCTCCATTGCCGCATACCAGCAGTGCACGGTCATGCGTAAGGGCCTCGGTCACCGCCACAATGGCCGCTTCCATGCACGCGTCACTCACATGCCGCGCGGTTTCTTCCATCAGCCTCGCCGCATCGAGGCAATAGTCGCCAATTCCCATGACCCGTTCCTGTTTCTCACTCAGGGACACGCACTCCCTAATGCTGAGCTATATCACCCTGCCAAGCAGTCCCGCCACCCATGATGCAAGGGATGACACGCCGGAACTGACCCGCTTTGAAACGCCGACAGACCTGTTTTGGGACAAAAAACGGCGGAAATCCATGGCCTGCTCTTTGCGACACCCTTCCCGACTTGTTGCAATAGAGGACAGTTGAGGCCCCCCGCCGTGGAATATGTAAACAAAGATATCGCCTTCGAAGCCAAAACCGCCCGATCCGTGCCCTTCCTGGGTGGGAATCTGCGCCGGGCTGCAACAGGCCGCCTCACGCCCATCGCCGACCGCATCATGCTCCTCATCGGCGACTTCGGCGCCCTCGCGCTCGCCCAGATTTTCGCGGCCATGATCGCCTTCGGCTTCAGCGAACAAATTCTCGACCGCCAGTATGAAGCCTTCGAAGCCGGCGAATTGTCCGACCGCCTCATCCGCATTGCCCTGCTCATCACCGTGCCCGTACTCTGGTGGTTTGCCAAAGGGCACTATTCGCGCCGCGCGCCGTTCTGGTCCCAGACCCGCGAAGTGGTCAAGGCCATCACCCTCGTCGCGCTGCTCGACGGCTTCCTGCTTTACATCACCCGCGATGATTTCTCGCGCATGTGGCTCATGCAGGCATGGCTCTGGGCGCTACTCTTTGTGCCGGTCGCGCGCATCTCCATGCGCCGCCTGCTGAAGAATTATGGCAGCTGGACAGCACCCGTGCTCGTCGTCGGCAACAATGAAACGGCTGATGAAGCCGCAGACGTTCTCGAATCCGAACCCTATCTCGGCTACGAGATTGCCGGTGTCGTCTCGCCCGAAAGCTTCAGCTCGGAAAACGCCGCTGATCTTCCCTCCAGCTTTCTCTACCGCGCTGGCGGTGATCTCGGTCACGCCCTTGCCATCGCGCTTGAGCAGTATCAGGCCCGCTTCATCGTGCTCGCCCCCTCGCCTGAGGAAATGGGCACGCTCGATCCGATCCTGCGCGCCCTGCACCGCGCCCATATCTCCTTCGCTGTCATCCCGCCTGTGCGCGGCATGGGCGTCATGGCGCTCGAAACCGGCAACTTCTTCAGCCATGACCTCGTCATGCTGACACAGGCCGACAATCTCAACCGGCCACTCAGCCGCATTCTCAAGCGCAGCTTCGACATGGCGCTGGCCGGTCTTGCCTTGCTTCTGCTCGCGCCCTTTTTCGCCGTCGTCGCAGCGCTCATCCGCCAGGATGGCGGGCCCGCCTTTTTCGGTCACCGTCGCGTCGGTGAGAATGGCCGCGAGTTCCACTGCCTGAAATTCCGCACCATGAAGGTGAATGGCGACCAGATACTTGCCGAGCTGCTCGCCAGCGACAAAGAGGCCGCCGCTGAATGGGCCCGTGACCAGAAGCTGCAGAACGATCCGCGCGTCACACCGATTGGCCACTTCCTGCGCCGCACGAGCCTTGATGAATTGCCTCAGCTCATCAATGTGCTGCGCAACGAGATGAGCCTTGTCGGCCCGCGCCCCGTCACCTATGGCGAAGTCATCCGCTACGGCGAGGATGCCGAATATTATCTGGCCGCCAAACCTGGCATCACCGGCCTCTGGCAGGTGAGCGGCCGCAACCAGACAACCTATCTGCGTCGTGTGCAGCTTGATGCCTGGTATGTGAAGAACTGGTCGCTGTGGCAGGACATCGCCATTCTCTGCAAGACCCTGCCCGCACTCATCACGCGCCACGGGGCCTGCTGAGAGGCAGCTTCGATCAGGGCACAGCCGTATAGATCACAAGCTTGAGCGCCGGATCGTCATTGGCCTGAAAGCTCACATATTCAAACTGCTGCGTCCCGCGCGCACGAAAATGCAGTTGCTTGCGCCCTGCCTGTGCGTGGCGAATGTCATGACTGTCCCACCATCCCTGAAACTCAGGACAGCCCGCGCGCAATCGCTCAAGCAGGCTGACAAAAGCCGGATCACCTGACCAGAGATCATGGATGGCGCGGAATTCGGCGATCATGCGCCGGGCTTCGCCTTCCCAGGCCTCGCCAAACAGCCGCCGGGTCTTCTCATTTGTCAGCATACTGATAAGTGTGTTGCGATCCGCCTCCGGTATGCGGCTATAGGCAAAAAGCGCGTCAGCCGCATCGTTCCAGGCGAGCACATCCCAGCGCCGTCCCGTCACATAGGCAGGTGCATTGAGCCCCGCCAGCATGCGCCTGATCGTGTCGGGCACCGTTTCCGTCTCGAAGGCGCGCGGCCCGGCATGTTGTGTCAGCAATCGCAAATGGGCGTGTTCAGCCTCATCAAGCAACAACGCCCGCGCCAGCGCATCCACCGTTGTCACCGAGGGACTAACCGCCCGACCCTGCTCAAGCCGGACATACCAGTCGACCCCGATGCCGGCGCGCTCGGCCACTTCCTCGCGCCGAAGACCCGCCGTGCGCCGTCGCCGGCCATCGGCAAGGCCAACCATCTCGGGTCGCAGCCTCTCGCGCCGCGACCGCAGAAAGCTGCCCAATTCGGCGTGCTTGTGGCTATCCATAGCCGGACCTCTTCATGGGGGCATTTTTAGTCCTAGGATAATACCAGTACTGAATAGGAGCCACAAGCACGCCTATGGTTTGATTTCTCTTGCGAAAGGAAATCACCATGCGTGCCGTCATCCTCAAGGCCTTTGGCCACCCCGCCACCCTCGAAACCACCCCCAATCCCGTTCTGGGCACTGGCGAAGTCATCGTCGATGTCGTCGCCTGCCCCGTCCTCAGCTACGCCGGCGAAGTCCTGAGCGGCGCCCGTAAATATCTTCTCGACCTGCCCGTGATTCCGGGCAACGGCGTCATTGGCCGCGTTGCGCAAACCGGGCCGGATGCCACGCAGCTCAAAACCGGGGACTGGGTCTATTGCGATCCGACGGTACGCTCGCGCGACAATGCGCTCACGCCCGACATCACCCTTCAGGCACTGAGCGCAGGCAGTGAAGGCGGCTTGAAGCTTCAACAATATTTTCGTGATGGCGGCTGGGCCGAACAGATCCGCGTACCCACCGAAAACGCCAAAGCCCTTGGCGACATTGATCCCGACCAGGCCAATGCCTGGGCCTCGATCGGCTCGCTGCTTGTGCCCTATGGCGGCCTGCTCGCCGGCAAGCTGCAGGCGGGCGAAACCATTGTCATCAATGGCGCAACGGGCAAATTCGGCAGCGCCGCCATAGCCGTTGCCTTCGGCATGGGGGCAGGTTGCGTCATCGCCACCGGACGCAACAAAGCCGCTCTCTCATCACTGGTCGAGAAATTCGATCAGCGCCTGCGCGTGGTCGCCATGCAGGGCAATGAGGCGACCGATCAGGCCGCCATCAAAGAGGCCGCCCCGGGGCCAGTCGATATGGTTCTGGATCTTCTGCCGCCCGCAGCAAGCCCTGCACAAGTCATGGCGGCGCTGATGACCGTGCGGCCCAATGGCCGCGTGGTGCTGATGGGCGGCGTCGGCACGCAGGACGGCGCGACAATTGACCTGCCCTATGCCTGGCTTATGCGCCACAACATCACGATCCGCGGCCAATGGATGTATCCACCCCATGCCGCGAGCATGATGGTGGGGCTCATCCGCGCCGGTCTCATCAGCCTCGATCTTTTTGAGGTCACGGCATTTGATCTGAAAGATTTTAAGGCGGCCATCGACCACGCAGCGGCAAATTCTGGCCCCTTCAGGACCACGGTGGTCAGGCCATCATAAATGAGACGAGGTCAGGGAAAATAAGAAAGGGTTAGTAAGGCTGGACGCTGATCGGCCCGGGCCGTGTTTGCGGCACGGGCGCATCGCCCTCTTGCGGGATCATGCCGGCCCGCGCGCGTGCCTCGGCGGCTTCGCTCTGGGCAATGCCGAGCTGGCGCTCGGCTTCCGCCTTCAGCGTCTGGCCAACGCTGATACGCTGTTCGCCATCCGCAATGAGCTTTTTACCCTCAATCGTCTGCTGTTCGCCATCGGCAATCATCTTGTTGGCGCGATCAAGGGATTCCTGGGCAAGCGAGACACGCTTCTCGGCATCCTGAACAAGGATGGGTTCAGCCTGCAGCGGTGTGCCGGGCGTCCCGATTGTGTCGCAGCCCGCAAGACCCAGCGAGAGCAGCAAAAAGGCTGCCGGAGCGACACCCCGGAAACGGGTCTGCAACGACCGTGTATGTGATTCGCTAACCATGACTCCAAAACAGCAACTCAGGCCCCAAAGGTCAAGACGAAATCGACAGCCATCATGCCGCTTCATGACAAAGACGTCATGAGCGCCGGAACAAGGGACCCTGTACGTTGAAGGTGAAATCGCCCCGAGAGGGCCAAATGGAGTTCATCCATGCATATCGCCCGTCACACACCCCCGCAAAAGCGTCCGGCCCTGCTGGTCCTTCTGGCGCTCAGCAGCGCCCTGAGTGCCTGTGCCCATAGGGCGCCACCTGATCATATGCGACGTTCAAATTTCGATACGCCTGAAAAACTCATCCTTGCCCCCGCCGACCTGAACGGAGACGGGAAAATCACGCGCGATGAAGTGAAGGCCTATGTCACGGCAGACATGAAGCGCGCCGACACCAATCATGATGGGCATGTCTCCGCAAGCGAAGGCAGCGACTGGAACATGGCTGAAGCATCGGTGACCACGGGCCTGACCCGCGCCCCGGTCACGGACTGGACGGGCGACGGGATCATTTCCTTCGATGAATTCGGGGCCGCCATTGGCACGGCCTTTGATCAACTCGACAGCAACAAGGATGGCATCGTCACGCAGGACGAATTGAACCAGCCTGTCATGATGATGCCGGATGACTCGAAAAACCCGTCGGGTGAAAAACCGGAAGGCGGCACCAAGCCATCGGGCAGGCGGAAATAGGTAGCCTCGTTATTCAGCCGCCGGATTTTTGACATCACGTCCATAGATATCGTCGAAACGGACAATATCATCCTCACCGAGATAATCACCTGACTGCACCTCAATGATGCTGAGCGGCTCAGGGCCCGGATTTTCTAACCGATGCTTCGTACCAATGGGAATATAGGTCGAGGCATTTTCGCCCAGCAGCGTGACCTGCTCGCCAATCGTCACCCGCGCCTGCCCCTTCACAACCACCCAATGCTCGGCACGCTTGTGATGAAGCTGCAGGGAAAGCTGCGCGCCTGGATGCACCATCAGATGCTTGACCTGATGACGGGGGCCCGCATCCAGACTCTCGAAATATCCCCAGGGGCGGTAAACACGGGCATGCAGCTTGTGTTCATCGCGTCCGGCGGCGGCCACCCGCTCCACCAGCAGCTTCACATCCTGAACCCGGTTGCGATCAGCCACCAGCGTCACATCATCGGTCTGCACAATCACGAGATCTTTCAACCCCAGCGTGGCGACCAGTCCGTTCTCGGCACGGATAAAACAGTCCGTCGTCGATTCCGTCATCACGTCGCCGACAATGACATTGGCATTGGCGTCTTTCTCACCAATATCCCAAAGCGCCGACCAGGAACCGATATCGCTCCATCCCATATCGACGGGAATAACGGCGGCCTTGTCGGTATGCTCCATCACGGCATAGTCAATCGAGTCGGAGGGCGACGCGGAAAAAGCCTCCTTCTGCAGGCGGACGAAATCAAGATCGCGATGCGCCTTGACAACGGCCTCGGTCGCCCGCGCCACAATCTCGGGGCAATGCTGGCGCATCTCATCCAGAATCATGTCAACACGAAACATGAAGATGCCCGCATTCCAGTCATAGCCGCCATGGGCCAGATAGGTGGCGGCAGTAGCGGCATCCGGCTTCTCGACAAAACGCGCGACCTCATAGGCGCCATCCGCATCAAGCGCCGGCCCGCGTTCGATATAGCCATAGCCTGTCTCAGGCGCGCTGGGCCGGATGCCGAATGTTACAAGCCGCCCCTGCGCGGCCAGCTGCGCGCCTTGAGCCACGGCGCGGTCAAAGGCGGCCATATTCGTAATGTGATGGTCCGCGGGCAGAATAAGCAGAATGCCTTTGGCATCCTGCGCCTGAATGAAGGCAGCCGCCGCAGCCGCTGCGGGCGCCGTATTGCGTCCCATTGGTTCGAGCATATGCGCCAGTGAGGTAAGACCGGCCTCTGACATCAACTGGGCAATGATAAAGCGATGTTCGTCATTGGAAATGATCAGGGGCCGCGCAAAGCGGTCAGCATCGGAAACACGTTCGGCCGTCTCGATCAGCATGGCCCGGTCCGACACGATCGGCAGCAGCTGCTTGGGGTAGACGGAGCGGGATGTCGGCCAGAGCCGCGATCCCACACCGCCTGAAAGGATAACAGGATAGATCATCAGATAGGTCCCCAGCGCTCATTACTCTGCGCAAGATATGCCGTAAATTGAGAAGGGAGAGAACCCGCCATCTTGGCACCCCTGCCCTTTTTCCAGCATGATACAAGACATGTCGGCCCAAATCATGGTTACGAGGCAAAAAAGAGGGGAATCGGGTAGACCCCACCTGATTTTCAGGAAAGCCGCCTCGAATTCGCCCTTGAAACAATGGCCAAAACATTGACCAATCATGCCCCTACCAAGCCTCAGGGCGATCCAAACAGGTAGTTTGCCTGCAAAATAACAAAAGCCCCAAGGTTTCCGGAAAAGATGACGCATCCCGACACATCAAGACCCGCCCCCCATAATGTGCACTTCATCATCGGCGCCATGAAAGCCGGCACCACAGCGCTTTACAACAGCCTCGTTCTCCACCCCGATGTCTGCCCCTGCGCCGACAAGGAGCCGGGCATTTTTAGCTGCGAGGAAATCGCACCCGGCGAGATTGACACCTATCTGGATCGCTGGACCGAATGGGCACCCGGCAGACATCGCATCGCCATTGATGCAAGCACGCATTACACCAAGGCACCAATATTTCCCGATGCGGCAGAAAAAATCCACGCCTTCAATCCGGGTGCCCGTCTGATCTATCTCGTTCGCAACCCTTATGACCGCATCCGCAGTCAATATCAGATGTCGATCGTCAAGGGGTGGGCCATCACGCCATTAAGCGAACATGTCGATGAGCACGCGCTCACAGTCAGCCAGTATTATTATCAGCTTGCACTCTACCGGCGCCATTTCAGCAAGGACCAAATTCTGGTCCTGGCAGCCGAACAGCTCAAAGCGCACCCAAACGAAACATTCAGAGAGGTGCTGCAGCATCTGGACATTGATGACAATGTGCCGCTTGAACCGCGCCAAAGCCATGAAAGCGACAAACTCTATTTGCTGCCCTATATCCGGGCTTTGCTGAATGCGGCAGGTAATGAAATAAGCAAAGCGCCTGCAGACGTCTTGACCCGTTTTGTCAACGCCATGCCAGACGACCGTCGCGTCGCCCTGCTGAAAGCAGCCGCCACGCTCTATACTTTGACGCCTGCCAATTTGTCTCAGATCCATGACGCCCTGAAGGATGACATGAAGCAGCTCCATCACGAATACGGGATTGATGTGAAAGCCTGGGGATTTGACGTCTAGAAAAAATCCATCCGGTCACGACGTATAAATCGGCAATTCCCGGGCGCATGTCTGGCACCAGATGCCAAAATGTGAGACACCTAGAGACCTTCCCACTTCCCGGTAAGTTGCATCAACAGTCAGGGAGACGTCCGCAACAGGGCGATTATCATCATGACCACCGCACCGCGTAAAATCCGCAAAATCGTCTTCCCCGTCGCAGGCCTCGGCACACGCTTCCTGCCCGCGACCAAGGTCATCCCGAAGGAGATGCTCACTGTTGTTGACAAGCCGGTCATCCAGTATGCCGTCGAAGAAGCCATCGAAGCAGGCATTGAGCATTTCGTCTTTGTGACGGGTCGCGGCAAAGGGGCCATTGAAGATCACTTCGATATGGCCTTCGAACTTGAATCAACGCTCAAGGCGCGCGGGAAAACAGCGTCCTTCGAAATGCTGGAAGGAAGTCGGCCACCGGCAGGGGCGGCAAGCTTCGTGCGCCAGCAGGAACCGCTGGGGCTCGGCCACGCCGTCTGGTGCGCACGTGAAATTATTGGCGCTGAGCCCTTCGCCCTGTCACTGCCCGACATGCTCATCCAGTCAAAGCCCGGCTGCATGGCGCAGATGATCGAGACCTATAATGCGCGGGGCGGCAATGTGGTCGCCGTTGAGGAAGTCCCGCATGAACATGTCAATCGTTATGGCGTCTGCGCACTGGGCGAAACTTTCAACGAACGAACCCACGCCATCACTGGCATGGTCGAAAAACCGAAGATCGAGGATGCGCCCTCCAATCTGATCATTTCAGGGCGTTACATTCTGCAGCCTGAAATTTTTGCCCATCTCGAAAAACAGAAACCCGGTGCCGGTGGCGAGATCCAGCTCACCGACAGCATGATCTCGCTTCTGGGGGAACAGAATTTCTCAGCCTATAAATTTGACGGCACGACCTATGATTGCGGCGACAAGGTGGGCTATCTCTCGGCAAATGTGGCCTATGCGCTGGACCGCCCCGATCTCGCCCCGGCTTTTCGGCCCATTCTTGATCGGTTGACAAAGTCGTCTCATCCATGAAGCCAACACTTCAGAAGCAGTTTTGGATTGCAGGCCCCTCTCTCCAAAGCCCGCGACCGATGATGCATGCTGAACTTGGTCATGTAAGAGAGTCCGAAGAAACCTTGAAAGAACGCGAGGCGCGTCTCCATCATATTCTTGCCCAATGCCGTCCGTCGGGTGCTGACTTTTTCGAGCCGGACCTGCCGACACGCCCGGCGTCAGATGCACCACTGACAACCGGACGCCTCATCGCCGGCATGGTCGTCACGCTGCAGCGCTGGATCGGCTTCCCTGTCAGCCACTGGGCTGTGGTGAGCACGCGTGAAACCGCCGAAACGATTGCCATTGAATATGCGGTCAAGCCCGTCACTATCAATGCGCTGGCACTGGCCCTGCACCTTTATGAGCTGAGTGACCCTGGCATCCCCCATGCCGACAGGCAGGCTGCAAAGGCTATTGGCCAGTTCACGGCAAAAAGCATGGATTTGCGAAATGTCGCAACCTATCTGCGGCTGGCGCGACGCCTCAATATTCCTTGGCGCGACCTGCGGCAGGATGGGCATTTTCTCTCTTTCGGTGAAGGGCATCTGGCGCAGCGCGTCTATGGAAACTTTACCGACAGAACCAGCACCATCAGCGCCAGCCTCTCGACGAACAAGAATGCCGCCGCCCGGATTCTCCAAAGCCATGGCATTCCGGCGCCCCATCAGCATGTTGTTGCGACACTGGAGGCCGCGATCCAGGCCGCCCGCGCGCTTGGCTATCCCGTCGTTATCAAACCACTGGGCACCGACAAGGGGACAGCTGTCAGCACCGGCCTGATGAATGAAGCAGCAGTCAAACAAGCCTATAATGCTGCACGCGCACATGGCCCCGTCCTCGTGGAAACGCATCTGCCGGGCGAGCATTATCGCCTGACGGTCATCGACGGCAAATTGCATACCGCCCGCCATCAGATTCCTGCCCACGTCATCGGCGACGGCAAGACGGACATCACCGGTCTTGTAGCGGGCGCCAACAGGGCACGGGCCGGTCAGAACCTCTGGCCCATTCAGCTTGATCAGATGACGGACGACTTCATTAAAAACGCCGGTCTGACCCGAACCAGCATTCCTGTCGACGAGCAGAAAGTAGCCTTACGCAGCCAGAGCAATTTGGTACTCGGCGGCAGCTATGAGATCGTGACCGACATTATGCATCCCGACAACAAATGGCTTGCCGAGCGCGCTACCCATGTGATGGGCATTGATGTGGCGGGTCTGGATTTTCTCTGTCCCGACATTGCCAAATCCTATCTGGAAGTGGGCGGTGGCTTTTGCGAAATCAATGTCACCCCCGCCTTCATGTTTGACGAGCGCGAATATCTTTTCGATAAATGGTTTCCCGGCCCCCATCAAGGCCGCATCCTGACGATCGGCATTCTCAATGATGGCGGCACCATCGCTTCAGAGATTGCTGCACAGATGTTGCAAACCCATCCACATTTTAGCTGGGCTTCAAAGCAGGGTTTTTATGTCGATGGCAGTTTGGCCGCCAAGGAGCCACAGGACAATTTCGCAGGCACGCAGCGGGCCTGGAGCGAACCATCCAGCACCGCAGCACTGATGGAACTGAACACGCAGGATATCGCACGGCATGGGCTCGGTATTGACCGGCTGGCGGTACTTGTTCTGGTCAACAAATCCGACGGGGATGGGCCCGAAACAGCCGCCGCAACCGGTCTCCTCAAATCACTCAGCAGCCGGGTCATTGAAGTGACCGGCCCCGATGATGCCCGCAAAAAGCTTGAAGCCCTTTTGACAGCCCCCACAAACTGATACTTCCACTATAAGATGGGTCAAGGGATCGCCGCGGGGAAAGCAACAAGTATGGGAAACAGTTTGAAGGTCTTGAAACGCTTTCGGGGCCCAAACCGGTATTATCTCAAACCTGTTATGCTCGCCAGCCACGATCTCCCGCAGAGTCCGGCAAGCGACCTGCCCCTGCTGGCACGTCGCATAGAGGATCTGCTGGAAGAGACATGCCCCTCCCATGTTGTGCAGAATCTGAAAGCACTTCCTGCCCTTTCCACTACGCAACCACCTCAAAGCATCAATGACGTCCTCGCAAGCGCCATCATCCGGTTCCAGCGCTGGGCGGGTATGCCGGTTGTCTTTTGCGGATTGCCGAATGACGAGGGGGAAAATGCCGCCAACAGGCTTTTTTTTGAATATCGCCTGAGCAACATCGCAACAGCTGCGGGGCAACTGGCGAGCTATGTCACGGAATGTCTGCTTCACGTACCTGACGGGAAAAGCCTGACCCCGGCCCGGAATGCCATCGAAAAATTTGTCGAAAACAATACCTATGTGTTGGGAACATCTCACTATATCCGGATTGCGGAAGAGCGCCGCATCCCGTGGTCAGCTGTCACACATGAAGCACGCCCCCTCTCTCTGGGTCAGGGCATCCATCGGCAAAGATCGTCCTTAAGCTTTACAGATGCCACAAGCCATATTTCGACCGCGCTCTCCTCCAACAAATATGCAACCGGTGCCACGCTGCGGGCCCAGGGCCTTCCAGCGCCCATGCAATATCTGGCACGCAACGAAAATGAGGCGGTCAATGCCGCCCGCCGCCTCCGGTTCCCGGTGGTCGTAAAGCCGCTTGCCTCCGACTATGGCAATGGTGTCAGCACGAATCTGACGACGGATGCAGACGTCAAACGCGCTTACAGAATCGCCTCGGCTTTCGGCAAGGTCATCGTTGAAACCTTCCTGCCGGGCGACAGCCATCGCATTACGATTTTGAACGGCAAAGTCCTCTCCGTCAGACGTCTTTCGCCTGCCCATATTATCGGGGACGGCGCTCTTTCCATCCGTCAACTGATTGAGGCCACCAACAGGGAACGGGCGCAGGATCGAAGTGACGTCCGCATGAAACCCATTGCGCTCAACGAAGAAACAGAATTTCTTCTTGCGCGACAAAATCTCACGCCTGAGTCAGTCCCCACCAAGGGCGAAAAGATTATCCTCAAGAGCCAGGCCAATCGCGCCGCAGGCGGCACGATCGAATTGGTCACCGACATCACCCATCCCGACAATATTCGCCTGGGCATCCGGGCAGCAGCGCTTTTCGGGATCGATCTGGCCGGACTGGATTTCATGACAACCGACATCTCGAAATCCTATCTCGATATCGGCGGCGGATTTTGCGAACTCAATGTCAATCCCGGTCTCATCCTGGGTGAAGAGGCCGACATTATCGAGAGCTGGTTCCCGCGTGGGGCCAGCGGACGCATCCCGACCATTGGCGTAATCGGCGATGATGGAGCGCTCGCCACTCAGATCGCTGCGAAACTGGCATCACGTCATCCCGATTTCACCTGGGCATCACGAGAGGGCTTCTTCGCTGCCGGTCATCTGGCCACCAAAGGCCGACACGACAATCTTGTCGGCGCGCAGAGGGCCTGCAGCGAACCCACAAGCACCGCCGCCCTGATCGAACTTGATGCCGATGATATCTACGAAAATGGTCTGGGGCTCGACCACATCGACAGACTCGTTGTGGCGCCCGGTGACGCAAGCCCACACGCGACATGGGCGCAGGCCCTGTTGGGGGCGCTCAGCGGGAAAACGCTCATAAATCTCTCTACGTCAGAGATCCTTGGCGAAATTGATCAGTTCCTGTCTTCAGTCACGCTGCCCGCATGAAGGGTCGGTGTTGAGACGTGGAATTTGGGATCATCATAATGCGCCCGCTTTTCCTGATAATAGCGCGCATACCAGTCACCCTCGCGCGCGGCATTGAAGGTGAGAAACATCGCGCGGCGTGCCGCCGCACTCTGATTGGACGCCGAGCGATGCGGGGCGAATGAATCAAAAAGCACAAGGTCAGCTGGTCCCGTCTCGACATGTTGCCATGTGAGTGACGCTGCGATCTCAGGCGCAATGTCCCCATTTTTGGGACCACCCTTTTCAAAACGCAGCAGCGGTCGATCTTCGATACTCATTTCAACGGCCTCAGGATGGCGCGCGGCATAGGCTCGCCAGTCCGTCGCAAATTCCAGACAGCCATTTTCTCTCGTCGCCGCGTCAATCGACACCATCGCCGTCACATTATAGCGCGGCCCAAAAGCCTGATAGGCGGCAAAATCCTGATGCGGCCCGAAGGCACCGCCACCGGGAAGCTTTTCATTCTCCTTGTCCTTGAAAGGAATAAAGCTCTCACCCGTGAGGCATGAAATGGCGGGCGCAATGCGATCCGTCACAAGATCGGCAAAGCGGGGATGCGACCCGATAAGATATTCAAAGCGACAGAGCAAGGCCGGGTCGGATGCTTCGGCGACCGGAATGAGGTCATCGGGATATCTTTGAAGCAGATCACCGGAAGACAAGCCCTGATGGAGGGCCGCCGTCAGCAGTGATTGGGCACGCGTGCCCATGTCGTGCGAAAAGGCCTGCAGAGCGGCAACGTCATCATCCGAAAAGAAACCCCGCAGCACCAGCACCCCCTCTCGCGCAAAAACATCCCGCGCCGCCTCATCAATGGGAACGAGCGGCAAGAGCGAGAGAAAATAGGCAAGCGGCGGGGTGCAGGCGTCCGGATCTTTGGCCTCATCATCAAGTCGCCGCAGCAAAACGGCATCGGACGCAAAGGGCTTTTCCAGAAAGCCTGCCGCTTCATCAGGCGCCATGGGGCCGCCCTGCAGCTTCAGACTGAGAACGGAATCAGGCGCCAATCGGCTGGCATAGTCGGGGTCTGTTCCACAGAGATAGCGCTTGGCCTCAACATGGAGACGAACAGGTTCTGCAACAGAGGCGGGAAGGCGTTTGGCGAGCCATTTCGCCCCAAGGATTTCATGGCGATCGTCGATCCCGTCCCCTGCCGGGTTCTCACCCAGCTTGTGAATCATATGGCCCACATCATGGAGCAGGCCGGCAAGGACAAGCGCCGGTGTCGCGCCCGCCTTTTCAAGCAGCGCCGCTGTCTGAAGGGCATGCTGAAGCTGGCTGATATCTTCAAGGCCATAACGCTGCCTGCCGCGCGCGTCATAAATCTCGATGATTTCCCGGGCAAGACCATTGTCTGGATGTATCATCTATCGAAACTCCTGAGCCATGTCCCGCAAACGCTCCGCGCGGGGGCAAGTTTACCCTGCCTCATCTTTTGGACAAAGAGATGAAACATGGCTCAGAAGATTTATGGGAGACAATAAATGTTGCCTCCCCTTATTGTCAGCCATCAGACCGTAGCCAGGACTAGGCCACGATGCCGGATGTCGCTTTGCGTGAGCGCTCTGTTGAGATCAGCGGCCAGAGCAATTGCTCACCTATCGAGGTGTCCGGGAGATTTTCAACACCCATCTCTTCCGGGTAACGGCGCGTTATCTTGGCCGTCCCAAAAAGCACATCCCAGAAGAACAGCAGATTGCCAAAATTGCCGTGGTAATTGGTCACGCCATCGGCGGCATGCCGACCGTGATGCGCGCCATGTGTGGCCGGGGTCGATATGGTGCGCTCCACCACCCACATGACTGGCGAAAGCCACTTGATTTTGTAAAGGGGCGCGTCCCAGCGCACATCACTATGAGCGCCATAGATGACGGTGAGTTTTATGACCAGATAGACGGCATAAACCCAGCCGACACCGAGATAGAGCAGGATGCCGGAACACCAGAGGCCCGGCAGGAGCGCGTAGTAAAAAATATTGTTCCGATAGACGACACGAATGGAGAGATATTCGGCATTGTGGTGGGGCCGATGCAGCTTGTAGAGCCACGGCGTCATATGTGAAAAACGGTGCCACCAATATTGCATCATGTCGTCAAAAACGAGCAGAAGAAGTACTTTGGACCATACAGGCCAATCAGAAATCACGCCCCTCGCCTCAGGGAACAACATCGCCATCCCAAGCGCGGAGAGCATGAGAACAGCAGGCTGCGTAACAAGCAGCAAAACGCTCGTCGAGATGATTTCGACAATCGCGTCACTTCTCTTCTGCCCTGCCTTTGAAAAAAAGCGGGTGAAGAAAATTTCAAGCAAGACAAACCCTAGCAAGATAGCAAATGCTGCTATGATTTCCGGTTTCATTGGACCCTCCCAATTTTCTCTGAGGCATTCATTTGTGAAGCCGCGCGGAAGGTAGCATTCGGCCTTGCTTCAAAATGCAAACTTATTAACATTTGAAATTATGGAGATCGACCGCCCGGACTTCCCGCTGCTCCAGCAGCTGTCAGACAGCGAACAGGCCATGCTCTTCCGGGCAGGGAGAGTGGTTGCCTATCCAGCTGGTTGTCTTGTTCAGAGCCGCGGGGATCAAAAGCCGGGCCTGTCCGTATTGGTCGAAGGCAGGCTCCGCATCGGCAACTACACCCAGGATGGTGCCCTGATAACGCTGCTGGAGATCGGGCCCGGCCAATCATTTGGCGAGATGACTGTCCTGATCGACCTGCCGCGAACCTATGACGTCACCGCCCTGGAGCCTGCAAAAGTGCTCCAGATATCAGCCCCCAAGACCCGGGAATTGCTCGACACCATGCCGGTCCTTAGCCATGTGCTTCTGCGGATGCTGGCAGCACGATTGCATCGGTCGCTATCCATGATGGATGATTTCCGTCAAAAGCGTCCCTTGGAACGCCTGAAAACGCTTCTACGCGAAAGCGTCATCGGGTCGGAGGAAGGGGGGCTTTATGTCCAGGCGCTGCAAACCGAACTCGCTTACACGATTGGTGTGAGCCGTATCACGCTGGGAAAGCTTCTCGAGCAGTTGGAGAAGGCGGGGATCATTCGCCGCGGCTACCGAAAGATTGAAATCCTCCGCCCCGAGCAACTGTCAAACTAAGAGAAAAATCTATCGATTGGAAAGCGTGAACGTCAAAACGCATTCTTGCCAATGAGGCCGAGAAAGGGTGTCAGCAGAATGATCTTGATATCCAGCCAGATCGACCAGTTCTCAATGTAGTAGAGATCATATTCGACACGCTTGCGCATTTTTTCCGGCGTATCGGTTTCGCCCCGGAAACCATTGATCTGTGCCCAGCCGGTGATACCCGGCTTGACCTTGTGGCGGGCGGCATAGCGCTCCAGCGTGGCGGCATAATATTCATTATGGGCAAGGGCGTGGGGACGCGGCCCCACCAGCGACATGGTGCCCATCAACACATTGATGAGCTGCGGCAATTCATCAAGGCTCGTCCGGCGTAGAAAACGCCCGACCCGCGTCACGCGCGGATCATTCTTCTGGGCCTGGGTCACCTGCGGGCCGTCTTCCGCCACCCGCATGGTCCTGAATTTCAGAACGGAAATCACTTCATGGTTGAAACCATGGCGCCGCTGCCGGAAAAAGAACGGGCCCGGGCTGTCGAGCTTGATCATCGCGGCAATCAGGATCATCAAGGGGGCTGCAAATGTCAGCAGCAAGCCGGCAATGATTTTATCCTCCAGTGACTTGATAATCGGGCTCCAGTCGTCCAGCGGACGTCCGGCAAGTTCCATCAGCATGACACCATTGTGATCCACCATGCGCTTGGGACGCAGACGGAAAGCCACAATATCCGGGCAGAGGGAAATGGCGCTCGGCAGAATCGAGAGCTCAGCAAACAGCTTCTCAATGCGCTGGGTTTCCGAGAGCGGCAAGGCGATCACAACCTCGTCGATGCGTGTTCGCTGTGCCAGACGAATGAGCTCCGACAGGCCGCCAGACGCGGGAACAGCTGACGTAGTAGAACCATAGGCATCATCAAACACACCCACCACATTCATGCGTGAGGTGTCCTGCCTGAGATGTGTCAGCAGATATTTAGCAATCATGCCGCTGCCGAAAATGGCGACCTGCTTGGCAAATATCCCCTTCGATATCCAGCGCTTCAGATAAAGGGAGGTCAGGAACCGGTTGGCAATCAGTACAAGAAATGAAAGGGCAAACCAGCTGATGATCCAGCCACGCGAATAGGACTGAGACATTTTCAGAAAATAGCCAACGCCAAACAGGAAGAAGGCGGCGACAAGAATGGCAATCAGGGCACGCCTGACATAGCCGCGCGTACTGCCGAGAACATCAATCGAATAGGCCCCCTGCCGACGCAGAATAAAGGTGGCAACGCTCGCGCCAATCAGGCCGATGATGAGATATTCGGGTAGGGGCGTCGCCCTGTCCAAATACGCGTCGATGTAAAAATATTTGGCGACAATGGCGCAGGCCAATACGGTCAGGAAATCAAAGGCAGCACAAAGATCAGCCAGCACCTGCTGCGAGGCACGCTCGGTGACGACACCCGGAGACCCAAATTGAGGCGGCATCGACTTCATCATATCCGCGACAGCCGATGGCGCGGCTCCCTGGCCGATATGCTGACCAAAAGTTTCAGCTGACTCTACCCCCGTACCCTGCATAACCCCCACCGTTCAGAAACATCTCAAACTGAGCAATATTGAGATTTCAGCAAGTCCCGGGCCAGTTGTCATGACCCGTTTGAACCATATGGCGACAGGAATACATTTTTAAGACCGAGCCGAAGAAGAAGAAAGCTCCAAAAAGGCCCGAATACACTCGAAAGCCTAGCCTGTCGCCAATTTGAAGAAAACGAATGTTTTCAGTTCGGGACATGATTGTGCCGCAACGGGACTGATCGCGCACCGGGATTTGGCGGGATTTTGCGGAATTTGGCGGGAGATTTTGCGGAATTTGGCGGGACAAGGCGTTAGTCGCAGATTGTCTCACGCGTAAAGTCCGGGTGCTCCGCCTCAAGGCGCGCAATATCTGCCGCCACCATTTCACGGACCAGCGAATTAAAATCAATATCAATATGCCATCCGAGAAGGCGGCGGGCCTTGCTGGCATCGCCGAGCGACGACTGAAGATCGGTTGGCCGGAAATATTCGGCATCAACCATCACAAGCACTTCACCGGAGCGGGCATCGCGACCAACCTCGTTCACAGCTGCACCCTCCCAGACAATCTCGCGCCCGATCTCGGCAAAGGCCCGTTCCACAAAGTCCCGCACCGAATGGTTCTGTCCGGTTGCAAAAACATAATCACCGGGCGTTGCCTGCTGCAGCATCAGCCACATGCCGGCGACATAGTCGCGGGCATGGCCCCAGTCACGTCGCGTGTCGAGATTGCCCAGTCGAAGACATCGCCCCTGTCCAAAATAAAAACCCGCAACGGCCATGGATATCTTGCGCGTCACGAAGCGCTCATGGCGATAGGGGCTCTCATGATTGAAGAGAATGGCGTTGGAGGCATGCAGGCCATGAGCCTCGCGAAACCGGATCACAGCCTCAAAGGCTGCGCATTTGGCCGCCGCATAGGGGTTGGCAGGATGCAGCGGCGCCATCTCGTCCTGCAGGCCTTTTGCCTCGCCGAACATCTCCGAACTCGAGGCCTGACAGAAACGGATGCGACGACCGGCATCAAGCTCATGAAGGGCCTGAAGAAGATGGAGAGGACCGGCCGCATTGACCTCGGCCGTATGGGCGGGATCGTCAAAGCTTGCCTGAACATGGGATTGCGCGGCGAGATTATAGATCTCGTCAGGTCGGATATCATCCACCAGCGCGCGAAGCCGGTCACCATCGGCCATATCCGCCCGATGCAGGATCAATCGTGTCGCGACATCAGGGATACCCGCAAAACGGTCCATGGCGAGGCTTGCCGGGTCTCGCGCCAGACCGTGAATGAGATAGCCTTTTTTCAACAGCAGCGCCGCGAGATACCCCCCGTCCTGCCCCGTCACACCTGTGATGAGCGCGGTTCGGTGTTGCTCGCTGAATATCTGTTTCGGCATCGGAATGTGGCGGCCCCAAAAGCCGGACAATGGCCTATTTGCGCGTCCTAGGCTACCGCCCCACTTGTCATCAGCCGATCAATCACCTCGTCTTCATAGCCCATGAATGCCAGGATTGTGCGGCTATGTTCGCCGATTTCAGGTGCAATCCCGGGGATGCGCTTGACCTCGCCGGCCATGTGAACCGGGCTGTCGACCGTCTTCATGCCGCCACTGCCTGCAATTTCAGGCAGATAGCCATTGGCCGCCACCTGCGGGCAGAGCATCTGGTCCTCGGGGCGCGAAATCGGCCCATAGGTGAGGCCCGCCGCCTGAAAAATCGCCCGCCATTCCCGCCAGTCCCGCGTCAGAAAAACCTCTGACAGCAGCGCCACAAGCTCAGCGGTATGGGCGCTACGGGCCTCATGGCTCTCAAACCGCTTGTCACGCAGCCATTCCGGCTTGCCAATGGCCTCCGCAAGCAGGGGCCACTCCCGCTGATAATTCAGCATGGCAAACATGAACCATCGTCCGTCCCTGCATTCATAAAGCTCGGTCAGCGCGCCGCGCTGTCCGCGCTGCAGGCGAATGGAAAAATCCGCATCCACAATTGATGCCTGCACATGGGCGGCGTTGGCCCAGAGACCATTGGCCAGCAATGACGTTGAGACAGCCCCGCCCCTGCCTGTCCGCTCGCGCCGATAAAGCGCCGTGACAATGGCGCTGTAGAGCGCCACAGCCGTCGGATGGTCGCCCATGCCAGGCACCGAGATCGCGGGTTCAATCTGCTGGTTCGGGCGCACGGCATCCATCAGGCCGGAGCGCGCCCAATAGGCCGTCGCATCATAGCCGGTCCTGTCCTTTTCGGGCCCGGTCTCGCCATAAGGCGTCAGCGAGGCATAGATCAGACGGTCATTGAGCGGCAATATGTCTTCGGCCCGCAGCCTCAGGCGCTTACGTATGGGCCCGGGAAAATTGGTGATGAAGACATCTGCCCTCGCCACAAGATCTTCCAGAACGGTGCGGGCATCGGGATGTTTCAGGTCGAGCGCCAGGCTCTCCTTGTTCCGGTTATCGAGAATCCAGAAATAGTCCTGTTCGGCCCTGGGCATGCCAGGAATATGTCTGAGCTGGCGATAGCTGTCGCCTATTTCAGGGGGCTCGATCTTGATCACACGGGCCCCAAAATCCGAGAGGATCGTGGCCGCTGCCGGCCCAGCAATGAAGCTCGCACAGTCAATCACCAGCAGATCGCTGAAAACACCCTTCTCCATGGCCATTTCCTGTCTTCTTTTTATTGGCTACCGGCTGTCTGAGGCAGCCTTGAGTTGAAAACATCATGGCGCAGAGCGGCATCAATAACAAATGGCTCAAAGAGGCATCAATAACAAATGGCTCAAAGAGGCATCAATAACAAATGGCTCAAAGAGGCATCAATAACAAATGGCTCAAAGAGGCATCAATAACAAATGGCTCAAAGAGGCATGAGGGCTTAGCGGGCCGCGACCAGCTTGGCCTCCACCTCGGCGACAGCGAGTTGCTCCTTGAGCTTCTTTGTCGCCTCCTTCACATGGCGCAAGCCGAGGATCATCCGCGCATTGGCATAAATAATGGTAATGACAACGGCCCCCGCAATGATGCGGTAGAAAAGCACAAAGCCGGAATAGACAACATTTTCCGGATTATTTGTGACCCGCGTAATGGCGAGATTAAAGACCTCGAACGTATCGCTCAGTCCGCCCTTCAGGCTCTGATCGACGATGAAATAGAGAAGCTGCAATGGTTGGGAAGCGACCTGTGCACCGGCATCTGTTTGCAGAAGAAGGGCTGGCGGTCCCGGCAGGAACCATTGCTGATAATAGGCAATCAGGGCAAGCGCGACGCCGGGAATGATGATCCCGGCCGCGAGAAGGCCTGCCGTCATCCCGAGAATGTTTTTCATCTTGGCCGCAGCAAATGCATCCAGCTCACGGATGTCTCGGCGGATGGAATCCATACGGCGGGCCAGAGGTCCCGGCCTGCGGCGCACAAGATCAGCCTCGTTAAAGGCCTTGAGCACCTTGAGCTGACGATATCCCAATATTGCCGATCCCAGTATGAGGACCAGAAGAAAGAGCCAGCTATAGATGAAAAGGGCAAAAGGCGAAGAGAGCCATGCCGGCAAATGCGACAGGAAATAGCTGAGGTCATCTGTGAACTGCTGCGCCCAGACCGTCACCTGCGAAATATCCATGTGCCCCCCGATCAAGCCCACTGACATACATCCGTATGCAGAGTGAAGATCGTGCCGAGATACACATGGAATGGCAAGAAGGGCGCACCAGATTCAGACCACTGACCGGCTCATAAGCTATACCCCGTGCAAAAATGCAACGCTCAGCTCTTGAGATTGGCCACGGCCGAAAGCAGTTTGAGATCAAATGCCATCATTTCAGACACGAGCTGCTCGAAGTTGGTCGTATGCTTCCAGCCAAGCTTCTCAAAGGCCTTGCTCGGATCCCCGATCAGAAGGTCAACTTCCGTCGGCCTGAAATAGCGTGGATCGATACGCACCCGAACCTTGTTTGTCGCTGCATCCGTACCGATTTCATCGGCCCCCTGGCCGGACCAGACAATATGGCGGCCTACCTCGGCAAAGGCCCGTTCGACAAATTCACGCACCGAATGGGTCTCGCCGGTCGCGAGGACATAGTCATCCGCCACATCCTGCTGCAGCATGCGCCACATGCCGTCGACATAGTCCCGCGCATGGCCCCAGTCGCGCTTGGCATCCAGATTGCCCAGATAAAGAACCTCCTGCTGCCCGACCTCAATGGAGGCCACGGCGCGCGTGATCTTGCGCGTCACAAAGGTCTCACCGCGCATGGGGCTCTCATGATTGAAGAGAATGCCGTTGGAGGCATGCATGCCATAGGCTTCACGGTAATTCACCGTCATCCAATAGGCATAGAGCTTGGCCGCCGCATAGGGGCTTCGGGGATAGAAGGGCGTCGTCTCACGCTGGGGCGTTTCCTGCGCCTTGCCATATAGCTCAGAGGTCGAGGCCTGATAGAAGCGACAGGTCTTCTCCATACCGAGAATGCGAATGGCTTCGAGCAGCCGCAGCGTGCCGATCGCATCCGCATTGGCCGTATATTCCGGTGTCTCGAAACTGACCTGCACATGGGACTGGGCCGCCAGATTATAAAGCTCGTCGGGCTTGGTTTCCTGCACGATGCGGATGAGGCCTGTTGAATCCGTCAGATCGCCATAATGAAGAAAGAGCCGCGCATTATCGATATGCGGGTCCTGATAGAGATCGTCAATGCGGGCGGTATTGAAGGAGGAAGAGCGGCGCTTGATGCCATGGACAATATAACCCTTGTCGAGAAGAAGCCGGGCCAGATAGGCCCCGTCCTGGCCTGTGATGCCTGTGATGAGTGCAATACGTCCTGATGACGACAAAGGCCCGGATCCTTCCCAGCTGGCCAAACCCTCAAGGTCTGGCACAAAAATTTCGTGTCAGAATGAGCATAAATAACCGCTTGGCAAGTGCCTGTTTGATATTCAGGGCTTGAAGTAGCCCCGATACCAGTCGGCAAAGCTGGATAGACCCTCTTTCAGGCTGGTCTTGGGTGAAAACCCGAGATCGCGGCTGATATCCGTGATGTCAGCATAGGTCCGAACCACATCACCCGGCTGCATGGGCTCAAGCTGACGCACGGCCTTCACGCCCAGCACATCCTCCAGAATATCGACGAAATGACCCAGATGTTCAGGCTGGTTGTGGCCGATATTATAGATTCGGTGCGGCACGCCGGCTTGGGCCGACGGGGGATTGTCGAGGGCCGCAATCGTACCGGCCACAATGTCGTCGATATAGGTAAAGTCGCGCCACATCTCACCCTGATTGAAGAGCTTGATGGGCTCACCTGCCAGCATGGCCTTGGTAAAAATCCAATAGGCCATGTCAGGACGGCCCCAGGGGCCATAGACCGTGAAATAGCGAAGGCCTGTCTGGGCGATGCCATAGAGATGCGCATAGGCATGGCTCATAAGCTCATCGGCCTTCTTTGTGACCGCATAAAGCGAAACGGGATGATCCACCGGATCAGATTCGCTGAAAGGCACCTTCTCATTGCCACCATAGACGGAGCTTGAGGAGGCATAGACAAGGTGATTGACCGTGCCCAGATGCCGGCACAGTTCCAGAATCTCAAGATGGCCCATCAGATTGGATCGCACATAGGCGCGCGGGTTCTCAAGCGAGTAGCGCACGCCGGCCTGCGCCGCAAGATGTACCACACCGGTGATCTCCCGGTCTTTGACCGCAGCCGCGATGGCAGCGGTTTCCGCGATATCGCCCTGATAGAAACTGAATCCATTGCGCGGCAGAAGCCTGTCCAGCCGCGCCTGCTTGAGGGCGGGATCATAATAGGGATTGAGATCATCAATCCCCACGACACGATCACCACGATCCAGAAGTGCCTGACAAACATGACTGCCGATAAAACCGGCAGCCCCTGTCACAAGAATGGTCATTTACCCCTCACAGAAACTCTAACCCGCCAAAACCGCGCCGGTTCATCCATTCTCAATATTATTGCTTAACATAGAAGCCGATTTTACGACATGATTGGAGAAGATAGTCTGTGTCATAATTATCTGAGAATGTCATAGTTTGAGGATAAGTCTTTTATTAGTTCCTCTGAATCGGACTGTTAGACAGTCAAACCTGCCTCACCCACCAACTCCCCTTCGATAGGTATTCTCAATGCGCGTTGCGATGATCGGTTCTGGATATGTCGGCCTTGTCTCTGGTGCCTGTTTTGCTGATTTCGGCCATGAAGTCATTTGCGTGGACAAAAATGAGGAGAAAATCGAGGCCCTGCTGCGTGGCGAGATTCCGATCTATGAACCCGGCCTTGATGTGCTGGTAAATGGCAACCGCTTTTCAGGCCGCCTCTCTTTTACAACCGATCTGGCTGAAGCCGTCAAAGATGTCGATGCCGTTTTCATTGCCGTGGGCACACCGACCCGACGCGGCGACGGCCATGCCGACCTCTCTTATGTTTATGCCGCCGCCGAAGAGATCGCCGCCCATATGCAAGGCTATACGGTCATCGTCACCAAATCGACGGTGCCTGTCGGCACGGCTGACGAAGTTGAAGCCATTATTCGCAAGACCCGGCCCGATGGCGACTTCTCCGTTGCCTCCAACCCGGAATTTCTGCGCGAGGGTGCGGCCATTGATGATTTCAAGCGGCCCGACCGTGTGGTCTGTGGAGCTGAGGATGAACGCGCCCGCGAGGTGCTGCGCGCGCTTTATCGCCCGCTTTATATTAATGAGACTCCGATCGTCTTCACCAGCCGCCGCACCGCCGAGATCATCAAATATGCGGCCAATGCCTTCCTTGCTACCAAGATCACCTTTATCAACGAGATCGCCGATCTCTGCGAAAAGGCGGGCGGCAATGTGCAGGACGTGGCCCGCGGCATCGGGCTCGACGGCCGCATCGGCAAGAAATTCCTTCACGCAGGCCCCGGCTATGGTGGTTCCTGCTTTCCCAAGGACACGCTGGCTCTTGTCCGCACTGCCCAGCAATATGGCGCGCCGACCCGCATCGTGGAGGCCGTGGTTGCCGTCAATAACGCGCGCAAGTTGCGAATGGTCGACAAGGTGGTTGAAGCCTGTGGCGGCTCCGTCGACGGCAAGACCATCGGCGTACTTGGCCTGACATTCAAGCCGGATACCGATGACATGCGGGATTCACCCTCACTTGATATCGTGCCGGGTCTCATCGCCAAAGGCGCCAGGGTTCAGGCCCATGATCCGCAGGGCGTGAAAGAGGCAAAGCACATGCTGCCGAAGGAGGTCGCCTATTGCGACAACCCATATGCAACCGCCAAGGATGCCGCAGCGCTTGTCATCATCACCGAATGGAACGAGTACCGCGCGCTCGATTTTGAACGCCTGTCCAAAACGATGAAAGAAAAGGTTCTGGTAGATCTGCGCAACATCTACAAGCCCTCGGAAATGAAAGCCGCAGGCTTTGCCTATGACGGCGTCGGCATTGGTTAGAATGATGGATAAGGCAATGAATATTGGCTCAAGCCGCATATTGGTAACTGGCGGCGCAGGATTTCTGGGTTCACATCTCTGCGATCGCCTGATCGCGGCCGGCCATGAAGTGCTCTGCCTGGACAATTTCTATACAGGCAGCAAAAGAAACATTTCCCACCTGCTGGCGCATCCTCGATTTGAGCTCATCCGCCATGATGTGACCTTCCCGCTCTACATCGAAGCCGACGCAATTTATAATCTCGCCTGCCCGGCTTCACCGATCCATTATCAGAATGACCCCGTCCAAACACTCAAGACCAGCGTGCATGGCGCCATCAATATGCTGGGCCTGGCAAAACGTCTGCGTATTCCGATTTTTCAGGCATCGACTTCAGAGGTTTATGGCGACCCTTCCGTTCATCCGCAGAAGGAAGATTATTGGGGAAATGTCAATCCGCTCGGTATCCGTTCCTGCTATGACGAAGGCAAGCGCGCGGCGGAGACGCTCTTCTTCGACTATCACCGCCAGCACGGTCTCAACATCAAGGTGGCGCGCATCTTCAACACCTATGGGCCACGCATGCACCCCAATGATGGCCGCGTCGTTTCCAACTTCATCGTTCAGGCGCTGAAGGGCGAAGACATCACCATCTATGGCGACGGCTCGCAAACGCGATCCTTCTGCTATGCCGATGATCTGGTGGAGGGCTTCATCCGCCTTATGGCAACAGATGATGATGTCACCGGGCCCGTTAATCTCGGCAATCCGGGTGAGTTCACCATTCTGCAACTCGCCGAAAAAGTCATTGAACTGACAGGCACAGGGTCGACGCTGGTTCGCAAACCCCTGCCGGCCGATGACCCGAAGCAGCGCTGCCCGGACATTTCGCTCGCCCGCGCCAAACTTGGCTGGGAACCCACCATCCAGCTTGAGGATGGATTGAAACGCACCATCATCTATTTTGACGACCTTCTGAAGAATGGCTGAGCGTGTGAACCTGTCATCAAAAGGACCCGTCGCCATATTTCTTTCCGCGCTGAGTGGCGGTGGCGCTGAACGCGCCATGGTCAATCTGGCCAACCGGTTTGCAGAGCTCGGCCTCGAAACGCATATGGTGCTGGGGCGCAGGGAAGGCCCCTATCTCGAATTGCTCGATCCCCGGGTCAAAATATTCGACCTTGGCGTCAAGCGGATGATGAAATCACTGGCCCCTCTCAACGACTATATGCGCCTTGAAAAACCGGCCGTTCTCATGCCGGCTTTGGCACATACACATATCATCGCCATTGTCGGCAAGCTTCTCTACCGCTGGCCGACACGGCTGGTCCTGAGTGTTCAAAACACGCCAACGGCAAATGCCGGAAAATCGGCTTTGTGGATTGAACGTTACTGGCCTTTGTTTGTTCGCACAGTCTACAGGTTTACTGACTCTGTCGTTGCCATCTCCCAGGGTGTTGCCGAAGATCTGCGTCAACTCACAGGTGGAAAACTCCACCCAACCGTCATCAACAATCCCGTCGTGACACCGCATTTTTATGCACAGGTGAGCAAAACGATAGAGCACAAATGGTTCGACAAGAGCACCGCACCTGTTCTCATCGCTGTCGGTCGTCTCAATGTACAAAAAGACTATCCGACCATGCTGGCTGCATTTGCATTATTGAAAAAGCGGCGCGACGCCCGCCTGCTCATTCTTGGCGATGGCGAGCTACGGGCAGAGCTTGAAAACATGGTCCGCGAACTCGGCCTGAAAGACGACGTCGAGTTTGTGGGATTTGTTTCAAACCCCTATGCCTGGATGAAAGCTGCCGACCTCTTCGTCCTGACCTCACGCTGGGAAGGACTTGCAAATGTGATCGCCGAGGCGCTTGCCTGTGGTACGCCGGTGGTCAGCACGGATTGCCCAAGTGGTCCCGCTGAAATTCTCAAGAATGGCGAGTTTGGCATCCTCGCGCCCATGGCCGATCCCGCGGCTCTGGCCGCAGCGATGGATCAGGCTCTTTCCACATCATGGGATAAATCGATGCTCATGATGCGCGGCAACGACTTTGGAATTGACGCCATCGCTGATGCCTATCTGAAAATCTTGCTGCCACCGCAAACCCAAACGAACTGAGGAGCAGATCAACCTTCACCAGAGACGGGGGATCGATTGATGTGCAGAGCCACGCCATGCGAGTCATTCACTTTGCCGAAACGCTGATAGGGGGGCCTGCAACGCATCTCAATCAACTGTTGCCGTTTCAGGTCGATGCCTATGATTCCGTCTCAGTGTTCTGTCCCGAGCGTCATGCCCATCTCATTGACGTGGAAGGCGTGCAGATTATTCCCTTTGCCGATACTGACCGCTCTCCCAGTGGCCTTTTGAGCCTTTACAGGCAGTGGAAAGCCCATCTCGCCACGCACCAATACGACATCATCCATCTCCATTCCTCTTTTGCAGGATTCGTTGGACGGCTCACCCGCAACACCCGAGAGACACCCATCGTCTATTGTGCTCGAGGATGGGCTTTCGCCATGGATATCTCAAAAATAAAGAAGAATGCCTATGCACTCATTGAGCGCCTTCTTGCGCTACGCACCGATGCAATTATCAATATTTCCGAAAATGAAGCCGACTTGTCACGATGGGCCGGTATCCCTCAAGACAAATGCCACACCATATATAATGGGATAAAAGATGCAGCATGGGAGCCACTCCCCGAAAATAGGCGAGCTTGTCGGCTGCTCTTTGTCGGCCGCTATGATAAGCAAAAAGGGATCGACCATCTCCTGAGCGCCATGAAAACGCTTTCCAGAGAGGGCTTTTCACTCAGGACCATTGGCGGATCCATCATTGGCAAACCGCTGATTGATGATTTTCCTGAAGAAATCATTGATCTTGGCTGGCAGGACTCGGCAACCGTCCAGACAGAAATGAATGCGGCCGATGCCATCATCATACCCTCCCGATGGGAGGGGTTCGGGTTTGTCGCCGCAGAGGCGATGCGTGCAGGACGACCTGTCGTCGCCTCAAATGTTGGCGGGCTGTCTGAAATTGTCATCGATGGGGTAACCGGCGTCCTGTGCCGTCCAGACGCAAGCGAAGCCCTCATTGAGGGTGTACGCCGCCTTTCAAATCTGAATGCTCGCGAACTGGGCATCATGGGCCGACAACGATTTGAAACGCATTTCGCCGCAGAGCGGATGTTCAGACAGATCGACGACATCTATCAGCAGACTTGCCCACACCCTCCCCGCAGCCACGGAACGGACCCATCATGAGTGTTCTATTTGTCCACGACCACCGCTTTGTCCGGGACCATGAGGGTCGGGTATATTCAACTGGCCAGTACAGCGGCGACATCATGGCACGATATGAGTCGGCTTTTGGTGACCTCTATATTGCGGGCAGAGAGCAACCCTATACGGCTGCATTGGCTGGTCGGTTAAATTTACTGCAACCGGATTCAAGCCGCTTTGTCTCAATTCCCAACCTCTCGTCGCTGCGATCACTGTTAATCAAGGATCAGAAGGCCGTAGCCAAGCTTGCACAAGCCATTATGGCCGTAGATGTCGTCGTTGTGCGTTTACCAAGCGAGATCGGCATGATGGCGGCAGACATCGCAAGGCGGCACAACAAACCGCTACTGGTGGAAGTGGTGGCATGTGTTTGGGATGGCCTTCTTAGTCACGGCTCACTGGTTGCAAGGCTCTATGCACCTGTTGCCTATGCCCGCATGCGCCGATCTGTTTCAAAGAGCCAGTGGGCCCTCTATGTGACGCAGCATTTTTTACAGAACCGCTATCCAACCACGGGCCACCAGATGGGTATCTCCGACGTGGAGATTGCCCCACATGATTCCGCCATCCTGGACAGGCGGCTCGCTTCCATTGCAAACAACAAAACATCGCTAACATTCGGCATGATCGCCGCCATGTTCCATAATGAGAAGCGCGTGGACATCGCGATCAAGGCTCTGGCTCTCGCAATTCAATCCAGCCCCGCCCTGAAACTGGAAGTCGTGGGCGCGGGCGACACATCGGGTCTTCGCGAATTGGCAAATAAACTTGGCGTGGGGGATCGGGTAAAATTCATGGGCGTATTGCCCCATGGCGAAAGGCTCTTCTCATGGATCGACACTGTTGATGCCTATATCCAGACGAGTTTCCAGGAAGGTTTGCCCCGGGCGCTTATCGAAGCCCTGAGCCGCGCCACGCCAGCCCTTGCCTCTGAAGCGGGCGGCAGCGATGAACTCGTTTCCGCAGATTGGCGACACAAGCCCGGCGATGTGAAAGGACTGGCGACCCAGATGATAGAATTGCAGCGACCAGAGACCCGCAGATTACTGGCGCGTGAAAATTTTGAAGTGGCAAAAAAATACTTCCCGGAGCTTCTTAACGAAAATCGCAGGACCTTTTGGCAGTCATTCCTGAAGGAAAATGGGTTGCGCGAAATGAAGAAGTGATTTGAAGATCACGTCCGCCAGCACGAGCACATGAGCTTAAAATGGAAAAGTCACCCGCAATAGGCGCAGGCATCCGACCCGAAATTCAGGGCTTGCGCGCAATTGCCGCCATGGCTGTTGTTGTCTTCCATATATGGCCACATTTTGCGCCCGGCGGCTATGTCGGTGTTGATGTCTTCTTTGTGATTTCAGGATTTCTCATCACATCGCTTCTCATCAGAGAGACACGGCAAACAGG
Organism: Hyphomicrobiales bacterium; assembly: GCA_016124805.1. Lineage (GTDB taxonomy): Bacteria > Pseudomonadota > Alphaproteobacteria > Parvibaculales > Parvibaculaceae > Parvibaculum. The sequence goes on along the minus strand of WGND01000003.1, from coordinate 101,803 downwards.
GAAAATACATCTCGGAACATTTTACTGGCGTCGTTTGTGGCGCCTTCTTCCCGTTGCGCTTTTTGTTATTTTTGCTGTTGGCGTTTTAACGCCGCTCCTCCTGCCACCTTCACAATGGAAACAGGTCGCCATTGAGAGCATTTCAAGCGCATTCTACTTTCAAAACTGGCAACTTGCCGCCATGTCGGTGGACTATCTCGCAGCCGAAGATGCCCCAAGCCCGCTCCAGCATTACTGGTCGCTCTCCATCGAAGAGCAGTTCTATATCTTCTGGCCCGCCCTGATCATGCTGACCTATTGGGTCTCAAAAAAATGGGAACAGTCATTCATCAGGAATCTCACACTCGTGATTTTGGCCTTTTCCGCAGTGTCTCTGCTGATCTCCATCCTTCTATCATGGGATGGAAGCAGCAGCGGCTATTTCCTTACGCAAACCAGGATCTGGGAATTGGGGTTGGGCGGCTGCCTGTCCGTGCTGCCCTCGCAGAAACACAGAACAAGCGAAACACTCAACATGCTCGCCAGCTTGGTCGGCCTCTTCGCCATTGGCCTTGCCATTTTTCTATTTTCCGGGACAACGCCATTTCCTGGCTATGCAGCATTATTGCCTACGCTCGGCACGGTGCTGGTCATTCAAGCCGGCGCAACCCAATCATGGACAAGCGCTTATACGCTGCTCAAACAAAAGCCCTTCCAATGGCTGGGCGACAGATCCTATTCGATCTATCTATGGCACTGGCCGATCGTCATTTTTTACCGGATGTCTGTCAGCGACGAAATCGGCATACCGACAGGTATGGGTTTGCTTGCCCTCACACTTGTGCTGTCGGTACTGAGCAAGAGATTTGTTGAAGACAAATTCCGTCATCCTGTGATGACATTCCAATGGTGGCGCAGGGCGATGCCCTTCCTGATTTTTCTGCCACTCCCCTTCATCCTCTGGGGATGGTCTTTCCATCAGGTGTCAGAACAAAAGGCATATATTCGGGCCCATCCGGAGGCCTATCCCGGTGCCATGGCCTTGTTGCCCGACGCTGCAACGGTATCTGCAAAATACCTGTCGCCACCTATGGCCATGTCCCGCTTCGACAAGGCAGCTGTCTATACCAATGGCTGCCATCTTGCCGACAACGAGAATGAACCTGTGGGATGCCATTATGGCAATCCGGCAGGAACACTGAAGGTCTTTCTGATTGGCGATTCCCATGCGGTAAACTGGGTTCCCGCGTTCAGGATTCTGGCGCAGAAACATGAGTGGAACGCGACAAGTTATACCAAGTCTGCCTGTGGCCTTATGCCGATTCTGACCACGCGAGATGATCGCCCCTATAGGGCGTGTTTTGAATGGGGACAGAAAATGAATGACCTGATCCGGCGGGAAAAACCCGATCTGGTGATCATCACGCAATCCCGGACGAAAGGTCTAGCGCAGAAGCCCGGCGCAGCAGAGCCAGTCACCATCGAAGCAGGCCTCAAGGCAGAATGGAAAATCATCGAAGCCACAGGCGCCCGGATTGTTGCCATTGCCGATACGCCCATTTGGCCGGTAGACCCGGATGTCTGCCTCTTCAGAGACAGACATTGCAAGATTCCCTTTGATCCAACTTGGAAGGCAGACCCCATTATCAACGCTGCCCATGAGGTTGCCTCAGTGACCCTGATTGATCTGGATCGTTTTTTCTGTCCCGATCAGAACTGTCCGGCCGTGATCGGCAATGTCATCGTCTGGCGCGACCGTCAGCATGTGACGCAAACCTATTCGCGCTCCCTCGCTCCCATACTGGATGACCGCCTCATGCCCATCCTTGACAGCTTGCAGCCAAAACCGCTGTCAAAATAGATCGGGAATCACAAAGGCTCATTTCCGTGGCAATGTTGCCTGATAGATTTCGACATCAGGTGCACAAAGCGCCTCAATTTTCTTCATGAGTTCCGGCGCAATGCATTCGCGATAGTCACGCCCCTTTTGCATACCCGCATTTTCATGACCAATGCGAATGCGTACACCGAGAATGGTCTTGAGCCTTTCCTCAAAACCGTTGAGGTCATGCAAATGTCCAATGGCATCAAATTTCTCGAGGTTGGAAATTGAAGCAGCGACGGCTCCACGATCCGAAAAATCTGCGCCCGCGGACAATCCGGAAAGATATTCGGAATAGGTTGCCCCCAGCTCAATTGCCTGCGGCGTCTCAAGGAAAGCCTCCAATGGCAATGTAATGCGCGAATAATCCGGTCGGTTATAGCTGTGATAATAATGAGAAATGAAACGCTGCACCGGATCGCGCAGTAGCGTGATGAACCGATAACGACCATCTGTCATCTTCTGCGCAGCATTGCTGTAATGCACATGCGCCGATATGCAGACCACTCTCTCTGAAATCAAATAGCAAAGCATCTGCTCTCTGAATTCGCGCATTGCATTCATCTGATCCTGCAAACTCGCATCAGGACAAAATGCGGAGACCGCCGCATAGCTATGCAGCGGATGAACCGTTTTTTGCGACAGCAGGTAGCGCATACGCAGGGCACGGCCAAGCGACGTTCCCCCGCATTTGGGGATATGATGAAATATAACGGGATGCCCCGTCAGTGCCCTGATAATGGCTGGTTGAATTTTTCTGACGCGATCAACAAGACTCATGTGGTAGCCATCTCAGGTCGACGTTGCTTGACCGGCAGAAACCAATCTGACAGGTCAAGATCAAATGAAGCAGCCAGTCTTTCGCTATCAGAAGCGACGGCTTGATCAATGGCCGCCATGACATCAAGTGGTCGGTCTGCGCTCGGATCAAAACTTGAAGAATTGGCGCGCGCATATAGCCCCTTTGCAGCGCCTCTTACAGAGGCAGGAAGCAGCTGCCGCACAAGGCGCGCAGCGCGATGAACGGCAGCACTTCGAACCTGAATATTCGCATTTTCACGCCGGAAGACAAAGTTCTCGTAAAAGCCCGGGTCGATACCAAGCCACGTCGAAAGAGACGACATATTTTCTGAAAGGTTGTCGCTGAACTGCTCAAAGACCAACACGCGCATCCGGTCATCCGGACAGCGCGCGCGCCACTTCTCGAGAAAATTGACGTAGCGCACATAGTCAAGTGCGTAGCGATGAAACTCATTGCGGGCCTTGTCCATGCGTGGTGAGCCAAACGCAAATTCCTCAAAGCTGACATCAAGCGGCAGATTGGCGGCCTGATTGCGCGAGTAGAGATAGCTTGAGTAAAGCTGTTGCGAAGGGCGCCGCACGAGAAAGAGAAAACGGGGGGAAGTTTCCAGGTCAGGCAATTTCATCAAGGCCTCGGTCTGGAACAGATAACCGGGGGTTGCCTCCATGCGGATGATCGCGTTCGGCTTCCTTTTCATGCCGTCTTCAAAAAAGCGGGAATATCGCTCCAGACCAAAATCCTGTGAATTGGCTTCAGGATGAAAGAGCGCGGAGGTACGATCCATAAAATACTGGACTTCTTTCACCGATGAGCCGACCACCTGCGGATGTGCGACAAAATATGAAAATGCGGCCGATGTACTGCAGCGGGGTGCACCGGCGATCACGAAATTGGGGAGCCAGAGCGTCATCCTGTCGCCTCGTCTGAAAATGCCACACCGCGCCGGGAACGCGATGCCACATGTCTCTGCCTGAATTGAACGATGCCGGCCAGTACAACAAGAACCGCCAGAACAGCCAGAGAGCGGGCCGTTCCAACGATCGACAAAGCTGTACCGGAAAACGACGTGATGATCGTGATGTAGAGAACCCAATAGAGCGGTTCACGCGGATAAATCAATATCAACGTCGCCAGCCATTTATGCAGCATACCGACGAAAAGGGCCAGAACGACCACCCCAAATATCCAGAAATTCCAGTAAGCTTCAACTTCAGCCCCGACAGGTCGACCGCCTACGGTTGGTATCTCATCGGTATCCAATGTCCGTCCGGAAAAATTCTGATAATTATTGTAAGCGCCTGCACCACGCGGCTTATCGTGCCAGAGCGCCCGCGGCACCCAGAAAAACAAAGCGGCGATGTAAGTCTTGCCGCCCAGCAATCCATACTGCCCCGTCCCCACGAAGGCAGCGAACGAAGACTCCTCATTCAATCGCTTCAATGATTCATCAGCTGCCGCATCGACCCAGCTCTCAACATCCAGCGACGTCACCACGGACCAGTCAAGATCTCTCGAATTATGCTGTTTCCTCAGCATGCCAAAAGCACCGAAAACAATAAAGCCTACCATGGCGCCAATGATGACGAACCGCCATGGAATGGTGCGTTGCTGAAACATGAAGACCATCCCCATCATCATGATCAGATAGACGCCTGAACTACGTGAGCCGGATACAAGAATTGAAAAAACAAAGAGCAATGTACCGAAGCCCAAAAAAAAGAGATTGGTCCATATTCGCTTGTTATAAGCCGCGAGCAGCATCAGTGCGATGACACCCGCGCCGACGATTTCAATATATTGACCACTGCCACCCAGCGCCTCATATCGGCCACCCGTTAAAAGCTGAAGATGCTTGGTCAGCCCTCCGTTCATCAGAATAAATATCACAGCTGTAAGAATGCTTATGCTCATCGCGGCAGCACATACAATCCACAGGCGCCCGAGGTGCGGTGTTGCGAAATGCTGCTTTGGCACAGCAGGACGATAGAAAAAAAATGCCAGATAATAGATCACAAGGAAGAAGGAAAGCAGCAACGTCATCTGCAGTCGCTCCATAGCCAAATCTTCCAGCGGAAGATAGCGAAGAACAATTGCATAGCTATAGGTCGTGGGATCAAAACTGGCGATAGGCAACTTGAATGGCGCGATGAGGTGCATCGGCTGCTTGAAGAATGTCTTAAGTAGTGACAGCAGAAAAGGAAACATCATGGGATGAAGCCAGCCATAGGATGACCGGTAGAAGATAAAGGGCAGGAGAACCAGAAAAGTATAGAGACATTCCGCCAGAAAACGCGGCACCAGCAGCGATGGCTCCATCGTTAGCGAGGTGGCCGCGTCAATACCCGGAAAAATGAGGTGATAGAGCAGGACATAGCCGATCACGAGAAGCCGGAATCCCATCGGAATCGTAACGAAGGGTGACCCCTTCAACGCAGACGAAGGCCCGGATGGAACAGGATTGTATAATTCCCCGCTAGTGCTCATGACAGCGCCCCCAAGCCCTTCCGGCCCGATAATTCCCTGATGATATCGCTATAGGCACGCCCTGCAACATCTGATCGGAAAAGCTGTCTTGCAATCTCCACGCCATGTCCGGCGAGACGGGCCCGCTCTGCCTCGTCCTGGTAAAGCGCCACGACCGCCTTCACAAAGGCATCATAATCGCCTGAGGGCACAGCACGCCCGCAATCATGTCCTTCCAGGATTTCCCGGACGGAGCAGACATCAAAAGAAACCACGCTCGCGCCGCAGGCCAGCCCCTCAATCACGGCACGGGGCAGTCCCTCGCGTACAGAAGCAAGCGCCACGATATCTGACGCGGCATACCAATGTGCCGGCGTGGGACTATAGCCCTCAAAATGAACGACGTGACCAAGACCCAAAGCCTCGACAGCCTTGGCACATTCCGCACAATAAGGATCCGTCCCGGGTTGGAAATCCCCGACAAAATGCACCGAGAGAGAAGGAATTGTCGCCACCAGACCCGGCAACGCCTGCTGAATGAAGGCCAGTTGCGCCTTCTTGTGGTCCACACGCGCCACATAACTGAGAGCAAAAGCCGCCTCCGGCATGCCCAGCGCCCGGCGTAAATCGGCGCGGGCAGCCCCGGTCACGGGCTGGCAAATCTCTGTATCAACAATGCTGTAGAGATAGGCAAATTTCCGACGCTGGTCCGGCTCATCAGAGGTCGGTAGCAGTGCCTTCATCCAGGCAGCCTTCATCTCCTGGGAGAGAACCAGAAAAAGCGACGAGAGCCGAAGCGACAGCCGCCAAAGCCCTGTGGAGCGCGAGCCGACATGCAATGTGTCACGCACATTCAGGATCACACGAGCCCCGGCAAGCCGCGCACCAAAAGCCACGCTGAGAAAGGCCCGCCGGTCATTGCAATGAACCACCCGTGCGCCTGTGGCACGAAGCAACAAGAACATACGAAGATTGTTGCGCAACCGATAGGCAATCTGCCTGAAACGATGGCGAACCCCACGCCCGCGTGCGCCATGAAGGTCTTCCTGACTGGGCCAGATCGTCACCGTCCCGTGACGGGCCCATCGCGCTGAGGCAGCCGTCTCTATATTGGTGATGATCTGCTTTTTCAGCATAGGTGTGTGAGCAATCAGTTCACTGATGCTCTGTATCCCGCCATCGGCCCCGCTGCCGATCTGATGGATCACAAAAATGACATCGGGTTGCGGGTCCATAAGCAGCTACGATCAAATAATAGAGAAGGAGGATAACGAAACAGCATTCACAATAAGACTTAAATCCATCCCAGACAATCAGACAGAATCACCAAACTGGCTTGTTTTATCAATCGATTAGCGTGTATTTTTGTCTTCAAGTAGATATTGTCATCTGCGTGCTATGTGCTTCGCATCATTATTGCATTTAGATGACTTCAATCTTAGTAAATGGATTCCGCCATGCCAGCTGTAGACCTTTATCAGGGCGAAAAGGGCAAGCAATATCATGAGCAGAGAAGCTCAGCCCGCTCCACCGCCATCCAGATACAAAGGGCCCGATTGTTTGAGGACCTTGCCTCGGAGCACATCACCATTCTGGATTTTGGATGTGGCACCGGTGGCGTCCTCAGCGCGCTGCCTGCCTCAAAACGAATCGGCGTGGAGGTGAACCCGGTCGCAAGCGAAGTCGCTCAAGCCAAACTGGATCTCGTCGTTCCGGATATTTCAAAAATTGCCGATCAGTCCGTGGATTTGATTATCAGCAATCACGCCATGGAGCATGTCGAAAACCCTGCCCACACAATCAGAGAGTTATATCGTGTCCTGAAGCCGGGCGGGCTGATACGAATTGTAGTGCCGTGCGAAATGCCATTGCTCCTGAAGCGGCACAGAGTCTGGACAGCCAATGACACGGACATGCATCTGAACTCATGGACGCCCTTGAGCCTTGGCAATCTGATGTCCGTCTGCGGATTGGATATCGTGAATGGGACATGTCAGCCTGGTTCACAAGGTGGTCGCTTTGGGCGCAAACTTCCAACCAATCATCCCTTTCGCAAGCTGCTTATGCATTACAAGGCGCTCCGAACAGGGCTCTATAACACCATCGTCACTGGTGTTAAGTAGAAAAATCCAATTTATTGCTTTCGAAGTACGGCACATGAACTTTGATATGGCCTGAAAAGCCATAAATATCGATGCATGTGCCCTTTCCATTTTTCCGCACCACGCCAAAACATAAAGAACTTGATAGCGCTTTTAAGCACATGCCAAATGAAACCTGCAATGCCAAAACTTGCATAGAGCTCCTCTGAAAAAGTAATATCACTTACAATACCAGATTTTTCTATTCTGAATTCCGGAAAGAGCTTAGCAATTTCCTCAGGGGACGGACGAAAATAGGTGTCTATAGGATCGTAATGCAAAGGATATGAATAAGGTACGCTTACTAGAAGCAAGCCCCCCTTCGGCACAATATCCGATATGATGGCAGCTAACCTGTCTCTTTCGATAACATGCTCAAACATATTGCAGCAAAGAACTGAACGAATATTTCTAGACTTGATCTCAGTGAGCACCGCATTGTCATAGATGTCTCCAGCGATGTCGACACCTTCAGCTTCCTTAAAGTCCGAGTGCAGAAATTTAACCCCCATATCCTCCAAGGGTCCAATAAGTTGTTCTTGGATATGAGGTTGATGGATCGTCCTGAAATTCCCGGTGGAAGAACCAAGGTTTAAGCACGGAGTAATTTCAGTAACGGGGAAATCTTTCAATAATTTGAAAATGAATTTTGCTTCACTTGGCCTCAATTCAGCCTCCTGATTTTGAACAAAAAATTGGCGACAGAGTGAACGGTTAGGTTAAGACCTCAATATTTAAATCGCTACTTTTTCAATCTCATAATGATGCTTTTCGCTGAATTACCCAATATGAATCTGGCAAATAGCCCAAGCATCACGGCATAAGTGATAAGCGTAATGGCTGCAATTCCTAAAAGCCTCAATATGGATGAAAGAGCCACTTGCTCCAATTGGAATTCAAATATACCGAGTCCAAAACCAAGAGTAGCCGCGATAATCAAGCCGCCTATATGAGCTGCAAAAAATTCGCGCCACTGGACACCAACGAGTTGGTTAGCCAAACCTGCTGACAAAAAATAAAAAACAAAAATAGCCAAGGAAACACCGATCGACACACCTTCAAGGCCATATAGAGAACCAACGAGCGATGCGACAAGCACGAGAATGGCATATAGGGTTTGTCGCAACGCTGTGCCATATACAGCGCCTAATGAAAAGGAAAGCGTCTCTGTTATCTTGTAAGAAAACCGCGGCAACAAGGCTATTGAAAGGTACTTCAGCGGCTCACCTGCACCCACCCATTGGCCACCTAATATGACAGAGACGATGTCATGCGCGGAAAACCAAAGAGCGACAGATGCTGGTGTCAGTAGCAAGGAACATATTGCAATACCTCCCAGATAGCCGCGTTTAAGCCGCCCAACGTCATTTTTTGCCTCTGCGAAAGCTGGAAAAAGAACACGGCCAATCACAAGGCCCAGCGTCGTAACAGGCAGCGTGAATAGATTGAATGCTCGCCCATAGACTCCCAACGCTGTTTGACCAAGAGAAATGCCAACAATTATATTGTCAAGATTTCGGCCTAGATTATTACTAAGTTGGGTGAGGGAATAACCCGATGAATACTTAATAATTTCCTTGTGCTCATGCCATCGGAGCGTGAGCTTGAGATTGTGCGGCGATAAAAAATAGCTGGTGGCCAACAGATACACAGCCGCAATAATCTGCCCCCATGCCAGCGCCCAATAGCCCCATCCATAAGTTGCTAAAAGTATGGATGCGGCGGTATTGAGGAGTTGCGCAACAACTTCTGCACCAGCAAGCTTTTGGAAGCCGAAGCGTGACTGGAGGAGACCTGTCGCGGTCGCAGAAAGAATTGAAACCGGAACTATAAGTCCGAGAACAGGAATAAGCGCTTCCACATCTTGGCTATGAAAGAATGAACCAATAAGGGGGCCAATGGCCCAGAGAAAAATATATCCTAAACACCCAACAGCAACCGAAAGTGTGAAGGCTGAACTAATATGATGAGGAAGCGGTTGGCGATGGTTAACTAGAGAGCCGATCACCGTCTCCCTGCCAATAGAGGCAAGAATATTCGCGCACAGAAAAGCAGCGCCAAATGCGCCATAATCGGAGGGGGCTAGCAAGCGAGCCAAGTATGCCAGCCCAACCAATCGCAGGATCATGGACGTGATTTGCCCACTAAGAGCCCACATGATGGCTCCCAGCACGCGCTGAAAAAGACTTGCACTCTTCAGCATGCTGAAAAAACCCTCAATTTTCGAAATGTATATTTACAATGTTTTCTAGCGCACATGCTCCGGCTAGAGCAGGCAACGTCGAATAGTGAGATAAACTTAGAAAACCGAAATGATCACGCCTATGGAGAGAATTGTATCAGTTTGCCGAAAAAGATTTCAGTATTCTTGTTCTGAACCCGGGAGCTGGTCCCCTTTGCGGGCAGAAAGGCGACAACTTTCATAGGATGACTTCCGCTTTCATGTCGAAGGACGAAGACTGCAATGCGTTCAGTTTCTGAGGACTTGTTTAGATGTATATTTATACCCTAGATAGCTATTTCAACAATTCCAAGACAGACCATTCTGACAACAGATGAAACCGGCCAACATCGTTATCGCGCCCAAACCCTTCTGGTGAAAAATGCCCGGCCTCAATTCAGAGATGATCAGTGCCGGCCAGCAACGGTCGGGCGAAAGGCCGTCAGGCATCTGGGATCAGGGCCTCTTCCTTGCGCTATTGGCAATGATTGCCCTGGCCCCATTGCCCCTGGGCAGCAACCGCCCCCTGCCCGCTGCACTGCTTTGCCTCTCTGCAGGTCTGCTCCTTATACTTTGGGCTGCCAGAAATCTAGGCGGTGGACCCATGCCGGTTTCACCCCGCCGCATTTGGCTGCCCCTTCTGCTCTATGCCATGACCTGCGTCTGGATATTCATTCAATGGCTTCCTCTTGGCATCGGCGATCCGGTCTGGCGCATCGCTGCCGAGGTCACAGGGCAGGATCTGTCGTCCCGCATCAGCGTCAATCCGGACGAGACACTTGCAGGCCTGTTGCGGCTGATTTGCTATGGCGCCATTTTCTGGCTCAGCCTGCAATTGGGTTATACGGCAAAACGCGCCGACCAGGCGCTGCGCGCGATCACACTCATAAGTGTGGCCTATGCCGCCTATGGCCTTTGCATATATCTCGCCGGCAATGAATGGCTCCTATTTTACAAAAAATGGACCTATCAGACATCGCTCAGCAGCACATTCGTCAATCGGAACTCTTACGCAACATTTGCCGGTCTCGGCCTTCTCCTCATCACGGCCCGCCTGCTGATGGGCGTGCGTCAAACACTGTCCCTGAACTGGCCCCTGCAGCAGCGTATCGCACGCCTGATAGAACATTTGCTGGTTGATTCAGTTTGGCTGACGGCCTGTTTCCTGGTGACGCTTGTCGCCCTCATGCTGACAGGCTCGCGTGCCGGAATCGCATCAACGGCTGCCGCCCTTCTCATCCTGGGTGGTATCTTCCTGATAGGGAAAAAGCTTTCAGTAAAAAATCTGTCAGCCATTTTCCTGGTCATTACAGGAATATCGGCGCTGGCCTATTTTCTCGGATCACAAACACTCGTCCAACGCTATGAATCCCGCTTTATCGTTGAGAGCGGACAGGGTCGCCTTGAAGTTTGGTCCTACACCCTTTCGGCACTGAAATCCGCGCCATGGACCGGCACAGGGTTTGGCACATTTGAGAATGTCATACCGGCCTATCGAACGATCGATAGCTCGATCCTGACCAAATGGGACAAGGCGCATAATACCTATCTTGAAAACGCGCTTGAGCTGGGCCTGCCAGCCGCTCTTGCCCTGAATCTGGCTATCGCGCTGCTGGCCTGGCGCAGCTGGCGCGGCACATGGGACCGTCAGAGGGGTTGGCTCTGGCCCGCCCTTGGCCTCTGCGCAACGGCACTCGTCGGCCTGCATTCAACCGTCGATTTCAGCCTGCAAATGCCGGCTGTTGCCGTTTTCTATGCCTTTATCCTCGGCATAGCCGTCAGTCAGTCATGGTCGCGCCAAAGAAAAGACAGATAAGTCAGCGCCGCCTTTTCAGACCGGTATCCTCAATAAGCAGCCTGTCAAATTTCTTTTGCAGCTCCGGAGATGTCAGAATGGCCTTCCGGATGATGATCCGTTCTGTCAGAGACGAGCCGAGATATAGCGAAATCATATCAGGCTGCAGCGCCGGATATCGCCACCAGCGCCGCATGTCCTGACGCAGGCTTTCCTGCAGATCGGCGGGCATGCCATCCCAATGGCGCAATCCAACCGGCACCCTGATCAGAATGCTGGATGCCTCCTGCGGCCCCAGATAATGGGAATATCTGATCAGGGAGATGATTTGGGGCTCGGGACTCGCCATCTGATCCTGCGACAGGGCCAAGAGGCTCCAGCCAAAAGGTTCCGATGGTGAGGCGGCGATAGCCTGCTCAAAATACCCGGCGGCCGCGCGCAGGGCATCATCACGCAGCTGTCCATCCAGATAGATGGCACGGCGAAGCATTAAACGCCCGAGCTGTATAAAAGCATCAGACATATGAGGCAGGGTAGCGACGGCTGAGCGATAGGCCTCGATCCCCTGATCGATCTCTACGCTATCCAGGTCCGTACCCTGATTGAGAGATTGAACAAGGCCCGCCGGACGATCATGGACAAGTTGGCCAAGCCCCCAGGAACGGTAGCCGGCGCAGAGGACCAAAGTGAGCCCCAGAAGACAGACCACATAGGGGGTGACGTGTCTGAAACCTGTCATGCAGTGCTAGTTGACGTAATAGCGGCTGTAACGACGATAATAATAGCCGCCATCGCCATAGCCATATTTGGCCTGCTTGTTGGTATCAACAATGCTCAGCACAACCCCTGCAATATCCGCCCCGTAATTTCGGAGCTCTTTGACGGCACTGGCGGCAGCATCCTTTGGCGTCTCCGCCCAGCGCACGACAAACAGGGTCTTGTCCACAATGCGTGACAGGACGCGGGAATCCGAGACCGGCAGCACCGGCGCTGAATCCAGAACAACAAGATCATATCTGTCGCGCATGTCAGCCAGCAGACGCTTCATCTGGCCCGACCCCAGAACATCCGGCGGGTTTGCCGAACCGGAGGCAATCGGCAGGAAATCAAGGGCGGACGCTTCGTCGACAAGCAGAACATCCTCAAGCTTCACATTACCCGCCAGAAGCTCGACCAGGCCCGCCTTGGGGCTCGGCATCCGGAAAGCCTTATGGACGGAAGGATGACGAAGGTCGCAATCGATCAGCAGCACCTGCAGGCCGGACTGTGCCGCGGCACGGGCGAAACTGACGGCAGATGTCGTTTTGCCTTCTTTGGGCAGTGCCGATGTAAACATCACCAGTTTTGGCGGTGAATCCACATTCGAGAGGGCAAGAGCGCTTCTCAGGCTGCGCAGTGATTCCGAATAGGCTGAAAGCGGCTTGGCCAGAAGATATTCCTGCGCCAGCATGATGCGCCCATCAGCACCTTTCTCATCCGGCACAAGTGGCAGCGAGACCAGATGGGCAAGGCCCAGCGCATCTTCAATCTCCTGTCCGGTACGCAGCCCGCTGTCCAGCATCTCCAGAAGCAGCGCGATACCGACCCCCAAGGCACCTGAGAGCATCAGCGCAAGGACAGCAAAGATGGGGATATTTGGAAAGGACGACCCGCCCGGACGAATGGCTGGCGATATGATACGCGCATCTGTCGTCTGGAGGTCGCTCTGCTGAGACGTCTCTTTGAAGCGGTTCAGAAAGGATTCGTATACAGACCGGTTCGCCTCCGCTTCACGTTCAAGCTCGCGAAGCTGAATAAAGGCCTGATTATTCTCGTTCGATGTGCCCTTGAGTTCATTCAAACTTTTCTGGAGCGAGTCCACGCGCGACTGGGCGATCGCCGCTTCATTCTGAATGCTCCCCACGATGCGTTGAACTTCGCGGCCGATCTGTTTCTGAATATCCTTGCGCTGCGCGTCGATATTCAAAATGGCGGGATGGCGGGGTCCGTATTTTGTTGAGAGATCGGCCTGTTGCCGCGCCAACTCCGCTTCGCTTGCCCGCAACTGCGTAATGGTCTGCGACTGCAGCACATCCGCGACTGACTCGATGCTGCCACCGGAGGCCAATATCTGCTTGGCACGTGAATATTTGGCCTGTTTTTCAGCCAGATTTGTCTTGGCAAGAATGAGCTGGGCATTCAATTCGGAGAGCTGCTGGTCATTGATGGTCGTCCCGCCAGCACTCTCCAGACCGTTCTGGGTCCGGAAGATCTCGGCCGCGCGCTCCGAATCCTGAACCTGAATCCGGAGATCAGCCAGCCGCTTGGAGAGCCATTCATTTGCCTGCTTTGTGGCATTAAAACGCGCTTCAAGCTGATCCAGCACATAGGTGTCAGCCAGCGCATTCGCAATTTTGGCGGCCTTGACCGGGTCCTCGGACGTAAATTTGAGAGACATGATATAGGTCGATCCGCGACGGGACACGCTGGTCTTGCTGACGATCGAGCCCACAACGCTCTGCAATGTTCGCTCGCGGGCAGCCGCCTCATCCACCGCTCCATCGCTAACAAAAATCTGGCTCAGCCAATAACGCGGATCGACGTAGCGCAACGGAGAAGGCGCCCTGAGGGCGGCATTGAATTCCGGGTCATTTACGAGGTCCAGGTCTTCGACAACGCGTTTTGCGACATTTCGAGACCGCAGAATTTCGACCTGGCTGTCAACGGTGGGCGAGTCGGCTGTCAGACCCGACATGACGGATTCAACATCGACGACCTGCGTTTTCTGCTGGTCGAGAAGGATCAGTGTTTCGGCTGTATAGAGCGGCGTCAGCTGCAGGACGAAGACCATCACCAGAGCCGTCAGTCCGAATGTCACAGCCAGAATGAGGCCAAGCCGCTTTCTCAGCGCGCGATAGATGCCCATCAAATCGAAGTCAAAAGATCCCGCCTCGTCCGGCTGGATGCCACCCTGTCCATAGGCGGAGGACATCTGGGGAGAACTTGAAGATTTGATGGGGGCGTTCATGCGAAATTCCGTCTGCAACTGTGATTTGCAACAATACAAATGAATTCCAAGGTCCACAAACGACAAGAGCAGGAACGGTTAACCGCCCTGCCCTTGTTTCGTTTAAGATGAACGCATTCGTTCACGTGAGGATGACTTAGAGCTTGCCAGTCAGCGTCAGGCCAAGCTGGTTGCGCGAATAGTCATTCCCGACAATATCCGAATTGCGGTCTTTGTAATCATACTTCAGGCCGAGTTCGAAATTCCGGTTCAGCAGATAATCAACGCCTAAGCCAGCACTGATGTAATCATCCTGACGCGAGATGGTGTCGTAATCATCATTGCTGTAACCGACATTGCCGGACAGGATCACATTGCGCAGAAGCTCATGATCAACCGTCAGTCCAACGCCCATGCTCTGATAACCTGAGGCACCAGCCGTCGTGGTTTCCTGAATGGAAGAAGATGCATTCAGGTTGATTGTCGTCAAAGGCGTTATAAACCAGTCGACATCGGCACCGAATGCGACACCCGAAGCGTTGCTAAGGCCCACGGCCTCATAATCCTGCTCATGATAGCCGACATAGACGCCGCCCTGCATGATGTTCGAAATCTTGAAATCCGAACCGCCAACCACTTCATAACCATTGGAGTTGCGATCGACCGTGATGCCGACGCTGGGTGGGCGCAGGCGATAGTCACGCTGGTTAAGCGTGCCGCGAATATAGAGGCTTGTGTCCGGCGAAACGGAATAACCAAGCTTCAGGGACTGCGTGTACTCGTTACGGTCACGCTGATCCTGGTTGATTGTACCGCCGCCAACGGCGTCCACATCCTTGTAGTCATATTTCATGTAAGTTGCGCCGAGCTCGCCAAAGAGGCGATTGAAGCGCTGGAAGAAGGTCACGCCCGCATCGGTCGTGAAATATTCAGTTGGTTCAGCAGCCAGACCCGGCGAACTGGGGCTGCCGCGATCCTCATGCGCCTGGGCGAAACCGGCATTCACCGACACATTGGTGTCGCGGAGGATATCAAGGCGCGCGCTTCCACCGATATTCCAGTTGAAATTGTCTTCATCCGTATTGTCGGCATAGAGAAGCTGCGACAGACCGGCATTCAGGTTCAGCGCATGACGATTCCAGTTGGAATTGACAGCAACACTGGAGGCGAGCTTCGTGATGAAGTCGTCCGTCTCGCCCGTATCGACGGCATAGATATTATCGTCATAAATCTCGCTGACGCTTGCCGTGGGATAAACCATGAAACTGCCGGCGCGAATGCCAGCGGCATCATAATCAGGACGGGCGCGCTCCTTAACGCTCACACCACGCTGGTCTGTGGTGGCTTCCTCCGCAAGGGCAGCCCCTGTAACACCTGTGACAACGCAGAGTGTGAGAGCTGCTTTGAGAATGGAATGCCGAGACATATTTGAAGCCCCTGTTCAGGTTACTTATTCAGGTTAATGGAACGAATCTTCACAACACGTAGAACAATCAGATCAATCAAAAATGAACGCTGCTTGATAATTGGGAACGGAGAACATTTATCCCCACACCGTCAAAGTCAGGTGCCGCTGGCCGAATTTTCAGGTGTATTGCCCGTCTGGTTATCAGAAGAAGTGGAACTCGACGACTTTGAAGCCTGCTGGATCGAGGACGTCTTGGTAACATTGCCCGACTGAACCGCGCTGGCAAATGATGGGCTGCCAGAGTTGGTCACCGAGGCCTGCATGTTGGTGGCAACTTCCGGATTGGTGACGGAAATGGTCGCAATGGCGGCGCCAAGGCCGCGCCCAGCAGCAGCAGCAAGCCCCGGATTGTTCTGGATGGCCGCTTTGGCCGCAGCACTTTTGGGATTGGTCGCCGCTTCAATGGACGCCTTGGCCGCGAGTTCCGGATTATCGGCCCCTTCAACATAGGCTTCAATTGCCGCTTCCAGCGCTGCCTCGTCGCCCGCATTGTCAACAATCAGCTGCTCAATGGCAGCCTGCATGGTGTCAAATGCCGCCTGATCAGCCTCAGAAACCTCGACAGCAGCGAAAGCCTGAGTGGCCATGCCGGCAGTCCCGAAAACGAGAGCCGCGCCCATCAGCGCAGCTGCGGCAAAATTCTTAGCCATTATCCACTCCCATTGGCAGATGTCGTGATGCCGACCATTGCCCTGGTTACTGATTGCTGCGGTCACCACCGCATTGCACCATGTGAAACATAGCACAAGTCACAGCCCCACAAAAACTGGCATTTCCTGTGAACAAGCCCATTTCAGGCGGAATCAGCCCTCCAAAATGGATTCAATCACCCACCTGTGTCAGATCGGTACTAATCTAAAGGCTTAAACCTGTTCAGAAAAATCGTTCCGGAATCTTAACGATGTCGCCGGGCAGAACCTTGACGGCCTGGGTAAGCTTGTACTCAACCTCCTTGGCATCACCCCGTGTAATCAGGACCTTGTCCTCATTGGCGCGATAGGTAAAACCGCCCGCAACGGCGACAGCATTGAGCACCGTCATGCCATTGGTGTAGGGATACTGACCCGGCGTTGTAACTTCGCCGATAATATAGAAAGGCCGATAATTGAGAACTTCGACGCTGACCTTGGGATTCGTCAAGTAACCGTCACGCAATTTATTGGCGACTTCTTCACTGAACTGATCAAGCGTCAGGCCCATGGCCTGCACCTGGCCGATCAGGGGCAGGGAGACCTTGCCCGTGCCGGTCACATCAAATTCGCCCGATAAATCATCTTCGCCGAACACGTTAACGCGCAGCTTGTCTCCGGATCCCAGCTTGTAATCTAGCGTGCCCGAAGGGTCTGCATCGCTCACGCCAGCCTGCATCGGCAGGTCCATGGCCGGCATGTCCTCGGCATGAGCGCGGGACAAGCCCATGGCCCACCAGGCTGTGGCAATGACCAGAACAGCAAAAGCGGCATGAAGGAGGCGGTTCGAAATCAGTGGTTTGGCAGCAATGGCTTTGTTATTCACGAGTTTCCTCTTTCTCACATCTGCCCAAACGGAAATTGTCGCCGTTTTGACGGGCAGCATCACATTCGAACCCCTGTTTCAGTATGGTCCATGAGGCGGACCGCGATCTATCAATCAATAGATTTAGGCAAGATATTGGCAGTCTTCAAAAGAAAAGCATGATCTCGAAACGGGACTAATAGGAAATGAGGAGCAAAAGACAGGCCATTTAGAACCAAATATCAGATCAACTTGCTTCTGCCAGCGATGCCGTTTCCCGGCCGGTCTGCAAAAGACGCATCTCGCCCCCTTCCAGCACCAGCGCCGTCAGCACGCCTGTCATGTAAGCGCCCGTATCGACACCGACACGATTGGCCCGAAACTCCACTTCTTCTCTGGGCGTATGCCCGTGGACAACAACCTTGCCGAAATTCATGTCAGATTCGAGAAACTCGTTCCTGATCCACAATAAATCTTCGTCAATTTGCCGATAGAACGGCAGGCCGGGCCGGATACCGGCATGGGCGAAGAAATAATCTCCGCATTCATAGGAGGAGCGCAGCGAGCGCAGAAAGTCCTGATGGGTTTGGGGCAGCGCATACTCAAAATTTTCCCGGGCGCGCTCAAATTCGCGCGGATCATCCGACAGGGTTAATTCGGTGACGCCGTAAGAGTGTAGTGTTTCCAGCCCGCCATAATATTTCCAGGTCTTGCCGAAGGCCGAATCCTCCAGAAACTGGAGCATGGCCTGCTCGTGATTGCCTTTGAGAAAAACCGTCTCGAAACCGGGAAGGGGATCGGCGAGAAGTCGCTCAATCACCTGCCGCGACTGAAGCCCCCGGTCCACATAGTCACCGAGAAAAACGATGATCCGTTTGACGTCTGGATCAAGCCCGGCAGCATCGCGCCCGATCTGCTCCAGAATCTGGGCAAGAAGGTCGTCGCGCCCGTGTATATCGCCAACGGCATAAAGACGCAGATTATCCGGCACCCGGGCGGAGACTTGCGGACGCCCGGCCACAGCTTGCCGTAATTTTTCGATGACACCGCCGAACAAACAGACCCTCTTTCAGTGAATTCACCTCAAGCATGCCGCAACAGGGTTGAGATGCAAGCCCCCGAACAGGTCACCTGAGATGCCGCATGAAAATACCGATGCGGACACCACCAGACCTTCTATCACATTTCCCCCGGTCCGATCAGCGCGTAGCCACCTGAACGCCTAAACCTTGAGGATTTTGACATCCTGCGGTGAATGGGCCTGAACATCTTTCAGGGCTGAACGTGTTTCAGCCTTGTCAAAGCCTTCCATGATGCGCGCAAAACGCTGCGCCACGGCAGGCCGCATGTCGGGATGGGTGAAAATATAGAAATCCCTGTCCCGCACGGCTTCAAAAACACAACCAGCCACCACTTCGGCGGGAATGCCGGACTGAACAAGCTGGGCGCCAATCGAGGCGATCTCGCTGTCTGCTTCTTCAGCCGGACCAAAGCGTTCCTGCCGCGTACGCGCGCTTTCATGAATGCGTGTCTTCACAAAGCCGGGGCAGAGAACGGAAACGCCGATATTCTCTTCGGCAAGTTGCCCCGCCCAGCCTTCCGATACGGCCACGACGGCAAATTTCGTGGCGCAATAGGGTTCCATGCCGGGTGGCGAAACCATGCCGGCCATTGAAGCCGTATTCACGAAATGGCCGCCTTCGCCATGTTCGCGGATCAGCGGCAGAAAAACCTCCGTGCCATAGATGACACCCATCAGATTGACGCCGATGGTCCAGTCCCAGTCGGCCGGTTTCAGCGTACCAATGACGCCACCACCGCCCACACCGGCATTGTTGCAAACCAGATGCACCTTGCCGAAAGCCTCAATTGTCGCTTTGGCCGCATCGGCCATGGACGCCCTGTCGGCCACATCGCATTCAACGCTGGCAACCTTGATCTGGTGTTCGCGCAATTCCTCGACGGCTTTGGCAAGCGGCTCTTTCTCGATATCGGCGAGCATGACATTCATGCCTGCCGCGCCAAAGACTTTGGCCATGGCAAGCCCGATGCCGCTCGCCCCGCCGGTGATGAAAGCTGTCTTGCCCTGAAAGTCGTCCATTTTTTGTTCCTTATTGTGGGACCTGACGGGCCTCTCCCATATGTCGGTGCAGAGGTGCCGCGCGTGACTTACCGCATCTGGCCGTCGCGCGCCAGAAGTGTCACGGCAAAGCGGTCATCAGGAGACTGCCATAGATGATGCACATCCCAGCCCGCATCACGGGCAAGAGCCCTGATCTGCTTGAGTGAAAATTTCCGCGAATTTTCGGTATGGATGCTTTCGCCTTCCCGGAAGCTGAAACGATGTCCCGCCACCGAGATCGTCTGATCCGACAGGCTGACAAGATGCATTTCCATGCGCGACTGGGCGGCATTCCAGCGGGCCTCATGGCGGAACGCATCGAGATTGAGGCTGCCGCCAAGCTCATGGCGAATACGCTTCAGGATATTCTTGTTGAAGGCCGCCGTCACACCCGCCTTGTCATTATAGGCGGGGATCAGGCTTGAGGGGTCCTGATTGACATCAACGCCCAGCAGAAACCAGCCATCCGGCCCCAGATCCTCACCCGCCTTTTGGAGGAAAAGATTGATCTCGGCATCATCAAGATTGCCAATGGTCGAGCCCGGAAAAAAACCCAGGGCCCTGCCCGGTCCGCCGGGAATATCAATCGCCAGATCGGGATCGAGAAAACTGCCGACAACAGGTGTGACTTCAAGTGCCGGATATTCCACTGAAAGGTCGCTGGCTGATTGCTGCAGGAACGCGGCCGACACATCCATCGGCACATAAGCCGCCGGGGCCTCAAAAGCATCGAGCAGAATGCGGGTCTTCAAGAGCGCACCGGCACCATATTCGACGAGCCGCGCGCGAGGCCCGACAAGCGCGGCCAAATCACCGGCCAGGCTTTCAAGCAGCCTTGTCTCGGTCCGCGTCGGATAATATTCCGGCGTCTTTGTAATCTGCTCGAAGAGATCGGAGCCAAGCTCATCATAAAAATATTTGCAGGGCAGCGTTTTGGGCCGTGCGGACAAGCCATCCACAACGTCCTCCAGAAACCGGGACGCGAAAATCGTCTGTGTATCTTGCATCAGTCTGAATCTTTCGCCAGTCGAAGGCCGGAAAACTGCCAGCGCTTCCCGGGATGGAAGAAATTGCGATAGCTCGCGCGCTGATGATCCTGCGAGGTCACGCAAGACCCGCCACGCAGCACCATCTGACCACTCATGAATTTGCCATTATATTCGCCAACGGCATCAGCACTCGCCGTAAAGCCCGGATAGGGCCGATAGGCGCTGGCCGTCCATTCCCAGACATCATCAAAGAGACCCAGCAATCCATCACCCGATTGAATGCGGGGGAGAAGCGCAGGCGCGCGCGAGGGCGGCGCTGAACCGGTTTGAGCGGCATATTCCCATTCAAACTCGGTGGGCAGACGCGCGCCCACCCACGCAGCATAGGCATCGGCCTCATAAAAACTGATATGGGTAACAGGCGCTTCAAGTCGCACAGGCTGCAGACCGAACAGGGTCATCTGCCACCACTCATTGTCACGCCGTTCCCAGTAAAGCGGTGCCTGCCAGTCTTCTTCCTGCCGCAGCGCATAGCCATCCGCAAGCCAGAGGCGGGGATCGCGATAACCCCCATCCGCCATGAAGGCGATCCATTCGGCATTGGTCACCGCTCGATTGGCAATCCTGAAATCAGGCACAAGCGCATCATGCCTCGGCCCCTCGCAATCAAAGGCAAAACTCTTTCCCTGATGACCGATTGAAACAATGCCACCGGCAAATGAGTGCCAGCTGAGCGGCGCTGCTTTGTCGGCATCATCCGCAGGCAGATCCTGACACAAGGCGGGCTTCAGCGGGTTCTGCGCAAAAAGATGCAGAATATCCGTGTAGAGCAATTCCTGATGCTGTTCTTCATGGGCAAAGCCTAGCGCAACAAGGCTTGCATCAAAATCATCCGTTGCCAGAAGATCCTGCATATGACAGTCGACATGGGCCCGATAGGCCAGCACCTCGTCAAGCGAGGGACGCGTGAGCATGCCGCGCCTGTCACGCTGATGACGCGCGCCGACGGCGTCATAATAGGAATTGAACAGATAGGCATAAGCAGGATCAAAGCGGATGGCATCACCGAAACGAGGTGCGAGCAGAAATTCCTCAAAGAACCAGCTCGTATGTGCCAGATGCCATTTGGCCGGACTGGCATCCGGCATGGACTGCACCGTCGCATCCGAATCGGAAAGCGATTTTATCGCCGCCACCGTATTGGCCCGAATGCGCTGATACCGGTCAGCCAGCCCCATGCCTGACGGATCCGGGCGAGACGTCTCTAAGAGTGTCAAAATCTGTCTCCTGAAATTTCGTCAGATCCGGTGTGAAAGGCCGCTTTTGGGAAACACGCTATCAAAACACTGATCAACGCGCATTGTGAAGAAAGATTGGTGTTTGAGCCAGAAAGACAAGGGAAAATTATCGCCTGATCACCATTTGGTGATCACCGCGCTACTGTCCATACTCCACAGACAAATCAATTTCTCATGACAATCCGTGTCAGATGAGGATCTATCAACCATGCAATATGTAACCTGGATCGAAACACAAAGCGCTGCCCTGTTGAAATGGGCTGATGCGCACCTCCTTTCCTGGGGCGCTGCCGTGCAGGGTCTCTGCATCGTTCTGACAATTGTTGCGGCGCGATTTCTTTCCAAACATGCCGCCGCCTGGCTGAGCCGGAAGCTGCAGCACATCAAACCCCTCGGCATCATTCGCATTCATGCCTCCTATCAGGAGATTTTCTTCCTGATCTTCATGCTGGGCCTGCTGTGGTGCGCCAATCTGACGGCACAGGCGGCCGCGCTCCCCGATGCCATTTTGAAGACAGTCGCAATTCTCGCCACTGCGTGGGGCATCATCCGCTTCACATCGAGCATGATCGAAAGCCGGTTCTGGTCGCGCCTCATTGCCGTCACGCTCTGGATCATGGCGGCGCTGAGCATTTTCGGCTGGCTGACACCTGCCATTGATCTCGCCGACCGGGCCGCCTTCACGGTCGGCACCATCCGCATCTCCCTGCTGCTTGTGATCAAGAGCCTGATCGCCTATAGCGTGCTCTTCTGGCTTGTCCGTATCTTCTCCAGCGTTCTGGAGCGAAGCTTCCGCAAGGCCACAGGGCTGACACCTTCCCAGCAGGTGCTGTTCAACAAGCTTGCCAACATCTCGCTCTATACCGTCGCGATCATCATTGGCCTCAATATTGTCGGCCTTGACCTTACATCACTTGCCGTCTTCAGTGGCGCCCTCGGTCTCGGCATCGGCTTCGGTCTGCAGAAGGTTGTCTCCAATCTCATCAGCGGCATCATTCTGCTGATGGATAAATCCATCAAACCGGGCGACGTGATCGTGGTAGGCGATTCATATGGCTGGGTGAATTCGCTCGGCGCGCGCTGTGTCTCCGTCATCACCCGCGACGGCAAGGAACATCTGCTCCCCAACGAAAACCTGATCACCCAGACCGTGGAAAACTGGTCCTATAGCGACCGCAAGGTGCGCCTGCATATACCGATCGGTGTGTCTTACGGATCGGATGTCCATCTGGTCAAAAAGCTGTTGCTCGAGGCCGTGCAGGATCATCCCCGCATCCTCAAGGAGCCCGCCCCGCGATGCCTGATCATGGGATTTGGCGACAGCTCCATCGACCATGAATTGCGCGCCTGGATCTATGACCCGCAGGAGGGCGTCTCGAATGTGAAGAGCGATATTTTCTATCGCATATGGGATCTCTTCAAGGCAAACAATATTGAAATCCCCTTCCCGCAGCGCGATGTGCATATCAAGGCCAGCGCGACACATGTGCCGGGCGGAGACGAATAGACCAAAACCGCAAGGACTATTTTTCGCTGTGGACAATGCGCAATTTTGGCATGGCCCAGCAACGATGCCCCATCTCCCGCGCCATCATCGCCAAACCTTCGGTTTCGATATAACCATCATAAGCATAGGGCGGAAAATTGAGCCCTTCGCGATGCAGGTTTGCACGAATGAGCAATGCCGTGCCGCCGACGGAGTCGATTTCGACGAGGGGCTCGTCTGCCATTTCGGACAGATAAATGCGTCCCTTTCCGCGGGCCGGCTGATAGATGCCGTCAATGATATCATCGGGGTCTTCCGATGCAGCGCGATCGCGCGCGAAGCGGAATGAGTTCAAATCATAGTCACGGCCATCGGGTCGCACACAGCAGGGAACCACAATATCTTTCCCTGAGGATTTCAGCTGCTGGATGATGTCTGACGGATAGGCCACCAGATCAACATCCAGCCACAGCACCCAGTCTTCAGCCTCAAGACACGCCATCAAAAGACGATTGCGCGAGCGCGCGAGGACCTCGCGGCGGCTGCGCTGAAGCGAGACATGCCATCGCGGAGTTTCCGGTTGAAACGCGAAGTCATGACGCATGAGATCCACGCGATGAAAGCGGGCCCGAAGCTCGGGCAGGCGCCGCTCCAGCGCCTCAAAGCTGCCATCGTCGCTATCACTCACAAGAAAGCCCAGTGAAACAAGCGACGGGTCATAGTCAAGACTTTCCAGAAGCTCAAAATATCGCGCCAAATGTCGGGCGCCATTTTTAACAGGTGTCAGAATAAGAACGGTCTCTTGGTGGCCGGTCGCATGATCAGTGCCCGCCCCAACGACAATTTCCTCTGCCGGTGCAGATATTTTTTCTTCGGCTCCGGGCAAATGAAACCTGATCTTTCCCGTCTCGTTCAACATCCTGAAGCGTTCTTCCATGACCCTGGAAACGGCAAGTGGATTATAATTCCGATGGATCAGCGCCGCGCCCTTTTCACCGCGGGCATGCGCTATTGCAGGGGCCTCGACGATTTCCCGCATCATCTGCGCCGCCGCGTCAATATCAGGCTCCGCCCATTCGGTACCCTCGGGATAATTCCGAAGAGCGGAATCAACGCGGGTCAATTCATAGGGGACAAGGTAGCTGTTATCCGGCGTAGTGAAGTCGAGATTGCCCGAAAATCCCGTCGCAATGACGGGAGTTCCCTGCTCCATGGCCTCGGCTATCGTGAGGCCGAACCCCTCGGAACGATGCAATGACACGAGCGCATCGCAATTTTTGTAAAACCCTGACAGGCGCTCAAGGGGCACATCAACGACACGCAGATGAATGTCATCTCGCCCTGCCATGGCTGCCTTCAGCCGCTCCAAATTCTCGGATACTAGATGACGCGATTTGATCAAAAGCATCGTGGTGCCGTCATCCTGCGGAAACGCCTTGCGATAGGCATCAATGACGCCAAGGGGATTCTTGCGCTCAAAGCCGCTCATATCGTCAAACATGGTCAGGAAAATGAAACGGCCTTCCGGCAACCCCATATGTTGACGCAACAGTCCCGTGAGCCGCATCTGCACAACCAGCGGCACAACATGGACAGGCACGCCAAGCTGCTGTGAGAGACATTGCGCGGCATAGTTGCTCGGCGCCCAGATCTCATCAAACCGGCTCAACCATTTGTGCCAGACATCGGGAAGTGTCGTGGCGCTTTCCCACGCCCAGTACCCGATATTGTAGCGGCCTTCAAAAAGCTGTTGATCGAGGCCTGTGTCAAATTGTGACGCAAAGACTTTTTGCAGCTGATCGGGGTTTGTGAAAACAATATTGACGCTGAAAGGCGCTTCACGATCCGGATCAAAATGCAGACCCCGGCGCTTACGGCCCGCCGCCTCGTCAAGATCAACGGCCCGATAGGGAACACGCAGCGCCGAGACGGCGGCTACTGTACCGCGCCCGGCAGCGCCCAGACCGAAATTCTGCCCCAGGTGACCATAAACATTGATGCCAAAGGGGCGTTGGCTGCCAATCGCCGTGACATCTGTCGTGGCAGCCTCCTCGCGTATGACGATCGCCTCATATTCGGCAATGGAAAAGCGTTTCATCAATTCCTGACGAATGGCCTGATAGCGCGGGCCGGTAAAACGCGCCGTGCTCCTCTGCCAGAAGGCCTCGAAGTGATCACTGGTCCATGTATTGCGCCCGTGAAAGCAGTAGAGATAGAGCCGCGGCATATCCAGATAGGCCACACGGTAGCGCGCGCAAATGGCATTGACGACTTTGGTGTCTTCGCCCGCCTTCATATCCGGAAAAGGCACCATGATCGCCTTTTCGCAAATCATGGTTCCTTCCCAGCTGCGCTGTTGCGAGATTTGCAGCCGCTGCTGAGCCGGCATCCAGATCAGGACACGGCTGAGCATGATTGCATTGGCGCCAGATTCTTTCAGAACCTTCATCATGGCCCTGATACGTTCAGGATCGCTCTGGTCGTCATCATCCCACTGGCAGATATAAGTCCCTCGCGCCGCGGCCACTGCCATATTGCGCAGCATGCCGAGCCGCAGGCCCGGCTCCGGGCGCAGAATGCGGATACGCGGATCAGCCAGCGCCTCCAGATAGGCGACAAACCGGCCATCTTCGCTGTCATCCAGAACAATCAGTTCCCGGTTTTCATAGGTCTGACGAAGAAAACTCGAAAGCGCCACACGCGCCATGTCATAGCGATTGGCCGTCACCATAAGGCAGCTGACGAGCGGATCACCTTCAATTCCCAGAAAAGCGGAAGGTCGTGGTTCACCCGTTCCGGTAACCACCCGACACTGAATTTCAGCCGGCATGACAGGGAACAGGCGATGGTCATGACGAAACCAGCTGCCGTCCCAGTAATGCAGCGCATAGGCATTGCCGGTCTTCTGTTCCCAGAACTCCAGATTGAAACCAGCCCCGGTCCAGCAGTCCCGTTTCGTCAGAGGGTAGAAAACGTCTGAAGAAAGCAGTTCGATCTGATCCTTGTCCTGATAGCTCTCATAGGCCTTGGACAGCAGGATCGGCCCCGTCACATCAAGAACCTCTCCCTCCAAAGACGCCGCTTCAAGACGGGCAATCACATGATCCCAGAACGGGTGCCCCGGCGTGCAGGCAATGACTGAAGGACACAAGAGCGTCGTGACGCCGCTCTTGATGATCGGCTTTTCCTGGAGATGTGCCTCGGGTTCGCGCCCGACGACGAAGCCTGCATTTGCCAGCAGATCATCCAGAGGCCGCAGACAATCCATGTCGAGATCGACGTACAGCCCGCCAAAATGCTTCAGCAGCAGATAGCGGCCCGCATCGACCCGGCTGATGGGATCCTGATAACTGTCAAAGCGCTCAAGGAAAGCGGGATAGGTTTCGGCGACGAAATTGCGAAGCTGTTCATCCGTCCAGAAACGATATTCCCAGTCAGGATGATGGCGTTTCCATGAGTCAATCAAAGGCAGATACTTCTCTGGAACAGTCATATCTTTCCAGAGCTGGTGGATTATTCTTGGTATCGTCATTCAAATTGGCAATCGTCTGCGTTGATCAAGATCGGGTTATCGTCAATAAGGCGATACGCCGACCAGAAATTCTAATCTAAGCTGGTCGGAAGGCGGGAGCCAGATCATTTCAATATGGCATGAACGGCATCCCCCGAAACAGGATTTTGGCAGATGATAGGTTGAGATGAGCATGCCATCGCAGAATGCACCCGACTATGAGCAATTGAGCGATAACGAGATTATTGCCATGGCCGCCGAAGAAGAGCGCCTGAACCTGACATTGCCCAACCTGCATTTCTGGAAGCATGTCTTTGCGCGATACCCGCAGGATCGCACGGCAGCCTATCAAATGGTCAGGCAATATTTCGCCGGCAATGACCATCAGGAACTGGAAGATCTCTATCCCGGCCTTTTGCAGAGATTTCCCCGGCACCTGGAGCTCCATGTCAAATGGGCGGAACTGGCCCTGTTGCGCGGTGATACACGGCTGGCAGCATCGCGGCATGCTCGCATCCTGGCACAATTTCCCAATGCCGTTGAAACAGAGAAGCTCGCTTATCGCATCTGCATTGCACGTGAAGACTTCACGACAGCCGCCGAGATCGCTACGCGGCTTGCCGGGCTGCCCAATTGTGAAGAATTCCACTGGCGGGCGAAACTGGCGGCACAATCGGCGGTGGTCGCGGCAAGCTGGGCCGCCAGAGCCCAGACACCCGACTACAGGATTTATGTGCTCAACCTCGACAAGGATCAGGGCCGCCTGCGCCGGATCAATTCAAGGCTGGCAGCCAAGGACATGGCTGGGGAACGTATCGCCGGGGTGCCCGGCGCCTATCTGCCCGACCTGTCATCCCTGATGCTGACAAAAGACAAAAGCATCAAAATGAAAGGTACGCTCGGCTGCTTTCTGACCCATCTAAGGGCCTGGGAGGCCTGCGCCGAGGGCCCGGACGCCTTTGCCCTCATTCTTGAGGATGATGCCATTTTCAATATGCCCCTGCCACCTTCCACCGCCGCGCTGGGGATCGAGAACAATGATTTCGATCTCTGCTTTGTCAACGGCCGTATCCAGGCACAGGTCTTCAACCCCGACGGACATACCGAACTGGACAACGCCCTGCCGGCAGATGAATTTCTGATGGACCTGCCTGCTGACATTCAGGCTGCTGGTGGCGACGGTTA
The DNA here is from genome assembly GCA_016124805.1 of Hyphomicrobiales bacterium. GTDB lineage: Bacteria > Pseudomonadota > Alphaproteobacteria > Parvibaculales > Parvibaculaceae > Parvibaculum. Next base: position 73,981 of record WGND01000003.1, on the reverse strand, counting down.
TTTTCTCAGCCGGAATGCCGCCCGCAAACTGCTGGATATGGTCCGCAAGGACGGCTTGGCCGGTGATGTCGACTGGCGTCTGATCCATTACGTCTCGTCAAAGGCCGCGATTGATCAACTCCCGGCAGACGGGCATGCCCGCAAGACGCTTGCGTTGCATCAGGCCCATGACGAGAGCGGGCAGCGACTGAAGGGCTATGTCTATCCCTTGCCAATCATTGACCAGATTCCCGGCATCTCTTCGCGCATCGAGGTAAACGAACTCGAGCACGCCCATCTTGAATAAGTGATGGAAACCGCGCTGACCAGGCCATCCGGCAGCGCATTTGATGCAAATCAGTCTTTTCAGATATAAGGAACGGGCCCGGTCGGGATATTTGGGGCGCGGATCGAAGACGCGCCCCCGACGAAAAGAAAGAACAAGATAGTGAGCGTCTCCAAAAGCCCAAATGCCACCGATCATCTGACCTCGGGCAGACGCACGCTTGCGCTTGAAATTCAGGGATTGCAGGCCCTTCTGGACACGCTTGACGGCCCCTTTTCGGCAGCTGTTGATCTGCTTGCCGCCGCCAGGGGACGCGTCATCGTGACGGGCATGGGAAAATCCGGCCATGTCGGCCGCAAGATTGCCGCCACGCTCGCCTCCACCGGCACACCGGCACAATATGTACATCCAGCGGAAGCAGGCCATGGCGACCTCGGCATGATCACCAATGAAGACGCCATTCTGGGTCTCTCATGGTCAGGAGAGACAGCGGAACTTGCCGCCATCATCGCTTATGCCAAACGCTTTTCGATACCACTCGTTGCCATCACATCAGATGGCGAAAGCGCCCTTGGCAGTGCTGCCAATGTCGCCCTCGTGCTGCCGCGTGCCGAAGAAGCCTGCCCCAATGGTCTGGCGCCCACCACCTCGACCACCATGCAGCTCGCCCTCGGCGACGCCATATCGGTCGCACTGCTGGAGCAGAAGGGGTTCAGCGCCAGCGATTTCCGCATCTTCCATCCGGGCGGCAAACTGGGCGCGAGCCTGCAGCATATTGCCGATCTGATGCATAAGGGCGACGCGTTGCCGCTCGTGACCGGCGACCGCAAAATGTCAGATGCTTTGCTTGTCATGTCGGAAAAGGGCTTCGGCTGCCTTGGCATCGTGAACGCAGCAGGCGATTTGACAGGCATCGTGACGGATGGCGATTTGCGACGTCACATGGGCGAAAACCTGCTCGGCAAACGCGTCGAAGATGTCATGACCCGTAACCCGAAAACCATCACACCGGCCATGCTTGCCTCAGAAGCGCTCAATCACATGAATGCGGCCAAGATCACGAGCATGTTTGTGGTGGAAAAGGGCAAGCCCGTCGGCCTTGTTCACATCCACGACTTCCTGCGCGCAGGCGTCGTCTGAGACCGGCGACACCAAGCCCATAATCATTTCATGCGCGCGACAGTGCTGGTGGTGCTGAAGCCCGGCACCAGATCAATGATCTCGACACGGCCACCATGGGCCATCACAAAATCTGCGCCCACGATCTGGTCGAGCGTGTAATCACCGCCCTTGACCAGAAGATCGGGCGCAAGCGCCTTGATCAGCGCTTCGGGCGTGTCTTCTTCAAACAGCACCACGAGATCAACATGGGCCAACGCAGCCAGCACCGTGGCGCGCGCCTGTTCGCTCTGCACAGGACGCGTCTCGCCCTTGAGGCGTTTGACGGAGGCATCGCTGTTCAAGCCCATCACCAGTCGGTCGCAACGGGCCCGCGCCGCACTGATAAGCGCGATATGACCTGGATGAAGGAGATCAAAACAGCCATTGGTGAAACCAACCTTCAGGCCCTTGGCTTGCCAGTTGGCAACAATATCCTGCGCCACGCTGCGCGTGACAATCTTGCGTTCGATATGGCTGAGATCATGTTCATGCAGCTTGGCTTCAAGCTCATCAAGATGAACCACTGCGGTGCCGACCTTGCCCACCACAATGCCGGCGGCCGAATTGGCAATGCGCGCGGCATCCCCCAGATCAAAGCCGGTCGCAAGCGCGCTGGCGAGCGCTGACACAACCGTGTCGCCCGCACCCGAGACATCAAACACCTCGCGCGCCTCGGCTTTGAGATGCGTGACAGAGCCCTTCTCAATCACACTCATTCCGTCCTGGCTGCGCGTGACGACCACCGCCGCAATGCCACAATCCGCCATCAGTTTTTGAGCGGCGGCAACCACTTCGTCATCCGAGCCGACTGGAAGCCCGCTCGCCTCGCCCAGTTCCTTGCGATTGGGGGTCACCACAGCCGCCCCGCGATAAAGCGCATAGTCACGCCCCTTGGGATCGACAATCACCGGGACCTTGTGCTTGAGCCCCGCCTCAATGGCTGACCGGACGAGGGCAGGCGCCAGCACGCCTTTGCCATAGTCGGAGACCACCATCACATCGACATCGAAAAGCATGGAGTCCACATGCGCCATCAGGGCGCGGCGGGAATCATCGCTCAGTGCCTTGGTGGTTTCCTGATCCGCCCGAAGAATCTGCTGTCCCATCGACACATAGCGTGTCTTGACCGTCGTGGCGCGGGCAGCCTCGACAACGAGCCCCGCATCAAGACCGGGAATACCGCCCAGCATGGCAGCGACGCTGTGGCCCGCCTCATCATCGCCCACCAGCGAGGCAAAGCTCACATGCGCGCCCAGAGCGGCAAGATTGCGCGCCACATTGCCCACACCGCCCAGCATGGCGCGCTCATCATCAACCCGCAGCACGGGGATGGGGGCTTCCGGCGATATCCGCTCCACATGGCCATAAATGAAGCGATCCAGCATGACATCGCCCAGACAGAGAACCCGGGCCTTTGACAGCCGCCCCAAATCGGCAACCAGTGGCTGCATATCGGACGCGCTTCGCTTATTCTCTGTCATCTTCGGGCCTTGTTCTCAAATGCCGACGTTTCGGTTTCACGTCCCAGAGTGACATGACGGTACAAAAGATAGCTTAATGCGAAAGACGCCGCCCTGCCGATCCCTGCCGGGCTTTCTTTAAGGAATTTCAATGCGCCTGCCCAACGGAATCTGGGTTTCCACGGCCACACCGCGCCAGAGCCCCGGAAAACCGGCCCTGATCCTCGACAGGGACGGCGTTCTGGTCGAGGAAGTGCATTATCTCCGCGAGCCTGCCGATGTGGTGCTGGCCCCCGGGGCAACCGGGATCATCCATTGGGCGCGGTCGCTGGATATGGTTGTTGCCTGCGCTACAAACCAGTCCGGCATCGCCCGCGGGCTGATTTCATGGTCGGCCTTCGAGGACGTCGAGGCCGAAATTTCGCGCCAGCTCGCCACGGAAAACTGCACGCTTGACCTCACGGTCGCCTGCCCCTTTCATCCCGATTTCCCAGGCCCGCAAGCAAAAGAGGAAGAAAAATGGCGCAAGCCCGGCCCGGCCATGCTCACCCTCATCGCAAGTGAAACAGGAGCAGAGCTTTCCGCAAGCTGGATGATTGGTGACAAGGCAAGCGACATTGACGCCGCGCGCAAGGCGGGTCTGCGCGGCGCCATCCATCTTGAAACAGGGCATGGTCGCGACGAACGAGACGCCGCCTTAAAGCTGCAAACAGAACATTTTGACGTGTTCGCCGCGCCTGACCTGCTCGGAGCCAGGCAAATTCTCGAATTCAGGATCACCCATACCGGCAAATAAAAAAGGCTGCCGCACTAGCCCTCACGCGGCCAAACAGCGTAAAAATGCAAACAACAATAGGGGGAAATGCATGGTTGACGAAATTCGCTTTGAGAATGTCTGGAAGAATCCAAATCCGAAAGTCACCAAGGACGCCATTGCTCTTTGGACAGAACTCAAAATGCTGCCGCGGAATGTCACCCCCGAGGATCGCGCTGCCGAGCTCGTAAGCGTCGCCTATGTGGGTGACCGGCTCGCTGGTGTCACAACAGCCACCATCCATTATTATGAGCCGGTTCGGCAGCTCTTTGCTTTTTTGCGCATCCTCATCCATCCCGATTTTGAGAAGGGTGGCGTTTCCGTGCCGCTCACCATCGCCGCCCGCGAAGACCTGCGCCAGTGGTCCATCGACCATCCGGAACAGAATGTTGCCGGCGCGGCCTTCATCATCACTGCCGCCGGCTATGGCGAAGCGACCTATACGCCCGCCGGCTTCTATCTCGGCGGCTACTCCCCTCAGGGGCATCAGGTCAGGCTATATTGGTGGGAACACTACAAGCTCCCCCTGCAGATGCCGCCATTGCGCAACATGCACAGCAGCTACTAGAACCTATCCCGCCTTGGCGGCTTTGGCCTTCTGCGCCATATAGGCCCGCCAGCCGCCAAGCGCTGTGATGTCCTCTGCCCCTGCAAGACCACTCGGCTCGCAAATGAAGCCCTTGACCTGACGGCCACCGGCAATCTCGAGCGTACCGATGCCCAATGGCGAGGGAATGCCCGCCATGAAGCCGCCGAACTGCACGCGCGGCATGCGCCAGATTTCCACTTCAATAGCGCCACCCCCTTCATCAACCCGCACAAGGCCCGGGCGGAAGGGAGGCCCGCCTGCCAGCGCATAAAAGCGGTAGCAGCTCTGTGTCTTTGTCCGCTCAAGGAAAATCGCGCCACGCGAGGTCAATTCGTGATTGAGCGGCAGGCCGGACATATGCGCGCCCACCACAACGACCTCGATGCTCGAGGCATCATCAATCTTCTGGTTCAGGGCCGGTGCGCCGGGCGCCAGATTGAGCGCCGTCCCGAAACGCCGTGCAAGCTCCACAAGACGGGCCTCACCAAAGGCGGGGCCCGCAAACGTGACGCCAAATGGCAGACCATTTGCGCCAATACCGGCGGGCACGGCAATGCCGCTCATATCGAGCAGGTTCATGAAATTCGTATAGGTGCCAAGGCGCGAATTCAGTTTGACGGGTTCCTTGGCAAGTTCATCGACGCGATAGATTGTCGGTGCTGACGGCACCACCAGGACATCAATATCGGCCATCAATGTCGATACAACGCGCCGCAATTCCTCAAGGCGGTAGAAGCTCTCAAAGGCTTCCACGGCCTTTTTGTTGGCACCGGCGAGAATGATCTCCGCCACCACGGGATCTGTTTCCTTGGGATGTTCGGCAATGAAACGACCAACAGCCGCCATGCGTTCGGCGACCCAAGGGCCTTCATAAAGCAGCGCCGCAACTTCCTTGAAGGGCGCAAAATCGATCCGGCGGGCCCGTCCGCCGAGTGATTCAAGCCGTTCAATGGCCTCGCTGAAAAGGCGCTCGGCCTCGCCATCACCAAAAAAGCTGAGATCGGATGCGCGCGGCACGGCAAAGGTGAAAGATTCGCCCGGCACAATCGGATCGCTCGGCATGCGCGCCCGTGAATAGGCGTCCCTCACATCAAAGCAGGCTGCCTGATTGAAAATCGTGGTGGCCTCTTCCGCGCTCAGGGCAAAGATCGAGACGCAATCAAGCGAGCGGCAGGCCGGCACAACGCCGCGTGTCGACAGCAGGCCACGCGAGGGCTTGAGCCCGACAATATTGTTGAAAGCGGCAGGCACCCGGCCGGACCCTGCCGTATCTGTCCCAAGGGCGAATGTTACAAGCCCGGCGGCCACCGACACGGCCGATCCGGAGGAGGACCCACCCGACACATAATCGCTGTTAAAGACGCTGCGGGGCGCACCATGGGGCGAGCGCGTGCCCACAAGACCCGTTGCGAATTGATCAAGATTGGTCTTGCCCATGGGAATGGCACCTGCCGCCATCAAGCGCGCCACAACAACGGCATTTTCGGCGGGCTCATAGGCAAAAGCCGGGCACGCCGCCGTTGTCGGCAAGCCCGCCAGATCAATATTGTCCTTGATCGCGAATGGCAGACCGAAAAGAGGCAGGCGCGCCTTCTTTTCCGGCGACAGGGCATCAAGCGCGCGCGCCCGTTCCAGCACCGTCTCTTCGGGCACGCGCGAAATCCAGACGGCCTTGTCGGCATAGGCCTCGATACGTGCCAGCGACTCCTTGATCACATCTTCAACACGCACCCCATTGGCATAGGATTCATGCAATGCGGATATCGCAAATGAATGGCCCTTCATGATTTTTCCCCGGCTGGCACCATGGTGATCAGGGCCTGGCCTGCCTGCACCATTTTACCCGGTGCGCAATGCACCTCGTGAACACGCCCCGCCCGTGCGGTCTTGACTTCGATTTCCATTTTCATCGACTCCAGAATGACCAGGGAGGCATTGGCTGCCACCTCGTCACCCGCGGCCACATTCACCGCCCAGACATTGCCGGGCACGCTCGCCTCGACAAGCCAGCCCCCGGGCGGCAGCTCGGCAATGACATCGGGAGCCGGGGCATCCGGCTCCACGCCGGCCATGGCCAGCCCATCGCGCTCCCATTGCTGGCGTTCGGCTTCAAAGGCCGCCCGCTGATGTGTCTGGAAGGCACTGATCTCCGTCTCATTGGCCTTGAGATAGGCCAGATAGTCGGCAAGGCGGAATGTCTCTTCCTCCACCCGCACCTCATATTCGCCATGCGGGAACCGCGCGCGCGCCCCAAGCAATTCATCCGCCGTCACAGGGAAGAAACGAATGCGGTCGAAGAAACGCAAGAGCCAGGGCTTGCCCTTTTCAAAATTATCCGTCGCCCGCCATGTGTTCCACATCTGCACGGTCCGACCAAAGAGCTGATAACCGCCCGGCCCTTCCATGCCATAGACGCACATATAGGCGCCGCCAATGCCAACGGCATTTTCAGGCGTCCAGGTGCGCGCCGGATTATATTTCGTCGTGACAAGACGGTGGCGCGGATCAAGCGGTGTGGCCAGAGGCGCGCCGAGATAAACATCACCCAGACCAAACACCATATAATCGGCATCGAAGATGATGCGCTTCACATCCTCAATGCTTTCAAGCCCGTTGATACGCCGGATAAACTCGATATTGCTTGGGCACCACGGCGCATCCGGACGCACCAGTGTCTGATATTTGAGGACGGCCTCACGCGCGGCGGCATCATCCCATGAAAGCGGCAGATGCACGATGCGGCTGGGCACTTCGATATCCGAGGTCGCGGGCAATTGCCGCTCCACTTCTTCGACAAGTTCCAGCAGCGCCGCTGCCGAAATCATTTCCGGCGCGAAATGCACCTGCAGCGAGCGCACGCCCGGCGTCATTTCCAGAATGCCCGGCACCTTGCGGGCAATCAGTGCTTCCATCATGGCATGGGCACGGAAGCGCAATGCAAAATCCAGCACCATCGGGCCATATTCGATGAGCAGATAATCATCACCGGCCCGGCGATAGGTGACGGCCGTCTCCAGATCATCAATGCGACCCAGGACCGCGCTGTCATGCGCAGGCAGCGTGAATGTTGTCACCGTCGGCTTCTTGAGCGTTGCCACCCAGCCTTCTTCTTCCGCGCGCAGGGCATCGGCTTCATTCTCGCCAATACGCCGAAAGCGAACCTTGTCACCGGGTTTCAGCTGACCGATCTTCCAGAGATCGGCCTTGGCAAGCGTCGCCGGGCAGACAAAGCCGCCAAGACTTGGGCCATCCGGTCCCAGAATGATCGGCATGTCACCGGTGAAATCGATCGTTCCGACGGCATAGGCATTGTCGTGAATATTGGAAGGGTGAAGTCCCGCCTCGCCGCCATCCTTGCGCGCCCATTTGGGCTTGGGACCGATCAGGCGAACACCTGTGCGGGCAGAATTGTAATGCACCTCATAGGCGGTGCTGAACAGGGTCTCGATATCTTCCTCGAGAAAATAGTCAGGCGCGCCATGCGGCCCGTAAAGGGCGGCAATTTCCCACTCATGGGCAAGCACCGGCCGCTGATCCTCGGGCAGGCCGGCCCAGACCGGTTCATCTGTCGCCCCCTCACCAAGCACGCGCAACACGTCACCTGTCTTCAGCGCACCTGTTGCATGGCCACCAAACCGTCCAAGCGTGAAGGTCGAGCGCGACCCAAGATAGAGCGGCGCATCAAAGCCATGGCGAATGGCCAAATAGCTCCGCTGCCCTGCGCCCTCGATCTGTCCAAGATGCAGCACCTGCCCGGCCTTGACCTTCACAGGCACCCAATAGGGTACCGGTTCTTCCTCAATCATGGCCGGCATATAGGCGCCCGTCAGCGCGATCACGCTATCCGCCCGGAACGAGAGCGACGGCCCCGTCAGGGTCATTTCAAGGGCTGCTGCCCTCTCATCATTGCCGACCAGACGATTGGCCAGACGAAAAGACATGGCATCCATCGGCCCGGAAGGGGGCACGCCCACATCCCAATAGCCGATGCGCCCGGGATAGTCCTGCAGACTCGATTGGGCGCCACCCGACAGCACATCAATGGCCGGCGCCACCGATAAAAAACCGGCAAGCGTCGAGGTCAGCATCCGGCCGTTACGAAAATCATCCGACGTCACGATCTGGCGCAGATAGGCCAGATTCGTCTCAATGCCATAGACACGCGACTGGGCAAGCACCTCGGCCAGTCGCGCCACGGCGTCCTCGCGCGTCGTCCCCTTGACGATAATCTTGGCCAGCATCGGATCATAGAAAGGCGTGACTTCCGTGCCTGTCGCGATCCAGCCATCAACACGCGCATCGGGCGGAAAATGCACATCGGTAAGCAGGCCCGAACAGGGCTGGAAGTTGCGGCCCGGATCTTCCGAATAGAGCCGCACTTCAATGGCATGGCCTTTGGAGGGCCGCGCATAGAAAGAGAGATCGTCAATCTCACCAGCCGCTTCACGCACCATGAGCTCGACCAGATCAAGCCCCGTCACTTCTTCCGTCACAGGATGTTCAACCTGCAGGCGGGTATTCACTTCAAGGAAGTAGAATGTCTTCTCATCCTCGTCATAAATGAACTCAACCGTGCCCGCCGAGGCGTAACCCACCGTCTCACCCAGGCGGACAGCGGCCTCATGCAGCGCCTTGCGCATGTCATCGGTGATATTTGGCGCCGGTGTTTCCTCCACCACCTTCTGGTTACGGCGCTGGGCCGAGCAGTCGCGTTCGCCAAGCGCGATCACACCGCCCTTGCGATCACCAAATATCTGCACCTCGATATGGCGCGCCCGCGCGACATATTTTTCGATGAAGAGACCGGCATCCTTGAAATTGGCAAGCGCCAGGCGTTTCACCGTTTCATAGATGCGCGGCAGGTCATCGGCCGAATGGCAGAGCTGCAAACCGATACCACCCCCGCCCGCCGTGCTCTTGAGCATGACGGGATAGCCGATGCGGTCGGCTTCAGCGAGCGCTTCATCAAGATCCGCCACAAGCCCCGAGCCGGGCAACAGGGGCACGCCGCCCTTCTCTGCCAGATCGCGCGCCGTGTGCTTGAGCGCAAAGAGCTGCATATGCTCTGGTGTCGGCCCGATAAACATCACGCCTTCGCGCGCCAACTCCTCGGCAAAGCCCGGATTCTCGCTTAAAAACCCGTAACCCGGATGCACCGCCTCTGCCCCGGATTGATGGACTGCATGCAGGATCGCGTCGATATTCAGATAACTCTCGGCAACATTTGCCGGTCCGACGCAATAGGCTTCATCGGCCTGAAGCACATGCGGAGCGAAGCGGTCCGCCTCTGAATAGATGGCGACCGATTTGACACCCATCTTTTTCAGCGTACGGATAACTCGCAGCGCGATTTCGCCCCGATTGGCAATCAATACTTTCTTGAACATGACATGCTCCGAAGGATGAGGACGGGCCTCATGCCTCCCAGATAAGAGTGCGGACGGGGGTGGGGTTAAAGCCATTGCAGGGATTATTGACCTGCGGGCAATTGGAGATGACGCAGAGAATATCCATCTCTGCCCGAAGCTCCACATAATCCCCCGGCTTCGACATGCCATCGACAATGGCAAGTGTCCCATCCGGCTCAATCGGCACATTCATGAAGAAGTTGATATTGCTCACCAGATCGCGCTTGGTCATGCCGTGGCGCGACAGCTCCATGACGAAATTGTCCCGACAGCTATGCATGTATTTCTTATCATGCCCGAAGCGCACCGTGTTGCTTTCCGCACTGCAGGCACCGGCAGATGTATCATGACCGCCGGCCGTGTCCGCCAGCATGGTCGCCATCAGGCGGCCCTCGCTCGACAGGAGCTTCGTTCCAGCAATGATATAGGGCGTGCCCTGCGCGCGGATCGTATCCTGTGCGCTATAGCGTTCCTCGTGATCATCGGCGGCATAAAACAGCGTATCGACGGCCTGCTGCCCCTCAAGATCGACAATGCGCAGCACCTGACCGGCCTTCAGCACATGGGACCAGGGCTGCCTGGCAGGCACAATGAAATCATAAAAAGCGTCAGACGGGTTGCGGACACTCATTTCACACCTCCCGTCGCCAGAAGGGCCTCATTATTGTCAAAGCCGCGACGCGCCTCCTCACATGAGGTGCGGCAGAAATCATCTGCCGGTACATCGCCTGAGCGCCAGACCAGCGCCTCAATCGGCTCCGGATCAAAGCCGCCGGGTGACAGGGGATGGGGGCAGTTGGAGACAAAGACGAGAATGTCCATTTCGGCGCGCAGATCGACATAGTCACCTGCCGCCGCCTCAGGCCCTTCCCAGACGAGCACGCCCTTGTCATCGACAATGACCGGCGCAAACAATGTCAGGCAGGGAGCAATATCGGCCCGCGACAGCCCGTGCTTGCTGGCCAGAAGAATGAAATTGCCGCGCGTGCTGCGAAGCGCCTTGTCGCCATATTTGGTTTCGTTGGTTTGCGCCGTGGAGCCGCCGGTCAGCGCATCATGGCGCCCGAAGCGATCATCGCTGATCGACGCCAATACGCGGCCCATGTCTGAATAGAGAAGCTTGCCATGATGCAGGCGCGCGCTCCATTGCAGCTTCACCGTATCGCCCGCGTTGAAACGCTCACTGCGGTCATGCGCATTGAAAATCTGCAGGCTCACGCCCTTGGTTTTTGTCTTGTTGATCAGCCGCAGGGTCTGTCCGGGCGAGAGATGCACCGAATGACCCCAGCCGCCCGGCACGGTTTCACGCGAGACGATAAGTGCCTCGTCAATCTGAGCCGGATTGCGCTTCACTTCACTGAAGTCACGCCGTGCTGCTTTTCCCTTTTGATAAAGTTCCTGATAGCGCGCCTTTTCGGCTGCGTATGGATCGGGTCGAGATGCCGCTGTCATCTCATGCCTCCTGTCGTCGATCACATGGCATGCGCCATGCGCCAATGCGCGAATGCATTGGGAGAGACCTGGCCGTCCAGGCAATGCCCCTGAGGGGTTGTGAAGCCATATCGGGTCGTCCCGACATGGCGGCATCCAAGGTGGAGGATCGGCGTGACAAGGCGGTGGTAATGCCAATCCTCGCATTACGTCGCTCTCCCGGGCTTTTGTCCCGCCGTGTACCCTGGCCGCTGTTCACCGACCGGGTTGCGGCTCTCGGACCAGCACCCCGTGATCACGGAGCCGGAACCCTAGCCGCTGCCTGACTGAGTAATCGCAAAGGCTGTGCCAACAAGGCAAGCGCTTTATTCCGCGCTTTTCCGAAGAAAAACCTGTCAGTTGGCATCCAAAGGGGGCAGCAGGGGTATTTTCAGCGCCTAAAATTTAGGCAACTTCACAAAAAGCATCGAAATCAGGCAGACACCCGGAAATCTATTTGCGGTGCACTTCATTGCTGAATTCAGCCGAGGTAGCCGTCTTGAGCTTTTCTTCCTGCTCCGCCGAGGCACTCTTCAGCGGACGGGCGGCCTCAACCGCCTCCTGCCCTGAATCCTGCTCAAAGAAGGTATAGGACAGCGTAATCGCCGTGATTCCCTTGGAATCAATGTCATGCATGAATTCCGGATCAACATAGAAAACCACCGGCATGCGGGCGGTTTCCCCGGGTGCCAGCTTCTCCTGCTCAAAGCAGAAACACTGCGTCTTGTTGAAATAATACCCCGCCGCATCCGGCGTCACATTGAAAGTCGCGCGCCCGACAATAGTGTGATCTGAAAGGTTTTTGGCCAGAAAAAAGACCGTTGTCGGAAGACCGATATTGGTCTCGACCTGCCGCACCTCAGGCTGAAAATCCCAGTTGAGACCGGGGGCGACATTGGTGTCGAACCGCACGGTGATCAACGGCCCGATCTCATCAGGATCGGCTGCGAGCTTGCGGTTGATCGTGACAGCGCCGCCATAGCCCGTCGCCGCACAAAACATCCGGTAAAGCGTCGGCGAATAGATCACCGCGGTCGTCATCACCGAAAGGATGGCAATCGATAGGATGAGGGAGGGTAAATTGCTTTTGCGGCTCGTCTTCATGGCCAGAAAATTAGGCGGATGGCTCCCGCCCGGCAACCTCTGATGGCGTGGCGGATTGCCACGTGAGCCCTTCCCTATGCTAGGTATAGGAGACAAACGCCCGTAAGAGGCGGTGGGAAAAACAAGGGGGGAGCGTTTTGTCCCGTAAAATCCGGTCGACCTGCGGGGCATCAGCCCTGACAATATCCGTCATTCTCGCGAGCATGCCCTCGGGTCACGCTGCAGAACCGGCAGCAAAGACACCCGAAACCGCCATCCAGATTGAATCGGAAATGATCGTCACGGCGACGGGCTTTGGCACATCGCGCAAAACCCATGCGGGCAATATCAGCAAACTCAACAGCGCCGACATTGCCCTTGCCCATCCCGAGCAGCCCGCCGAACTCCTCAATCGTGTGCCCGGCCTCAATATCGAACAGGGCAGCGGTGTCGAGCATCTGACAGCCATTCGCTCCCCGGTGCTCACAGGCGGGGCGGGTGCAGGCTCCTTTCTGTATCTCGAAGATGGTGTTCCCTTGCGCGCGGCCGGCTTTGGCAATGTGAACGCGCTGATGGATGCGATGATCGAAGAAGCCGCCGGCATTGAGGTTGTGCGGGGACCGGCAAGCGCCCGCTACGGCTCCAATGCCGTTCACGGGCTCATCAATGTGTTGACCATGCCGAGTGCCGATGGCCCCGAGGGCGAAATCACCACCTGGTACGGCCCGCATGACATCACCCATCTTCAGGGCACCGCATCCTCCGGCATCGAAATCGGCGATGCAACGCATGGGCTGCGCGGCAGCTTTGTCCTGCACCATGATGGCGGCGCACAGGCCGCCTCCGGCTATGACCAGCAAAAAGTCCTCTTGCGTTATGACTACTCAGGCATCGATCACTCCGTCACCGCCACTTTCTTCGGCATGAACCTCAATCAGGAAACGGCGGGCTATGTCTCGTCCTATACCGACAACGGCATCCGCAAATCCAACCCCAATCCGGAAGCCTATCGAGACGCCTGGGCGCTGCGGTCGGCCATTCGATTTGAGCAGCGCTATGCCGATGGTGCCAAACTCGTCCTGACGCCCTATGCGCGTTCCAACAAGATGAAATTCCTGATGCATTTCCTCACCGGCACCCCGACAGAGGAAAACGGGCATCAGAGCCTCGGGCTGCAGGCGAGCTATCACATGCCGCTGGGCGACAATAATTCCCTCATCATGGGGCTCGACAGCGAATATACCGATGGCTCGCTGAGTGAGATCCAGAGCAACCCGACCATTGGCAGCTTCACACAGGGCGTGCATTACGACTATGACGTCAAGGCCATCGTCATTGCACCCTATCTCCATAGTGTCTGGCAGCTCACACCGGCAACACAACTTACAGCCGGGGCGCGTTTCGAATTCACGCGCTATGACTACGAAAACAACACAGCCACAGGCATCACGGGCCGCTTCCTCCGGCCTGCCGATTCAATCGATACCTTTGCCGACTTCACGCCCAAGCTCGGTCTGACACATATTTTCAATAACGAGGTCACGGGCTTCGTCAATCTTGCCCGTGGCAGCCGCGCCCCACAGACAACCGACATGTATCGCCTGCAGTCAAAGCAGGTGCTGGGCGAAGCCAAATCGGAAATCATTGACAGCCTGGAAGTGGGTGCCCGCGGCACCGTCGGCAATCTTTTCTACGAGACATCCGTTTTTGCCATGAAGAAGCGGAATTTCTATTTCCGCGATGCAGACGGCTTCAACGTGGCTAATGGCAAGACCAACCATCTCGGCATCGAAGTGGAAATGACAGCCCCTCTCTTTGCCGACTTCGACATTGCCGGTTCCGCCACCTATGCCCGCCATACTTACGATTTCAACAATCTTGTGACGACGCTCAGCAACTCCACCGAAGCCATTCACAAGGGCGATGATGTGGACACCGCCCCGCGCACCATCGCCAATATGCGCCTGGGTTATAATTTCGCCCAGGGTCTGGGACGCGCCGAACTGGAATGGGTGCATATGGGGTCCTATTGGATGGATGCCTCCAACAGCGTCAAATATCCCGGCCACAACCTCTTCAATCTGCGATTGGACGTCAATCTCAACGACAATCTCAGCCTTTTTGGCAAGGCAACCAATCTGCTGGACAAGCGCTATGCTGATCGGGCGGACTATGCCTTTGGCAGCGAGCGCTATTTTCCCGGCGACGGGCGCGGCTTTGAGGCCGGTCTGACATTTACGTTCTGACCGGAAAGAACAATGGGCGATCCGGCTCGCATGCATTAATCTGCGAGGCATATGCAGGGATTTTTCAACGACTTCTGGCCCCTACTGCTAGCGCTGATCCAGATTGCCGCCATGGCTGGCGCCGCAATCCACGCTGTTCTGACCAAATCCGACGAGCGCGCCGCAGCCGGTTGGGTCGGGCTCATCCTGCTCGTGCCTTTTATCGGCTGGCTCGTCTATCTGCTGATCGGTGTCAACCGCATCGAACGCCGCGCCCTTGAGCTGCGCGGCAAAAAGCACAAAGCCTATTTTCCGGTGCCTGTGCCGACGCTCGAAACCGCCGGTCATTTGCCACAGAAGGCCTTGTCCAGCGAGCTGGAAAGCCTTGCGCTTTATGGGCAGCAGATATTTCCCGAAACGCTTGAGCCCGGCAACACCGTGCGCATACTGACAAATGGCGACGAAGCCTATCCCGCCATGCTCAAGGCGATCCGCAACGCCAAACGGTCAATTGCCCTCTCAACCTATATTTTCAACAATGATCGCGCAGGTCATCTTTTCCTTGATGCCTTGATCGCAGCTGACAAGCGTGGCGTGCGTGTGCGCATTCTCATTGATGGCGTGGGCTCCTGGTATTCCTTCCCGTCCCTGATCCCGCTTCTGGAAAAGAGCGGGCTCAACTACACCCGCTTCCTGCATTCATTCATGCCCTGGCAGATGCCCTATCTCAATATGCGCAATCATCAGAAAATTCTGGTGCTTGACGGCCGGATCGGCTTTACCGGCGGCATCAATATTTCCAAGGGAAATATCATTGCAGACAATCCCGACCGGCCCATTCTCGATCATCATTTCGAGGTTGAGGGCCCTGTCGTCGAGCATCTGATGCAGGTCTTTGCCAATGAATGGAATTTCTCCACCGGCGAACTGCTGGGCGGCGCTGACTGGTTTCCCGATCTCACCCCTGTCGGTCAGGTGCTGGCGCGCGGCCTGCCCGCAGGCCCGGACATGGGACAAAACCCGATACGCTGGACCTTGCTGGGCGCAATCGCACAGGCCAAGAATCACATCCGCATCGTGACGCCCTATTTCGTGCCGGACTCCGCCCTGCGCACAGCCCTCAGCGTGGCTGCCATGCGCGGTGTCCATGTCGATATCGTGCTGCCACAGACAAACAATCTGCCCTATATCGATTGGGCCGCCACGCCGCAGCTGGAATGGATTGCACGGGCCGGTTGCCATATCTGGAAAACGCCGGGTCCTTTCGTCCATTCCAAGCTCATGACGATTGACGATGCGTGGGCCATGGTCGGGTCGGCCAACTGGGACGACCGAAGCCTTCGCCTTAACTTCGAGTTTAATCTGGAATGCTTTGACGCTGACCTGGCCGCCGAGATCAATTTGATCATTGATGAAAAAATTCGGACCGCCATGCATGTCACCATGAAAGAGCTGGCCGATCTGCCCTTTCACACGCGCCTGCGAAATGCGGCCATGCGACTGGCCTCGCCCTATCTGTAAGGCGTATCAGGGCAAATCACCCTGCAGGAATCAGATTTTCAATATCCAGCCGCTCCAGCAGATTGGGCAGTTTTTCTGCCGGGAAAAGCGCTTCGGAGGTCACATAGCGAACCCCCAGACGCTGACAGAAGGCCACATCCTGCGGCCTGTTGAGACCAAGCACATAGCTGCGGAGTTTCAGCGTGTCGCTGAGCCTGCGGAAGCTCTGCAGACTGGCCTGAGAAGCCGCCGAGAGGGTGGCCCCATAAGGCAAGGCAACGCCCATCACACTTGTCTGGCGAACGGACCAGGCGCCAAGCATGCTGACCTCATTGGCCGTGGGCAGGTTATCCAGCGGAAAACGGACAAAGACAGCCCGGCAATAAGGCTGCAGCTGGGAAAGCCAGAGGCTGACTTTGGGCGCCTGCCAGCCAGCCGCCAGCGTGACCTCAAAAACCACCTGCCGCCGACGCGCCTCGGAAAACTGCGAGGCAAGCTGCAGATAGCTGCGCATGGAGGTGATGTTATCAAGCGTTGACTGGTCGACTGGCAGCATGACAAGCGCCCGCACCCCTTCTGCCGCAAAGGCTTCTTCCGCGACGCTGCGCAGCAGAAGCCGATCTGCGATGAAGCGAACCTCGGACTCGCCTTCTTCTTTCACCAGCGTCTCGGGGTCATAGACACGACCCCGAAGAAGAAACCGCATACGCGCAAGATAGATACCCTTAACGCCCGTCTCCAGATCAACGAAGGGACAATAATCCGTCGTGTACTGAATTTCCTGATCCGGCAATGACTGCCACACGAGATCTTCAACTTTCACCGTCGGATGATCAGGCGCACTGAAGGCTGGCACCTCACTTGGCAAGGCACCAGCTTCGTCCGGCTGGGGCAGCTCCGCCTCAAGCGAGGCGATTTCTTCCTCCGCCTTCTCCAGCATCATCATCAGCCGTGTAAGCGGATCGGCCTCTTTCATGATCGGCGTCCATGCCGCCTCCCCCCCTTGCGAGTCGCTGCGCCATTTGGGATCGATAGAACTGGCATGCGACGCGCCCCGCTCTGCGGTAACAATGGGCCGTTGCCGTTGCGACAATCCATTTTCCAGTTCGCGCAACTGCTGAACAAGCGTCTTCATCCGCTCCAGCAAAACGCGCGACTTTGTCCGTCGCGCCTCGGGTATGAGGCGGGCAAGCTTTTCTTCTGATCGTTCAACGACTTTCTCAAGCGAGGACGGCAGCACATCGCTGTTGCGCACTTCCGCCGCCTTTGCGATGACCATCTTCTTCAGGCTGTCGGTCAGCGCGGTCCCCGAAGGCAAATTCATCAAGTCGAGATCTGTCGCCGCGCCATGAATGCTGATTTCAGCGCCGCCCTCATTGGCCGCCTCGCTGTCGGGCACATTGCCAAACAGGCGCTCCATGATCTCGACAGACAACGACCGGCAATGCGCCTCAGCTTCTTCTTTCGTGCGGTCAGCAAAGACGATGGCATAAAGCCCTTCCTCGCACTGAAAATAGACACTTTCCCGTCCCAGCCGTCGCGACAAGAGATTGTCGACAAGCATGTGGACATGGCGCGACACGAGCGGCCATTTTTCACCAATCCGCTCTCGGGCGGCATCGAGATTGAGGATCATGACCTGCCCGACGGCCGCCGTCTTGCCCTGTGCATGGGCGCGCCTTATGCGGTCAAGCTGGCTTTCAACATTGCGCTCAATGACAAAAGCAGACTCAAGCTCTTCCTCATCGTCGCCGGCAGGCGCATCCGAAAGGCCAAAAAAAGTGAGAATGCGTTGAAACATCAGGCCCTGAGCGTGAGAATTTCGATCAAATAATTAGTTTCCAATAACAATAACTTATGCACTTGGAAATATCATACAACTGCATATGAATGAAGTTGAAATCCGTTATTCGCAAATTGATGCAGTTTCCTTTTTAGATTCCCATGCATAGGTTCTTATACTTCGGGAGGCTAACATCCTGATCAGCCATGAGAAGGAACAACCATGACGAAACCAACCAAGGACGAAATTGATCTCGAGGCGATGAAGGCCGAAATCGAACGTCTGCAGCTGGCCCTTGAAGAAGCCCAGCAGGCAAAAGAGGAACCCGGGCTGCACAGTCCTTTCACCCGCGAGGATGTAGAAGAATTTGGCGAGAAACTTTCCGAAGGCGCGCAGGAGTTGCATCGCCAGATTGATTCCAATCCGGTGCCCAGCGCCGTAATCGCCTTTGTCCTGGGCTTTCTCATTGCCCGTATCGTCTCGCGCTGAAGGGAGAAGACATGCTGGATCCCACACCCAATCTCCGCAAGCTCGCCGACGCTGAACTGATGCGCGTGGAACTGGAAGCGCGCAGCCTCATGCGCCGAACGCTTTTCATCGGCATCGCGCTGCTGATCGGCGCCATCACACTGGTGATGCTGAGCCTGGGCGGCTTCTTTGCCCTTTCCAAGGAATTCGGCCCCGACATCGCCGCCTTCATCATGGCGGCTGTGCTTGGCATCTTGTGCCTGCTTGCGCTCTATGTTGCCCTCAAGGGCCCAAGCCGTGAGAGGCAGCTGGAAATGCAACTCGTTGAGCAGAATATCAGCACCGCCCGCGACCATGTGAAGAATGACGTGACCCGCATCGAGCGCGAAATCGACAAGCTGAGCATGGGTCTTCTGGGTCTGGTGAAGGGCGGCACATCAGGCGGCATGCCTGCGCTCACGCTTCTTCTGGGAATTCTGGCCGCCTTGAGCCCGGTCCTGCGCCGTTATCTGGCACCATTCCTCAAAGGCGGCGACTAGGCAGCAGGCTCCACAATCAGCGTTGCCCCGTCCAGCCTGACCACGCGCACCTTTGTACCCGTCGCGAGGTCAGGGCCGCGCGCCAGCCAATAGCCGTCCCCGATCTTCAGCTTGCCGCGCCCATCCTCGATGGGCTGGTCAAGTGTGAAGACCTCGCCCACATATTCCTGGCCCCGCTTGTTCAGAAAGGGGTGATCACTCTCAATGGGATGGCGTGCGAGATAGCGACGACCTGCCCAGACGAACAACACCGAGAAAACGGCAAATATGGCAAGCTGCAGCGTGAAGCTCAGCGGCAAGACGAGAGAAACAAGCGCCACCACAACGGCAGCCCCCGCCAGCCAGATGAAAAAGACACCGGGTGCGAGAAGCTCAAGAATGGCCAGCACGGCTGCAAATATCCACCAGGACCAGGCCCCCAGAAAATCCATCAGCGAAAAGCCATCCTCCATGCCTATTCTCCACCAGCGCGGGGAACGGAGCCACCACGCGGCGCGGGACGCCCGCCATCACTGCCACCAAAGGCTTCGCGGGCAAGTTCGCCAATGCCGCCCAGCGCCCCGATAACGCTTGAGGCCTCCAGCGGCATCAGAATGACACGCTGGTTCGGCGCGCTTGCGATCTCTTTCAGCGCTTCAACATATTTGCCCGCCACGAAATAATTGATGGCCTGCACATTCCCGTTGGCGATCGCATCACTTACAACGGTTGTGGCCTTGGCTTCAGCCTCGGCTTCACGCTCACGCGCTTCGGCATCACGATAGGCGGCTTCGCGACGGCCTTCCGCTTCAAGAATGGCCGCCTGCTTCTGGCCTTCAGCGGCAAGAATGGCGGCCTGACGACGTCCTTCCGCTTCGAGAATGGAGGCACGCTTCTCACGCTCCGCCTTCATCTGCCGCGCCATGCTGTCGACGATATCACGAGGCGGCGCAATGTCCTTGATTTCAATGCGGGTGACTTTCACACCCCAGGGATGGGTCGCCTCATCCACGACCGAGAGCAATCGCGCATTGATCTGATCGCGCTGCGAGAGCAATTCATCCAGATCCATGCCGCCCATCACGGTACGCACATTCGTCATCGTCAGATTCAGAATGGCAATGGTCAGTTGATTGACTTCATAGGAAGCCTTGGCCGCATCCAGCACCTGATAGAAGACAACGCCATCCACCATCACCATCGCATTGTCGCGCGTGATGATTTCCTGGCTCGGCACATCCAGCACCGTCTCCATCATGTTCATCTTGGAACCGATGCCGTCAATAAAGGGGACGATGATGCCAAGCCCTGGCGTCAGGCTGTGGGTGTAGCGGCCAAAGCGCTCAACCGTGTAGACATAGCCCTGCGGCACAACCTTGACGGCGCGTATGATGAAGATAATGGCCAGCGCCAGCAGGACATAGACAAAGACACCACTGCCTTCAAACATGACATATTCCTTCTGCACGGGTTCTTCTTCATTGCATGGGGGTGCAAAAATCGCCCGGATGAAATCCCGAACGCAGTTTAGACCATTTTTTTCTCATCCCCCCATCAAAATAAGCCACGCCATGCCCATATGCGCCTTAGCGCGCGTAGCGCACTGCGCTAGTCTGCAACGACATAAATGCTGAAATCCGACCGGAGCCTGTCATGAAACTGTTCATTTCCCCTGCCTCGCCTTTTGCCCGCAAATGCCGGGTGCTGATCCGTGAGAAAGGCGCAACTGCTCTGGTCAAGGAAGAACTCGCCAATGCCCTTCAGGATCCGGATGATCTGATCAAGGCCAATCCGCTGGGCAAAATTCCCGCCCTCATCCTGTCGGATGGCAGCTTCATTTTTGACAGCCCCGTGATCTGTGACTATCTCAACATCACGCTGGAAGGCCCCTCGCTTATACCGGATGCGCATCATGAGCGGTTCCGGGCCAAACGGCTTGAGGCGATGGGCGATGGCATCTGCGATGCCGCCGTGTCGAGTGTCTTTGAAAAGAACCGTCCCGTCGAGCAACAGTCCCCTGTCTGGCTCGGACGCTGGCAGCGCGCGATCACCCGCACACTTGATCTGCTTGAAAAGGAAGAGGCCACGCTCGAAAGCCCGCTCGATATTGGCAGCATCGCGGTGACCTGCGCACTCGCCTATCTCGACCTGCGCCATCCTGACATGGCGTGGCGCAACGGGCGGCCCAAACTTGCCGCCCGCTATGACGAGATCAGTGCACGTCCTTCATTTGTCGAAACCGCTGCCTGAGAAAGCGGTCACAGCCTAGCGCCAGGGTTCGACAAGAATCTTGGCGTGGGCTTCCGGATTGGCAAGCGCTGCAAATGACGACTTCACATCATCCAGTCCCACGCGCCCGGTAATAAGCGGCGCCACATCAATCTTGCCCTCGGCCAGATGATGCAGGGTCAGCGCGAATTCTTCAGGCGTATAGGCAAAGACGAATTGCAGGTTCAGTTCGCGCGTAATGGCAAAAAGCGGTTCAAAGCTGTCACGCTCCATGCACACGCCGACAACGACAACCCGCGTCCCCTTCATCGCCCCTTCAGCGATCTGCTGGATGATGCCGGGCACGCCCACACATTCAAAGATCACACCCGGACGCGGCATCGGGCCCATGCCCAAAAGCGTGGCGATATTATAGGGATCAAATCCCTCAGGCAGCGCCATCTCCTGCCAGCTCGCATAGGGCGACACCTTGGCCGGATCAATCACCACATCGGCTCCCATCGCCTTGGCAAGGGCGCGCCGGGCCGGACTGAAATCGGCCGCAATGATGGGGCTTGCCCCCTTGATCTTGAGGCCGGCAATGACGGCAAGGCCCACAGGCCCGCAACCGATCACGAGGCTCACATCCTCAGGCGTCATATGGGCCTTTTCCACGGCATGCCAGCCAACGGCCATGGGTTCGGTCAGGGCCGCATGTTCACTCGACAAGCCATTTGGAATTTCGAGCAGCAGCATTTCATTCAGCGCCATATATTCAGCAAATCCGCCCGGCACTTCATTGGAATAGCCAACTGATTGAATATTGGCCTGTTCGCCCTGCAGTGTGATCGACATCGGCACCGAGCAGACACGTGTGCCCACTTTCAGCGTGCCCGCCGTCCCGGCGCCATGCTCGACAATCTCGGCAGAAAACTCATGTCCGAAAATAATGTCGCGACCGGGATCCATGACCTCGCGCGCGCCGGTCCGCTTCATGGCATCCGCCATGTGACCGGCATGATGGAAGGCATGTAAATCCGATCCGCAAATGCCACAGGCCAAAGTCTTGACGATCACCTGCCCCTCGGCAGGCCTCGGGTCGCTGACCTGATCAACAACCAGATCGCCCTTCCGGAATATTGCAGCGCGCATGTCTCTCTCCAATCTTATTGTTTTGAGGACATGCAATCAGGCGCGCCGCGCGGGTGCAAGCAGGAATGCAGCTAATCGACCGGACTGCGGCGGCGCCGCAGATTATTCTGGACGGTGATCAGCAGGACAGGCAGCGCCAAAAGAAGCGTCAGGCCATTGGCGCAAATCAGCGCAATATCCCCGATCAGCAGACCATAGGAAAACCACAGGGCAAGACCGACCGTAAAGCAGGCATACATGAGACCTGACAGACCCGATGTGTCACGCGTCTGAATGGTCTTGATGGCCTGTGGAAGGAAGGCAAAAGTCGTCAGAATGGCAGCCATATAGCCGATATAGAGCGTCACCATGGTTCTCGTGTCCTTGAGGGAGCAAACGCCCACATATGAAGCGCGAGAAAGCCAAAAAGCAATGTGAATCAGGCAACCCGGGCGGCCGCCCGGTCCCGCCTGGCTCCTTACGCCGCGACCCAGCCCTGCATCTGTGCGGCCTCCTGCCGAAGCCGCTCGGGCGAGCCCAGCAATTGCCGGTTGAGGCCAATCCGCTTGAACCAGAAATGAAGCCCCAGAAGATCGGTAAAGCCCATACCGCCATGTACTTCCGTCGCCGTCCGGGCCACGAAGCGCCCGACATCCGTGGTCAGGGATTTGGCATGGGCCGCCATCAGGCTGGTTTCTTCCGGCATGGCATCATGGCTATGGGCGGCATACCAGATGAGCGAGCGGCAGGGCTCCAGTTCCGAGGCCATTTCCGCGCACATATGTTTGACCGCCTGAAAAGAGCCAATGACCCGGCCAAACTGCTTGCGCTCCCCGGCATAATCCACCGCCTTGGCAATCATGCGGGAACCGGCGCCCAGCGTGTCGGCTGCCAGCATGATGCGGGCGGCATCAATCATCCGCCGACGCGCCTTGGCGGCGTCCCCACCGGTCAGCGTCTCGGCCTCGACATTTTCAAACTGCAACTCCCCCAGCGAGCGCGTCGCGTCAATGCTGGTCAGCGCAATCTTTGTAAGCCCGGGCGCATCACCTGCCACAAGATGCAGGCCACCGCCTGTGTCGCCAATGATGAAAATATCCGCGTCACCATAGTCAATGACAAAAAGCGCCTTGCCGTTGAGGCGCCCATTGCTGGCTGTCACGCCTGCCTTGTCCCGCACCCCGCTGGCAGCCTCCGAGAGGGCAACGCCTGCGATGATTTCACCAGCCGCCAGAGGAGGCAGATATTTTGCCTGCTGGGATGGTGAGCCCGCCTCCACCAGCGCGATCGGCGCCATGACACAGCTGGCCACAAAGGGGCTCGGCGCAACATGATGGCCCAGGGCTTCGGCAATGAGCGCAGCATCAAGCAATGTCTGGCCCATGCCGCCATGTTCTTCAGGCACCAGAATGCCCGCCACCCCGAGCTCGCCAAGCGCCTGCCAGACGGTTGCCGAATAGGCCTTCGACTGATCGGCAATCTCGCGCACATGATCGAGCGGCGCGCATTTCTCCAGCAGCTTTCCCAAGCTGTCCTGCAGCATCCGCTGGTCTTCTGAAAGTCCGAATTCCATGTCGCTCTCCTAGGCCTTGGCCACTTTGGGCTCGCGCGGCATGCCAAGGCCACGTTCGGCAATGATGTTTTTCTGAATCTGGGCCGTGCCGCCGCCAATGATCAGCCCAAGGTCGAACATGTAACGATGCTGCCAGCTGCCATGCGCCCGCAAATGCGGACTGTCGCCATAAAGCACCCCGATTTCACCCAGCGCATCAATGGCAAGCGCGGCGAGCTGATGATTGATCTCGCAGCCCTGCAGCTTGACGATCAACCGTGCAATACCCGGATCCTCGCCCTTGAGGGAGGCGGTGAGCAGCCGAAGCCCGTGAAACTGCATGGCCAGCACCCGGCTCTGCAATTGCGTCAGGCGATCACGAAACAGCGGATTGTCGATCAGCCGCTCCCCGTCGAGCATTTCCTCATGCATGAGATCAATGATCTGTTTCAGGCGGGTGCCGGCCTGATTGGGATCGCCCAGCATGCCGCGTTCATGCTTGAGGGTTGCATTGGCCACAAACCAGCCCTGCCCGCGCCCCGCCACGATCTGCGACTTTGGCACGCGCACATCGGTGAAGAAGACCTCATTGAATTCGGCATGGCCGGTCATGGTCTTGAGCGGGCGCACTTCAATGCCCGGTGTCTTCATCGAAAAGATCAGATAGGAGATGCCCGCATGCTTGGGCTTGTCGGGTTCGGTCCGCACCAGACAGAAAATCCAGTCGGCGCTTGCCGCCGTCGATGTCCATATCTTCTGGCCGTTGATGATGAAGTCATCACCATCCTCGGTGGCCTTGGTCTGCAAAGATGCCAGATCGGAGCCGGAGCCGGGCTCCGAATAGCCCTGACACCAGATCACCTCGCCATGCAGCGTGCGCGAAATCCATTCCTGCTTCTGGGCTTCGGTACCAAGTTCCAGAAGCGTCGGAACAAACATCGAAATACCCTGATTGGCGATACCCGATGGCAGCCCGGCTTTCGTGAACTCTTCGGCAATGATGCGGGATTTCAGAATGTCGGGCTCGGCGCCATAGCCGCCATATTGCTTGGGGATGGTCCGCGCGGTCAGCCCGTGCTCAATCAGCAGTTTCTGCCAGGCGATCAGCTCGTCGCTGGGCCGCGCCACACCAAAACGCTGGGGGGCCTTGTCGCCATGCGTGGATATGAAGCCGCGCACCTCTTCGCGAAACGCCTCATATTCGGGACCGTAAGCCAGATCCATTCTCAAACTCCCTGCATGGACCTGCTTGAACAATGTCCGGCAGGTCTCTCTTGTCTGGCAGGGAGTGTAGCGTGAAGCAACAGCAGGTAAAGCGCACTGAACAAGCCAGCCGCGCCCTTGCGTCAATCAAGCTCAAGCCGGGATCAGGCCGCTGATTCCCGGCTCTTGTCCTCAAGCGTGGGTTGCTTGGTGCGCGAATGCTGCAGAAACATCTCGAACTCATTGGCCATCATCGGGCGCCCCAGAAGGAAGCCCTGCGCTTCGTCGCAGCCAAGTTCGCGAAGGACATCCAGCTGATAGGCGGTTTCAACACCCTCCGCGACCACATAGACACCCAGCGCATGCGCCAGATCAATGATCACCTTGGGGATAACCTGTCCGCCCCGCTTGTCCGTAATGTCACTGACAAAACTCTGATCGATCTTGAGCCGCTTCACGGGGAAGCGCTTGAGATAGGCAAGCGATGAATAGCCCGTGCCGAAATCGTCAATGCTGATGCCGATGCCCAGACCGCGCAGGCGGCGCAGCGTACCGATGACCACATCGACATCACGCATCACCATGCTTTCGGTCACTTCAATTTCCAGATATTGCGGCGACAAGCCGCGATGCACGAGAAGATTGGCGATGGCGTCTGTCAGGTCCGGACGGCGCAGGTCAACCGCGGACACATTGACCGCCACGCTGATCTTGGGCAGGCCCTTGATCTGCCATTCACGGTTCTGGCGGCAGGCTTCATCCAGTACCCAGCGCGTCAGGTCGGCAATCAGGCCACAATTTTCTGCCACAGGAATGAATACGGTTGGCGAGATATAGCCGCGTTCGGGATGGCGCCAGCGGATAAGCGCTTCGGCACCCGTCACCGTGCCATCGACAATATTCAGCTTGGGCTGATAATAGAGCTCCAGCTCCTTGTTGATCATGGCCTGACGCAAATCACGCTCGATTGTATTGCGTTCAATGGAGCGCAGATGCAGTTCATGGCGGTAGAGCGTACAGGCCCCTGCGCCCTCATGCTTGGCCCGGCTGAGCGCCAGATCGGCATTTTTGAGCAGCATGTCCTTGTCGCGGCCATCCTGCGGAAACAGGGTCACGCCCATGCAGCTGTTGAGACTGATTTCATGGGGTCCCACGCGCAAGGGCGCACCAACCGCGCGGATCAGGCGATTGGCCGCTTCTAGTGCTTCATCGGCCCCGGCAACGTCATTGATGACAATCGCAAACTCATCCCCGCCAAGACGGGCCACAAAGCCGTTCCCCAGGCTGCAATTGTGAAGGATCTCGGCTGTCCGCTGCAGCACAATGTCACCTGAGTCATGGCCCAGCGTGTCATTGACCGCCTTGAACTTATGCAGATTCAGAATCATCACGGCGAGCATCTCGTCATGCGCTTCGGCATACTGGATACTCTGACTCAAGCGTGACTTGAAATAGCTCCGGTTACCCAGACCGGTCAGGCCGTCATGCCGTGCCAGATCGGCAAGCTGAATTTCGCGCGTCGCCGTTGCCTCAAAAGAGAGGGCAAGGACCTCGGCGATGGACGCAATTTCGTCTTTTGCTTCACTCGTTCGATGCCCCTTGGCATTGTTGCCTGCAAAACGCCAGAGCGATTCAATGGGCGCAACAACAACACGGTGCAGAATAAGCGAAACAATCAAAATGCTGACAATGACGCCGACCACCATCCACACGATGAGGTTCCACGCCGCGGCACGAAGGGCAGCGGCCTCGTCTGCAACATTGATCTGTACAAGGACATGTCCGACGAAACGGTCATTCG
Organism: Hyphomicrobiales bacterium; assembly: GCA_016124805.1. Lineage (GTDB taxonomy): Bacteria > Pseudomonadota > Alphaproteobacteria > Parvibaculales > Parvibaculaceae > Parvibaculum. The sequence continues at coordinate 47,342 of WGND01000003.1, read as the reverse complement.
CATCCGTGATCTGCTCGCTGTAAAGCGCCGGACTGCGCAAGCTGCCACTCAGGAGCGACATATGCTTGTGCGACGTGATGTCGACGGGTTTATATCCGTCGAGATTTTCAGCCAGGCTTTTGTCGAGCCATTGGGGGTCGGAGGCGGCGATCACGCGCCCCTCGGTATCTTCCAGCGCGATCAGGTCAATACCCGGTGCCCCGGTTAGCGCATCAAGAACGGAGATCATATTATCCCGGGGGCTTTTGCCGGCAAGCGCACGCTTCACCATGCTGGATGCCATCTCAGCGCGCGTGAGACAGCGCTGCGCCAGATCACTTTCAAAATCATAAAAGGTAAACGCGCCGCTGATCGCAACCAGGATCGCGCCAACAACTGTCAGCGCAAGCACCAGCTTCGTACGCAGAAGCATCGCACCGGGAAGATATTTCCGGAAATAGGAATGAGGGCCACGCGGCTGCTCTTTCGCGGTCGCATTGTTCTGCGACGGCGACGATACAACCTTATTCAGGCTCGGTCCGACACCTTCTGTGTCATACCCTGGGGCCAAACGCTCCATATCCACCTACATCCTTGGTGAGGAAGCCCAAGACAAAAATAACCTTGAACCGGGAACTCATGACCTAGTTTTGGCAGATGGGTGCTAATTTTCTATTTACAGGTTTTATCCGGAGCGATGTCTCAATCAGAAACAGACGATGCCCGGTCAAGGGGCACGGTACTGACGGGGCTTGCAGGCGCAGCAGGCCGGACAACCATTTTCACACCCTTGATGAACAGCTTTAAGGCCTGCCAGTGAATGGCCGCCGTCACTTTGAGCGTCATCAGAGGATAGGAAACAAATGCGCGCGCAAGTTGCGCATCGTTGAAAGGTTTTGCGTCCCCCGTGAAAGCCGCCGTGATCAGGGCACCCTCGGCGTCACTCTCGCGAATCACCACCGAGAGATGATCACCAGGTCGCACCATCTTGAAATGATAACGTCCCTTAACCTCAACAAATGGTGAAACATAAAGCGCCTTGTCGCAGCCATGCGCAATGCGCGACCCGGCCCCGGCCGCAACGGGAATGAGATAGCTGTGCCGGTCGCCGAAGGTGTTGTTCACCTCATAGAGAATGGCCACAAGGTCACCGGCCTCATCATGGCAGTAGTAAATGCTGAGCGGTACGAAGACATAGCCGAGGATTCGCGGAAAAGTCAGCAGACTGATCTTGCCGTTGCCGATCTCAATGCCACCGCGCGCCAGCTGGGCCACGACCCAGGGTCGCAGAGGCTTGTCGCTGCCGGGCCCGTGATCCCGGTCATAGAAGCTGAAAAGGCGGGCCTGATTATAGCCGAAAAGCCTGCTCGCCCTTGCTGTCTCGTCAAGCCGGTCAAGATCGAGCAGCATGTAGAAAACCCGATAGGCAAGCTCGTGTTTGCGCGGACGAAGCCGACGGTGAAACACATGGCCGAAATAGAGGCTTGCATTGTCCGTCATCCGGCCACCATATCCAGTGCCGTTTTGGTCGCAACATGAATGCGGTCAGACTGGCCTTCGACCTGCCAGGGACGGCTGAGGCCGCCCAGTTGCTCGGCAACGGCCAGACCGGCCTGCAGCCCGTCCTCATGGAAGCCGGACCCGAAATAGGCCCCGCAGAACCAGGTGTTCCGCTCGCCCTGCAACTGCCAGAGCTGTCGCTGCGCCGAGATCGCGCGCCCGTCGAAAATCGGATGATCATATTCGATCCGTGACACAACCTGCGCCGCATCCGGTTCATGAGACGGGTTGAGGGTGACAAAGAGCTGGCGCTGCGTATCAAGCTTCTGCAGGCGGTTCATCCAGTAAGTCACGCAGACAGGGGTCCCGACCCCGCCGCCCATATAGTTCCAGCTCGACCAGGCACGCTTCTCAATCGGCATGAAGCTCGGATCGGAATGGAGCCAGGCGATATTGCGCTGATAGGGCAGATCACCAAGAAGGGCGCTTTCGCGTGCATCAGGATCACCGAGCAGATCAAGCGCTTCATTGCTGTGAGTGGCAATTACCACCTGGTCAAAATTCTCAACATGGCCCGTCGCATCGCGAACGGTCGCCCCCAGCGCATCCCGCAGCACCTCAACCACTTTGGCTTTCAGACGGATATCACCGGTAAATTCCCGCATCATCCGGTTGACATATTCGCGCGACCCGCCTGCAACGGTGCGCCATGACGGACGGTCCTTGAGCCGCATCAGCCCGTGATTGTCGAAAAAACGGAGGAAGGCAAGGGCGGGAAATTCCTCGATCCGTTCAATCGGTAGCGACCAGATAGCCGCGCACATGGGCAGAAGATGATCGTCCCGCAGCGCGTCTGAATAACCCTGCTCGCGTAAAAACTGCCCCAGCGGCATTTCATCAAGCCCCTTGAGGCCCATCAGTTCCGGCGCGCGCCGATAGAGCTTCACCACATCGGCAATCATGCGCCACATACGCGGGCGGAAAATATTGCGGCGATCGGCAAAAATGCCCTGCAGCCCCGACCCTGAATATTCAAAGCGCTTTCCCTGCCCCATATCGAGCGAGGCGGCAAAAGACATGTCACTGGCGTCGGTCTTGACGCCCAGTATCTCAAACATCGCCGTCAGATTGGGATAGTTTTTTTCATTATAGACGATGAAGCCTGTGTCCACTGGCACCGGGCCCTCATCGCAGTCAACGCTCAACGTATTGGAATGCCCGCCCAACCGGTCATTCATCTCGTAGACCGTCACATCGTGCGCCTTGTCGAGCAGCCAGGCCGCCGACAGCCCCGATATGCCGGTGCCGATGACGGCAATACGCTGCCGCCGCACAGGTTGCCCGTCACGGCCCTCATTCAACATAGTCGCGCGATCATCAAACGGAGCCATAAATGCCTCATGCCGGTTGGGGTTATTTCATTGCCTACGCCTGCCACCCGGGATCGGATCACAGGATGGGGCCCTGATGCCGTCCTGACAGCGCCAGAATGTCTCGGGGGGCTGTTTCGCTTGTATCAAGCCTGTTTCTGCATAAGGATCGGCTGAATTATGGTCTCGGCGTGATCCGATCCCGCATCAGCCTCGTAAAGCTGTCTATGCAAACAGGTTCTGCGCTGATGACCCGCCCGACCCTGCTCTCGCGCGCTCCGCGCCGGGCGCCTGTAAGGAAACTGGTCTTCATGGAACAAAAGGCACCGCCAGCAACGATGTCGGCGGAAATGGCCAATGAAATGGCCTCTCACATGGCCGCAATTGCCCGTGAGAGTGACCGGACCGCCTTCGCAGCCCTGTTCAGTCACTATGCGCCGCGCGTCAAATCCTATTTGCGCCGCATGCGCATGGATGAACGCATGGCCGAAGACCTTGCCCAGGAGGTGATGCTCACCGTCTGGCGCAAAGCCGCCCAGTTTGATCCCGAAAAGGCATCAGTGGGCACGTGGATTTTTACCATCGCGCGGAACCGCTTTATCGATTCCGTGCGGCGCGAAAAAAGGCCTGAGCTGGACGCAAGTGATCCTATGCTCATGCCGGAAGAACCGGTTCAGGCAGACCGCGAACTGGAAAGCCGCCAGATCGCGGACCGGGTGCGCGACGCTCTGGTAACGCTTTCGCCAGAGCAGGCTGAAGTGGTTAACCTGTCCTTTCTGGAGGGACTGGCCCATTCAGCCATCGCCGAGCAGCTGGGCATCCCGCTGGGAACCGTTAAATCAAGACTGAGACTGGCCTTTGGCCGACTGCGGCCAATGCTGGAGGACCTGCAATGAGTGCAATGACAAAAACGACACCTGTCCATCAACTGGGTGATGAATGGATCATGGCCTATGCGGCTGGCACCCTCTCGGAGGGCGCTTCGCTGATGGTCGCATCGCATCTGAGTTTCCTGCCTGACGCTGTCACCAAGGTAGCAGCTGCCGAAGCCGTCGGTGGCGCCCTGCTCGACACCCTGTCGCCCATCGGTATGGATGATGATGCGCTCGCCCGGACATTGTCACGCCTGGACACAGCCCCCGCCGAACAGCCTGAGGCACATGCGTCAGCCGCACCCTCCCACACCCTGCCGCAGCCCCTGCGGGAGTGGCTGGGATGCGATGTCGACGACCTGAAATGGAGCTTTCTCGGGCCGGGCATGAAGAAGGTCAAGCTGTGGCGCGGCGAGAATGATGAGCGGCTCTGGATGCTGCGGGCGCAACCCGGCGTCAAAATTCCCCGCCATGGCCATAACGGAACCGAGCTCACACTCGTCCTCAAGGGCAGCTTCACCGACCCGCATGGCACCTATGCGCGTGGTGACATCGAGGAAACGGATACATCCGACAGTCATGGCCTGACGATCGGCACGGACGAGGAATGCATCTGCCTCGCATTGACAAATGGTCCCATCCGCTTCGAAAGCATGGCCGCGCGTCTGCTTCAGCCCTTTATCGGGCTGTAAGCTTCGCTGTCACTTGCCCCCGTGACCTGACAACGCCATGGCGTTAGTCTGGCAGCTTCCGCGACAAATCATGAGTCGCGGGGAAAGGCTGGCCATGTCAGGCAAAAAGAAGAAATCAGACGACTCCCGTCTCGAACTCGACAAGGACAATTACGACGAGGAACTCTACAAGCTTCAGGTCGAGCTGGTGAAACTCCAGCGCGACATCATTGCCAACGGGCAAAAGCTCCTCATCATTGTCGAGGGCCGTGACGGCGCGGGCAAGGACGGCACAATCAAACGCATTACCGAGCATCTCAGCCCGCGCGAAACCCGTGTCGTTGCCCTCAACAAACCGTCTGACCGCGAAACCACCCAATGGTATTTCCAGCGCTATGTGCCGCATCTGCCGGCGGCGGGGGAAATCGTGCTCTTCAACCGGAGCTGGTACAACCGCGCCGGTGTAGAACGCGTCATGGGTTTCTGTACCGATGATCAATATGAGCGCTTCCTGGACACCGTGCCCATGTTTGAAGCCATGCTCATCAATTCCGGCATCACCATCATCAAATATTTCCTCGACATCTCGCGCGACGAGCAGAAAAAGCGTCTGGCGGATCGTCGCAAGGACCCGCTGAAGCAATGGAAAATTTCCCCGATTGACGCGGTCGCCCAGAAACACTGGCACGACTACAGCGAAGCGCGCGATGCCATGCTGTCGCGGACACACAGTCTCGCTGCCCCATGGACAATCGCCTGTGCCAATAACAAGAAGGTCACGCGCCTCAATGTCATTCGCGACATCCTCAATCGCACGGAATATGAGGGCAAGAAAACAAAGCTCACCGTGCCGGATCGCGAGATCGTCTTCAATTTCGATCCGATCCACCTGCAAAGCGGGAAGATCGAATCTTGAACAGCAGCGTCGAGCTTCTGGCCGCAGCCTCCACATTGCTCAAGCCTGAGCGATTGCTGCTGGTCATTGCCCTCGGCCTGTTTTTCGGCCTGGCCTTTGAAGAATATTTCGCCCGCACCCGGGCCAAGCCACCCGGCGGCGTGCGCACCTTTCCCCTGCTCGCACTGACAGGCGCCCTGCTCTATGCCATTGAGCCTGTGACAGGCCTTCTGTTGCTGGGCGGCCTGATCGTGCTGGGGTTTCTTCTGGCCGTTTATTACTGGCATCGGCTTGATGCCCAGCGTCATGGCGAAATGCCCTCACGCGCACCTGGCGATGATGACCGCATTGACGCCGGCATCATGGCACCGGTCTGCAATTTGCTTGCCTATCTCATCGGGCCCATGGCCCTTGTGGCGCCCATCTGGGTTCCCGTCGCCGTCACCGTCGCCGCCGTGCTCTTTGCCGGTGCGCGTGAAAAACTGCACAACCTCTCGGCCAGTCTGGGCGGCGAGTTCGTCACGCTTGCCAAATTTCTCATCATCATCGGCATCATCCTGCCGCTGGTGCCCAATGTGCCCGTCACCGAATGGACAGCGCTCACACCCTATGAGGTCTGGCTGGCCGTTGTCGCGGTAAGCACGCTTTCCTATGTCAGCTATCTCGTGCAGCGCTTTCTGGCACCCGACAGTGGCGTGCTGATCTCGGCTGCCCTTGGCGGGCTCTATTCCTCAACGGCCACAACAGTCGTGCTTGCCCGGCAGGCGCGCCACGACGCCATGCAGATCTATCGCATCCAGTCCGCCCTCATGCTGGCAACCTCCATCATGTTCCTGCGCATTCTGGTTGTGGTCGCGATTTTCAGCCAGACACTTGCCCTCCATCTGGCGCCTTACATACTTCTGCTCTGCGCGGTGGGACTGACCATGGCGGGCATCCTTTATGCAATCAGCAGACGCCACGCGACCCTCAAGAAAAAAGGTCCCCATGAAGTGAACAACCCGCTGGAAATTTCGACCGCCCTCATCTTTGCCAGCCTCTTCATTGTCCTGACCATCGGTGTCGAATTTGCCCGCCAGCGTTTTGGCGAATCCGGCCTCTTTGCCATTGCCGGTCTGGCGGGCTTTACCGATGTCGACCCCTTTGTGCTCAGCATGGCGCAGGGCACCGGCAAGAGCGTGCCGCTGCATCTGGGAACAATCAGCATCCTCATCGCCGCCTCCTCGAACAATCTGCTCAAGGGCTGCTACACTTTTGTCTTTGCCGGACGCAATGCAGGCGCGCGACCCGGCCTTGGCCTTGTCTTTCTCGCGATCCTTGGCTTTGCCGCCGCCTTTTATGTTGCACAATTTCCATGAGTGACAAGACCGTCCGCACATCCGCCGCCCTGCCCGCCGGCATCTGGGCGCTCGGCATGACCAGCTTCTTCATGGACATGTCGTCCGAACTCATTCACGCCCTGTTGCCCGTCTTCCTCGTCACCACATTGGGCGCCAGCGTTCTGACGCTTGGCATATTGGAAGGCATCGCGGAGGCCATTGCTTCCATCACCAAGGTCTTTTCCGGCGTCTTGAGCGACTGGCTCGGCAAGCGCAAGCTGCTCACCGTCATCGGCTATGGCATGGCCGCTTTCACCAAACCCTTCTTCCCGATGGCCGACTCCATCGTGACGGTCTTTACCGCCCGCTTCACCGACCGTGTCGGCAAGGGCATTCGCGGTGCCCCGCGCGACGCATTGATTGCCGACATCGTGCCTGTCGCCCAGCGCGGTGCCGCCTATGGATTGCGCCAGTCACTCGATACCGCTGGCGCTGTCGCCGGTCCCCTGCTTGCCATCCTGCTCATGCTCTGGCTTAGCGACAATATCCGCCTCGTGCTCTGGTTTGCGGTCATCCCGGCCTTCCTCGCGCTCGCCATTCTCGTCATCTGGGTGCGCGAACCCGATCATGTCGCGCGGGACAAATCGGCCAGACGCGCCATGCCCTTCCGCAAAAGCGAGATCATGGCGCTTGGCGCGCCCTATTGGCGCGTGGTTGCCATCGGCGCCATCCTCACACTGGCGCGTTTCTCGGAAGCCTTTCTCATCCTGCGCGCCCAATCAACCGGGCTGACCATCGCCTTTGTGCCGCTCGTCATGGTGGTGATGAGCGCGGCTTACGCGCTTTCGGCCTATCCCGCCGGGCTCATGGCCGATGTGATGGACCGCAAATCCCTCATGGTCGCAGGCTTTGCCGTCCTCATCCTCGCCGATCTTGTCCTCGCGGTTTCTTCAACACCCCTGATCCTTTTTGCAGGCGTCGCGCTTTGGGGCCTGCATATGGGGCTCACCCAGGGCCTTCTCTCCACGCTGATAGCCGATGCCGCCCCCGCCACCTTGCGCGGCAGCGCCTTCGGAGTGTTCAATTTCATCTGCGGCATTGTCTTGCTGGCAGCCAGCGTCCTGGCCGGCGCGCTCTGGGACATGTCAGGGCCTGCGGCAACCTTCCTCGCAGGCGCCGCCATCACGCTGATGGGCCTCATCGCCCTTCTTCTCTTTGCCCCCCGCGCCACGGAGACAGCCTCGTGAACTATCGCCACGCCTATCATGCAGGCAATTTTGCCGATGTGATGAAGCATGCCCTGTTCATGGCCGTGATCGACTATCTGAAGCTCAAGGAAAAACCCTTCTTCATTCTCGATACCCATGCCGGCACCGGCCTGACGGATCTTTCCGGCATCGAGGCACAAAAAACCGGCGAGTTTCATCGCGGCATTGAGCGCGTGCTCGAGGCCGAGCCCCTGCATCCCGCGCTTGAATCCTATGTCGCCATGATCCGCAAACTGGGCGGCGGCGATCTCTCGCAATATCCCGGCTCGCCGCTCATCGCGCGCGAGATGCTGCGCGAGGGCGACAGGCTGGCGCTTTGCGAGCTTCATCCCGAAGATGCCGCCAGCCTGAAAAGACTCTTCCGGCGTGATGATCAGGTCAGCGTCCATGAGATGAACGGCTATCAGGCGCTCAAATCCATGCTGCCGCCAAAGGAGCGCCGCGGCGTCGTGCTGATCGACCCGCCTTTTGAGCAGCGCAGCGAATTTCAGGACATCCGAACAGCTCTCGACGATGCGCTGACGCGCTGGCCCACAGCCACCTATATGATCTGGTATCCGATGAAAGACCCGAGCGTGTCCGGTGATTTTCTCGAAAAAATGATGAATGACGGGCCGCCCAAGACCCTGCTCTGCGAATTGCGCCTCGAAACGGCCGACCCGACCCGCATGACCGGCTGCGGCATGGTCATCATCAACCCGCCCTGGACGCTGGCGGGCGAGGCCCGTGATCTCTTCAACTGGCTCGCCGATCTCATGGCCACAGGCGAAGGCGCCATGGGCCATGTCGAACAACTCACAAGCTGAGTGCAAAACATGACTGACCGGGCCGATCATAGCGTCTATCATGATGGGGCAGGCGTCAGACAAGAATAAGAACACCGCGCCGCCGGAGAATGCCTTGGATCAGCTATCCCAGACGCCAGATGAAACGCGCGCCAGCGCGGAAGCCGCTTATGAGGCGGAAATCGAAACCAACCTGCCGCGCAACTACATCGCCAATCTCGGCCATGGGCTGCTAGGGCAGACAGGCTTCCGTCTCATCACCGCGCCCACTTTCGTACCGGCCTACATCTATCTGCTCTCGGGCTCGGAATTTGCCGTGGGTCTGGCACTCGCCGCCCAATGGTTCGGCAATGCCGCCTCCTCCACCTTCGGCGCGACACTGATCGAGCATCGCAAGCGCGTCCTGCCCATGGGGCTGATGATCGGCTGGGGCATGCGCGCCGGCGTCCTGGGCCTTGCCCTTTCCGCCTTCTTCATGCCGCCCACCCTTGCGCTTTGGTTTGCCGTCGGCTTCCTCGCCATGTTCGGTTTTTTCAACGGCATTCAGGGCGTCATCTTCAACTATCTCATGTCCAAGGTCATTCCGCTGCGCCTGCGCGGTCGCCTCACGGGCTTCAGGAATTTTGCCGCCGGTCTCACCGCGTCAGGCGTTGCCTATGTCGGCGGTCATTATTTTGTCGAGGGCAAAGCGCTCGGCAATGGCTATGCCACAACCTTTCTGACCGCTTTCATTCTCACCTCCATCGGCCTCACCCTGCTGATGCTGGTTCGCGAGCCCGAACCGCCCAGCATCCGCGCCAGGTCAAGCTATTTGAGCCGCATGCGCGAAGTGCCCACGATGATCCGGCAGGATCATGCGCTCGGCTTTTTCTTTGTCGCCGCCGCGCTCGCCGCCTTCAGCACCATGGCCGTGCCATTTTATGTGATCTATGCAGGCCACGAGATCGGCCTGTCAGGCACCACGCTCGGTGTCCTGTCCACAGCCTTCCTGCTGTCGCAAACGGCGATGAATCTTTTCTGGGGCTGGATCGCCGACCGCTTCGGCAATCGCATCGTCTTTCTCATGGCCACAAGCCTCTGGGCGCTTGCCACCATCGCCCTGATGAATGTGAGTTCGCTCCTGCTGCTCTCTGCTGTCTTTGCAGGCCTTGGCGCAGGCCAGGGCGGCTTTCAGAACTGCACGCAGAACATCACGCTCGAATTCGGCTCCCGCGACGACCTGCCCATGCGCATCGGCATGCTCAACACGGCCATTGCCTTCATGATGGGCCTTGGCCCGCTGGTCGGCGGCCTCATCGCCAATGGCGCGTCCTATGAATGGGTCTTCAGCTTCTCTGTCGCCTGCCTCATGGCCGCCATCGCCATGATTGTCTGGAAGGTCGATGAACCTCGGCATCGAACAAAACGCGTGGCATGAAAAAAGCCGGGGCGATTTCTCGCTCCGGCTTTTCCGTGTTCGGATGGACCCGAAAACTCAGGCGGCGTTGTAGCCAATGACGGCTTTGGTTTCGAGGAAGTCTTCGAAACCGAACTCACCCCATTCGCGGCCGTTGCCCGACTGCTTGTAGCCGCCGAACGGCGCGCCGAAGTCGGGACCGGCCCCATTGAGATGCACATTGCCGGTGCGCAGCTGCGAGGCAACTTCGCGGGCATGTTCAACCGTGCCCGACTGCACATAGCCCGACAGGCCATAAACCGTGTCATTGGCAATCTCGATGGCTTCCGCTTCGGTCTTGTAGGGAAGGATCGTCAGCACGGGGCCGAAGATTTCTTCGCGCGCAATCGTCATGTCATTGGTGACATTGGCGAAGATGGTGGGGCGCACGAAATAGCCCTTGTTGAGACCATCGGGACGCCCCAGACCACCGGCAACCAGCGTGGCGCCTTCTTCGATGCCCTTCTGGATGAGACCCTGGATCTTTTCATACTGCACTTCGCTGACAACAGGACCCATCGTGGTGCCTTCGGCAAAGGGATCACCCACCTTCACACCGGCAACGGTCGCCTTGGCGATCTCGATGGCTTCATCCTGCTTGCTGGCAGGCACGAGCATGCGTGACGGCGCGTTACAGGACTGGCCTGAATTGCTCATCATGTTCATGACGCCGCCAACCACGGCCTTTTTGAGGTCGGCATCTTCCAGAACGATATTGGCGGACTTGCCACCCAGTTCCTGGGCCACGCGCTTCACGGTGTCGGCGGCGGCTTTTGCCACCAGCACGCCGGCGCGTGTGGAACCGGTGAAGGACATCATGTCCACATCGGGGTGCGCCGACAGCGGAGCACCCACGCCGGGGCCGTCGCCATTGACCATGTTGAAGACGCCAGCCGGCACGCCAGCTTCGTCCATCACTTCAGCCAGCAGGCAGGCATTGAGCGGTGCCACTTCCGACGGCTTCAGCACAACGGTGCAGCCCGCCGCAAGCGCCGGAGCCACCTTGCAGATGATCTGGTTGATCGGCCAGTTCCATGGCGTGATCAGCCCGCAAACGCCCACAGGCTCGCGAACGATGCTTGTCGTGCCGCGCAGTTCCTCGAACTTGTAGTTCTTGAGGATTTCAATCGTGGTCATGAGGTGAGCCAGACCTGTCGCCGCCTGTGCAGCCTGCGACAGCTTGATCGGCGCGCCCATTTCCAGCGAGATCGTCTCGGCAAATTCAGGATAGCGACGCTGATAGACTTCAACGATCTTGGAAAGCAGGGCGAGACGTTCTTCGCGAGTTGTGCGCGAATAGGCCGGGAAGGCGGCACGGGCAGCCGCGACGGCCTTGTCCACATCCTTCGACGAACCCAGGCTGATCTTGCCGATGGGCTCTTCCGTTGCCGGGTTGATCACGTCGATGGTGCGCGGCTCGGCAGGGTCAACCCACTGGCCATTGATATAGAATTGAAGATAGGTTTTCATCATAATCCTCCTTGCGATGGGGTCCCCTCAACCGACAGGAGGCTGGTGCCGCAAAACGGCCCAAACCGGAGTGACCCCCAAAACGAGGGACCCACCCCTTTGCCGGGGGGAATTTTTATTGGCTAGAACCTCGCATAGAGCCTCGTTCCGGGTCCAGTCCAAAACACGGCCAGGCAAAACAAACCTGCCCTAAATTACCCTCATTCCCTGCAAATACTGCCAAACTGCCTTGAGCCTAGGCCATACAACAAAATGAAACTGTGAATGTTCGTTGACGCCCGCACCCTCCCCGAAGGTGAAACCCTTGAAACCGACCTCGCCATTATCGGGGCCGGCGCCGCAGGGATCGCGATTGCGCGTGAATTTGCCGACCGCCAGATCAATGGCGCGCCGATCAGGGTCCTGCTGATTGAATCCGGCGGCCTTGAATTCGATGCCGAAACGCAGGGTCTCTATGACGGCGAGAGCGTCGGCATTCCCTATCCGCTCGACACATCGCGCCTGCGCTATTTTGGTGGCAGCACCAATCATTGGGGCGGCTGGTGCCGTCCACTGGATGCCATCGACTTCCAGAAACGCGACTGGGTGCCCCATTCAGGCTGGCCCGTCACGCGGGCTGAGCTCGATCCCTTTTATGATCGCGCCGCCGCGCTCTGCCAGATCCCGACACCGCGATTCGATGATCATGCGACCTGGCACGAGGACGGCAAGAATGAAATTCTGCCTTTGCCCGGCGGCGATGTCCTGACACGCTATTTTCTCTACAGCCCGCCCACCCGTTTCGGCGTGACCTATCGGCAGGAAATCAAAAACGCGGCCAATATCACCACATTGCTCCATGCCAATGTCACCGGGATCGTCGCCAATCCCGAGGCAAGCGCCGTCAGCTCCCTGAAAATTGCCACGCTGAGCGGACGCCACATCATCGTCAAACCGGGCACGACAATTCTTGCAACCGGCGGCATCGAAAATGCCCGCCTCCTGCTTGCCTCCAACAGCGTCATGAAAGCAGGCCTAGGCAACGGCCATGACAATGTCGGCCGCTATTTCATGGAACATCCCCATGTGCCCGGTCAGATCGCTTTCATCGGCCTGCGCGATACCAATCTCATCCCGCCCTATTATCGCGGCTATACACCTATTGGCGACACCACCATGCGCGCCATCTTCATGTTCAGCGCCGACTATCAGCGCCGCCAGAAAACACTCGGCACCAATATGGCGATCTATCCCCTCTTCCTGCCGGGCATGGATATAGAGGGCCAGCCCTGGCGCGATATTGAACCCTCGATCATCGATCTGCTGCCGCAAGAGAAGAATGAGGATGCCCGCATCTTTGGCGTGAGTTGCGCCACCGAGCAGGCGCCTGATCCGGCCAGCCGCATCACGCTGGGCGAGACGCGCGACGCGCTCGGCATGCGCCAGAGCGTGATCGACTGGCGGCTGTCGGCTTTCGATCACAACGCGCTCAGCATGAATATTGATGCGCTCGCCCGCGCAATCGGCATGTGGGGCGAAGGCCGCGTGCGTGTCGGCTTTGCCCGCCGCGACACATGGGAAAGTGAAGATCAGGGCTGGGGCAATCATCACATGGGCACCACCCGCATCTCGACCAATCCGCGCAACGGCGTGGTCGATGAAAATTGCAAGGTTCACGGCCTTGCCAATCTCTACGTCGCGGGCAGCTCCGTTTTCCCGACGGGCGGCGCCGTCAATCCCACACTCACCCTTCTCGCCATGGCCCTTCGCCTATCCGACCATCTGGCAAATCGCTATGCTACTGAATCGTAAACGGCAGAAAATTCGACGGACGGAAATCATCTATGTTCATTGACGGGCGCAATGTGCCTGACGGCACCTTCATCGAGACCGACCTCGCCATTATCGGCGCAGGCGCGGCCGGCATTACCATTGCGCGTGAACTCTCAGGCAGCGGCATCAGCGTCACGCTGATTGAATCCGGCGGCTTTGATTTTGATGCCGAAGTGCAGAACCTCTATGACGGCGAATCTGTTGGTGTGCCCTATCCCATCGATACATCGCGCCTGCGCTATTTCGGCGGCAGCACCAATCACTGGGGGGGCTGGTGCCGTCCACTCGATGAAATCGATTTTGAAGCCCGCGACTGGGTGCCCCATTCCGGCTGGCCCATCACGCGCAAACAGCTTGATCCCTTCTACGCCCGCGCCACCGAGGTCTGCCAGCTCGGCTCCAATGACTTCGACAATGCCGAGGCCTGGTCCAATGACGGCAAGAACAGGGTCATGGCCTTTCCGGGCGGCGATGTCGTCACGCGCTTCTTTCTCTACAGCCCGCCCACCCGCTTCGGACAGAAATACCGCAACGACATCGGCACCGCGCCCAACATCACGACCTATCTGAATTCAAACGTCACAGAGATCGTGCCAGACGAAACAGGTCGGACGGTTGAACGCCTGACGCTGGCGACGCTGACGGGGCATAAATTCGAGATCCGCCCCAAAACCTGCATTCTGGCAACAGGCGGCATCGAGAATGCCCGCATGCTGCTGCTCTCCAACACTGTCGCCAAAGCCGGTCTCGGCAATGGCCATGACAATGTCGGTCGCTTCTTCATGGAACATCCCCATGTTGATGGCCCCGCCCAGATGGTTTTCACCGACACATCAAGCATGGCCGCCTGGTATCCGGCCCGCGTCGACTATGGCAACATCCATGTGCGCGGTGTCTTCATGTATGGGCCGGATTATATGCGTCGCGAAAAACGCGTGGGCACCATCATGACCATCCATCGCAAGCGCGTCATTGCTGCAGGCGACCCGATGCTCGACGATGGCACCGAACCGCTTGAGCGCGCCATGCTCAATGTCACGCGCAGCACCACATCAACGCGCGGCGCAGATGAAAATCTCGGCCTCCTCTTCGGCACAGGCTGCGCCACCGAACAGGCGCCCAATCCGCTGAGCCGCGTCACGTTGTCTGATGAAAAAGATGCGCTTGGTCTGCCGCGCAGCCGCATGGACTGGCGCCTGACCTTTGAGGATCGCGAGAATCTGCGCCTCAATTTTGAAACGCTCGCCCGCGCCTTTGGCCGCTGGGGTGAAGGGCGCGTCAAAATCCTCTTTGCCTCCAAACCTGTCTGGGAAGAAGCCGAAGGCTGGGGCAACCATCATATGGGCACGACGCGCATGACCAGCGACCCGCGCACCGGCGTTGTCGATGCGGACTGCAAGGTCCATGGCATGAGCAATCTCTATGTCGCGGGCAGCTCCGTCTTCACGACCTCGGGAACGATCAACCCCACATTGACCGTCGTCGCGCTGGCGCTGCGCCTCGCCGACCACATCAAGACAATTTACGAAGAAGGTGCCTGATCATGGAACATCATGACTCGGAAAAAGACCATCACGCCGACGGCATTTCGCGCCGCCAGATTCTGATCCTCGGCGCCATCGGCCTCACTGCCGCTGCCATCCCCGCATCGCTGCTCACCCTGAACCGCGACAGCGACGCCTTGACCCAAAAGCTGGTCGGCCTTCTCAACAATCCGGAATCAGCCGCCGCCCTTGGCAATCGCTGGCTGGAAGAAACCAAAGCGCATCCATCGCTTGCAGGCATGAGCCAGAAAATCGCCAAGCGGCTTCGCGCCTCGGGCTTGACGCCTGAATCGAGCTTGGCACAGATGCATGAAATCCTCGCCGCCCATGTGCGCAAAGACTTCGTCAAAAATGACATGGTGGAAATTGAAAACTGGCAGCTCTCGCGCACAGAGGCCGAGCTCTGCATTCTGGCCGCCCTGTCACTTGCGCCCCATGGTGAGGGACACGAGGCACCCGCCGAGCCTGAAGTCACCGAAAGTCACCCGGCCTGATCACGGGCAGGGCGTGCCCTCGCCCAGCGTCACATCATTCATGCGCGCGGCAATCACATTGGCGCGCCCCTTGATATATGTACCGGGCGCATCCGGTCGCCAGCTCAGCGGGCTGGGCAGCACCACGGCAAGGCGGGCGGCCTGGTCGCGCGTCAATTCGGATGCGGGCACCCTGAAATAATGCTGGGCGGCAGCCTCCGCGCCATAAATGCCCGGCCCCCATTCGATCACGTTGAGATAGAGTTCCAGTATCCTGTGCTTGCTCAGAATGCCCTCCAGCCAGACCGTCACAAAGGCTTCCACGCCCTTGCGCACGAAAGTGCGCCCCGGCCACAGCATCAGGTTTTTGGAGGTCTGCATGCTGATCGTGCTTGCCCCCAGCACCCGTCGATGGCCTTTCTGGTAACGCTCAAATGCATTATCAACGGCCACCCAGTCAAAACCGCTATGCTGGCAGAACTTGGCATCTTCCGATGCAATCACGGCACGCTGCAGATGGGGTGAAATCTCGCTCAGCGGCACCCAGTCCTTCGACAGCCCGTAGCCTTCAACGGCCCGGATCAGCATCAGCGGCGTCACAGGCGGCGGCACCACCGCATAGACCATGATGAGCAGGGCCGGTGCGAGGAAAAGGACAATCAGGATACGCGCAATGATGATTGCGACCCGCGCGGCAGGCCTCTCATCCTTCAGTCCCATTTTCAAATTCCCACACCAGCGCCATACATAAAGCTGATCATCCGGCAGCCTTGCACCGGACACAAGGGACACACCGCCTTTAGGTGGGCAAATCATGCAACGCCCCGCGCATTGCACCTTTTTGGTCACGCTGGCGCAGACATGAAAAAGGCCCGTCAGACAAACTGGCGGGCCTCTCGCATCTCAACAAGACGAAGGCTCAGAGATCATAGCCAAGGCGGATACCGAAGACCCAGACGGAATCATCAACCACCGTATCCGTGTCATCAAAGCCCGGATTGGTCACATATTGCACGCTCGGCGTCACATGCACATTCTCGCTCACATTATAGCGCAGATAGAGCTCGCCCTGTGTCGAGTCGGAAAAGCCGACACCCAGGTCATCGGACGCAGCGGTGTGTGTCACACCAAGCCCACCCGTCAGATCCGTCATGAGCGCATGCTCCACCGCCGCCCCGGCAAACCAGGCAACCGGCGAGACATCCGCATCGGCCGCACCCGCACGCAGATTCCAGGCGAAGCCGGAAACCGTACCATCAACAACACCATAAATGCCCTGATTGCTCTCATCCGTGGCCGTGGCATCAAGGCGGGTATGGTCAGCCGTGTTGGTCCAGACACCGAGACGAATGGCGCCGTCTTCACCGAGCTCATCCACATTCCAGCCAAATTCGGCAGCAGCAAAGACGCCCTTGCCGGAGGTGCCAAGCTGCGCGAGTTCCGTATAGCTGCGGCTCGGATTGTCACCAAGGCCGCTCGAGCCGCCGACAAGCAACGTCACCGAGGGACGCAGACCCGCGCCCTCAAAGGACATCACGCCACCCAGCGTATAATCGGGAAATTCAATCGAAGGATTGTTGACGAGCGATCCATTGATGAACTGACCGGCCTCATCATTGGCCACATGGCTGCTGTCAAGAAAACCGGAGGCGTCGATCAGACCCGCAACAGCGCTGAAGCCTTCGATGCCATATTCGAGATAGAGCTCCGAAAGCTGCACACGACCCTTGTCACGGCTGTTCACAGACGAGCCACTGTCTGCGTTCGCGCCGGGAATAAGCGCATTGACCCCATTCACGCGCGGCGTCGTGCTGCCTTCCAGATGACCATTGATCGCCCAGCTCCCGAATGACTGGCGAATGAAAAGATCGCCGGATAGCGACGCCTCGGGATCAACACGGTCATCGCTTGCCGCCTGATAGATCCCGGTCAACCCGCCCTCAAACGTCAGCTCGTCGTCAGCCTGAGCCTGCCCGGCCCACCCCATAGTGAGCCCCGCCATCGCGCTGCCAAAGGCAATCACCCTGATGGTGGAGGCTCGTTTCGTTTTACGCACAAGACGCATCGGTCTTCCCCTCGATATAAATTGAATTATTAGTAACAAAAATACAAAATGACAGCCTGACGTCTTTTGCAAGGCAATAATGCAATTAAGACTTAAAAGCACCATTGCCGGATCAGGATACCATATTGGTATATTATAACATACCAAAGACTCCAGTATTTCATATTAATACTGAGAATGAATTGCATTATCAAGGGATTCATCTTGTATAATTAGTATTTACTAATATATTGGGGAAAATCCTTGAACCAATAACATCCAGGAGAGGTCCCCCATGTCCCTGAAACCAGTTGATGTAAAAACCGTGCAGGAATGGCTCGCCAAGGGCGACTGCGTGCTCGTCGATATTCGCGAGCCCAATGAGACAGCCGTTGAACGCATTGCCGGCGCCAAGCTTGTCCCGCTATCGACCATTTTGCCGGCCGACATCAGCGACGTGACCGGCAAGCAGGTCGTCTATCATTGCAAGGGCGGCATGCGCACCCAGCAGAATGCCGACAGGCTCAGCAACTGCGCCGGCGTCTGCGACGCCTTCTATCTTGATGGGGGGATTGAAGCCTGGAAGAAGGCGGGCCTGGCCGTCGAGCACTGACCCCACCTAACCCATCTTGCCAAAGCCCTTGCCGTCATCCCGAAGCACAACATAGACAGCCGGGATGACGAGCAGGGTCAGTGCCGTTGAGGCAAACAGGCCAAACACCATTGAAATCGCAAGGCCCTGAAAAATCGGATCGGTCATGATGAAGGCCGCGCCGATAATGGCCGCCCCTGCCGTCAGTGCAATCGGACGGAAACGCACAGCCCCTGCTTCCAGCAGGGCTTCGCGCAATTCAGCCCCCGCCGCCCGCTTATGGCCGATGAAATCCACCAGCAGGATGGAGTTGCGCACGATAATGCCCGCCAGCGCGATGAAGCCGATCATCGAAGTTGCCGAAAAGGCCGCCCCGAAAAGCCAGTGCCCGGGAATGATGCCGATCAATGTCAAAGGCACAGGGATAAGAATGACAAGCGGCAGACGGAACGAGCCGAACTGTGCCACCACCAGCAGATAGATGCCGAGAATGGCAACGGCAAAGGCCGCGCCCATGTCGCGGAAGGTGATGTAGGTCACCTCCCACTCGCCATCCCAGAGAAGCGAGTTCTTCGTCTCATCCAGCGGCTGCCCATGCGGCAGCACTTCCGGTTTTTCACCTGCCGCCCATGTCATGGCATCAAGCTTGTCGCCCACCGCCATCATGCCATAGACGGGTGACTCATAGCTGCCCGCCACATCGGCCATCACCATTTCGGCGGCGCGCCCATTATGCCGGTAAAGCGGATAGGAACCCGGCTCCTCACGCAGGCTCACCACATCACCCAGTTCGACATTGCGGCCTTCGCGCGCCGTGCCGCCGGCCGGCAGCGGTGTGCTCAATATTTTCTCGCTCATCGACATGTCGCGACGCGGCAGCTTCAGCACAATTTCATAGGGCTTGGCGCCATTGCCCTTCTGCGAAAAGCCGATATCAACGCCGCCCACGATGGACGCAATCGTGTCATAGACAGCCTGCTCCTCCACACCGTGATATTCGAGACTTTCCTGATCAATCAGAAAACGCAGACGGGGTCCCGGCTTGTGAAAGGTGGTGTCCACATCCGTCACAAAATCAACCTGCCGGAAAGCCGCCTCCACCTTGCGCGCCACATCGCGCCGTGCGGCCTCGTCGGGGCCGTAGATTTCGGCAAGCAGCGTCGCCATGACCGGCGGGCCGGGCGGCACTTCCACCACGCGCACATAGGTCCCTTCCGCCTTCGGCATATCGGCCAGACGCGCGCGCACATCCAGCGCAATGTCATGGCTCTCGCGGGATCGCTCACCCTTTTGCGTCAGATTGATTTGAAGGTCACCCTGCTCGGGCCTGTCCCGCAGATAATAATGCCGCACCAGCCCGTTGAAATTGAAAGGTGCCGCAGTACCCGCATAGGCCTGAATGGACACAAGCTCCGGCAAATCCTTCAGCCGTTCTGAGGCCGCCATCAAAAAGCGCTCGGTGGCTTCACGTGTCGAGCCTTCCGGCAGATCGACCACCACCTGCAATTCGGATTTATTGTCGAAGGGCAGCAGTTTCACTGTCACGCTCTTGGTCACGAAGAGCAGACACACGGCAACCGTTGCAACACCGACAATAATGAGAAAGCGTTTGGCATTGCGGCGGCCGGTCAGCAGCGGCCGCGCAATGCGCAGATAGAGCCGCTCCATCACGCCAAATTCATGGCCATGACCGGCGCTGCCCCCGTGCCCCTTTTCAAAACGACCACCGGCAATCTTGAGCAGAAGCCACGGCGTGATGATGACCGCGACAAAAAAGGAAAAAATCATCGCCATCGAGGCATTGGCCGGGATCGGGCTCATATAGGGGCCCATCATGCCACTCACAAACATCATGGGCAGCAGCGCCACGATAATCGTCATTGTTGCAATGATGGTGGGGTTACCCACCTCGGCCACGGCTTCGGTTGCACTTTCAATGAGGCTTTTCTCACCGCGCATATGCCAGTGGCGGACAATATTCTCGACCACCACAATGGCATCATCGACGAGAATGCCGATCGAGAAAATCAGGGCAAAGAGGCTCACGCGATTGATCGTATAACCCATCAGCCAGGAGGCAAAAAGCGTCAGCAGGATCGTCGTGGGAATGATCACAAAAACCACCGCGCCTTCACGCCAGCCAATCGCCAGGGTGATCAGCACCACAATGGAAATGGTCGCAAGCGCGAGATGAAACAGTAACTCGTCGGCCTTTTCCGTTGCCGTCTCGCCATAGTCGCGCGTCACGCTCACCGCCACATCATCCGGGATCAACCGCCCTTTGACACTTTCAAGGCGCGTGCGCAGATCTTCAGCAACCGTCACCGCATTGGCCCCCTTGCGCTTGGCAAAGCCGATGGAGACGGCAGGCTGGGCAACAAGCGTACCCTTGTCATCAACAACGATATTCCAGGCGCGCGCCGGGCTTTCAGCCCCGCCGACACGTACATTGGCCACATCCTTCACATAGACCGGACGGCCATCGCGCGAGGTCAGCAGCAGCAGGCCGATATCCGGCACACCCTGCAGGGTTTCACCAGCCACCACTTGCGCGGTTTCATTGGCCTGCGTGAAACGGCCCGCATTCAGACTGCGATTGGCATTGCGCAGCTTGTCGACCAGTTGATTGAGCGTGACGCCATAAAGGGCAAGCCGCTCCGGATCAGGTTCGACACGGATCTGGTTGGCGCTACCGCCAACAATATAGGTGGCCCCGACATTCTCGACCTTCATCAGCTCATGCTGCAGTTCGCGCGCCACCTGCTGCAGACCATTGTCATCCCAGCGCGTCGCCGCGGCCGGCTTGGCCGTCAGCGTCACCACCACAATCGCGACATCATTGATGCCCTTGCCCACGATGACCGGTTCGGGAATGCCATAGGGAAGGGCTGTGATATGCGCACGGATTTTCTCATGCACCCGCAGCAGGGCGGTATCTTCATCCGTCCCGACAAGAAAGCGGGCGGTCACCAGCACCTGATCATCCTGCGTGGTGGAGTAAACATGCTCCACGCCATTGATGCCCTTGACAATATCCTCAAGCGGCTTGGTGATCAGTTCGACGGCATCCTGCGCGCTATAGCCATTGGTCGAGACCATGATGTCGACCATGGGCACACTGATTTGCGGTTCTTCTTCGCGCGGCAGCGAAATCAGCGCCACCATGCCCATCGCCATCGCCGCCACCAATATCAGCGGCGTCAGGGGTGAACGGATGAATGTCTTGGTGAGAAAACCTGAAACGCCGAGCTTCATGGGACGAGAACCTCATCGCCTTCGCGCAGGCCCGCCAGCACCTCGATGCCGGATTCCGTCAGATTGCCGGGCTGAACAGCCACTTCAACGCCGTTCTTGAGCGTGACATAGGTCACGCCATAGCGCTGATGCAGAGCCGCCTGCGGCACCACCAGCGCGTCCCGCGTACCCGTCGCAATCCAGACGCGCGTGCGCTCGCCGACAAAATAGTCGCCCAGCCCGTCGACCCGCACATCGGCCACCACGCGACCTTCATCAATATGCGGATAGACCAGCACCACCTCGCCTTCGCGCATGCCGTTTGTTTCAACCTGCATGCCGCGATCACCCACGAGGATTTTGTCGCCCGCCTTCAGAAAACGGGCATGGCGTTCGGGAAGCTGCAAACGGAGAATGTAATTGTCAGCGGCAATGGTCGCGAGCGTCTCGCCCGACATGACCACACTGCCCGCCGCAATCGGAACCGTGAGCACGCGCCCGGCACCCGGGGCCAGCACAGCGCCCTCCTTGGCCTGCTGCATCACCACGTCGCGATCAGAGCCAAGCGCCTGATAGGTCTTGCGCGCCATGTTCAGCTGCGTCGTGGCATCATCCAGCCGTGCCTGCGACACGGCGCCCGAGGCGCGAAGTTTCCTGGCGCGGTCATAATCCAGCTGGGCCTTGTCGACCGCCGCCTTCTGGGCCTCGATCCGGGATTCAATGGCCTGCATCTGCAGGCTGAGTTTTTCATCCGCAATCAGCGCCACGCGGTCACCCGCCTGCACGCTATCGCCCTCTTTCACCAGCACGCTGGCAACCGTGCCGCCGATGCGCGAACGCGCCAGCAATTCATGCACGGGCTCAACCGTGGCGATCACCGCCTTGCGGTCCTGCACATCCACCCGCTGAACGGCTACCACGCGCGGTGCCTCAGCGCGCGCCGCGCCCATCATGACGGCCAGAAAGAGCCCGAAAAGGGCGGAATATCTGAACATTGCCTGTTCCTGCTTTGCCTTGGTCAACAGATTGACAGATATATTAGATAATACTAAATTACAAGTTGGCAATACAACAATGACACAGCGCCCCGAAGGGGAGGATAACTTATGACACTCGACCGCGCCGTCATGGCATTCGCAGGCGTGATGATCATCATCAGCCTCGTGCTGTCACAAATTCACAGTCCCTATTGGCTGCTCTTTACAGCCTTTGTCGGGCTCAACCTCCTGCAGGCCTCCTTCACCGGCATTTGCCCGGCCGCCATGATTTTCAAAAAGCTTGGCGTGAAGAGCGGCAGCGCTTTCTAAACGGGCGACAAGACTCGCCACTTTTGTCTTATGTCCTACATAATAGTCGAATAGCTTGGCTCGTTACGCCAATAACTGTCGCTGTTATGAGGTCTTTTCAGTCGCATGCCCCCCGCATCGCCGCGCCACCTGTTCATCATCGGGCTTGTTTTGGTTTTCGCCGGCCTTGCATGGTGGCAATGGGGTGTTGCCAGCCCAACTGAAAATGCCGGCGAAAAACGGTCCGACCGCGCGGTCCCCGTCACCACCTATCAGGTCCGCCACGCAGATCAGCCCATCACGGTATCCACGCTCGGCACCGTGGAAGCAGACGCCACCGTCAATATTCGCGCCCGGATAGATGGCGAGATCGCCGAGATCGCCTTTCGTGAGGGCGACACCGTCAAAAAGGGCGATCTGCTTTTCCGCATTGATGCCCGCCCCTATGAAGCAGCGCTGCGGCGGGCCACCGCCGATTTCGCCCGCGACAGCGCACAATATAAAAACGCGAAGCTTGATTACGAACGCAAACGCAAGCTCAACACCAAGGGCTTCCAGTCACAGGCCACGCTTGATCAGGCGGAAGCCGAGATGAAGGCTTTCGGCGCCGCCATGGCAGCCAGTCAGGCGGCGCGTGATCTGGCCCAACTTGATCTCGACTACACGGAAATCCGCGCGCCCATCGACGGCAAGACAGGACCGGTCCTCATTGATGCAGGCAATTTCATCCGCGCCAGCAATGATCAGACCCTTGTCACCCTGCGACGCGTCGAACCTGTCAAAGTCCGTTTCGCGCTCGCCCAGCAATATGTGGCCCGGTTGAAGGCCCGCCTTGCGACAGATTATCTCCATGTGGCGCTCACCCATCATCAGGCCGAAGGCGCGGTCGCCATTGCGGAAAAGCCGGTCACCGCGCGCGTGGCGTTCATCGACAATCAGGTCAATCCGGACACGGGCGCGATCGAGCTGCGCGCCATATATGACAACAGGGATCGCCGCCTCACCCCCGGCGAATATGTCGACCTCTCCGTCACCATTGATGAATTGAAATCAGTCGCCATCGTCCCGCTTGAAGCGGTCAATCTCGGCGAGAACGAAAGATATGTTTTCATCGTCAGCACAGACGGCCCGGACAGCACCGTCACCATGCGTCCCGTAAAGGTGCTTTACGAAAACGCAGACATTGCCGCCGTCGAGGGCGTCAATGACGGTGAGCATGTTGTCACCACAGGCCAGCTGCGCCTGCGCGACGGCGCCCGGGTCACCCCGACAGAGCAGGCGGTGCCGGCAACATGAATTTTTCCGAACCCTTCATCCGCCGCCCCGTCATGACAACACTGCTCATGGCAGCGCTCGTTTTTTTCGGTATCTACGGGTTCATCTCGCTACCTGTCAGCGAATTGCCCGACGTTGACTTCCCGACCATTCAGGTCTCGGCATCCCTCAGCGGTGCTGATCCTGAAACCATGGCCTCCTCTGTCGCCACACCGCTGGAAAACCAGTTCTCGGCGATCGCAGGCATCGCGTCCATGAACTCATCCAGCTCGCAAGGGTCAACGCGCATCACGCTGGAATTTGATCTCGACCGCAATATTGACGCCGCCGCACAGGATGTTCTCTCGGCCATTTCCATTGCGCAGCGCGACCTGCCAAGTGAAATGCAGACACCGCCCACCATCCGCAAGGTCAATCCGGCAGCCTCTTCCATTTTCTATTTGAGCCTCACCTCCAAAACCATGGCGCTGTCGGAAGTGACACGCTATGCCGAAACCATACTGGCGCGCCGCATTTCGACGATCAGTGGCGTGGCCCTCGTCAATGTCTATGGCTCGCGCAAATATGCCGTGCGTGTGGAGGTCAATCCTTCCGCCCTTGCCGCGCGCAATATCGGGGTCGATGAGGTCGCCAGCGCCATTCGCCAGATCAATGTCAACAATCCGACCGGCCAGATGGATGGGCCCAAGGAGACGAGCATCATCAAGGCGGACGGGCAGGTTTTTGACGCCGAAGGCTTTGCCCGGCAGATCATTACCTGGCGCAATGGCGCACCTGTACGTCTGGGTGATGTCGGCACGGTCTATAATGGCGTTGAGCAGGAAAAAAATGGGGCATGGATCAATGAAGTCCCCGGCGTGGTACTCGCCATCCAGCGCCAGCCCGGTGCCAACACCATCGAAGTTGTTGATCACATCAAGGAAGTCCTGCCACTCTTTCAGGCGCAAATTCCGGCAGGCCTTGATCTCGCCATCAATTTTGATCGCAGCCAGACCATCCGTGCAGCGGTCCATGATGTCGAACTGACCCTCATCATCGCCGCCATACTGGTCGTGCTGGTGATCTTCATATTTCTGCGTTCCTTCAGCGCGACGATCATTCCCTCACTCGCCCTGCCCATCACCATCATGGGCACTTTCGCGGGCATGGCCCTTTTCGGCTACAGCCTCGACACGCTCTCCCTCATGGCACTGACACTGTCCGTGGGGTTCGTCGTGGATGATGCCATCGTCATGCTCGAAAACATCATGCGGCATATCGAGGAAGGGGAAACACCTTTTGAAGCGGCGTTGAACGGCTCAAAGGAAATCGGCTTCACCATCCTCTCCATGACCGTCTCGCTGGCGGCCGTCTTCATACCGATCCTCTTTCTCGGCGGTCTTGTCGGCCGCATCCTGCATGAATTTGCCGTCACCATCGTCATCGCCATCATTGTTTCCGGCATCGTGTCGGTCACGCTCACGCCGATGCTTGCAAGCCGCATGATCTCGCGCCAGCAGCTTCATGACAGTGAGGCCAACAAAGGCAGGCTGAGCCAATTGAAGCGATGGAGCGGGCAAGCCTTTGACGCGCTGCAGGATGGCTATGCCAAATCACTGCATCTGGCCATGCGCCATCATTTTCTGGTTTTCATGTGCTTTCTTGCTAGCCTCGTCGCAACAGTCATTCTCTTTCAGGCCGCGCCCAAGGATTTTCTGCCTGCGAGCGACACCGGCGAAATGCGCGGCAACACGCAGGCCGTCAATGGCATTTCCTATGAGGATATGGCGCGCTATCAGGCAGAGGCTGCCCGCATCGTCATGGCGCATCCCGATGTTGCCAGCGTGATCTCGCGCGTCGGCCCCTCGGGATCGCGTCCATCGGTCAATAACGGCACGCTGATCATCCGCCTCAAGGATTATGCCCAGCGCAGCCACACGCCCGAAGAGATCATTCAGGACTTAAACCCGCAGCTCAACAAGCTGCCAGGCATCAAGGTCGTCCTGCGCAATCCCCCGGCGATCCGTATTGGCGGCCTCGTCTCGCGCGCCAATTATCAATACACATTGCAAAGCCTGAATATCAACGAGCTCTATGACTATGCATCGAGGCTGGAGGCGGCCCTCGCGCGGACACCCGGCTTTGAGGATGTCACCAGCGATCTGGACCGTGACACGCCGACGCTCGCCCTGAAGATCGACCGCGACCGGGCCGCCGCGATGGGCATCACCCCTGAAGCCATTCAGACCGGCCTCTCCTCCGCTTTCGGCGGGCGTCAGGTTTCGACAATCTACACAGCCGCCGACCAGTATCAGGTCATTCTTGAAGTCGCCAAAGCCTATCAGCGCGATTCAGGTGCGCTTGACCGCATTCAGCTCCGCTCGTCAAATGGCGGACTAGTGCCCTTGTCAGCCGTCGTCTCTCACAGCAGCACCGCGACCTCCCTTGTCGTCAATCATCTCGGGCTCCTGCCGTCGCTGACCCTCTCCTTCAATCTCTCGCCGGATGTCGCCCTGAGCGAAGCGGTCACGCGACTGAAGGATGTGGAAGACGCGATCGGCCTGCCCGCCTCGATCCTCACCCAGTTTCAGGGCACGGCCCAGGCCTTTCAGGAATCCACGCGCGGCCTCGGCCTGCTCCTCGCCCTTGCCATTCTGGTGGTCTATCTGGTGCTCGGCATTCTTTATGAAAGCTTCATTCACCCGCTCACCATTCTGTCCGGCCTCCCATCGGCGGCGGTTGGCGCGCTGATGACACTTCTCATCTTCGACATACCGCTCAGCCTCTATGCCTTTGTCGGCATGATCATGCTGATCGGCATCGTGAAGAAAAACGCGATCATGATGATCGACTTTGCCCTGGAGCGGGAACGCCTGCACGGGCTCAGCCCCGGCGACGCCATCGTGGAAGCGGCCATTATCCGCTTCCGTCCCATCATGATGACTACCATGGCAGCCCTGATGGGCACACTTCCCATCGCGCTGGCCATCGGCGAGGGCGCCCTGCAGCGTCAACCGCTCGGGCTCGCCGTTGTCGGCGGCCTGATCCTCTCCCAGCTGCTGACGCTCTACATCACGCCGGTGCTCTACATCTATCTGGATCGGCTCAAGCAGCGCCTGAAAGGCAACAAGACTTCTGCAGCTGCGGTGGCGACGGGCGACTAGTCGCCTCGCAAGATTGCATCAACGGGCAGAAGCGAACCGGCCGTCAGACAGGCGCCGTCATTGCGTGTGTCTTCCAGCGACATCGACCGGTCAATGCATATCGCCTGCATGCCCGCCTCAAGCGCGGCATCAATCTCGCCGCGATGATCGGACAGGAAGAGCATCTCCCCAGGGGCAAAGCCCGTCGTCTCGGCTATCTTGCGATAGGAAGCGCTTTCCAGCTTCGCGCCCGTCCCCGTATCAAAATAGCCCTTGAAGAGTGGTGTCAGATCGCCCTGATCCGAATAGCCGTAAATCAGTTTCTGGGCGGCAATCGAACCTGACGAATAGACATAGAGGCTAAGTCCGCGCTCATGCCATGCCCGCAGCATCTCGGCGGCATCGGCATAGACCTGCCCTTTGAGCACGCCATCCACATAACCCTGACGCCAGATCATGCCTTGCAATGTCTTGAGGGGGCCTGCCTTGCGGTCTTCTGCCATCCAAATTTTCAACAGATCAATGGTTGCGGGCAGGTCGAGTGTCGAATGTCCGTCAAGCGCGCGCGCCGCCATCAAGACATCCGCGACCTCACGGCTCGTGGCATGTGTCGCGCAAAAATCGGCAAGGCGTTCCCGCGCATAGGGGAACAGCACATCATGCACGAAGGAAATCGGCGTTGTCGTGCCTTCAATATCGGTCACGATGGCTTTGACGGGTCGGCTCACGCGGCAGGCTCAAAAGCTGGAAAGCGCGTCGCAATATCATCGCCCGTGAAATGACCAACCCAGCCATCAGGCGTTGTGAAAATGCGGATCGCGCAAAAATGCGGCTCCACGCCCGTATCAAACCAATGGGTGATGCCCGCAGGCACATGCAGCATGTCATTGCGTTCGCAGATCACCTGATAGACCCGTCCGCCCGTTCGCAGATAAAAGGCACCTGCCCCTTCAACGAAGAAACGGATCTCGTCATCATCATGGGTGTGTTCGGCGAGAAACTTCTGGCGCATGGCGACACGGTCAGGGTGATCCGGCTTGACCCGTACCACATCGACGCTCTGATAGCCGCCTTCTTGCATCAAACGGTCGACATCCTCCCGATAGGCCGCCAGAACCTCATCAGGCCCGGCATCGTCGGCAAGATCACAACCGGCAAGCCAGCGCTCGAATTTCACATTGATCTCTTCGAGCATGGTGGCCACGGCTTCGGGATTCTGCGTTTCAAACAGAATGGTCGTCGCATCATCGTCGGGATAAACGGTCAATCGGGTCATTTCATTCCCTCCTCATGCAGCTGGGCGCTCAACAGAAAGTCAAAGGCATCCATATGGCGCAGCGTTTCCTTTGGCGTGGCACCCCACACATAGAGTCCATGACCGGCGATCAGATAGCCATGAACAGGGGCATTGTCTTTCAGGCGTTCCTCGACGAGACCCGCCAAACGGTCTGTATCTTGATCATTGGCGACAATCGGAATGTCGAGCGCGGTTTCATGCGTGGTGATGCCGGCAAAAGCCTTCAGCAATTCCCAGCCTTCAAGACGCAGAAATCCGGCCTTCTCATGGCGGCGCGACAGGACCGTCGCGGGCAATGAGTGAATATGCGAAATCGCATTGACGCTAGGGGCATGGGCATAGCGCACCAGATGCAGCGGCGCTTCGGCCGAAGCCCGCGGATGCGCAGGGCCCCTGATCGCTGCCGCAATTACCTCGTCGCGCGTCAGTTCCGCCTTGTTGGCACCGGTCGCCGTCACCGCAGCTTCATCCGCATTCATGCGAACCGAAAAATTGCCGCTTGTGGCTGGCACCCAGCCACGCGCACCCGCATGACGCGCCATCATCACGACGCCGTCAGCCGCCTCTTCAAAGCTGAGTTCCGTTGCAGTCATTTCTCGTTCCAGGCGAGCCAACACAGACAATGGCGCGCTCGCTTAACGCATATAATTCACTGCAGCCTTATAACGCGGGCCGCTGCGCGGCGACAGCCCGGAAAATCGTCATCAAACCATCAACGACATCCGCCTGCGGGCGGGCAAAGTCGGATATGACCCAGCGCATGGCGACGTGAACAATGGCGCCAACGAGACCCGCAGCCACGATATTTTCCGGGGAATGGTCAGGTTCCGCAAAAGGCGGCAATACATGGCGCTGCACGACATCGGTAAAGCGCTGCATGGCATCGCGATAGGCCTGATGCACCAGCTCGCTCACCCCCAGCACTTCAAGCAGCAGCACCCGCGCAAAAACAGGATCATTGGCGATTTTGCCAAAATAGGTATCCAGCAGGATACGTGCGCGAATTTCGGTTTCCTCGGGCACCTTCGCCATGGCATCCACCATCAGATTGCCCATTTCCTCGACGATATGCTGGTATAGCGCCGCGAAGAGCTCCTCCCGATTGGCAAAGCTCTCGTAGAAATAGCGCTCCGTCAGCCCGGCCTCCACGCAGACAGCCTTCACGGGCGTCGTGGCATAACCAGCCGTGCCGTAAAGCGACAGGGCCGCTTCAATCAGCCTGACGCGCCGCTGCGCCACGCGCTCGGCGGGTGAGGCCCCCCGATATCGACGCCGCGTCGGGCTTTCCTGTTCATCTATGTTTGTCATCTCGACCATATTGACATGATGTATTGTCAGATACAATATGCGCCAAATCTGGAACCCCAAAAGGCCTCAAAACATGAACGCGCCCTTACGTTACCCCACCGCCGAGAGCACCGGCGAAACTGTCGTCGACACGCTCATCATCGGCGCCGGCTTTTCCGGCATGTGTATGGCTATCAAGTTGACGGAAGCTGGCAAGCGATCTTTTGTGCTTCTGGAAAAGGGCAATGATGTCGGCGGTACCTGGCGCGACAACACCTATCCGGGCTGTGCCTGCGACGTGGCCTCCCATCTCTATTCCTATTCCTTCGAGCCCAAGGCAGACTGGTCGCGCATGTATGGTCCCCAGCCCGAGATCTGGGACTATCAAAAGCGCATCGCCCGCAAATATGACCTCTACCCGCATTGCCGCTTCAATGAAGCCATGGCCCATGCCGAATATGATGAGCAAGCCAAACGCTGGCATGTGACAAGCACCACCGGCAGCCGCTACATCGCCCGCATCTTGGTCTCGGGTGTCGGCGCGCTCTGCCTGCCGTCCATTCCCCATCTCAAGGGCATTGAAAATTTTGAGGGCGAGGCTTTCCATTCCGCCCACTGGAACCATGACTACGATTTCGCAGGCAAACGCGTCGCTGTCATTGGCACAGGCGCCAGCGCCATCCAGTTCGTACCGGCCATTCAGCCTCGTGTTTCCAGGCTCACACTCTTCCAGCGCACCGCCCCCTGGGTCATGCCCAAGGAAGACCGCCCCATCACCGCGCGCGAGAAATGGGCCTTCCGCAACATTCCCGGCCTGCGCTGGCTTTTCCGCAACCGCATTTTCTGGCGCAATGAAATCTTCACGCTCGGCTTCACCAGTTTCCCCAAAATGCTGAAGAAGGCGGAGAAGCTAGGGCGGGAATATTTCGACTCCGTGGTCAAGGACCCTGTGCTGGCCGAAAAACTGCGCCCCACATATGACCTTGGCTGCAAACGCGTGCTGCTCTCCAACGACTATTATCCGGCCCTGGTGCAGCCCAATGTCGATGTCGTCACGGATGGTGTTGCCGAAGTGCGCGCCCATTCGATCGTGACAACGGCAGGCGAGGAAATCGAAATTGATGCCATCATCTATGGCACCGGTTTCAAGGCCACCGAACCCCTTGCCGATATATCGATCAAGGGCCGCGATGGTATTGATCTCAATGAGAGCTGGGCAAAGGTCGGCGGACCGGAAGCCTATTACGGCATCACCGCCAGCGGCTTCCCCAATTTCTTCATGCTGCTCGGGCCCAATACGGGTCTGGGCTCAAGTTCCATCATTCTCATGATTGAGGCGCAGGTCCATTACGTCATGGAGGCGCTCAAGCTCATGGAGCGGGAGAATCTGGCCGCGCTTGAAATCCGCGAAGAGGTGCAGGCCGGTTTCAATCAAAAGCTGCAGGACGATATCAAAAACACCATCTGGAGTTCGGGCTGCAACAGCTGGTATATCGCCGAGAGCGGCAAGAACCCGACAATCTGGCCAAGCCTGACCCTTTCTTATTGGGCACAGACTCTGCGCATCCATCCGGAAGACTATATCTGCGAAAAACAGGAACCCGCCGCTCTGCCCCAGGCAGCAGACTAAAGCTTCGGCCCCACGCGCTGGTGCCGAACCAGAAGGGAGAGCATCTGCTCTCCCTTTTTCATGCCCGCAACCAATTGGGAATATGGGCAAAATGGTCCCAACTCTGGAAAATAGATCGTTAGTTGTATATTAATAGTTGAATAGACCTTTATGTCTGCCATTATGGTTTTAGATCGACTGATTCGAGCGCAGCACAACCACAGGTGGTAAAGATGAACGCACTCTCCAGCATGAAGGCATCACCCAACGAAGCGGTTGTAGCAAACCGCATCCTGACCACGCCTCATTCAGCCGCCGTTTTGCGGAGCTGGGGCATCCTCGGCAATAAGTCCAGATTGCCTCAGGCACAGGTCGAAGTTGTATCCGGTACGGAGGCAATCAGCCGACAACTGCTGACAGACAATCGTTTGCGCCTGATCGTTCTGCCCCCCTCTCTTCTGGCCGACGGACGGCTTCAGCATTTTCTGTCACAGGAGAAAGATTACCCCAGCCGCCCCTGGCTGCATCTCCTGCTGCTCACACCGGATGCCCATCTGCCGCAGCTTCCCGCCCTGCGCCAATTCCGCTCCTGGTCCCCGCTCCCGCAAACCTGCGATGCCGACACCGCGCTTAGCATGTTTGAGGAAGCGCTCTTCCGCTCCGATGAAAGCTACCGGCAGGAGCAGCGTTCAAAGAATCTTGTGGCCGAAACGGAAGACCTTCTGGCCCGCACACAGAATGTCTTGGGCGTTCTGCGACATTATGAAAAAGCGCCGGCCGACAAAAACCTCATGGCAGCCGCAAGCGCGATGTCGAATGAGGCTGCCATGCTGATCGGCTCCGCCATCCCGAAAGAAGAGAGCGACTCGGCAACGACCGAATCCGCCGCCGCCCTTTGTGAATGGGCTGGTCGCATGATCAAGCTGCAATCGCGGCGGGACCGGCTCTTTCCCGAGTCACTGCTCTCCGATCCTGCCTGGGACATGCTGCTCGACCTCACACAGGCCCATTTGTCCGGCAAACAGGTTTCCGTCTCAAGCCTCTGCATCGCCTCACGCGTCCCGGCAACAACGGCCCTTCGCCGCATTGGCGACCTTGTCGATAGTGGTCTGGCCTGCCGCGTGCGTGATCAATGTGACGGGCGTCGTGTCTTCGTCTGCATCACGGAAGAAGGCCTGAAGCGCATGCAACTCGTTCGTCAGGCTTACCAAACAGATCTCGGCTGCTGACAAAAGCGGATATCCAAAGCCGTCATTCAACGTTAGGGTGAACCAACGCCCGCAGCGGAGAATGATCATGAACAAATATCTATTCGCGCTCAGCCTGATGCTTGGCCTCAGCTTTGCCGAGGGGGCACTTGCCGATGTCGTTACAGCGCGCACGATCGAAGACGTCGCATTGCGCGTCGGCCCGGACTGGCGATATGAACGAACGGGCATCGTACCCAAAGGCCGCAAGGTCGAAGTAATCCGTTGCCTGCAGAAATATGACTGGTGCGAGGTCCGCTGGCGCACGCTGCGAGGCTGGACATCTGCCAGTCGTCTTCGCGACACGCGCGACCGCTTCACCGACGAGCCGCTGGGCTTCTATGGCCCCAAACTCGGCATCACAACATATGATTATTATCCCAAGGGCCGCGATCCCCGGAACAATTATTATGATGACCGCGGGGACGCGCGGTGGGGTCAGGATCCGGCACGCGGGGAAGTCTGCTTCTACGAGCACGCCAATTATCAGGGCGCAGCTACCTGTCGCACGCTCACGCAGTCACCTGTCAATCTGGGCGGATTCTGGAATGACAGGATTTCCTCCCTGCGCATCGGACCGCGGACGGAGATTCTGGCTTGCGAGGATGCCAATATGCAGGGGCGCTGCTGGCGCTTCAGCCAGGATGCAAGCGGGATTGGCGGTGGCAATGACCGCCTCTCCTCCTATGCGCCCATCGGCATCAGTCGCCAACCCACGCGGTCGCCATACTGAGCGCGCTTACAAGGTCAGGGATGGGAAATACTGCTTCAGCTGAAAAGGCGGCAGCACGTACTGCACCGCATGCTGGGCGCCGGTATTCGACTCATGGAAAATGTGAAGGCACAGCCCGCCCATGTCGCGAAAATGCGCCAGACGATGTGTCTCGGACAAGCGCAAGGCCAGCGTCACATCTTCGTGTCGCGAAACCTCATCAAAGCGCACTTCGGCCCAGGCTGCCTTTCGGTAGGCATATGAAAAGCCGTAACCGAAATGGGAAAGATCGAAAATCTGGTTATTTGCCTCCGTATAATTGACCGGCGCCATGCCCCCGGGCCCGTAAATAAAATGCAGCCCGGTCTTGCGTGTCGAGATGCGATAGCCAAAGGCCTTGTGGCGCATGTCATAAACAAACCAGCCCTGTAGGCTCACCAGATCAGCGCCTGACTTCTCAACAAAGCCGGCCAGCGTGCTGACATATGTCGGCGCATAAAAATCATCATCGTCAAACTGGATGATCACCTCGCCCCGGGCACGCTCACACAACATATTACGTTTCTCGCCAATGGACATGTGGCGGCCGGGCATATGGAGATAGGTGATGCGCGGATCATCAACCGCCATAAGCGTTGGTGAGGGCGCCGGACTGTCATCCAGCACGAGCCATTCAAAATTGTCATGGGTTTGACTGAGAACGCAGGCAAGGATGGCGGGCAAAAAAATTTCGCGCTCGCGGGTCACCGTCGCAATCGTCACCAGTTCTGCCATCTCAAACCCGCATATGATCCATCAAAATCAAACGCAGAGTGCCGACAGGCGCAGATCAGGTAAAGAAGAAACGCAAGAGGCGCGCCGGCTCAGGTCGCTTCCGCCAATTCGCGCGCATGAGGTTTACGACGCTTGGCCAACGCCATGCCCAGAAGCACACCGACAATGATGCCGGGCATGCCTTCATAGATCATGTTGTGGAGACCAAAATAGCGCCACAGCAGGCTCACGGTGACACCTGAAATCGTTACAATCATGGCAACCGGTTGCGACACAACCCAGCCAAAGGCCAGCAGCAGGAGCAATGGTCCAAAGGCAACCGCCAATGTTGACCAGGAAAGGATCACGAGATCGAAGACACTTCCACTGCCCTGCAGCGCGATGAAAAGGGCCAGCGCCGTCACAAAGCCGGTCGCAGCCTTGAGAACCCAGGGGTTGTCCACGCGCCCGTCGGGAAGGTCATGCGTAATGGCGGCTGAGCAGCTCAGGACCAGCGAGTCCGCCGTCGACATGGTCGCGGCAAAAATGCCGGCCAGAACAGCGCCGATCAGGATAGGCGGCAGAAGTTCATTCGCCATGGTCGGAAGCGCCAGTTCGGGATCAAGCGAGCCGAGCTCAGGCAGATAAAGGCGTGAAAGCATGCCCACGCCGGTTGCCAGAGCATAAAATACGGCAAAGAACGCGTAATACCAGACACGCGCAGAGGTCATGTGCTTGGGGTTATCCAGCGCCATGAAACGCACCATGATATGAGGCTGCCCGATAACGCTGAGGCCGGCAAACATCCAGCCAAGAATGAAAAGCAGCAGTCCGCCAATGCCGGGCATGATCATGTCGGGCGGCATAAGATCAAAATAGTCCGGCACCGCACGCCAACCCTCGATCACCTGGCTGATGCCACCTATTTCGAACACACCACTGACAAAGAGCAGGATCATGGCGGCAAGCATCACGACACTTTGCGCCACATCCGTCCAGATCGAGGCGCGAATGCCCCCGGCACTGCTGTATGCCAGCACCATCAGGGCGACAATCCATGCGCCGAGCGTCTGGTCCCAGCCAAGTGTCCCGTTCAGCGCCTTGCCGCCCGCAGCAATCTGCGCGGCTGCATAGGACCCCAGAAAAATGATCGTGACGATGGCGGCCAGACGACGCCAGACCGGCATGTCGCCACCGGTCCATTTCGAAATCACCGAGCCGAATGACGCCTCACCCGTCCGTTCCGTCGCCTTTCGAAGTTGCTGATGGACAAGGAAGGAGGAGACAAAATCACCGACAAGCCAGCCCACCATCAGCCAGATCGAGGCAAGTCCCACCGAATAGGTATAGCCGATGACGCCGATGAACATATAGCCGCTATTATTGGTCGCGACCGCGGAGAGGCCGACAAAGGCAGGCGTGACCGAACTGCTGGCGAGATAATAGTCTTCCCTTGTTTTCACAGAACTCAGCACTGACGCAAGGCCGATGCCCAGAAAAATAAGAAGGAAGAAAACAAAACTCGCCGTGATCATCGGTTGTGCCCCTTTTTAGCCGATCAGCTGGATGCGGCTTCCAATGACGTATCTGCCGGATAGGCGCCATTCTCGTCATGGACCTCGCGTCCCGTCACCGGCGGATTGAAGACGCAAGCGGTGATGATATCCGTCCGGGGACGGATAATATGATCATCATGCTCGTTCAGCGCGTAAAGCGTGCCGGGCTTGAGCTCATGTGTTTCGCCTGTGCCAAGGTCTTCAATCGTTCCCTCACCGGAAATCACATAAACAGCTTCCAGATGATTGGTGTAGTGCAGATTCAGCTCAGCACCGGCATAGAGCGTGGTGATGTGGAAGGAAAAGCCCATGCCATCATCCTTGAGAAGGACGCGGGCGCTTTCCCATCCATCGCTCACAACATTGCGGTCCGATGCGCGGATTTCATCAAGTTTACGGATAAGCATTCAGAACTCCTTACTCGGCAGCGGCAACAAACTGTGGCGCCAGTGCTTCACGCACGCAATCTTCAAGAATATCGAGGCCACAGGTGAATTCTTCATCCGTAATCGTCAGTGGCGCCAGCACCTTCACGATTTCGTCATGGGCACCACTCGTCTCGATGATGAGGCCGCGATCAAAGGCCGCACTCGTGACACGATCAGCTGCTTCACCCGACTGAAGATCAATGCCGCGCATCATGCCGCGACCACGTGTCGTCAGGCCATGCTCTTCCGCCATGCGATCCAGGCGGGTTCTCAGATACTCGCCCTTGCGCTGGATTTCTTCTTCAAAGGCGCCATCGCTCCAGAAGTGCTTGAGCGCTGCTGTCGCCGTCACAAAGGCGTGATTGTTGCCACGGAACGTGCCGTTATGCTCACCCGGGCTCCACTGGTCGAGTTCCGGACGGAACATGGTCAGCGCGAAGGGAAGCCCCATGCCCGACAGCGACTTTGCCATCGTCACGATATCGGGGCGAACACCGGCTTCTTCAAAGCTGAAGAAGCGTCCTGTGCGGCCGCAACCAGCCTGAATGTCATCAACAATCAGAAGGGCGCCATAGCGTTTGGCAATGGTGGCGATGGAACGCAGCCATTCATTGGACGCAGCATTGAGGCCACCCTCACCCTGCACCGTCTCAACAAGAATGGCCGCCGGCGCATCCAGACCGCTGGAAGGATCGGCCAGACGCTTTTCCAGCATCTCGGCCGTATCAACATCACTGCCGTGATAGCCGTCAAAAGGCTCATGGCTGACATGGCTCAGCGGCACACCGGCACCGCCGCGCTTGCCGGCATTACCGGTGCATGAAAGCGCGCCCAGCGTCATGCCGTGGAAGCCATTGGTGAAAGAGAAGATCGTCTCGCGACCCGTCACCTTACGGGCAAGCTTCAAAGCCGCTTCAACGGCATTGGTGCCGGTCGGGCCGGTAAACATGACACGATAGGAAAGATGGCGCGGCTTGAGGATAACCTCCTCAAGCGTTTCCAGAAATTCCGCCTTGGCCTTGGTGTGCAGATCGAGGCTGTGTGTCACGCCATCACGTTCAATGTAATCAAGCAGCGCCTGCTTGAGGACGGGATGGTTGTGGCCATAATTCAGCGAGGCGCAGCCGGACAGAAAGTCGAGATAGCTGCCACCATTCTCGTCATACATCCATGAGCCTTTGGCGCGATCAAATGAGCGCGGCATGGACGTCGAATAGCTGCGGACCTTCGATTCCATTCGCTCATAGATCGTTGTATCAGGCACTGTCGCTGTCGGTTTAGGGAAGCTTGTCATGGGTTTTCCTTTTCGGATGGGCTTAGCTGCGGGACAGAGGCCCAATCGACACCAGAAACTCGGTGTCATGGGCACCCGCAAAATGGGCATCGCGCTCGAAATGCGCGTGCCGCTCAAGCACGGCCTTGTGGCTGCGTGCGAATGAAGTAAACATGGCCATCGAGGCCTCATTGTCTGCGGTAACAGTGGTCGTCAGAACCTGCGCATCCTTGAACGCGGGGCGGGCGAGAAGCCCATTGAGCATCTTTTTGCCCAGACCCAGACCGCGTGCGGATTGATCGACGGCCACCTGCCAGATGAAAATCTCATCCGGGGCATTCGGTGGCTGATAGGCTGAAATCCAGCCCACAATCTTGCCGTCCCGTTCAGCGACAATGCATGTCTCGGCGAAATGGCTGCATTGCAGGAGATTGCAATAGGCCGAATTTTGATCAAGCGGCGGGCAGGCGGCGATCAGGGCTGTGACGGCTGGCCCGTCTTCAGGGCGCGGCTCGCGCAAAACCAGTTGGCCAGACGTAGCTTTAGGCCCCATCGCGCCGGCTTCTTGTGTCGCCGACTTAGGTCGTTTCAACTCGGATAAGGAAATTGCTTCGACTCCCGAAGTTATTTGTCTTCTTGAGGCCAAACACCCCTTCGTTGTCACGAGCGAAACATAAGGGTTTATTACATTTAATCAACCACTT
This sequence comes from Hyphomicrobiales bacterium, assembly GCA_016124805.1. Taxonomy (GTDB): domain Bacteria; phylum Pseudomonadota; class Alphaproteobacteria; order Parvibaculales; family Parvibaculaceae; genus Parvibaculum. The sequence continues at coordinate 9,530 of WGND01000003.1, read as the reverse complement.
AACGGTTACATTCTCGAAATACCGCGGGACTCTGCGAAAAATATATTTTAGAAAATGAAATAAAATTTAAAAAGGCATTAACGCCTCATTTCTGTTCTTATTTCGTCATGGAATCAGCAATTACGAGCGCCGCCTTGCGCGCGATCAGACGTATTCTGCGGGCAGCCGATCAGAACGGTCGGCGGCTGGCCGCTGCAACAGGTCTTACGCCTTCACAGCTTTTGGTGCTGAAGGAGATTGAGCGTGTGAAGGGCATCACGCCCGGCACCATCGCGCAGTCACTGCAATTCGGCCAGGCCACCGTCACCAATATCATCGACAAGCTGGAGGCGGACGGGCTGGTGCAGCGCCAACGCAATGATCGCGACAAGCGGCAGATCCTGCTTTCCATCACCCCGCGCGGCGCCAGCACTTTGGAAGCCGCCCCGGATCTCCTTCAACAGGATTTTCGCGACAGCTTTGCCAAACTTCCCGAATGGGAACGCGCCATGATCCTCGCCGGTCTTGAGCGGGTTGGTGAATTGCTCAATATCTCGGATATCGACGCCGCTCCCCTGATCGATATGGGCGTCATTGACCGATCACTCGACAGCTAGATCTGATCGATCCAGACACGGAACCCGGTCAGCTGATTGGGACCGAAAGTGTGGGTCAGGGGCACGTCAGCGGCGTCGCGCCCCTGGGCAATCAGGACACGGCCAAATTGCGGGCTGTTGTTGCGCGGATCAAAAATATACCAGCGCCCACCAAGATAAACTTCCATCCAGGCGGCCATGTCCATGGTCTCGGCCAGCTGCGGCTGCCCGACGTCGCTGATATAGCCCGTGCAATAACGCGCGGGGATATTCATGCAGCGGCAAAAGGCAATCGCCAGATGGGCAAAGTCACGGCAAACGCCAACGCCTTCGCTATAGGCTTCATAAGCCGTGCGGGTCGGGCGCGAATTGTGATAGCCGAACTGAATGTGGTTATGCACAAAATCACAGATTGCCTGCACACGCGCCCAGCCAAATGGTGTGTTGCCAAACAGACGCCACGCCTCATCGGAAAGGCGATCCGTCTCGCAATAGCGGCTGCCCAACAGATAGAGCAATGTCTCTGAGGGCAGATCCTGCACCTGATGCTGTGTGGCATCGGGCATGCAAGGGTCGGATGTCCCGTCATCCCGAATGACACTCTGGGTCCCCATCGTGAAACGACCCGCCGGCGCCACGAGACGGCAGCACCAGTTGCCATAGCTGTCACGATAACTCTCAATCGGCACGGCAGGCCGCGAGATCAGATGGTCGGGATGCTCAAGATCGGCGAAACGTGACGAATGCACATTCAGCATGACGATCATGGGAGTCTGTGCAGGGAAATCATATGTGAGTTCGCAGCCCAGTCGTAAACGCATGGCATGGCTTTCTGTTCGATGTGACGGATCAGCCCCCGACCAGACCCAACGCCTTGCAGCTTTTGCTGCTTCAGCAGAGGCACACTACGCCCTTTTCCGCAGCGCTTCAGAAATGATTGGCCAACGGCAGAACAGGACGGTCAGGATATGAATGATGGCAGGCTACGCATCTGGCCACCAATTGCAAATACTCGTCGCATCGACGCCCTTAGCGGCTGTGCGCCATGACCTTTCACTTGTCAAAAACGCAGCAAAAACGCCCGGTGTCTGCACACCAGGCGTTTCTTGGTTCGCAAGCAACAGCAATCACTTATAGACGAAGGCGGCCTCGTCCAGGTCAATTTCCGGAAGCTCGTCTTTTTCCAGCCAGTAATCCTGGGTGTGCTGCCACTCAGGCTTGTCGCCACGCTGGGGCAACAGATGAAGACCGCGCAGAATATAGCCGGGATTGAAATTCTCGGTATCAATCCAGGGCAGGAGCTTCATGTCCCTGTCTTCAGGGCGCAACGCGACACTGACCTGCTTGGCGCCTTTCTTCTTCATGTGATTGAGAAGACGGCAGACAAAATCACCGAGCAGATCAACACGCAATGTCCAGCTGGCGCGGAAATAACCGAACACCCAGACCATATTGGGCACGCCGGTAAACATCATGCCGCGATAGGTGACCGTCTTTGAGAAATCGAGCGGCGCGCCATCAATGTTGAAGTCAATGTCACCCAGCACGCTGAGGTTAAAGCCTGTAGCCGTGATGATGATATCGGCTTCCAGTGTCTTGCCCGATTTGAGCAGAATGCCCTTCTCGGTGAAGCGTTCAATCTCATCAGTGACAACAGAGGCCTTGCCCGCCTTGATGCCTTCAAAGATGTCGCCATCAGGGACAAAGGCAATACGCTGGCGCCAGGGCAGATATGTCGGCGTGAAATTCTTCTTCACTTCTTCCGGCGGCAGGAACATCGACACGCCCGCCAGCAATTCTTCCTTCACGGCGTCCGGTTCGTCAAAGGCGCGGCGGGTAAACTCCGCCTGATCATGCAGAATCTGACGACGCGTGATCTCGTGGATCCAGCTTTCGTCAATATCAAGCACACGCAGCTGGTCTGCGAGTTCATTGGCATTGCGCCCGGGAATGAAATAGGTCGGCGAGCGCTGCAGGATGGTGACATGGGCGGCATCGCCCGCAATGGCAGGCGCAACCGTTGCCGCCGTCGCGCCGGAGCCGATGACAATGATCTTCTTGTTTTTATAGTCGAGGTCTTCCGGCCATGTCTGCGGATGCACGATCTGGCCCTTGTAATCCGACATGCCTTCCCATTCAGGCGTGTAGCCTTCCGAATGACGGTAATAGCCCTGACACATCCAGAGGAAGTTGGCGGTGATGACAATCTTCTCACCGGTATCAAGCTTCTGCGCAACGATGGTCCATTGATTGTCCTTGTTGGACCAGTTGGCATTCAGGATTTTGTGCTTGTAGCGGATGTGACCGCCCAGATCATTTTCATCAATGACCTCGCCCATGTAAGTCAGGATTTCCTGCGCGGTGGCAATCGGCGCCCCCGTCCACGGCTTGAAGCGGTAGCCGAAAGTATAGAGGTCGCTGTCGGAACGGATACCGGGATAGCGGTGCATCTGCCAGGTGCCGCCAAAGCTTTCCAAAGCTTCCAGCACAACAAAGCTTCTGTCCGGGCATTGCTTCGTGAGGTGATAGGCCGCCCCGACACCGGAAATACCGGCGCCGACGATAAGCACATCAAAATGTTCTGACTTCTGGTCCGAGACAGACCTCTCCATCGTTCCGGTATCCGACATGGCATTTCCTCTTTTTCTTGCAGGCGGCTTGCTGCTGCCTTGTTATCTGATGCCTAGGGTATTCACCCTAAATGCAATGCCCATTTTTGGGCGAAGCTTCCCTAAGGTCAACACCTATCTGACATGGTATCATGTCAATATTGTCGCAGACCATGAAAACAAATCAAAACGCCGCCAGCAGAAAGCTGACGGCGTTCAAGAGGTCTGTATAAATCGCCACGCGATCAGGCGATATCGAAGCGGTCGGCGTTCATCACCTTTGTCCAGGCCGCCACGAAATCGCGGACGAACTTCTCCTTGCTGTCGTCCTGCGCATAGACTTCCGCATAGGCGCGCAGGATCGAGTTGGAGCCGAAGACCAGATCAACACGGGTCGCGGTCCACTTGACGCTATCCGTCTTGCGATCACGGATTTCATAGAGATTGTCGCCCACGGGCTTCCATGCATAGGCCATGTCCGTCAGGTTGACGAAGAAGTCATTCGTGAGTTTGCCGACACGGTCGGTCAAGACACCATGCTTCGTGCCGCCATGATTGGTACCGAGCACGCGCATGCCACCCACAAGCACCGTCATCTCATTGGCTGTCAGGCCCATCAGCTGGGTGCGATCAAGCAGCAGCTCTTCGGCACTGACGGCATAGTCTTTCTTCAGCCAGTTGCGATAGCCATCGGCAACGGGCTCCATCGGTTCGAAGGACTCAGCATCTGTCATTGCGTCGGTCGCATCGCCGCGACCGGGTGCGAAGGGCACGCTGATGTCGAAGCCCGCCGCCTTGGCAGCCTGTTCCACGCCCATATTGCCGGCAAGAACGATGACATCGGCAACGCTGGCGCCGGTCGCCGCTGCAATCGGCTCGAGCACCGAAAGTACCCTGGCAAGCCGGTCAGGCTCGTTGCCCTCCCAGTCCTTCTGCGGTGCCAGGCGAATGCGCGCGCCATTGGCGCCGCCACGCATGTCGGAACCGCGAAAGGTGCGGGCGCTGTCCCAGGCCGTGGACACCATCTCGCTGATGGTCAGGCCGCTCGCGGCAATCTTCGCCTTGACGATGGCCGGATTATATTTCGAGCTGCCGACCGGGATGGGATCCTGCCAGATCAGATCTTCCTTGGGCACATCGGGACCGATGTAACGCACCTTTGGCCCCATGTCGCGATGGGTCAGCTTGAACCAGGCGCGCGCAAATGTGTCCTTGAAATAGGCCGGGTCAGCCATGAATTTTTCGCAGATGGCGCGATAGGCCGGGTCCATCTTCATGGCCATGTCGGCATCCGTCATGATCGGGTTGTGACGGATCGAAGGGTCGCTCGCATCAACGGGCTTGTCTTCTTCCTTGATGTTGATGGGCTCCCACTGGCTGGCGCCGGCTGGGCTCTTCTTCAGTTCCCACTCATAGCCGAACAGCAGGTCGAAATAGCCCATGTCGAACTGCAATGGATTGGTTGTCCATGCACCTTCAAGACCGGAGGTCACCGCGTTGCTGGCCTTGCCGCCCAGATTCGGATTGGCCCATCCCATGCCCTGCGCTTCAACATCGGCACCTTCAGGGGCGGGGCCCAACAGGTTTGCATCGCCATTGCCATGCGTTTTGCCGACGGTGTGGCCGCCCGCTGTGAGCGCGACGGTTTCCTCATCATTCATGGCCATGCGCAGAAAGGTCTCGCGCACCTGTGCGGCTGTCTTTAACGGATCAGACTTGCCGTTCACCCCTTCCGGGTTGACATAGATCAGACCCATCTGGACCGCGGCCAGCGGGTTTTCCATCGTCGCCGGCTTGTCGACATCCTCGTAACGCTCGTCGCTCGGCGCGAGCCATTCCTTCTCCGCACCCCAATAGGTGTCCTTTTCCGGATGCCAGATGTCTTCGCGGCCAAAGCCGAAGCCGAAGGTCTTCAGCCCCATGGATTCATAGGCAATATTGCCCGCGAGCAGCATGAGGTCGGCCCAGCTGATCTTGTTGCCGTATTTCTTCTTGATCGGCCAGAGCAGACGGCGCGCCTTGTCGAGATTGGCGTTATCGGGCCATGAGTTGAGTGGGGCAAAACGCTGATTGCCGCTGCCACCGCCGCCACGACCATCGGCCAGACGGTAGGAGCCGGCCGAGTGCCATGCCAGACGGATCATGAGGCCGCCATAATGGCCCCAGTCAGCCGGCCACCAGTCCTGGCTTTCGGTCATCAGCGCATGCATGTCTTTCTTGAGCGCCTTGAAGTCGAGCTTCTTGACCTCATCACGATAGTTGAAGCCCTTTCCCATCGGGTTGGTCTTGGTATCGTGCTGATGCAGGATGTCGAGATTCAGCGACTTGGGCCACCAGGCGACGTTCGACACCTCAGTGGTTGTCGCGCCACCATGCATAACCGGACATTTGGACTCGCTCATTTTGTTTCCCTTCTGAAGCTGCCGGCAAAGGCGCTTTCTCAGATTGATATTCACTCAACTGAGAATGAATCTAAACTAGAACAGGGGTGGAGTCAAATTTTTTGGAATAATTCTAATGTAAGAATTGGATGCCCGTCTTCTCAAGGCGCTATTTACACCGGCCTCACTGGACTGAATGGAAGAGGACCATTGTCGTTGGTTTTCTGCGCCAGACAGCCATGAGCAGAGCCTAGAATGCCGGATCAGTTATTTGGCAACTCCGTACTAATCAGCCAGCGGCCAGATATGCAAAGCCCTCGCAGGTTTTGATGCAAGTGATGTCAGTCAGCCAAATCCGATCCAGGTGATCAACTTCAAACTGGCGGTTCAGCGTGTTGGCTATTGCGACTGGGGGCTTACCGCAGCACCTGGTAGCCTGACGTTTTCGGCGCGGGCTGGTCAAATTTCTATCATGATGAACCAGTTCGGTTCGCAAGCCTCGGCGCGCGGTCGAAGGCGGCCTTGAATTCCCGGTTTGCGCTTGCCGTGAGATAGGGGCGCAGGAGGGAATAGTGGTGCTCGATGCCGCGTTCCTGATCGCTCCAGCTGATTTCCTTGCGGCCTTCGAACTCGTTGAGATAGTCCATCCAGTAGCGGCCGACGATCCAGATCGAGCGGGCGAGGACCGTCAAATCATCCAGAAGGCCGCGCCGGAACATGCCTTCGGCCTCGATCCTCTTGAGCAGCGCATGAAGCTCCTCAAAGTCGGCCATCAGTTCCGACTCCGGATTACGAATATCGATGCCCGAGGCATATTGCGCCCGATCCCGGAAGAGGAATCGGTAGCTCCACATGGCATTCATCGCAAAGAGCACGTGCTCGACATAATCGTCCGCGACATTGCCGGGCCAGAGATTATCGCGTCGCGCGCGGGCAAGTGCGCGCGCATCCGCTTCTATGCGCGTCGCAAGATCACGCTTCGTCGGGAAGTGATAGGTCAGATTACCTTGAGAAATACCGACCTCGGCAGCGATCTCATGCAGCGATGTGGCCGCATAACCCTTGGCGTTGAAAAGCCAGCGACCGGCCTCAACGATCCGATCCGGCGTCGATTTGGCAGCGGCCATGAATTCCCCTTCGGTTCAATCGCAAATGATCGATATTGACAAATTAGGTTTTACGACCTAATTATAGGTTGAGCAACCTAATCAAGCCGGCTTGGGCGCCAATCGGACGGGGGAACGAGATGACATCGACCTTGAAGCACATCATCGTTGTGGGCGGTGGCACGTCGGGCTCTGTGCTCGCGGCACGGCTCAGCGAAGACGCCCATCTCAAGATTACGCTGCTCGAAATCGGTGCGGACGACGACAGCTATGATGCAGGCGTGCTCGATCCTGCCCGCGCACCGGAAGCCTGGCTCGGCATGCAGCCCGTCGCCATAAGCCCAATGGCATATGAGTCCGGCGCGATCCCGATGATCCAGGGTCGCCTGCTTGGCGGCACCTCGGCTGTCAACGGATTGGCCACCTTGCGCGGCCTACCGGAAGACTATGACGGCTGGGCGGCGGCGGGTCATTCCGGTTGGGGATGGGACGAGGTCGTCGAGACATTTATCGCCGCCGAAACGGATCGGGATTTCGGACCGTCGCCCATTCACGGCGTCCATGGCCCGCTGCCGGTCCGGCGCTGGCGTCGCGATGAAATGGGACGCGCCCAGCTCGCCTTCTATGACGGCATGATGGAAGTGGGCGCGCGCAAGGTCGATGACATCAACGACCGCAGCCAGTTGCCGGGTCTCGGCATCTTCCCCGTCACCATGGACGCCAATGTAAAACGCGTGACGACGAGCCGCGCCTATCTGACGCCCGAGGTTCGCGCTCGCGGGAACCTGACCATCCAAACGCAAACCGAAGTGACGTCACTGATCGTGGATGGTCGCCGCGTCAAAGGCGTCGTGCTTTCGACCGGTGAGGCGATTGAAGCCGACGAAGTCGTCGTGACGGCTGGCGCGCTCTGGACGCCGAACCTGCTGATGCGCTCGGGCATCGGTCCGGCGCGCCATCTGGCGGACCACGACATCAAAGTCATCGCCGATCTGCCGGTCGGCGAAACCATGAGCGATCATATCGGGCCGGGGTTGCGCTATCGCCATGACGGTCCGCGCGGCGGCACCGCCGGGCCCGCACAGTCCCTGCTCATCGGCGCATCCAACGGCGTCGATATCGACTATCACGCCTTCCCGATTGCGCCGCCGCTGAGCGACGGGCCAACGGAATTCGTGCTGGCGGTTTTCCTGCTGCGCTCATCGGGAATGGGCAGCGTGAAGCTTGCGGAGAACCCGAACGATGGCCCCGTCGTCACGGCGCCGCCCCTACCCGACGACGCAAATGAACGACTGCATCACGCCTTCAAGCGCATTGCTGCATGGGAAACCTCGGCTGCTGCAAAGGCGCTCGGATGCAGGCCCGTCGCGCCGCTGGATCTCAATGCCCCTGACGCTCCCGCCATCGCACGCGAACGCTTCACCATCAGCTATGGGCATATGACCAGCACCTGCCCCATGGGCGCGGTGCTCGATGCAGACTGCCGGGTGGTCGGCATGGAAGGCCTGCGCGTGGCAGACGCTTCCATGATGCCGACCATTCCGTCCGGCAACACCTATCTCGGCTGCGTGATGGTTGCCGAGCGGATCGCGCGAAAGATGATGGCAGAGCAAAAAGCCTGAGCAAGGTACGATCGACCCTTCGTAGCAGAGTGTCCCTCAAGTCAAACCAGAAGCACAAACAGACAGGAAGAAACGACATGGACCTGAAGATCAAAGGCAAGAAAGCCATCATGGCGGGCGGCAGCGCGGGCATGGGCCGCGCCACCGCAGAACGTCTCGCCGAAGCGGGCGTGGATCTCTACATCACTGCGCGCCGCGAGGAACGGCTGAAAAATGCCGCCGCTGAAATCTCGGAGAAATATGGGACGAGCGTTACGCCCGTGGTGGCGGACTCCTCGACCGAGGAAGGCCGCAAGGCGCTTTTCGCCGCCTGCCCGGACCCGGACATTCTCGCCATCACGATCAAGCCGCCGGCACCGAACGGCGACTTTCTGAAGGTGACGCCCGAGATGTGGCGCGACTCGATCGAAACTGCGCTGATCGGGCCCATTGAAATCATGCGTCACTATATTCCGGTGATGAAGGACAAGGGCTGGGGGCGCATCGTCAATATCGCGACCTTCTCTGCGAAGAACCCGATGATCTGGCGGTTGATGTCAGGCCCAGCCCGCTCGGCGCTGATCAATTATACGGCGAGCGTATCGCGAGAAATCGCCAAGCATGGCATCACCATCAACAATCTGCTGCCCGGCATGTTCCGGACGGAAGGCGCAAGCGAGATCCTGAAGGACTATGCCGATGCCTTCGGCCTCGAGCCGACACCGGAAGCGGTTTCGCCTCACTTTCTGGCGAACAATCACATACCGGCGGGCTTCATGGCTGAAGCCGACGATCTGGCGCCGATGGCGGCTCTGCTGTGCAGCCCGCTTTCCCGCTTTATCGTGGGGCAGAACATCGTGATCGACGGCGGACAGCACGCCTCTCTCTTTTGACGCCGCTCGCGATTGGCCTCAATGAAGCCAATCGCGTCTTTGTCAGTCGCCAAAAAACAAGGAAGGCGCAACACGTTGATGCCGAATGAATAACCCCGCGCGCCAACCGGTTTCTCAACCCGCCCGAGAAGACATAACCATACCGTGGCTCTAGTCTCCGTTAGGGAAGACTTCAGTGGCAGATCAATGGCCGTCGCCGCCAACAAAAACCTTGAACAGGAGACACAAGGCGACTGCCTCCATTTTGCTGCCTCAAACTTTTTCGGCTCACAACCCGAACAACAAAAAACCCACCTCGGTTTCCCGAGGCGGGCTAATTTTGGTTGCGGGGGCAGGATTTGAACCTGCGACCTTCAGGTTATGAG
>WGND01000008.1 GCA_016124805.1 Hyphomicrobiales bacterium | reverse complement strand
CAGCCCGAAGTCCATCTCAAGCCCAACCGCCTCGTCAAATATGACTATGTCGCCAAGGTGCTCGCCACCGCCCAGCGCCTCGGCGTCACACGCATCGGATTCGTCGGCAACGAACAATATATGGATTAGGCATCGCGTCGCGACGACGCACGAAATTGTCAGCCGGCAATCGCCTTCAATACGAACAGCACTTCGCCCTTCAACGCCTTGCGCGACAGGCATTTGCCTCGGGCATACCGGAGAATATGGCGGACCGATCACTGTCGCCTGCGACGGCACGGAGATTGATCTTCACGATCTGGATTGAAGGGGGATAATGACCTGCCTCTGAAGCCCTCTCTGTCCAGGCCCGTTTTCCACGGTCCCCGGAAATCAAAATCCTGACCTGGACAAGGGCGTTGCCATCAGTTCCTTGACGAGCGGATTTGCGAAACGCCTGCTTTGTGTGATGGCATAAAAGCTCTCCGACAGATCGGGTATCTGGCAACGCTCGACGAGGAGGCCGTTCTTCAATTCATCACGCACGACCACCGGCGGGACGAGTGTCAGTTCACCGCTCTCCCGCGCGAAGAGACGCAGCATGGCCATGTCATCCACTTCGGCAACGATGATCGGGCGGATACCCGCGCGTTCGAGAATTTGATCAAAGGCGACGCGGATATCACTGTCGAGACTCGGCAGGATGACGGGGGTGTCTGCCAGGTCCTCGGGAAACCGCATTTTCCGGCTTCGTGCCTTTGGCCGCCCAACCAGACTGACAGCCTGCTGTTGCAGAAGATGGCTCTGCCATGGTGTTGCGGTATCACGCGGCAGGGACTGGTTTGAGAGCACAAGATCAATAGTGTGCGCTTCGAGCTGGGTCAGCAACTCGCGCATCGTGCCCGAGCGCACAACGAGTTGAACATCATGGCGCCCGATGAGCGGCTGCAAAAGGGCAAGCTGGAAATTTCGCGACAATGTTGTGATCGCGCCAACGCGCAGAACCTGTCGACTGGAGCCGCCTTGCCCGCGCAGCGTGCCGAGCAATTCATCACCTGTCTTGAAGACGACATCGGCATAGTCGAGAGCTATGCGTCCGGCTTCTGTCAGTTTGAGATTTCTGCCCTGACGTTCAAAAAGCTTGTGACCAAGCTGGGTTTCGAGCTTTTGGATCTGGGTTGAGAGGGCGGACTGAGAGACGTGAAGCCGTTCCGCGGTGCGCGTCAGATTGCCCTCATGCGCCACCGCCCAGAAATATCGCAGATGGTTGTAATTGAACTGAGCCATTTCATCATTCTAATAAAAGGAACGATTTATTACAAACAATGAATTTAATAGAATAGCTCGTGGCTGCTATTTGCTCTGCCAGGGATGACATCAACCTGGAGGCGACCATGGAGTCCGCGATCACATTCAGTCCTTTGTGGGCGACCGCGCCGTTGCTGGTGGCGGCGGCTGCAGGATTTTTCAGCGTCGGACCCCGGCCACGCCACATCGCCAGACTGGCTGAAGGCGCCGCCCTCCTTGCCTTTGCGCTGGCCGTCATGTCGCTCGCGGGTCTAGTCTTTGCCGACCCGACCGTAAGCCCCTTGCTCGGCCTCTACGGGGTCGGGTTTTCCGTCCGCATGGATGCGGTGAGCATCACCATGCTTCTCCTCGTCACCTTCATCGGCTGGGTGGTTCTGCGCTACTCCGGCACCTATCTGGATGGCGAGGCGCGGCAGGGGCCATTTACAGGCTGGCTTTGCCTGACGCTGGTTTCGGTCCTGCTGTCTGTTACCGCCGGCAATCTTGTCCAGCTGCTGGGTGCCTGGATCGCCACCAGCCTCTCGCTTCACAGACTTCTGCTGTTCTATGCAGATCGGGTGGCAGCCCAGCGGGCGGCGCGCAAGAAATTCGTCACCGCCCGGCTGGGAGATATTGCCCTCATCACCGCGATGATCTTGCTGGCCACAGCCTATGGCACGACAGACATCGGGACGATCCTGACGGCGGCAGGCGCTGGGGTGGGCGGTGGCCTTGCCATTGCGGCGGCAGCCTTGCTCGCTGTCGCCGCCTGTCTCAAATCAGCCCAGTTTCCCGCCCATGGCTGGCTCACGGAAGTGATGGAAACCCCGACCCCGGTATCAGCGCTGCTACATGCAGGCGTCATCAATGCCGGCGGTTTCCTGCTGATCCGCTTTGCTGATGTGATGTTGCTGGCGCCTGTCGTCCTTGCCGTCCTCGTGATGGTTGGTGGCTTCACGGCCCTCTTTGGCAGTCTCGTCATGTTGACCCAACCGGCAGTCAAAACCTCGCTTGCCTGGTCAACCGTTGCCCAGATGGGCTTCATGATCTTTGAATGCGGTCTGGCGCTATTCCCGTTGGCATTGCTGCATCTTGTGGCGCATTCGCTCTACAAGGCTCATTCCTTTCTGGCCGCTGGCGGCGCGGTGGAGAGGGTTACGGCCATTCGCAGACCCGGTCCGGTTGCCGTTCCCCATATCGGCGCTGTCGGGCGCTCCTTCCTGTCCGCGCTCATCATCTATGTTGTTGTGGGGCTTGGCTTCGGCTTGATGCACAAGTCACCCCAGGCAATCGCGCTCGGCGCCATTCTGATCTTCGGCGTTGCCTATATGTTGGCGCAAGGCTTTGCCGATGCGGCGCCAAAAGCCCTCACCCGCCGCACAGCGGTCTATGCCATCGCCACCTCAATCAGCTATTTCGCGCTGCAGACGGTGGCGACATGGGTAACGGCCGACATTCTCCCGCCGGTGCCATCACCGGGGCCACTGCAATTGACGCTCATTGTGCTGGCGGTCATCAGCTTCGGCCTTGTCGCCATCGTGCAGGCGATGTTTCCCCTCTGGGCCTATCACCCTGCGGCTGCCGCCCTGCGGGTCCATCTCTCAAACGGCTTCTACGCCAATGCTGTCTTCGACCGCGTCATGCGCGGTTGGTCCATCAGCAAATCATCCTGATCATCCTGGAGACATGAAAATGTTCTACCCAATCCCCTCCGCCCACAGAACACCGGACAGTCTGCTGAGTGCGGTTGATCGCGCGGCAAGGGCCATTCCCCCGCTCTGGCCGCTGGCATCCAGCGTGGCGGTTAATCCGTTTCTGGGGCAGGTGAATGAGAGCCTCGCCGAGACGGGCGCAAGATTGGCGCGCGTGGCAGGGGCATCCGTCACCATGCCACGGCACTGGTACCGGAAAAAATTATCTGAGGGCACGGTCTTGGATCAGGATCTGCGTGAGGCATGGGACAAGGCGTCCCCGCAGTACCGCCCTGCCGACATGGACGCCTTGCATGCCGCCATCGCTGAGGATCACCCGACGCCGGAGGCCCTGCCCACCATTGCCGATCTCGCCGCGACGGCGGCGGGCACAGACTGGCCGGGTCTGATTGCCGAGCGGTTTGGTGCCTGGGCCGCAGGCTATTTCGACGAGGGGCAGGCGCTCTGGATCGCGCCGCGCGGACGAAACGCCTATGAGGCATGGCGTGCCATGGCCATGCATGACCTCACGCCCGAAATCGCAGGCGTCAAAAACTTCGCGCTCCATGTGGCTGAAGCGCCGGAAACGGCGATTGCGGTCATCGCCCGGGCAGTGGACCGGCTTGGTCTCAGCGACACCGCGCTTGAGACCTATTTCCACCAGCTGCTCATGACACTTGGCGGCTGGGCACAATATGCGCGTTACAAATTATGGCGGGCAGAATTGGCGGGCACGTCAGATGAGACGGTCATGGACTTTCTCGCGATCCGGCTGATCTGGGAAGAGGCCCTGTTCATCAATCACGAAGCGCAGATCGCGGAGACATGGGCCCAGACATGCGCGTCTCATGCGGCACCGCTTGAGGCGACGCCTGAACTGATTGTCGACACGATCCTGCAGGATGCCGCCGACCGCGCCGCTCAGCGTGAACTGGCTTTGAGCCTCAGTGGGGACCAGACATCTCCTGCAGGGGACCGACCGGCCTTGCAGGCAGCCTTCTGTATTGACGTGCGGTCCGAGGTCTTCCGTCGCGCCCTCGAAAGCGTTCATCCCGGTATCAGGACACTCGGCTTTGCTGGCTTTTTCGGCCTGCCCACAGCGCATCACCGGTTTGCCTCTGATGTGGAAGAATTACGCCTGCCAGTGCTGCTGAATCCGGCGCTCAGTTCCAGAGCCGGTGGACATGACGTTGCAGAGGCCGATCAGTCGGCGCGCTTCGTCGCGCGCGCAAAACGGGCATGGGGACGGTTCAAGCTCGCGGCGGTTTCCTCCTTTGCCTTTGTTGAAGCGACGGGCCCGGTTTATGCCGGCAAGCTGATCGGGGATGCGCTTGGCTATCAGGGAGACAAAACACCCGATGATCCCGCGCCGCAGCTCGATCCCGCGCTTGACGTCGCTACGCGCGTCAAAGCTGCCGAGACAGTGCTTCGCGCGATGTCGCTGACAACCGGCTTTGCACGTCTCGTGCTGCTGGCCGGGCACGGCGCCAGCGTGGTCAACAACCCGCATGCAAGCGCACTGCATTGCGGCGCCTGTGGCGGTTATTCTGGCGAGGTCAATGCGCGCCTTCTCGCTGCGCTTCTCAATGATCCAGAGGTGAGAAAGGGGCTCGCCTCAAGTGGAATCAACATACCTGACCACACCCTCTTCGTTGCAGCGTTGCATGACACGACGACAGATGGCGTCCGACTCTATGCCGATGATCACACTTCTGCGGCGCACAAGCAGGACCTGGCACAGACCGCGCAGTGGCTTGAGGCAGCAGGAAAGATGGCGCGGGGCGAGCGGGCGCTTCGGCTGCCGCGGGCCACAGACGAACAGGCGCTCATCGGACGCAGTTGCGACTGGGCAGAGACAAGGCCCGAATGGGCGCTTGCAGGCTGCAAAGCCTTTATCGCGGCCCCGCGGATGCGGACGGCGGGTCACAATCTCGCAGGGCGTGCCTTTCTGCATGACTATGACTGGAAGCAGGACAAGGACTTCAGCGTTCTGGAACTCATCCTCACAGCGCCTGTTGTCGTGGCCAGCTGGATCAGCCTCCAATATTACGGCTCCACCGTTGCGCCGGATATTTTCGGCGGCGGCAACAAGCTTCTGCATAATGTGACGGGCGGGATCGGTGTCGTGGAGGGCAATGGCGGCGTGCTGCGCGGCGGCTTGCCCTGGCAGTCGGTGCATGACGGCGAGCATTATGTGCATGAGCCGCTGCGCCTCTCGGTCTGCATCGAGGCCCCCCAGCAAGCCATGACGGATATCTTGCAGCGGCATGCGAATTTGCGGGCGCTGTTTGATAATGGCTGGCTCCATTTGTTTGCGATGGATGACAAGGGGCAACTCTGCGCGCGCTATGCCGGCGATCTGAACTGGCGTGAGGTGGCGGCATGAGGCCTGCGCATCCCTATGCCGGTCGCCGGGCCGTTCTGGCAACGATGCACGGCAAGGAGGCTGCCATTCGCGCACCCTTTCGCGATGGTCTGGGTCTTGATGTCACAACACCTGACCACATCGATACGGATGTCTTCGGCACATTCACCGGTGAAATCCGGCGTGAAAAAGGCATCAAGGAGACGGCTGTCGCTAAGGCCCGACTTGGCATGGCGCTCACGGGATTGTCGATCGGTATTGCCAGCGAGGGAAGCTTCGGACCGCATCCCGAGATTCCCATTATCGCGGCTGATATGGAACTTATGGTCTTGATAGACGATGAGCGCGGGGTGGTGCTGAGCGAAGCCCTGATTTCGGAGGAGACAAACTTCGCACATATCGAGATCGAACCGGATTCCGAAATGGACGCCTTTCTCGCGCGTGTGAAATTCCCCGACCACGGCTTGATCGTAGCGCCAAATATGCCGACCCATTCCGAATGGTCATTTATCAAGGGCATCGTCGAAAAGGCTCAGCTTATGGAAGCTGTCAAAGCGGCCGCCAGGCATTCGTCTGATGGCATGGCGTTTGTCCAGACGGATATGAGGGCGCATCTAAATCCCTCACGAATGTGCGTTCTGGAAAAGCTCGCCGAGCAGCTTGTCGACAGACTGAAAATGCTGTGCCCGTCCTGCGATGCGCCGGGCTTCGGGCGGCTGGATGTCCAGCGGGGCCTGCCATGTGGCTATTGCGGGACACCGACACGCTGGGTGAAAGCTGAAATCTTTGGCTGCGAAAGCTGCGGTTTGCGCGAGACGAGGGATAGAAGTGACGGCGTGCAAGTGGCAAAGCAGGAGAATTGTCCAGCTTGCAACCCCTGAAGGCTCCCGTCTGAGGAGGCTAACCGTCATTGAGTGATTTGGAATTCCGTATAAGGAGGAAAATATGAATCGTCTTGATCTGCTTGAAAGCCAGTCGGTTTTCATATTGCGTGAAGCCTTCAGCCAACTCCAGCGACCGGCAATGTTGTGGTCACTCGGGAAAGATTCAAATGTGATGATCTGGCTGGCCAAGAAAGCCTTTTTTGGTCATATCCCCTTTCCGGTCATTCATCTCGACACTGGTCTTGAGTTTCCTGAAACCTATGCGTTCAGGGACCAATATGCCGTCGAGTGGGGGCTAAACCTGATTGCGGATGCCTGTCCGGATCTGAGTGTGGTGGATGAGACATTGCCGCCTGCCTCCAGACTTGCGGGGCGTAAAAGCGAAGGGCTCAAGCAATGTCTGCAGAATTATGGTTTTGACGGGTTGATAACGGGCATCCGTCGTGACGAGCAGGCGATCCGCGCGAAGGAAAGAATATTCAGCCCGCGAAATCCCGATGGCGGCTGGAATTTTCGTGAGCAGCCACCGGAATTCTGGGACCAGTTCAACACATCCGTGCCACCCGGCGGCCATTTGAGGGTGCATCCCCTGCTGCATTGGACCGAGCTCGACATCTGGCTCTACATCGAGCGGGAGAATATCCCGGTGGTCTCGCTCTATTTTTCTCAAAATGGTCAGCGCTATCGATCACTCGGTGAGATCGGGATCACCGAACCCATCCAGTCAGAGGCCAGCAACATTGCCGAAATCATTAGCGAACTCGGCCTTCTGAAGACGGAGGAACGCGCGGGACGCACGATGGACCATGAGGCAGAGGATGCATTCGAGCGCTTGCGGTCGGCAGGTTATCTCTGAGCGCAGGACATCAGATGCTGCCAAAAATAAGTCATCGGCATTGATCGGCCTATTTCAGGAAATTGTTTTTCAGAAGCGAGATGACTTCTTTGCTTCGCCCGTCAAGCACGGCCTTGACGCCGAAGAGTGCTGTGGAGGCTACCTGTGAAATTTCAATCTTTGGCGGCATCACGAGTTCCATGCGATTGACGGGTACATCAAGAAGCGCAGGCCCGTCTTCGGCGAGCCATGCGCGCATGACACCCTCAAGCGTGTCGGCATTTTCAGCCCGATAGCCCGCGATGCCGCAGGCTTTTGCCAGAGCGGGAAAGTCGGGATTCTCAAGGCCTGTGTAGGAATCAAGCAAGCCTTCCACGCGTTGCTCCATCTCCACAAAGCCCAATGAGCCATTATTGAAGATCAGCAATTTGACCGGCAGTTTCTCCTGCTTCAGGGTCAGCAGATCACCCATTAGCATACTCATGCCGCCATCGCCGCACATGGCAATCACCTGCTTGCCGGGATAGGCCGCCGCAATGCCCATGGCTTGCGGATAGGCATTGGCCATCGTGCCATGGAGCAGGGAAATCAGGAAACGTCGTGCACCCGTGGCACGGATATGCCGCAGGCACCACACCATCGGTGAGCCACCGTCAGCCGTGAAGGCGGCATCATCAGCCGCCAGTCGGTCCAGCATTTGGGCGACAAACTGGGGATGGAGCAGTTTAGTGTCCGGCTCCCGTCCTGCTTTTTCATATCCTTCCTGATCCTTTTCCCAGCGCTTCAGCGCCCGCGCCAGATGGGTCTCGTCGCTCTTCTGCGTTAGCAGGGGGAGAAGGACGCTGATCGTATCGCCGACATCGCCGACAAGGCCAAGATGAACAGGCGCCCGACGGCCCAAATGGGTGGCATCAATATCAATCTGCACCACTTTTCGTTTCTCGGCCCAGAATTGTGTATAGGCAAAATCAGTGCCAAGGCAGAGCACCACGTCTGCCTCGTCAATCGCCTCCACCCCGGCGCGATTGCCGAGAATGCCGGTCATGCCGATATTATAGGGATTATTGGGTTCGATGAATTCCTTGGCGCGGCTGGTATGGACCACAGGCGCCTTGAGATGCTGGGCGAGGCTGACAACCTGATCATGCGCCCCGCGCACACCGATGCCCGCATAGATGGTGATATTTCTCGCGCCATTGAGGAGATCGGCAAGGGCGTCAAGTTCGTCACGTGATGGATGCATGACGGGCTTGGGACGATGCACCGACCACGCCTGATCATCGCGGCAATTCTCCTTGAACATGTCGCCATTGACGATCACGACAGCCACGCCCTTGTGATAGAGCGCGGCCTGTGCGGCTGCCGCCGTGATCCGCCGCGCCTGATCTGGATGCGAGATATATTCACAGAAGACCGCGCTCTGTTCATAAATTTTGCGCTGGTCAACTTCCTGCGGAAAGTTCAACCCGACCTCGGACCGGTCAACATCCGACGCGATCAGTACGACGGGCGCGCCATTGCGATGCGACTCGAAGATGCCGTTGACGAAATGCAGGCTACCCGGCCCGCAGGTGCCCGCACAGACAGCCAGTTCACCCGTCATATAGGCCTCGCCGCCAGCCGCCAGGGCGCCGGCTTCTTCATGGCGCACATGGACCCAGGCCAGATCGCTTTTGCGCAAGGCGTCTGTGAAGTGATTGATCGTATCGCCGACAATGCCCCAGCATCGCTTGGCTCCGGCCTGAACCAGCGCATCAACAACAACCTCAGAAACCTTGGGCATGAAATAACTCCTTCAGGATAGTCTGGCGGGTTTGTTTGCTGTTGCACGGCGCGCGACGAGATCGGTCGCGGGACGAAAACTCTCAGCTTGTGCCGCAGCCCACCAGTCAGAATAAATGGTGTCTTCCGGTGCTTGCGTCAGAATGCCTTTCGGCAGAAAGGGATGGATCTGATCAAGCGGCAAGGCTGATTCCGGACCAACCCTGTGCATCAGGTGATGCGGCTGCAGGTCTTTGGGATGCTTCAGCCCGGCAGCGGCCACCATTTCCGACATGGCTTCAACTGTTTTGGCATGGAACCTTGCAGCCCGCTCGCCTTGAACCTCGGGCACAAGGCCGCGCTGGCGCGCGGGATCTTGCGTGGTGACGCCTGTGGGGCATGTGCCGAGATGGCAGCGCTGTGCCTGAATGCAGCCAACGGACATCATGAAGGCGCGCGCCGCATTGCACCAGTCGGCCCCGATTGCCAGATTGCGCACAAGTCCCATGCCGGAATAGACCTTGCCGCTGGCAACCAGCTTGATGTCTTCCTTGAGGCCACAGCCAACCAACGCATTCCGCATCAGGATCAGCCCTTCCGTCAGGGGCATGCCGACCCAGTCTGACAGTTCTATCGGTGCGGCACCGGTGCCGCCTTCGCCCCCGTCGACAACAATGAATTCCGGACGGATGCCGGATTTCAGAATGGCCTTCATGATGGCGAAAACTTCATAGGGCTGGCCGATGCACAGCTTGATCCCGACAGGTTTTCCGCCGGACAGATCGCGCATCCGGGCGGCAAATTCCAGCATTTCCATCGGTGTCGAAAAAGCCGAATGTCCCCGTGGCGACAGGCAGTCCTTGCCCGCTGGCACACCGCGCACACGGGCAATTTCTTCCGTCACTTTGGCGCCGGGCAACAGCCCGCCATGGCCGGGTTTGGCACCCTGGCTCAGTTTGATTTCGGTCATTTTCACCTGATCATGAGCGGCACTGTCGCGGAATCTTTCGGCGTCGAATTTGCCGTCCCTGTCGCGCGCACCGAAATAACCGGAGCCAAGTTCCCATACCAGATCGCCACCATGTTTGAGATGGTGATCGCTCAGACCGCCTTCACCTGTGTCATGATAAAAGCTGCCCTGTTTTGCGCCAAGATTGAGGGCGGTAATGGCATTGGCAGACAAGGCCCCAAAGCTCATTGCCGAGATGTTCAGCACCGAGGCGGAATAGGTTTTTTTTGTCTGGCTGTTGCCGACGTCAACACGGGGGTGGGTCTCGACATCATCTTCTGGTGCAATGGAATGCATCAGCCAGTGATAATTGTGGTCATCCGTTTCGCGTTCGGTGCCAAAGGGATGCGTATCCGTCTGTCCTCTTGCCCGCTCATGAACAAGGTTGCGCGCTTCGAACGAGAAGGGCGTGCCGCTCAGATTGTCTTCGACGACATAGGCGCGGAAAAACGGGCGCAGCTCATAGAACATCCAGCGGATGCGCCCGGCCACCGGATAGTTTCGCGTGATGGACCAGGATGTCTGGTTCCAGTCATAGAGCCCGAGTGCCATGACAGGAATGGTCAGCAATAAAACCCAAAGCCATTGGGTTGAATGGGCAATAGCCAGAATGCTGACTAGAAGTGTCACAACAAGGGCGCCAACCGGAATGATCGCGCGTTTGGCTGCGTCTGGCATGTGTCTTCCTTTGCATGTGTTTTCGGCGGGCTGGAAGCTGCTCGCTTTGTCGGGGGTGGCCCAGCTTGCCACCCGGCACCGTCTTATCCAACCGGCAGGGCAGAGAAAGACCGAATGAGGCTCTGTTGACTCTGGAAAATGGAAAGAATAGAACAAAAAGAGAACATACGAGCCCATAAATGCCCATGACAGACTCTCAAAAAGCGGACCAGATTGCCGAGCTTCGCCGTCAAATGACGGTTTTTGGCATGGCTGCGGACTCTGGGCAAAACGGGAAAGACAAGGCGCAGACGGTTGATTTGGGGCTGCCCCGCATGGGCGTCATGCTCCCGGCGCTTGCTTGTGGCGCCCTGCATGAGGTGCAGGCCGCTGATTATCGAGACATGAGCGCCAGCATTGGTTTTGCGATGGCCTTGGCGGTCTGCTGTGGCCGCCGCTTTTCCAGCGCCCCCATACTCTGGTGCGAGAGCGCACGCCCTCCTTTTGATATGGGCCATCTTTATGGCCCCGGCCTTGCTGCCTTTGGTCTTGATCCGGCGCGTCTCATTCTCGTGGCACCCGCATCGGCCGTGGATCTGCTCTGGACAATGGAAGAAGCGTTGCGCCTTGGCGCCTTTGCCGCTGTCTTCGGTGAAATTGATGGTCGCCTGCCGGCCTTGAGTCTGACGGCCACCCGCAGGCTGCAACTGGCTGCCGAAGCCGGTGGCAGACCCGCCTTTCTGCTGACAGGCCATGCCACAGGTGGCACAAGCGCGGCGGCGACGCGCTGGGACGTGGCGGCTGCACCCAGCTCTGTAGACAGCGGCGCCTCCGCACTTGTCGGGCGCGCCCGCTGGCGCTTGCGCCTCAAGAAATGCCGGAATGCGCTAGCAGGCGCCGGGGCCGACATGATTGACCGCGACATCTGCGTTGAATGGGATGCGCGACGGCAAAAGCTGTGTGATGTCCCCACCCCTGTTGCGGCCCACGCACAGATTCGCCGTCAGGCCGTCTAGAATCGCTTTTGGCTTTGGGACCTGTCACATGAAAGAGCCAAGACGCATTGCATCAATCTATCTTTCGCATTGGCCGATGGACCGTTTCTTTCGGAGCCTGTCGCGAAGCGGCATGGCACCGGCTGCGTGTCGCGCGTTGCGGGGCCGTGCCCTCGTCCTTGCTGCACCGGTGCAGGGGGGACTGCGCATCATGGCGCTGACGCAGGCTGCCGCCGCAAAAGGGATTACAGCAGGCCAGTCCATCGCCGATGCGCTGGCCCTCTATCCGGCGCTCGAAGTCCGTGATGCCGATTTTGCTGGCGACAGGGCCGCCTTGAAACGTCTGTCTGACTGGTGTGGCCGCTATACGCCCTGGACGGCGCCGGATGATTGCGGCGTCGGCGCAGAGCCTGACGGCATTTTCATGGACATTACGGGCTGCACCCATCTCTTTGATGGTGAAGAAGCACTGGCGCATGATCTCGTTGCCCGTCTGGCCGGGTTCAATATTCGTGCCCGCATCGCCATCGCTGCGACGCCGGGAACGGCCTGGGCGCTTGCCCGATTTTGTGAAAGCGGCGTCACCATTCTGCCCCCGGGCCAGGAGGAAAAAGCGCTGGCTCCCTTGCCACTCGCAGCCCTGCGTCTTGATCATGAAGCAATAGATGGTCTGGCGCGCCTCGGTCTGAAGCGTATCGGCGATCTTTATGGTCGTGCCCGTGCGCCGCTGGCGGCCCGGTTTGGACGAAGCGTCTCGCTCAGACTTGATGCAGCGCTGGGAAGTGCCGCCGAACCGATTTCACCGGAGCGGCCTTTGGTGCCTTATCGCGCAAGGCTTCTTTTTGCCGAGGGCCTCACGCGTATGGAAGATGTTGAAGTAGCCATAGAGCGTCTGGCCGACGAGCTTTGCGTGCTGCTTGAGCGATATCAAAAAGGTGCCCGTCAATTGGAACTGATGCTGTTCCGGGTTGACGGTGACGTGACGGTTCTGCGGGCGGGCACAAGTGCCCCCTCACGCCTTGCCCCGCATCTGGCGCGCCTGTTTCACGAGAAACTGCGACAGACCAGCGATGACGTCGATACAGGCTTTGGCATCGAGGCGATGAGTCTCTCGGCTCTCGCTGTTGATCCCCTGACGCAAACGCAAAAGGCCATGATGGGGCCATCAACAAGAGAGCACGACATTGAAGGGCTGATGGACAGGCTTGGCAACCGGCTGGGCGCGCATCGCATCACGCGCCTTCAGCCCCATGCGAGCCATCTGCCTGAGCGTGCGGGGCACCGCATGACAATAATGCAGGCAGGCAAGCCAATGCCACTCCCGGATTGGCGCGTCGCCGCCTTGCCGCAATTTGATGGCGTGGCCGCAAGACCTTTGCGGATGCTGCCCGCGCCGGAGCTGATTGAGGTCACCGCTGAAATTCCTGAGGGCCCGCCGCGGCGCTTTCGCTGGCGTCGTGTCCTTTATCAGGTTACCCGCGCGGAAGGGCCTGAGCGCATTGCGCCGGAATGGTGGCGCCGGGAGGGCGGCCGGACGCGCGACTACTATCGTGTTGAAGACAGCGATGGCCGCCGCTTCTGGCTCTATCGTGACGGGCTTTACAACCGCGATACGGAAATGCCGCGCTGGTATATTCAGGGACTGTTCGGGTGAGCGGTTTTGCAGAGCTTTGCGTTGCCAGCAATTTCAGTTTCCTGCGAGGGGCCTCCCATGGTGCTGAACTCGTCTCAAGGGCTAAAGCTCTTGGTCTTTCAGCCATCGGCATCGCCGATCGCAACACAATGGCGGGTGTCGTGCGCGCCCATGTGGCAGCAAAGGAGCAAGGTCTGCGCCTTCTGGTGGGCACGCGTCTTGTCACGACGGATGGCTTTGAAGTCGTTGCCTATCCGCAGGACCGGGCAGCCTATGCGCGGCTCACCAAGCTGCTGACACTTGGCAATCGTCGTGCGACAAAGGGCGACTGTCATCTGACACTGGACGATATTATTGAGGCAGGTCAAGGGCAGTGTTTCATTGCCATCCCGCCCGCCACGCCCACGACTGTTTTTACCGACACCTTGCGTCTGTTGGCCAAGGCCCATCCATCATCTGTCTGGCTGGCGCTCACGCCCCATTATGATGGCAGCGATGCCCGCCGGTTCAGACGTTTGCAAAACATCGCGCATGATTGCCGCGCGCCGCTTCTTGCCACCAATGACGCGCTCTATCACGGCCCGGAACGCCGCGCCTTGCAGGATGTCCTGACCTGCATCCGCGAACATGTGACACTGGAGACAGCCGGTCATCTGCTTGAAGCCAATGCCGAGCGGCATTTGAAAAGTGAAGCAGAGATGGCACGGCTTTGCGCAGACATGCCGGATGCATTGGCGCAATCGCTCATTCTTATGGATCGATGCCGTTTTTCGCTTGATGAGCTCAGATATGAATATCCGGCCGACACATTTTCAGATCATGAAACGCCGCAGGAGCTGCTGGAACGATTGGCATGGGAAGGCGCGGCGACCCGCTTCCCTCATGGTGTGCCGCCGGACATTGCAGCCACGCTTCGTCGTGAACTGGTTTTGATCGAGAGCAAACAATATGCGCCCTATTTCCTCACCGTGCATGACATGGTGCGCGAAGCCCGCCGGCTGGGCATTCTCTGTCAGGGGCGCGGGTCGGCAGCCAATTCAGTGGTCTGTTTTTGTCTCGGTATTACCTCGGTCAATCCCACCGAAGTTGATCTTCTCTTTGAGCGCTTCATTTCGACAGAACGAAATGAACCGCCCGATATTGACATTGATTTCGAGCATGAGCGGCGCGAAGAGGTGATGCAATATATCTACCGGAAATATGGGCGGGATCGGGCAGGCATTGCCGCCACGGTTATTTCCTATCGCTCGCGCAGTGCCGTTCGGGATGTCGGCAAGGTCTTCGGCCTCTCGGAAGATGTCGTCCAGGCCTTGTCACGTTCACGCTGGGGATCATCGAACAAGGCGATTTCGCAAGAGGATACGCGCAGCTCGGGGCTTGACCCCGGCGATCCGCGCCTTGCGCAAACGCTTGCTCTGACTGAACAGCTTCTCGGCTTTCCCCGTCACCTCTCGCAGCATGTCGGAGGGTTCGTCATCACCAGAGGGCGCCTTGACGAGGTGGTGCCGATTGGCAATGCCGCCATGGCGGAGCGAACATTTGTCGAATGGGACAAGGATGATCTTGATGCCCTTGGAATCCTGAAGGTCGATGTGCTGGCGCTTGGCATGCTCTCCTGCATTCGCAAAGCTTTTGATCTTTTGCGCAAGCATCATGGTGTTGATCTTGATCTGGCCAGCGTGCCGCAAAATGATACAGCCGTTTATGACATGCTGTGCGAGGCCGATTCCGTTGGCGTCTTTCAGGTCGAAAGCCGGGCGCAAATGTCGATGCTGCCGCGTCTTCGCCCGCGCAATTTCTATGATCTCGTCATTGAGGTCGCCATTGTCCGGCCTGGCCCCATACAAGGCGGCATGGTGCATCCTTATCTGAAGCGTCGGGCCGATCCCGGCTCCGTGATCTTTCCATCGCCTGCGCTGGAAAATGTTCTTAAAAAGACTCTCGGCATTCCGCTTTTTCAGGAGCAGGCCATGAAAATGGCCATTGTCGCGGCGGATTATACGCCGGGCGAGGCAGATCATTTGCGCCGCGCCATGGCAACCTTTCGCCGAACGGGCACCATCGGCCAGCATCGTGAGAAATTCATCAGCGGCATGCTGAAAAATGGCTATGACGCCGATTTTACCGAGCGCTGTTTCAGGCAGATTGAAGGCTTTGCCGATTACGGCTTTCCTGAAAGCCATGCGGCAAGCTTTGCCCTGCTTGTCTATGTCTCCGCATGGATCAAGTGTCATTACCCGGACGTCTTCTGTGCCGCAATCCTGAATGCCCAACCCATGGGGTTTTATGCGGCCGCCCAATTGGTGCGCGACGCCAGGGCGCATGGAGTGGAGATACGCGACGTTGATGTCAATCACTCCGACTGGGACTGCACGCTGGAGTCCACAACCGACGGGTCGCTTTGCGCGGTGCGGCTCGGTTTCCGGCAGGTCAGGGGATTGTCGGTGGAAGCGGGACATAAACTCGGGGAAAGCCGGGGGGCGGGATTTGATTCCGTTCGCCATCTCTGGCTCCGCACACAATTGCAGCCCCGCCAGATCGAGCGGCTTGCCGATGCCGATGCCTTTCGCTCACTCGGCCTGGACCGGCGCGCCGCCCTTTGGGCCGTGCGGGGGCTTGGCGGCTATGACAATGGGCAGGGCGGCAAAAAGCCTGCGGCGCTGCCGCTCTTTGCAGCGCTGGAAGAGGGCGGGTTTCAGCATGAGGCGGAGGTTGCGCTGCCCGCCATGCCGCTTGGGGAGCATGTGGTTCTTGATTATGCCACGCTGCGCCTGTCATTGAAGGCGCATCCCATGTCATTTCTGAGAGCGCGCTGTGCCGCGCGCGGCATCGTGACGAATGAACAGTTGAACCAGACCATGACCAACAAGGCGCGCGTCCATGTGGCCGGGCTCGTGTTGGTGCGGCAACGGCCGGGCACGGCAAGTGGCGTCATTTTCGCGACGCTGGAAGACGAGACGGGCATTGCAAACATCATTATCTGGCCGAAAGTCTATGAACGCTATCGACGCACAGTGCTGACGTCACGGCTCTACGGCATCAAGGGACGTTTGCAGAAAGAAGGGATTATTGTTCACGTCATTGCCGACGAAATTGAAGATCTGACCCATGAGTTGGCGACGATCTCGACGGCAGAGGACCCGGGCCATAAACCGGATACTCAGACCATGACAACGCCACGGCATCAGGCGCATCAACTGCGTGAGGCAAAATTCATTCCCAAAAGCCGGGATTTCCACTGAGAATTGTCTGCCCGTATTGACCTGCCCTGGTGCCCATCATTCCGGATCAGCCCGAGACAAGTGTCGCCGTCCCCATGGCAAAGGCCGATATGCCGGCCCCGAGCAGGCTGAGAAATGTCAGGGTCAAGCCGACGGTGCGTGTTCCCCGCATCTCCGGTGTCTGATTGAGTCCATAGGCATGGATCAAGCGGCCCGTCACAAGCAGGCCCCCGAGGAGATGAAGCCATATGGCCGCCAGATTCTGCATTTCGCATAGAAATATCAGCAGGATGATGAGGGGCGTATATTCGGCAAAATTCGCATGCGCCCTGATGGCCCGCTCCAGCTTTTGGTTGTTCCCGTGACCAAAGCCGATATGTTCGCCGCGCCGCATGCGAATAACATTGATGCTCAAAACAAGATAGAGAACAGCCAGACCCCCGGCATAGATTGACGTAACAGCAGGCATGATTTCCTCCCGATCCCTCGTAACTTTCTCTCTACGAAAGAAATCGCAAAAAGGATTACAAAATTTCCGCCATGGCGGAAAATGTCATCCCGCTCACTTTTCTGAAACAGTCTGCCTGATTTCTTTCGTCAACCACCTCACAAGAGATGCCTTTGCAGATTTGGCATGCCACGCCATGGAAACCTGAAACGTTCTGATGCGAATGGGTGGTTCCTTTACCAGCAGGTCAAATGATTGGAGATGCTGGTTTGCCAGCCGCCGTGGAATTGTGCAGATGATGTCGCTTGAGGCAACAACACTCAGCGCTGGAAAAATAGATGGCAGGGTCGCGACAATGCGGCGACGATGGAACAAATTTTCAAGCGTAGTATCGACAATGCCCCATGGATCGCCATCTGGCGAAATCAGCAGGTGATCAAGAGAGACATACTCTTCGAGACGCAGCTTTCCACGTTTGAGTTGCGGATGGTTCTTCCGTGCAATGACGACATAATTCTCCCTATAGAGCGGTTCAATGGTGATCCCGGTCGGGGAACCGGCAAAGAGCCCAATGGCGAGATTAAGGTCGCCTGACGCCAGTGCATCCAATGCCATCCGTCGGACAATGGGTCGGAAGCTCAATGTGAGCGCCGGAGCCCTCTGGCGCAGACATGAGATGAGTGGCGGCGCGATTAGTGCGCAGGTGAAATCAGAAACGCCAAGTCGGATGAGATCATCGGCTGTTGCGGGATCAAAATCAGCTTCCTTATTGACAAGCTGTTCGGTCATCTCGATCAGCTTGCTGATCTGCGGTCCGAGTTCCAGGGCCCGCGGCGTAGGCTGGAAACCCGCTGATTTGCGGACAAAAAGTTCATCATCAAAGATGGATCGAAGACGTCCCAAGGCATGCGAAATGGCAGATTGCGTGAGACCGAGGCGATCTGCCACGAGAACAGATTTCCGGTGTTGGAACAGTTCCTGAAAGACGATCAGGAGCCCCATATCGACCCGCCGAATATCAATTTTTTTCATATCTCTCTTCAACCATATTCAATTGTATGAGAGTAAAAAATACCCAATTGATGGCCTTGTCCACTCTGGTTGATGAGGTCACATGAAAATATCCATCCTTGGCGCAGGCAATGTTGGCCGGGCCATCGGCGGCGGCTGGCGAGCGGCTGGTCATGAGGTGCGCTTCGGGGTGCCTGACCCTGATAGCGCAAAATATCATGATCTTGAGCGCGGCCTTGTTGGCAGTGTTGCTGCGGTGGTTCGGCAAGCAGAGATCATTGTGCTGGCGACACCATGGCCCGCTACGCAAGCCGCGATCCACGCAGCAGGTGAGCTAGACGGGACGATCATCATTGATTGTACCAATCCGCTTTCCTATTCCCCGGATAGCGGCTTAGCGCTTGAGACCGGGTTCTCAACATCTGGCGGCGAGATCGTGGCAGGCTGGGCACCCCGTGCCTTTGTCTACAAGACGCTTAATCAAACGGGCGCAGAAATTATGGGAAATGCATTTGCCTATGACCCCAAGCCAGTGATGTTCGTGGCTGGCGCGGACGAAAAGAAAGCCGTCGTTCTGACACTGGTCAACGAACTTGGATTTGAAGCCATCAACGCAGGTGCGCTGAGCGCCGCTCGCTTGTTGGAGCCCTATGCGATGGTCTGGATTTCTCAGGCTGTCAATCTCGGTATGGGCCGCGATTTTGCTTTTGCCTATGCAAGGCCACGCTGACGCGCGCCATCCAGATCGCATCACGATTGAACCATGACAGGAGACTGCTTTGAGTCAGAAGAATGTAAATGCCACCAATCCGAAATCGACCAAGCGTATCGCCATAATTCTGTCCAATCCGACCGTCTCGACAACAACAGGATGGCCTGTTGGTTTCTGGTGGAGTGAACTGACCCATCCTTGGCTGGCTTTCACCGAGAAGGGCTACGAGGTCGAAATTTTTTCAGTCAATGGCGGTCGCTGTGAAGCCGATGCCATGTCGGACCCGCGAGATGACTCCGGCTATTCGTCTTCCGACATCATCAGCATGGGCTTCATCTCAACGCCAAGCCTGATGCACCTTGTTGAAGAAACGCGATCCATTGATGATCTCTCAATTGACTCTTTTGACGCTATCGTCGTTGCAGGCGGTCAGGGGCCGATGTTCAGTTTTGAGAACGCCACACGCTTGCAGGCAAAATTCTCCGCCTTCTATGAGGCAGGCAAAATTACCGCCGCGCTATGCCACGGTGTCGCTATTCTGGCTTTTGCCAGACTTTCAAATGGTGAGTTTCTAGCCAAGGGCAAGACAGTCACCGGCTTTGCAAATGTCGAAGAAGATTTTGCTGATGAGGCGGTCTGGAATATGGGGGCTCTGCCGCGCGACAAGCACGTGATGCCTTGGCGCATAGAAGATCGCATGACAGAAATCGGTGCCAATTATATCCAGTCGGGTCTGTGGCGGGGCTTTGCAATCCGGGATGGCAATCTTATCACGGGTCAGCAGAATTTTTCTGGCACCGAAACCGCACAGGCTGTGATCGCAGCACTGGGCGAGTAGCGATCATGTTGGGTCACCCAGTCGAGGCAGTCAGGCTTACGGACCTAGCTCTTGACCGGACCGACCCAGACTTGCTGTGCATTGACAAAAGCGTGGATGCCATGCGGTCCGAGTTCGCGCCCATAGCCTGATTTCTTGATGCCGCCGCTGGGCAGACGTGGATCGGTCTTGACGATGCCGTTGACGGCAACCTGTCCGGCTTCGATCTCGCGGGCGATGGCTTCGCCGCGCGCCGCCGTGGACCAGACACTGGCGGCGAGGCCATATTCAGTATCATTGGCAAGCGAGAGCGCATGATCGGCATTGTCAGCCTGGATGAGCACACCAACCGGACCGAAGGTTTCTTCCCGAAAAGCGCACATGTCGGGTTTCACATCTGCCAGCAGGGTGACGGGGTAGAAATAGCCGGCTCCCGTCGGCATGTCTCCGCCGAGCAGGCAGCGCGCACCGGCATCAATGGTGCTGCGCACCTGCCGGTGCAGCTCATCACGCAGGTCCGCCCGCGCGATGGGGCCGACATCGGTATCTTCTTCAATTGGATTGCCCATCTTCAGGCTTGCAAAACGCGCACGCAACAGCTCGGCCATTTCGTCATAAACAGGGGCCTCAATAATGATCCGCTTGGCCGCAATGCAGGACTGGCCGGCATTGATGATCCGCGAGACCTTCAGCACATCGGCTGCCTTGTTGAGGTCGGCATCCGCCAGCACGATGCAGGGGTCCGATCCACCAAGCTCCAGCACGGCAGGCTTGATCTCGGAGGCTGCAATCGCCGCCACGGCGCTGCCGCCACGGCCCGAGCCGGTGAAGGAGACAGCTCGAATGCGGCTGTCCCGGATTACTTTTTCAACACGGGGCGTTTCAAGCATCAGCGTCTGGAAAATGCCCTCTGGAGCACCGGCCTGCACGAAGGCATCGGCAATGGCAAGCGCCGAGCCCGGCACATGCGGGTCATGCTTCATCAGGCAGCTATTGCCGGCCATAAGGGCCGGTGCGCAGAAACGGAAGGCAAGCCAGAAGGGGGCATTCCACGGCAGAATGCCAAGCACGGGCCCGATGGGCAGATGCTGGACATAGCTTTGCGTGGCATCGGACCCGATGATCTGGCGAGCAAGATAGCTTTCCGCATGCTCGGCATAATGCTCCGCGCACCAGGCCGCCTTCTCCACTTCGCCGCGCGCTTCACGGATGGGCTTGCCCATCTCTTCCGTCATGATCGGAGCGAGTGCCGCCACATGTTCGCGCATATGGGTGGCAACGGCCCGCAGCACCTTGGCGCGCTCGGCAAAGCTGGTCCTGCGCCATGACCGATAGGCTTCCGCCGCCTTGGCAAGTTTGGCCTTCACCACGCTGTCTGTATCGGGCGCAACTTCCCGGATGACTTTCTCGGTGGTCGGGTCAATAGCTCTCAGCATGGATAGGCAACTCCAATCATGATTATTCAGGTCGGTTCTTCAGGCGTGCTTATTCGGCAGCGCTGTCATTTTGCGCTATCTGCACAGGCGCTACAGTGGCGTCAGGTTTGGCGACAAATTCACGTGCCAGCGTGAAAAAGGATTCACATCCTGTTGCCGTCACATGGATCGTGTCGGAAATGCCGACCGTCTTGTCGCCATCCACACCCCAGATCCACGGGATCAAATGAAAGGTCATGCCCTCCTTGAGGGTGGTGGAATCGCCCTGCATGAGGCTCAGAATATAGCCTTCATCCCAGCTTGGTGGAAAAGCAATGCCGATTGAATAGCCCGAGCGCGTGATGAGGCTGCCGCCATGTTCGCCGCCGGTGATGATGTCACGCACGATATTATCGGCATCCGAGACGGTGAGACCGGGACGGATCGCTTTTTCGACTTCTTTCAGCGCTTCCATCATGTGCCATTCGGCGCTGCGCATGGAAGGCGAGACCTCGCCCAGAACCACGGTGCGCATGAGCGCGGCGTGGTAGCGGCGATAGCAGCCGCCGACTTCCATGAAGACATGCTCACCGGGCTGCACCACGCGGCCTTCCCATGTGGCGTGGCCGATCATCGAGCGCGGCCCGGAGACCACATAGGGCATCACGGCGGGTGGTTCGCCGCCGGCGCGGAACATCGCTTCGCTGATGGCAGCACCGATATCATTTTCGCTCACACCCGGTGCACACGCCTTGATACCGGCCTGCATGCCCGCTTCTGCCGCAATGGCGGCCCGTTTCATCGCCTCGATCTCGTAAGACGATTTGAGGATGCGACCCTCCTCGACAATGCCGAAGCAGTCGATGAGCCGTCCCTCGGTATAGGCACTGCGAACGCGGTCCTGCTGATAGGCCGGGAAGAAATAGCTGTTGCGTTCATACCCTACGGTGCTGTGTGACAACCCAAAATCCCGAAGGCTTTCGACAAGGCGCTGAATGGCATCACCATTGTCAGGATAGGGACGCGTCTTCTCGACCCAGGTGCGCGCATGCACGTTCGATTCCTCGAGCTTGCGGGTGATCATGAAGCAATCACCGTCCAGCGGCACAACAAGCGCCTGAAAGAAGGAATAGCCCGTCGTCTGGTAATCGGTCAGATAGACGATGTTTTCCGGATCCGTGATGATCACGGCATCCAGAAGACGTTCCTTCATGCGGTCGCGCAGGCCGGTGAGGCGACGCTGATATTCCTCAAAGGGGAAAGTCATGTCATCGCGCTGTCTCATGCCGCCACCGCCAGTGCATGTGTTGAGGCATCAAGAATGTCGAGGCCTTCGTCCAGATCTGCCTCCGGAATGGTGAGCGGCGGGATGAGCTTGAGAACGCGTCCGCCCGGGCCACATGAGCCGATCAGAAGCCCATTCTCAAAGCATTGGGCGACAATCGCCTTGGCCAATGCCCCGTCCTGCACATCAAGTGCCTGCATCATGCCGCGCCCGCGCACTTCAAAGCCGCCACCACTATGGCGCTTGGCAATGGAATGCAGCCGGTTGGCAATATGCTCACCCTTCTTTTTGACTTCGTCGGTAAAGCTGTCGTCCTCGAAATAGCGCAAGGCCTCGCGCCCGGCGACAAAGGAGAAACCCTGTCCGCGAAACGTGCCCGTATGTTCACCGGGTGACCAGTGCTTGTCATGTTCCGGTTTGATCAGGTTCATGGCCAGCGGTGTGCCAAAGCCACCGATGCCCTTTGCCAGCGTAATGATGTCGGGATCGAGTCCCATGCCGTCAAAGCTGAAATAGGAGCCCGTGCGACCACAGCTTGCCTGAATGTCATCCACGATAAAGAGCGCGCCGCGTTGATGCGCGAATGCCTGCAGCTCCTTGAGCCATTCCGCGGAGGCGACATTGACGCCGCCTTCTGCCTGAATGGTTTCAACAAGAATGGCAGCCGGCGGTTCATAGCCGGAGGAGGTATCGGCATAGGCCGCCGCGACCTCCTGCAGCGAACAGCCAAAGGGCAGGCGCTGGACATTTTCCAGCGGCACGCCAGCGGCATTACGGAAATAGGCATTCGCCGTGCAGGCGAGCGCTCCCAGCGTCATGCCATGAAAGCCGTGTGTGAAGGCAATCACCGTGCGGCGACCGGTGACACGCCGGGCCAGTTTCAGCGCGGCTTCAACGGCATTGGTCCCCGTGGGGCCGGTAAACTGCATTTTATAGGTCATGCCACGTGGCTTGAGGATCGTCTTTGCAAAGGACTCAATGAAGTCGCGCTTCACATCGGTGGACATATCAAGGCTATGGGCCACGCCATCAGCCTCGATAAACTTGATCAGCGCTTTTTTCATGCGTTCATTATTATGGCCGAAATTCAGCACACCGGCGCCGCAGAAAAAATCAATATAAGATTTCCCTTGCTCATTTACCTGCCGGGCATTGGAGGCCGATTTGAAAACGGTCGGGAAGGTGCGGCAATAGCCGCGCACGTCTGACTCCCATTGCTCGAATACATCCATTGTTTTCTCCTGCTATGGTTTCAGTTTCGGGAATGCCTCGACACGCTGGCGCGTGTTCACGATCAGGTGGCGGGAAGCGGGGCCCCTGCAAGGCGTGCATATAGTCGTGTGACAATCGGGATCAGCCGATCATTGAAATCGTATCGCGCATTGTGGCAGGGCACGTCATGTCCCTCTCCGTCGTCGGAGCCGACAAGCGCAAAGGCACCAGGAATTTCCCTCAGGTAATAGCTGAAATCTTCCGACGCCATGATCGGTACGGCGATGTCGGCCGCATGCCAGTCATTGCCGAGCTCTTGCGCGAGAGCGCCCCGAACAAATTCGGCGGCACCAGCATGATTGATCGTGGCATCATAACGCGGAAATATGTCGACATGAGCCTCCACGCCGTAGCTTGCCGCCGTATCATGCGCGATCTGTTCAATCAGGCGGTTCATCACTTCCCGGTCGCTGCTTTGCGCAATGCGGATACTGCCACCAAGCGTTGCCGTGTCGGGAATGACGGTCGGATTGCTCGGGGCATCAATCGACGTGACACTGAGAACGGCGGCATGTTGTGGTGTCAGGCGACGGCTCACAACTTGCTGCAGCGCCAGCGTAACGGCAGCGGCAGCCAGCACAGGGTCGCGACATAATTCAGGCTGGCTCGCATGGCCACCGGCGCCCGTAAGCGTGATGCGGAAGGTGCCATTGCCAGCCATCACCGCGCCATCAGGACAGACGGCCTTGCCAAAAGGAATGGCGGGCCAGTTGTGCCAGCCATAAATTGACTCAACACCTTTAAGCGCGCCGTCCTCAATCATGCGTTGCGCGCCATGCCCACCTTCTTCGGCAGGCTGGAACAGCAGTGTCACGGGGCCCGGCAGTGTGTCCTCATGCTGTTTCAGCCATGAGGCGGCGGCAAACAGTGTGGCTGTGTGTCCATCATGCCCGCAGGCATGCATGCAGCCCTCGCGTGTTGATGACCAGTCATGCTTGGTGGCCTCGATGATGGGAAGCGCATCCATGTCACCGCGCAGGGCAATATGCGACCCTTTGGCATTCGGGGCGAGCATTGCAACAGTGCCGGTATCCGCGCAGGCGCGCCAGGATATGCCGAGCGTGTCAAGTGACTGGCGGATAAGCGCCGCTGTTTCGGTCTCTTTCCAGGTGAGTTCCGGGTTCTGATGCAGGTGGCGGCGCATGCGCACCGCTGCGTCCATCAAGTCGTTCCAGTTCTGTTCAACACACGCAAAAGCAGTTATGGGGGAGGCTTCCGTCATCCATGGACCCTAACAGGACACAGGCGGCGGTGACAAGAATTGCTGGAATTTCGCGCAATATTAGCGAAATTCAGCCCTTATTCGAGTTCTGCAAATATCTCCTTTGTGATTTTGCGAGGTTGCCCATGCGTCAAGATAGCGGAATTTTCTAAACCTGTTGCAGGTCTTTCATCTCTGTCGCCATACTGGTGAAAAGCAAAAAATTATTGCGGGTAGAGGGTATCTGAATTGACCGAAAAAGAAGTGAACACGCAGCAGGATTACAAGCGCAGCAATGCCGACATGGCCGCGCAATGGAAGATTGATGTGAACCGCGACCCCAATGATATCCCGCTTCAGGATATGGATCCGGCGCATGATGATCTCTTCGCGGCCAACAAGGTGCTTCCCTATTTTGAGCGCCTCCGCCGGGAGGACCCCGTCCATCTCTCCGAAAATGGTCCCTATGGTCGCTACTGGTCGATCACAAAATATGAAGACATCATGGCGGTGGATACAAACCATCAGGTCTTTTCCTCCGACATTCGCAATGGCGGTATCCGGCTTGGCGGGCAGCGGCTGGAAGGTGATCCCGATCCCCTGACGCATTTGCCCATGTTCATTATGGAAGACCAGCCAAAGCATGATGAGCAGCGCCGCGCCGTGCAACCGATGTTCACGCCCCAAAGCCTGATGAATCTCGAGCCGCTCATTCGCGAGCGCGCCGGGCTCATTCTGGATGCATTGCCGCATGGCGAAACATTCAACTGGGTGCGCGAGGTTTCCGTGGAATTGACGGGCCGGACATTGGCGACACTTTTTGATGTGCCTCAGGAAGACAGACATAACCTTATCCACTGGTCCGACACGGTCGAACGTCTCGGCGATCCGGAATATTTTGAAACGCCAGAAGACGGTTTCAAGGAACTCTGGAATTGCTGGGAATATTTCGATGGTGTCTGGAAGGAAAGGCTGTCGCGCAAAGAACCGGGCTCTGATCTGATTTCCATGCTTGCCCATAGTGAAGCCACAAAGAACATGTCGCCCAATGAATATCTCGGCAACATGCTTCTGCTGATTGTTGGCGGCAATGACACCACACGCAATTCCATCACGGGCGGTGTGCTGGCGCTCAATCAGAATCCCGACCAGTTCCGGAAATTGCGCGAAGACCAATCCATCATTCCCAACATGGTCTCGGAAATTATTCGCTGGCAGAGCCCGGTTGCCCATATGTGCCGCACGGCGCTGGAGGACACCGAAATTCGCGGCAAGAAGATCAGGAAATGGGACAAGGTTGCGATGTGGTATGTCTCTGGTAATCGGGATGAGGAGAAAATCGCGCGTGCCAATGAATTCCTGATCGATCGGGAAGGTGCGCGTCAGCATCTCTCCTTTGGCTTCGGTATTCATCGCTGCATCGGCAACCGTGTCGGTGAAATGCAGCTTCGGATTCTCTGGGAAGAAATCCTCAAGCGTTTCAAGAGCGTCGAAGTGGCGGGGGATCCCAAATATCTCCGGTCAAACTTCATCCGCGGCATCACGGATTTGCCGGTGGTTGTCCAGCCTCATTAAGCGATCCCTGCATATTGAGTGATGGCGCTCTCATTCGTGACATGGCGTCATCATTTATTTGCGCTTATGCGGTGAAGAACGGCTGCATTTTCCCTGCGTCCGTCTTACCCTGCGGACATTGGAACCATAATCAAAAACAAACAGAGGACGCGCAATGTCACAACAGAACTCAGATCTGTTTCAACTGGCCATGTCGGAAGAGGCCAAGCCGCTGATGGCGGCGGTGCAGAAGCACATCAAGGAAAATGTCGAACCGATCACAGAAGAATTCTTCCGTCTCAATGACAGCAAGGAAGATCGCTGGAGCTGGCATCCGCGCCAGTTGGAGCTTTTGGAAAGTGCCAAGAACAAGGCCAAGGAATCGGGCCTCTGGAATTTCTTCCTGCCTGATTCAGAGGTGGGCTCTGGCCTGACCAATCTTGATTACGCCTATATCGCCGTTGAGCTTGGCAAATCGCCTCTCGCGTCTGAATCGCTCAATTGCAGCGCACCGGACACCGGCAATATGGAAGTGCTCGAACGCGTCGGGACACCTGCCCAGAAAAAGAAATGGCTTGAGCCGCTTCTTAATGGCGAAATCCGCTCCGCCTATGCCATGACCGAGCCGGACATTCCAAGCTCTGATGCCAAGAACATCCGCACAAGCGCGGTGCTTGATGGCGACGAATGGGTCATCAATGGCGAGAAATTCTATATCTCGGGTGCAGGTGACCCGCGCTGCAAGATCATGATCGTTATGGTCAAGACGAGCCCCGATGCCCCGCCCAGCAAGCAGCAGTCGCAGATTCTGGTGCCCAAGGATACGCCCGGTGTGGAAATCCTCGAAGGCATGCAGGTCTTCGGCAAGGACCATGCGCCATGGGGACATATGCATATCCGTTTCAACAATGTCCGCGTGCCCAAGGAAAACATGCTGCTCGGCGAAGGCCGTGGTTTTGAAATCTCGCAGGTCCGCCTCGGGCCTGGCCGTATTCATCACTGCATGCGGTCTATCGGCAAAGCCGAAAAGGCGCTTGAACTGATGGTCAAGCGGGCCGCCACGCGTGAAGCGTTCGGCAAACCCATTGCCAAGCTTGGCGGGAACCTTGAAATCATTTCCCGCGCCCGCATTGAAATCAATGCCATGAAGCTTGCCGTGCTGCAGGCCGCCAAGGCAATGGATGTGCTCGGCAACAAGGAGGCGCGCGTTTATGTCAGCGCCGTCAAGGCGATGGTACCTGAAAAGGTCTGTCTGATTATTGACCAGGCAATTCAGATGCATGGCGCGGCGGGCGTGTCGCAATGGACGCCACTTGCCGACATGTATACCGATATGCGCCATCTGCGCTTTGCCGATGGTCCCGACGAGGTGCATCACATGGTGGTAGGCCGCGCCGAAGTGCAGAAAGCCGGTCTCTGGTAGGGTTCAACCCGAGAGATTAAAATCATATGCCGCCGCGCGACGTTTGAGGCTTCATGCGGCGGCATTTTTATGCCGAGAGGGTCGCCTTCTTGATTTTCTTGGCCAGTGACCATTTATGGACTTCGGTCGGACCGTCATAAATGCGGAAGGCCCGGATTTCCCGGAAAAACTGTTCGACAATCGTGTCCTGTGTCACACCCTGTCCGCCCATCACCTGCACGCAGCGATCCGCCACCCGGAAAAGCGCTTCGGAGACGGCAACCTTTGTCATTGAGCTTTCGACATTACCGTCGCCGCCTGCATCCAATGCGCTGGCGCACCAGTCGATCATCAGTTCAGCCTGCTTCAGGTCGATCTGGTTTTCGGCCAGCATGAAGCCGACACCTTCATGATCGATCAACAGTTTGCCGAAGGCCTCCCGATGACAGGCATAGTCTGTCGCAATTTCCTGCGCGCGAAGGCCAACACCATACCAGCGCATGCAGTGGGAAAGACGCGCCGGCGCCAGACGTATCTGGGCAAAGCGAAAGCCTTCGCCGGGCTTGCCAAGCATCTGGTCGGCAGAGACACGCAGATTGTCGATGGTAACTTCCGAATGGCCGCCGGGCATGGAGCTGTCGATGGTTTCGAGGACGCGGTCAATTCTGATCGCCGGGTCCGGCAGATCGACCAGAAACATGCAGGCGCCCTGGGCGGAATTGGCCATGATAATCCCGACCTTGGCGCCCATGGCCCCGGTAATATAGGTCTTGCGGCCCTTGATAACCCAATGATTGCCGTCAAGCACCGCCTCGGTCTTCATCATGGAGGGGTCCGATCCGGCTCCGCCTTCACCGGCGGGCTCCGTCATGAAAAAAGCTGAGCGGGCCTCGCCGCTGACAAGCGGCTTCAGGAAACGCTCCTTTTGTTCCGCGCTGCCTGCCTTGCCGATCAGAAACATATTGCCTTCATCCGGCGCCATGGTGTTGCAGGCAACGGGGCCAAGCGGAGAGAGGCCTGATTTTTTCAGGATATAGGCAGTTTCAAGCTGATTGAAATGACCACCATCCTCGCGGATATGCGGTGTCATCAGGCGTTCCTTTCGCGCCTTTGCGCGCATCTCGGCGACCAGTTCGTCAGATGGCCCATGAGAGCCGCAGCGCGGATCGCGCTCATAGGGCACAATGACATGGCGGACAAAGGTTTCGACGCGGTCACCAATGGCGCGGGCTTCGCTGGAAACGGCTTGGGACATGCTGAGGTGCCTCCTGTTTTGCAGGCGGTCATTCCGGCGCGCCCTTTTTCCTCTTCATATCATGCGCGCTTTACGCTGTCGGCATGCAATCGGCGCGCCTGCCGTAACGTCCAACAGGGGCCCGCATAATTTCTGGGCGATATCGCCGTCAATTCTGCCCGCATAGTCCAAATGCGTCATGCCCGCCTTACGCCATCTCCCTAATGTCCGAATCGAGAGAAATGTCCCCGCGTGTCGCCCTCTTTGGGCGCGGGCGGGTTTGTAAATTTGATAAAGGGGCAAAGTGGGCAGATGAGACGCGTATTACTAGGTCTAAGTCTGGGATTAATGGCAGTGACTGGCGGGCTTGCCCTGTCGGATGGCGCGGCGCGAGCGGATTCGTTGAGCGATGCCATGCGGATGCTCAACAATAATGACGCTGCCGGCGCCTATGGCATGTTGAAGCCGGAAGAGCGCGCCCGCGCTGGCGACCCTGATTTTGACTATGCGCTGGGTCTGGCGGCAATTGACAGTGGTCGGCCGACTGAGGCTGTTGCCGCCTTTGAGCGTGTGCTGGCTGTTAAACCCGATCACCTGCAGGCGCGTGCGGAACTGGGCCGCGCCTATATCGCACTGAATGAACCGGAAGCCGCGCGTCGCGAGCTTGCCACGGTTCGGGCAACCGACGGTCTGCCGCCCATCGTCAGCGAAGCGCTCAACCGCTATGTTGCGGCCCTTGATACAGGCCTCAGCGGCGGCGGCACGCAGATCAAATCAAATGTCACCGTGACCGCCGGCTATGACAGCAACGTCAACAACTCCACCAGCGACAGCCGCATCCTGATTCCGGCTTTTGCAGGCCTCGGCTATGCCACGCTGAATGGCAGCGCGACGTCGCAGGAAGATGTCTTTGGTCAGGTGGCGGGGCGCGTGTCGGTGTCGCATGGCCTGTCGATTGACCGGCGTCTGATCGCCGACATTTCGGCGAGCTATCGCGGCAATGAAAGTGAAGACCAGTTCAATCAGACGATTGCAGGCCTCAACCTTGGTATCGCCCAGACAACGCCGGATTGGGGCACCTTCACTGTTTCGGCACAGGCACAGGCTTACTGGATTCATGGCCAGCCTTATCGCTACACGGTCGGTGCCTTGGGGCAATGGGCCTATTCGACAAAGGCCCAGACGGATTATGGCGTTTATCTGCAATATGCACATCAGACTTATCCGGGTGCCAGCCTCCAGAATACGGATCGCGTGACACTTGGTGCCACGGTCGGCATGCCGCTCAATACGCGTTTCTCACCCTATGTCTATTCGGGTGTCTATGTGGGTCTGGAAGAAGCAACGCATAGCGCCAGCGGCAATCTGTCCTACAATCTGGTTGGCGCGCGTCTTGGTGGTGAAGCCAAGCTCAGCAATCGCCTGAGCGCCTTCGCCAATCTCTCTGTCGAATATAATGACTACAAGAAGCCTGAACCGCTCTTTTTGAAAGAGCGTGCCACGCTGCGTACCGATGTCGGCATCGGCATGCGCTATGCGCTCGGCAAGGGGCTGACCGTGGCGCCCCAGCTTTCCTACACAAATTCAGACAGCAATATCGTGCTCTACGACTATGACCGCGTTGTCGGTTCGGTCGCGTTGAGCATCGATTTTTGAACCAGACGGCGAGGATATGATCATGACCAAAAAAACAAGCGCCTCCATGCGTTTCGCATTTGCGCTCGCCGCGATGAGCCTTTCACCACTTGCCATGAACACTGCCCTGGCGGTGCCCGTCCTTTTCGGCGGCGACAGCATAACGGTTGAAGGCGGCAGCGGGGATAGCGGCAACCTCTCTGAGGGCTCGACAGTCACCGTGACGGGACCGCTTCTGCAGCTCCAGCTTGCAGACGGCAGCACCATCACCGTGCCCAAGGGTGCAAGTTTCCGCATCACAGGCGAAGGCGATAGCCTGTCCATCGAAGTGATCTCAGGTGGCATCCGCATCGACAGCAAAGGCACGCCGATAACGGTGAAGCGCGGGAATACGAGCATCACCACAACCGGCGGTGCCTTCTCAGCCTTTGCGTCAGCTGATGGCGGGCTCGATGGGCGCGTCAATGCGGGCGAAGCCACGGTTGTAGCGGGCGGCGAGACACGCATATTCGCAAAAGGTGAAGGCTATGTGGCGACAGCCGATGGTGTCTCGGGCACCTTTACCCCGCCGCCTGCAACAGCACCCCAATATGCCTCAAATGATGACACCGACTATTCACCCGCAGATGATCGCGGCACGGATGGCAATCCGGATATCGCCAATGAGGCGACGGGTGGTGGCAGCAGCGGCAGCGGTGGCTATGGCGGCACGCCTCCGGTGACGGGCGTTGTGGTGCCGGTAACGGGCGAGGAGAGCAGCGGCTATTCCATCGTTTATGCTGCAGACAGCATCGGTATCGACCAACGCACCGACGTCACCGTTACCGTTGGCAGCAATGGCGAGCTCAACCGCTATAAAGTTGGTGATGGGTCAAGCGAAGACCTGGAGCGCAACTCCAATGACAGCCTTGAGCGCGGCAATGCCAATGGCGAGGTTTTCATCGAGCGCTGGGCTGGCGGTGAGACCAACGGCAATTATTTCAACGACTATAATGGTGACACCATTTCCGGTCTTGGACGCACATCCTATCAGGGCTTTCATCTGGCTTATGGCCAAGTCGGGACCAATATCCCCACCGGTGGCACGGCGCAATATACGCTGGCCGCTGCCACGAGTCCGACCTTCGACAAAGGACAGACGGCACCTGGCACATTTGCGGGCACACTCGGCATCACCTTCGGGCCGACATTCAAGACAGGTGTCGACTTCACCGTCACCATGCCGGGTGACCGGACCTACAACATTCTGACCGCCGGTGGCTCGGCAAACCCGTCGGCGATTGCAAGTGTCAAT
Organism: Hyphomicrobiales bacterium; assembly: GCA_016124805.1. Lineage (GTDB taxonomy): Bacteria > Pseudomonadota > Alphaproteobacteria > Parvibaculales > Parvibaculaceae > Parvibaculum. Next base: position 42,223 of record WGND01000008.1, on the reverse strand, counting down.
AATCTGGATGACGGCATCTTCACGATCAGCAATATTTCTGTGTCACAGGGCGGCATTGCTTGCCCAACCTCAAACTGTTTCGCCATCGTGGATGGCGTGATTGGTGGTGATGCGGCTTCCTCCATTGGCATCGCCTATCAGATTCTCGATTTCGGGGCGCCGGTGGATGAGTATTACCGCTCTGTTCGGCTCTCCGGCGCGGCGGCTTTCACAAAGGGATCCTATGACGCCGGCGGGGGCAGTGGCGGCAGCGGTGGCGCAGACCCGGTTGAGTCCGGCACGCTGAGTGCGGCTTTCCGCATTCCTGCAAGCGGTACCTATTTTGGCAATGCGCTTTTCGCACCCATTCTCTCCTACCAGAGTGAAGCGACAATTACGCATGATCTGGTCGTGGACGGGGAGGGTGCCTTCATTGGCTTCCGAGGAACAAGCAACGGCGCAGGCACCTATGCTCTCAATGATGGCGTGATTGCTGATCTGGCGGGCACGGCCTATATGCAGATCGGCCGCTGGAATGGCGGCCCCATTCTGAAGAATGATGAAACCTATTTTACCACCAGTGGTTGGGAGGGCATGCCATATCTTGTGGCGGACCGCATCAATAACAGTTACCTCCCGACAACAGGCACGGCGACCTATTCACTCTTCGGTGCAACGCAACCGATCAATTCATCAGGTGCTTTTGCGCCGGGTTCATTCTCGGGTTCTGCCGCAGTTCTTTTCGGGGCAGGTGGTAGCAGTGGCTACAAGATCGGCATTGATGCCGACGTCACAATGACCGAAACATCCGGTGTTGTTGTTTATGACATCTCGACACCGGGTGGCATTGTGGATCCTTCACAAAGCCCCATTAATGGCACCATCGCCTTCTACGACATCACCTCGCCGACCGGCAGTTCGGTCTGCGTCAGCGAGACCTGTCAGGTGAATATCCGTTCTGCCTTGCTGGCTGGCCCCAGCGGTCGCGACCTAGGGATCAATTATACGATCTCCCAGAATAGTGGTGACAAGATCATGGGCAGTGCCATGTTCCAGGTTGTCGGCAATGACGTGCTTCTGCGTCAGGACATCGGCATGGCGGCTATTGGTATTGGCCCCGGGTCACTGGTGATCACCAATGGCTTTGGCCGACAAGCCTATTCCAGTGATGGGGTCATCACTTACACAGACCCGGCTGGCGGTATTGAAGCCTTCACCTCGCCCGGAAGCTTCAATGATTTCCAGGCTGGTGAGACAACGATCAGCGACCAGGGCACGTCGGGTCAGCTCACCTGGTCGCGCTGGACCGATGGCGCGATGGGCGGCACGTCATACGGCAATCCGACACCCACACTTGGTGAAGATCAGTCTGTGCATGTGATCGCCGGAACACGGGCAACAAATGTGCCTGTCAGTGGCACGGCGCAATATACGCTTGCCGGTGCGACGGCACCCACCATCGCCGATGGTTCTGTCGCACCCGGGACCTTCTCTGGAAGCATGGGTGTCGCCTTTGGTGCGAACTCGACCGACAGCCGCGTCGGCCTTGATTTGGCCGTGACGATTGGCGGCCACACCTATGACGTTGTGACCACGGGTGGCGCGTCAACACCCGGCACAAGTGAGATCGCGCTTTATGGGTCCCTCTTCGGCTCGGCCTACGGGCATCCGGCATCCATTACGATTGATGCAGGTGGTCCTGCCTGCCCGGCATCAACTTGCAAAGCTGATGTCAGCGGGTTTTTGACAGGCAGCGGGGCAAGCCATGCTGGCATCGCCTATGCGATCTCGGATACAGGATCGCCAAATGTCGGCAATGCGGTTCAGGGTGTGGCTGCCTTCGTTCAGACCCCCTGACGCGCAAAGCCCGATGTTGATACGCAATCTTCTCCGCGGATTGCGTTGACCCCCAGAGAGCAGGCGGGGTTTAAGGCCCCTTGGCCTCGCCTGCTTTCTGACCTGACGCAGCGTATGACCTGATGTTCCGGTGCTGCGAAGACAATTCGGCAGGGTGTTTGCGACGGTCTTCTCATCGTTGCTTGCGCCAGATACTATCCGCGCGGTTGCGTATGCGGGTAGTAGGGCCTTTATGTCGAAAAATAGTGCTGAAGTTTTAGCTCTCACGTTGGACGCGATCTATGCCTGTGCAGCGGATAAGGATCGCTGGGAAGATCTTGTCGAAAATTTTCCCGAGCTTGACGCACATATTCAGGACGAAGTGAACCCGCATATCGAAGTCGCCGTAAAGCAGCATTTCCAGCGCGCCGAAGGGCTTGCGCGTCGGCTGAACACAGTCGACATGGCGGAGACACCGAACGGACCGCCTGTGGCCTATCTCGTCATGGACCGTGACCAGAAGCTTTTGGCCAGCTCGCCTAAAGCCGTTGAGATGCTGGCGCCTTTTTGCGCGCCACTGGAAATCGGGCGACGGCTTACGATGCTTGATGAGGAAAACCTTTCCCGCTTCCGTCAGGCGCGACAGGCGCTTCGCGGGGGCGCTGGTGCCACGCCGATTTTGTTGCATTGTGAAGATGATGAGGCGACGCAGTCTCTCTCCGGTTTTCTGGTTGAGGGCGCGCAACTCGCACGCCTCCTTGGACGGGATGCAAAGACATCTCAGTGGGAGGGCGCCAGCGCCTTCATCATGCCGGACCGCACAGCCCTTGTTCGCCATGACCATGTGTTGCGTGAAAGTCTGGGGCTGACTCCGGCTGAATTGCGTTTGGCATCCCTTCTAAAGGATGGTGTCTCTGTCAATGAAGCGGCAAATCGCCTGGGCATCGCGGTGAACACCGCCCGTAATCAACTGCGAGCCATTTTTACCAAGCTTGGCGTCAACCGGCAGAGTGAAATGGTTCGGCATCTGGCGGAGCTGGGTCAGCTTGCAGCTTTTGTTCAGTCTGGCGATGGCGCAAAGCCTGATGTGAAGGGCGCCATGACAACGCCAGGAGACGGCGCGACAGGCGAACGCAAATTCATCGTCTTGGCAGATGGGCGTCATCTGGCCTATCGCGAATTTGGCAGATATGGCGGCACGCCGGTGTTGTTTCTGCATGCGGTGCTCTCCAATAGTTGCGTTCGCGCAGAGGAGGCAGATGCCGCCCGTCGGCTGGGTATCCACCTTGTGGTGCCTGAGCGACCGGGCACAGGGTGGTCGACGCCTGATGACAATATGAGCTTCGAGAGTGTCGGGCGCGACCTTGTGGCGCTTGTCGATCATCTCGGTTTTGAAAAAATCTATGTCACGGGTCGTTCGTCAGGGGCGCCTTTCGCACTCGAAGCGGCGCGGCAGCTCGGCATACGTGTACCGCGCCTGATGCTTTGGGCCGCACGCTTTGCAGCCGATAAGGACAGGGCGCGAAAGGATCTGCTGGGGCGCTTCTATGCTGCCATGATGCGCGCGCCCTGGTATGCCGAAGCAGTGCTTGCGCTATTGCAGGCAAAGCTTTCCCGTCGCTTTGTTCACGACATGCTGTTGCGCAGTCATGAGCGCTCGCCGCCCGACCATGACATGCTGCGGCAGGATCCCGCCATGCTCGACTTCATGGTGGCTCAGGCGCTTGAAGCACTGGAAACAACCCATGACGGTGTCACACGTGAGGCCGAGCTGCTGCATAATGATATGCCCATCGATCTTGAGGGCGTGTCAGCCGATCTCGTGGTCTGGCACGGTCGCGATGATGGCTTTGTCTCGGTGGCCGATGTCCAGCGGCGCTTCAGCAATCTGCCACTCTCTGAATTTCGCATTGTCCCTGATGAGGGGCATATATTTTCGCTTTCCCGCCGCCTTGAGGTGCTGGAACGGCTCATTTCCTGACCACATCTTGGTCATGGCCGAGTGGCAAGATCACATCAGGGCATTCTTCGGACGCTGGCTAGATCGTGAGCGTTTTGACGCCAGTGCCGCTCTTTTTGTGTGCATCGCAATAAATATGGCTCTGGTCGGCGTGCCTTGTTTTTGAAAATGGCGCAGAATTCCGCCGATTTCCAGCATGGCACGTGACTTGCTTTGTTAGTATTACGATTTCGGTTTTTCGTAATACTTACCAAAGCAGGAGAGTCACATGAGCCTCAGGGCAAAATTTGGATGGGTGTTCGGACTTGTGGTCGCTGCCATGCTGGCAGTTGCGAGCCCGAGCCAGGCCGCACCGCTCAAGGTCGGATATAGCGATTGGCCGGGCTGGGTTGCCTGGCAGGTTGCGATCGAAAAAGGCTGGTTCAAGGAAGAAGGCGTGGATGTCGACTTCGAATGGTTCGATTATGTCGCCTCGTTCGATGCCTTCACGGCCGGCAACATTGACGCTGTCGCAATCACCAATGGCGACGCGCTTGTCCTCGGCGGCACAGGCACCAAAAGCACCATGATCATGCTGACCGACTATTCGAACGGCAATGACATGATCGTCGCCAAGCCGGGCATCAACAGCCTGGCTGATCTCAAGGGCCAGAAAATCGGCATTGAAATCGGGTTTGTGGAGCATCTGCTGCTTCTCAACGGCCTTGAAAAAGCAGGCATGAAAGAATCCGACGTCACGATGGTCAACACGGCGACCAATAATACGCCGCAGGTGCTGGCCTCAGGTGATGTCGCCGCCATTGGTGCCTGGCAGCCAAGCTCCGGCATGGCCATGAAGCTGACACCTGGTGCCAAGCCGATCTACACCTCCGCGGAGGAACCGGGTCTCATCTATGACGTGATTGCCGTCAACCCGACAAGCCTTGCTGCCAATCGCGAAGATTGGGTGAAGTTTGTGAAGGTCTGGAACCGCGTTGTCGCCTACATCAACGACCCGGCCACTCAGCCCGATGCGTTGAAGATCATGTCGGCGCGCGTCGGCCTGACACCGGAGCAGTATAAGCCATTTCTGGGCGGCACACGCCTGCTGACACTTGAAGAAGGCGAAGAGGTGCTCAAGAAGGGCGATGGTTTCTCTTCGCTCTACGGGTCATCCCAGATTGCGGATGATTTCAATGTGGCCAATGACGTTTATGCCGAGAAGCAGGATGTCGACAGCTACATCGACCCCACCATCACGACTGATGCGTTGAAGTAAGTCTGTTCAGTTGACGATTGCGTGAGGGTGCCATGAGACGGAAAAAGTATTTTGCGGTGCATGCGGAGCTCTCTCCCCGTGCGAAAACCTTGCTGGGAATATTCTCCTTCGTCCTGCCCGTTCTGGTCTGGTGCATTGTGAGTTACGTTCCCGCCGTCTGGCACCCTCTCGTGGTCGTATCTGATCCCGGCAGTGTGAGCTACTTCCAGGTCGACATGCGCGTCGATCCCGGGACCTTCGCGCAGGAAACGGCAACTGCCGCTGCCGAAAACCGGGCCCTGCCGGTTGGCAAACCCGCCAATCCGGTCTATCTGCCCGCCCCCGACGAAGTACTGAAAGCCTTCTATACGGCTTTCACCACGCCACCTGCCTCCCGCGACAGCCCGTGGCTGCACCAAAGCTTCTGGCACTCAATCCAGATTATTTTCTGGGGGTTCACGATCTCGTCGGTCTTCGGCGTACCATTGGGCATTCTCTGCGGCACCTACACACCTATTTCGCGCGTAACGGAGCCCTTTGTTGAATTCTTCCGTTATCTGCCAGCACCGGCTTTCGGGGCGCTCGCTGTGGCCGTGCTCGGCATCTATGACGGTCCCAAGATTGCCATTATCGTCATCGGGACGTTTTTCCAGCAGGTGCTCATCATTGCTAATACGACACGCAAGCTTGATGGCGCGCTTGTCGAGGCGGCGCTCACGCTTGGCACAAAAAACGTGCAGCTGCTTCGGCGTGTCGTCATACCCGGCATCCTGCCTGACCTCTTTCGCGATCAGCGTATTCTTCTTGGCTGGGCCTGGACCTATCTGATCGTTGCTGAACTCATCGGCACCACCAGCGGCATTACCTGGTTCATCACGCAGCAGGCGCGCTATCAGCACTTTCCGAATGTTTATGCGGCCATCTTCATGATCGGCATCATTGGCCTGGGGACCGATCTCGTCCTTGCCTATATGGGCAAGCGCTTCTTCCCCTGGGACAGCAACGGAAAGGTATGAGGCTCGACATGAACGCGAAAAAAACGCTCCCCTCCTACCTGGAACAAACCGATGCGGTCAAAGCACGCTTTGACAGGCTGAAAGCCCGCGAGGTTATTCTGGAAGTGAATAACCTCGGCAAGTCATTCCCCGGCACATCGGGCAAGGGCGAAAAGGAAACGGTGGCGCTCAAGGATGTGAGCTTCCAGACACATCGGCGGGAATTTCTTTGCATTGTCGGCCCGTCGGGCTGCGGCAAGTCCACGCTGATACGCATTCTTGCGGGGCTTGAAACTTCGACATCCGGCAAGGTCCTTCTTGAAGGAAAACCGGTCACCGGTCCCGGCAAGGATCGCGGCATGGTGTTTCAGGGCTATACGCTGTTTCCCTGGCTGACCGTGAAACGCAATGTGATGTTCGGCCTTGAGGTGAACGGCGCAGGCCATGACGAGGCTGAAAGTCAGGCCCTGCAGTGGCTGTCACTGATCGGGCTTGAAAAATTTGCCAATGCCTATCCCAACCAGCTGTCGGGCGGCATGAAACAGCGCGTCGCCATTGCGCGCGCTCTCGCCAATCAGCCACGCATCCTGCTGATGGATGAGCCTTTCGGTGCGCTTGATGCGCAAACGCGCGCGCGCATGCAGGCGCATCTTCTCGAAATCTGGCGCAAGATCGACATCACGATCATTTTCATCACGCATGATCTTGACGAAGCGATCTATCTGGCTGACCGCGTGCTGGTGCTCAAGGCCCATCCCGGTGAAGTGCAGGAATTGATCGAGGTACCTGTCGCCCATCCACGCAGCACGGATCAATTTATCACGGATGAATTTCTGGCCACCAAGGCCCGTCTCGAAGAATTGATCTATGCCAAGTCAAGCCATGATGATGAAGAAGAGCTCTACCCAATGATGAGTCGTCTGGCCGAGGTCGATGACAATGTGGAGTGAGCATCATGCAATGGTCTGAGAAAACATGGGCGGAATTTCCCGCCATGTTGGAAGCCTCCTGTCAGGCGGCAATCCTGCCCGTCGGTGCGACCGAACAGCATGGCCCCCATATGGGGACAGGCATGGATGCGGTTCTCGCCGACATTCTTTGCAGGGAAGTGGCCGCCCGCACCAATGTGCCCATGATGCCAACGATGTTTTATGGCTGTTCCATCGGCCACAGCCGTCACTGGCCGGGTACGTTGGCCCTGCAGCCCATCACGCTCATCAACATGGTCAAGGATGTCGGGGACTGGGCCTATCACACCGGCGTGCGCAGGCTTTATATGGTCAACACCCATGTGACGAATGAAGCGCCCCTGCGTTGCGCGCTGGAAATGCTACGCGCCGAGCATGATGACATGATGGTCGCTTTGCTGAATTCGGCGTCCATCAGCCCGCGCGTCCGTGAATTCCATTTTGCCGATGGCGGCGACTGGCATGCCAATGACGCAGAGACATCCCTGATGATGAGCGTCGCCCCTGAGATGGTGCGCGAGGCGGGCCTCAGGGAAGCGGACGATCCCGATCGCACCGAAGGGCTTGTCTTTGCTCACCCGGTCAACCGCACCAGCACCAATGGTGTGACCGGGACGCCCAGCCGGTCAACGGCCGAGAATGGTGCGATCTGGTTTGAATGGATGGTGGAAGATCTCAGCGCCATCATCCTGAGCGGGTTGAAGGAAAAGCCGCCGCTTGATGTTTCCTATTTTGAATCGAGCGGCTGACGCCTGACCCCTACGACACATTTTGAAACTGACAATGCGACTCCCCCGAGCCGCCAACAGGGATGCTTTACCCGAAAGACGGAGACCGACATGACAAGCACAGAAGAAATCAAAAAAATCCAGGCCGATCTGCGCGCCAAAGGCGTCAAATACTGCATTGGTGCCTATGTGGATATTCACGGCGTGCCAAAGGGCAAGGTCGTGCCCATCGACCATCTGGAACATATGGCGCATGGCTCAGAGCGCTATACAGGCTATGCATTGGATGGTTTGGGCCAGGCCCCCAATGATGATGAAATCACCTCCATTCCTGATCTCAACCATATCATTCAGCTGCCATGGGAACCCAAGGTCGCATGGATGCCGGCCGATAATGAGTTTCAGGGCAGTCCCTATCCCCTCAATACCCGCGTCGCCCTGAAAAATGTTCTGGCTGAAGCGGCCAAGCTCGGCTTCGGATTTAATCTGGGGATCGAATTTGAAATCTATGTCCTCAAGCAGAATGAGGATGGCACGCTCTCCGTGCCCAACCCGAATGATAAGCTGACCAAGCCCTGCTATGACGTACGCGGTTTCATGGATCAGTTCACATGGCTCGACAAGGTTGCCACCTGCATCAATGATCTGGGTTGGGATCTCTATTCACTCGACCATGAGGACGCCAATGGTCAGTACGAATTTGATTTCAACTATGCTGATGCCCTGACGATGTGTGACCGGATGATTTTCTTCCGCGACATGGCAAAGCACTATGCCAAGGAAGAAGGTCTGATCGCGACCATGATGCCCAAGCCCTTTGCCAACAAGACCGGCAATGGCGCGCATTTCAACATGTCGCTTTATGATCTGGAAACGGGTAAGAATATTTTTGCCTGCGATCCCAAGGATGATCCGCGCGGCATCGGCCTCACCGAGATCGGCTACAACTTCATTGGCGGCATTCTCAGGCATGGTCCGGCTCTCTGCGCTGCTTTTGCGCCAACCGTGAACAGCTACAAGCGTCTCGTGCGTCAGGGCAATATGAGCTACTTCACATGGGCGCCGGTCTTCAACTCCTATGGCTCAAACAACCGCACAAACTCCGTGCGTGTCCCTGCCGGCGGCGGACGGTGCGAATCGCGCAATGCGGATGGCGCTGTAAACCCCTATCTTGCCGCCGCGCTCGCGCTGGCTGCCGGTCTTGAGGGGGTGCGTGAAAAACTCGACCCGGGTGCGCCAAATGAAGATAATCTCTACACCATCAGTGAGGAAGCGCGTCAGGCTCGCGGCATTCACTTTCTGCCCCAGACATTGCAGGAAGCGGTCGCAGCCTTTGCCGCTGATCCGTTGATGCAGGCGACACTGGGTCAGGAACTGCGTGATGAGTTCATCAAATACAAGACGGCGGAATGGAATGAATATCATCTCTCGATCAGCCAGTGGGAAGTCGAACGCTACAGCCACATGTTCTAGGAGGTTTTGATGTCCGATAACGGGCACACAAAACCCGTCAGCCGGATCAGCATTTCCCTGCCTGAGGATTTGCTGACCGAGCTGGACCACATGGTCACAGAGCGCGGCTTTGCCAGCCGGTCCCATGCCGTCAACGATATGCTCCACCAGTTTCTGGTGGAGCATAAGGCGGTCTATGGCACGGATGTGATGGTCGGCATCATCACGCTTTTCTATGATAATTCCGTCACCGGCCTGCAGAAGCAGCTCGCCGATCTGCAGTTCCGTTACATTGCGGAAGTCATTTCCTCGCTCCATGTCCATCTGATCCACAATCAGACCATGGAGGTCATTCTGGTGCAGGGCCCGGCGCGCAAGCTGCAGGAGATTGCCGATGAAATGACCACCAAGCGGGGCATTATTTCAGGCCGCATGCAACTTACAGCCTCCGTCATTCCCCCCATTCACCCCTTTGGAAATGAAGGCGAGGCCTGACGCCTGTTTCAGGAGCTGATTTGTCGCCTTGCCAGACGGCCTGTTTGAGGCATGCTGTAAGCTAAGAAAACATGATCAGGGGGGGTGAAGAGGTGGCCGACATCGAGTCCTTGGCCTGTGTGGAGGATTATCGCAGGCTCGCTGAAAAGAAGCTGCCACGCATTCTCTTTGACTATATTGACGGCGGCTCCTATGCCGAGGAGACGCTGGCACGCAATGTCGAAGCCTTTGGCAACGTGCATCTCACCCAGCGTGTCATGATCAATGTTGCAAATCCCGATACCCGGGTGACGCTTTTCGGCCAGACGCTGCCATCGCCGCTGATCTGCGCCCCGGTTGGTTTCGCGGGCATGTATGCAAGGCGCGGCGAAGCGCAGGCCGCGCGTGCGGCAAAATCATTGGGCATTCCGTTTTGTCTTTCAACGGTCGGCATCTGCGGCATTGAGGAAGTCACAGCGGCGGCAGAAGCGCCCTGGTTTCAGCTCTATATGATCCGTGATCGCGACTGGCTGGCAACGCTCCTTCAGCGCGCCACCAAGGCCAGTTGCAGGCTCTTGGTGCTGACCGCCGATTTGCAGACGCCGGGTACACGATATCGCGACATTCGCTCCGGCATGATGCGCAATCTCGGGCCCGTCGGTCAGATCAGGCGTGCCTTTGAAGGCATGCTGAAAATGGGCTGGACTTATGATGTTTTTTTGCGCGGCCGACCCCACAGCTTTGGCAATCTTGCCGGTGTTTTGCCGCCTGCCGCCTCCTTTGCAACAGCCTGGCAATGGATCGGCGCCAATTTCGACCCGACCGTCACATGGGATGATCTCGCCTTTATTCGTGAGCACTGGAAAGGCCCCATCATTCTCAAGGGCGTCATGCATGTTGATGATGCAAGACTTGCCCGCGATCACGGGCTGGAGGGCATTGTTGTTTCCAACCATGGCGGCAGACAGCTTGATGGCGGGCAGGCGAGCCTGGCGGTCCTGCCCGAAATCGCCCGCGCCGTGGGTGACGAGATCACGGTGCTCATGGATGGTGGCGTGCGCTCGGGCATTGATGTCGTGAAGGCCATCAACATGGGCGCCCGAGCTTGCATGATCGGACGCCCATGGGCTTATGCGCTCGCCGCGGGTGGGCAGGCAGGCGTTGCCCGCATGCTGGCCGGCTTACAGGCCGAAATCAGAACGGCGCAGGCCCTTTCCGCGCGCCTCACCTTCAGCTGAAGGCGAGACCTTCAAAGTCGCCGGAATTACGCCATTCATCGATATATTTGAAATAGGCCATGGCGCCAGCCGGATAGCCGACATTGAGTTTGGCTGCCGGGCTCGGTGTCTGGCCTTCATTGTTGTAATAGCCGGGCGTGCAGTCGGGAGACCCGATCATCATCCCGGCATTTGTCAGCAGCAGCTCGACCCAGGCATCCTGCGCCTCCTTGGTCACTTCCACTTCCTTGTAATCATGTGCCACGGCATGCTTGATGATGGCGGCAATGGTGGCGCCGGCTTCCGTCAGATTATGCGGCACATTGGAAATCAGATTGGCGCCCTGCGTTGGTTGCACGATGAAGGCATTGGGAAAGCCATGCACATGAATGCCGTGCTTGGTTTTCATGCCATCCGCCCAGGCTTGCGACAGCTTCAGCCCGTCACGCCCGACAAGATCAAATCCAGCGCGGCGCGTAAATTCTGTCCCCACCTCAAAACCGGAGGCATAGATGATGCAATCAACATCATATTCAACACCGCCAACGACAAACCCCCTCTCGGTGATTTTTTCCACACCCTTGCCATCCGTATCGACGAGATGGGTGCCCGGTTCATTGAAGGCCTGCAGATAGGCATCATGGAAGCAGGGGCGCTTGCAAAGCTGTCGATACCAGGCTTTGAGATTCTGGGCGGTCGCTTCATCCTTCACGATGCTGTCAACGCGCGCGCGGATTTCTTCCATCTTCTCGAAGTCGGAGTCCTCATAGGCGGCCAGCATGTCGTGCGGTGTTCTTTTGTCGGCCGGCAGATCCATGATCCTGCTGCGGATGCGGCGTGACAAATCTGTCCAGCCATCCATGACCCAGTCTTCCTCGGCCATGTTGCCCGCCTGATTGGCGGTAAAGTTTTCCAGCCAGCGCTTCTGCCAGCCAGGCGTTGCAATGCTTTCAAACCACTCAGGGTCAATGGGTTTGTTGGCACGGACGTCAACAGAGGAGGGGGTGCGCTGCACGACATAGAGGGTACTACAGGCGCGTGCCAGATGCGGTACGCACTGAACCGAAGTGGCGCCGGTGCCGATGATCGCGACCCGTTTGTTGGCCAGCTTCGAAAGCTTCCCGCCCTTCGGGTCCCCGCCCGTATAGTCATAGTCCCAGCGGCTGGTATGGAACGAATGGCCCTTGAAGGATTCAATGCCCGGAATGCCCGGCAGCTTGGGCACATGCAGGGGTCCCGTCCCCATGCCGAGGAAGCGCGCGGTGAACGCATCACCCCGGTTGGTCTTGATCAGCCAGCGTGAATTTTTCTCGTCCCAGTTAAGCTCGGACACTTCCGTGTGGAAGAGTGCATTTTTATAGAGATCATATTTGCGGCCGATGCGCTGGCACTGTTCCAGAATTTCAGGGGCATGGGCATATTTCTCGCTCGGCATGTGCCCGGTTTCTTCCAGCAGCGGCATATAGATCATTGAGGCCGTATCGCATTGCGCGCCGGGATAGCGGTTCCAGTACCAGGTGCCGCCAAAGTCGCCCCCTTTCTCAATGATGCGAATATCGGTGATGCCTGCTTCCACTAGCCGCGCGCCTGTGACGAGACCGGCAAAGCCACCTCCGATAAAGGCAAAGGTCACGTGATCGGTGACGGGCTCACGCTCGACGCGCGGCGTATAGGGGTCCTCGAGATAATGGGCCAGCTGATCCTTTATCTGCAGATATTGCGCATTGCCATCGGCGCGCAGCCGCTTGTCGCGCTCGGCGATGTATTTAGCGAGCAGGGCTTTCTTGTCGATGGCGCTGCGGCTGGCGTCTTTTGTTGCTTGTGTCATGTTTCCCGACCCGTTTTCTCTCGCTTCCCTTTGGCAGCGATGTTCTTGTTCTGTGTCAGCTGGTGTGGCTTTTAGCCATCTGACTTTTAATCATGTTAGGGCGCGGAGAGTTACGACGCCACGATTTATGACACCGGTCGGCATGTTCTGGCTTTTCATGCGGATTGACGGCGGGGGAACCGCCCAAAAGTGATTTTATTGACACGCCTTGTGTCATTAGTGTATCGGGTCTATCATTCGAAAACTGAAAATTTGACCGACATTGAGACGTCAAACGCTTGAGGATGGAAATGGCCCCGTCAATTTGGACAAAGCGCGCCGGCCGCGGCGCCCGTCATTATGCTTTGGCGCTCGCTCTGTCGGCGGGTCTTGTCGTGCCGATGTCAAAGCCCGTGCAGGCCGCCGACACGCGTCCGAATTTCGTCATTCTGCTGATTGATGATGCCGCGCTTATGGATCTCGGGGCCTATGGTGGCGAGGCGCATACACCCAATATTGATGCGCTGGCCGCAAAGGGTGTCCAGTTCACGCATTATCGCACATCGCCTCTTTGCGCACCGTCCCGCGCAATGCTGCTCACAGGCATTGATAATCACAAGACAGGTGTGGCGACGATTCCCGAGGTTATCCCGCCGGAGCAGGAAGGCAAGCCCGGCTATTCGCTGTCCCTGGAACCTGGTGTCGAAACATTGGCGGATCGTTTGCGCCCGGCAGGCTATCGCACACTGATGACCGGCAAATGGCACATGGGCAGCAAGAAAGGCGATCTGCCTGTCTCGCATGGCTTTGAGCATTCTTTCGCCCTTGATGCATCCGGCGCGGATAACTGGGAACAGAAATCCTACATGCCTTTCTATGAAGAGGCGCCGTGGTTTGAGGATGACAAGCCAGCCACCCTGCCAAAGGATTTCTATTCATCGAAATTCATCATCGACAAGATGATCGACTATATCGATCATGCCGACAGCGGCACGGCCAAGAAAGACGCCCCCTTCTTCGCCTATCTGGCCTTTCAGGCCATTCACATTCCGGTGCAGGCCCCACCGGAATTCACGGCCCATTATGATGGCGTCTATGATGCCGGCTGGCAGGTGTTGCGCGAGAAGCGCTGGGCGCGCGCCAAGGAACTGGGTTTGATCCCGATGGACGCGCCGCTTGAGCCGATGCTGCCCGGCATGCGCAAATGGGAAGATCTCTCGCCGGCAGATCAGAAGCTTTATGCAGCCCGCATGCAGGTCAATGCTGCCATGCTGGAAGCGATGGATTTCCACATCGGTCGCCTGATCGCCCATCTGCGTGAAACGGGCCAGTATGACAACACCGTTTTTATCGTGACTTCGGATAATGGACCTGAACCGACACGCGGAGACGATGACAAACGTCTGGCTCTCTGGATGGCTCTGCACGGTTATCACACAGGCCTTGAGAATATCGGTGAGAAGGGCAGCTGGGGGTTCATCGGGCCGGAATGGGCCAATGCAGCGGCCTCGCCCAGCGCACTTTACAAATTCTATGCCTCTGAAGGAGGGCTTCGTGTACCTCTTATCATGGCGGGCCCCGGCATTCCTTCCGCAGGCGTGGTCAATTCACGCGCGCTGGTGACCGATCTTGCGCCTACCATTTTGCAGATGGCGGATGTTGGCGCCGATGACCTGGCAGGTGCGATGCCCATGACGGGCCGCAGCCTGGAGCCGGTGCTGACAGGCCAGCGTGATCAGGTCTATGGGCCTGACGATCTCATCGGCGTGGAAGTGTCGGGCAATGCTGCCCTCTACAAGGGCGACTACAAGATCGTGCGCAATGTCGCCCCGGTCGGGGATGGCATCTGGCGCCTTTTCAACATTGCGGTCGATCCGGGTGAAACCAATGATCTGTCGGCAAGTGAGCCCGAGCGCTTTGCCGAGCTCAAGGCCGACTACGCCACCTATGCCAAAAACATGGGCGTGCTGGAAATGCCGGAGGGCTATAACTCCCGTGTGCAGATTGACATCAACACCATGGCCAAGCAGCGCGCTGTCTATGGCTGGATGCTGTTGCCTTTCATTGCCGGGGTGATTGTCCTCATCGGCGGCATCTGGTGGTTCATCCGCCGCCGCCGTCGCGCCGCCTGATCACCGTTTGCCGACAGCGCGGTCGGCTGCATTCGACCGAATATTGATGGCGATGGGTCCTTTTTTGCGAGAAAAACGCCACATTTTGTCCTGTCTTAATGCTGAGCCCGGGCAGAATGCCACCTATGCGGGCAGCCGTGACTGGTCTATAGAAAGTACAGTTCTTTCTGTGGAGTTATCCCCATGCCTGTCGCCCCCGACATCAGAAACCGGGCTCAAGCCATGATTGTGGCCGAGCGTGCGCGCTTTGTGGCGCAGCACCCCAAATCGGGCGAGATGGCAGGTAAGGCACAAAAACATTTTCCCGGCGGTGTGCCGTTGCACTGGATGCTTGACTGGGAGACACCCTTTCCTCTCTTTGTGGCATCGGCAAAAGGTTCGACCGTCACCGATATTGACGGGTTGCGCTATGCCGATTTCTGCCTTGGCGATACCGGCGCCATGTTCGGTCACTCGCCCGAACCCGTTGCCAGAGCTATTGCCGAACAGGCCGCGCGCGGTCTCACCACCATGCTGCCGTCTGCGTTGACAGCCGAAGTCGGCGCCCTGCTTGCGGGGCGTTTTGGCCTTCCT
Organism: Hyphomicrobiales bacterium; assembly: GCA_016124805.1. Taxonomy (GTDB): domain Bacteria; phylum Pseudomonadota; class Alphaproteobacteria; order Parvibaculales; family Parvibaculaceae; genus Parvibaculum. The sequence goes on along the minus strand of WGND01000008.1, from coordinate 26,865 downwards.
TTCTGGCAGGTCACCGCAACGGCGAGCGATGCCAACCGCGCCGTGGTGCGCTGGGCGCGCGCGTTGACAGGCCGCAGCAAGGTGCTGGTTTTCGATGGCTGCTATCACGGTCAGGTGGAAGACGCCTTCGTGAAGCTCGACAATGGCAAAACCGTCATGAAGCCGAGCCTGCTCGGGCAGGCCAGTGACATTGCGCACACCAGCGTTGCCGCACCCTTCAACGATATCGACGCTGTCGAGCGCCTGCTGGCAGGCGGTGAGATCGCCCTCATTCTGACAGAGCCCGCCTTGACCAATACGGCCATGGTCTTGCCCAAGCCCGGTTTCATCGATGCCTTGATGGCGGCTGCGCGTCGTCACAGCACGCTTATCTGCCTTGATGAAACACATACAATTTCGACCGGGCCGGGAGGTTTCACCCGGGCCAATAATCTGGAGCCGGATTTTTTCGTTCTGGGCAAGCCCGTTGCTGGCGGCCTGCCCGCTGCCGTCTTTGGTTTCACTGCCGAGGTCGAGGCGGCCATGGCACATGTACTCGAAACCAAGACGCCGGGCTATTCCGGCATTGGCACCACGCTGTCGGGCAATATCCTTACACTTGCGGCCATGCGCGCCTGTCTGAGCGAGGTCATGACAGCAGACGCCTATGCGCATATGACATCGCTGGCCGAGAAACTTGCCACAGGTTTGCGTGAGGCCGTAACACGCCACAAGCTGCCATGGACCGTGACGCAGATAGGAGCCCGTGCCGAACTTGTTTTTGCACCCCGCCCGCTGGAAAACGGCGCCGAGGCCACCGCTGCGATTGATCCCGTGGTTGAGCGTGCCATTCACCTCTTCCTGCTGAACAGGCAGGTGCTGGTCACGCCGTTCCACAACATGACCCTCGTCGCACCAACGACAACAGCCGAAGATGTGAACCGCCTTGTGGCCGGATTTGGCGAGGCGCTTGCCGTCCTTTGCGGCCAGAAGGAGATCGCATGATGTCGAAGCCTGATCCGAAAGAGGCGAGCGATTTTCTCGCGGCCAATCCCGGGATCGTGCAGATTCAGGCATTTCTCACAGACCCGTCGGGCGTGGCGCGCGGAAAGGTACTGCGCCCCGAGGAGCTCGTGCCGGCTTATCGCGACGCGCGTCCCTTGCCCTGTTCCATCGAGTCCCTCGACATTCTCGGGGCAGATGTTCTTGAAACGGGCCTTGTCTGGGAAGAGGGTGATTCAGATCGTCCCTGCTATCCCGTGGCGGGCACACTCACCCATGCGCCATGGAATGAAGTGCCCACGGCCCAGCTGATCCTGCAGTCATTTGAACGTGACGGGTCGCCAACACCGGCCGATCCGCGCCATGCGCTGGCGCGCTGTGTCTCATCGCTTCAGGCCCTGGGCTTCACGCCGGTTGTGGCCATTGAGCTGGAATTCTATCTGATCGACCGCAAGTCCCTGCGCAAGGGAAAGCCGATGCCCGCGGTCGCGCCCAACGGGTTCAGGCCGTCCGACCTGCAGGCCTATCTCATGCAGGATTTGGAAGATTTCTCCGGATTCCTCAATGATGTTTTTGCCGGCACAAAAAAAATGGGTCTGCCCGCGCGCACCCTGATTTCCGAATATGCACCCGGCCAGTTCGAGATCGTGCTGGCCCATTGCGCCGATGCGATGCGGGCGGCTGATGATGCCGTGCTCTACAAGCGTCTCGTCAAGGGCGTGGCGGATGCGCATGGCTATGTCGCGACATTTATGGCGAAGCCCTATGCTGACTATTCCGGCAGCGGCATGCATGTGCATGTATCGCTGGCGGATGAGACAAGCGGCAATCTTTTTGCCGGTGCGGGGGAACTGACGCCTTCGCTGCGTCATGCGATTGGTGGTCTGGAACAGACCATGGCGGAAAGCATGGCGATCTTTGCCCCCAATGCCAATTCCTACCGCCGCTTCCGGAAAAACTCCTATGCGCCACTCGCACCGGCCTGGGCCGTGGATAATCGCTCCGTGCCACTGCGCGTGACAGCAGGCAAGCCGGAGACGCGTCATCTGGAGCATCGTGTCTGCGGCGCGGATGCCAATCCTTATGTGGCGCTGGCAGTTGTGCTCGCCGCCATTGCCGAGGGCATTGAGAACAGGATCGAGCCGAGTGCGCCTGTCGTTGGTGACGGCTATGGGCAGAAGGAAGCCACGCTGCCGATGAACTGGTGGCGGGCGCTGGAAGTCGCGCGCGGCTCCGACTTCCTCAAACGACGATTGGGCGACGGCTTCACCAATATTTTCCTGACGATCAAGGAAGCTGAATGTGACCGTTTTTTTGCCGCCGTGAGCGACCTTGATTTTGACTGGTATCTGCGCAACAGCTGAGAACGGACAGGCGTGATGAGCACCGTCGAGATTACCTATTTTTCAGATGTTCTATGTGTCTGGGCCTATGTGGCGCAGATACGCATCGACACCGTGCATGAAACATTTGGTGATCAGGTTCGTTTCGACCATCGATTCTGTTCGGTCTTTGGCGACACGGCAACGAAAATTCCGACGGTCTGGAAGGATCGGGGGGAATATCAGGGCTTCAACAAACATCTTCGCGAAGTTGGTGAGAAGTTTCCCCACATCACCGTCAACCCCGATGTCTGGCTGACAGTGCGTCCACTCAGTTCCACAAGTCCGCATCTTTTCATGAAGGCCGTAGCGCGCTGGGCAAATGCCCTTGCGGGCACCGACACAAAAGCCGCACAGTCAGTCTATGACAGCGTGATCTGGGATCTGCGAGCGGGTTTCTTCCGCGATGCGCGCGACATTTCGGACTGGCTGGTGCAATGCGACATTGCCAGGCCGCATGGCGTGGATATTGGCGCTGTCGAAAAACACATTCAGAGCGGTCAGGCCTTTGCCGACCTTGCCGCCGACTATCAGGACGCCGACAAGATGCGCATTGAAGGCAGCCCGAGCTTTGTTCTCAATCAGGGTCGCCAGAAACTTTACGGCAATGTCGGTTTTCGTCTGATCGAGGCCAATATCCGCGAGCTGCTCCACACCCCGCAGGCCGAAACAGCGAGCTGGTGCTGAGACCTGGCGATCAGATAATCACTCCGCCGCCTTTGATGTTTCATAGGTCACGGCTGCCGGGTGACGGTTTGCCCGCTTGACGCGGATCACAGACGGAGCAGCCAGCAGAACCGGCACCAGAATAAGCGTCAGCAGCGTCGAAAACCCGAGGCCGAAAATAATGGCCGTCGAAAGCTGCACCCACCACACCGCGACCGGTCCACCGATCACGACATCACGGCCCGCGAAATCAAGATTGATCTGCAGTGCCATGGGCAAGAGGCCGAACATGGTCGTGATGGTGGTGAGCATGATCGGGCGCAGCCGCTGCCCGGCAGTACGAAGCACGGCTTCCACCGCATCCATCGCACCCTCGCGAAGACGCTGATACGTGTCGATCAGCACGATGGAATTGTTCACGACAATACCTGCCAGCGCGACAATGCCTGTGCCCGTCATGATCACGGAGAAGGCTTGCCCGGTCACCATCATGCCGATCAGGACGCCGACAGTGGAGAGCACCACCGTCGAAAGCGTCAGGAAGGAATGATAGAAGCTGTTGAACTGCGTCAGCAGAATGATGAACATCAGGAAGAGGGCGGCGATCAAGGCGCCACCCAGGAACGAGGCGGATTCATTCTGCTCTTCATTGGCGCCCCGGAACCGGATTTTGACGGCGGGGTCCAGCGGCTGGCTCTCTACCCAGTCAGACAGTTCAGCCACCTTCTCTGCCACATTGATCTTCACACCCGTTGCCGGATCGATGGCGGTATTGGCCTTGATCATGATGCGGCGGACGCCATTGATGCGTTCAATGGTACTGACCTGCGGTTCGGCCTCTCGTGACACAAAATTGGAAAGCGGCACCTGACCCTGCTGTGTCTGCACGCGCAGATTATCGAGCTGGTCGAGTACGCGGAAATCGCTCGGGAATCGCGCCCGGATATCGACTTCATCCTGCGCATCATCCGGGCGATATTCGCCGATCAGGATGCCATTGGTAACAAGCTGGATCACGGCGCCGATGGAGGTCACATCCGCCCCGAAGCGGCCGGCAAGTTCACGGTCAACCGACATCACCCATTCAACACCCGGCAGCGGGCGGCCATCTTCAATATCAATCAGGCCATCGACTTCCTTGTCCAGATGGGCGCGGATCAGCGCCGTTGTGTCCATCAGCTTCTTATAGCTCTGCGAGGTCAGCTCGATCTGGATATCCTTGCCCGTCGGCGGACCGTTTTCTTCCTTGCGCAGCTCGACCTTGATGCCGGCCAGCGTCTTCGTCTTCTGGCGGATTTCCTCCAGAATGACTTCGCCCGGGCGGCGCTGCTCATAGGGTTTGAGCTCGATCATCATCTGCGCGATCAGATCATTGGGCACGTCATTCCGTCCCGATGAACCGGCGCCAAGCCCCGGGCCGGTGCGTGTGAAAACGGTTTCCACGCCGTCCGTATCCAGCACGATACGCTCGACATCCTTGGCAAGCAGAAGCGTATCCTGCGCTGAAAGATTGCCGCGTGCGCTTACCAGCACAACCGCCTGTTCCGGTTCGGTATTGACGAAAAACTCAACACCATTGTTGAAATAGCTGAACAGCATGATGGTGCCGATGAGAATACCCGCCGTCGCGGCCAGCACCCGACCGGGATATTCGACAAGACGGCTAAGCAGGCGGACATAGGACCCGGTCATGCCGGAGAGAGAACGGATGTCGCCTGTCTCTGCACCTGCGAGCTGCCGGAGCACTTCGTCATTCTCCGTTTCGGCCTTGCCAAAAAGGGCACCCATGGTCGGCAGAAAAATAAGGGCGGTCAGAAGCGAGGCCGAGAGCACCACGATCAATGTGATCGGCAGGTAGCTCATGAATTTGCCGCTCACACCGGGCCACAGAAGCATGGGCAGGAAGGCCGCAAGGGTTGTCGCCGTCGAGGATGTCACCGGCCAGAACATGCGCTTGGCGGCAAGCGAATAGGCTTCGCGTCGATCCAGTCCTTCCGACATTTTGCGGTCGGCATATTCCACGACAACGATACCGCCATCGACCAGCATGCCGACGGCAAGCAGCATGCCGAACATCACCATCATGTTGATGGTGTAGCCGGCTGTTGCCAGAAACAGGAAGCCGATCATGAAGGATGTGGGAATGGCGATGCCGACGAGAATCGCCGAGCGCAGGCCGAGCGATGCCACAACCACGATCATCACCAGAATGATGGCTGTGGTGATGGAGGCTTGCAGCGACCCCAGCGACCGGAAAATCCAGTTTGAGGCATCCAGCGTGTAATTCACATGGATCGAAGGCGGCAGGTCCGTTGTGGCCTGTGCCACGGCTTTGCGCACCTGTTCGTTATTGTCAATGATATTGGTACCGATGCGCTTGGTGATCTCAATGGCGATGGCCGAATGACCATTGAAGCGCGCATAGCCGTCCGGGTCCTTGAAGGTGCGGCGAATATCGGCAATGTCCGAAAGCGTCACCACACCGTCGCCGGAGGATTTCACGGGCAGGTTCAGCACATCTTCGCGTGTTTCAAAGAGGCCAGGCACCTTCACCGAGAAGCGTCCCTGTCCGGTATCGATATTGCCGGCGGCCACAAGCCGGTTGTTCAGCGAAACAATGCTGATCAGTTCGGACTGCGAAATATTGTAGGATTCAAGCTTGGACGGGTTGATCACCACTTCCAGCAATTCTTCCCGATGGCCGATCAGTTCCGCCTGAAGAACGGTGGGCACGGCTTCAATCTCGTCCTTCAGGCGGCGGGCGGCCTGATAGAGTGTGCGCTCGGGCACATCACCCGACAGCGTGACAATGAGAACCGGGAAAAGGGCGGCGTTGAATTCGCGAACAATGGGTTCCTCGGTATCGCTTGGCAGCTTGGCGCGCGCCAGATCTACCTTCTCGCGCACATCCTGCAGCGCGGCGTCCTTGTCAAAATTGACGTCGAATTCGAGCAGAATGCCCGCATGTCCCTGCGAGGCGACAGCGGTAATGTCTTCCAGCCCTTCAAGGGAGCGCAACTCCGTTTCCATGGGACGGATCAACAGGCGCTCGGCGTCCTCCGGTGAAATGCCCTGATGGATGATCGAGACATAGAAAATCGGGATGGGAATATCCGGATCGGCTTCCTTCGGGATCGACATGAAGGAGATGATGCCCGCCGCCACCATCAGGACCATGGTGGTCATCACGGTGCGTGTGTGGGAGAGGGCGGAATCAATGAGCGCATTCATAGGGCGCTTCCTTCATCGCCTTCGCGCACGGCCTCCACGCGCTGCCCCTCTTTCACATAGTCCTGCCCGACAGTGATCAGCGTCACTTTTTCCGGCAGGCCGCTGACCCACAGGCCTTCCGGCGTGTCGTCAATCAGCTCGACCGTATTGAATTTGACCCGGCCATCCTCGTTGACCGTGCGCACGCCAATCACGCCCTTGTCGTCCAGGCTGATCACGGAACTGGGGATGCGGTGCGCCGAGACGGTGTCGCCGGGAACAATCAGGCTCGCGGTGACACCGGCGCGCATGGCAAAATTCGGGTTGGGAACCTGCAGTTCCACACGAAAGGTGCGCGTGGCCTCATCGGCCGTCTTGGCGACATAGCTGATGGCGCCCTCAGCTGTTTCACCGGTCACAAGGCGCGCCCGTCCCGGTTCGCCGATGGCGATGCTGCCTACGCGGTCTTCCGAGACCTGACCGATCACCAGCAGCGGGTCGAGTTCCACGACCATGCCGCAGATATCACCGGGGCGCATATAGTCACCCACCTCAACGGGACGATGGTCCAACACCCCGTCAAAGGGCGCGGAAATGTGGGTCTGGTCGAGTTCGACCTGCATCTGCTTCAGGCGGGCCTGCGCGGCGTCATAGGCCGCCTTGGATTCAGCGGCCACCGTGGGGGCTCGATAGCCCTTCTCGGCAAGCTTGCGCGAGGCGTCATATTCCAGTCGGCGCTGGCGCATCACGGCCTTGGCTTCCGTCATCTGGGCATCGCGGGCATCAATATCGAGCTGGCAGATCAACTGGCCCTTGCCGACACGCATGCCCTTTTCAACGGGCAGCTTCGCCACGCTGCCGGCCGTTTCCGCCCGCACCTGCACGGCGCGTTTGGCACTGGTCCGGCCCCGGATCGTCAGCGAGCCCTGGCGCTGCTCGGCGACAGATTCAACCACCCGCACGCGCATCAGCGTCGCATTGGCGCTGTCCGCCTCCGCCGCCGTCAGCGTCGTTTCGGGCGCATCGCCCCCGCCCAGCAGGCCGGAGCCAAACCACAAAAGGATCGCGACCCCGATACCAATGGCAATGACATGAGATCGGTGCATCCGCTTCAGGCTGAAGGCTGAGAATAGGGTCTTGGCGCGCTCGATCATCTGTCTTCTTCTTTTTGGGGCTGACGAAAGCTTTCAGTCAATCCGGGAGCGCTGATTTTGGCCGTCTTGCAGCTTCCAGAAGCCGTGCCGGTCAGCGGTCATGAGGGTCGGGTGGTCTTATAATCTGCTTCTATTGGATACCAGAGAAATGTGGGCATTCCCGGCAGTGATACCAGCCTCCAATCCGCTTTTTCACTGTGAAATGTCACTTATGGGTCACGCCTCTGCCTTGGGTTGCGTGGCGTGCCAGCGTTCCGCTGCGTGAAATCGGGCCTTCTGGCGTCTCGCAAAGGCCTGCATTACGATCCCGCCCAACCCGTTTTCGCCAGGGCTGCAACCTGCAAAACAGCCCCCCGGCAGACCTCCAAACAGATGCGTGTCACGGATCTGATAGAAAACAAGAAAGGCAAATTCAATGTCAGAGGCATATATCATCGACGCCTGCCGCACACCGCGCGGCATTGGCAAAGTGGGCAAGGGCTCGCTTGCCCATCTTCATCCCCAGCATCTTGCGTCAACTGTTCTCAAGGCGCTGGCCGAGCGGAACGAACTCAATACCGCCGAAGTCGATGACATCATCTGGGGCACCTCCTCCCAGCGCGGCGCCCAGGGTGCCGATATGGGCCGCATGGCGGCGCTGGATGCCGGTTACAACACCAAGGCATCAGGCGTGACGCTCGACCGTTTCTGTGGCTCGGGCATCACCTCGGTCAATCTTGCCGCAGCCCAGATCATGTCGGGTATGGAAGATCTGGTGATTGCAGGCGGGACGGAAATGATGTCCTACACCGCCGCCACGGCTGATCCCACGACACCGCCCATGCTGGATGCCGGCAATCTGCATCTGCGCAAGGTGCATCCCCAGTCGCAGCAGGGTGTCTGTGCCGACGCCATCGCGACAATGCAGGGCATTGACCGTGAAGCGGTGGACCAGCTCGCGCTCGTCTCCCAGCAGCGCGCGGCGCGCGCCATTGCCGAGGGTCGTTTCGACAAGTCCCTCATCACCGTTTACAATGAAGACGGGTCGGTGGCGCTCGACCATGAGGAATTTCCCCGTCCGCAGACAACGCTTGAAGGCCTGAACGGTCTCAAGCCTGTCTTCGAGATGTGGATGAATATTCCCGTCGATGACAAGGGCACAACCTATGGCAATCTGGTGCAGCGGGTTTATCCGGAGCTGACCAAGTTCAACCATGTACATCACGCCGGCAATTCGTCGGGCGTTGTGGATGGTGCCGCCGCCATTCTCGTGGCGTCGGAAAAATACACCAAGGACCATGGCATGACGCCGCGCGCGCGCATTGTTGCCACGGCCAATATGGGCGATTGCCCCACGCTGATGCTGAATGCCCCGGTGCCCGCCGCCAAGAAGGTTCTCGCAAAGGCGGGTCTCACGGTTGATGACATCGACCTCTGGGAAATCAACGAAGCCTTCGCCGTCGTCGCCGAGAAGTTCATCCGTGATCTCAAGCTTGATCGTGAAAAGGTGAACGTCAATGGCGGTGCGATGGCACTGGGTCACCCGATCGGCGCCACGGGCTCCATCCTCATCGGCACCATTCTTGATGAGCTGGAACGCACCGGCAAGAAGCGTGGTCTGGTCACCATGTGCGCCGCAGGCGGCATGGCACCGGCCATCATCATCGAACGCCTCTGATTTTTCCCGAGATCAGGACTGCATCACACCCGGAGACGCGAAAGCGTTTCGGGGTGTTTTGCATTCCGCTCAGTCAACAACCCGCTCGGTCGAGGCGACAACGACAGTCGCTGCCAGACCTGCGTCACGATGATGGAGGGCGGCACGATAGGCAGGCACCTGTTCCATTGAAAGCATGGCAGAGGCATTGGGATATTGCATGACCGCGATATCATCCCATGACTGCGCGGCGGGCCAGCGGGATGCAGGATGCAGAACCGATTTGATCCGGCCTGCAAAAACCAGATACCCGCCCGTGCTGTAGACGGTGCGAAGCGCGACCAGACCGTAACGGCCATAGGCTTTGCGTCCGGAAACAGAGGACCCGGCCCCGCCCGGATAATGCGCCACAGGGAAATATTTCAGGAAATTCACCAGTGCCGGTTTGAAATCACCGGGCTGGGCCAGAAGCCGCGCGGCCTGTTCGGCACTCGGTATCACGTCATGTCGTGCATTGATATCATCGACGTCTATGCTCTCAATGGCTGCAGGCTTGCGCAAAATGCCGGTGAGCACGAAAAGACGCAAGATGCCCATGACCAATTTTGGCGGGCTGGCGAGGCGCAGTTCTGCCACATAGGCATCGTCCAGATCGTCGGACAGCGCAATCGGCATTGCGTTGCCCTGCAGGCCCGACAGGATCATGAATTGGTCCCAATAGGCCTCGCCCGCGCCAATGACGGTGAAACCGGCATCCACGATCCAGCGCAGTGACAGGTGGGGTGCGAAACTGAGAGCCGCTGCGCTATCCCTGTTTTTGAACTTCAGGGCAACGAAATAGGTTGCCGCCTGCGCATCAATCCTGAAAACAGGTTCACGGCGCCCAATCAGGTAAAGTCCGGTAGCAAGAAGCACACAAAGAAGCAACAGCACGAGAAGAATGGTGGCCACAGACATAGCAGGTCGCCTTTGCGAGTGGGAAAGCCATAAAATGGCACCATGAATGTCACGATACAAGCCATATGCCGGGCCGTACCAAAAGATGCACTTCAACAAGCGAAGGGCTAAGCTGTCCCCCGGTTCAAAATCAACAAAGCGGCAAGACAATGCATCTGGATACAGGCCTCGTGATCGCGCTCATACTGGCAATCGGTATTGCGGCGCAATGGGCCTCATGGTGGTTGAAGCAGCCCGCCATTCTGTTGCTGTTGGTCGCGGGATTATTGGCCGGACCCGTCTTTCAGGTTCTTGACCCTGACGCCCTGTTTGGCGATCTCCTGTTGCCGGTTGTCTCCCTCGGCGTTGCCGTCATTCTCTTTGAAGGCAGCCTGACGCTCAAATTCAGTGAAATTCGCGGGCACGGTCAGGTTGTTACGCGGCTCATCACGTTGGGCGCCATCTGTTCCATGCTCACCATCGCGCTTGCCGCCTGGTGGCTGGATATTTTTCCCTGGGGTGTGGCGCTTCTCTTTGGTGCATTGGTATCGGTCACCGGCCCGACGGTGATCATCCCGATCCTGCGCACGATGCGACCCAACAAGAACATTTCAAACATTCTGCGCTGGGAAGGCATTCTGATCGATCCGCTGGGTGCGCTGGCAGCCGTCGTCATTTTTCAGCTCGTGACGCTGGAAGTGAAGCAGACAACGGATTTTCTGATCGCGCTGGAAATCTTTGCCGCCGGGATTGCCTTTGGCGCGGCGGCGGCAATGGCGCTGGGCTTTGTGATGCGTCGCCATATTCTGCCGGATTATCTGCACAATGTGGCGACATTGGCCATGGTGCTGCTCACCTTCACGGTGTCAAACAGTCTGGCACATGAATCAGGACTGCTGGCCGTCACGATCATGGGCATCATGCTGGCCAATATGAAAGACGTGAACACAGAGGATATTCTGGACTTCAAGGAAAGTCTCACCGTCTCGCTGACATCCGTTCTGTTCATCATTCTGGCCGCCCGTATCCCCCAGGATGCTTTTTCACTCGCCTGGCTGCCAACCGCATTGCTGCTTGGCTTTATCCTTTTCGTCTCGCGCCCCCTCGCCGTCATTCTCTCGACAATCGGGTCCAGTCTGACCTGGCCGGAGCGCGCGGTCCTGTCATGGATTGCGCCACGCGGCATTGTCGCTGCCGCCGTATCGGCCCTCTTTGCCCTTCAGTTGGAGGCTGAAAATATCCAAGGCGCTTCCTCGCTGGTGCCACTCACCTTTGCGGTGATCGTGGTGACAGTGCTCTTGCAGGGCGTTACGGCGCGCCCCTTTTCCCGCTGGCTTGGTGTGGCAGACCCGGAAGCCAAGGGCGTCCTCATTCTGGGTGGCAATCCCTTTGCCCTGGCCATGGCCCTCAGCCTCAAAAAGCTTGATGTGGAAGTCATCCTCGCCGACACCTCCTGGGACCAGATTCGCAAGGCCCGCATGGCGGGGCTTCGCACCTATTTCGGAACTGTCGTGTCGGAAGATGCAGATCGGCGCCTTGATCTCGTCGGCATTGGTGTTCTGCTGGCGCTCTCCCATCGCGCGCCGCTCAATTCGCTGGCCTGCCTCCGCTACGCGTCTGAATTCAACTCGGCCAATGTTTACAGCATCCGCATTGCTGATACGGCCGAGCGCCCGACCACCGCAGCGGGGCGTACGCTCTTCAAGGAAGATGTCACACTGGAGAGCCTTGAGGCATTGATCGAAAAAAATGATCTGCAAATCCGTCACACCAAGCTGACAGAAGAATATAATTTTCAGAACATGCTGGAAACTCAGGGTCCGGAAAGTCATCTGCTTTATGCGGTTTCTCCGGCCGGGTCTGTCTATCCCTTTGCCGAGGACCGTTCATTCAAGGCGGGCCCCGGCTGGCGCATTGCCTATCTTGATCGCGAGGTCAAAAAGGGAAGTGATGAAAAATCCAGGAGCGCGGGCGAGCGTGCGCGCGCCCATCTCAACAAGGACGGCCCCAAGCCTCTGCCTGAATAGATGATAGCGCTTATGAGGCTGCCGACTGTTCAGACATGTCGGTGCCGGGCGTCGCGGCGTCTGCAAGCGCCCATTGGCCGACTGTTTCGATCAGCTGCGCGGCGCTGATGGGCTTGCTGATATAGTCATCCATGCCCGCCTCGAGATAGGTCTCCCGATCACCGCGCATCGCATTTGCCGTCATGGCAATGATGGGGGTCTGGCGTTTGCGAACCGTCGATCCGCTGCTGCGGATGCGCTTCGTGGCCTCCAGCCCGTCCATCACGGGCATCTGGATATCCATCAGAATGGCGTCAAAGTCTGACTCTTCGAGGGCATCAAGCGCCTCCAGACCATTTTTGGCAACCTCAATTTCATATCCCGCTTTCCCCAGAATGGTGGTCGCGAGAAGCTGATTGATATGATTGTCTTCAACGAGCAACAGACGTGCGCGCGGCCATCCACGATTCTCTATCGGGGTGGCGACAACCTCAAGCGCATTGTCGAGCGTTTCCTGCGCCGGAATATCAAGCACTTCATCATCTTCTTCTTTGTCCGTCGCTCTGCTGACAAGGTCCAGCTCAACCTCAAACCAGAAGGTGCTGCCTTTGCCCGGCTCGCTTGTCAGGCCGATATCGCCGTTCATCAGCTCGACAAGCTGCTTGCAGATGGCAAGGCCGAGGCCCGATCCGCCATAACGCCGTGTGATGGAACTGTCGGCCTGCGAAAATTTGGTGAAGAGCCGCTCGGCATCTTCTTCCGGAATGCCGATACCGGTATCCGCCACAGAAAACCGAAGACGCAGCTTGTTCTCACCGGCCGAGATGGCCGCGACGTCAATCTTTATCGATCCGTCGTCGGTAAATTTGACGGCATTGCCAATCAGGTTGAACATGACCTGCTTGAGGCGCGTCGGATCACCGCGCACGATACTCCGCATTTCAGGCGCCACATTCATCGACAGGTCGATATTCTTTTGCCGCATCGTGGGCGTGAAATGCCCGAAGGTTGTGTCAAGCGTGTCTGCCAGATTGAATTCGACCGTCTCCAGCTCAACGCGGCCTGCCTCCAGCTTTGAAATATCCAGAATGTCATTCAGTGTCCGGACAAGCATGTCTGTTGACTCCCGAACCGCCTTTGCATAGCCCTCCTGCTCGGGCGTCAATTCTGTCGCCAGCAGCAGATTGTTCATGCCGGAAATGCCGTTCATGGGCGTCCGGATTTCATGACTCATGCTGGCCAGAAAAACAGACTTGGCATGATTGGCCGCCTCAGCTTCATCACGCGCCCGGGCCAGTGCTTCCGTCATTTCGGCCAGCGCCTTGCGCTGGTTTTCCAGATGCAGATAGTTCTCCTGCAACTCGCTATATTGTCGGCTTAATGTCGTCGTTGCTTCATATTGCTTGGTCACATCCTGAAACGTGCCGACCAGTGTGATGCTTTTCCCGGCAATCGTGCTTTCGCACTGGCCGCGCGACACGACATGGCGAACCTGTCCGTCGGGCAGGATCAGGCGGGCTTCAAAGGTATATGGTTCGCCAAAGTCAATTGCCCGCTGGATGGCCTGCTCGATATAGGGACGATCCTCGGGATGATAGACATCAAGGGCTGTATCAAGATTGGGCTTATAGTCCGGGTCGCGACCGTGAATTCTGTAGATTTCCGGTGACCAGAAAATATCACCGCTCTCAATGTCGACACGCCAATGGCCGACACCGGCCATGTTCTCGGCCATATGAAGCAGGCGATTGCTTTCCTGAATGCTGAGCGCCTGCTCAAATGTGGATTGGTCCTCGGCCATGCGCAGATCGAGTCCCCGAATGGCCGCCGTGAATTCCAGCGGCACGCCCGTTTTCTGGTCATGCACAAAGGAATAGCTCGCCTCGACCCAGATATAATGGCCGTCCTTGTGCCGGACGCGATAGCTGCAAAGCGGTTCTGCCAGACCGACCGAGCTCTGCCGGATTTGTGTCTCCACCCTGACGCGGTCATCAGGATGCATCAATGAGAGCGGCGCGCTGGTCAGCATTTCCTCGGGCTCATATCCGAGGAGCGATTTGGCGGCCGGTGACACATAGCGTCTCACACCGTCAGCACCTGTATTGATAATCAGGTCTCTGGAATTTTCCGCCAGCCGCCGAAACTGCTCTTCTGCTTCCATGAGCTTCTGTCCCATGCGGGTCTTTTCCGACAGCACCGCAATGATGGGCAAAGTCACGCTGATGACAATCGCAATGAAAAGCTGCAGCAGCATGAAGCGTCCGGAATCCGTTTCCACATGAGCAAGCGCAAAGGGACCGGAATTGATGGCCGTGAAATAGCTGGCGATCATGGTGACGAGGCCCAGACCGACCGCCGAGCCCAGAAAACCGAGACGGAAGGTAACCAGCATAAGGGGTGGAAACACCATGAACAGGAACGGATAGCTGTGTTGGGAAAATACAAAAAACGTTGTCAGGGAAAGCAGGCTGAGAGTCAGAAGCGCATGAGAGATTGATTTTCGATTCCAGATGATGCGGCTGTCTGTTTGCATGAAGCCCAGCCATATCGGCACAATGATCGCCATTCCCAGCGCGTTGGCCATATATGACGTCGCAAAAACGTCCAGCTGGTTTGCACCCGAAAGAATGGTCAGCGTCACGCTGCTCAGCGAGGCTGAAACGAGCGGGGCGATACCCATCGCCAGAACAACAAACCGGATAAGCTCGGTGAGCTTTGTGAGATCAGGCGCCTCCATGCCCGGACGCTGCAGCATCATGGCTGCCAGACCGACCTCGACACTATTGATCATGGCCATCAGGACGGACGGCGCGAAAGCCGTGCCGGAGACGAGATTGGCGGCCAGATTGGCAGCAAGGCCTGCGATCAGAAAGGGCATCCAGCGTTTGCTGGGGCTGCTGAGCAAAATGGAAACCAGGATGGCATTGGTCGGCCAGACAGTGGCGACCAGATTTGCCTCATGCGTAAGCGTCAGGCAGCCCCAGGCCGAAATGCCGACAATCAAGGCCACCAGAATGGTCTGGAGACCTGTATCGCGCCATTCGGGTCGTTGATGCGGGGGCGCAATGCCCATATTGCGAACGCTCCTGTCAGATATGAAGGAACACTATTCGCCAGAATTCTTTGTATTCGATTAAGGGTGATGTCCCATGGTGCCCCAAAAAGCCCTGAAAACAGGGCGTTGACGCCACAAGAAATTTATATTTCAGTCAAGCGGCGCGACATCGACCTCAACGACAAGGGTTTGCTGCCCGCCGCCAATGAGAACGCCGGACATCGGGCTGACATCCTCATAGTCACGGCCCCAGGCGAGCGTCACCAGATCAATGGATCCCGCATTGCCATTGGTGGGATCAAGGTCGAGCCATAAATCATCGCCACACCAGACCGAAAGCCAGGCATGAGAGGCATCGGCGCCGACCAGCCGTTCCTTGCCGGGCGGTGGAAGTGTGCGTAGATAGCCGCTCACATAGCGCGCTGAAAGGCGCATGGCGCGCAGGCAGCCGATTGCCAGATGGGCAAAATCCTGACAGACGCCACGCCGGTTGCGAAGCACATCGCTCAGCGGTGTCGCAATGGTGGTGGCGATCGGGTCAAATACGAAATCTTTGTGGATACGCGTGATGAGATCGAAGGCAGCTTCCGCAATCGGGCGCCCGGCCGGAAAAGACGGCAGGGCATAGTCGCGCAACTCGGGAAGCGGAGGCACCATGTTCGAGGCAAAGGAAAACAGATTGGCTTCCTTGGCCGTCGGGCTCAGGGCCGCCTTGATATCCTCGGCAATCGCATCCCAGGCCTTTGTTGTCGAATAGGCAGGCACGGGGCGTGTGGCCACTTCAACGTCGAAATCAACACTGATCACGAGCTCGCTATGCGGCACTTCAATCGCCACATAGGTGACAGGATTGCCAAAATAATCCTGGTGCTGAGCAATCGTGTCAGCCGTTGGCGTGATTGCGATGCGGTTCAGCCGCATCGTCTGCCAGGGCAGCGGCCGCGGATCGAGATGCAGCACATGCTGGGCGTGCTGAATGTCGCTGCTATAGGTGCATGTCGTCTTGTGCCGTATGCGGTAACGGATCGACGGGTCCTGAAATTGAGACTGGTTTTGCGACGGCATTTATCTGGCCTCAGGCTTGCCGTGCAAAGGCATGGGTGAAATAGGCGCGTGTGATGAGATTGGAGATTTCCGGCAAGATCCCGTCAATACCGGCAAAGGCCATGCGGATCGTATCAGCTGTATCAATCTCATCGGGTGCCAGCGGCTTGCGCGTCACCGCCATGGCGGCGGTGGCGATATTGCGCGCAACGGCAGCGCGCGCCTCCTCTGTCAGCTCGCGCGCACGCAGGATCAGCGCTTGTGATGTCGGGTTCTCGCTGCTTGATTGGGGCAGCGCCACCAGATGCGACGTCAGCATGTTGAGTTGATAGGTCAGGCTGCGCGGATCGTCTTCGGGCATCAGCACCGCTTCAAGAATGCGACGGCGATCAAGGCCGGTTGCAATGACCGGTGCGACGCGCGGTCCGGCCAGCGCGGCAATCGCCTTGAGGTGATGTTCCTCGCTGACACGGCGTATCTTGCCCTCCAGCGATGGCCTGTCACCCGACATGTGGCGCAGCATGCGGACAAGCTGCATGGCGCGCTCAATGCGTTTGCCGATTTCAAAGAAGCGCCAGCCATCATTGCGCGGCATGGATTCATCAATCGCACCGGTCAGCGACGCGCCCAGCATGACAAGTTCATCCAGCCGCAACAGGATTTGCACCGGCGTGGCCCGCATGTTGGAGAGATTGGCCTGCTTGCCAAGCGCGGAAACGGCCCGCCAGCAGTCAACCGGCAGGCGATCACGCACGTGACGGGCGGAGATGGTGATCTGGCCGAGTATCTGGCGTGTGCTGCCCGGTTCATCAATCCCGGAAAGCGCACGTTGTACCTGCTTCAGGACGATGGCGGGCAGAATTTTATCCGGTGCCGGCCATGGCAGCAGCGCGTCCCATGCCGCAAGATTGAGAAGCGGCTCTGCATCGGCTGTCGTCCAGCCGCGTGCCGGATCGGTCAGGCCTGTCACGAGCGTCCGGAGCAGCCGCACCGAGCCATCCAGTCGCTCGGCATAGCGCCCGAGCCAGAAGAGGCTGTCAGCCGCGCGGCTTGGCAGTTGTTCCGAGGCCACGCGCCGCGAAACAGCATCAGGCAGCTCGATGACATTGCTGCGTTTGCCGCGGCGTGTCGTCACCGAAGCCCGGTCTTCCAGAACCCATGTGTCCTTGCTGCCGCCACCCGACTGCATGGAAACGATGGGCGGCCCGCTGGCGCGCGAGGTACGTGTCAGCCCGCCAGGCATCACCATAAAGCCATCGGGGCCATAGGCCACATAGACGCGCAACGAAATGGAGCGCGGTTCCAGATGGGTCTGGTTCCAGATCGGTGCCTGTGACAGCGATAACCGTTCCTGCCCGACAAATTGCAGCGGGTTGGCGCGAATGCGCGCCGCAAAGGCGTCTCTTTCGGCAGGCGTCAGCTCGGCGCCGAAAACAGGTTGGGCATTGACGGTCGTAAAGGCTGGCTTCACCACCATGCGTTCGAGATTGGCGATCACAAAGTCACATTCCGCCTCGCCGCCACACCACCAGCTGGCAAGATCGGGCAGCTGCAAATCCTGCCCCAGCAGCGCTTTGCAGAGCGCCGGCAGAAAGGGCTTGAAGGCCATGGCCTGCAGGGCACCAGTGCCGGGCGCATTCGCCACGACAACATGGCCCGCGCGAATGGCCTCCAGAAGGCCTGCTACGCCGAGCGCGCTGTCATGACGAAGCTCCAGCGGGTCGCAGAAACTATCGTCAATGCGGCGAAGAATGACATCGACCGGCTCAAGCGCACTGACCGTCTTGATATAGACGCGACGGTCGCGCACCGTCAGGTCGGCCCCTTCCACCAGGGTGATGCCGAGATGGCCTGCCAGGAAGAGATGTTCAAAATAGGTTTCGTTATAAGGGCCCGGCGTCAGCAGCACGATGCGCGGTGCCCGTCCTTGCGATACGGGGGCGAGGGCGGCAAGCCCTTCGCGCAAATTGCGGAAGAAGGGCGCAAGGGAAGCAATCTTTTCCTCGGAGATGCAGTCAGCCAGCACACGGCTCACAACGCTGCGATTTTCCAGCGCATAGCCCGCGCCACTTGGGGCTTCCGTCCGGTCGGCAATAACACGCCACTGCCCGTCAATGCCACGCGCCAGATCAACCGCACTGAGATGCAGATAGACCCCACCTCTGGGTTTCACGCCATAACAATTGCGCGCAAAGCCTTCATTGGCCTCCAGCACCGCAGGTGGCAGCAGCCCGTCCTTGACGATTGTCTGGGGGCCGTAAATATCAATCAGAATGTGATTGAGAAGTTCGGCCCGCTGCAACACGCCCGCCTCGATCGTCTTCCAGTCATCAGCGGTGATCATCAGCGGCATGATGTCGAGCGGCCAGATGCGTTCGCCACCCTGCGGATCATCATAGATCTGGTAGGTCACATCATTCTGGCGCAGGAGGCGCATGGACTCTTCGCCGCGCAATCCCATGTCGCCCGTATTGGTCGGAGAGAGCCGGGAGAGCAGGGCCGTCCAGTGCGCCCGCACTTTGCCGTCGGCATCTATCGCTTCGTCATAGCTCGCCGTGGGAGGCAAGGGGGCGTAACCGGGCAAACCGGCATCGCCAAAAAGCGACGCCTGTCCGTTGGGGGGGCCTCCAGGGCCAAAAGAATCAAACGAGTCAGACACGCCGCAAGTCTAGCGTGAAAGGGAAGTCAGGGTTAGGCCCTGTGTCGTTAACCTCAAATTGGCCCTGTGTATGGCCACTTGCATGGAAGCGCGCCAGCCGGCGGCCTTCTGCTTCATGGGCATTGACAGGGGCCGTTTCGAAATTGCGACCGCCCGGATGGCTCACATGATAAGTGCAGCCGCCAATGGCGCGACCGGCCCATGTGTCCACCAGATCAAAGACCAATGGCCCATGAGGTGGAATGGTCGGATGCAGCGCGAGGGTCGGCTGCCAGGCGCGATAGCGCACACCGGCCACGAAATCTCCTTCAATGCCTGTCGGGCCAAGGGGCAGGCGGTGGCCATTGCAGGCAACCACATGGCGATCACCCGTCATGCCGCGCACACGAATCTGCAGGCGCTCGACAGAGCTGTCCACAAATCGCACCGTGCCGCCGCCACCCGGTTCCTCGCCCAGCACATGCCACGGCTCAAGCGCGTGACGGACTTCGAGCTGAAGGCCGCTCACCGCGATATGACCGTGAACGGGGAAACGGAAATTCAGATGCGGCAGGAACCAGCTATCCTCGAAGGCAAAGCCTTCATCACGCAGGTCACTGAGCACATCGCGCAAATCCTGCTCAACAAAATAGGGCAGCATGAAGCGGTCATTCAGCTCGGTGCCCCAGCGCACCAGCCTGTTTTTATAGGGCTTCTTCCAGAAACGGGCGATCAGCGCCCGCAGCAGCAATTGCTGGGCAAGGCTCATCTCCGCATGGGGTGGCATTTCAAAGCCGCGGAATTCAACCAGACCGAGACGACCCGTCGATGAATCCGGCGAGTAGAGCTTGTCGATGCAGAACTCGGCGCGATGGGTATTGCCGGTCGCATCCGTCAGGATATTGCGCAATGTCCTGTCGATCAGCCAAGGCGGACAATCCGGACCTGCCTTCTCGATTTCCTTGAAGGCAATTTCAAGTTCATAGAGTGAGTCATTGCGCGCTTCGTCGATGCGCGGCGCCTGACTGGTTGGTCCGATGAAGAGGCCCGAAAACAGATAGGAAAGAGCCGGATGGTTCTGCCAATAGGTGATCAGGCTGCGCAGCAGATCAGGCCGTCTGAGAAAGGGGCTGTCAGACGGTGTCAGCGCGCCGACGACAAGATGATTGCCACCGCCTGTGCCGACATGGCGCCCGTCGATCATGAATTTTTCGCTGCACAGGCGCGAAAGCCGCGCCTCGGCATAGACCTGCTGCGTGATATGGGTGAGTTCTTCCCAGCTCGCCGCCGGATGAATATTGACCTCGATCACCCCGGGGTCTGGCGTCACCGCAATGGAGTTCAGGCGCGGGTCGCGGGGCGGGCCGTAACCTTCAATGATCACCGGCAGACCGGTTTCCACGGCACTGGCCTCAATCACATCGATCAGATCGATATAGTCTTCAAGCAACTCCATGGGCGGCATGAAGATATAGAGCTTGCCGTCGCGCGGCTCCACGGTGAGCGCCGTGCGCACCACCCATTCGGCCGACTTGCCCATCTCCACATCGCCACGCCGCAGCTCGGCCATGGGCGTCTGGATCTGGCGTTCCTCGCCCGACGTTGCGCTGGTGTCGAGCGCCAGCTGGGCATCGCCCTCGGCGGGCGCGCCATTCGGGCCCGCATGGGCCGGGACGGCCGTGGCCAGATTGTCATTGGGCAGGCCCGTCTCGCGCGGCTTCAGCGGTGCGCGCGGATCAAACGGATCCTGCGGGAAATAATAGGGATAATTGGCCTTGTCGACCCATGGCAGGGAGGGCAGTGGCAGGCGATAGCCAATGGCGCTGTCGCCGGGCATCAGATAGAGGCGCTCGCGCCGTGTCGGCCAGGCGCTGGACTGCCAGACGGGACCGCTATCCTCGTGGCGACGCCCGATCGGCATAACAAAGCCGCGCGGCACATCAAGCCCCTGATCGAACACGCGGGCGAGCCGTGCCCGTTCCTCGGCATCATCCAGCTTGCTGTCGAGCGGATCGACATTGGGCGGCAACAGGCTTTCGCGACGCAGATAATGCCAAGGGTCTTCATAGGCGGCGCGTATATTTTCGCCGCTCAGGCCCGTGCGTTCGGCAATCGCCGTGATCAGTCGTTCAGCTTCTTCCGGCCCGTAGCCATAGTCGCGATCCTCGCGCGCCAGAAATTCGCCATTGGCCCAGAGCGCCTCGCCATCGCGGCGCCAGTAACAGGTCAGTGCCCAGCGCGGCAGGCTTTCGCCTGGATACCATTTGCCCTGTCCGAAATGCAGCAAGCCCCCGGGCGCAAAGCGGCGCATGAGCCTGTCGATCAGGTCGCCGGCCAGGCGACGCTTTGTCGGTCCGACAGCGGCCGTGTTCCATTCCGCGCCATCCATGTCGTCGATGGAAACGAAGGTCGGTTCACCCCCCATGGTCAGGCGCACATCCTGCTCATTGAGCCGTTTGTCGACGACCGACCCTAGTGCATTGATTGCGGCCCATTGCTTGGGCGTATAGGGCTTTGTGCTGCGCGGCTGTTCATCAATGCGCGTCACATACATCTCATGATCGAAAGTGACTTCGCAGGGATCAACACCGCCGGTGATCGGGGCGGCGCTCGACGCATCCGGTGTGCAGGCCAGCGGAATATGCCCTTCGCCTGCGAGCAGACCTGATGTGGGATCAAGCCCGATCCAGCCCGCGCCGGGCAGATAAACTTCCGTCCAGGCATGCAGATCAGTAAAATCGCGGTCCGTGCCGCTTGGCCCGTCGAGGGATTTTTCATCCGCGACAAGCTGGATCAGATATCCGGAGGCAAAGCGGGCAGCAAGCCCCAGATGCCGCAAAATCTGCACCAGCAGCCAGGCACTGTCGCGGCAGGAACCGCGTGCCAGGGTGAGTGTTGTCTCTGTCGTCTGGATGCCCGGCTCAAGGCGGATGACATAGCCGATGCGCTGCGCCAGATCCCGATTGATGTCGATCAGGAAATCAATCGTGGCGCGCGGTGTCAGGTCGATCCGGTCGAGCAGGGCCTGCAGTTCCGGCCCGGCCGCTTCCTTTTCCAGATAGGGCTTGAGCTCATGGGCCAGCGCCGGCTCATAGCTGAAGGGAAATTTTTCAGCTGACGCTTCGAGGAAAAAATCAAAGGGATTGATGATCGACAGTTCGGCCAGCAGATCGACCTCGACCACGAATTCTCTTGTGGGTTCGGGAAAGACGAAGCGCGCCAGATAGTTGGACTGCGGGTCCTGCTGCCAGTTGAGGAAGTGGGTTTTGGGTGTGACCTTGAGCGAATAGCTCAGAATGGGCGTCCGGCAATGAGGGGCAGGTCGGAGACGGATAAGTTGTGGTCCCAGATTGACCTGACGGTCGTAGCGATAAGTCGTTTTATGCGTCAACGCGACTTGTATTGCCATTCGAGTCGATAAACCTCTCCATTCCACAAACCAGGACCGGTTTGTGGTTGCGTCCTGAACTATACATGTTGCGCCGCAAAAAGGGGATTTGTCACGCCTCCAATCCGTCGGAGACAAAAACCGGAGACTTAGGGCGCCTCACCCTCAAAGGGAGGCGTCGTTTCCAGTTCGTGAAAGGGCTCGAACCGCACATCATCCTCACCAATCCCGTCAAAGGGGTTTTCGAGCCGGTCCTGAATATTGTTCAGCCCGACAAGGACGCAGGCATAGGCCACCGCGACGCCATAGCCAAAGACGTCGCCGCCTTTCGCGGCAATATCAGCGTAAAAGGGGGCATAGAGGATGGGAAAGAGGTTGAGATAGACCTTGCTGAAGGCGCGCAGCGAACCCGGAGTCCGATAATCGGCAATCATCCGCACTTTTTCGTAACTTGCGGTGACCTGCCAAAGAAAATTATTGATGCGCGAAAGCTCTGTCGACCCCAGCCCGGCCCGGCGAAGCTGGTCATGGCTGCGGGAATAGGCGGAAATGACCTTATAGACAGTGAGACTGTTGGCTAGCCGTTCGCTTGGTTTGGACATCAGGGCCAATCGCAGGGCGGCATAGAGATCGCGACCAAGGCTCTGCGCGCGAACCGCATGGGCCTCGCCGTCACGCACCCAGTCGCGATGGGCGAAATAGATTGAGGCAATGCCGGCCCGGATGGCGGCCAGACCCTGCAAGGCTTCCTCACGTCGCTGATACGCGGCCCCGATCGAGAAGACAATCGGGAAGACAATGGCGACGGCCACCAGGCTTGATGGCAGATCGGAACGCAGATTGTACACAATACAGAAATGCGTCGCGATCACGGCCAGAACCGAAATCAGCAGCACCTGAAAATTGAATATTCTTAAAAACTGGCGCACGAGATCCATCATCATTGATGTGATGGCGAAATCAGGCAGGAAAAGCAAGTCATTGGCAAACGGCCTGACGAATGCCGGCAAAAAGCGTCTGGATGGTGTCCCGGTCCCTCAGGCTGCCTTTGACTTGGCGGCATCGCGAGCCTTTTCGCAGACATCCCGGCTCAGGCCCAATTCCCTGGTCATGTGCCAGATCAGATATTCTTCGAAATGATGCAGGTTTTTGTCGGCAAGGGACAATGTCCAAAGCATCTCGAGCAATTCGGATTTTTCTTCGGCGGAAAAACCCTTCTTGATGGAGTCGAGAAAGGCGACGTCATCATGAACCATCTTGTCGTCTTTTTCGGCCATGGCCACGAGGTTCTGCGCCGTTTCGGCATCCAGGCCAAACTTGCTGGAGATGATCGATTTGATGGCGTTCCGTTCAGCGTCGCTGAAATCGCGATCAAGGCGGGCGGCCTCGACCAGCAGTGCCGCTGCAGCAGCTTGCTTGCGATCAAGGCCAAGCACGTCGCCGCCTTTGCCACCTTCAAGTAAATTCAGGAATTTATCAAACATCTGAAGTCCCCGTTCCCATCTGATCTTTCCCTGCGGCACATGGCGGGAAATGACGGTGAGAGTTAAGGGGTATTGGTGTCAGTTTAGTGACACTGGAAAACCAAATGGCCTCAGTTTAACCATGTTTTAACTTTGTCTGACTCTGGGCCGGATTCGTGCATAGAATAATCCCGGCTGCCCAGGGGGGCGAGTTGAAGACGCAATGAATTTGCTGCTTTGAATACAGGTCTTTTGTAGGCGGGGGGTGCCAGGTGCGGAATATCGCGCTATTGGCGATCGCAATCTTGTTGAGTGGTTGCAGCAAACAGCTTGCCAGCCTCGGTATGACTCTACCCGGCAATCCGTCTCAAACTCAAACTGACAACCGGCTTGCTAATAGCGACAAGGGTGACAGTCCGGCAGCTGAAGAGAAGCTCCCGACCCTTCTTTTTACCGGCATTGCGCTGGAGCGTCTCTCGACGCTGCCCAACCCCACGCAGGTCTCCGATGACACGCTGCGCGCTGTCGCGGACCCCCTGCTTGGCAAGGAAATCACCGTCGACGATCTGCGTGCGCTAGCAACCAAGATGGAGGGCAAGTTTCGCTCTGCAGGCTATCCTTATGCCCGCGTTATCCTTCCGCCGCAGAAAGTGGAAAACGGTATCGTCCGTTTCACGGTCGTTGAAGGCTGGATCGAAGAAACCGCCGTTGTCGGGCCGACAAGCACGCAGACGGTTCAGACGGAATTGAGGCTGAAACATCTTGACAAGACAGGCCCCGTCCGTCTGGACGAGATTGAGCGGACTGTCGCGCTTCTCCAGCGGGTACCGGGCCTTTCTGCCCGTGTCTCAATTGCGCGGGGTACAGGCGGCCCCGGTGCCATGAAGCTTGTGGCAGATGCCAAGGCCAAAGAGCCCAAGGTTCTTCTGAATGTCCAGAATTTCGGCTCGCATAGTCTTGGCCGCGTCGGCGCGACAGTTTTTGCCGCCATTCCCGGTGCGGCTCCGCTCGGTGATGAGTTCCAGTTCGCAGGCTACAACACCTTTGACTACAAGGAGCAATCCAGCCTGCAGGCCATCTACCAGCGCGGCCTGACCATGGATGGTCTGACAGGGCGCATCGCCGCGACCTATGCCCGCGCCAAACCTTCGGGGCCTGTGGCGGTACTGGGTCTGGCCTCGCAGAGCGAAACATTTGATGCCTCGCTCAGCTATCCGCTTTATCTGCGCCGTCGCTCTTCGCTGGATGCGTCGTTTGGTTTGGCCTATGCCAACTTCACCGGCGAACTTTTCCAAGGGGCCGTGCCCTATAGTGACGACCGCACCCGCACCCTCTATCTCGGCGTTGACGCCAAGACCAAATTCGACGGATGGACCGTGGCGGGCGGCACGCAGCTTCGCTATGGCGTCAACCTCTTCAATGGCAGCAAGACCGGCGACAGCAATCTGGCGCGCCCTGAAGGCGAGCCGGATGCCTTTTATTCGCTGGCCAATCTCAATATTTCTGCGCCGTCCTTTTACGGCGTCCGCCTCAAGTCACGGCTTGAAGGGCAATATTCGGCGCGTCCGCTGATGGCGGTCGAGGAATATTCCTTCGGCAATTATACGATCGTCAGGGGCTATGATCCGGGTGCTGCAGCCGGTGACTCCGCTGTTGCCATGGCGCTTGATGCCAGCGCCTTCCATCAGACTTTCTGGGAAGAGCGCGTCGGTGCGGAACTCACCGGCTTTTATGATGTCGGGCGCTACTGGAACCATGATTCCACGGGCACGCGGGATCGCACCATCTCATCGGTCGGCGGTGGTGTGCGGGTTACATTCAGTGGGCTGATGCGGGCCGATCTGACCTATGCCGTGCCTCTGGCGGCTCCCCTTGGCCAGGGCGAATCCAAGCCTGTGCCGCGCCTCATTTTCAGTATCACCACAGATACGATGACGCTTTGGGATCGCATCTCAGAGATGTGGGGGTCATGAGATGATGTCCCCTCGCTTCACCATGCGCCGCCATCGTCTGGCTCTCATGCTGACCGTTTCCGTTCTTTGCACGGCGACGGCGTCGCGCGTTCAGGCCGCGCCTGACACGCCCATTGTGCAGGTTGGCGCCGCGACGATTACGCCGTCGGTTGCAGGGTCGGGCATCCAGACCGACATCACCACCACGGATGAGCGCCTGTTTATCGATTGGGACAGTTTCAATATCGGCGCTGACGATATCGTCAATTTTTATCAGCCGGGCAGCCAGTCCATTGCCGTCAATCGTGTTGTTGGCGGCGCACTCACGCCCACGGCCATTGACGGTGTGCTCAGCGCCAACGGTCATGTCTGGATTCTCGATCCGGCAGGCATCGCCTTCAATGCAGGCGCCACGATTGATGTCGGCGGGCTTCTGGCGACATCGGCCAATCTTGATCCGACCGCTTTTGAAAATCTGGCCACACTGGATGATCCGGCAGGTTTTGTATTCACCGATGGCGGCACGGCAACGGCGTCAGTCACGAATGCGACCACGATCAACAGCAGCGGCCTCATTGCGCTTGTTGCGCCATTTGTCGAAAATACCGGCACGCTGGCATCAGAATATGGCGATGTCCTGCTCGGAGGTGCGAGTGCCTTCAACCTGAGTTTTGAACAGGTCGGACGCACCGACGGTGTGACACCTTTCGACGAACTTCTCGTCACCGATTTCATCATCACGACAGGCGTGACCAAGAAAGCCGACCCCGATGAAACCGTGCCGATCAACAATACCGGCACGATCACAGGCACGAATGTCATCGCCGCGGCAGCCAGTATCGGTGGCGGCGCCTTTATCAATATGGATGGCGTGGTTGAGGCAACCGATGCCGGGACACGTTCCGGCGATGCCGTTATTATCGGGGGTGGATCTTATGAAGGCGGTGCTGCCACCCAGACCGCCACGGCAAGCGATAATGTCCGCATCAAAAACGCCGACATCACGGCGGCTGGAAAATTTGAAGTCCTCGCGACCGACATTTCTGTTGAAAAAGGCACAGGCCCCGGCACGATCTTGGCAGGGTCGGCACGCCTTGTGGCCTCCACTGATGATGTCGCGACCGACGCTGCAATAGAGACGACAGACGACATTTACATCAGCGCCGCCTTGGGCAAGGCAGATGTTGCGCGCCTCTCGGCGGGTACAACCCTTGAGATCACGGCGGATGACATTGACCTTGCCGGCAAGCTGACGGGGACGGGCTCGGTGACGCTGGAAGCGACCGGGTCGGATATCTCGGGCACGGATATTGATATTGAAGGCGGGTCTGTGACGCTGACGGGCGCGGTCGTG
>WGND01000004.1 GCA_016124805.1 Hyphomicrobiales bacterium | reverse complement strand
GGATAACAGGCGATGGTCAGAGCTACATGGCTGGCTCTCATCACCTCTGCAATGTCGCCAACGGCGTCTTGCGGCACCACCTGGTCCCTGGCGCCATAGAGCAGCAGTGTCGGCACTTGCACATGGGCGCTGGCGCGATAGGCATCATCCATCAGATTGACGAGCCCATAAATGGTCCCGATCCGCGTTTCCTTGATAAAGAGCGGGTCGCGACCATTGGCGCGCAGCAGCGGTATATTATCAGACGCCATGACGCCCAGTCCCTGTCCCGTCAGCGACGTGTCCGGCACCGTATGCGCGGCGGTCCAGAGTGTTACCTTGTAGAGCGGGTTGAGCTTCGACCAGCCCCACACGGCAGGGCTTGCGAGAATGATACCGGCCACCCTGGGCGCATCTGCATTGTTCATCGCCGCCAATACCACGGCCCCGCCCATGCTCTGGCCCATCAGATAGAGGGGCTGGTCTGGATGTCGCGCCTGAATGAGTCTGGCGGTGGTTACAAGATCGCTCGCCATGACATCCGCGCCCGCCCAGCCGCCATGCCCCGGCGCGCTGCCAAAGCCTCGCTGGTCATAGGCGTAAAGCGAGATGCCGTGATCGGCGAACCACGGTCCCGGCCCCTGCCCGCCAAAAGCCTTCGAATAATCGTTGAAGCCATGCAGGGCGAGAATGATCGCGTGAGGCTCTTTGGAGAGGAAGCTTCGCAGCGGAAGCCGCGTTGCATCCGCCATGATGGCGGCATCTGGCGTGAGCCGGGGCAGATAGACCGGGTCACCCACTGTCAGCCGATGCGGGGCGCAGGCCACAAGCGCCAGGCAGGCCAAAAGCGCCACGATAAATGATGGCTTCATGTGTAACGCTCCAGCTGCCGGCGGATTTCCTGCCTCAGCACCGGCAGGAGTTCCGCCTCGAACCATGGGTGCTTTTTGATCCAAGCATTGTTGCGCCAGGAGGGATGCGGCAATGGCAGAAAATACGGCAGATATTCCCGCCAGGCGGCGACTGTTTCAGTGAGGCTTTTCTTGCGCGCCTTGCCGAGATGCCAGCTTTGCGCATATTGGCCCACCAGCAGGGTCAGCGACATTTCTGGCAGTTCGGCAAAGAGCGGCGCGCGCCAGGTGGCGGCGCATTCCTTACGCGGCGGCAGATCGCCGCCCTTGGCATCAAGACCCGGAAAGCAGAACCCCATCGGGACGATGGCGATGCGTGTCTCGTCATAAAATTCCTCAGGCGTCGCGCCCATCCAGTCGCGAAGCCTGTCGCCGCTCGGATCGGTAAAGGGCATGCCGGAGGCATGCACGCGGGTGCCCGGCGCCTGTCCGGCAATGCAGATGCGCGCCGTTGACGAGACGCGCAACACGGGGCGGGGTTCATGCGCCAGAGGAGCACCGACCGGTCTGTCACGGCAAAGACGACAGGCCCTGATATCGGCAAGGAGGGGGTCAAGCGTCATGCCATGTCGCAATCTGAGATCACAGCATGGCATGACGGCCTGAAATGGCGGCGGGGTCTAGCTTGCATCCTTCAAGAGATTGCGCGCGATGATGACCTGCTGCACCTGGCTGGTGCCTTCATAGATGCGGAAAATGCGTACATCGCGGTAAAGCCGCTCGATGCCATAATCGGCAACATAGCCAGCACCGCCATGCACCTGCACGGCGCGGTCGGCAATGCGGCCCACCGCTTCGGAGCAGAACAGCTTGCAGCAGGATGACTCGGTGGCTACGTCCTCGCCCAGATCTCGGCGACGGGCCGCATCGAGCACCATACAGCGACCGGCATAGGCTTCCATCTTGCTGTCGGCGAGCATGGCCTGCACAAGCTGCAGATTACCGATGGGCGCACCAAACTGCTTGCGCTCGGCGGCGTAGTTTACCGAGTCTTCGACCAGACGGTCTGACACACCCATGCAGACAGCTGAAATATGAAGACGACCGCGTTCGAGCACCTGCATGGCGGTAGCAAAGCCTCTGCCTTCCTTGTCGCCGAGCAGGCATTCAGCCGGGATACGTGCGTCATCAAAAACGACATCGCAAATATGGGCGCCCTGCTGGCCCATTTTCTTTTCCGGCTTGCCGATATGGATACCCGGAATGTCGCGCGGCACGATGAAGGCCGACACGCCCTTGGCGCCCGGTGTCTTGGGATCGGTGCGCGCCATCAGCGTGAAGACACCCGCCTTGTTGGCATTGGTGATGTATCGCTTGGTGCCGTTGACGACATAGTGGTCGCCATCGCGAATGGCTGTCGTGCGCAGTGCGGCTGCGTCCGATCCGGCTTCGGGCTCGGTGAGCGCAAAGCTGGAGATGACCTCGCCGCTGGCGATCTTGGGCAGCCAATAGTCTTTCTGGTCCTGTCGGCCATGCATCACAATGCCCTGGCTACCGATGCCAACATTGGTGCCAAAGACGGAGCGGAAGGCGGGCGAGGTTCGCCCCATCTCGAACATGAGAAGGCATTCCTCCTCCATGTTGAGGCCAAGGCCGCCATATTCGACGGGCACAGAAATACCGAAAAGGCCGAGGTCGCGCATTTCCTGCACGATTTCTTCAGGCACCTGATCATCCTCGGCCACCTGGGCCTCGATGGGACGGAGCCTTTCATCCACAAACCGGCGGACGGAGGAAATGAGTTGTTCGCGTGTCTCGAGGTCGAGGGCCATACTGCCTTCCCTTACTTTGCTTGTTGCTTGGGAAGGAATTTAGGGGAGCACCCCCCTCGGGTCAAAGGCGATCAGGACAATTCGCCCATCAATTTTGCCGCGCGGCCCGAGGTGCCACCATCGGCATGATAGGCCGTGCATGTGATCAATCGATCCGTGCGCTCGCCGTCATGGGAGAGCGGCATATAGACGCCCTCAAAACTCATATGGCCACGTCCCATGAATTCCAGCGTACCACCAACCCCGTAAGGCCGCTGCTGCAGCGCCACCTGTCGGTAAAGCTCAAAAAGCATGTCACCAAATCCAGAACGCTTGCTATTGGCCTCACGGACGGATTTGCCCTTCAGGCTGAACCCGTGAACGGTGATCACTTCCTCGCCCAACAGGCGATAGGTGAGGTCGAAGGGTTCCCAATGCACCTGAAGCGTCATGATATTGGGCATATAGGGTGCGAATTCAGACGGGTTCATGTCCTCCGGGCGCGGCATGCGGCGACCGTTGCGCTTGCTTTTCCAGTATTCAAACATGGACACGACAATGGGATCGGAGAGGGATTTTAGCCCTACCAATCCGGAGGTGGAGGCGCCTGCCGCCTCGATCAGGTGACCAAAATCCGTATTGCCCATCAAATGCACCAATTTCTGTCGGAAACCCAGCTTAACGGGTGCAGCCCTAAGAAGATGTAAATAGCAAAAAGGGGGATTGCTCAATGATTTGGTCTAGCCACGGCCTAGCTGCTAAGAAGTCCCCCACAAAATCAAAAAGGGAATCACCATGAAAGTGCCTGGAGGGCGGCTAGCCGGATATGAAAGCTGGGACGGGACAGATCCGTTTGAGGATCACGCCGGCCCCTATTTCTTCAAGCGACATGAAAACGGGACCATTACCTGTGCCTTTGAGGCAACCCCCACACATTGCAATGGGGGCGGCTTCCTGCATGGCGGGTCCATGATGACCTTTGCTGATTATTCGCTCTTTGCCATCGCCAAGGATGTGCTTCAGGGCCATGGCGTCACCATCTCGTTCAGCTCCGAATTCATTGCCGCCGGTCAGGCTGGTGACTTTGTCGAGTCACGCGGTAAGGTGGTCAAAGCAACTGGCAGCATGATTTTCATGCAGGGAGAGGTTTTCACCGGCAGCGGCGAGAATGAAAAAATCCTTCTGAATTTCAGCGGCATCATCAAACGCGTCAGGGAGAAGGCATAACATCGCCATGGTTACACTCAGCATTCTCGACCAATCGCCCATCAGATCCGGCGGCAGCGCGGCAGAAGCGCTTGCCAATACGCTTGATCTGGCGCGGCGCGCCGAGGCGCTGGGTTATCACCGCTACTGGCTTGCCGAACATCACAATACGCAGTCCTTTGCCGGATCGGCGCCGGAGATCATGATCACGGCGGTTGCGGCGGCGACAAAATCCATCCATGTCGGCTCGGCAGGCGTGATGCTGCCCCATTACAGCCCCCTGAAAGTTGCCGAACTTTTCCGTCTGCTGGAGTCACTCTATCCCGGTCGTATTGATCTGGGTCTGGGGCGGGCACCGGGTTCCGACCAGCGCACCGCGCGTGCCTTGCAGCCCGGCCCGCAGGCCTATCCGATTGATGTGTTCCCGCAGCAGATTGAGCTGCTTTATCAGTTTCTGGAAGATGCCAATGGCCTGAGCGGGGCGGATGGCGGCTTTCCGGCTGATCATCCCTATATCGGTATCCATGCCACGCCACGCGGACCCGGCATGCCGGACATGTGGATGCTGGGATCGGGTGGTGATGGCGCCGTCTATGCCTCGCAATTCGGCATGGCCTATTGCTTTGCCCATTTCATCAATCAGGATGCCGGCACAACACCGATTGATGTCTATCGTCAGCAGTTCAAGCCCTCGCGCCATCTTGCTTCGCCACATGCCGCCATTGCCATCTCCGTGATGGTGGCCGAGACCGAGGAGGAGGCTGAACGCATTGCCGCGGCGCGCAATCTCTGGGTGATGCATCTGCTGCAAAACCGGGCCAGCACCTTTCCCTCCATTGAGGAAGCGCTCAACTATCCCTATACGGAGGATGAGAAGGTGATGATGCGCGCCATCCGGCAGCGCAGCATCACCGGCAACCCTGCTCAGGTGCGCGCCAAGATGCTCGCCATGGGTGATGAATATGGTGTGGATGATTTTGTCATTCTCACCATCACGCATGATCATGCCGATCGCGTGAAATCCTATGAGCTTCTCGCCGAGGCCTTCGGCCTGCAGGGCGCCAGGGCTGCCTAATTCAGGCCCATATTTGTTCAGCTATCGTTCAGCTTCGAAATGACATTCTCATCCTCAGCCGATGGGTCATGAGGGTCGTCGGTCACGTTTCCTCCCGGGACTTTAACGGGTGTGGGTGGAGCGTAGGGCGGCGTCCATTCCGTACCCCGTGGACGCCGCTTCTACCCTCATGCCCTCCTGCTAAGTAATCAGGCCAATAATCGCGCCCGTCATGCTGGTCGCCAATGTGCCCGAGATGATGGCGCGCGTGCCAAGTGTCACGACTTCATGCCGTCTCCGCGGCACCAGCACACTCAATCCCCCGATCAGAATGCCGACGCTGCCGAAATTTGCAAACCCGCACAGCGCATAGACCATGATGAGCATGCTGCGTGGGCTGAGCGTACCCGTCGGCAGCTGCGCCAGATTGAGATAGGCGATGAACTCGTTGAGAATCGTCTTGGTGCCCATCAGCTGGCCGGCCGTTGCCGCTTCGCTGAGCGGCACCCCCATGAGCCAGACAAGCGGGGCGAAGACCCAGCCCATGAAGCGCTGCGCGGTAAGCGGTGCACCGGCGACATCGGGCAATCCGCCAAGCATGATGTTGACGAGGGCAACGAGCGCGACCATGACGATGAGCAGCGCGATGATATTGAGCCAAAGCTGCAGGCCATCCATGGTGCCCCGCGTGACAGCATCCATGCTGCTTTCGTAATCCGTCAGCTTCTCACCCTCAATGAGTTGCGTGCCGCGCTGCCCGACTTCTTCCGGCACCATGATGCGGGCAATGGTGATGGCCGCTGGCAGGGAAATGAAGGAGGCAACGATGATCTGTCCCAGCGCGCCTTCAACCACACCGCCCAACACGCTGGCATAAAGCACCAGTACGGTGCCGGAGACTGTCGCGAGCCCGACCGTCATCATCATGAACATTTCAGCGCGCGTCATGCGGGCGAGATAGGGCCTGACCAGCAGTGGCGCTTCGACCATGCCGACAAAGACATTGGCGGCCGAGGAAAGCCCGACGGCCCCGGAAAGACCCATCGACTTCTGCAGCAGGAAAGCAAAAAAGCGTGTCAGATAGTCCAGCACACGCCAGTACCACAAAAGTGCGGAGAGAGCGGACATGACTAGCACCAGTGGCAGGGCCTGAAAGGCGAGACTGAAAGCAGCGGCCGGATTGGTGATTTCGAAAGGCGCATCGCCGCCGCCAACGGCCCCGAAGACAAAGCCGGTGCCCGCCCGCGTGGCTGCCGTCAGCGCATCCACCACCCCATTGAGCGCCAGCAGGGATTTGGCCGCAAAGGGGATTTTGAGCAATAGAAGGGCCAGCCCGAGCTGGATCAGCAGCCCAATGGTCAATTGCCGGACAGAAAAGGCTTTTTTGTTCTCGCTCAAAATCCAGGCGATGGCTGCAATCGCCAGCAGTCCAAAGCCGCTCTGGAGCGATAAAAGAGGGAATTCAGGCATTTTTTCGCGCTCCGGCGGTGATTTTGACGCTTCATCATAGGGATGGCGGAATTCTGCGCAATCAGGGCGACTTTTTTGCACAGAGAGGTCACTTGACCGCGGACGAGCGGCTGTGCAGAAAGACACCCAGCAAGTTTCTGAATTGTCAGCAGTGGCTGCGTCTCGGCGCAGGCCCCCTGAAAACAAGCATTGAGAGGAAGACCGATGAGCATTCGTTTTGACGGAAAAGTCGCCATCGTGACCGGCGCCGGTGGCGGTCTGGGTCGCAGCCATGCCCTGGAACTGGCCCGCCGCGGCGCCAAGGTTGTGGTCAATGATCT
Source organism: Hyphomicrobiales bacterium (assembly GCA_016124805.1). GTDB lineage: Bacteria > Pseudomonadota > Alphaproteobacteria > Parvibaculales > Parvibaculaceae > Parvibaculum. The sequence continues at coordinate 185,782 of WGND01000004.1, read as the reverse complement.
GGGCGGTTCGCGCGACGGCTCTGGCGGCTCGTCCGACGCGGCCAACAAGGTGGTCGAGGAAATCAAGGCGCTGGGCGGCGAAGCCATCGCCAATGGTTCCAGCGTGACGGATGATGACGGCGTGGCCCATATGGTCAAGCAGACCATGGACACCTGGGGTCGTATCGACATTCTCGTCAACAATGCCGGCATTCTGCGCGACAAGAGTTTTTCCAAGATGGAAATGTCCGACTTCCAGCTCGTTGTCGATGTGCATCTGATGGGCACTGTGAAGCCGACCAAGGCTGTCTGGCAGATCATGAAAGATCAGGGCTATGGCCGCATCATGGTCACGACCTCGACCTCCGGTCTCTATGGCAATTTCGGCCAGACAAATTACGGCGCTGCCAAGCTCGGCGTTGTCGGCTTCATCAATACGCTGAAGATCGAAGGCCAGAAGGACAATATCCGCTGCAACGCGCTGGCCCCTGTCGCCTACACCCGCATGACATCAGACCTGATGCCGCCTGAAGCTGAACAGCTGCTGACGCCTGACTCCGTTTCGCAGGGTGTGATGGTGCTGGTGTCGGAAGATGCCCCGACGGGCACAATCCTGCTGGCAGGTGCTGGTGTCTTCTCGACAGCCCAGATCATGGAATCAGAAGGCATGTTTGTCGGTCGCGACGGCCTGAAGGCCGAAGACGTGCTCGCCAATTGGGACAAGATTTCCGACATGAGCAACGCCAAGCCTTACTTCCAGGGCGGCGAGCAGACCGGCAAAGTCTTCAAGATGGCAACCGAAACAAAGTAAGACGCCCCGTCTTGCGCGTTTTCAGGGGAACCCTTCGGGGTTCCCCTTTTTCTTGGCCGGGCGTGGTCAGGCCCGTGGCGCGTCCCTATACTCCTGCGATGTTCATTCGCGCCCTTCTTGCCCTGACAGGCTACCTGTTCCTCGCCATGACATCTGCTCATGCGGCGGCAAAGGACCCTGTCTGCGAGCTTGATCGTCCGGTCATGTTCGGCGGTCTCGACTGGGACTCCAATGCCTTCCACACCGAGCTGGCGCGCCTCATTCTGGAGCGCGGCTATGGCTGCCAGACCGATGTGCTGCCGGGCACCACATTGCCGTTGATCACGGGGCTCGGGCGCGGCGACATCGACGTCCTGATGGAAATCTGGCGCGACACCGCCCCTGAAGCCTGGCACGAGGCCGTGACGGCGGGCACGGTTGTCTCGCTGGGAACAAATTATCCTGACGCCGTGCAGGGCTGGTATGTGCCGCGCTATGTGATCGAGGGGGATGAAGCACGCGGCATCAAGCCGATGGCCCCCGGCCTGCACCGCGTCGAAGATCTGAAGCGCTATGCAAAACTCTTTCGCGATCCCGAAGAACCGAACAAGGGTCGCTTTTACAACTGCATTCTCGGCTGGAGCTGCGAGACGCAGAGCACAGCAAAACTCAAGGCCTATGGACTTGCGCCCTATTACACCAATTTCAGGCCGGGTACGGGCGCGGCCCTGGCTGCCGCCATTTCATCGGCCTATGAGCGCGGTCAGCCCATTCTCACCTATTACTGGGGGCCGACATGGGTGTTAGGGGCCTATGATCTCGTCAAGCTGGAAGAACCGGCTTACAGAAAAAAGGCCTGGGACGCCTTCATCGCTGATCCCGAGCACAATCCGCCCATGGCCTTCCCGACCGTGCGCGTGATTATTGGCGCGAACACGGATTTCGTTGCCCAAGCGCCCGAGATTGCCGCCTTCCTGCATGCCTATGAAACAACCGGGAAAATGGTGAGCGAAGCACTCGCCTATCTGCGCTCAAACCCGCAGGCAACGGCACGTGATGCTGCGCTCCATTTCATCAAGACGCGCCCCGATGTCTGGAAAAAATGGGTGTCACCCGAGATCGCCGCGCGCGTGACAGGTGAACGCGAAGCTGACGTACCCAACTTTCCGGTGACGCTGGAACTGCCCGTAGAGGCCTGGGTAAATGACGGCATGAAGCGCTTTGTCGCCGATTATGGCGACGGCTTTGAAACCGTCGGGGGATGGCTTCTTTCCCTCATCGTGGCGCTTGAATCCGGTCTCACCGCCCTGCCCTGGTGGCTGATCATATTGGCCGTGGCGGCGGCAGCCTTTCACGCAACGCGACGCCTTGTCCTGCCGCTATCCCTTTCTGCGCTGTTGTTCCTGATTGGCGCGGTCGGTCTCTGGGACATGGCGCTGCAGACACTTGCGCTGATGATCATCTGTGTCATTTTTTCGGTTCTGATCGGCCTGCCGATGGGCATCGCCATGGCCACCCATGATCGTCTGCGAATGGTCATGCGGCCGGTGCTTGACGCAATGCAGACACTGCCGAGCTTTGTCTATCTGATCCCGGCCTTGATGCTTTTCGGGCTTGGCAAGGTGCCGGCCTTCTTCGCAACGCTTATCTATGCGACACCACCGCTCATCCGGCTGGTTGATCTCGGCCTGCGCAGCGTCGAGGCCCAGATAGTCGAAGTGGCAGCCGATCTGGGCGCGACACCCTGGCGACAACTTCTCGACATACGCCTCCCACTCGCGCTTCCCAGCATTATGGCGGGTATCAATCAGACAACCATGATGGCGCTTTCCATGGTGGTGATTGCCTCCATGATCGGCGCGCGGGGGCTCGGCGAAGAAGTACTGCTGGGTATTCAAAGGCTGGATATCGGGCGCGGACTGGTGGCAGGCGTGGCCATCGTCGCGCTTGCCATCGTCTTTGACCGCATCACGCAGGCATATGCCAGGACAGATACCGACAAGGCCCTGCCGCCGCGCTGATCAGCTGAGCTCTTTTTCCATACGCCAGACACGAGCCGGCGCACGACCCTTGATCGTGCCATTGGTGACATCAAGCTCGGCGGCAACACACCAGCCATGTTTTTCATAAAAGGCGCGCGCACGACTATTGCCCATCTGGCATTGCAGCCAGATATGGGTGTGCCCAAGCGCTTTCAATTCCGCTTCGACCGCCGCCAGCACAAGTGGCGCGACGCCAAGACCATGCCAGGCAGGCAGCACGAAGACCTGCGCGATGCCATCGCCCTCCCAGCGGGCAAAACCGACAATTTCGTCCTTCACGATGGCGACGACACAATTCTGATCGCCACCTTCCATCCGTTCTTTGAAGAAGCTGAAAGGCCGAAGGGCTGCAATCTCCGGCGTCAGATGAGCATGACCCTGATGCCAGCCCTCATGCCAAACGCGAGCGAGCGCCGGAATATCTCCGGCGCTCGCCCGTCTGATCATTATGTCAGCCGTCACAGGCGTCAGAGGCCGAGAACGGCCTTGGCCATGATGTTGCGCTGGACCTCGTTGGACCCGGCATAGATCGACGCCTTGCGCAGCGAGAAATAATAAGGCGCAACCGTCATCGCATAATCGGGACCGACATTGGGTTCATTGGTATCGATCATGCCATCCTCCACGAAGGGTTGCACATAGCTACCCAGCGCTTCAACGGCAAGTTCGGAAACCGCCTGCTGCAATTCGGTGCCACGGCATTTGAGCATGGATGATTCCGGACCCACATTACCGCCCGTCGAGAGGGCAGAGAAAATCCGCAACTCGGTGAATTCCATAGCCGTGATCTGGGTTTCCAGATCAGCCACCTTGGCGCGGAACTCAGGCTCGTCGGCAAGCGTGTGATCGCCCACCTTCTGATCCTTGGCGATCTTCTTGACCTTCTGGATTGCTTTGGTGAGGCCTGCCGAATAAGGATTGCCACGCTCAAATTCGAGCAGATATTTGGCGCAGGTCCAGCCCTTGTTTTCTTCGCCGACGAGGTTTTCCTTGGGCACCTTCACATCGGTGAAGAAGACCTGATTGACCTCCTGATGGGGGCCCGGTGTCCCATCCAGCAGCACCAGCGGCTCGACCTGCACGCCCGGCGTTTTCATGTCGATCAGCAGGAAGGAAATGCCTTCCTGACGCTTGCCCTCATTGGACGTGCGCACCAGACAGAAAATCCAGTCCGCCCACTGAGCGACCGATGTCCAGATCTTTGACCCATTGACGAGGTAATGATCACCCTTGTCTTCGGCCTTAGTCTGCAACGAGGCGAGATCAGAGCCGGCGCCCGGTTCCGAATAGCCCTGACACCAGAGAACATTGGTTTCAAGAATATCGGGCAGGAATTTCTTCTTCTGTTCGGGCGTGCCGAATTTCATGATGACAGGCGCCACCATGGTCGGGCCAAACGGAATGGTGTGCGGCACGCCAGCGCGCCCCATCTCGACGTCGAAAATATATTTCTGCGAATGGGTGAAACCGGGACCGCCATATTCCGTCGGCCAGTTCGGCGCGAGCCAGCCTTTTTTGGCCAGACGCTTCTGCCAGGTCACATGGCTTTCCTTGTCGAGATAGCCATGCTTGCTGCGCGCGGATTTGGCCCGAATGTCATCGGTATAATTCTCGGCGATGAACTGGCGCACCTCCTGGCGGAACGCTTCATCTTCCTTGCTGAAGGACAGATCCATGATGACTCCTTATTCCACTTTGTCGGCGAAGACGAGGCTTGGCGCACCGGCCAGCATCGAGCCGAATTTGGCACCTGCCGCTTTGAAATAGTCCGTCTTGCCATGGGCGTCCAGGTCGGCCTGGGTGGCATATTGTTCCATGACGATGAACGTGCCTTCTTCGGACTTGGACTTGAAGAAGTCATATTGCAGGCAGCCCTTTTCATTCGCCTTTACCTGGGCGCGAAGTTCGCCGAAAACCTTGGCAAATTCGTCGGCTTTTTCAGGCTGAACCTTGAGCGTGGCGACAAGACCGATGACTGACATTTGAAAACTCCCGTTTTGTTTTTATGTTGAATTGAGATGAATAGTAGGCCGGTGGGCTCTCCGCTTCAATGAAAGCTGTTGAGCGTTTTTGGAGATTGCTCATTCACCCGTGTAGAAAGGCGTCCTTTTTTCGCTGAAGGCGCTCAAGGCCTCCTTGTGATCCCTGGTATGATGGGCCAGTGCCTGCATGGCAGCAGACATTTCCATGATGTTGTCGAATGAGGTCATCATGCCGTGGCGCATGAGCTGTTTGGTCATGCGTAACACATCGGGCGCCTGCACACAGATTTTAGCGGCCAGCGCCTGCGCACTCTCAATCAATTGAGCCGCCGGGACAACCTGCGAGACAAGGCCCCATTTTTCGGCCACATCGGCCTTGATCACATCGCCGGTGTAAAAGAGTTCCGAGGCGCGCGCCATCCCAATGATGCGCGGCAGAAGCCAGGCCCCGCCATCGCCGGGCACAAGGCCGATTTTCAGGAAGGTGGCACCGAAGAGAGCAGTGTCGGCGGCAATACGCGTGTCGCAAAGGCTGGCCACATCATTGCCAAGGCCGATGGCCGGGCCGTTGATCGCGGCGATAACCGGCACTTCAAGACCCCAGACCGATTTGACGATGCGATGGATGTTCTGACGATAGCTTTCCCGCAGATGCACGCCGGGGCCGCCAAAGGCCCCCGATGTGGTCTGCATGGCCTTGATGTTGCCGCCTGCCGAGAAGGCTTTGCCTGCGCCCGTCAGGATGACGCAGCGGACGTCCCGATCCGCATTGATGCGCGCGGCGGCAGCAGCAAAATTGTCGCCATCTCCAGGTTCGCCCAGCGGGTTCCGGCTTTCCGGACGGTTGATGGTCAAGGTCACAACGTGGCCCTGTTTTTCGTAGATCAAGGTTTCGCTCATAACTGGCTCCCTGTTTTTATCGATCCTACCGCGTCATCCCCGAAAAACTGAGCGATTTCGCCGCGAATTAGTTTTTCTTAACCATCTCTCGGAAACGCTTATTAAGACTTTTCCTTCAATTTGGATATGGATGGAATGAAGGGGGCGTCGACAAAGGTCAAGCCCCCTGGACGATCGCAGCAGGACTTTTGGGTATGGCAGTGGGCAAAGAACCTCAGGCTTCGGAGGTATCACGATTGGGGCCGGCAGAGGCGCTCTATCAAAAGCTGCGTTCGCATATCCGCGCCAGGTTTGTTGATTTCGAAACACTGGTCAGTGGCGCCCCAATGCCCAGCCATGCTGCGCGTCTCGAGCAGGTCCAGTTGCTCTGTGAAGCCCAGGAAGTTCGACCAGCTTTTTCCTTTCCGCTGATATATGCGATTATAAGCCTTTGCTTTATCGGCAAAGTCGATGCCGTTTATCTCATCCTTCCCGTCATACTGGTTGCCCTGGCGACATGGAACAACCGCCATACCATGCATCAGTGCCGGAACGCGCAGCCCCAGCCCGAACATTCCCTGCACTGGGCGAAACGATTCTTCATCTCCTGCATTTTGATGTCGGCTGCCGTTTCGAGCTACGGCTATTTTCTCTGGGTGCCGGGTGACGTCGTAGCGCAAACCACATTGCTGGCCATCCTGATGATATCGATGGTTGTCGGGGCGCTCATTACCGGCAGCTATATGCCGGCTTTTGTCGGCTCCATCATTCCCATTTTCATCGTTACGCAGGCCATCCTGATCAGCTATGGCGAATTCTTCCATCTGGGATTGATGGTGGCAGCCTGCCTGATGGTGGTGATGATCTTTCAACTCACGCTGGGTCGCCTGCAGACGGTTCTGGGATCGTCAGCCTTGCGGGAAGACAAAAATGCCCTCATTGAGCAACTCTTCCGGGCCAAGCGCGAATCCGATATCGCCCGCTCCCGCGCCGAAGAAGCCAATCGCGCGAAATCCAATTTCCTCGCCAATATGAGCCACGAGCTGCGAACGCCATTGAATGCGATCATCGGATTTTCCGAGGTCATGGGATCGGAAATTTTTGGCCCCCACGCCAATCCCAACTACAAGGAATATTCACACGACATCCATCGCTCAGGTCAGCACCTGCTGGGTCTCATCAACGACATCCTCGATCTCTCGCGCATCGAGGCGGGGCGTTATCAGATTACCGAAGAGCTGGTCGATATGGTGAAGGCTGCTGATGACAGCCGCCGTATTCTTGAAATCCGCGCGCAGGCACAGCGCATCACCATTGACATGGAATTCGATGACATCCCGCTCGTCTTTGGGGATGCCCGCGCGCTCCGCCAGACATGGATCAATCTGCTGACCAATGCGGTCAAGTTTTCGCCTCCCGGCTCACATATCAAGATGCTGGCGCGGCTTGATCCCAATGGTGATCTGCGTTTCGGTGTCCATGATGAAGGCCCCGGCATTGCCGAAAGCGAAATCAACAAGGTCATGGAGGCCTTCACACAAGGGGCCACCGGCATGTCGCAACCCGGCAAGGGCTCCGGCCTCGGGCTCTCCATCGTGCGCGGTCTCATCAATATTCATGATGGCCGTTTCGAGCTGAAAAGCTGGCTTGGCAAAGGCACACATGCCGACTGCGTCATCCCCGCTGCACGCCTGCGGGAACGCCTCGACAACGACGAGTTGCTGAGCGTCGGCTAGACAGAAAAAAGCCGCAGGGCGCATACCCCACGGCTTTCCTCATTCCATCACTTGTCAGATCAGGCGGCGTCAGCGTAGCGACGCAGCTGATAGTCGATATTGCCGAACTGTGTGTCGATCATGGTCAGGCGCTTGAAGTAATGGCCGACATCGAGTTCGTCGGTCATGCCCATGCCGCCATGAAGCTGCACGGCCTGCTGGCCGATGAAGCGACCGGCCTTGCCGATCTGCACCTTGGCGCCGGCAGCCGCACGGGCGCGTTCTGCTGCATCTTCATCGAGCTTCAGGCTCACCATATAGGTCATGGAGACGGACTGCTCATAGGCCATGAACATGTCGACCATGCGGTGCTGCAGCACTTGGAACTTGCCGATGGGCACGCCGAACTGCTTGCGGGTCTTGCAATATTCGACCGTTGCATCATTCAGCTTCTTCATGCCGCCAATGGCTTCGGCACAAAGCGCGGCGATGGCCTGATCCGTCACCTTTTCAATGAGCGGCAGCGCACCACCCTCGGCACCGATCATGGCGGCGGCATCGACCTTCACATTCTCAAATGTGATTTCCGAGGCGCGGCGACCATCGACCGTTGCGTAGTCGCGTGTGGACACGCCAGTGGCTGACTTATCAACGATGAAGAGCGAGATGCCGTCACGGTCACGCTGACCACCCGATGTGCGGGCCGAAACGATGAGCTTGTCGGCCCAGGGCGCAGCGATCACAACGCATTTATAGCCGTTGAGAACATAGCCGGCGCCGTCCTTCTTGGCCGTTGTCTTGAGGTCGGCAAGATTGTAGCGACCCTGCGGTTCGGCATAGGCGAAGGTCCAGACGGATTCACCACCGATGATACCCGGAATGAATTCTTCCTGCTGGGCAGCCGAGCCGCCTTCGCGAAGGAAGCCACCGGCCACCACAACCGTTTCGAGGAACGGCTCAACGACCATGCGGGCGCCAAATTCTTCCATGAGGATCATGGTTTCGATGGCACCACCACCAAGGCCGCCCATTTCTTCCGAGAACGGTGCTGCCAGAAGACCAAGCTCGGCCATCTGTGCCCAGAATTCAGGACGCCAGCCTTCGGCTGACTTCACAACCTTGCGACGTGTGTCGAAGTCGTATTTGTCCTGCAGCAGGCTGTGAACGGTATTGCGAAGCAGCGTCTGCTCTTCTGTGAACGAAAAATCCATATCGTCTTATCCCTTTGATGATTTTGTTCTTATTCCGAGGGCACCAGCGTCAGAGACCCAGAACCATTTTGGCGATGATGTTGGCCTGAATTTCATTCGAGCCACCATAGATGGATGTTTTGCGCATGTTGAAATAATTCTGCGCAACGCCGGGGGCATATTCTGGCCCGGCGAGGAAGTCGTTGCTGTTGGCGGCGTCGCCCAGGGGCGCCTGCACAAAACCGTAATTGCCGACAGCTTCAAGTGTCAGCTCGGTAATGCGCTGCTGAATTTCGGTACCCTTGACCTTGAGGATTGAGGCCTCGGGTCCGGGACCACGGCCATGGCTTTCTGCAGCCAGCGTGCGCAGCTCGGTCACTTCCAGCGCCGTCAGATCGATTTCGAGTTCGGCAACCTTGCGTGAAAACTCATCCGTCTTCATCAGCGGTTCGCCATCGATCAGTTCGGCCTTGGCGATTGTCTTCAGACGCTCAATCGACTTCTTGGACCGCGCAACGCCCGCAATGCCCGAGCGCTCATTGCCGAGCAGGAACTTCGCATAGGTCCAGCCCTTGTTTTCTTCACCGATGAGATTTTCAACGGGCACCTTGACGTCTTCGAGGAAAACCTCGTTGACCTCATGCGAGCCATCAATGGTGATAATCGGACGCACGGTGATGCCGGGGGTCTTCATGTCGATGAGAAGGAAGGAAATGCCTTCCTGAGCCTTGGCGCTGGGATCGGTGCGCACGAGGCAGAAAATCCAGTCCGCGTGCTGGGCCAGCGTCGTCCAGATCTTGTGACCATTGACGATATAGTGGTCGCCTTCACGCACGGCACGTGTTTTCAGGCTGGCAAGATCGGAGCCGGCGCCCGGCTCGGAATAGCCCTGACACCACCAGTCATCGCCCGACAGGATACGCGGCAGAAACTTTGCCTTCTGCTCTTCATTGCCGAAGGTGTAGATCACCGGGCCGACCATCGCGAGACCGAAGGGCAGCAGCGGTGTGGTCTCCGCCTGGGCGCAGGCCTCGTTCCAGATGAAACGCTGCGTGATGGACCATTCACAGCCGCCATACTGCTTGGGCCAATGGGGGGCGACCCAGCCTTTTTTGTGCAGCACGCGCTGCCAGGCCAGGATTTCGTCCTTGGTCATTTCGGAGCGGGCGCGCTTGGCCTTCAGTTCGGCGGGATAGTTATCGGCAATGAACGCCTTCACTTCATCGCGAAAAGCCAGATCGTCTGGTGAGAAACTCATATCCATTGGTGATCCTCCAATACGGCGGGCGCGGAAACCCGATAGTTTCCACGCTCAATCCGAGTCGTTTGCTGTGGTCAGCGCGCGAGGCACTATTCCCATTTATTTGAACGGAATGATAGTCCCCGCCGGGCATGTTGCAAGGGAAAGCCTTGCAATTGTCGAACGGGGGCCTGTTCAGGAATGAACCAAAAGCCACTGCCGGAACGGACGGTCGCGCCGCCCCCGCTAGAGCGAGTTCAGAAAGGCAATCAGGGCCTCGCGGTCATGCCGGTCCAGCTCTACGTAGCGCTGGCGGGTCGCTTCGGCCTCGCCACCATGCCAGAGGATGGCTTCTTCAAGCCCCTCGGCCCTGCCATCATGGAGATAGCGGTTATGCCCGTTGACGACGGGCACAAGACCAAGGCCCCAAAGCGGCGGGGTGCGCCATTCTGTCCCGGTGGCCTCGAAATCCGGCCGGCCATCGGCCAGACCCGGCCCCATGTCATGGAGAAGCAGGTCCGTATAGGGGTGGAAGGTCTGGTTGGCGAGGACCGGCACGGCGGCCTCGGGGCCGGTTTTCAGGGTCGGGGTATGGCAGGCCGCGCAGCCAAGCTCGGCAAAAAGATGCGCGCCCTGCCGCACCTTCTTGTCGCCGGCATGTCGGCGTGCCGGGACAGCCAGCGTGCGCGTATAGAGCACCAGCTTGTCGAGAAAGGCATCGGAGAGATCGCTCTCCTTGCTTGAGAAAGACGCTGCGCAGTCGGTCTGCGGCGTTGAACAGTTTTCGACCGGATGCGGGCTGCTGGTGAGGCCCATATCGCCGAAAGCGGCATCGGCATCCTGCTTGCGCAGACTGGGCTGATTGGCCTTCCAGCCAAAACGCCCCAATTCCGGCTTGCCGGTGGCCGGATCAAAGACGTAATTGGGCCGCCCGGAAATGCCATCGCCATTGGCATCCTCAGGGTCGGCCCTGGCGAGGATCATGTCGGCGGGGACCGCTTCCAGCAGACCAAGGCCAAAAACGGCAGAGGCAACGCGCGGCGACACCAGAAGGTCATCGCCCAGCGGGCCATATTTCTCGTCACTGAAGCTGATGACCGGCTTTTTCAGTTCATAACGGGTGCCGTCAGCGAATTTACCGGGCTGCTTTTCCCAGTGGATGTGGATGCGGGCCTCCGGCTCGACACCGGGAATGGCGCGATCGCTAATCTGGTCGCCGTAAACGGGATGCGCGTTAGGCCCCCCATGCGCGCCCTGCCCCGGCAGCGAAATCCGCACCAGCATGGAATCCAGCGCCGTCTCGTCGGCGAGCGGCGGGCGGCCCCGGCCATCGCGCACATGACAGCCCGAGCAGGAAACCCGGTTGAACATGGGCCCCAGCCCGTCAAAGGCTTCAACCGAGCCGGGTGCAATGGTCCAGTTGGTGTTGAAGAGCCGATTGCCGAAGAAAAAGTCGCGGCGTTCCTTCAGTGAAATCTTCGGCCCGCTCTGGGCAAAGGCATTGCGATTATTGAGCCGCGTGGTGAAATCGCCGCCGGCAGGTGAGTCCGGTGGCGGCATGTCAATGGCCGCGACCCTGTGCGGGCCATGCCCAGGATGAGCGTGACCATGCGCATGGGTCACATGCCAAAGGGCTGCCACCGTCAGGACGATGGCAGCGCCAAGGGCAGCACCTGTTGCAGGTGTCAGTTTCAACATTCGTATTATTCGCTGGCCACTTCGACGCGCAGGCCCAGTTTCTTGCCGAACTCGGAAAGCAGTTGAGCCTGTGCCTGGAGATTTGTGATGGCCTGTTCCATGGCGACGCGGCCGGGACTGCCCGCCGGGCTCGCCAGCACCTGATCAATGGGTGAGGGAATGGCGGCAATCGAAGCGCTGGTCTCATTGATTTTTTCGGTGATGCTTTTGGCGAGAGCCGGGTCCACGCGCTCGGCCAGCCCCTTGAGGCCTGCAAATTTCTCGTCACCCAGCATACCGAACCAGATATTGGCGACACCCTGCTGGTCATAGACGAAATCTGCATGGGTATTGTCGGAGAAGCAGGACTGCTCGTCTTCCTGATCGCCGGAATCAAGACCCACGCCCATGCGTTCAGACGCCAACTCAAAACCGCTCAACACGGCCACGCCGGTGAGAATGCGGCCAAGGGCTTCCTTCTGGTCCAGCTCGAGGAATTTCTGCGCATAGACCTTGGGCAGGCGCGTGTCCCATTGCGCCGAGAGCCATGTCAGGTCATCGACAAGCATTTCCGTGACGGTGCGAAGATAAAGCGCACGGCGCTCATGGACCGGATTGCCGGGCGCATAATCCGAAGCAGGGCGCGCGCCGGGACCATCAGCGCTGAAATCCTGACCCCAGAGGAGAAATTCAATCGCGTGCCAGCCGGTCGTCACATCGGATTCGTCGGTCTGCTGATCATGTGACTTGATCGATTCAGGTGTGATCTCGATGGAAGGATCATTAATCAGGCCGGCTTTCTCGTTGCCCTTCACATAGTCGATATAGGCTTCGTTGAGCGGCCAGGCATTGATGCGTCCTTCAGGACCTTCATCCCCTGTCTCGGGATCAGCAAAATCGATAGGCCCCTGATAGAAGCGGAAGGCTTCAGTTTCCAGATAGGCTGGGCGGGCCGCAATCCATGCCTTGCGGGCGAGCGCCAGATTTTCCTCGGTCGGCGTTTTCAGGAAAGTATCGATGGCGGCCTGCATCTTCGCCGCCTCATCATGGGCGCGGACATAGGCTGTATGGACGAGGTCGACATAGGCGGTGATTTCACGCGTGGCACCGAAGCTCGGTGTGGCGGAATGTTCCAGCGCGAAGCTTGCGGGAATGCCGCCGGGGCCGGAAGCCTGCAGCGGCGTGGCAGCAGCAAGGGCCAATAACCCCACAACGGCTACGGATTTCAGGGAACGCGAAATCACAGTGGTGGTGGGAATTGCATCACGCATAACAAGCCTCTTGCTTCAGATCATCACGACAGTCCCGGCGAGGAACTGATTTGCGAGTGATTATTAAAAGCAGAAACTCGAGGGGTCAAGATGTTTCTGGATCAGGCCGGATCTGCGAGACCGACCTGCGCCTGTGTGGCCATGCCGACATGGGTGGCGAGGCTTGCACGCAGAAGAGAAATGGCCAGTGCCGCCCCTGCCCCCTCGTCCAGCGTGATGCCCATATCCATCAGCGGCCGCTTGCCGATATGGGCAAGGAGACGGGCATGGGCCGCCGTGCCACTGCGATGCGCGGCAACGCAATGATCAAGGGCATCCTCACGCAGGGCCTTTAGAATGGCAGCCGCCGCACAGGCGACCATGCCATCCAGCACCACGGGAATGCGCTGATAGCGTGCGGCGAGAATGGCCCCGGCAATGGCGGCAAATTCGCGACCGCCCAGCGTACGCAGCATTTCCAGTGGCTCTGATTTCGTTTTGGCGTGGCGGGCAAGTGCCTTTTCGACGGCGTCAATGCGGGCGGGCCCTTCGATCCAGTCAGACGCTTCACCGCCCACAAGCGCGCAGGCAAGCGCTGCGGCAACAACATCGCTGCCCACACCGGCCGCACCGATGCAGAGGAGATCGGTGCCACCGGCAATGGCTTCCATGCCGAAGGCCATGGTGGCGGCGCAGGCGGCTTCGCTGAGCGCCTCTTCCTCGCAAATATCGGGCGTCGGGTAATCCAAGGCGAGATCAAAAACCTTGAGACCGGCCTCTGCATTGACCGCGATCTGGTTGACGGCCGCGCCACCGGCTGCAAAAGCCTCGACCATCTTCTGCGTAGCGCTCATCGGCAAATCCGAGATACCGCGCGCGACGATGCCATGATTGGCAGCAAAAATGGCGATGAGGGGTCGGGTGATCTGCGGCTGGGGTTCACCGCGCCAGGCCGCCATCCATTCGGCCAGTTCGATCAGGCGCCCGGCCTTGCCACCCATGGTCGCGAGCTCAGCACTGCGTTTTTTCGCGGCGGCCAGTGCGTCCACATCGATCATGGGCAAACCCGCAATGAGATTGCGGATATCATCGAAGGGCAGACCGGAGGGCGGGGTGGAAAGGGACAAGGGCATAAACCTGTGGTAGAGAAAATGAGATTGAAGGCCCTGCTATAGCGCCTTCGCGCGACAAGCGAAACTGCCTCCAGGAAATAACGGCGAGATCCACCGGCGATGAGCTATTCAAAACCCATTATGAGCCCCTGTCTAAGTGTCTGCGCGGTGAGCGGCAAGGCCGGTGTTTGCGTGGGCTGCGGGCGACGCCTGAAGGAAATTGCGGGCTGGAGCGGCATGAGTGACGCCGAGCGCCGCGCCATCATGGAAGAACTGCCCGCGCGGATTGAAGCGCTGGGCGCGCAGGCCACAGCGCCGCAGGAAGCGCTTGCCCGCATTGAGGCTGCCCTTTCGCGATGAGCGTGGAAACCACCACCGCCCCATCACGCGACATCTTCGGTCATCCCAGCGGTCTTGCCATTCTCTTCGGCACAGAGATGTGGGAACGCTTTTCCTATTACGGCATGCGCGCGCTGCTGACCCTTTACATGGTCAAATATCTGCTGCTGCCGGAAAACCGCGACAGCGTTGTCGGCTTTGCCACGCTGCAGTCGGGTCTGGAATCGCTTTTCGGTCCGCTCGGGGTGCAGCCCCTCGCCTCCCAGATTTACGGGCTCTATACCGCGCTTGTCTATCTGACGCCGGTGCTGGGCGGGCTGATTGCCGATCGCTGGCTTGGCAAACGCAACACCATCGTCATTGGGGGCGCGCTGATGGCAGCCGGTCATTTCATGATGGCCTTTGAAAATTTCTTTCTGCTGGCGCTCTTCCTGCTGATCCTCGGCAATGGCGCTTTCAAACCCAATATCTCCAGCCAGGTCGGCGGGCTCTATGCCGTTGGCGACGGGCGACGCGACCGGGCCTATTCGATTTTCTATGTCGGCATCAATCTCGGTGCCTTTCTCGCTCCACTTGTCTGCGGCACGCTGGGCGAAAATGTCGGATGGCATTGGGGCTTTGGCGCGGCAGGCGTGGGCATGATGATTGCGCTGGCGATCTATCTGATCGGCGGCGAGCATCTGCCGCCCGAACGACCGCTGAAGCGCCACACGCACGAGCCGCATGAACCGCTGACGGCAGAGGACTGGCGGTCCATCGGCAAGCTCGCGCTGCTCTGTGTCTTTGTCACCTTCTTCTGGGCGACCTATGAACAGCAGGGCAACACCATCGCGCTATGGGTGGATGGCTATACGGACCGGAGTGTCAACCTGATCTTCTGGCAGGGCGAGGTGCCGACAACGTGGTTCCAGTCGCTCAACCCTTTCATGATTTTTGCCTTCACGCCGTTCATCGTGGCGCTGTGGACGATGCAGGGCCGCAACGGGCGCGAGCCTTCCACGCTGACAAAGATGGCAATCGGCTGTCTCGGCGTGGCGCTGGCCAATCTGGTGATGGTGCTTGCCGCCTCGGAGGCCGGTGTCACGGGCAAGGCAAGCCCGCTCTGGCTTTTTGCCTATATCGCCATTCTGACGCTTGGCGAGCTTTATCTCTCGCCGACCGGGCTTTCCTTCGTCTCAAAGATTGCCCCTGCCCGCCTCGTCTCGATGCTGATGGGGGTGTGGCTGCTGACCAATTTCACCGGCAATCTGCTCGGTGGCTGGCTCGGCAGTTTCTGGAGCAGCATGAACAAGGCCGATTTCTTCCTGATGATCGCAGGCGTTGCCGGCGCGGCGAGTGCGGCCATCTTCCTCTTCAGCCAGATGGAGAAGGTGACGCAGAGGAAGCGATCCCAAATTGAAACTTGACGACATTCAAGAACAACTGATCCCCCGGCCTTCAAGCAGGACGCCTTCGCCATGACCACCAATAAACGTATCGTGCTCTCCAGCGACCATGCCGCCATTGAACTGCGGCAGGCCATTGCGACGCATATCGCCGCGCAAGGCTGGGAGCCGGTCGATATCGGGCCGGTGACGACAGAGAGCACACATTATCCCATGCATGGCCACGCGGCCGCTAAGCTCGTGGCGTCGGGTGATTGCCGCTTTGGCATTATCCTGTGCGGCACCGGTCAGGGCATCATGATGGCAGCCAACAAGGTGACGGGCATCCGCTGCGGTGTCTGCAGCGACACATTCTCAGCCCGCATGATCCGTCAGCACAATGACGCCAATATGCTGTCAATTGGCGTGCGCGTGGTGGGCGAAGGGCTGGCTCTCGATATTGTCGATGCGTTTCTGACCGCGCAATTTGAAGGCGGCCGCCATGCAACGCGGGTCGAGATGATTGAAACGCTGGACCAGTAGCGCGAGCGAAGCTGAAAAGCCTCACGCCTTTTTCAGGAACTCGGTGCGCAGGACGAGGCCCTTGACCTTGTCGGCGTTGCATTCGATGAGGGCGGCATCATCGGTGAGGCGGATATTCTTGACCAGCGTGCCGCGCTTCAGCGTGACCGAGGTGCCCTTCACCTTCAGATCCTTGATGACCGTGACACTGTCGCCATCGGCGAGCTGATTGCCATTGCTGTCTTTTACGATGAGCGTCATGGTTTTGTTCCTGCTGAAAAAGGGTGACCCCTCTTTAGGCAGCAGACCGGCATTGGGCAAGGCATGATTGCGGGGCGCGACGCCAGGTCGCGAGCTGCGGAGGCAATCCTCAGATCACATCTTGCCGACTCTCGTCCTTGAACGGATTTGATTTCAGCACGCGCCCTTCCAGCGCCCCGAGCCAGTCCAGGCTCTGGCGCAGGCGCACAACCTCGCCAATGACGATGATCGCCGGCGCGCTGAAGCCTGTGCGTTTCACCTCGGCGGCGGCTTCGCCCAGCGTGGTTTCGAGCACGCTCTGATCAGCCAGCGTGGCATTGCGCACGAGCGCGACGGGCTCATTGGCCTGACGGCCATTGGCAATCAGAATATCGCTGATCACGTCGAGATGCTTGAGCGCCATGTAGAGCACGATGACAGGTGAGCCTCTGGCGATGGAAGGCCAGTCAAGATTTTCGGGCACATTGCCGCCCGCCATATGGCCGGTGATGAAGGTGACGGCGTGGTTCGTGTCGCGATGGGTGACGGGAATGCCGGCATAGCCAAGGCCACCAATGCCAGCGGTGACACCGGGCACAAGACGGAAAGGAATGCCCGCATCAACAAGCGCCAGCGCTTCTTCACCACCGCGCCCGAAGACGAAGGGATCGCCGCCCTTGAGACGCAGCACGCGCTTGCCAGCCAGCGCCAACTCAACAAGGCGGGCGGAAATATCGCGCTGCTTGGGGCTCGGCTTGCCGCCGCGCTTGCCGGAATATTCAAGGCTCGTATGCGGCCCGACAAATTGCAGGACCGTTTCATCGACCAGCGCGTCATACACCACGACATCGGCCTGGCGCAGCGCATTGAGCGCATGGAGTGTAAGAAGTCCCGGATCGCCCGGCCCCGCCCCGACCAGCCAGACCCAGCCCGCTTCAAAGACAGGCAGCGACAGGCGCATGGCGGCCTCGCTTGCCACCTCCGGCACGCGGCCCCCTGTCAGCGGAATGATCTTGCTATCGGTCATAATTTACACAAACCATGTGTTTTTAATAATTCAACCCAACATAGCATGTAAATAAGAGCCTGTCGCCGCGATACAATCAGGAAAAAGGCTACCGGCCGGGAAAAATGAAAACGGACTTATCCCCGGGTCATCCGGGGCATGTCAAAATGTCATCATTGTTTTCAGACTATACTCACGGATGGAGCGTAAACTTATCGCATGAGAAACAACAACTGGACCTTGCTGGGACTTGTCGTGGTGGCGATTGCCGGGCTCCTGCTCGCGCTGAATGCCGCCTTTCCCGGCGCCCTGCAGGCGGAAGATGCCCGCATGCGCCTCGTTTATGGCGTAGGGCTGCTGGCGCTGGTGACGAGCGGCTTCGTGGTGGGCTGGCGGGAAAATGCCTCGCTGGCGCTGAAGCAGGCCCTCTCCTGGATCGCCATCGTGCTCATTCTGATCACGGGTTATTCCTTCCGCTATGAATTCATGGGGCTGGGCGCGATGCTGAGCCAGCGCGTGGCGGGCGAACTGGTGCCCTCGCGGCCCGTGCCTGCCGCCAATGGCATTGCCTATCTCTCGCGCGACATGACCGGCCATTTTCATGCCGATGCCATGGTCAATGGCGTGCATGTGCGTTTTCTGGTGGATACCGGGGCAAGCGATGTGGCGCTGAGCGATGATGATGCGCGACGGCTGGGCATTGATTTTTCTAAGCTCGCTTTCACCACCGCCTATCAGACAGCCAATGGAACGATCTATGCCGCACGGACCAAGCTTGATGAGGTCAATATTGGCGGCATTGTGCTGCATGATGTCACCGCCTCCATCTCCAAAGGCGGTCTGGAGCAGTCTCTTCTCGGCATGAGTTATCTTGGCCGTCTGAACAGTGTGGAAGTGAGCGGGGACCGCCTGATCCTCCGGCAATAGATTCGCCGCAGAGACATCCACCACGGACCCATGCCATCTCGCGAAGGATGGCGCATCATGTTAGGCTTGAAAAAGAAGATCACCCGCCTGAATTTTCACAGCCGATATTCCTCAAGGAGCCTTTTATGCTTTCGAAGCCGCGTGCCGATCTGAAACCCAACACGCTTGAATTTGAAACGACGCCGCTGGTCTCGCCTTCCGGCTTCCGTGAATATGATGCGCGCTGGCTCTATCCCGAACAGATCAATCTGCTGGGCATTCAGGCGCTCGGCATGGGGCTCGGCACGCTGATCCATGACATGGGTGTGCGTCCGGCGATTGCCGTGGGCCATGACTATCGCTCCTATTCCATGTCGATCAAGCAGGCGCTGATTGTGGGTCTGATCGCCTCGGGCTGCGAAGTGCATGACATCGGACTGGCGCTGTCGCCGGTTGCCTATTTCTCGCAGTTCACTCTCGATGTGCCCTGCGTTGCCATGGTGACGGCAAGCCATAATGAAAATGGCTGGACGGGTGTGAAGATGGGCGCGCAGCGGCCGCTGACTTTCGGGCCGGATGAGATGGGCCGCCTCAAGGAAATCGTGCTGGCAGGTGCCATGAAAGCACGCGATGGCGGGGCCTATGTGCATGTGCCCGATATGGCGGAGCGCTATATTGCCGACCTCACTGACCGCCCCAGGATCAAGCGCAAGCTGCGTGTGGTCGCTGCCTGCGGCAATGGCACAGCGGGTGCCTTTGCGCCGCGTGTGCTCGAAGGGCTCGGCATTGACGTGATCCCGCTTGACTGCGAGCTGGATTATACCTTCCCGCAATATAATCCGAACCCGGAAGACATGAAGATGCTTCATGCGCTGCGTGACAAGGTGCTGGAGACAGGTGCCGATGTGGGGCTCGGCTTTGATGGCGATGGAGACCGCTGCGGCGTGGTGGATAATACGGGGGAAGAAATTTTCGCCGACAAGGTGGGCGTGATGCTGGCACGCGATCTCTCCGCGCAGCATGCCAATGCGCAATTCGTGGTCGATGTGAAATCGACCGGGCTCTTCCTCACCGATCCGGTGCTGATCAAGAATGGCGCCAAGACGGATTACTGGAAGACCGGGCACTCCTATATCAAACGCCGCGCCAATGAACTCAATGCGCTGGTGGGCTTTGAAAAGAGCGGCCATTATTTCTTCAATGCGCCGATTGGCCGTGGCTATGATGATGGCCTTGTGTCGGCCATCGCCATTTGCGACATGCTGGACCGCAATCCGGACAAGAAAATGTCAGAGCTGCGCGAGGCCCTGCCCAAGACATGGGGTTCGCCCACCATGTCGCCGCACTGCCCTGACGAAGTGAAATATGATGTGGTGGACAGGATGGTCGCCTATTTCACCGACATGAAGGCCAAGGGCGAAAAGCTTCTGGGCCAGCCGATCCGCGATCTCGTGACGGTGAATGGCGTGCGCGTGGTGGTGGAAGACGGCACATGGGGGCTGGTGCGCGCCTCGTCCAACAAGCCGGGTCTTGTGGTGGTGGTTGAAAGCCCGACATCGGATGCCAATATGCATGCGATGTTTGAAGCGATTGACGGCGTGCTCTCAGCTCAGCCCGAAGTCGGCGAGTATGATCAGAAGATCTGAGGGCGCCCGGTGATGCCAAGCGCAGCGGATAGAAATTGGAATAAATGAGTCCCTCCAATAACGCAGCGCAACTGCTTGAAACGGCACGTGAGACAACCGGAATTTTGTGCCTGCCGGACGGGCGCGAGCTGGCATGGTGCTCTTATGGCGACCCATCCGGCATCGCATTGATCCATTTTCACGGCACCGGTTTTTCCCGGCTTGAAGCCCTGACAGGCCATGCCGCCGCCTGCGCGCAAGGGATCAGGATTGTTTCAGCTGATCGGCCGGGATTTGGCCGTTCCACCGCCCTGCCCGGTCGCTCCATTCATGATGGTGCGCAGGATGTTGCTACACTCGCCCGTCACCTGGGGCTGACGCAATATGCCCTGTCCGGCTTTTCGGGCGGCTTTCCCCATGCATTGGCTCTGGCCACAATCACGCCCAAAGAGGTTTTCTATCTTGCGGCGATGAATACCGCAGGCGATTTATATGACCCGTCTGCCAAGGCGCTCTCTGTCGTCGCGCGCCTGCTGCTGAAGATCGTCACGCTGCCTGTGTTCGCGCGTTGGGTCTGGACGGCGATGTTTCGTGATCTTTCGAAAAGCTACAAGGTTGAAACCTCAGCCTTTCATACCGACCTTGTCGCTGCCGCCATGCACGAAGGTAGCGAGGGCAACATGACAACGATCAGACATGAAATCGACATGCTGTATCAGCAGCCATGGCAGGTTGACTGGGCGGCTGCCTGCTGCCCGATCGAAATGTTTCATGGCGATCAAGACGGCAATCTTCCTTTCGTCAAAGACCTCGCAAAACGGCATCAAAATGTGAGCTATAGCGCAATCCCGGGCGCGCATATGGATGGCATCGCGCCAGAGGTCTGGGAACGACTGATGCATTCAGTCAAACGTGCTGCCTCAGCCGTAAAGCCGCCAGAACATATTCATTGATGTGATGAAGAGGAAAAAGGCGAAGGCGCGCAGCAGAGCCTTGTGGCTGATGGCATGCGCCATGTTGGCACCCCAGGGTGCCGACAAAATGGTGAGCGGCACGATGAGCGCCAGCCCGACCAGATTGACATAGCCCAGGCTGAAGGGTGGCAGATTGGCCTCGCCCCAGCCTGCCCAGATGAAACCGATGACACCTGGCACACCGATGAGAACGCCGAGGCCTGCCGACGTTGCCACCGCCTCACGCGCGTTCTTGCCAAAGAGCGTCATGAAGGTGACGCCGAAGGTGCCCCCGCCAATGCCCATCATGGCCGAGAGCATGCCGATGACACCGGCCGCCCCATATTGAACCGGCGGGGATGGCAGTTCGGAGCCCAGACGCCAAGTGTCCTTGCCGAAGGCCATATTGGCAGCGACGATCAAGGCGACGCTGGCAAAGACGAGCGTCAGTCCATCGCTGCTGACATGGGCGGCCATAGCGGTGCCGATGAAAACACCGATCAGCACCGGCAGCGCCCAGCGCTGCAACATCTCCCAGTCCACCGCGCCTTTTTTGGCATGCGCACGCACCGAGCGGATGGAGGTGATGATGATGGTACCCAGCGAGGTGCCAACAGCCAGATGCATGCGGATGCCTTCATCAATGCCGAGCACGGTGAACATCTGATAGAGCACCGGCACAATGACGATGCCCCCGCCCACGCCGAGAAGACCGGCCAGCATGCCAGCGAAAATGCCTGTCGCGGCAAGGCCCAGCGCCAGCAGCAGCAGCTGGGAGAGCGGGTATCCACCAAATTCCATCAGTTTGTTTCCATTTCACGCGGCGCGCGCGCCGATATCACGCAATCAAGGGCGTGTCTTATCACATCGGCGTCGGCGCCGGCTTGTGTGGCATTCTCCGAAATATAGCGTCTGAAGGCACGGGCGCCGGGACAGGCCTGAAAAAGCCCCAATATATGCCGCGTGATGGCATGGAGATGCGTGCCTTTGGCAAGCTCGGCCTCAACATAGGGCAGCAGCGCCTTGATGACATCCTCACGGCTGCGGGGAGGTGCCGCCACGCCATAAAAGCGGCGATCGACATCGGCCAGCACCCAGGGCGACTGGTAGGCGGCGCGACCGATCATGACCCCATCGACATGGGCAAGATAGGCCTCGGCTTCATCCAGCGTGGTGATGCCGCCATTGATGATGATCTCAAGCGCAGGCATCTCTCTTTTGAGGGCATAGACGCGCTCATATTCGAGCGGGGGAATGTCGCGGTTCTCTTTGGGCGAGAGACCTTCAAGCCAGGCCTTGCGGGCATGGACGATGAGCGTCTCGCAGCCGGCGTCAGCCACCGCGCGCGCCATGTTGGGCAGCGCCTCGCCCGGGTCCTGCTCATCAACGCCAATGCGGCATTTGACCGTGACGGGGACCGAGACGGCCTTGCGCATGGTGGCGACGCAATCGGCGACCAGCGCGGGCTCACGCATGAGGCAGGCCCCGAAGCGACCGGACTGCACGCGGTCGGATGGGCAGCCGACATTGAGATTGATTTCGTCATAACCGAAGTCAACGCCGATGCGGGCGGCCTCGGCCAGATCAGCCGGATCGGAGCCGCCAAGCTGCAGCGCGACGGGATGCTCACTTTGATCAAAGCCCAGCAAATGCTGGCGGTCGCCATGCAGGATCGCCCCGCTCGTCACCATCTCGGTATAGAGCAGCGCGCGCGCCGAAATGAGCCGCAGGAAATAGCGGTCATGCCGGTCCGTCCAGTCCATCATAGGTGCGACGGAGATCTTATGTGATTGAATTTGCTTCATGAATAAATTCAAAAACCATGGCTGATAATGCGCCTTCTTCTACACGATGCCGGGAAAGGGGACAAACAGGCCTGAAAGCCGCCTTTTCCGCCGCCCAAATTGACAAAGGCAGCGGCGGACGAAATAGTGACCGCAGCAATGGAGATTTGATGTCCCGATAATGTGGGGAGGCAACATGCCCTCCCGGTGCAAAACCGACCGCCTGAAAACACCCTGCCACAGGCATGGCGCGTGAGGCGTGTTTTGCAGCTTCAAAAACATCACACATTATCGCATGGTGACCGCCATGCCCGGACATGAAAGCCCCTCTCGATGACACGGGACCATTCCCCTTCTCCGCCGCCCTCTTCGCCTGCTGAAACGCCGCCACGCGTCTTGTCCGTGATGGAAAAGCTCGGCTGGCACCCCTTCTTTGCCCAGCAGATCAGCCTGGAAGAAATGGAGGACACGCCGCCCGTCCGCGTTGTCGAAGTGCATCGCAGCGGCCTGCATGTTCTGGGCGAGGGCTTTGATATGGAAATTCCGAGCGGGCCGGAGGCCACGGTCGGCGACTGGCTGCTGCTGAACCGCGCCGTGCCCTCCGCCAGCCGCGTGCTTGAACGCAAGAGCCTGTTCAGGCGGCGCGCGGCAGGCACCAGCCGGAAGATGCAGCTCATTGCCGCCAATGTTGACACGGCCTTCATCGTGTCGTCCTGCAATCAGGACTTCAATGTGGCGCGGCTGGAACGCTATATCGCGCTCGCTTTTGAATCCGATGTGACGCCGGTGATCCTGCTGACAAAGGCTGATCTTTGCGATGATCCCGCGCCCTATATCGAGGCGGCGAGCGCCCTGTCGCCCCGGGTGCTGGTTGTGCCGTTGAACGCGCTGAGCGATGAACCGGCCACCAAACTTGCCGACTGGTGCAAGGCGGGACAGACGCTGGCCTTTCTCGGCTCATCCGGCGTGGGCAAATCCACATTGGTGAACGCGCTGATCGGCCATGCGCGCGCGGCGACGGCGCCCATTCGCGAAGATGACGCCAAGGGACGACATACAACGTCCCATCGTCAGCTTCACTTCATGCCCGATGGCTGCGCGGTTCTTGATACGCCCGGCATGCGAGAGTTGCAGCTTGCCGATATTCAGGAAGGCATTGACGATCTCTTTGCCGATGTCGCCTCGCTGGCGCTGCAATGCCGCTTCAATGACTGCCAGCATGAGACGGAACCGGGCTGTGCGGTGCAGGCTGCGGTCGCGGCGGGCAAGCTGGACGCCTCGCGCGTGACAAGATGGCGCAAACTGGTCGCCGAGGAGCGCTTCAACACGGCATCGCTTGTTGAACGCCGCGCCGACAACAAGGCCTTTCACAAAAAGGTCCGGGCCGCTGTGAAGCACAAGAAGAAATGACCCCAGCGGATCAGGCCCCGCCTGATGCCTGTTTCTTCGCGCGGGCATCCAGCGCGATCAGATAGCTGTGCATGAGGAGGACCAGTTCGTCTTCCAGCGCCTCGCGCGACAGCGCCAGACCCGGCTGGGCATTGGCGGCACGCAGCAGACAGGTGACGACATGGGTGAGGATGAAGGCGGATTCCCGCCCCAGCGCGAAATCATATTCGGCGCGCCCGCTGATTGAATCGAGAAAGGCCAGATGATGCCGGGTGAGCACGGCCTGGCCCTGCTTGCGGATGAGCGCGTCGCTGAGAATGCTGTTGGTTTCCGGCGAGCCTTCCAGCCCCTGCATCACGGTCTGCACGATGACGCGCACCGAGTCGCTATGGGGGGCGTCGAGAAGAATATCAGTGATCTTCTGGCGGATCTTCTCGGCCTGCTGCTGCCCCAGCGCGGCGAGAATGGCGTCGCGGTCGGCAAAATACTGATAGAGCGTGCCGATGCTGACGCCGGCCCGCTCGGCAATGCGGTTTGTCGTCAATTTGGCCAGTCCCTCGGCCTCCAAAATCTGAAAGGTTGCCTGCTCAATGGCCTCGACGGTCGCCTGCGCACGCGGCTGGGAAGGGTTTCTTCTATTTTTTTCAGTCACTTAGCTTCTCTCTCCCCGCCCGCCTGTGACCCGCCTGCAAAGCGAGTTTCAAAATCTGAGCATTGCTTAGATTATAGGGGCAGGAAATCAAAACCAAGCAGCCGGAGGAAGATCATGTCCACAGCCCTCGAACAGGTGCATCAGCGCATTGCCTATCAGAAGGCCGCCCTGCCCGTGATGTATGGCGATGTGGATTTCACGATCACGCCGGAGCGCTTTGCCGACGCGCCCACCGACAGCATGCTGGGCGACAGGCTCAATCAGCGGCAGAAAAACCTGCCACCTGAAATGATTGAGCGCGTGCGCGCCTACACGATGCTGGGCGATGTGACGGCGGATGCCTATGCCGCGCTGATGCATGAGCATGGCTTCCGCAAGCTTGTCGACATGCTGCAGCTGGCCTGCGACAAGGGCATTGAGGCGGTGCCGGATGCGCCGAAAGAACTCGTCGCGCTGATTGCCGAGATGGAGAAGAAGCCCGAATGGCTGGATATGGATCTGGTTGCCGAAGGCGCGCGGCTCAACCGCCTGCCCATGGCCATTCTCGCGCCCTGGTTCATTCGCGGATCATTCCTCGCCACCTTCCTCAATAAATATTCAGCGCTGCCCATGGCGCTGACCGGCACGCTGAGCGGCGGCACGGCGGCCAAGCGCGTGAACGAAACGGCGACCTTCTTCACGATCACGACGCTTCCCGGCGCGCTGGAACGCCATGGCGAAGGCTTCAAGGCGGCAGCCATGGTGCGGCTGATGCATTCCATGGTGCGCTATAATGTGCTGCGCCGTGTCGGCGGCTGGGATGTGCCGGTTTACGGCATCCCCATTCCGCAGCTTGACCAGATGCCGGCCGGCCTGATTGATGTCTTCCTGCTCTCTTATGAAATGCTGGCCGAAGGCCGCACGGAATTCACCGCTGACGAGCGCGCGCGTGTCGAATTCAGCCGCTATCGCTGCTACCTGCTGGGGCTGCCCGAAGACCTGCTGCTCGATACGCCGGAAGGCATTGCCAATATCATGGATGCGCGCAACGCCACGCTGCGCAAGGGTTTTGACGATGCGACATGCGGCGAGCTGATCCGTGCAACCATCAGCGCCTATACGCTGCCGGACCGAAGCTTCGGCCATCGCCTGTTTCATGCCATTGAGCAGCGCTTTGCGCGTCTCGTTTTCATTCGGCAGTTTCTGAACGGCAATGCCGAAGAGGCCGCGGCAATCGGCGTCATCGTGAACCGGATGGATTATGTGATTGCCGCTGTGGTGGGCGCGGGCATTGCGCTGCAAATGGCGAGCTATCGTCTGGCACGCAAAGTGCCAGGCCTCAACGCCATCGCTGAACGGCGCCTGACAGCCAAGCTGCGCAAGCTGCTCGATCGCTACGGCCATGCGGAATTCACAACCGATGCGGAAGCCTATCGCCCGGCGCGCCCGAAGGCGGCCTGACCATCGCCAGATGTCGGGGTTGGCATAGCACCAGCCCCGACAGCGTCAGCCGACGAGGCGGTATTCGTCGAAATCGGGTTCGCGCATTTCCCACCAGAAACGCAGCGTGGAGCCCGACCAGTTATTGGTGATCTTGCCCTCTTCGGTGCGATACCAGCTGTTGCAGCCCGACGCCCAGACGGTCTTGCTGATGTCGTCCTGAAGTTCCTTGTTGAAAGCCTTCATGATTTCGGGGCGGACATCAAGATAGCTGATGCGGGCATTGCTCAGACCCTCAATCAATTTCAGGATATAGCGCACCTGCGCCTCGATCATGAAGATGATGGAGTTGTGGCCGAGATTGGTGTTGGGGCCATAAAGCATGAAGAAATTGGGGAAGCCTGCCACCGCGACACCGCGATGGGCTTCGGCCCCGCCTGCCCATGCTTCGTTGAGATCAAGGCCTTTGAGCCCCGTGACTTTCATAGGCGCCAGGAAGGTCGTTGATTCAAAGCCTGTCGCATAGATGATCGCGTCGACATCATGCTGCGTGCCGTCGGCATTTTCCACGCCATCCGCCGTGATGGCCTTGATGCCATCGGTGATGAGTTCGACATTGGGCCGCGCGATGGCCGGATACCAGTCATTGGAAATCAGCACACGCTTGCAGCCCGGCGCATAATCCGGCGTCAGGCGGGCCCGCATGGCCGGGTCCTTGATATAGGTTTCGATCTCGCCCATGGCGGCCTTGCGGAAGGCATTGTTGAAGAAGCTGCCCGGCCGGCGAAAGGCCAGCCAGTTGCGTTCCAGCGTGAGATAGATCATGGCGCGGTGCAGGCGCGCGAGGATCGGGAACTGGCGGAAAAGCGACTTCGCCGTTTCGGAATATTTATTGTCCTGCTTGGGCACCACCCAGTTGGGCGTGCGCTGGAAGAGCGCCAGATGCTGCACCTTGGGCACAATTTCCGGCACGAACTGGATGGCGCTCGCGCCTGACCCGATGACGGCGACGCGCTTGCCAGTCAGGTCATAATCATGGTTCCAGCGGGCGGAGTGAAAGACCGTGCCCTTGAACGCCTCCATGCCCGGAATATCGGGATAGGCCGGACGGTTGAGCTGGCCTGTGCCGGATACCAGAATATGGGCGCTGTGGGTCTCGCCCGATGTGGTCGTGATGTTCCACTTGCCGGTTGTCTCGTCAAAGGTCGCGGATTCGATCTCGCTGTTGAAGCGGATATGCGGCAGCAACTCATATTTCTCGGCTACATGTTTGAAATAGGCCTCGATCTCGGGCTGCTTGGCGTAATGATGGGTCCAGTCGAATTTCGGCTCGAAGGAATAGGAATAGAGAAAGGAGGGCACATCGCAGCCGGAGCCCGGATAGGTGTTGTCGCGCCAGGTGCCGCCGACACTGGCGGCCTTTTCGAAGATGGTGAAATCCGTGATGCCGGCCTCGCGCAGCTTGATCGCCATGCACATGCCACCGGCCCCTGCCCCGATGATCGCCACCGAAATGGGGCGTGTGCGCATGTTATAGGCGCGGTCAAAACCGGTCGAACCTTCAGAAATATTCGTCACGTTGCGTCTCCACCCTGGCCATGCATTCCGGCTGCAAAGATGCGCAGAACGGTGCGGCTTCTGTTTAGGGTACATACCCTAATTCCAGAATCGTCTCAAGCAAAGTCCAGAATGACGGCGGGGTGGACGCAATGCAATGCAGTGCCGAAAAGGGCGTCGCGCGCTCTCCGGTTTCGGCTGGCTGGGAACAAACCAAAACCGGAGAAACACGCGACATTCACACAGCTTACGCTGCGGAAGACGTTAGAACTTGTAGCCGACACCCAGACCGATGATCCAGGGATCGATGTCCACATCGGCAACAACGCCGATCGGATCCACATTGACCGTTGTCTTGAGGAAGATTTTCTTCACATCAAGGTTGGCGTACCAGTTTTCAGAGAGCTGGTAGTCCACACCTGCCTGCAACGCATAGCCGATGTGATCCTTGTAGCGAACATCCAGACCGGCCGGGGAGTTCTCATTGTAGAAGAAGGTGTAGTTGAGACCGGCGCCGAGATAGGGGCTGATCGTCTCGTTCGGCATGAAGTGATATTGCAGTGTCAGCGTGGGCGGCAGGAGGTTGACCTTGCCGAGATCGACAACGCCGGCACCCGTATCCCATTTCACGTCATGCTGTGTGGTCGCCGCGATCAGTTCCATCGCCACATTGTCGGTGATGAAATAGGTGAAATCGACTTCCGGCACATATTCATTCGAGAGCGTATCATGGCCCGACAGGATATTGGCGCTGCCATGGTCACGCGGGATGACGCCGATGCCGCGCAGGCGGACCATGACGTCCCCTGCAGATTTGCCAGCCCCTTCGGCTGCGACGGCCTGAGTTGCGACTGGCGCCGCCATCACCGTTCCCAGCGCCATTGCGAATATGGCAGATGTGATGCGCTTGTTGCCCTTCATTTTCTTCTCCTTGGATGGCGCCGAAGCTGTTTCGACGCAAATTCGATAGGAACAGAGTGCGCCCAATAACCACAAAAAATTAGTGGTCATTTGGTCGCAGCAGGCTGGCGCAATGTCGCACCCGGCATTTGGCTATTCCGTGCCTTCGAGGATGTGCTGATAGGTGCGGACCTGCTGGACGAAGCGCACCGTTTCGCCGCCGCGCGCCCTGCCCGACTTCAGCGTGCTGTAAAACTCCTTACGCTGAAGATATGGCAAGGCCCGTCGCAGGTCAGTCCATGAGTTTCGATTGAGGCCCATGCGCGTTGCCAGCGTACGGGCATCATAAAGATGGCCCATCCCGATATTATAGGCAGCCAACGCAAACCACTGTTTCTCATTCTCGGGAATATCCTCCGGCAGGCGCGCGATCAGATCGGCCAGATAGCGCGCACCAGCATCAATGCTTTCAGCGGCATCAAGGCGATTTTCAACGCCCATCTGTTTTGCCGTGTCTTCTGTCAACATCATGATGCCCCGCACACCGGTATGGCTTTTGGCATCGGGGTTCCAGTGGGATTCCTGATAGCTCATCGCAGCCAGCAGTTCCCAGGGCAGGCCCGTTGCGCTGGCGGCGCGGCGAAAGGCTTTTTCATAATCCGGCAGCACCTTCTCGATGGCCCGCTGGAAGGCGCGAATATCAACATAGTCAAAAGGCGGCAGGAAGCCATAGAAGCGGCGCTCAATGCTGGTGAAGCGGCCCGACTTGCGCGCGCCTGCAAACCATGTCCGCAGATATTCCTTCAGGTCTTCAGAGCCCGGTGCCAGAAGCCAGCCGATCTGCTGCTCGCCCGTCAGCGCAAAGCCCTCGGCCAGTTCAGGGTAATAGGGATTTGTGATGCGGAAGAGGAGCGAATTTACGGCTGTGCAATCAATCACCCCGTCCAGAACATCCTGCATCAAATCTTCGGGCGCCTCGTCTGCATAGGATATATTGAGGGCCTCTGTATCCCTGTCGGCAAGGGCTTCCGCGGCTGCAGATCCCTTACTGACAGCCAGCCTGAGCCCTTCGAGATCGGCAAGTTTCTTGGGTCGCTTCACATCGCGACGGCAGACAATGATCTGTTTGACCTTCTCGTAGCCCACGGAGCTGGCGAAGGCTTTTTCGCGCTCGGGCGTGAGCACGAGCCCGACAGCCGCCTGCCCCTTTTTGGCGGCGAGCGCCTTCAGCAGGGCGCGGTCGGTATCAAACAGGCGGAACTCGACCTCCACACCAAGCGACTTGCCGATGGCGCGGCCCAGCTCATGTTCAAAGCCGGTAGGGCCGATGGTGCCTTGATAATAGGTGGTGGGCGACTGGCGGGTGAGGAGCACAAGTCTGCCCTCCTTGCGGATGGCGTCGAGCCCCTGACTTACGGAAGGCGTATAGGGAATCTCCCTCACCACGCCGAGAACAAGCAAGCCCAAAATAAGCAGATAGGGCGTGCGTCTGTTCTTCCATGGCGGGACCACCAGCGCCCAGAGGCGCATCGGCGCCCTGCCTGCCCGACCCAGCCATGTTTTCAAGAATTGTCTCAAGCCCCTCACCGCATCATTTGAAGCGAGGCTAACACAAGAAGACCGTGACGTCAGGTGCGGGCGGCCCGACATGAAAAAGCCCGCAAGCAAGGCTCACGGGCTTTTCCGAAATCGAAAGGCGGAATTTATTTGCCGCGCGGCATCTGATTGAAGGGCACATCCTTGTCGACGCGGATGTCGCCGGGCATGCCCAGCACACGTTCGGCCACGATGTTGCGCAGGATCTCATCCGTCCCGCCCGCAATCCGGTAACCGGCAGCGCCAAACCACATTTCCTGCGGTGAGGCGTTTTCAGCTGAAATTTCCGGATCGCGGATGATGCCGCCTATATCCTGCATGTCCATGGCGAAGGCGCCGAGGTCCTGCATCTTCTTGGCACTGACGATCTTGGAGATCGAGGACTCCGGTCCAGGTGTCTGGCCCTTGGAGAGCGCTGTGAGTGTGCGATAGCGCGTAAGCTTGAGGCCCTGCTCCTGCACATACCAGTCGGCGATACGCTCGCGCACTGAACCGTTTTGCAGCGCGGGCATGCCGTCCATCTCGGTTGAGCGGGCCATCTCCACAAGATCTTTCACGCTGGTGCCGCCCATGCCACCACCGACAGCCAGGCGTTCATTCATGAGCGTGGTCAGTGCCACCTTCCAGCCATCGCCGACATTGCCAAGACGCTGATCGTCATTGACGCGGACATCGGTGAAGAAAACCTCGTTGAAGTTTGAATCACCCGACATCTGCTTGATCGGTCGCACTTCAATGCCGGGGCTCTTCATGTCGACCCAGAACATGGTCAGACCCTTGTGCTTTGGCACATTGGGGTCGGTGCGGACAACGACAATGCCATAGTCGCAATAATGGGCACCCGAGGTCCAGACCTTCTGGCCGTTGATGACCCATTCATCGCCGTCCTTTTCAGCGCGGGTGCGCAGACCGGCCACATCGGAGCCGCCAGCTGGCTCGGAGAAGAGCTGGCACCAGATTTCGTCACCGCGCACGGCGGGCTTCACAAAGCGCTTCTTGTGCTCTTCGGAACCCCAGGCCATGACCGTCGGAATGCACATGCCAAGGCCGATGGCAAAGACACCGGCTGGCGCGTCATATTTGGATTCTTCCTGGCCAAAGATCACGCTTTCGATGGTGCTGCCGCCACCGCCACCCCATTCCTTGGGCCATGTGATGCAGGCATAGCCGGCCTCAGCCTTGGTGGCCTGCCACGCCTTGGAGCGCTTGAGCACCTCGGCAAGCCGCAGATTGTCATTGGCATCCGATTTGGGCTTTGCATTGGCGGCAAGCCATTCACGGACCTTGGCGCGATAGGCGGCCTCTTCGGGAGTATCGTTGAAATCCATTTGTCTAACTTTCTTTCGATTGGCGTTCG
Organism: Hyphomicrobiales bacterium; assembly: GCA_016124805.1. Classification (GTDB taxonomy): domain Bacteria; phylum Pseudomonadota; class Alphaproteobacteria; order Parvibaculales; family Parvibaculaceae; genus Parvibaculum. Next base: position 154,317 of record WGND01000004.1, on the reverse strand, counting down.
TTCAATTGGCTGGGAAAATCAGGCTGCGTTGCGTGCCTCAAGGCAGCTCACAAGCTTGTTCTTCCAGTTGACCGGCGAACCGATGGTGAGTGAGAGGAGTTTCGAACGGCGATAATGGAACTGCGTGTCCGCTTCCCACGTGTAGCCAATGCCGCCATGGACCTGGACATTTTCCTGACCGGCAAAGCAATAGGCATCCGTGGCCGCGATACGCGCCGTGGCCGCGGCCTCGGGCAATTCCGCCGACTGGTCGTTGAGCTGCATCGCGCCGAAATAGGCATTGGAGCGGGCAAGCTCAAGCTTCACATACATGTCGGCGAGCTTGTGCTTGATCGCCTGATAGGAGGCGATGACGCGGCCAAAGGCAAAACGCTCCATGGCATAGTCGCGCGCCATGTTCATGGCGGCTTCCGTGCCGCCGACCTGTTCGAAGGCGAAGAAGACGGCTGCGCCATCAAGAAGACGGGCAAGCTGGGCTTCGCCATTGCCCTGATCGGACATGAGTTCGGCAGGCGCATCCTTGAAAGTCAGGCGGGCATGATCGCGGACGATATCGACCGTGGTCAGCGTCTCGCGGGTGACGCCGGCTTCGCGCAGGTCAACAATGGCAAGCGAGATGCCCTTGCCACCGGCACTGACAACGACCACGGCAATATCGGCATAGCTGCCATCGGGCACCGGCAGCTTCTCGCCGTTGAGCTTGCCACCGGCAAAGCTTGTCTTGATGTTTCTGGCGGTCGGCTGATGGGTGCCTTCAGCCCAGGCCAGCGTGCCGATGATTTCGCCTGCAGCCAGCTTTGGCAGCCAGTTGGCCTTCTGCGCATCCGTGCCAAACAGATTGATGGCTTCGGAGGCGAGATAGACGCTGGAGGAGAAGGGCACGGCGGCAGCGACGCGACCGAGTTCCTCGGCGATCACGCAAAGCTCAAGCGCGCCCAGACCGAGGCCACCATGTTCTTCGGGAATGGCTGTGCCCGTGAGGCCCATATCGACAAGGCCCTTCCAGACATCCCTGGAATAGGGCTCCTTGCCCTCCAGAACGCGGCGCGTGACGGCATAGCCACATTTGTCGGCCAGAAATTTGCGGACCTGCTCCTTGATCATTTTCTGGTCGTCGGAAAAGTCAAAATTCATCGTGTTTCCCCTGATGCGCCTGTTTGTTTTGACCGATCCCTCTGGGAGGTTCGGCTCTCTGACGCCTGATATGCTTATAGAAACTGGGCCTGTGCGCGGAAAAAGCAAGCCGCGCGACAGCCCCATTTAAGCTGATTGTTCCCGCAATTTCATCCCGTTGCCAGCCCCCTTTCAAGGACGTAGCGGCAGCCTAGGGCGTCTGCCGGGCGAATGGGGGCCGGGCCGGGCATTTCATGCAATTTGGCCTGTGCCCGAATCCTGAGACTGGCTCAAATTTTACCGATTAGAGCTAATTTGGGCGGCGGAATTAAGCCGGCGCTAACCCGGGCGGGCCCATTCTGGGGCCCCTGTTCATCTGGTCCGGAGACGTCCGATCATGGCTAAGGCCCTGTTCCATAAAAATCAGCGTGTCTATGTGAAACCCGTCGGCACATGGGCGATCATTGAACGCGTGGTGCCTCAATGGGTCAAGGATTGCGATGAGCCGCTACGGGTTCATTACGATGTCGGCCTGGGGCGCGATTTCAACGCCAATGAGCTCCATACCGAACAGGTCGCCGCCCTCAGCCATCTCGATCCGGAAATGGAAGAGTGGCACGTCAAGCGTGTTGCGAATAAGTGGCGCGAGGATGATGCCTCCGCCGACCATCCCTTTCCTGGCACCCATCCGGTGGTCGTCACGGGAAGCCATGAAGGCGGCGGCTGGCGCGTGCCCGGCGTGGAATATGACATGACCCCGGAGCGTGTGGAACTGCAGGCCAAGCTCATCGCTGCCGCGCCTCAGCTTGTGGTGCTGCTGCAGCGCCTGACGCAGGTGGCCAAGGCCAATCCGGAAAATCTCCCTGATGATGTCATGGAGATCGCCCGCGACGCCGATGCGACGCTCGCCAACGCGCTTTCAATCGACTTCAACTAGGCATCCCGCGGCGATTATGCCGCAATTTGGCCATGCAACTTGCACATGATGGCTGACGCGCTCATATAGAAGTGAGTGTCTTTGCCCCCCATTGCCTATTGAGTCCCTTGATGAAAACCGAAACACCCCGTCCTGTCCTGCTCGCTGAATATACCGTTCCCGACTATCTGATCGATACCGTCTCGCTCGACATTGCCCTTGACCCCAAGGCCACGCGCGTTGTCTCGGACCTCCAGATGCGGCGAAACCCGGCGAGCAAGAACAAGGCGGCCGCGCTTGTCCTGGATGGTGAAAGGCTGACGCTGGAAAGCGTGAGCCTCAATGGTGTGAAACTCAGCGCCAATCAATATCAGGTCGATGATGAAAAACTGACGCTGAATGATCTGCCCGATGGCGACTTCACGCTGCAGACCGTCACGCATTGTGCGCCCATCGACAATACGGCGCTGGAAGGGCTCTACCAGTCGAGCGATATTTATTGCACCCAATGCGAGGCGCAGGGCTTTCGCCGCATCACCTATTATCTCGACCGCCCAGATGTGATGGCCGTTTTCAAGACACGCATCAGCGGCGATGAGACTCTAACGCCTGTCATGCTTTCCAATGGCAATCTGACAGAGTCCGGCAAGCTGGAAGGCGGCAAACATTTTGTTGTCTGGGAAGATCCCCATCCCAAGCCTGCCTATCTCTTCGCGCTGGTGGCCGGCAATCTCGCCATGGTGGAAGACAAGTTCACCACCATGAACGGGCGCGAGGTGACGCTGTGCATTTTTGTGGAGCGCGGCAATGAAGATCGCTGTGCCTATGCCATGGGCGCGCTGCAGCGGTCAATGAAATGGGACGAGGATGTTTTTGGTCGTGAATATGATCTCGACATCTTCATGATCGTGGCCGTCAGCGCCTTCAATATGGGTGCGATGGAAAACAAGGGCCTCAATGTCTTCAATGACAAATATATTCTGGCCCGACCAGACACAGCGACGGATGCCGACTACGCCAATATCGAAGCGATCATCGCGCATGAATATTTCCACAACTGGACGGGTAACCGCATCACCTGCCGCGACTGGTTCCAGCTTTGCCTCAAGGAAGGGTTGACGGTTTTCCGCGATCAGGAATTCACCGGCGACATGCGTTCGCGGCCCGTCAAACGCATTTCCGATGTACGCCTGCTTCGCGCCCATCAGTTCCCGGAGGATAATGGCCCGCTGGCCCATCCCGTGCGCCCCGACAGCTATATCGAGATCAATAATTTCTACACGGCGACCGTCTATGAAAAGGGCGCCGAACTGGTGCGCATGATCCACACGATGGCGGGACCGGAAAAATTCCGCAAAGGCATGGATCTTTATTTTGAACGCCATGATGGCGAGGCCGCCACGGTGGAAGATTTCATTTCATCGCTCGCCGATGGCGCAGGCCTCGACCTCACGCAATTCAGCCGCTGGTATGCGCAATCCGGCACGCCGGAACTGATCGCGTCGGGCCAATATGATGCAGGCGCCAAAAGCTACACGCTGAGCCTCAGCCAGATTTGCGCGCCGACACCGGGTCAGCCGACCAAGGAGCCCTATCACATTCCCGTCGCTGTCGGCCTGATTGACGCCGATGGCAATGACATGCCGCTGCAACTGGAAGGCGAAAGCGCCCCGGCTGCGACAACCCGCGTGCTGAACCTGAAAGCCCGTGAGCAGACCTTCACCTTCACCCATGTCGCCTCAAGGCCCGTGCCCTCGGTGCTGCGCGGCTTCACAGCACCTGTAAAGCTCACCAGCAATCTGACGGAACGCGACTGGGTGTTCCTGATGACGCATGACAGCGACCCCTTCAACCGGTGGGAAGCGTCGCAGCGCTATGCGACAGGTCTGCTGCAGAAAATGGTGACCAGCCGCGAACTGGGTGATGCGCCCCGCAAGGGCACAGCGCTGGCAGAGATGTTTGCCAGGCTGCTCAGCGATCCGCAGGTCGACCCTGAATATGCCGCCCAGATGATCCAGCTGCCAAGCGAGCAGATGATCGCGCAGCTCATCGGCAAGAATGTCGATGTGGATGCCATTCATGTGGCGCGCGAAGCATTGCGCCATTCGATTGTGGAGCAGATCGGCGATGTGCTGCTTGAGACCTATCACCGCTTCCGCGTGGAAGGCCCCTATCGCCCGGAGGCGGAAGATGCGGGCAGGCGGGCGCTGCGCAATGGCGCGCTCGGCTATCTGGCGCTGAAGGCTGATGGCAGCGGCGAAGCGCTGACCGTGGCGCAGTTCAACGAGGCCGGCAACATGACGGACTCGATTGCGGCGTTAAGCATATTGTCCAATCTGGACACACCGGCGCGCGTGAAAGCGCTCTCCGATTTCCATGACCACTGGAAGAGCGATCACCTGGTTATGGATAAGTGGTTGATGATACAGGCGACTTCCGCCCTGCCGCACACGCTGGACGAGGTGAAGCGCCTGACACAACATCCTGTATTTACCATGCGCAATCCCAACAAGGTACGCTCACTGATTACAAGCTTTGCCAGCGCAAATCAGCTACGCTTCCATGCAGGTGATGGCGCGGGCTATCATTTCGTCGCCGACAAGGTGCTGGAACTCGACAATCTCAATCCGCAAGTGGCGGCGCGATTGCTTGGCGCTTTCAAAAGCTGGCGGCAATTTGAACCTGCCCGTCAGGCGATGATGTCGGCTGAATTGACGCGCATCGCCGAGACAGAGGGTGTGTCGCGGGATGTCTTCGAGATTGCCTCCAAGACACTCGCCTGAGGCAGGCAACGCGCCGCCTGCCCTGCTGCCCCCTGTAAGATGAAGTGAGTCAGAAATGCATCGGTCGGGGAAAAGCGAAGTCGTGCTACTGGACAAAGACACACGCACCACGAATCATGAATCCGGACGCGTCGATTCGCCGATGGCTGGCCCTTTGGGATCAGCTGCCGAGCGGCGCATGGCCGATGGCATCACATATCGCAGGACATCGCCGCTGATGAGCGAAACAAGCGCCACAGAGATCAACCGCCCCGGTGAGCGCAAGCGTGCAGCCTGGTTCAGCAAATATCTGCCGCTGCCCATGCCCTGGATGGTGCGTCTCACGCTCGGTCTTTCGGCGGCGGCACTGGGTGCGCTCAATGTCGGCATCTATCTGCAGGATGGCCCGTCGCGGGCGCTTTTCTTTTCGAGCCTACTGACCGTCGGCTATATGGGCCTTGCCTATATGCTGGTGCGCCTGCGCGAGAGCAAGCTGGATTCAGATGCCGCGCTGATTGAAAACCAGCAGCGCTTCGATATGGCCTTTGCCGGCGCCCGTTGCGGCATCTGGGACTGGGACCTGACGGCCAATCGCGTTTACTGGTCCTCTGCCATGTTCGACATGCTCGGCATGCGCCAGCCCTCGCGACGCCTCGCCCCCAGTGAGGTCAAGGCACTGACCCATCCCGATGATGTGGCGGCGATTGACGAGCTGATGGGGGCTGTGGCCCGCAAATCGCGCTCCTATGACGTGAATTTCCGCCTGCGCCATGCTGAAGGCAGCTGGGTCTGGGTACATGCCAAGGGGCAGGTCTGGGGCGGCGGCCGCACGGCGGGCGAACGCCTTGTCGGCATCACGGTCGACATCACCGAGCAGAAGGTTGCCGAGGAGCGCGTCAGCGAGGCCAATGAGCGGCTCCGCGATGCTATTGAGAGCATCGGCGAGGCCTTTGTGCTGTGGGATGACAAGAACAAGCTCATCACCGCCAACAGCAAGTTTTCAGAGCTGTTGGGGTTGGGCGAGGATCGCCTGCCCGAAGGCGTGAGCCTGAATGAAGTGATGATGCGCGCCGGGCTTGTTGAATCCTGGCCGCGCAATCGCGGCGCCTCCAGCGTCAGCGAAATCCATCTGCCCAATGGGCGCTGGCTGCAGATCAGCGAAAGACCGACACAGAATGACGGCCACGTGAATGTCGGCACCGACATCACGCCGATCAAGATTCAGGAATCGGCACTCACCGAAAACAAGCTGGCGCTGGAAAAGACCGTGCGCGACCTCGAAGCCTCGCGCCGCAAGCTGCAGGATCAGGCCCGCCAGCTGGTTGATCTGGCCGAGAAATATGCAGCCGAGAAAACACGCGCGGAAACGGCCAACCGCTCCAAGTCCGAATTCCTTGCCAATATGAGCCATGAGCTGCGCACGCCGCTCAATGCCATTATCGGCTTTTCGGAAATGATGGAGTCGAGCATTTTCGGTCCGCTCGGCTCGCCCAAATATCAGGAATATGCCACCGACATTCGCGCCAGCGGCCAGCATCTGCTGGAGCTCATCAACGACATTCTGGACATGTCGAAGATCGAGGCCGGGCGCATGACGCTGGAAACACAGCCGCTTGATCTGGCCCCTGTCGTAATAGAGTCGCTGCGCCTTGTTTCCGGACGTGCCGAGATTTCAGCCGTTCAGATTCATAATTCAATCGAGGCCCTGCCGCCGGTGGAAGCCGACAAGCGCGCCATCAAGCAGGTGCTGCTTAACCTTCTGTCCAATGCCATCAAATTCACACCGTCGGGCGGCGAAATCTTCATTGATGCCAAGCTGAGCGATGACCTGCTGACCATCAGCGTGCGCGACACGGGCATCGGCATTCCGGCCAGTGCGCTGCCCAAGATCGGGCGCGCCTTTGAGCAGGTGGAAAGCCAGCATTCCAAGAAGCACAAGGGCACTGGCCTGGGCCTTGCCCTGTCACGCGCCCTTGTGGAGATGCATGACGGCACGCTGACGATTGAAAGCACCGAAGGTGTGGGCACCACGGTCAGCTTTACCCTGCCCCGATAAACGGAAATGGCGCGCCCGGGCATTGACCAGGACGCGCCATATAATTGTCAGGCGGGACGAAGCCTAGAACTGGCCCTTGTCAATTTCAAAGACATCCGGATTTTTTGGATCCTTCGAATAGGCCAGACGCAATGTGTAGGTCGGCTTTATGGCGGGCGTTTCCTTGCCATTGGCGTCCTTGCCGGCCGGCTTGCCCTTGTTCTCATTATAAATGAGATCGACCGAATGGCCCGCCGCATCGGAGCCGTGGAAGCTGAGGATCGCGCCATTCTTGAGTTTGCGATCCCGGATTGTTTTCTTGGGATCAAAGCCGAGCGAGTTGAAATAGCTCTTCAACGAAATCGCCGTCTTGGCGATGCTGACAGCTGTTGCGTCCGGCGACACCGGCGTCCCCCACAGCACATAAACATGGAAGAGCGCCTTGCTCTTGTAGCCCAGCGTGTAAATGATCTGGGAATTGCCTGAATCCGGCAGAAGGTCTTTGACGCGGATCATCAGGAGGCGCGTGCGCAGCGAAGCGTTGGTCAGAACCTTGATGTCATCGCCTGAAATGCCGAAATCCTTTTTGATGGCGGCGCGCACTGCGTCTTCATCATCACCGAATTTGGCCGAGCGGAACCCGTCGATCAGCGTCGCTGAGCTGTTGACGGTTGTCTTGGCGCGCGCAGACTCATTGGTCTCGGCGACCTGATCGTTCTGCGCGGCGATCCCTACGCCTTCGTTCATTTTCCAGATGAGGAAACCGAGGCCAGCGCAGGCCAGAAGGCCGATAATCAATCCACGACGAAACATTTTTGTTTTCTCTTCGGTTGATAGCTTGGCGAACCATTCGCTCATGTTTTTCATTTTCTTCCTGAAGCCCGACGACTTACCCCTGACCCATGACGGGTCTGAATCACGATATAAATTCTGATACGTTCAGATCACGCGCATCGCCACGCATGGATATGGCTCAAGCGTCAACAACGACGGCTTTTGTCACATCCTGCTTGGGTGCATTGGGATTGTCCGCATCCCAATTTTCAATCGTGATCTGATTATTGACCGAGCCGTCCATAATGCCTGTGACCATGGGGCAGCGAACGCCCGGCATCACGAAGACATCAAAGAGCTCGCGCACTTCACCCGTCATACGAATCCAGTGGATGATGTTGCCATTGCGTGTGTCGATGATCTGCACACCGCACCAGGGCTCGGCATCGCGCTTGGCCAATTCGTCATCAAGTTCGAGGCCCGAGAAGCTGCCATCACGCGGCAGCGAAAGGCCGACAAAGGCGAAAGGTCCGTGGAAAGACAATCCGCGCAGGAAGCCCGGCAGAAAAGTGATGACATCGCGCTTGCCTGTCTTCTGGTCAACCGTGCAAAGCTCGCCACGACCGGAATTCAGGACCCAGAGCTTGCCGTCATGGACGCGCGGCGAATGGGGCATAGAGAGATTCTGCGTCACGAATTCATTCGTGCGCACATCAATGATCGAGCCGCCGCTGGCACGACGGTCACGCCAGCCGGTGACGATGTCGCTCTTGCAGACCGCGGTCACGTAACGGGCTTCGCCGTCATGCATGGCAAGGCCATTGAGATGGCAGCGATCTTCAGGCGCCAGACGCGAAATGAAATGTGGCTTCCAGATCGGCTTGAAGCTGTGCGTGAGGCTGAAGGTGGCGAGGCATGAATATTTCGTGTTCACGAAAATCACGCGTCCGGATTTTTCAACACCGAGTTCATGAATGTCGATGTCGCCAGTGGTCTGCGCATTGCGCGGCACATAATTGCGGTCAAAACCATCCTGCGACTGGCCCGGGCCCAGAATGTTTTCCATGCGCCAGACCTGGAAATGGGTCGCGAGATAAAGACGCTGGGCGGAGGCGACAACACCCATGGCGCGGGTAAACTGGCGCTCGTGAAAGCTGATGCGCCCGCGTGGCAGGCGACCGACGAGATAAAGACGACCGGACTGATAGGAGGTGAAGCCGAAGCTGACATTCTGCTGCGCCATCCATTCGGACAGGCCACGGGAAGCGGAAATCTTGGTGCCTGCGGGCTTGGCCGGCTGTGCGCCCTGTGCCTGTGCTGCGGCCGGTGCCTGCGCGCCTTGTGCGGGCGGTGCGGCCTGTGCTTTTGCGGCTTCAGCCGTCGCGGGGGCTGCCTGAGTGGGTGCCGCCTGCTTGGCTGTTGCCTTTTTGGGAGCTGCCTGAGGCTTTGCTTCCGGTTTCTTCTCTTTCGCCACGCTTGGTCCCTTCCCTGTCAGACCGCCCAGATAACATGATACCGGGCGACTGGATAGCTTTGCATCCGGCCTTTATACCAGACCTGCTAGATTATCGGTTTATCGCTTCTTCTAATACCCGGAATTCCAGATGAATCACCGAATCCCGATCATTTTTGCGCTATTTGTCGCCGTTTTGGCCGGTTGTGCAAAAGCACCTGATTCACATGAACGGCGCGCCACGGCAGCGGGGCTGGCGCGGCAGGGCGCGTTGCAGGCCGAAATCCTGAATGCAGGTGAATTTGACCTCCTCTCCTATAGCCGCCCCGAACAAAAAGCCGATCTCGCCATCATCTATATTGAGGGGGACGGGCTTGCCTATATCAGCCGGTCAAAACCGTCACGCGATCCCACACCCGTTGATCCGCTGACGCTGAAACTGGCGCTGGCTGACCCGCGACCGGGCGTTGCCTATCTGGCGCGTCCCTGCCAGTTCACCGGCGGCGATAAGGCGCGCAATTGCTACAATGATCTCTGGACGATTTCGCGCTACAGCCCGGATGTGGTGGCGGCAAGCATGGCCGCAATTGACCAGCTCGTGGCGCGCATGGGCGCGCGGCACATTGCCCTTGTCGGCTATTCCGGCGGCGGGGTCATTGCCCTTCTTGTCGCCGCGCAACGCCAGGACGTAGCCTGGGTCACAACGGTTGCATCCCCGCTGGATGTCGACGCCTTCACCACTTATCACAAAGTGGCCCGCATGAGCGGCTCCCTGAACCCGGTCGATGCGGCAGACCGGCTCGCCACCCTGCCCCAGATCCATTATGTCGGGGCCGATGACGAGATCGTTCCGCCCGGCGTGGTAGACTCGTATTTACATGCACTGGGAAGGCCCGATTGCGCTAAAATGGTCATTGAACGGAATGTGAATCATCATCAGGGATGGGATGCCCGCTGGGCCCAGCTCATAAAAACAATACCTCACTGCGAAAAGGCCCGTAATGACTGACAAGGTGAAAGAGGCGGCGGCACTGGGCGCCAGACGCCTGGATAATGACGAGCCAGCCGAGGGCATCAAACCTGAAACATGGTTCAGCGTGCCGATCTGGGCGCGTAAGGTTGTGAATTTCGAGCGCCACAACGCGCATCTTCTTGATGTGACAGCGCAGCTCGAAAAGGAAACCCAATCCGTCACCCGCTCCAATGTGGGCGGATGGCACAGCGTTTCGAATTTGCATATCGATGACAGACTGAGCGAAATCCGTCAGGTCATCGGGCGCACCTGCGTAGAATGCGCGCGGCATATGGCCTTTGACTTCACCAAGGCCGATCTGATTTTTCAGGAAATGTGGATCAACAAGAACGGGCCCGGCGATTTCAACAAGGCCCATGTGCATCCCAATGCCGTTCTGTCGGGCAGCTATTATGTGAATGTGCCTGCGGAGTCCGGCAATATCGAGTTTTTCGATCCGGTGCGTGAACGGGTGATGAGCCTTTATCCCATCAAGAAGCGCACCAAAACGAATAGTCAGGCGCTTGAATATCGCTGCGCGAACGGGCTGCTGATTATTTTCCCGTCATGGCTGCAGCATGGCGTTCAACCCAATCGCAGCAATGACTATCGCGTCTCCATCGCCTTCAACATGGGCTATCGCCCAAAACCACCGCGCTGACACTGATGCAGCCTTCTGACTGAAAGACACATATCAATGCCAGAATTTACTTTCTTTCCCGTTTGGCGGAAGAACGATTCCAAGGTCGAGGCCGATGTCAAAGCGACCTGGGCCAAGCACAATATTTTACCGGAAGGCGTCGACCCGGAGAAGCGCGTCAAGCAGCTTTGCGTGGTCGCCTATGAGGGAGATCAGGTCGCAGGCATCTCCACAATGGATATCGCGCCCTACAAACCGCTGCGCAAGCGCTTCGGGTTTTTCCGCGCTTTCACCATCCCCGGATTTGGCAATCAGGATATCGCCCGGGGCCTTGCTGTGAACTGCCGCGATGTCCTCAATCAATGGTCAATCGACAATCCCCAGGAAGCTGTTGCCGGGATGATGGCTGTCTACCAGGCCAAGGGCATGGGCCGACGCCCTGTCGGGGTCTCGGGCCTGACCCTGATCGGCTACACGCCGGAGGGTTATCAGGTTCGTGTCATCTGGTTTGATCACGTGACAATCGACGTCTGACAGCGGCCAATCACCGCCCATGAAAAAGCACCCTGACGGGTGCTTTTTTTATGGCTGCGTGACGCGTCACAAACAAAATCGGCGCCCCTAAGGGCGCCGATTGAGATTGCGTTTTGCCTGAACTTAGAAGGCGAGGCGGATGTTGAACTCACCAGCGTTCTGGCTGTAATCCGACTGGAATTCACCACGATACTGGAGGCTCATCGTCAGGCTGTCATTGGCCTGATAGGTGAGGCCAGCACCGACACCGTAGCTGAGGTCATCACGACCCGTGGTGTTGGTGGTGAAGGCGCCGCCGCCAACCACGTTACCGGTGATCGAACCTGCCGGATCAGCGAACTGATTGAGCAGCTTGACACTGGCTTCGGGGATCAGCTTGCCGCCACCGGCAAGGTCCATGTTGTACTTGGCGCCGACACCGATGGTGCCGCGAACCGAGGTGACATCCTGGCTATCGATATGCAGGGCAAGAAGGCCTGTTTCCGTATAGGCATCCTGGCTCACGAAGTTGTAGCGCAGACCGATGGACGGTGTGATGTCGAGTTTGCCATCCGTGAACACGCGTCCCAGCTCGGCACGGGCCAGAGCCTGTGTGCCGTTATAGTCAGCTGTGTTCGTACCCAGACCGGTGAAACGCTTACCTTCATAAGAGTTCCAGCTGTAGCCCACTGCCAGGTTGAGGAAATAGGGATCCGGGGTGTAGGCCATGTAGCCGATCACGCCATTGCCGGTGATGTCGGTATTGGAGTTCGCCCCCGTACCGTTCTCATCGATCTTGGCCTGCTGATACATATAAGCCAGACCGATCCGGACGTCCTTGGCGACACTGCCGTCGATACCGACAGAGATGCCCCATGTCTTGGCGTCATAACCAGGAACACTGCTCGGCGTAAATTCTGCCTGCAGGGCACCCATGCGGCCCCAGATGGCCCAGTCGCCGTCACCACCCAGTGCCATGTCACCAGCGGCAACACCTGTCTTGCCGTTTTCAAGGGCGGCAAAGTCACCACCAGCGGCCAGACGGTCAAGGATCATGTCGAAGACCAGATCGGACATGCCGATTGTGCCACCCACACCGCCATCCGATTCATCGGGCAGCATGTCCTTGATCAGCTGGAGAAGAGCCTTTTGCTGCTCTTCCGGTGTGCCGAACTGGGCAAGATAGAGAACCAGCGGATCATTGGTCGGATGTGTCTGGATATATTTGTCCAGCGCGGCGGCCATCGATTTCTCGTTGATCGTACCGCCATCTTCCGATGTCAGATCGAAGGCTGTTTCGTCGACCACGACACGGAGGAAGAGCTCGTTGCCGCTATAGAGGATGTTGTCTCCCTCATTATAGAAGACGGTATGGGTCCCATCTTCGCCAATCACCTTCTGGAAGTTGAAGAGAATGGTGTTGTCGGCGACAACCGCACCGAAATCTTCGACGCCGTAACCTTCATTGCCGCTGGCGCTGGCGATGAGGATGTCATCGTCAATGATCGCACCGGCAAAGGCCCCCGTGACATCCACATAGATGTTGGAGTTGTTCTCGAAGATCACACGGTCGCCCGTGATCACGCCGGCACCGTTTTCGTCAAGCTGGGTGCGGAAGGTGGCATTGCCGTCTTCACTGAACGAACCACCCTCGAAGAGCACTGTTCCGGAGAAGTTGACGGTCGTGGCGGCATCAACGGACAGTGTGCCGTTATATTTCACATCCGTCTGATCGGAATAGACGTAAGTCGAGCTGTCATTGCCGCCCGAGAACTGGACAGTGGCCGCATATGTGCCCACTTCAGCAGGGAAGCCGCCAATGTCGATATTGGTACCATGGATATTGACCGTGTCTTCGGTGCCGCCATTGTCGAAAATGGTGGTGCCTGACCTGAATTCGATCAAATCCCAGCCGCTCAGCGCATAGCCCTCGACGCCATCGGCAAAGGTCATGCTGTCTGACTGTGCGAAGTAGAGATCGGCACTGCCTTCGGCATCCGCATGGATACCTTTGGTGATGTCGTTGCCAGTTCCCGTGACGCCGGCGTTCACATTTTCGTTAAAGGAGTCAAGGAAGACCGCGCCGGTGATTGTGCCGCTGTCATTATAGAACTCGGCACCATAGTAACCCGTAACCTGGACATCACCCGTGACAGTGCCGCCTTCATTGATGAAGCTTGCCGTTGTTTCAGAGTCATCACCATAACCGGCATAGACATCGACAGCCGTTCCGGCAGAAGAGATCGTGCCTGTGTTGACCACATAGGCCGAGTAGTAGGAATAGGCCTTGATGCCGATAGCGTCTTCACCCGTGACCGTGATGCTGCCGTCATTGGTGACATAGACATAACCATCTTCTTCAGACTCGGCGAAGATACCGTGCGCCCCATCACCCGTGGTGGTGATGACACCATCCTCGGTGTTGGTGACGTAGGTGTTGCCTTCGCCATCATGATAGGCGTAAATCGCATGCGCATCGGCGCCTGTCGTTGCGACGGTGCCGGCATTGGTTACCGTGATATTGCCGGTTGACTGCCCCTCAGCATAGATGCCGATCGAGTCATCACCATAGGTCTTGACCGACGCACCAAGCTGGTTGGTGATGGAGAGATCGCCGTTCGACTCAGCAACACCCCAGATACCGGTCGAATCTTCACCATTCGTGACAATGGTGGAGCCGTTGACAATCGTCACTGCACCATAGTCATTCCGGGCATAGATGCCGCCGGATTCATAGCCATCCGTGGTGATCGAACCGTAGCTCTTCACCGTGACCGCATCGCCGTCGCCATAAGCAATGATGCCATAGGCATAGTCGCCATTGGTGGTGATGCTGCCGCCATCTTCATTGACGATGAGGACGTTGCCGCCTTCATGGGCGTCAGCAAAGATACCCGACGAGGTGTTCTCGGCATCGGTGCCGTCCCCGTTCGTGGTGATCGTTCCGGAGTTGTAGATCGTGATATTGCCGTAGCCATCGGCCTCGGCATAGATACCGACACCATCTTCGCCATTCGTCGTGATCGATCCGCGGTTAATAACGAGAATGTCCTCGTTGACCGTATAGGCCGCAATGCCGAAGGCACGATAGCCGTCATTGAGCACACGAGGCGCGTCCACAATGACTTCCGACCCCGTATTGATGGTCGCATAGCTGTCATTGAGTACCGTGACGCTGCCATCTTCCGATGAGGCATGGATGCCGTCAGCATAGCGACCATGGGTCGTGATCGAACCGTAGTTCTTCACGCTTACATCATGATCTTCGCTCAGGCCGGAAAAGCCCAGTGAGACCGCGTAGATACCCTTGGAGTCAATGCCATAGGTCGTGATCGACGAGCCGTCGCTGGCCAAGCCTTCCTCGGTTTCGACGTTGGAGCCATTATAAACCGTCGCCGTGCCGTTGATCGCAACAGCGGTGACACCGAAGGAGTCTTCGCCATGGGTCACGATTGTCGACCCATAGACATTGGCAGCCAGCGCATTGCCATCTTCAGATATGGCCACCAGGCCATCCGAATTATCACCATAGGTGGTGATGGAGGAGGCGCCTTCCTCACCGAAATAACCCGGGCCGTTGAGCGCCGTGGCTTCGCCACCCAGGCTATAGGCCACCACACCGGCGGCGTTATATCCGCCCGTCGTGACCGAGGAGTAACCGCTATTGACGGCTATGGCATCTTCCGAGGCATAAGCCAGCACACCGATAGAGCGATCACCATGGGTGGTGACGGTGCTGTGGTACTTATTGCTTGAAATCGCGTCGTCGCCCTCCGAGAAGGCCGCGACACCATAGGCACTATCACCAAAGGTCTCTACGTCGCTGTAATATTTATTGGCGGCAAGAGCGCCACTAGTATAGCCCGAGGCAATCGCCTTGATACCGCTGGCTTCGTCGCCACTGGTTGTGATGTCGCCATAATATTTATTTGATGCCCAGGCAGTGCCGCCTGTGGAGATGGCATAAAGGCCGTGCGCCTTGAAGCCGGAGACATCAGCAACACCGGTTGTGATATCGGCATATTTATTGAGTGCCCAGGCTGAGGAGTCATAGGCAATGGCATTCACGCCGACGGCATTGTCGCCGGTTGTGACGATGACCGCGCGGGCCAGATCTTCGCTGGACCTGATGAAGAAGTTGCCGCCGTTGACAGCATAAGCGCCATCGCCTTCGACACCTTCAACATCATAGACATAGCCGGAAGCAGAGTTGCCGCTGATCGCGAAGACACCGGTGGCCTGCTCGCCATCGGTGTGGATGTAGCCACCCGAATAGTTGATGGCGCGCGCTTCGCCCGTGATCGAGGCTGCCGCCACGCCGAGGGAGCGGTCTTCTGTCGTGTAGATATTGCCACTATTGCCGGCATAGGCATCAGAAACGCTGGCTGCGGCATAGACACCGATCGAGCTCAGACCATTGGTGTGAATGGTGCCCGTATTGATGGCGACCATGTCCTCATTGAAGGGCTTTTCGACATCTGCAAGACCCAGAATATTGTTGGGGTCGAGGATCGCCGAGACAACACCATAAGGAGTCGACTCTGTTTGCCCCATGCCACCGCCGAGAGCGGCGACACCGGCGGCGCCAGCACCATAGGTTGTGATGGAGCCATCATTCTGGGCGCGGCTTTCCCTATCCGACATGGAGGAAGCCAGCACACCCACAGCCAGGTCGCCATGAGTGACGATCACACCATCTTCCGTATTGGTCGCATAGGCATGACCGTAAACGGAGTTGGCCGCGACACCGAAGGCGAGATCGCCATAGGTCGTGATATCCGCTGTGGTCACATCATTCGGAACAACATCTTCCGACGACAGCGCGGCACCATTGGTCGCCGTGGCATCGCCCGTGCCCGTGAAGGCGGCGACGCCGACTGCGGCGTTGGAATAGCCGTCATAATTCTTGGTTGTGATCGAGCCGCCAACATAGTTGGTGGCAACGACATTGCCATCTTCAGAGGCTGCCAGGAGGCCGGAAGAATAATTGCCGAAGGTTGCGATGGAGCCATAATTCTTGGCCGTGGCCGTACCGTCTTCCGTAACAGCCATGACGCCGAAGCTGAAGCCGCCATCTTCCAGCGAGCCCACCGTGATTGAGCCGTGGTTCGTCGCATTGGCAGCGCCGTAAGCTGTTGCGGAAAGACCAACCGCGCCAGGGCCGTCAATATTGATTGTGCCGTCTACGCCATTGGTCGCTGTTGCCGAGACATCACCAAAAGCCGCAACACCGAGCGCCATATAATTATAGGCCGCATCGCTGCCTTCATTGTCGCCGCCATTCAGATTTGGTGCGCTTCTTGAAAACCAGCCGGAAAGACTGAACGAGCTTCCGCCCACGCCGCCATTGATATCGACAGAGCCGTCATTATTGGCAATTGCGGTATCCCCGTAAGCGATGACGCCAACACCAGAATCGCCATTGATGGTGATGCTGCCTGTGGAGGTGTTATCCGCTTTGGCATATTCACTGCCGGACGCCACGACACCGAAGGAATCTTCGCCCGTGATTGTGATCGAGCCCGCATTGCTCGCAGTGGCCGAATATTCTGCAGACGCCACGACGCCTGCGCTATCGCCGCCATAAATCGTGATGGTCGCATCTTCTGCGTTCGTCGCCGTCGCATAGACACCGTAAGCAGCTACGCCAGTTGAGTCATAGGCGTAATCACCCTCATCATTGCCCATGGCAATGGTGCCGGTGTTGCTGGCGTCGGCATAATAGGCATCGGCGCTCACAGCCGTCGTGTGATCACCATAGTTCTTCACGAGGCCGGCGTTCGACGCCGTGGCATAACCACCTTCAGCTGAAGTGTTCGCCCCGACAGCCACAAGATAATTGCCATCAGTATAGATGCGGCCGGCTCCAGCGTTGGTTGCAGTGGCCGAAGCATAGGTATCGCCGCTCTCGACATGGGCGATCAGACCACTTGCATAATCCTCGGATGTCGAAATAAGACCGGCGTTGTAAGCGACCGCATCGCCTTCCTCGGCATAGGCATAGGCCGCATAGCTCCGCTCGGTCTCGGTAAAGATGTTGCCATAGTTCTTGACCGTGGCTGTGCCATCCTGATTGGCGGTGGCGAAGATGCCGTGATTGCCATACCGATCACTGTAGCTCTCTGCGCCATTCACGCCCGTGTAAACACCGCCACGGTTGATGATGGTTGCATCACCATCGGAATAAACGACGATGCCGAGATTGTCGCCGGAGGCTTCGGAATAATTGTTGCTCGTGTCAACCGAGGCCCCAACATTCAGAACCACGGTCAGATCGTTCACCACATCATAGTCAATGGTGTCGGTGAAGGAGCCGCCGCAGTTGACCGTCTGACCGGCCTGGTTGCAGACGCCGGCCAGCGCGCTCGTGCTTGTTGCCGCACCCACTGCCATGAAGGAGGCTGAGGACAGGAGCGCTGCCGCAAAGACGCGCCTCACTGCCTGGGAGGATGTCTTGCCGTCACCGCTGGAGACATAAGCGGTGTTGCCGTAATGGCTGTAGGCCGCTTTGAGTGCGCGGGTTGTCACGGTCGAGTTACCGGCGACAGGTGTGGTTTTTTTCGTAGACATGAATCCCCCAAGGATTAGCGGCTCGTTAATACTGTGCCTGCAGGCCACAGCCGGAGGGAATCAGCCCCATTCCCCCGCCGTTTTATACTTACCGTTAATGATGCATTATTTGTAACATCAAAGAAAGTTTTAATCATAACGACCGGCCAATCTGGCCGTTTTTAAGGAAAACTGCCCATTTCGTAACCAGAATGCCACAGGGTTAACGCACCTAATCTGGCTTGATATGGGGCGCAATCATGAGGCATTTGTATGGAAAATAAGCAGTTCGACCTAGACCCATCAGGCCATGCCTGTGCGCGGCCCACAACCTAAGAAGCATCCGTTTCGGAAGTGACAATTTCTCACAAGTACCAGTCATATTCCAAAGGCGAGATGGCGCGCTGGAATTTCTCGAATTCGAGCATCTTGGTCTCGGCATAGACATCGACATACTGGTCGCCCAGATAGTCCCGCATGACCTGGGAGTTGCGCAGGCGCTTGAGCGCGCTGGGCAGATAGAAGGGAATGCCCTCATCCATGATATCGCAGGCATTGCCCTCGGCGGGGTCGCCCGGATCGATCTCGTTGACGATGCCATAATGGATGCCGGCCAGAATGGCGGCGAGCACCAGATAGGGATTGGCATCGGCCCCGGAGACGCGATGCTCGACGCGGCGCGACTGTGGCGAGCCTGCCGGCACGCGGAAGGCCACCGAGCGGTTGTTATAGCCCCAGGCGCGGTTCACCGGCACGAAGAGGTTTGGCTCAAAGCGGCGGTATGAGTTGAGATTGGGCGCGAAGAAGGCCATGGCATCGCCCAGCGTCGCCTGGAGGCCGCCAATGGCGTGGCGCAGCTGCCTGGTGCCCTTGTCAGTCCCGTCATCGAAAATATTACGGCCATCCTTGTCCAGCACGGAGGTGTGGACATGCAGGCCATTGCCCGTCAGCCCGACAAAGGGCTTGGCCATGAAGCTGGCGATGAAATTATGCTTGCGGGTGATGGCGCCGATAATGTGGCGCAGCATCACGGCATGGTCGCCGGCGGCCAGAACATCATTCTCATGATTGAGATTGATCTCATATTGGCCCGGCGCATATTCGGCCGTGGCGCCGGAGGCCGGCACCCCCTGTGCGGCGGCGGCTTCGTCAATATCCTTGAGCAGCGCCATGAAGCCATCAAGCTCGGTAATGCCATAGACTTCATTGGCGGTTTCGCGCAGACCCGTGGCCGGGTTCACCGGCGGCTGCGGCAGGCCCTTGCGGTCGCGGTCCTTGTCGAGCACATAAAATTCGAATTCGCAGGCCGTGATGGCATTCAGACCTATATCCTCGAGCTTCTGGACCACGGAAGCCAGCACGTTGCGCGGCTCCAGCATGAGCGGCTGGTTCTTGCTGTCGACCATGGTCATGAGGACCTGGGCCTGCTTCATGGAAGCCCATGGCACGGGCACGATGGAACCGGAAATGGGATGGGACTGGCTGTCGGGGTCGCCATCTGAAAAGCCCATGCCCAGAATGTCTTCATTGACACCGGTGACGTCGAAGAAATAGAGCGAACGCGGCATCTGAACGCCGGAGGTAAAAACCTTGTCTGCCTCTTCAATGGGGAATCGCTTGCCGCGGACCGTGCCGCACATGTCGACGAAAATAGCGTCGAGATAGTCGATATCCCCGTTCTGGGCCAGAAAGGCATTAAACTCAGCAAGATCGGCCCAGGCTTTGGGGCCCGGCTTTACGCGTTCACTCATTTGAAACCTGATTGTTAAGTGTCGGAGAGCCGATAGTAGCCGAGTGCGCCCAAAAGATACCAGCGGCGTAAGAAAGATAAGGGAATCCGCGGGGGCAGCCCGCGCAATGGCAGGGGAATGTCGTCATTTGTCGCATTCCCGCTGACCAGCGCGGCCAGCAGGCGCCCCGTCCAGGGGGCTGCCGAGACCCCGTCGCCGTGATAGCCAAGGCCGAACCAGGTGGTCGGATCATCCGGCATCCGGCCGATGGTCGGGGTCTGGCGCATGTTCATGCAGACAAAGCCGCGCCATGTATGGGTGATGGGCACCTCGGCCCAGGCGGGAAAGACCTCGCCCAGACGTTTGGCCATCCAGCGGCTCATCCGGGCGCCGTCTTCGGGTCGGCCGGTCGTGTCGCCCCGTGCACCGAAGAGAAAACGCCTGTCGGGCAGCAGCCGATAATAAAAGAGCAATGCGCGGGTATTGGCGCAGGGTGTCTCGGTCTGCCATTTCTGGGCGGCGAGCTCGCTCTCGCTCAAGGGCCGGGTCACGATGATGTTGGAGACCACCGGCACGATGGCCTTGCCGAGGCGGCGGTCGAGCGCCTCCTCGGTGAAGCCGTTGGTGGCAATGATGATGCGTTTGGCGCGCAGGGTGCCGCCCTGGCAATGCAGCAAATGCCCTGCCCCGTCGCGCTCGCGCCGGACAACATTGGAATGGCCGTGCAGGCGCGCGCCATGGCGGGCAGCGGCGGCGGCCAGCCCGCGGGCAAAACGCAAAGGCTGCAGGCCGAAGCCGACACCCAGATGCAAGGCGCCAAACTGCTCGGTTGAATCATAATGCGTCTCGGCCATTTCCTCGCGCGTCAGCAGCCGTGTCGGCAGACCGAACTTCCCGCTGAGGATAGCGGCTTCCTGCACCAGATCATCATAACGGCTGGCGGCATGGGCGACTTCGAGCGTGCCCTCGCCCTGCGCGGCCAGATCAATGCCTTCTGTCGCACCAAGCTCCCGCACGAGGTCGACGGCGTCCATCTGCGAGCGCATGAAACGGCGCGTTTCATCCAGCCCGTAGCGACGGGTCAGCGCGTCAATGGAAAGGCCCGTGGGGGTAAATGTGCAAAAGCCGCCATTGCGGCCGGAGGCGCCCCAGGCAAGCGGGCCTGCTTCCAGCAGACAGACATCAATGCCATGGTCGCGGGCGAGATGGAGCGCAGCCGAAAGCCCGGTATAGCCGCCGCCGATAATGGCGACATCGCATTGCGCGTCACCGGCCAGCGCCCCCAGATCCACACCGGCGGCAAGCGGTGGGGCTTCTGACTCCCAGAAGCTGCCCACCGGCCGCGACCTGTCAAACATGCTTTCGTGATACCAGCTCATGGCGTCTCCCGGCCTCAGGGTAAGCGAGGCCGGCGCGCATGTCTTATGGCTGGGGGGCCTCGTCAGGCGTGTTCATATCATCAGAACCGGCCTCAGGCCCAGCTTTGGAAGAATCCTCACCAAACCGTTCCTGCATCCGCTCCCGGAAACGGCGCACCCGATCCGGATCAAGAGGACGCTGGCCATCGCGGAGACGATGCCTTACAGGGCCATCCATGTTGGCCATGGCCTTCGCCATGCGCTTGCGCTGCTCGGCGGGCATGTCGGCCAGCGCCTTCATCATGCTTTCGCGCGCGGCACGACCCATATTCAGCATGGCCTGATCCATCTTGTCGAAGGCGGCCTCGAGCTTCTCCTTGTCATAGGGGTCAGCCGACATGGCCTGCGTCAGTTCAAGCTTGGCCTGCTGCATGTCCTGCATCCGCTCTTTGATGAGCGGCAGCGATTCCATCACGATGGCGCGCATCTTCTTGCGGTCTGCCGGATCAAGCGCAGCGAGCCCCCGGCGCATCATGCGCTCGGGGCCCTGGGGCATGTCACCGATCCGCTCCGGCCCATGACCATCATCCCCGTCATGCCAGGGCATCATCTGATCACGGAAGGGCATCAGCAGCAGCGGTGCTGCCAGCAGGCCCACAACAAAAAGATTGAAGGCGAGCGAGGCAAAAAGGGCCGGTCGCATCCAGTTGGGCTGCAGGCCCATTTTTTTCTGTTCGGGTGGCGTGGTGCTGTTGTCGCTCAACGGATCAACTCCTCGGCATAGCTGGAATCCAGAACGGCATAGCCAAGAAACTGATCCCGCGTGTCTTCCGTTGTGGCCAACGTTGTTGCCGATGCGGTGGTGGTGGCCGACGACCCATTGAGCCCCTTGCTGATATATTCAAGCGCATTAACCGAGGTGCCGAGCGTCAGGCCCAGCACGATGGACGCGGCCAGCATGCCCGATGGCAGGCTTGCCGAACGGGACGACCCGAAGCCGCCCATCAGGCCTGCCCAGAAAGATCGCGCCGGTGCCGCGGCGACCGCTTTGACAGGGGGCACGGATCGCGGACGTGCCGCCATGATCCGCTCTTCCAGCGACACACTGGGTCGTGCCACAGGTGCCATATCCAGCAGATTGTCGAGCTGGCGGGCCTGCTGCATCTGTTCACGCGCCACAGGGGAGCGGGCCAGCAGCGCCAGGGCCTGCTCGCGCTCACTGGCCGGCCAGCGTTCCGGCGACGCCCCATAGGCGTCAATCAGTTCAGCCAGTCGCTGTGTCGTTATGGATACAGATGTCATCGTCTTCATCCCGTTCGCTCAATCAGATTAGGTGTCATTTGAGCCTATTTAATGGTTCTACGTAGCCACTCTTCTTTTTCCGTCGCCAAAAGATCACGCAGTTGCCGTCTTGCACGCCCCAAAAGGGATTCCACGGCTTCCACGGTCACCTCGAGTATTTCAGCCGCCTCAATATTGGTCAGTCCCTGAAAATGCGACAGCGTGATCGCCGCGCGCTGGCGCGCCGGCAGCCGCTGCAGGGCCTCTTCCACACGGTCGGCAAGCTCGCGCTGCTCCAGCAACTCGCCGGGGCCGGGTTCTTCGCTTTCGGGTTCGGGAATGGAATCGATATCGGTCGTGCCCTTGCGGCGCAGCCTGTCGAGACAGAGATTGGTCGCCACACGATGCAGCCAGGTGGAAAACTGGGCCCGCCCCGGCTCCCAGCGCTCGGCATGGGTCCAGACGCGCAGAAAGACTTCCTGCGCGACTTCTTCGGCATCGGCGTGATTGCCCAACATGCGCCGGGCCAGCGCCACGACACGTGTCAGATGACGGTCCATGAGCATGCGGCAGGCGCGCTCATCGCCCTGCGCCACAGCCGCCACCAGTTCATCGTCAGAGGGCGTGGTCAATAAGTCAGGGCCCCTTCCCCCCTCATTTGGCTGTGGCTTCAAACGCGCTTGAGGACGCCGGTCAAAACCGACGTCCTCCTGCATGTCCCGAACACGAAACATGTCGCTTACCTTAGCGCATTTTTACTGCGCTTCATCATCTTCCGGTGCCGGCGGCGGGGCCATCTCATCGTCGCCAGGGCCGCGATGATGCTTCATCATCTTGCGGCCTTCACCCTTTTCAATCTTGCCGTCGCCATTCTCGTCCATCATGGCGAAACGCTTTTCGCCCATGGCGTCAAATTCGGCTTTGGTGACCTTGCCATCGCCATCGGCATCAAGACGGCTGAAACGCTTTTCGGCCCGCTTGGCCACGCGTTCGGCCTGGCGTGCCTCGGCAGCCTTTGTGGCTTCTTCCTTGGTCACGACGCCATCGCCATCAATATCCATTTTGGCGAACATCGCATCGCCACGGGCTGAGAGCTCTGCTTTGCTCAACGCGCCGTCCTTGTCGGTATCCATCATGTCAAAGCGTTCGCCATGGCCCCATTTGCCATGTCGGGGGGTGGCATCGTCACCACTGGCGGCCATTGCAACGACCGAACCGGTGGCAAGAGCTGCAGCCAGTGTCACACCGGTCAGAATCTTAAACGTCACTTTTTTCATTTTGATCACTCTCCTTGGATCAGCTGCACCCCTGTAGCTGCCGTGTAGGCACGAACGACGGGAGCGAAACCAATCTAAGGGGGGGAGGATCAGCCTCTGCATCGCCGCCGTTCGTACTATCTCTAACGGGGTGGTGAGGCTGTTCCGTCGGAAGAAAATGGTGATTACAGATAATTAATCGCGATGGTCGCATCGCCAGGCAGGCTGGCCGCGCGCCAGGCCCGCGAAACGACCGAATTACGGCGGAATTCGGCCTCGACGGAGAGGCTGTCAGGGGTCTTTCCGGCCGTCATCGAGACCCGCGCCAGCGCCAGATGCGCGCCGTGGGCAGGCGAATAGGCTGAACTCGTGACACGACCGATCACGGCATCGCCCTGACGCACATCCGACAGCGTCAAAGGCTCTTGCCCGTTCACCTGAAGCCGGATGATTTTGCGTGCGGGTGTCTTGTCTTTCAACGGCAACAGCGCGGCGCGGCCCGTGAAATGCGTTTTCGTGAAATCGACGTGCGCACCCACACCCGCTTCAAAAGGTGTCAGCGCATCGGCGCGATGAATGGCTGAAAAGATGTTCTGATAATCCACACCGGCCCGCGCGATGCCCATCTCAAGACGGGCGGTGTTCAGCACATCCCAGCCGATGGCCTGAAGACCTGGTACCTCGCGCTGGTCCCGCAGGCGCCGCCAGATGGCCGAGGCATCATCGAGATCGCAGGTCAGCACATATCCCGGCGCCAGATGATCGGCGCCATTGCGCACCAGCGACACCGGCATGCCCGCAAGCTTGCAAGAGGCAGCATGATCGGGCTGCAAGCCCGTCAGATCATCGCTTGTCACAAGTGCCAGCAAAGCCTCTGCCCTGGCCCCCCAGACACCGATACGCGCCTGCTGCTGCGTCATATCCTCGACCCGCACGTCAAAGCCATAGGCACTGTCGAGCAGCCAGGCGAGTGCCGGTTCATCCGTTGACAGATGATAATCATTGTCACCACGGCACGCGAGACGACCTGCCCCCACGAGCAAGCCCCGATCATCGCAGAAAAATACCGGCATGCGCGCACCCGGCGCGAGTTTCGAAACATCGCCCGTCACAAGTCGCTGCAGAAAGCCGAGCGCCTGCGCACCCGTCACCGCATAGATGCAGGTCGGCGAGAGATCGACCAGCGCAGCCGCATAGCGCAAGGCCTGATATTCGCTTTCGCGATCACTCAGCAAGGCGGCGACGCTATAGCCATTCCATTGCGTCCAGAGATTGGTCCGGCTTTCAGCGGCCACATCGGCATGAAGCGGGCTCATCAGCACATGGCGGGCAAAGACGGGTTCGCTCATGGTCACGCCCTCCCCTTCAGCATTGCGCGCGCGGCAGCTTCACCGGCGCTGCCGGAAATGCCGCCCGCCATGGCCGCCGCCCCGCCAAGATAAAGCCCTGGAATGGTGCTGCCATAGCCTTCCATCAGGGCAGCGGGCTTCAGCGTCAGCAGGCGCGCCATATCCAGCACCCCGTGATGCCAGTCGCCCTGTGTCAGACTGTATTTCATTTCAATATCGGGGGGCGTCAGCACTTCGCCTGCGACAATGCGGCTGGCAATGTCGGGCATGTAGAGCGTCAGCGTCTGGACGACATTCTGCACGAGTTTTTCATGGGCCGTGTTCCAGCCGCCGGTCACATCATGGGGCACATATTGCACGATGATGGAAATGACATGCTGGCCGTCCGGGGCGAGCGTTGCATCATTGACGCTCGGCAGATGCACTTCCATCGGCGGTTCGGTTGTCAGCCCGCCACGCCGGAAGGCCAGACAGGCTTCATCAAGTTCTTTCAGCGAGGGCACGATCAGGAACCGGCTTCCGGCCAGGGCAGGCGCAAGGCCGGCAATGGTCGGCAGGCCGTCCAGCGCCAGATTGATCTTGGCGGTCGCGCCGCGATGGCGGATCTGCCGGAAGCTCTTTGCCAGCCCCGTATCCAGACAGGCCGCGCCGACAAGGTCGAGCATGGTGGTGCGCGCATCAATGCAGGAGAGCACCTGCGCGGCGGTAATCTTTTCACCCGAAGCGGTTTCCACACCGGCGGCATGTCCGCCATGGACAATGATTTTTGACACCTCCACGCCGGGGCGGATTTCGCCACCCCGCGCGAGGATCGCGCCACACAGCGCTTCGGCAAGTGCGCCAAGCCCGCCCAGTGGCACGCGCTGGCGGGCGCCGCCCTGTCGCTGGCTGGTCTTGTGCAGCAGCTGCAAGGCCGTGCCCGGTTCATAGGGCCCTTCCGCCTGACCGATCAATGCATCGAGCGCCAGCGCGCCCTTGAGCAGCGGCGATTCAAATTCACGGTCGAGAATGTCGCCCAGACGTGCCGGGGCAAATTGTGTCAGCTCACCGATGGCGACATGGCGCATGAAGGCGGCGCGCCAGATCAGCCGCTGCAGGGAATGCCCCAGATTGTCGCCCGCGCGTTGCGCCATGGCGTGGCTGAGCAATCGGGCCAGCCCCTCGCGCTGTCGCGCAAAGCGGATATAGGCCTCGCCATCACTGGCCGAAAGACCCTCCATGGGTTTGTTGCCGGCGGGCAGTGTCAGATGTTTGCCGTCGCGATTGAGTGCCATGGTGAGCAAGGGCTGCTTCCCATAGCGCAGGCCATATTTTTTCAGACGCAGCTGACGCTCCAGCCGGGGCGGCAAGGCGTCGATCATGTGCGCCGCCGTCGAGACGCGATAGCCCGGCGAAATTTCTGCCGTCGCCATGGCCCCGCCCATCTGCTGGCTGCGTTCCAGCAGCAGCACGCGCTTGCCCGCCCTGGCGAGCGTGGCGGCCGCCACAAGGCCGTTATGACCGGCCCCGATCACAATCACATCATAGCTGTGTGTCTTGACCGTGCTCATGAGGCCGCTCGCTTCCTGCCCATGGAAAGGATGCGGGCTGCCGCATTGGCGCCTGCCATGCCTGCGGCCAAGGTGCCGGGATGCGCACTTGAGGAGCAGATATAGAAATTGCGCAGCGGCGTTTCATAGCTGCCGCCTGCCGCGAATGGTCGATTGACGAACATCTGGTCGAGCGTCATTTCGCCCTGTGCCAGATCGCCTGCGGTCAGCCCCGCTTCATTTTCCATGTCGCCGGGCAACAGCAATTCGCTGGCGATCACCAGCCTGTCGAGATCCGGGCTGATTTCGGCAAGGCGGTCCATGACGCGTTTTGTCAGCTCTGTCCGTCGCGCCACCGTCCAATCGCCTTCGTAAAGCGTCTGCGGCACAAATTGCAGCATCACCGACATGACATGCTTGCCCTGCGGGGCAAGTGTTGAATCCGTCAGGCTCGGCAGGAAAGCCTGAATGAGCGGCCCGCGTGGCGGCAGGCCGTCGCGCCAGTCGTCATAGGCGCGATCCATCTCGTCGAGCGAGGTGCCCAGCATCAAGCCACCGGCAATCGCGCCGCAGCCCTGCGGCAGGGAGGGAAAGGACGGCAAACCGTCAAGCGCCAGATTGATCTTGGCGACTGCGCCGGTGGTGCGGAAGGCACCCGTCTTTGTCACGAGCCCGTCGGGCAGGTCCTTCCACTGGAAGAGGCCGAGAAAGCTGCGCTTCAGATCAAGATCGGAGAGCACGGCATCGGCTTCGATTTCCTCGCCATCGGCCAGCACGACACCGCGCACGCGGCTATCGCGGATCATGACATCGGTGACTTCCGCTTCAAGGCGCAGGCTGCCACCAGCTGCTTCAATGGCGTGGCGCAAGGCATCAAGCAGTGCATCAGGTCCACCCAGCGGCATGACATGGTCGGGCAGGCCGGCAGCGGCATCCTGTGCGCCCCTGCCCTGCAATCCCAGAAAGCCCGTGATGAGGCGGCTTGCTCCTGTCTGCGACGAAGGGCCGAGCGTTGCGCCCATCAGCGCGGGTCCGGCCAGATGCGCCTTGACCAGATCATTCTCAAAATAATCATCCAGCGTCTGGGCCATGGACTGGGTCCAGATGCGGCTGGCCTCGATGATGTCGGCGGGCCCCATGGCGCCAAGCTTTCCGGCAAGCGCCAGTCGGCGACGGAAGGCACTGAAATTGCGCCCGACCACATCGTCCATCCCGCCTGTCAGCAGCGGTGCCAGACGCTGTGCGTCAGCCAGCTTGTCGCGGCGATAGCGGATGAAGGCATCGGCATCGCGGGCCGAATGGCGGGCGAGTTCGCGGCGCTGCACATCACCATCGCGGTAACTTGCCAGATAGCTGCCATCGGGGCGCATGGTCACGCCACCTTCGGCGCGCAGGAAGCGCAAGCCATGACGGGCAAGGTCCAGATCGGTGACGATTCCCGACGGCAGGCCCATATGGCCGAGCGCAAAACGGGAGAGACGGAAGCCCGGCGCGATCTCATAGCCCATATCGCCGCCACCGGCGCGCGCATTGCGGTCCAGTACGAGCACACGAAGACCGCTGCGTGCCAGATAGGCAGCAGCCGTCAATCCGTTTACTCCGGCGCCGATCACAATGGCGTCATGACGCTTCATGCGTCGCAATCTCCACGCGCTTGTCCACCCCTGGATTGGTAGTCGAAGCGTACCGTATTGGCACGCCCCGAATAGCGGACACTCACCCGCCATTGTCTCTACAGCGGATGCGTTAACTTAGTTTGCGCAGACATGGCCTTATTTTCCCTTGCTGCCCCTTTTCAGCGCGAAAAAAATTCGTCCAAATCTGTCACGTAAATGCTGCAAGTTTGCCGCCAGCCATTTCAGGACATCAGGCCGGCAGGATGATGCTGTCAAAGGCCTCACGGACCTGGGCCTGGCTGTCACGGAGCTGTGATTCCAGTGTCGCAAAATCCGGCGCGGCCCCGGCCCGGGCGAGCAGCGCCTTGAGCCCGCTGGTGGCCTCGGCGGGTTTGAAATCCGTCTCCACGCAGACCCGGATCACCTGGGTCAGATTATGGTTGAGATCAATCGCTGCCACGAGCGCATCGGCCATCTGCGAGGGAATGAGGCGGGCTTCGGCCACCTTCATCAGCGATGTCCGTGTATGACATTGCAGAATGTCGGGATGGGCATGGGCATGGATCAGTTGCAGAAACTGGCTGATGAATTCCAGATCGACGAGGCCGCCGCGCACATATTTCAGTTCCCAGGCATCCTTGCTTGGAAATTCCTTCTCGATGCGGGCGCGCATGTCGCGCACATCCTTGGCAATCAGCGCCGGATCGCGCTTCCGGCGAAGCGTTGTCGCGATGGCGGCTTCGATCTTGGCCTTGAGCGCCGCATCGCCCGAGATCACCCGCGCGCGTGTCAGCGCCATATGCTCCCAGGTCCAGGCCTCCTTGGCCTGATAATCTTCAAAGGCCTTTAGCGAGGTCGCAATCGGTCCGGCATTGCCCGAGGGCCGCAGGCGCAGATCCACCTCATAGAGCTTGCCCTCCGCCGTGGGCGCGGTCAGCGCATTGATCAGCTGCTGGCAGATGCGCGCATAATAGGTTGGCGGTTCCGCCTGTTTCTTGCCGTCGGAGAGCGCATGGGCGTCCGCCGTCTCATAGATCATGATCAGATCAAGATCGGAAGTGGCGCTCATTTCGCGGCTGCCGAGCTTGCCCATGGCAAGCGTCGCAAAATGACCGCCCGGCATTTCGCCGAAGCGCTCGGCCACTTTCTGCTGTGCAATCGGGGCCAGCGCATCGACAAGACCGGACGCAATGGCGGCATAGGCCGGACCTGCCTCGGCGGCATCGGCACTGCCCGCCAGCACGCGCACACTCAGGCGGAAGCGATATTCGCGCGCCCAGACACGGGCAAAATCGAGCACGTCCTGATAATCGGCCGCCTTGGCAAGGGCTGCCTCCAGCGACTGCTGAAGATCATTGCTGCCGGGCAGCACTTCATGGAAATTCGGATCGATAAAGGCTTCCAGCACGGCGGCATTTTCGCTCAGATAATGCGCCATGCGCGGCGCAGTGCTGGAGATACCGGCCAGAAGGTCCAGCAGGCCCGGATGCGAATAGAGCATCGAAAAAAGCTGGATACCGGCAGGCAAGCCGCGCAGGAAATCATCGAAATGGGTGAAGGCCGTATCCGGATTGGGCGTGGCGGCAAGCGCGCGCAACAGCGCGGGCATCAGCGCGGTCAGCATTTCACGCGCGCGGGTGGAGCGCGTCGCGGCATAGCGCCCCGAATGCCAGGCGCGAATGGTTTCCGACATTTGCGATGTCTGCTTGAAACCCAGCGCCTTCAGCGTCGCGATGGTTTCGGGGTCATCATCATTGCCGGTGAAAACAAGGCTGCCGCTTTCCTCGGCCAGAGGCGGCGCGGTTTCAAAAAGATTGGCATAGTGATGCTGCACGCATCGCAGGCGTTGTGTCAGCGCTTCGGAAAATGTCTCGACATCCTCAAAGCCCATGAAGAGCGCGACATGGCGCAAACCTTCGGCGTCAGACGGCAGCGAATGGGTCTGGTCGTCATTGATCATCTGCAGACGATGCTCAAGCGTGCGCAGAAAGCGATAAGCTTCCTTCAGTTCCTGCGCGGCGTCGGGCGTGATCCATTGCATCTCGGCGAGCTGATCCAGCATGGCGCAGGTCTTCTTGCCGCGCAGGCTGTATTCGCGTCCTCCCGCAATCAGCTGCTGTGTCTGCACGAAAAATTCGATCTCGCGAATGCCGCCGCGCCCGAGCTTCACATTGTGGCCTGCCACCGCAATGACGCCATGGCCGCCCACCGCATGGATCTGGCGCTTCATGGAGTGGATATCGTCAATCGCCGCAAAGTCGAGATTCTTGCGCCAGATATAGGGCGTCAGAAGATCGAGGAAGCGGCCCCCGGCTTCCAGATCACCGGCCACCGCGCGCGCCTTGATGAAGGCAGCCCGTTCCCAATTCTGGCCGCGGCTTTCATAATAGACTTCGGCGGCAGGCAGCGAGACGGCGACCGGCGTGCCACCCGGATCAGGCCGCAGGCGCAGGTCGACGCGAAAGACATAGCCATCCTCTGTGCGTTCCTGGAGCAGCTTTACGAGCCCCTTTGTGAGCTGCACGAAAAAGCTGCTGTCTTCCAGACCGGGCTTGAGCGGCATCTGGTCGGGCTCATAGAAAACGACAAGATCAATATCGCTGGAATAATTGAGTTCGCCCGAACCGAATTTGCCCATGGCGAGCACGGCGAGGCCCGAACCTTCTGCCTTTGCGTGGCCGGGTTCGGCAATCTGCCCGCTGCGTCCGGCAGCCGCCAGCAGCCAGGACACGGCACTTTGCGTTGCCGCCTCGGCAAAGGCGGAGAGCGCTTCGGTCACCTCGTCCAGCGACCACATGGCGGAAATATCGGCCAGCGCAATCAATAGCGCGGCTTCGGATTTCAACCGCCGCAATTCGCGCATGATTTCGGCCTGTGTTGGCAGCCGGGCGGCATCGCGTGTGCGCCGCAGAATATCGGCAAGCGACTCCTTGGCCGGTTCATTCAGCAGCCGCACCAGCCAGTCGGGATGCAACCGGATGATCTGCGTGAGAAAAGGCGAATTGCCATAAACCGAGGCGAGCAGATGGCGCACGGCCTTGTCGGCCAGCAGTTCTGCCAGCGGCTTGCGCAGGCTCCGGTCGGCAGCGGCGGCCTGTGCCTCGATATCCTCAAGTTCACGCGCGACCCTGGCCATATCATAGGCTTTCGGCGCAAACTGGGCTCTGGTTTTCAGGGGTGCGCCTGTCGTCATCGGGTCGGTTATCCTGCGGCTTGTGATTCAGTCCGGGCAGGATAACAGATGAAGGCGGCAAGCGGGCGGCTGCTTATTTCAGCGTTCGCCGCATGATCAATATGGCCTTGAGGCCGGGATCATTGTCGCCCAGCCTCACGCGGCCACCATGCAGCCGCGCCACCGCCGCCACCAGACTCAAGCCCAGACCCGAGCCGGGCGTGTTGCGGCTGGCTTCCAGACGCACGAAACGCTCCAGCACATGGTCGCGCTCGTCATAGGGGATGCCGGGGCCGTGATCAGCGACAGAGATCATGACGTGACGCTGCGGCGAGTCGGGGTCGGGCTTGGCTGAAATGGTGATGACCGGCGATACGCTGGCGCTGTCTGGCGTGCCATGCTTGATCGCATTGTCGAGAAGATTGGCGAGCGCCTGCGAGAGCAGTTCGCGATGGGCCTTGATCTGCATGCCTTGCGTCACATCGACATCAAGACGCAGGCCCTTTTCCTCCGCCAGCGGCTCATAAAGCTCGGCGGCATCCAGCACCAGATTGGCAGGATCGAGCAGCGTCATGGATTCACGCAGCGAGCCTGCCTCGGCCTTGGCGATCATCAGCAGCGCATTGAAGGTGCCAAGCAGGCCGTCCGCCTCGGTGATGGTTTTTTCCAGCACGGCGCGATATTCCTCTGGCGATGAATCCCCCATCAGCGTCACTTCCAGCCGGTTGCGCAGGCGGTTGAGCGGGCTGCGCAGATCATGCGCCACATTGTCGGTCACCTGCCGCATGCCGATCATCAGCGCTTCAATCTGGTCGAGCATCGCGTTGAGATTGCGTCCCAGCTGGTCGAGTTCATCGCCCGTCCCGGCAATGGGCAGGCGCTGAGAGAGATCGCCCTGCATGATGTCACGGCTCGTCTGGTTGATCTCATCGACGCGCGCCAGCATGTTGCGGCTCATGAAGAGACCGCCGACAAGGCCCAGCGCCACCGTCAGCCCGATCGCCCAGACAAGGGCCGATGTAATGAGTGTTTCGATCTGTCGTCGTTCCTGCACGTCGCGCCCGACAAGCAGATAGAAGCCCTCCGGCAGGATGAAGGCGCGCGCGCGCGCCGCTTTCATCTCCACGCCATCGAGCGTCTTGCGGCTATAGAGAAAATCGAGCCAGCCATCCGGCCCCTCCTCGGCGGTCGGTCGCCCGTCCAGCGTCCCGGCGAGCACACGGCCTGCCGGATCAAGCACCAGATAGAGGCTTTCGCCCGCATCGCGCGAGCGCTGGATCACCGTATGCACCAGCAGCGGCAGGCCACCTTGGGCATATTGTTCGGCAAGGCCCGTGATTTCGGCCTGCACGGCTTCGTCCGTCTGGCGGACCAGAAAGCCTGCCGTATTCCAGTAGACATAGGCCAATAGGGTGATGGCCGAGGCTGCAAAGAGCGCCAGATAGATGACCGCGAGCCTGAAGGTCGAGGTTTTGAGAAGATTAATCGACTGCACGTAACGAGTATCCGGCACCTCGGATCGTATGCAGCAACGGCTCCTTGAAGTTCTTGTCGATCTTCGCGCGGAGTCGCGAAATATGCACATCGATCACATTTGTCTGGGGATCAAAATGATATTCCCAGACATTTTCGAGCAACATGGTCCGCGTGACCACCTGCCCCGCATGTTTCATCATATACTCCAGCAGGCGAAATTCGCGAGGCTGCAACTCGATTTCCTGTCCGGCACGCATCACCTTGCGCGCCAGCAGGTCAACCTCCAGATCACCGACCTGCAATTTGGTACGGACCTGATCGGGATTGGAGCGGCGCACCAGCACTTCGATGCGCGCCAGCAATTCGGCAAAGGCATAGGGCTTGGTCAGATAGTCATCGCCACCGGCCTTGAGGCCCTTGATGCGGTCATCGACTTCGCCAAGCGCGGAGAGAAACAGCACCGGTGTGCGATTGTTTTCCGAGCGCAGCATCTCCACCAGGCTCAGGCCGTCGCGCTTGGGCAGCATGCGGTCGACGATCAGCACATCGAAAGAGCCCGACAGCGCCAGCGTCAGGCCTTCCTCGCCATCGGCGGCATGATCGACAATATGACCGCTCTCGCGCAGGCCCTTCACCGCATAGGCCGCCGCTTCCAGATCATCTTCGATAACAAGAATTCGCATGGCTACTCGGCTTTCCGCATTCCAGTTTCTGTCCCGCGACATCAAATCAGCATTCATGGTCTCAACCTCTGTGATTTGTTGCAAGCACTCTCAAGAGGCCCTTCTACCACCTGCCGGGCAAAGGGCGGGCCGCGGTGTCGATGCTGCGGGGTTTGCACATCGGCAGTCGCGGCCCGTTTGCAGCCCTGGGTCGGAGGGGGTCGGGGCTACATCGTCTCGTTGCGGTCAGGACTTCTCGATGGACAGGGCCACGAAATGCTGCTGATCGCGTGTCTTGAGCAGAAGGAGCACCGATGTCTTGGAGTCCCTCTTGGCTGCCTTCACGCCTGCCACCACATCGGCGGGCGTCTTGGCATCCTTGCCTGAAATCTTGAGGATCAGGTCGCCGGGACGCACGCCCTTCTCTGCGGCTTCGCTGTCGGGATCAACGGCCTGCACGACCACGCCGTCATCGCCCTGCGAAAGGGAAAGGCCAAGGCTCTTGGTCGCTTCGGACGGGGCGACCGGCGTGTCGTCATCATTGGAGGCCATTTCCAGCTTGTCGGGGAAGACGGCGATATTGACGTTCAGCGTCTTGGCCTTGCCATCGCGCCAGATGCCGACCTTGGCCGTGGTGCCGGGCTTGAGATCAGCCACCGTGCGGCTCACCGCGCGAATGTCTTCCATCTCCGTGCCATTGACCGAGGTGATCACGTCACCCGCCTTGATGCCGTATTTCTCGGCGGGGCTGCCTTCCGACACATCGGCGACAAGCGCGCCCTTGGCCTTGTCGAGCGAGAGATTGGCGGCCATGTCGTCATCGACCTGCTGGATGGTCACACCCAGCCAGCCGCGTGTCACCTTGCCGTCCTTCTTGAGGTCAGCAACGACCTTGGAGACGACATTGGAGGGAATGGCAAAGCCGATGCCGACGCTGCCGCCCGTGGGCGAGAAGATGGCCGTGTTCACGCCCACCACATTGCCGCTGGTGTCGAAGGTCGGGCCACCGGAGTTGCCCTTGTTGATCGAGGCATCGATCTGGATGAAGTCATCATAGGCGCTGGCGCCAATATCGCGGCCACGCGCCGACACGATACCTGTTGTCACCGTGCCGCCCAGACCAAAGGGATTGCCCACGGCCAGCACCCAGTCGCCCACACGCAGCGTGTCGGAATTGCCGAAGGCCACATAGGCCAGCGGCTTTTTCGATTTCACCTTGATGAGCGCGAGATCGGTTTTGGGATCGCGGCCGATCAGGTCAGCCTTGAGTTCGGACTGGTCATTGAGCACGACGGTGATTTCCGTTGCACCATCGACCACGTGATTATTGGTGACGATATAGCCGTCCGCCGAAATGATGAAACCGGAACCCAGTGCCGTGGCGTGGCGCTTGGCCGGCTTGCCATCGGGGCCCTTGGGCTGCATGTCACGGAAGAATTTTTCAAAGGGGCTGCCGGGCGGGAATGGCAGGTCGGGCAGGCCATTGCCGGCAGCGACTTCCTGTTCCTCATCGACACGGATCGAAACCACGGCGGGGCTCACCTTCTCCACCAGATCGGCAAAGCTCGGCAGGCTCGACATGTCATTGGTCGCAGGCGCCACAGGCTTGGTGTTGATCGGGCCGGCATCTGCAAATGCAGGCGTGCCGAGCAGGCCAAGGCTGATCAATGCTGTCGCAGCCAGAGAGGCACCCTTGCGGCAGCTGCGCGAAAAGCCACGTCGCAGCCAGACACCGGCGGCAGGTGTTGCTGGATTGAGACCGACATTCATCATGTTTCGAAACTCCTCAAATGGGCGGCTCCACCTGCACGGGGGGAGGCTTTTTGTTGCCGCAGGGGGGCGCCCTGATACCTACAGATGTGCAGGGTGGAGCAGCCCTCCTTACAGATTGGTGTCTTGATCGTTACAAAAGGGTAAGGCCAAAACGTGGCGGAAAACGGACCAATTCAGCAAATCAATCGACCAGATCGGTGTCGATCCGCTTGTGCTGGTTTAGCAGGGTCCGGTGAACAGGACATTTATCCGCGATGATCCGCATGCGCTCGCGCATGTTTTCATCCAGATCGCCTTCCAGATGGATATGGCGGCGGATGATTTCGACCTGTTGGGGGCCATTCTCGCCGGTTTCTTCGACTTCCTCGCGGGTCAGCCGGACCCGGATATCGCTGACCGGATAGTCCTTGCGCTCGGCATACATGCGCAAAGTAATCGCCGTGCAGGCGCCCAGCGCGCCGAGCAGGATTTCATGCGGTGTCGGGCCACTATCCATCCCGCCCAGGTCAACCGGTTCATCGGCGATAAAGCTGTTTTTGCCGCTGCGCACCCGCACCTGATATTTGCCCAGATGGGTTTCGGCCACCACGACCTCGCCGGCTTGCGTTTCAACAACGGCCTCGTCTTGCGGCTCGGGCAGAAAGCGCGTCGCCCAGGCGCTCAGCACATCGGCGACATAGATTGCATCTTCATGGCGCGTCAGCAGATGGTCGGCCTTGTCGAGCGAGACAAAGCTCTTGGGGTGCTTGGCGGCAAGGAAAATATTCGTCGCATTGTCGATGCCGACCAGATTATCGAGCGGCGAATGGAAAATAATCAGCGATTTGTGCATCGAGCCGATACGCGCATCCAGCCTGTGGCTTTCCAGATCATCCAGAAACTGTTTGCGGATTTTGAAGGTGCGGCCCACGAGTTTCACTTCCGCCTCGCCATCGCGTTCTATGTCGGCAAGCTTGTCGGCAAAATTATGCTTCACATGAGCGGCGTCAGAAGGTGCGCCGATGGTTGCAACGCCCTTGGCCTCAGGCACATCGCCCGCCGCAGCCAGCACAGCCGCCCCGCCCAGGCTGTGCCCGATCAGCAGCTTGGGCGCTTCATAGCTTTCACGCAGAAAATCTGCCGCCGCCACAAGGTCCTGCACGTTGGAGGTAAAATTGGTATTGGCAAAATCCCCGCCCGACATGCCAAGACCTGTGAAATCAAACCGCAACACGGCAATGCCGCGTGCGGCAAGCGCGCTGGCAATGCGCGCGGCGGCAAAGACATCCTTGGAGCAGGTGAAGCAATGGGCAAAAAGCGCATAGCCACGCACCGGCCCCAGCGGACTGTCGAGGCGGGCGGCGAGCGCCTCGCCCTGGCTGCCTGTGAAGGTGACTTTTTCGCTGCGTATATTCTTGGCATCGTCGGACATCGGGGGACCTCACTGTTGGAACCACAGCCTAGCAAAGAAACCCGTCCCGCCGTCCCTGATTAACGCTCGTGATCCTTCACAATCGCGTCAAGACGCGCGATTTCGGCAGAACTCAGCGAGGGCACCTCGGGCGCCGTCGCATTGCGGCGATACATGGCAAAGAGAATCCAGATGCCGATGGCGAGCGCCAGCCCCGGCCCCAGCCACAGGAGATAAGTGTCGGGCCCGAAGCGCGGCTTCATCAGCACGAATTCGCCATAGCGCGCGACGATATAATCAAGCACCTGTTCATCGCTGTCGCCTGCCTTCAGGCGGTCGCGCACCAGCAGGCGCAGGTCGCGAGCCAACGGCGCATGGGAATCATCAATCGACTGGTTCTGGCAGACAAGGCAGCGCAGCTCCTGCGAAATCTCGCGGGCGCGCGCTTCCAGCGCCGGGTCTTTGAGCGCTTCACCCGGTTCCACCGCCCGCACCGGCAGGGCCAGCGCCACAAGCAGACACAGCAGGGTCAAAAATCGCATCATCATCTACTCCGCCGGTTGCGCATTCAGGCGCAGCTTGCGCGCGCGCAGCGGCGCGCCGACGCGGTAGCGCCTGTCGCTGAGCGAGATCACACCGCCAAAGGCCATGATCACGCCGCCGATCCAGATCCAGGGGGCCAGATAATTGCGATAGGCGCGGATCGTCCAGGCGCCCTGCCCGTTATTCTCGCCCAGCACCACATAAAGATCGCTCATGAAATTGGTGCGGATCGCCGCTTCATTCTTCTCCTGCTTTTCGACAGGGAAGTTGCGTTTTTCCGGCAGCATGTAAGCCACAAAGCGCCCGTCCTGCTCCACCTTCACGATGCCGGTTGTCGCCTCATAATTGGGGCCTTCGCGCAGGCCGACCTTTTCCAGCGTCAGCACCGTGTCGCCCACCTGCGTGCTCTCGCCGGTTTTCAGCGCCGTCACGACTTCGATGCGCCAGGCCGTCATGCCGACAATGCCCGCCAGCACGATGCCGAGACCGGCATGGGCGAGCGCCCCGCCCCAGGCCGCGCGGGGCAGATGCCAGGCCTTGCCGAGGCTTTCCCTCAGCGGAATGCGGAAAAGCCGCAACCGATAGGCAATCTCGCTGAAGGCGCCAAAGACAAGCCAGGCCGCCAGCATCATGCCGAGCGGAGCAAGCCACGGTCCCTTGTGCCAGAAGCCCAGCACGATCAGCCCGGCCACAAAGGCAAGACCAGCCGCGGCCATCAAGCGCTGGGCAGCGGCCAGCACATCGGCACGCTTCCAGCTCAGCATCGGTCCCAGCGGCACCATGCAGAGCAGCGGCAGCGTGATCGGCACGAAAGTCAGATTGAAGAAAGGCGGCCCGACCGTGATTTTCGGCCCGCCGATCGCATCAAGAAACAGTGGATAAAGCGTGCCAATGAAGACCGCCACGCAGGCGGCAGCCAGCAGCAGGTTATTCAGCAGCAGCGCGCCTTCACGGCTGATCGGCGCAAAAAGCCCGCCCGCCTTCAGCGCCGGTGCGCGATAGGCATAGAGCCCGAGGCCGCCGCCAATGAAGATGACGAGAATGCCGAGAATGAAAACACCGCGTGCCGGATCGACGGCAAAGGCATGCACTGATGTCAGCACGCCGGATCGCACAAGGAAGGTGCCGATCAGCGACAGCGAGAAGGCGAAAATCGCCAACAGCACCGTCCAGCTTTTCAGCGCATCGCGCTTTTCAACCACGATGGCCGAATGCAGCAGCGCGGTGGCAATGATCCACGGCATCAGCGAAGCATTTTCCACCGGGTCCCAGAACCAGAAGCCGCCCCAGCCGAGCGTGTAATAGGCCCACCACGAGCCCATGGCGATGCCGAGTGTCAGCGCGATCCAGGCCGCCAATGTCCATGGCCGCACCCAGCGCGCCCAGCTGGCATCCAGTCGCCCTTCGATCAGCGCTGCGCAGGCAAAGGAAAAGGCCATGGAAAGGCCGACATAGCCCGCATAGAGAAAGGGCGGATGAAAGGCGAGACCGGGGTCTTGCAAGAGCGGGTTGAGGCCACGGCCCTCGAACGGAGCCGGATCAAGCCGCAGAAAAGGATTGGAGGTCAGCAGGATGAAAAGCAGAAAGGCGACACCGACCGAGGCCTGCACCGAGAGCACGCGGGCGCGCAACGCGTCGGGCAGGTTATTGCCGAACAGCGCAACCAGCGCGCCATAAAGCGCCAGGATCGCCACCCACAGCACCATGGAGCCTTCATGGTTCCCCCAGACACCGCTGATCTTGTAGATGAGCGGCTTGGTGGAGTGGGAATTTTCCGCCACCAGCGAAACCGAGAAATCAGACGTCAGGAAGGCCCAGAGCAATGCCGTGAAGGCCACAAGAATAAGGGCAAACTGCATCAGCGCGGCCGGACGCGCCACGGCCATCATGGCGGCGTCATGGCGCTGCGCGCCCATCATGGGCACGACCATCTGGATCAGCGCGACGCCAAGTGCCAGCACCAGCGCGAAATGACCGATCTCGGCAATCATGGATAGCTGCCCTGCCCGTAGGTTTCGGAATGTTTCTTCTCGGCGCCCTCGCCCGTCCAGTTGCCGGACTTCTTCAGCGCTTCGGCGACTTCTGGCGGCATATATTTTTCATCATGCTTGGCCAGCACATTGGAGGCAATGAAGCTGCCATCTTCCTGCAGCTTGCCCTCGGCAACGACGCCCTGCCCCTCGCGAAAGAGGTCGGGCAAAATGCCGGTATAGCTGACCTGCAGACTGTTCTGCAGATCGGTGACGGTGAAAGTCACGGTGGCCGGACCGGCATGTTCGACCGACCCCTGCTCCACCAGGCCACCCAGACGGATCTGGCGACCGGGCTCAAGCCCCTTCTCCACAATGTCACTGGGGGAATAGAAGAAGACGATATTGTCGCGCATGGCATTCAGCACCAGCCCCACGGCGAGCGCCAGAATGGCCAATCCGGTGATGATAAAGGTGGCGCGGCGCTGCTTACGCGTCATAAATCCATTCCATTCCTCGCGAGGGTGCCCCCGCTCCTTGTCCCTGGAGAGAGATATAGCGTTGTGAGGTCCCCACTAAAACCGCTAAATGGTCGCGGCTGGCGCGCAGCCCCCTGTCAAACCAAGGGAAAACCTTGTCTTCGGGCCAAGCACCCCATCCACCACAAGCCCCTTTCGCGCCTGATAGCGCTTAAGCGCGCGCTGCATGGCCAGATCAAAAACGCCATCCATATGGACGGGAAAACCCGCCTGCCGCAGCGCCACAGCGAGGGCCACCACATCAAGACCATGCAGGGGCGGCACACTGAGCTGGAGCAGGCGCGGGGCCGGGCACAGGCCGAGCGTCACCTCATCCACCACCCGTCCACGGATCGTCATGGGCAGGGTCAGCGCCCAGTTGCCGTCTCGCATGAGGGCGCAAAAGCTGTCCATGCGATAGACCGTCTTGCGCAGCAGCGCGTTGCGATGACCGGCAAGCCAGGCCTTGCGCGCGCCGACATAAGCTGCAATCCAGCGCCGCTCGCCCAAAGCCGCCGCGCTGCCCGCTTTGGCGATCGTTGCCCGCTGCATCCGTGCCCATGAGCCGTGGATCAGGCTGTCATAGACCACCGCCCAGGACAGCGCCTCGCGCAGGCCAAGCGACCCGGCGGCATGGGCCGTCGGCTGCCAGAAGCGCCTGTCGAAAAATGCATCCTGCGTGGCCTGCATTGCCGGATCATCACCCGCCTCCGCCAGCAGCGCCCGGAAGCGGCGGTCATGATCAAGCGTCAGATCGGTCGTGGCCAGCCGCGTCAGATAAGGTTGCAGGGCGGTGGCAAAACGCGCGCCTTCCCGCTCGCAATAATCCGCAACAAGTTCATGCAGATTGCCTCTGCCAAGCGTTGTCTGCGAGCGGCCATAGGTCAGATGGCCATTGTCGCCCGCCAGCAGCGTGACGGCGCCATAATCGCCACGCACCCGGCCCGTTTCAAAAATATTGACGATGGCCTGCGCGGCCTGTTTCTGAATGTTGCTGATCATCATGACGGCCCTTTCCTGCAAAGGACCTGATGCTAGACAGTGCCTAAAGGGCGGGGATTACTGCGGCACTTGTCCCGCAGCTTCGATCTGGGCAAGAGCGTCGTCATTGCCCGTAAAAGCCTTGACCGCTTTTGCCGTGGCGCTGGCGGCTTCATCGGTCTTGCCGAGCACGCCATAGGCGCGGATCAGGCGCAGCCAGCCCGCCAGATCATTGGGGTTTTCATCAAGGCGCGTGGCCAACCTGCCCACCATGCCTTCAATCATCGCCTGACGGTCATCGGCGCTCATCTCGCCTGCTGCCTGCACGTCAGCCGCGTTCGGACCGGGGGCCACGGGCATGGCCGCACCGGATTCAAGGCGGGCGACTTCGGCCTCAAGACCGGGCTTCCAGCCCGCATCTTTCGGCGCCTCGGCAATCAGCTTTTTCCAGCGGGTAAGGGCCTTGTCCCTGTTGCCGTCCTCGATATCGGCAAGGCCCAGATAATATTGCGCGCGCGGCTCAGCCGGATCGAGTTCCACGGCACGGGCGAGCGACTTGCGCGCCGCTGGCGTCACGATGCCATTGGCCGCCAGCACCTGGGCTTCACCCAGCGCCGCCATGCGACCGGCTGTCTCGCCGCCAATCGCAATCGCCCGCGACCAGGCCATGGCCGCATCGGGATAGCGGCGCAGTTGCACATAGCTCGGCGCGAGCACTTCCCAGCCGCGCAAATCATCGGGATTTTGCTTGAGCTGCTGTTCCACGCGCACGACAAGCGCCTCGACAGGGAGCTGCGATGTCGGGGCATTGATGCGCGCCTGAAAAGGCTGGTCGGGCAGATCGGGCGAGCCTTCAGCCAGATAGAGACCCAGCGTGCCGAGCGGCAGCAGGATCATGGTGGCGAGCGCCACACCCTTGCGCCAGCTGCCATTGCTCGGCGCCTCGCTCTCCTTGCGCTCGCTGCGCGCCATGTCGTCAGCGGCAAGCAGGCGGCGCGAAACTTCCAGACGGGCCGACACTGCATCGGCTTCGGCCATCACGCCGCGCGTCACGTCGCGTTCGATTTCGGCGAGCTGATCCTTATAGAGCGCCACATCCTTTTCATGACCAATGCTGCGCTTCTGCGTGCGGGCAAGTGGCCGCAGCACGGCGGCAATCACGAAAGCCGTCATCGCCGCAAATAGGATCCAGAGGATCACGCCGCTCCATTCGCTCGTCAAAACAGGTCCTTTCAGGCCGAACCGGCCTCTTGCGGGCAACGCCCCTGCATGGCCCAGCTATATATAAGTTTGTGGCAGGGGTTGGAAGCGGCGCAGGGACGCAGGCTTGCCAATCAGGGACCATATCTCTATTCGAGTCAGGCGCATGCCTGTCGGGGCAAAAGAACAAGACCAAAACAAATCGGAGCTCACCATGTCGAAAATCCTCAGAACCCTCTATTACACGGCTCTGACCCTGCTGGTTGTGCTCGCGATTATTGCCCTTCCGGCCCTCATCATGGCCCACATCAAGGCCCCCGCGCCTGCCGATATCGCCGCCATCAAGGCGAAAGCGGCGACTTATGATGTCACCATCAAGCGCGACACTTATGGCGTGCCCCATATTTACGGCAAGCGGGACGCCGATGTCGGCTTCGGCATTGCCTTTGCCCATAGCGAAGATGATTTTGCCACGATCCAGCAGGCCGCCCTTGCCACACGGGGCGATCTCGCCGCCCTTGAAGGCCCCAGGGCAGCCATCACGGATTATCTTGTGCGCCTCATGGGCGTCTGGGACCGCGTCAATGCGCGCTATGAAACGGATCTTTCGCCCGATGTGCGCGCCGTGCTCGAAGCCTATGCCGATGGCGTCAATTATTACGCGGCGCTGCATCCCGGGAAGGTCGCGCCCGGTCTCCTGCCCCTGACCGGCAAGGACATTGCCGCCGGTTTTGTCTTCAAGACGCCGTTCTTTTATGGTCTCGACCATGAATTGATGGCGCTCTTCAATCCCAAGGCAAAATCGCTCTCGCGTGAATCAAAAGACGCCTTCCTGCCCACGGGCACACCGCTGCCCATCGGCTCCAATGGCGTTGCCGTCGGCCCTGCCCGCACGCCGGACTACGCCACGCGCCTGCTTGTGAATTCGCATCAGCCCTATACCGGCCCCGTTGCCTGGTATGAGGCCGTGTTGCACAGCGAGGAAGGGCTTGATGTCGCCGGTGGTTTCTTCCCCGGCACGCCCTTCATGCTGCATGGGCACAACCGCAATCTCGGCTGGGCCAACACGGTCAACAAGCCCGACCTTGTCGACATCTATAAGCTCACCATCAATCCGGACAATGAAGACCAGTATTTGCTGGATGGCGTCTGGCATGATCTCGACAAAAAGACAGCCCATATCAAAATCCGCCTCTGGGGACCGTTCTGGTGGACGGTTGAGCGCGAAATCCTGCATTCGGCCCATGGTCCTGTACTGCGCACCAAACAGGGGCTCTTTGCTTTGCGCTATGCAGGCATGGATGAGGTCCGTCAGGCCGAGCAATATTACCGTCTCGACAAGGCGCGTGATCTGGCTGAATGGCGCGACGCCATGCGGCTTCAGGCCCTGCCCAGCCTCAACTACATCTATGCCGACCGTCAGGGCAATATCGCCTATATCTATAATGGTCAGTTCCCGGATCGTCTCAAGGGTGTGGACTGGTCGGGCATCCTGCCGGGTGACCGCTCCGATCTGATCTGGCAGGCCTATCTGCCATTTGAAAAAATGCCCCAGCTTCTCAATCCGCGCTCAGGTTATGTGTTCAATTCCAACAACACACCTTTCGAGGCGACGGCGGCGAGCAACAATCTGAAACCATCCGATTTCCCGCCGAGCATGGGCATCCAGACCGACATGACCAATCGTGCCTATCGTGCGCAGGAAACATTCGGCGCCGATACATCCATCACTTC
This sequence comes from Hyphomicrobiales bacterium, assembly GCA_016124805.1. Classification (GTDB taxonomy): domain Bacteria; phylum Pseudomonadota; class Alphaproteobacteria; order Parvibaculales; family Parvibaculaceae; genus Parvibaculum. The sequence goes on along the minus strand of WGND01000004.1, from coordinate 111,012 downwards.
GGAAGACTTCCGGAGCTATAAATATGATCTGGCCTATAGCCAGCGCTCAGTGCTGGCGGAAAAAATTTCAGCCCTGCTTGCCATCGATGCCGGTGGTGATGATGAAATGGCTGCCGCCCAGGCCGTGCTGAAAAAATGGAACTATCGGACCGACATCCATAATCGCGAGGCCGCGCTTGCCGTCCTCACTTTCCAGCCCATCGTCACCGCCGAGCTGAAAGGCGAAACGCCGCCGGAAGCACATGACTCCCTGCACAAGGCCATCGAAACATTGCTGACGCATTTCGGGCGTCTTGATCCGGAATGGGGCGAGGTCAACCGGTTCCGCCGTGGCGATCTCGACCTGCCGATTGATGGTGGGCCCGATGTGCTGCGCGCCGTTTATGGCGAACCGCAGTCAGACGGCACACTCACAGCTGTTGCCGGCGACACCTTCATCATGTTCGTGACATGGGATAATCAGGGCAAGCTGCATTCCGAAAGCGTGCATCAGTTCGGCAGCGCCACGCTGGATGCAGGCTCTCCCCATTATGGCGATCAGGTGCAGATGTTTGTGGATATGAAAACCAAGCCGGTGCTGTTTGAAGACGCGGAGCTGGCAGGCCATATCGAGGAAGAATACAAGCCCGGCACGCGGGCTGCGGTCACTGCCGACTAGGCTGACATGCCGTTGCGCTGTTCTGTCAGCGGCGGCGTCTCAACCATGCAGGATTTCGGCAGATCGATATGCACCGCTGTCCCGGCGCCGACGACGCTGTCAATCGTCAGCGTCCCGCCATGCAGCTCTACCAGATGCTTGGCAAGCGGCAGGCCGAGGCCGGTGCCTTCATGCATGCGCGAGAGCGACCCGTCGAGCTGGGTGAAGGGCGCGAGCGCGCGCGGAATGTCATCCTGCGCAATGCCGACGCCGCGGTCGATGACGGAGAGGCGCGCGCCGTCCGACCGACGCTCGACCTTGAGCGTGACCACGCTGCCATCGGGGCTGAATTTCACCGCGTTGGACAAGAGGTTGATGAGCACCTGTTTCATGGCGCGCTCATCCACGATCAGGGGCATGTCCGGCGCGTCGATCTCCTGACACACATCAATCCGGGACTGCGCGGCGCGATGCTGCACGATGCGGCAGGCGCCATTGGTGATGGTGCCGACTTCGACCTGCTCGGGATGCAGAATGAAATGACCAGCCTCGATCTTGGAAAGATCGAGAATGTCATTGATCAGGTTGAGGAGATGGACACCACTATTGTGAATGTCCTCGGCATATTCGCGGTATCGGGCATTGCCGACAGGGCCGAACATCTCGCGCTCAATGGTCTCTGAAAAGCCGATGATGGCATTGAGCGGCGTGCGCAGTTCATGGCTCATATTGGCAAGGAATTCCGATTTTGACCGGCTGGCTGCCGTCGCTTCGTCGCGCGCTTCGCGCAGGGCCTCGGCTTCCCTGTGTTTGGCGGTCACATCCTGCATGCCGACAAGGGCGGCGGGGCGGCGGGCAAACTGCACCCGTGCCACCGATATGTTGACCCAGATCGATTCATCGTCCCGCGTCGTCAGACAAATCTCAAAGGGGCCTTCCATCGTGTTTTCATCCAGCCGTTTCTGGATTTCGAGTAACGCAGCCGTGTCGGTAAAGAGATCCGTCACATCAATCTCTGTCAGTTCTTCATCTTCGACACCCAGGAGTGATATGGCGGCGGGATTGGCCTGAATGACCTTCAGGGTTACCCGATCAATCAGGGCAATCGGCATCGGCGCGGCATAGAAAATGCTCTGGAAGCTTTCTTCCGTCGAGCGCACGGCGAGCTCGGCTTCTTCACGCACCTCCATTTCGCACCGCAGCTGCTCAAACAGTTCACTCTGGCGCAGCATGGTGAGGTAATTGCTGCGGCGCAGCCGATTGGCACCACGAATGACCTGACAGCCAATGGCATTGATGATGATGAAAAGAAAAGTCACCTCAATCATCGTCTTCAGGCTGATGCCCTCAAAGCCCGGCATGATGGCGACAAGGCCGAGGCACAGCGTAATCGACAATATGAGGTTTGGTACCAGCCGGTTGGGCACGACCACATAATAGACAAAGGTGATGACGAGCGTGCTCAGCACACTGGTGGCAAAATCGATATGCCCGGCAGCGAGCGAGATCGGCGAAATGATGCAGATCAGCGCCTGGGTGAGCGTGATCCATGCAAAGAGATTGTCACGACTGCTGCCAAGGCTGAAGCGCCAGATGCCATAGACGAGCACAACAACTGTCAGGATACGGCCCGCCAGCAGGGCCCAGAACAACGGACTTGTGCCGAGCGTTATATAGTCAAAACAGGCCCAGATCAGAAAAGACAGGGCACCAAGCTGCACCGTCAGCAGGCGGTTCTTTGTGTCCTGCCGTGCATTCTGGGCATAGCTGTCCTCAAGCGACTTGGAGGCGAATTCCCCGGTCCACAGATAGGCACGCTGCACCGCATCACCACTATGGTCATGCAGTCCAACAATCTCCAAATTGTCATCGCGCGTATGGCTCAACCGACTTCTCCCGACGACAAGTGACAGTCGCCTCCTTGGGGGAGCTTACGTCGCAAAGCTGAAAATTTGTGTTAAGAGGGCCTAGCCCTGCGCCGCGATGGCCGCCCGGCGCCGCAGCACATTGGCCTCATCGGCGGCCCCCAATTCATCGCGGAAACCGGCGACAATATCGAGATAGAGCTGGGCATGGGCCCGTTCAGGCCCCCGCGCATTGCGGATTTCCTCCAGCAGCCGGTCTTCATAGCTCGCCAGATAGGTCGTGATCTGCGCCAGTACCGATTTGCAATGGCTCAGCGCGCCGATGGATTCGGTCACCCCGATGGCGCCGTGCAGGAAATGCAGGCATTTGCGGGCCCGCGCCACGCGCAACTCGTCCGGCGCGCGTGCCACATCGGGACGCAGCGGCGCGCCGCGTCCATAGGCGCCGATCTGCTGCAATGGCAGGGCGCGGTTCAATTCATTTTCAAAGCGCGAAATTTCCTGCGAGATCACGGCCGACATGCGGGCGCGCGCGGCCAGCACGCGCTGTCCCCATTCGCCATAGCGGCGGATATCGATTTCGCCGGTAAAGCCCTTGGACACCCGCACGAAGCGTTCGGTCTTTTTGAGCAGGTCATCAAGATCAATATGGCCGGGGCGAAGCGTTTCAACCGATTGGGTAATGTCTTCAAGTTCGACCAGATGCATCTCGCCGAGCACAGCCATTTCGCTGCGGCTGATCAGCATGTCATTGCGCTGATGGGCAATGCGCCGCGCCAGACGCAAAATCTGCCAGCTGTCGGTCAGGCGGCTCATCACCGCAAAGGGAATATAGAGCGCGCTATCCGGGGCCATCTCGCTGGCCGCCTCATAAAGATCGCGCGCCACCGAAATCATGCCCTCGTCGAAATCAGCAATCTTCCGGGGCAGGCTTTCCTGCAGCGTCAGCATCAACGGGGCAATGTCGAGCACATCGGCAATCTCGCTGACATCCTCCAGACCGCTTTCGCCGCCCAGCTGTTCTTCGATGCGCCGCTTCATGGCGACATCCTTGCGCGCCTCGGCCAGCGCCTCGCGAATGGCCGCCGCCGTTGTCGCATGCAGCACCGCCACACTCGCATCAAGCGACAGCTGGTCGCCCTTCAGCGTGTGGTCGATAATGCGCCGCGCCAGATCAGGCATGGCGTCGGGCAGCAGGTCCTTTTCCAGCCAGCGCCAGACACGCATGATGGTGGCGCGCTGGATCTGGCCCTGCGGCATGTAGCGGCTGTGCTCATTGACCAGCAGGTCTTCAAAGGGCTGACAGAATTTGCGGATGGGATCGGCCTTGCCGGGCCGGGGGCCTTTCAGCTTGGCCAGGATCGGGCGCAGACCTTCGAGAATTTCGCGATAGGGCAGACCCTGGGTGCCGCGCATGCGTTCGCGTTCGAGGCCTGAGGCGAGCTTCACCACGGTTTTTGTGGGCAGCGTCGACAGATACTCGGTCAGCTTCTGATTCAAAGAAACGTCAGGTTTCGTTGACATGGACCCGAACTGAATTCGCGGTGAGGCCATGAGCCCCCCGCCCATAAATTGCACGAGCCTCCAACCTAGGGGCTCATGTTTAACAAAGCCTTGTGTCGGCGCATAAAACTGGCGCCATTTTCGGTCCGATTGGCGCTCTGCCTGCGCATCTTCATCAAAACAAGAGGGAATTTGTGCCAAAATAGCGCGCAATGCGGTGGTTTCAGGCAGCATAGACAGCTAGGCTTCACGACATGATGACAACAGGCGAGATGATCAAGCAGGCCCATGATTTCATCTGGGAAGGCTCGACCGACGACAAACCCAAGATGGAAGCGCGGCTTGTTGTTTTCCTGCGCATCGGCTGGGTGGTCATTCGCGACCTGATGAGCGGCACGCTCAGCCTGCGCGCCATGAGCCTGGTCTACACCACCCTGCTCTCGCTGGTCCCGGCCCTTGCCATCGGCTTTGCCGTTTTCCGCGCCTTCGGCTTCGACAGTTATATTCAGGGCATGCTGACGGATTTTCTGGCGCCGCTTGGCGGGCAGGGCTCGGAAATCACCGAACGCGTCATGGAATTCGTCCAGCGGGTCAATGCCAATGTGCTCGGCACGGTCGGCTTTGCCTTTCTGGTCTATACCGTCCTCTCCATGATCAAGAAGGTTGAAGAAGCCTTCAACAGCATCTGGCATGTGGAATCGAACCGCTCGCTGGCGCGCCAGTTCACCGAGATCGTCAGCCTCGGCCTGATCGGGCCGCTTGTCGTCTTCACGCTGCTGGGCATTGCGGCAGGCGCGCTTTCCAACACGCTGGTCGACAGCATCACGAGCTTTGGCCCCATCCAGTTTCTGGTGCAGCAGTCCACGCGTCTCCTGCCCTATGTGATGCTGATTGCCGCCTTCACCTTCCTCTATGCCATGGTGCCCAATACGCGGGTCAAGATTTCCTCCGCCATTGTCGGCGCGATTGTGGCCGGCATCATCTGGGGCGCCATCGGCTGGGCCTTTGCCACCTTTGTGGTGCGCTCGGCGCAATATGTGGCGATCTATTCCGCCTTTGCCAGCCTCGTTGTCTTCATGCTCTGGCTCTATGCCGCCTGGCTCATCCTGCTCGGCGGCTGCGCCATTTCCTTCTATTACCAGAACCGCCGCCACCTCTCGCCCATCGCGGGCCTTGGCGTGCTCACCATGCCGCAGATTGAGCGCATGGGGGCTCATACCATGCTGCTGGTCCATGAGGCCTTCGAGAAGGGCACCTCGAGCTGGACCGAGGAGGCGCTTGCCCAAAGGCTGCATCTGCCCATGGATGCGCTGGGCGGCATCATCTCGGCGCTGCGCAAGGAAGGGCTTGTCAGCCTGTCTGCTTCGAGCCCGGCTGCCGTTCTGCCCGGCCGGCCCTCGGAGAAGACCTATCTCCTCGATGTCCTTCAGGCGCTGCGCAACAAGCGCGAGGCCCACAGCCTGCCCGATGACTCGCTGGCCAGTGATGAGCGGCTTGATGCCTGCTTCGAGGCGCTCACCAGCATCGAGAAAGAGAAATTCGCCGGGATCAGCATGGCCGACATTCTGGCCAATGATGGCGTGCCGCCCGAGGCCGGTCAGGCCGACAAAGCGACCGGCAGCGACACAAAATAGGCGCCGGATCGGGGTGATTCGTCACCGAATGTGCAAATCGCTCAAGCCGTCTCGCGATGACACGCGATCGACGCGCGCCTCGCGCCCCTCCGCAGGCTGAATTTTTGACTCGCAGCCGCCAAAAACAACGCGACAGCGCCACTCTCTCCTACCCCATGATGTCGTCTGAAAGTTTTCACATACATTCCCTTGACGAGGGGGCTCTCTGGATTCACGCTACAGGTCCCTGAGTTTAACAAGGAAAGGAGGTGATCCAATGTCTAACGGCTACCTGACACCGTTTGCCATTGCCAACATTTCGATCTCAACTTTGGATCGTGAGGTGAGGCATGCGAGGGCGGACATCTCTGGACCCCTTGCAGCCTGACCAGGACATCCTCAGTCGCGCGGTGGTCCTTTCCTTACGCGCTGACTGGTTGATCTTGAAATGATCGGCGCAAACGAGGCGACCCAGCAAACACAACAAGCAGGTCGCGTCTAAGCCGTTCCCAACCTGGCCGCCGCACTCCTTCGGGAGCGCGGCGGCCTTTTAACGTCCAGACGCCGGTGGAGCGGCATCCGTCGGGGGGAGGCATTCAGCAGGCGGAAGGATTAGCGGTCGCTGACGATCTGCCAGCTGCCATCGCTCTGGCGGCAGGCTGTGCCATAGCCATTGCGGGCGCGGCCATCGATATAAATCGTCTGCTGGAACTCGCGGCAGTAGCTGCCGCCATTGCTGCGATAGCTGCGCACCGGCTGGACATAGCCGTAATTGCCATTATCCGGGTTGCGCCAGCTGGAGCGCTGACCGCTTTCAAAGCTGTTGTAAGAGGCATCGCCGAGATAGCGCTGGTCATTGCGGTTGAGATTGGCGCCCACGCGGTTGCCGATCACGGCACCGAGCAGCACACCGGCACCCGTCGTCCAGAGTTTGCCGTCACCGCCGCCAAACTGCGAGCCCAGCAGGCCGCCCAGCAGCGCGCCACCGATCAGGCCGACCGGATTGTTGCGGCTGGGCTGGTCATAGCCGCGATCGTAATTCTGGCCATAGCCCTGATTGCCATAGCCATAATCATTGTAGTCGCGGGCCGAGGCGGCACCAGCACCCAATGTGAGCGAGGCGGCCATTAGCGCGACTGTCATAAGACGAATGCTTTTCATTTTCGTATCCCTTTTCCGGAGTTGATCTCCAATGAGGGACACAATGCGCCCATACCCTTGAGCGGGGCCTGAATGCGATATTCATCTGGCGTTCAGGGAACGGAGCCTCAATCTGCCGTGCTGGGCAGCAGCAAGCTTGCCTTCAGGCCGCCCATATCGGAATTGGCGAGCGTCAGCGCGCCGCCATAAAGATCGGCGATCTCCGTCACGATGGAGAGGCCAAGGCCTGATCCGGGCTTGGATTCGTCCAGCCTCTTGCCGCGTTGAAGAGCGGTCTGGCGGGCTTCTTCGGGCAGGCCCGGCCCGTCATCCTCCACCACCAGATGAAAACTCGGGCGGCCCTTGGCATTGGGCCCGGCTGCCACCACAGTCACACGCACCGCGCTGTTGGCCCATTTGCAGGCATTGTCGAGCAGATTGCCCGTCACTTCTTCCAGGTCCTGCGCCTCGCCGCGAAAACTCACTTCATCGGGACAGTGCAGTTCAATCTCGATGCCACGATCGGCATAGATGCGTTCAAGCGCCCGCGTCAGGCGCGAGAGCACCTGCCCCACCGGCGTGCTCACACCCAGCACATTGGCCGAGGCGGCCATGCGGGCACGCGCCAGATGATGGTCGATCTGTTCGCGCATTTGCGCGGCAGACCGCGTCACCGTCTCGCCAAAGCCGTCCTTGTGGCCATGGGCCTCATTGGTCAGCACGCTCAGCGGTGTTTTCAGCGCATGGGCAAGATTGCCGACATGCATGCGGGCGCGCTCCAGCACTTCGCGATTGCCATCGAGCAGGCTGTTCAGTTCCTGGGCGAGCGGCTCGATTTCAACGGGGAAGCTGCCTTCCAGCTTGGTCGCCCTGCCCGAGCGGATCGCGGCCAGTTCGCGGCGCACGCGATCCAGCGGCTGCAAGCCGAAGCGCACCTGAATGAGCATGGCGATGATGATGCCGCCGCCCATCGCGCCCAGCGCGACAATGGTCCAGTTATTGAAGCTCTGGATTTCGTTCTGCATTTCCGCCTTGTCGCCTGCCACGGCAAAGGAGACCGGCACATCATAGCCCGGCAGCATCACGCGGCGTTCGAGCACGCGCAGATTCTGGGCTTCCGGCCCGCTCATGTCGAAGGTCTTGATGCTGCGGGCATCGCGCGCCACATTCTGCGCCACGTTGATGTCGAGCGATTCATCAAACAGCGAGCGGGAGCGCAGCGCCGGGCGGTTGGCGGTCGGCCAGATCTGCCAGTACCAGCCTGAATAGGCAAAATCAAAACGGGATTCACTCAGGTCGCGCGAGCGCTTCAACTGTCCGTCCGGTCCCACATCGGTTGTCGCAATCAGGCTGTCGAGCAGCACTTCCAGGCGGCTGTCAAAGCTGCGCTCGACGGAATTGCGGAAGATTGTCGAGAGCAGCAGGCCACCGGCAATCAGCGCAATCGCACTCCACAGCGCGGCGCCCGCAATCAGTCGAAAGGCGAGACTGTCAGTCTTAAACGGCATCTTCAGGGGCCACCAGCCTGTAGCCCAGCCCGCGCACGGTTTCGATCACATCCTTGCCGAGCTTGCGGCGGATGCGGCCGACAAAGACTTCAATGGTATTGGAGTCGCGGTCGAAATCCTGGTCATACAAATGCTCGACAAGTTCGGTGCGCGAGATCACGCGGTCGGCATGATGCATCATATAGGCAAGCAGGCGATATTCGAGCGAGGTCAGCTTCACCGCGCGGCCATTCACCGTCACCTTGGAGGTGCGGGTATCGACGCGCACCGGCCCGCATTCAAGTTCGCTGGAAGCATGACCCGTCGAGCGGCGCAGCAGCGCGCGGATGCGGGCCAGCACTTCCTCCATGAAAAAGGGCTTGGCGACATAATCATCGGCCCCGGCATCGAAGCCCGCCACCTTGTCGCTCCAGCGGTCGCGCGCGGTCAAAATCAGCACCGGCATGTTGCGCCCGTCGCGCCGCCATTTTTCCAGAATCGTCACGCCGTCCATTTCCGGCAGGCCGAGATCCAGCACCACCGCGTCATAGGGCTCGGTATCGCCGAGAAAATGGCCTTCCTCGCCATTCAGCGCCTTGTCCACCACATAGCCGGCCTCCTCAAGCGCGGCCACAATCTGGCGGTTCAGGTCGGGATCATCTTCAACAACGAGCAGACGCATGGTTCATCTCTCCTGGCAGAAAGCGGGCGCGAGGCTTCTGCCGCCTCAGGATGCGGACAGTATGTTACCGTTTCGCGCATCGGCTTTCACCAGCACGACGCGGCCATCCCCCATCAGCATCTTTATATAGTAAACGGGGCGATTGCCCTCCTGGGCAAGTGTGGCATCCAGCATCCGGCCCGGATAACGCTCGCGAACCTTCGCCAGAACCTGCCCCAAAGGCAGCACCTTGCCCTCGCGCACGGCATTTCGCGGGTCATTCTGCCCGTTTTGCCAGTCAATCTGGCGAATCAGCGTGTCGGTCAGTGTCGCAGGCTCGGACCGCAAGGGATCAGCCGCCGCCCGTTCCCCCGGCAGGAGGAAGGCGGCGAGGCTCAGGGCCATCAGGAGCGGTTTGAGCTTGGTCATCATGTGCACAGGCTTAAGCCATCCCAACTGAACCTTTGATGAACAGTCAGAATAGCCGAAACTAGAAGCCGTGAAGCGTGACGATTTCTTCAAAAGGTGCCCGTTCCGTCCGCAAAGTGTTAACAGCCGCAGACGTATCCATATAACCCAAACCCAGCCCGCAGAAGAGCATACGGTCATCGGGCATGCCAATAAACTCCCTTACCGCATTTGGCCAGATCGCCCAGGCTTCCTGCGCGGAGGTGTGTAAACCATGTTCGCGCGCCAGCAGCATGAGCGACTGCATGAACATGCCCACATCCGACCATTGCGGCGGCCCCATATAGCGCTCAACGGAGAAGAACATCAAAACCGGTGCGCCGAAGGCTTCGAAATTGCGCAGGAAATGCGAGAGCCGTCCGGCCTTGTCGTCGCGGGCCACGCCGATGGAGGCATACATGTCCTCGCCGCATTTGCTGCGACGGGCACGATAGGGATCACCAAGGCCCTTGGGATAGATGTCATATTCCGAACCGTCGCCCAGCGGATTGGTCTTCTGCTTCTCGGCGATCATCGCCAGAAATTCAGCCAGCTTGGCGCCTGTCAGCACATCCACATTCCAGGGTTGCAGATTGCCGCCGGACGGCGCGTATTTGGCGACTTCAATCAGCTCACGGACGGTTTCTTCCGACACGGGCTTGTCGAGATAGGCGCGGCAGGTGATCCGGCTTTTCAGTGCTTCAGAAACTTTCATGGGGAGACCTCTCAGGATGGATGATTTACTTTTTTCTGGTTTCTAGCGTGCGGTCACATCGGACCAGAGATTGTCGGCGCCGCGCGCGATCACGCCCGCGCCCAGCCATTTGGCCCATTCGCGGCCCGCGCCATATTCGGCCCGCCAGGCCCAGAGGCGGCGCGTGGCAAAATGCAGCGCATGTTCATAAGTAAAGCCGATGGCGCCATGCACCTGATGGGCAATGCTTGTGGCAATGCCTGCCGCATCATCGGCGCGGATTTTGGCAATGGCGATTTCAAAGGCCGGGTCATGGCCCTCGCCCGCCTTGTCGGCGCTGGCGCAGCCATAGGACGCCGCCATGCCGGCGGCAGCGGCCTGTGTCGACAGCACGGCGAGCTGCTGCTGGATCGCCTGAAACTTGCCGATGGGTTTGCCAAACTGGCTGCGTTCGTTGGCATAGGCGACCGACTGCGTCGTCAGATAGTCCAGCGCGCCCGCCATCTGGCAGGCACGCGCCAGAGCACCATAGAGGCGCAGCGCATTTTCAGGCAGTGCCGTGGCAGCGGCCTGCACCGCCACATTCCCGAAGGTCAGGCTGTCGCGGGGCTCGCGCGCAATATTGTCGGCTTCCCCTGCCCGGCTCTCGCCCAGCGGCACCAACAGCACCTGGCTTGCGCCATGTCGGCTCACCATCGCCACGCCATGCGTCGCGGCGCGCGCCCAGGGCACATGTTTCGCCGTGCCGGAGAGCGTGCCATTGGCGAGCGTCAATTCCCCTTCAATCAGCGTCAGCGGTCCCTCGGGTGGCGTGATGCCTGCCTGGGCGAGCAGAAAACCGGCCACCAGCGTTTCGGCAATCGGGCCCGGCGCGCTCGCCTTGCCCGCCGCGCTGAGCACGATGCGCGCATCGCTCCATGTGCCGCCGGTGCCGCCCATCGCCTCGGGCACCAGAATGCGCGTCAGGCCATTTGCCTCCAGCGCCGCCCACAGCTTGTCAGGGAAGGCCCCTGTCTCGGCGGCTTCAAGCAGATGGCGGTCCACCTCATGGCCCATCAGCCGGGCCACGCTATCGGCAAGGATTGTCTGAAATTCATTCATGATGCGTCCCTCACCGTAAGCCCAGGCCGCGGGCGATAATGCCGCGCAGGATTTCGCGCGTGCCGCCGCGCAGCGAGAAGGAGGGCGAGATCTGCGTGATCTGCCCCATCACATTTTCAAAGGCATCGCCATCGCCCATGGCGGGCATCGCGCCGATCATTTCATGCGCCTTCAGAGCCATGTCCTGCTCATAGATCGCGCCGAGGTCTTTCACCACCGAGGCTTCCAGTGCCGGGTTTTCACCGGCTTCCAGCATGCCTGCCACCGAGAGCGACATCTGCCGCAGCGTCACAAGATGAGCCACCAGCCGCCCTATCTCGGCCTCCGCCTCGCTGCCGCCTTCCTGTTCCAGACGGCGGATCAACTCGACGAGCAGAATGAAACTCGACAGATAGCGCTCCGGCCCCGAACGTTCATAGGCGAGTTCCGCCGTCACCTGTCCCCAGCCGCTGCCTTCACTGCCCACCAGCATGGCATCGGGCACAAAGACATCCTCAAACACGACTTCATTGAAATGGGCATGCCCCGTCAGGTCGCGGATCGGGCGGATGGTGATGCCCGGCGTTTTCAGATCGACGAGAAACTGTGTCAGCCCCGCATGCTTGTTTTGCGGATCGGAATGGGTGCGGAAAAGCGCGATCATGTAATGCGCGCGATGGGCGCCCGAAGTCCAGAGCTTGGTGCCATTGACCTTGTAGCCACCCTCAACCTTGTCGGCGCGGGTGCGTGTCGCGGCCAGGTCGGAGCCTGAATCCGGTTCACTCATGCCGATGCAGAGAAAGCATTCGCCTTTCGCCACCTTGGGCAGAATGAGCTGGCGCTGTTCTTCGGTGCCAAAGCGCAGCAGCAGCGGTCCGCTCTGGCGGTCGCCGATCCAGTGCGAGCCCACCGGCGCACCGGCGGCCAGCATTTCCTCGATCACGACATAGCGGTCAAAGGCGCTGCGCTCATGGCCGCCATATTGTTTGGGCCAGGTCATGCCGATCCAGCCCTGCGCGGCCATCTTCCTGCTGAAGGCCGGGTCGGAGCCGCTCCATGTCAGCGCACGCAGATGGGCGGGCACATCAGCCAGTTCACGGGCGAGAAATTGCCGCACATCATTGCGGAGACCCTTTGTCTCTTCGGGCAGTTCACAGAGGTCGAAACGGAAAGTCTGCATGTTGCTCAGCCTGACGCTGCTTGTTGTTGTGATTGATATTAAGTGACAAGCGCCGTCGCGCCGCCATCCACGCGCATATTGAACGCGGTCAGGGCGCCCGAGCGCGGGCTTGCGACAAAGGCCACAATATCGGCCACCTCTTCAGGCAGCGTCACATGGCCGGTCAGATTGTCCATGAAATGTTTGAGCACATGCGGCTCGATCTCGGCCCATGTGGTGCCCCAGCCCTTGGCCTTGCCACGGGCGAGAAAATTGGCTTCGACTTCGGGGGTTTTGATCAGGCCGGGGCTCACCAGATTGACGGTGATGCCGGTGCTCGCCAGTTCCTTGGCAAGGCTGATCGTGAGCGTCGCCAGCGCGCCCTTGGAGGCATAATAATGCGGCATGCGGGCGGCCGGTTCCGTGGAGCCGATCGTGCCCAGCATGATGATGCGGCCCCAGCCGCGGGTCTTCATGTCCGCCATCAGCCCGCGCGACAGGCGCACCGCCGAGAGCACATTCTTCTGATAGGCATCCAGCCAGTCGGCGGAGTCAGACCCCGTCCAGGAGCCGGCTTCGGCGACACCATAATTATTGATGAGAATATCGGCACCACCTGCCGCGCGGATCGCGGCCAGCGTTTCTTCGCTGCCCGCGTCACTGGTGATGTCCCCGGCAATGGCGGTTGCCGCGCCGCCTGAAAAACGGATTTCCTGCGCCACCACGTCAGCGGCGGCCAGATCAAAGCCATGCACCAGCACATGCGCGCCTTCAGCGGCCAGCGTCAGCGCAATATGGCGCCCCGTGCCGCGATAGGCACCGGTCACCACCGCGCTTTTGCCTTTCAGTCCGAGATCCATGCCGTTCCCTGCATCCTGCCGACTCTTCTTGCTTGCCCGAGAGCATATAGAGCGAAACCGGCGGGTGGAACGTCAGAGCCTGTTTAATTCTGCACGATCACTGCGTTGAGGCAGGCCATCAAACAGGAACCCACCTCAACGCTGCGTCAGCTATCGGCCTAATTGGCCGAATTGTTTTTGGCAAAGCCCACATTCAGGGCCAGCACATTCACCACGCGATAGATTTTGCCGATGATCTTGTCATCCTTCGGCGTCGGCGTGGCGGCGGCCACGGCGGAGGCCGCGCCGACAAGGCTCAGGGCGGCCTGAATCCAGGCAAGCCAGCTATCAGGGAAAAGGGAAACCGTTTCCATCATTCATCCTTTCATATGTCAGCCGAAGGCACCCCTGAGGCATGGCTCAGGGCGCATAATAAAAATACCGGCCAATCAGCGCCTTCGGCGTCAGCTTGCGCGCCCAGACCGGGTCATCCGTATGCAGATGGAATTGCGTCGCGCCTTGCGTCAGGTCATAAGCCCCGCCCGCCATCACCTCGCGCACCAGCGTGATGGTCTCAGGCGCGGCCTTGATGCCCTCTGCCATGCATGGCGCAGGCTGGCGCAGCAGCACATGGGTCATCGCCGCCATGGCCCCGGCATCACCGGGCGCAAGCGTCTCCAGTCGCGCGGCAATCAAGCCCGCGCGCTTTTCTGTCTCATTCATGATGATCTCCTCAGGCGGCGGGGCCGCTCAGCATCCAGTAATGGATCGCCAGACGTATTGTGCCGCCGGTAAAATCGCCCCCCACGGCAGTCAGCCGCAGCGGTGTCGCGCCGTAATAGGCAGTCGGCGTGCCGCTCACGCCCAGCACCGTGCTGTCGGTAACCGCGCCGATGCCATTGCCATAGCGTGTGGCATCGGCTGCGACGCCCAGATTCCAGCTTGTCGCGCCCGTCACCGCCTCGATCACGCGGCCCGTCACACCGAGCACAATGGCGCGGTCGGGAATTTCCAGCGCCGTGTCATTGCTGGCACCTGCGCTCAGCACATGATCGGCTTCGAGAATGGCGAGCGCGCTTGTTGCCCCGTGCGGGCTCACCGCGGTGCCATTCCCGCCGACCCAGCTGCTGCCGGTGAAAACCAGCATCGCGCCTGTGGCTTCATCAAAGGCACGCCAGCCCGGTTCGGGTGCCAGGAACATCCAGGCCCCGTCGATGAAGGCCGCCACCGCCGCCTCATGGCCTGCCCAGTCATCGCCCGCGCCTGCGCCCACAATATAGCGCGCGCCGTCTGCCGGTGTGGCGGGCGGCGTTGTCAGCGTCGCGCTCGCTACGGCAAGCTGCACCAGCGCATCCAGACGCCGCAGCGCCTCATTCACCGTCACATGTTTTTGCGCCTGTGCCGCCTCAAGGAACGGCAAGGCGAGATGGATTGTGTCAGACATGGATTGTCATGCTCCGTCCTGTGCCACGGCCAAAGCTGCGGCTGATCTGAAAAGCCGTGATGTCGAATGTCGTGAAATCATCGCTGCCGAAATCGGCGATCTGGGCGGCGGCGTCATAGACCACCGTCGGCGTCGCGCTGTTCAGCACGCGCTTGACCGTGTCGCCCTCGCGTATCTCGATCTCATAGGCCTCTTCTTCCTCGCCCAGCGGCACCTCGCTCCCCGCCCAGCTATCGCCATTGACGCGCGTGCGCCGGACCCAGCTCAGCGCAATGTCGCCCGATGCGTCGCGACGGCCCCGCAAATGCACGGGGCTCAGCGGCTTCAACCCGATGCCATCAAAGGCGCGGGTCACACTTTGATAGGTGGCATCATCAAAGCCGAGCGTCGCCGGTCCCCAGCGCCATTCGCGTGTCAGCCCGCGCTCGCTTTCCTGCAAGCCGATTTCGGCAAGGGCCCCATCAATCAGCACAAAGCGCGCCTCACCGGGCAGCAAGTCCCGCATCGCGCCCTCGCTGCCTGCCTGTCCGCGCAGCAGGCCGCCGAGTTCATAGTTCCCGCTTTCGGTGAGCACCGCCTCGCGAAACTGGATCACTTCCCATTCGCCCTCCGCGGTTTCCAGCGCGGCAACATTGGCCCCGGCGAGCACCGCCGCCGCACTCGCGCTTGAAAGCGCACCACTCACGAGCTGCACTTCCAGCCTGTTGCCTTCATCCCAGCGGCTGGTCGGCCCGGCGGCAAGCGCCGTCACCGTGCGGCCGATGGTGGCCATGCGATCCAGCGTCCGGTCAAGGCTCAGGCCATCGCCCGCCTCGCGATAAAGCGCCACCTCGCCCGGCCAGGGCTCAGCCGCCACCGCCAGACGCGGCGCATAAGGCGTTTCGCTGCCCGCGATCAGCGGCAGATCAAGGAACAGGCCCAGCACCGGTCCGGGCGATGTCGTCGCCTGTGTCTGCGCCGCGCGCGTCACCCGTGCCACCGCACCAAAAACGCTCGCCTCACTCGCCACGGCATCCGCCGCGCGGCGGTCTTCATCGCTCAGCCCCGTCAGCCGCAGGTCCACCTGGCGATGACCGAGATCAAGCGTCACCACGTCGCCGGGATCAAGCGCCAGCCGGCTTGGCGGCAGCGTCAAGGTCGCCCGCTCACGCTCCACCCATTTCTGCTGCAGCCAGATATCGGCCATGGCCTGCGCATCGGCCTGATGCGTCACCATGGCGAGCGTTGTCGTCGCCACGCGCTCGCTATTCACCGCCAGTCGGCGGCTTTCAATCGTCGCCTGCCGGTAATCGGCATCGCCCTCGAAATAGCTGATCTTCACCGAGCATGGATATTCGCTCTCCTGCCCGCGTGTCAGACGATAGCCTGCCTGCGCGCTGTCATCGGCCACCGCCAGATCATCGGCGGCCAGCATCATGACAGATGCCTGCCCCAGATGCGTGAAGCGGATCAGTCCCTCGCTTTCACAGCCATCAAAGAAGCGCGCCAGCATCAGCGGCGCCAGCGCATCGCGCGGCGACATGATGCGGTCGATCACATAGCCATCAACAATGCCCGTCAGATCGCGCGTCTCGCCCCGTGTGAAACCAACATCGGCCATGATGGCGCTGACAAGCTCGCCCAGCGGCGCTGCCCCCAGCCGGCCGTTCAGCCAATGGCCATAGGCCCATTGCGCGGCATCGGCCCAGGCATCAGCATCGGCCGGAAAGGCCGGATAGGGTCGCGCATCCCATGTCCAGTAGAAGAGGCGCGAGGCCTCCACCATGCGCCCGCCATAGACAATTGAGACAGGATTTTTCGCAGCATCGAAATGCGCACTTGCCGGGTCCCAGACATCGCTCTGCGCCTCGATGAAACAGCGCTGCAGATAATCATCACGCGCGCCCGTCGAATAAGGCGGCAAGGCGCTTTCGGCTGATTTGGGATCGAGAAAGAGATTGGGTGCATTGGTGCCCTTGTCGATGGCGGGGCAGCCAAGCTCGGTAAACCAGATCGGCTTGCCCTGCGCCACCCAGTCCGTCGGCTCGCCCAGTTCCACGCCGCCCGCGCGTTCCACATGGGCATTGTCCCACCAGCTTCTGAAATCCTTGGCGCGATAGACCCAGGGCTTGCCATAGGCGCCATCGCTGATCGGCGACCGTATCTGCGCGTCGCGATCACTCTGGCTTGCATAATACCAGTCATAATTCTCACCGCCGGTGATGCCGTCGCGCAGATAGGCCAGATCATAAATCGCGCTCGTGCCCGCCAGCCTGTCGAGATGCGTTGTGCCCTCGCGCCAGTCCGTCACGGGCAGATAATTATCAATGCCGACAAAATCGATATTGTCATCACCCCAGAGCGGGTCGAGCGGAAAGCAGAGATCGCCCGAGCCATCATCGGGCTGATAGCTGCCATATTCCGACCAGTCGGCGGCATAGGATATTTTCACATCCGGCCCCAGCACGTCGCGCAGATCGGCGGCAAGTGCCTGCAGCGCGGCGACAGCGGGGAAGTCGCCCGCCCCGTCGCGATATTGCGTCAGGCCTTTCAGTTCCGAGCCGATCAGGAAGGCCTCCACGCCGCCCGCCGCCAGACACAGATAGGCATCATGCAGCACCATGCGGCGATAGGACCATTCATGAGGCCCGGCATAGGTCACGCTCTCGCCATTGAGGGTGAAATCTTCCGGCACGGCGGTGCCGAAAAAAGCCGCGATGCCCGTCGCACTGCCCTTGATGCGCCCGCGCCAGGGATAGGCCGGTTGCGACGCCGTGCCACTCCAGGGGTCGGGCAGCGCATTGCCCGGCGCAATATCCATCATCACGAAGGGATAGAAGGTGCAGGCAAGGCCGCGCGCCTTCATGTCTTTCAGCGCCGCCACCACGCTTGCGTCAGAGGGCGTGCCACCATAGCTCGGTCGTCCGTCCACCTGCGAGACGGCCTGCGCGACATCCCGCGTCACGCCCGCCACCTGCCATGTTGCGGGGCCGGTATATTTCAGCGTCGTTTCCACGCGCGGCGTGATGGTGCAGTGCTCGCTGCGCAGATCGTTACCAAACCAGCTCACCACGAGCGCGGCGGCATTGACCTGCGGGCAGGTCGCTTCCAGCTGATCCATCGCCAGCGTGAAATCAGCAACACCCTCGCTGTTATGCATGTTGAGCGGGCGGCTTGATGTTTCGCTCAGATATTCGCGCGTTACCTCTGTGCCATAGACAAATTCGCCCGCACCGGGGATCACATTGACCGCCTTGACGCGGCTTTCCACATCGCTGAAAGAGCGAAACACCTCCACCGACAATTGCGGCAGGCGATTGCCGAAGGGTGTCACCGGCAGATTTTCAAAGACTATGTAAGCAAGCCCGCGATAGGCGGGCGCCTCCCCCTCGCCCTCCACCGCCTCGATCAGCGGATCAGGCGCCTGCGTTACCTCGCCCTTATAAAGCCGCCATGTCAGGCCCGAGAGATCGAGCAATTTGCCATCAGCCCAGATGCGGCCAATGCGCGTGATCTCGCCCTCGCAAAGGCCCAGCGCGAAGGAGACCGAATAGCTGTATGTCGTGGCGCTCGCGCCGCCCCCGCCCTTGCCGCCGCTGCGCGTCGTGGTCGATGTTTCGAGATAATTTGTCGCCCAGATCACCTGACCGGCCACCCGCGCCCGGCCATAAAGGCGCGGGATCGCCGCGCCCTCGCTTGAGGTCATCACTTGCAAGTCAGAGAGACGCGGGCCGCGACTGCTGCCGACACCGCCAAACAGCATGGAGTCGATATAGGCGCCCATTGTCGCGCCCACCGCCTGCCCGATGGCGGCACCCGTTATCTGCGAGCCGAGAATCGAGATGCCTTCCGGCAGCAGCGTATTGCCCAATGCCGAGCCCACCGCGCTTAATGCCAGCGTTGCCATGGATCAGTCACTCTCAGGAAAGGAAAAAACAAACACAAGTCGTCGCTGCCACCAGGGCGTCAGCGCCGTTTCCACCACCGCATGGCCGCTATAGGCATGGATCATGCGGGTCGCATCGCTCAGGATCGCGGCATGTTTGGCTGGTGCCGCCGGGCGCAACCGAAAGAGCAGCACATCGCCGGGCCTTTCCCGGCCCAAACGTCGCGCAATCAAATGTCGCCTTGCGGCGTCCGCCATCTGCTCACCCGCGCCATCGCGTTCAGCCCAGTCGGCGGAATAGGCGGGCGGCAGTTCGGGCTCCCTCCCCATCACCTCGCGATAGACCCCGCGCACGAGCCCGAGGCAATCACTGCCCACGCCACGCTCGCTTGCCTGATGGCGATAGGGCGTGCCGATCCAGCCGCGTGCAGCGGCCACGATCATTTCAGCCTGTGTCATCTTAACGCCGCCTGCCGCCATCATTGGCACCGCTTCGCGACACCGTTGCCTGCACAAAGTCATTGCCGGGCATATGCGGGAAGCCACGGAAATTCGCACCATTGGCAAATTTGCTCCGGCAGGTCTCAAACTGCTTGTCGCAGCCCGCACTCACGGCGAAGCGATCACCGATCTCAATGGCCCGTGCCAGCGGTTGCCACAGTTCCAGCGCGCAAAGACTGCCGCTCAGCTGATGGGCTTTCACCTCCATCACCGCGCCCTCATTGGCACCATCCAGCGCACGGATTTTGCCACGTGTGAAAAAGCCCGTGGCAAAGGTCTCAAGCCCGCTCAGAGTCAGCAGCCGGTCCTCGCTCGCCGCGCTCACCACGCCCTCAGCCGTAAAGGCCGCACCACTCAGATCAACGCCGCAGCGCGTGTCACCCAGATCGGCATCGCAGCCATATTGATAGAGCCGCCCGGTCGTCTGGTTCAGCGCATGGGCAAGGCCACGTATCTCGGCGGTGAAATCGCTGCGTCCGCGCGCGACTTCGCCGAGTGTGCCCTTGCGCAGCAGCACCCGCATTTCCGGCGCCTGCCAGTTCACCCGCCAGATTTCAATATCGGCGCCGTCATAAAGCCCCGCGGCCAGATCACCTTCATCCAGCCGGTCTGACGAAAGCGCGCCCATCAGGTCGAGATTATCGACCGCAAGCCCCTGTCCTGTTTTCAGCGCACTTGCCGTAAAGCCGCCGGCGGCTTCATAGGTCGCACCGCCAAAGGCGAGATCGCGGTCATGATCGGTAAAGCCCATCACCGTCCCGTCCTGCTGTGTCAGCTTCCAGCAGGTGCACAGCGTCGTTGCGCCGCTGTCGAGATGGTCCTGCATCTCTGTCGATATGGCTTTCATGTTGGTTTTCCTTCCGCGTCATGGCCCGGCTTGTCCGGGTCATCCACGCCTTGCCTTCACACCCTGATCTCAATCACAGGAATGTCGGGCACGGCGCCCGCCGTAAAGGCGCTCAGATCAATCTCGAGCCGGTCGGTGTCAAAGCGCACCGGCACATCAAATTCATAGCCCGCGCTCACCAGTGCCCCGCTTGCCGGTATCGCGCCCACGTCAAATGTCACGAGGCCCGTCACCGCATCGAGTGTGAAGGCGCTTGTCGCCACGCCATCAACCGCCAGCAGCACACTGCCCGCCACCGGCTTGGTGATCATGCGGACATAGCTTGCCGGGCCCGACATATAAGTCTTGGTCAGTTGAAATGCCGCCTGCGTGCCATCGCCCGTGCCGATCAGTTGATCATCTGCCTGCGGCGTTGCCGAGGGCGCGCAGGATTTCCAGTCCGCCCGGTCGCGCCAGCGAAAGCCATGCAGCCGCCCGTGCCGCGCCTCGAAAAAGGCGATCAGCGCGTGAATGTCATCCAGCCCGCGAAGCCCATAGCCTGCATTATACTGGCGGCGTGAATCCGCCCAGGCGCTGTTGCGCTCCTCAAAGCCCGAGCCGAGCGTCACAATGTCGGTGCGCCGTTCCGGCCCGCCGCGCGCGCCCAGCGCAATGCCGAGCGGAAAACGAGTATCGTGAAACGCCATGGCTCAGAGGTTCCTTTGTCCGCGCGCCGTCATCTGACTCAGCATGCCCGCGATCTGCGATTGCGAGCGCCGGAAGCTTTCGGCATCCGTGGCCTGCACATTGAAAACGATCTGCGTTGTGGCGCCGCCTGACATGGCAACGCCCAGCCGCCCGTCGCTGCCGCGCTGCAACGGCATGATCGCTTCAGGCCCTGCCTCGCCCGCCAGACCCGCGCCACCCTGCAATGGAAAGAGCATGGGGCTGTTCACCACGCCGCCTTGCGCAAAGGCTCTGACCCGCCCGCCTGCAAACACATTGCCGTCGGCGCTCTTGACCAGCGAGCCGAGCGAGGAGGTCAGCGAATTGCCGAGCGACGTGGTAATCGACTGCGTAGCGTTTTTCAGCACCAGCCCCGCCATATCGAGCGCAAGGCCCTTCAGCGTGTCCGACAGCGAACGGCCTTTCAGCGCCACATCGGCAAAGGCGCCCGAGACGACACGGCCAAAGTCGCGCCCACTGGCTGCCGCGCGGCGATATTCCTCGCTCGCCAGCCGCAGGCTGCGTTGTGTCTCCAGCGCGAAATCGCGCGCGGCAAAGGCACCGGCTTCCAGCCCGCCTGTCAGCGTGGCGTCCTGTCCTGTTTCATCCTGCATCTGTCATGTCTTTCTTTTGATCTGGCTCTGATCGGGATAGCGCGCCATCAAGTCGCCGAGCTCGCCGCGCCCGATACCACGTGCGGCTTGCGGATTGAGGGCGCGCGCCGCCGCACTGATCTCGGGCAGCGTCATCTGCCAGAAGCGTTCAGGCGGCAGGCGCATCACGCCGAGCCCGATTTCCATCAGCCGCGCCCAGGGGAAAGTGGCTTGCGTCACGCCGCCCCGCCAAAGGTCGCCGAGAGGAGATCGGCCACAATCGCCACAAAGCCTGCCGCCCCGCCCTGCGCCGTCATGGTGGCCACGTCCTCATCGCTCACTTCTTCGCCTGCGCCGCGAAGCCCCGCCCCGATCACGCGAATTGCATCACGCGCCGAGAGGTGACCCGTCTCAAAACGTGTCGCAAGCGCCAGCAGGTCTTGCCCGCCAAAGGCGCTTTCCAGCTCAGCGAGCGCGCCCAGCGTCAGCACGAGCTTGCGCGGGCGGTCATCAAGCAGCGCCTCGATCTCGCCACGATGGCGGTTTACCCCGCTCATGCCGCCGCAAAGCTCAAGGCGCCGGCACTTTCCAGCGCCAGGTCGAAGCTCATCTCGCCATCATGCTCACCGGCAAATTCCAGCGAGGTGATCTGGAAGGCTCCGCTCACCATGCCGAAATCCGGGATCACGATCTGCCAGTCACGAATGAGCCCGTCGAAAAAGATCTGCCGCAGCGAGGCGTCCGAGCTCGCGTCACGGAAAATGCCACGCCCCGTCACCGATGCCGAGCGCACGCCAGCCCCTTCCAGCAATTCGCGCCAGCGTCCCGCTGACTCCGAATGGGTGATGTCGACGCTGCGCGCATTGAAGGCGAGCGAGCGCGAGCGCAGGCCCGCCACCGTGATGAATGTCCCCGCGCCGTCGCTGTCGAGCTTCAGCAGCAGGTCCTTGCCTTTCTGGGCTGTCATTCAGATCTCCTGTTTCAAACCATAGCCCTCCCCCCTTGCGGGGGAGGGTTGGGTGGGGGGTGTCATCCGAAAGTGCCCCCTCACCCGGAACGCATCCGCGTTCCGACCTCTCCCGCCGGGGGAGAGGTAAGAGAGCGCCGTTCAAATTCTCTCCGTCACCGCGCGGAAGCGGATGGCCCCGCGCCATGTCGCACCATCCGGGGCGCGCCGTGTGTCGCTCCCCGTGAATGTCAGATTGACCAGATCATGGTCGGTAAGGCTGAGCGCGGCTTCCTCAAGACATGCGCGGATCGCGCCGAGAATGGCTTTGGCCTCGCTGCGGCCACCGGCCCGCGACCACACATAAAATGTCAGCCGATGCTCGCTGCCATGGCTGTCGCCCGTGTTCCAGTCGCGCATGTCGCTCTCGCCCAGGGTCACATAGGGGAAGCCCGTCTCGCCCGGCGCATTGTCATAAAGACGCGTGCCGACCAGCGCGCTCACGCCCGCATCCGCGCCAAGCCGGGCGAAGATCGCCTGCTGCAAAGCAAGGTCGGCATCAAGGCTCATGGCGTCCCTCCTCGGCTTCGATCCGCAGCCAGCGTTTGCGGCCGTCGGGATCAACCACACTTTCAATCGTCAGCACGCGCGACTGCCAAAGGAGCCGGTGGGCGCTCGTCACATCATTGCGCCAGCGCATCACAACCTCCCATGTCTGCCGCGCTTCCGGGCGTTCGCCGATCAGGCGCTCCTGCCCCTTGCGCGGTGTCACGGCGGCCCAGAGCGTGGCGACATCGCTCCAGCCCAAGTTGCTGCCGCCCGCGCCATCGCTCTCCCGCGTTGCCGCCTGCAGCGTCACACGCGCGCGCATGGCTCCGATCCGGCTCACAGATGCAGCCTCCGCCAGGGCGCGATCAGCGCATCAACCGACAGCGGCAGCGTCTGGCTGCCGCCAAAGGCGATGGGTTCGCGATTTTCAAACCAGTGGGCGACCAGCATCAGCAGCGCCTGCTTCAGCGGTTGCGGCACGTCGACAGCGCTGCCAAAGCCCGCCACCATGTCGATATCAATGCCGCCGCTGCCCGCTGCCGGTTGCGGCCAGACCGCATTTTTCTTCAGCACCAGGCGCGGCGGCTCGTGTTCCAGGTCCAGCTTGTAAAGCGCCTCATCCAGCACCTCGCCATCGACGCTGATCTCGCTCACATCCGAGACCGGCGCAATCGGCAGCGCCACCTGCCGCCCGGGCCACTCATCAAGCGTCAGCCGCCAGCTCTGGCTGACAAAGGCGCGGCGCGTCACATGTTCGAGTGTCAGCCGCGCCGCCGTGATGAGCGCCGACAGCAAAGCGTCTTCGGTGGCATCATCCAGCCGCAGAAAGGCACGCGCATCAGCCAGCGTCACCGGCTCATCGGCCGGCCCGCTTGTCAGGGTCATGGTCATGGGTTCATTCCTTCTGACGTCATCCCTCTCACCCGCGCTCATTGCATTCGCTTGCCCTCTCCCCTGAGGGGAGAGGGAGAGCCGGGCCGCAAGGACCGGCGAGGGTGAGGGGGAAACGCGGTCATGTCTCTGGCAGTCTTCTCACAACACCGGTCACACCACCGGCTTGACATGCGCGGCGGCAAGAATGGCGAGCGCCGAAACGGGCGTACCATTGTCATGTGTGCCCGTCACCACCAGCACAAGGCGGCTGTAGCGGGCAGGTCCGACATAGCCGATGCGATAGTCGGTCTGGTCGCCGCTCACATCGTCAATCGTGGCAAAGACCCCAGCTTCGCTTACCGGCCCGCCCAGCACATGGGTTGCCTCGTTCACCGGCGACCAGTTGGCGGCATCGCTGCTTGCCTCCAGCTTCAGCTCGAAATAGTCGCTGCCCGAAAGCGTGTCGCCGCTCGCGCCAAAACAGGCGACATGTTCCACCGCCTGAAAGCCGCGCCCGTCCACCGGCGCGCCACTGCGGCTCGCCGTCGTCACCGCCGGATCAAGCGTCAGGATGGTTTTGATATTGTGATGCAGATCTTTCATCAGCCCCTCCTCACGCCGTACCGAATTTCAGAAGCTTGATCGCTTCGAAATTCTGGACCCCGCCGCCCACGCGCTTGGTCGTATAGAAAAGCACATAGGGCTTGGCGCTATAGGGATCGCGCAGCACGCGCACCCCCAGCCGGTCGACGATCAGATAGCCGCGCCTGAAGTCGCCAAAGGCAAGCGCCATCGCATCCGTGCCGATGGAGGGCATGTCTTCGGCCTCCGTCACCGGATAGTTGAGCAGCGTCGGGGCCGCGCCCGCGCTCAGGCCCGGCTGCCAGAGATAATTGCCATCGGTATCCTTGAACTTGCGGATCGCCGATTGCGTCGAACGGTTCATGACAAAACGGCCATTGGCGCGGTAGCCCGCCTTCACCGCATAGATCATGTCGATCAGCGTGTCGGCGGCATTGGAAACCGGAAAGGCACCCGCATTGCCCGTCACCAGATAGCCGAGCTTGCCCCAGGACCAGTCGGCATTGGCGACCGCGTCATAAGACAGAAAACCGCGCGGCTTCTTCACCCCGTCGCCATTCACAAAGGCCGCGCCTTCCTGTTCGGCAAAGACGGTCTGCACTTCTTCGGCGAGCCACTGGTCGATATTGACAGCGGCATCATCGAGCATCGTGCTGGTGGCCGCAGGCATGGCGTAAAGTTCCATCGCCGGAAATTCCAGCTCGGAGAGTTTGGGCGCCTCGGTTTCGGTGCGTGTTTCGCTTTCGCCGACCCAGCCCGATTGCGGGCCGCTGGTCGTGAAAGGCTTCTTGTAGCTCGCCGCCCCGATCTGGCGCACCCCGGCAATGGCGCGGATGGGCGAGGCTTCCGAGACGATGCGGTCGATCAGCCGTTCGGTTTCGCTCGGCACCAGATAGCCGCCATCGGGG
This sequence comes from Hyphomicrobiales bacterium, assembly GCA_016124805.1. Classification (GTDB taxonomy): domain Bacteria; phylum Pseudomonadota; class Alphaproteobacteria; order Parvibaculales; family Parvibaculaceae; genus Parvibaculum. Next base: position 86,074 of record WGND01000004.1, on the reverse strand, counting down.
TCGGACTGGGCCGAAAGTGCCTTGGCTTCCAGTGCGCGCAGATCAGGCGCATCGCCCTTGCGCACATAAAGGTCGAAGGCGCGTTTATGTTCGCGTCGCGCCGGATCAAGACGGGTCGGCATCTCGCCGCCGATTTCGGGCCGTGCCATGGCCAGCGCCAGCTCGTCCACGGTTTTCATCTGGCGGTCGAGCGCGCGGTTGATGCGCTCCACCTTGTCTTCCGTCACCACATCGGCGCCCATCTTGCGTTCGATCTGGTCGAGGCGTTCGTCATTGGCCGCCTTGAAGGCGTCAAAGGCGGACAGAAATTCATCCATCGCCTCGCGTACTTCGGTTGCGGCGGGGCGCTCGCCCACGCTTTTCTGCTCAAGCGTCTTCAGCGCCGTCCCGATGCGCGGGACGTCGTTCTGCCATGAAGTCATGGAACTCTCCTGTTGGGTTAAGGTCGGATCGTGAGCGCTGCCGACCGGATCTTCCGGGCGAGTGCGCCGTCGCTCAGCGCCGCCATGGGCGACGCTTTCAGGGATTTGAAGCCACGCGTGATGATCACGTGGGCCTCCTCTTGATTGAAGCCGGCCTCGTATCGCAGCCAGCGTTCAAATTCGCGTTCATTGGGCCGGTTGACATGCTTCACGCGCGCCACGCGGGCATCGGGCAGCATCGGAAAGGTCACCACCGAGATTTCCCAGAGATCAAGTTCGATCAGCCGTCGCGCCCCGCGCTTGCGGTCGGCCTGCGCCTTGACCACGTGATAGCCGATGGAGAGCCCGTCAATCGCACCGGCCCGCATCAGCGCCAGCACCTCGCGGGCGCGGGTAACGTCACCCAGCAATTCGCCTTCCACATGCAGGCCGCGCGCATCCTCCTCCACCCTGTGCCAGACCCCGATCACCTCATTGGGATCGTGCTGGTAGAGCATCTTGACGCCGCGCGGGCCGCGCCGTTCGAGCGAAGCTTGAAACGCGCCGGGCATCACCATGTCGCGGCCCAGATCTTCGGCCCCGAAAAGGCTCGCATAGCCTTCAAAATGCCCGTCCGCGCTCACGCTCTTGAATTCGGTGCGGATCACCTGCTGGTGACTTGCCGCGTGCCGGCGCTTGGTCTGTTCGATCACATGATCCTCCGTTCACAAACAAAAAGGCGCCCGATCCTGGGCGCCTTTGTCTCTTAATAATTGTAAGGCCGTCATGGCCCCTCACCCTCGCCGGACCAAGCGGTCCGTCTCTCCCTCTCCCCTCAGGGGAGAGGGCAAGCAAATGACATGAGCGCGGGTGAGGGGAAGCAACAACCGCTGCCTTACGCCATGGAGATCATGGCAATTCGTCGATTGGCCGGAAGACGGTTTCCTTCTTCCGATTGTCCCAGTAAATATAAGTGGCACGCCCGATGATATCAGCCTCATCCACAAAACCTATCTGACCAGCAAGTCGGCTATCGGAAGAATTGTCCCGATTGTCGCCCAGCACAAAATAGTGGTTCTCCGGTACAAGAAGTTCATTTGTATCATCGACAAAGCTGCCATCCGCCAGATTCAACGTACGATACATGCGGCCATCCGGTCGATATTCGCCGATCACTTCCACCTCGCGCTGCTCATATTCAAAAGGCGGCAGCTCTTTTCGCGCCACTTTTTCATCATTGATATAAAGCTCGCCCTGCTTCATCTGCACGCGGTCACCCGGCAATCCTGCCACACGTTTCACAAAATAGTTTTTCAGGCTTGGCGACCAGAAAATGATAACATCACCAAAGACAGGCTTGTCCTCCCGATAGGCTCTCTTGTCCGCCAGCAAATAGTCCCCCGCATTGAGTGTTGGCAGCATGGACGTTGCCGTCATTGCAAATGGACGATTAAGAAATCCAAAAAAGAAAACGAAACATAATCCACTCGCAAAGGCCACAATCGTCAAAATGCTGCCGAGTATCGCTTTCGCTGCTGGCAACTCCACCTTGCGATGGGAAAGGATAGATCCGTGAACCATTCCGATCAGGACAAAGAACAATAAAAGGGCAGCTCCTTGCGGGCTGAAAGGCCCGACCTGCCAGACTGACTCTGTGAAATAGATAATGGCAAAGCCCAGAAGCAGATAAACAAAGGCCCAAAACCATCGACCCAGATAAAGCATCCCGACAACAGGTGAAGTCACCAGAAATATCAAGATAACCAGCCAGGTCTTTCGTATCGTTTTTTCCTCAGACATCGGGACCCCATACCCTGTTTCACTGTTCCGACTTTAGGGGAACAATGTGACAGTCTCCACAGGGAATCCACGCCTTACCTTCGCCCCGCCATGGCCCGATCCAGCTTGTCTTCATGGCGTCCGATCACATGCACCTTCTTAGGTATTCATTGGGCTGTCATGCCCGGACTTGATCCGGACATCCATCTTTTGTCAGCCATGGCCCCTCACCCTCGCCGGACCATCCGGTCCGTCTCTCCCTCTCCCCTCAGGGGAGAGGGCAAGCGAATGACATGAGCGCGGGTGAGGGGAAGCAACAACCGCTGCCTTACCTTCGCCCTGCCACAGCGCGGTCGAGCTTGTCTTCAATGCGGGCGAGTGAGGCGCGCATGGCGTGGGACTGTTCTTCGAGCCGCGCGGTGCGCTCCACCACTTCGTCGGTGCGCAGCGAGCGCCCTTCCAGCGAGACCAGCCTTTCGCTGGCCGCACCCGCCCAGACGAGCCCCGCGCCCGACTGGATGATGATCGCCACGATCATGGCAATGGGCACGCGCTTGTCGAGGTGCCAGCCATTTGCCTCTCCGGCTTCACTCTCCATCTCACGCCTCCGTCCTGCCATACCCCAACGCCGACCGTTTCTCATCATCGCTCAGAAAATCCGCTGCCGAGACACGCGCCCAGAGTGCCTCGCGTTCGCTGCCCAGCGCCTCAATCGCATCGGCGTCATACCAGAGCCTGAGCTCCGCCCCGTAGCGCCGCGCCAGCCAGCGGCTCAGCGCGCGCGAGGTGCGCCCCACCAGCGGCAGCACGGTCTGACGCCAGAAGGTGCGATTGGCCTCGGCATAATTTGAATAGGTGTTGTCGCCGGGAATCCCCAGCAACATGGGCGGCACGCCAAAGGCGAGCGCAATGTCGCGTGCGGCGGCGCGTTTGGCCTCGATGAAATCCATGTCCTTGGCCGTCATCCCCATGCTGGTCCATTCCAGCCCGCCTTCGAGCAGCAGCGGGCGTCCGGCATTGCCCGCGCCCTGATAATTATCGGCAAGCTCCCGCTTCAGGCGCTCGAACTGGTCCTCCGTCAGGTTCATGCCCGCCTCGCCGCCCTTGTAAACCAGCGCGCCGGAGGGTCGCGCCGCATTGTCGAGCAACGCCTTGTTCCAGCCACCCGCCGCATTGTGAATATCGATGGCATAGGCGGCGGCTTCCAGCGGGCTCATGCCATAATGATCATCGCTCGGGTGAAAGAGCCGCAAATGCAGGAGCGGCATTTCGCCCGTCTGCGCGTTGCGCGGGATCGTCACCGTTCGTCCGTTGACGGCATATTCATAGCCCTGCGGCCAGCCATTATCGCCGGGCACCACTTTCATACGGTCGGGCCGCAGCGCATAGAGTTCGCGCGGGGTGCCGCCCGCCTCCACCAGTTCCAGATAGGCATTGCCCGCGACCATCAGAAAGCCATACCAGCTTTCCATCAGGTCGGCGCCGCTCTCCTGCGGATTGGGCTCGTTGAGCAATGTCAGCAGCGGATGCCGGCTCAGTTCGCGCTCGCCCTCATAAAGCAGCCAGGGAACGGAGGCGGCGGCTTCGGCAATCATCCGCACGCAGCGATAGGCGACGGCATTTTTTGCAAAGCCTTCGCTCGCCAGCGCTGCATAGTCGCGCGGCGTCCAGACAGGTCGCCCCGTCAGCGACAGCGCGACGAGCGGTCCGGTGCGGCTTGCCTTGGCCTCGCGTGGTGCGAGCGGTGCGGGCGTTGCGCCCATCATCGCGGCCAGCCGCGCCCATGGCCCGGCCCTCACATCTGCTGGCATGGTCTTTCCTTTCAACATTTGCAGAAAGCCCCCTCACCCAACCCTCTCCCCGAAGGGAGAAGGCTCAGGCTCTGGTCTCAATAACCTCTCCCCGAGGGGAGAGGGTTCAGGCTCTGGTCTCAATAACCTCTCCCCTCAGGGGAGAGGTCGGGTCGCAACGCGAGCCGGGTGAGGGGTGAAATTCACAATCCCCGCACCTTGGGCTTGCCCGCCTCGCCATCAAGCATCAGCTCGGTCAGCGCCCAGACCAGCGCATCAAGCCGGTCGGGGCTCTTGGCCCCCATGCCCGGTGCGTAGTCGCACATCTGATCTTCGAGCCTTGCAAAATGCCCGACATGGCTCACAAGCCCGCGTTCATAAAGGGCGGCCACAGGTTCGGCCCGGCTGTATTTGCCGCGGCTCGCGCGCACCAGTTTCAGCGGCGCGAGCGGCGCCACCTGTCGCAGGATCGCCGCCACCATCTCGCCGCCCTGATTGGCTTCGGCAACAATCCGGTCGGCCTCAAAATCACGCATGGCCTTGGCCGCGCGGCTCGCCCAGGTCAGCGGCGTCAGCCCGCCCATCGAGCGGTCCTCCAATATGTAACCGCGCCCCATCTCATCGCGCCCCGCCACCACGATGCCGCATTCATCGGCCTTGGGGCCGCTGGTCGCGGGCGGGTCCACCGCCACCACAACGCGCGCCATCGCCGGGGCCGTGCCGACACGGGCCTGCTCGATCATCTCGCGGGACCACAGCGCATCGGGATTATCCTCGATCAGTTCGGCATCGAGCTCCTGCCGCCCGAGCCGCGTGCCCTGATAGCGCGCAATGACGCTGGCAAAGAAGCCTTCAGCCAGATGGGCGCGGTTCATCAGCGTGCTTGCCTTCGTCACCACGGTGCGCCTGTCCTTCAGCATGCGTTTGACAATCGGCACCGGGCGCGGTGTCGTCGTCACCACCTGACGCGGTTGATCGCCCAGCCGCAGGCCGAATTGCAGCATGTCCCATGTCGCTTCGGCATAGCGCCATTTGGCAATCTCATCGGCCCAGGCAGCATCAAATTGCGGCCCGCGCAGGCTGTCGGGTTCGGACGCCGAAAAGGCATAGGCCACCGCGCCGTTTTCCCAGAGCAGGCGTTTGCGCGAGGCTTCATAGCGCGGGCGGCGGCGCAGCGGCTCCACCGCACGCAGGCCCGAGGGCCCGTCAATCATCACCTCGCGCACATCGCCCAGCGTCTCGCCGATCAGCGCGATGCGGCCGGCGCGTTTTGCCGCCACCTCGCCGCGCACCCATTCGGCCCCGGCGCGTGTCTTGCCCGCGCCGCGTCCGCCGAGCAACAGCCAGGTCGTCCAGTCGGCGTCGGGGGCCAATTGATCGTCGCGCGCCCAGAAGCGCCAGTCTTCCAGCAGCGCGCGGGCTTCATGCTGGCTCAGGCTCGCCATCAGCGCCTGCCTCAGCCGCCAGCAACGTGGCAAGGCGAGTGAGGCGGCGTTCAAGTTCGGCGCGATGGTCTTCATCCTCTGTTTTACGGGCGGCGGCGCGGGCCTCGCGGCGCGCCTTGTCGGCCAGATCGATTTCATTCAGCTTTTCAAGCGAGCGCACCAGCGAGGCCAGTTGCCGTGCTGCGCGTTCGCGATCGCTCGCTGCACGTTTGCGTTTGCCCTCAACCTCGATATCGGCAATTTCGCGCTCGATCAGGTCACGCAGCCGTGTCGCCAGCTGTTTGGCCGTTGCGCGTTTCTTCGGCGCAGGCGTCACCGCAGGCGGCGGCGTGGGTTTGGGTTCCGGCACTGTGCTGGTTGCCCGCGTCGTGCTGGTTAATCGTGTCGCCAAATTGTAAGGAGCTTTTCTGGTGGCCCGTCCTGCGGGCGCAATTCCTGATATGGATGGTAGATAGGGTCGCAGCGTTGCGCTGCAAGTGGGGATAACTCACAAAATGCAATTTTTTTTGAAATGCACCTCCCACTCACCCTCGCCGGACCTTGCGGTCCGCCTCCCCCTCTCCCCTCAGGGGCGAGGGACAATAATGGTTAAAGACGTGGATGGTCCGAACAAGTCGGACCATGACGGCATTTCAAATCATCGTCATGACCCGCTTCATGCGGGTCATCCACGACTTCCTCAAGCCTATTCCGGCTCGTCCATCGGCCAGTCGACGATATAGTCTTCCATATCCTCGAACGCCACATCATGTTCGAAAACCGTCTTGCCACGGACGGACATGTCGGCACGATGCACGCTTTCCTGCTCACCGCTCACCAGCGGATGCCAGCTTGGCAAATCTTTCCCCTCCTTGATCAGCCGATAGGCACAGGAGGTCGGCATCCAGTCGATCTCGGCAAGACTTTGCGGGGTCAGCGTCACGCAATCGGGCACGCGCACGGAGCGGTTTGCATAATCGGTGCACTGGCAGCTTTCGCAGTCGAGCAGCGTGCAAACCACATTGGTATAGGCCAGCTCCAGCGTGTCTTCGTCCTCAAGCTTCACCAGACAGCATTTGGCGCAGCCGTCGCAGAGCGACTCCCATTCGGGTCGCGTCATCTCATCGAGGCGTTTCACCCGCCAGAAGGGTTGCTTTTCCATGGCGCAGATAAAGCCTGCCGCGCCATTCCGGTCAAGAGGGCAAAATCAGCCCCGCCATCCGACAAATCGCTGGCCATAGTTAATCGCAAACTTGCCTTTGCTTTGACCCGTTCCTGCCCCATTGCCCCCACAAATCGCCCCCATCCTGCCGCCATGGAACGCGCCACTGGCATTGCAAATGCCCGGTGATGCAGGTGAAGATGCGCGAAATGGCGCGAAAGCGCGGGGGATGAACAGTGTCCGATTACGAACCCTATGATGATGACGAGACCCCCGGGTCAGCGACCGGCGGGAACACATCCGCGCCGAAGCGCAGCCGTCGCCGCCGTTTTCTCATTCTCGCCGCCCAGGCATCGGCCTCCTTCGTCCTCACCTTCGTCCTCATCATGTCGGCACTTCTGGTTTTCGACACGCTGCCGCGCCTGAAAAAAGTCATCGATCAGGCCGATGCCCCGCTCTCCATGACCGTCATGGATGCCAATGGCCACATTATCGGACGGCGTGGCGGCATGCGCAGCGCCACCGTGCCGCTTGGCGAATTGCCGCCCTATCTCATCAAGTCTTTCATCGCCACTGAAGACCGCCGCTTCTACAGCCATCACGGCATCGACATGCGCGGCATTGCGCGCGCCATGTGGGCCAACATCCGCGCCGGGCGTTTTGTCGAGGGTGGCTCCACCATCACCCAGCAGGTGGTGAAAAATCTCTACCTCGCCAATGACCGGACCCTCTGGCGCAAGTCGCAGGAGGCGCTGATCGCGCTCTGGCTTGAAAATAATCTGTCCAAGGACGAAATCCTGACGCTCTATCTCAACCGCATCTATCTGGGGGGCGGCACCTATGGCGTCGAAGCGGCCTCGCAATATTATTTTGGCAAATCGGCCCGCGACATCACGCTGGCCGAAGCCGCCGTGCTGGCGGGCCTGCCGAAATCGCCGACACGCTTTGCGCCGACCAATGATCTGGCGCTGGCACAAGCGCGCGCCGCCCAGGTTCTCGACCGTCTTGTCGACAGCGGCGCGCTGACCGCGCAGGAAGTCGCCGATGCCCGCGCCCATCCCGCCACCATTTCACCGCGCGCCTCGGGCGATGGCCCGCAATATTTTGTCGACTGGGTCGCCCAGCAGGTCGACAAGGTGCTGCCCGATGCCAAGGGCTATATTGTTGTCCACACAACGCTTGATCCCGCGCGACAGGCCGCCGCCGAAACATCGCTCTGGAACGCGCTCGACAAGGCCGATCCCAAGAACAACATCACGCAGGGCGCCATCGTCGCGCTTGCACCCGACGGGGCCGTGCGCGCCATGGTCGGCGGTCACAGCTATCGTGAAAGCCAGTTCAATCGCGCCACCCAGGCCCTGCGCCAGCCGGGCTCTGCCTTCAAGCCGGTCATTTATACTGCTGCGCTTGAGGCCGGCTTCACGCCGGACACAGTTGTCACCGACAGCCCCGTCACCATGGGCGACTGGAAGCCGCAAAATGCCAATGCGCAATATGTCGGTTCGGTCACGGTGGCGCAGGCCCTTGCCAAATCCATCAACACCATTGCCGTCAAGCTTGCTGACCGCGTTGGCCTTGCCAATATCGACAAGGCGGCCCGCGATCTCGGCTTCACCACACCGCTGCAGGAAAATCTTTCCATCGCCCTTGGCAGTTCGGAAGTCACATTGCTGGAAATGACATCGGCCTATTCCACCTTCCCCAATGAAGGCCGACGCTCGGAACCCTATGCCATCACCGAAATCACGACGGGCGACAGCAAGCCGCTCTATACCCACGCCCCTCTTTCCACCCAGGCCATACCGGCCGAGGTGGCCCGCGACATGAACTACATGCTGCGCGGTGTCATCACCGGCGGCACGGGTGTCCGCGCCCAGCTTGGCAATCGCATGGTGGCAGGCAAGACCGGCACCAGCCAGGACAGCCGCGATGCCTGGTTCATCGGCTACAGCGCCAATGAGACGGTCGGCGTCTGGTTTGGCAATGACGACAACTCCCCCATGAAACATGCCTCCGGCGGCGGTGTCGCCGCCCCCGTCTGGCGCAGCTATATGCTGGTCGCCCAGAAGGGCGAGCCCTATGTCGCCCTTGCCGGTGTCAACCGTCGCACGCAGGTTGCCGAGCAGGAGCCCTCGGAATCCATGGGCAATTTCTTCGGCCAGCTTGCCAATCTCTTCGGGACGGCGCCACGACTGGCCGAAAAGCGGTCTGAAGATTCATGGGGCAATGGCTTCCGCCGTGGCGGCAAGAATGTCGGTTCCGGGCGCTACTGATCCTGCCCCATTTGCCTAAGCCGCGCTGATGGTCCATACAACGCCTCTCAGCACAGACAGGGTCTGCAAACCCAACCGGATATCTTCACCGTGGCGCCACCGCTTCTAGCTCTTCGCGACATACGCGTTGCTTTTGCCGATCAGGTTCTGATCGACGGGGCAAGCTTTGCGCTGGCACCCGGCGACCGGCTATGCCTTGTCGGACGCAATGGTGCCGGCAAGTCTACCCTGCTGCGCATTGCCGCCGGTCTCGTGGAGCCCGATGGCGGTGAACGCTTTGTCCAGCCGGGCACGCGCGTCGCCTATCTTGCCCAGATGCCGGAATTCGGCAGCGCCAAAACCGCGCTCGACTATGCCATGGCCGGCGGCGCGGAACAGTATCTCGCCGAGAGCGCGCTCTCCGAGCTGGGTCTCGATCCGGGCCTGCCCACCGCCACGCTTTCGGGTGGCGAAGGCCGCAAGGCCGCCCTTGCCCGTGTACTCGCCGATGAACCCGACATTCTCTTTCTCGACGAGCCCACCAACCATCTCGACCTGCCCTCCATCGAATGGCTGGAAAACCGCCTCTCGCAATTCAGAGGCGCCTTTGTGCTGATCAGCCATGACCGCGCCTTTCTGCGCCGTCTGGCAGCCGGCTGTCTCTGGGTTGATCGCGGCACCATCCGCCGCATGGACAAGGGCTTTGAGGAATTTGAATCCTGGTCGGAAGGCATCATGGCCGAGGAGGAAGTTCTCGCCCACAAGCTCGACCGTCTCATCCTTCAGGAAACGCAATGGTCGCGCGAAGGCATCTCGGCCCGGCGCAAGCGCAATCAGGGGCGTCTTCGCCGTCTGCACGCGCTGCGTCAGGAGCGTGCGAGCCAGATTTCGCGTACCGGCCGCATTGAGCTCGCCGCCGACAGCGGCACCGGTTCGGGCGCGTTCGTCATCGAGGCCGAGCATATTTCCAAGGCATGGCCGCGTGCCGATGGCAGCTCGCGCACCGTCATTGAGGATTTTTCCACTCGCATCATGCGCGGCGACAAGGTCGGCCTCATCGGCCCCAATGGTGCGGGCAAGACGACGCTCCTGAAAATGCTGACCGGTTCGCTCGCGCCCGATAGCGGCCATGTCCGCCTCGGCACCAATCTCACGCCCGTCTATGTCGATCAGTCGCGTGCCTCGCTCAATCCTGACGACACGCTCTGGAGCACGCTTTGCGAAGGTGGCGGTGATCAGGTCATGGTGCGGGGCAAGCCGCGTCATGTGGTTTCCTATCTCAAGGATTTCCTTTTCCGCGAAACCCAGGCCCGCCAGCCCGTCAAGGCGCTCTCGGGGGGTGAACAGTGCCGCCTGCTGCTGGCACGTGCGCTCGCCAAGCCCTCCAATCTTCTGATCCTTGACGAGCCGACAAATGATCTCGACATGGAGACGCTTGATCTCCTGCAGGAAATGCTCGCCGATTATGACGGCACCGTTCTCGTCGTCAGCCATGACCGCGATTTTCTTGACCGTGTTGTAACATCTGTCATCGCGCTTGATGCCGAAGGCGGCACGCGGGAATATCCCGGCGGCTATAGCGATTATGTCCGGCAGAAAAAATCCGAAACGCCGGATCGTCAGCCAGGCATGGTCAAGGGCACCCCGTCAGCCACCAAACCCGCGCCCGAGAAGCCCAAGTCGCAGGCAAAGTCGCAGGCCAAGCTCAGCTACAAGGATTCGCGCGCACTGGAGGAGTTGCAGACTCAGATGCCGCGTCTCCAGAAGGAGATTGCCGCGCTGGAAGCCAAACTGGCTGACCCCGACCTCTATTCCCGCAGCCCCGATGATTTTGCCCGACTCACCACCGAACATGACCGGCTCGTGAGCCAACTCTCTGATTCCGAAGCGCTTTGGCTCGAACTGGAGATGAAACGGGAAGCCTTGGCCACCGGCGACAATTAACCCTCTCTTAACTTTATCTTTGACTGCCGCACCCTGAGCGGGTTGGAATACGCCCAGCCTTTTTGGGGGAGTGACTGATCTATGCGTTTTGGCGGGATCTGGATCGGCAGTTTGACAGTTATGGCGGCAACGCTGTGGCTCGGCGCCGATGTCACCATGTCCCGCGCCCATGCCGCCGAAGCCGCCGCCCGCAATGGTGACGATACCCCGGCACCGCAGTTTATGGCTGCCGAAACGCCCTATACGGCCTGCATCCACAAAGTCAGCACCTCAAGCCTGCCCCAGGGCGAGGTCGTGCCCGAGACCTACTGGCCGCTCTCCCTCTTTGCCGCCAATGCCGACAATATCCGCCAGATGGCGCCCTCACCTGTGCAGACACGCCATGTGCAGTTCGTGATGACCACCAATGGCGCCACCATCATCGCCACCAGCGGCTCGGGTCTCAGCCTCATCCGGAAGAACGACATCCATCATGTTGCCACGCCGCGCGACGGGCAGGATGATTGCGCCCCGCTTTAGGGCCCCGCCCGCCGCCGCGCGCATTTTTGTGACTTTGCCCCTTTATTCTCTCCGCGATTGAACTAGCCTTGCTGTCGGAACGATAGATGCTGCGGCATGTCTGAGACACGCGGGGGACAGGATGAATAGAACAATCGCCATCGGGGCTGCCGCCGTTGCACTGGCCGCTCTTCTCATCGGCTACAGCTTTCTGGGGAGTGCCCCGAAGACCACCCCGGCAGACGGCATCTCCGTCAGCTTTGCGACCGACTGGAAAGCCCAGGCCGAACATGGCGGCTTCTATCAGGCGCTCGCCATGGGCTTCTACAAGCAGGCCGGTCTCAATGTCACCATCCGGCAGGGCGGACCGGGCGTGAATGTGCCCCAGCTGCTCGCCACCGGCACGGTCGAGTTCGGCATGGGCTCCAACAGCTTCATCCCCTACAACATCGTCGAGGCCGGGGCGGGCTCAAAAGCCGTCATGGCCTCCTTCCAGAAAGACCCGCAGGTTCTCATCACCCATCCGCGCGATGATGTGAACTCGATTGCCGACATGCGCGGCAAGCCGATCATGGTGTCGGATGCCACCATCAGCGCCTTCTGGCAGTGGCTCAAAGCCAAATATCAGTTCGATGACAACCAGATCCGCAAATATACTTTCAATGTCGCACCCTTCCTGGCCGATCCCAATGCCATCCAGCAGGGCTATCTCTCCTCCGAGCCCTATACGATCGAAAAGGTCGCGGGCTTCAAGCCGAAGATTTTCCTGCTCTCTGATTCCGGCTATCCCGGTTATGGCGCCTTCATTCTTGCCTCCGACAAGCTGATCAGCGAGAAGCCGGAGATCGTGCAGGCCTTTGTCGATGCCTCGATCAAGGGCTGGGTCAGCTATCTCTATGGCGATCCCACGCTCGGCAATGCGCTCATCAAGGCGGATAATCCGGAAATGACCGACGATCTGCTCGCCCATGGCATTGAGGTGATGAAAGAATATGGCATCGTTGATTCAGGCGACACGCTGACCAAGGGCATTGGCGCGATGAGCGATGCGCGCTGGGAAGAATTTTTCACCACCATATCGGCCGCTGGCGTCTTCTCCAAGGACCTCGACATGCACGCCGCCTATACGCTTGATTTCGTGAACAAGGGCGTCGGGCTCGACCTGAAAAAAGAGCTCACGGGAAACTGAACACCCTTGTCATCCATGCCAGCACCCAACGCCGGACTGCTTCTCGACATAGATGATGTCGCCAAGACCTATGGCTCGGGCACGCTGGCGCTCTCCGGTGTGAAGGCGCATATTGAACGCGGGTCCTTTGTGTCGCTGCTGGGGCCCTCGGGCTGCGGCAAGTCCACGCTCCTGCGCATCATTGCCGGCCTCATCACGCCGACCCATGGCGCGATCAACTGGGCCGGTGCCGACCAGCGCCCCGGCGATATCGGCTTTGTTTTTCAGGACGCTACCCTCATGCCCTGGGCGCGTGTGCTGGAGAATGTCTATCTGCCGCTCAAGCTCAAGGGTGTCAGCCTTCAAGAAGCCCGCCCGCTTGTGTTCGATGCGCTGGAGCGCGTCGGCCTTGCCGATTTTGCACAAGCCTTTCCACGCGAACTTTCAGGCGGCATGCGCATGCGTGTTTCCATTGCCCGGGCGCTTGTCACCGAGCCGCCCGTGCTGTTGATGGATGAACCCTTTGCCGCGCTGGATGAATTTACCCGCGAGAAGCTTGACGATGATCTGCTGGCGCTTTGGCAGGATCAGAAATGGACCGTCATCTTCGTCACCCACAGCGTTTATGAATCCGTCTATCTCTCCGAACGCATTCTGGTGATGGGGGCCCGTCCCGGTCGCATCCTGTCTGAATTCACCATTGATGCGCCCTATCCGCGGGGCATCGCCTTTCGCCAGTCCACCGACTATCTGGTGCAATGTGCTGCCGTCACGGCCTCGCTGCGAAAGGGGCCTGCATGAACGGCGAGAGCACCTCACGCGTCACACGCATCATCGCGCCGCTTCTTGTGGGCCTTGCCTTCCTGCTGCTCTGGGAGGGGCTCGTGCATGTCTATGACATCCCCTCCTTCGTGCTGCCTGCCCCCTCACGCATCGCCGAGAGCTTCTGGCTCAATGCAGGCTCGCTCATGGGCTCGCTCTGGATCACGCTCAAGATCACGCTGTCGGCCTTTCTGCTGGCCGTTGTCGGGGGCGTCGGGCTTGCCATCCTGTTCTCGCAAAGCCGCACTGTCGAGATGGCGCTATTTCCCTATGCGATCATCCTGCAGGTCACACCGGTTGTTTCCATCGCGCCGCTCATTCTCATCTGGGTCGGTTTTGAGCGCACCCAGCTGGCGCTGCTGATCCTTGCCTGGATCGTCGCCTTCTTCCCCATCCTCTCCAACACCACACTCGGCCTGCGTTCGGCCGATCACAATCTGCGCGACCTTTTCCGACTCTACGGGGCAAGCCGCTGGCAGGTGCTCACCGAGCTGCAACTCCCTGGCGCGCTCCCCTATATGCTGGCGGGCATGAAAATTTCCGGCGGCCTCGCCCTGATCGGGGCCGTGGTGGCCGAGTTTGTGGCAGGCTCGGGCACATCCAGCGGTCTTGCCTGGCGCATCATTGAGGCGGGCAACCGTCTCGATATTCCCAAAATGTTTGCCGCCCTCTTCCTGCTCTCGGCGCTCGGCATCGCAATTTTCTTCATTTTGACGCTGATTGAGCATCTTGCCCTGCGTCGCTGGCATGAAAGCGCCTTGCGGCAGGAAAGCTGATAGAATGACGATGGAAGGAGTTTTCACAAATATTTTCGTAGATAAGAAATTTCTACACTTCTATTGACGATGTTTGCTGAAAATACCATGTTACGGCCAAGTTGACGGGCTTTCACAGCCCCCAGAGACAAGCCAGCTAAACAGGGAAGCCCCATGGCCCAGCATTCGCGCAAAGGCGCCAAGTTTCAGGCCGTCACGGCGAGTCTCCTCGTGGAGGGCCTCGTCGTCTATCTGACGGCGAATGGCGACTGGTCGGAATCACTGCAGGATGCCGCCGTGGCAGAGGGCAAGGAAGAAGGCGACGCGCTGCTCGCGCGCGCCGACGCCGCCGTTGCCAGTAATCTCGTGGTGGAGCCCTATCTCTTTGAAGTGGAACCTGTGGAAGGCGGCATCAACGCCTCCAGCGTTCGCGAACAGATCCGCAAGGCGGGGCCCACTGTCAGGCTCGATCTCGGCAAGCAGGCCGAACTCGGCTAAAAGCGCCTCATAGGCCAAAGGTGACTGCATGTATCGTTATGATGAATTCGACCATGAACTGGTCCATGAACGCGTCGCGCAATTCCGCGATCAGGTCGGGCGTCGCCTCAAGGGCGAGTTGACCGAGGATGAGTTCAAGCCGCTGCGCCTGATGAATGGCCTCTATCTGCAGCTGCATGCCTATATGCTCCGCGTCGCCATTCCTTATGGCACCCTCTCCTCGCGACAGCTGCACAAGCTTGCCGAGATTGGCCGTGTCTATGACAAGGGCTATGGCCATTTCACGACACGCCAGAACCTGCAGTTCAACTGGCCCAAACTCAAGGACGTGCCCGACCTGCTGGCCGATCTCGCCACGGTCGAGATGCATGCCATCCAGACATCAGGCAACTGCATCCGCAATGTGACCTCGGATCAATATGCCGGTGTCGCCCAGGACGAGATCGAAGATCCGCGCATCATTTCCGAAGTGATCCGCCAGTGGTCGACCTTCCATCCGGAATTTTCCTATCTGCCGCGCAAGTTCAAGATCGCCGTCTGCGCTACACCCGATGACCGCGCCGCCATTCGCGTGCATGACATCGGCATTCAGGTCGTCCGCAATGCGTCGGGTGAAGTCGGCTATGAAATCTATGTCGGCGGGGGCCTTGGCCGCACGCCCATGATCGGCAAGAAGCTCAATGACTTTGTGCCCAAGGCCGACATTCTCGCCTATCTCGAAAGCGTCATGCGCGTCTACAACATGCATGGTCGTCGCGACAACATGTACAAGGCGCGCATCAAGATTCTCGTGCATGAAATCGGTGCCGAGGAAATGCGTCGTCAGGTTGATGCCGAATTTGCCGAAGTGAAAAAGGCGGGCCACCTGGAACTGCCCATGGCCGAGCTTGAACGCATCCAGGCTTATTTCGCCGCGCCTGAATACGAAACGCTGCCCGAGGTATCGCCGGAATTTGAGGCCGCCAAAAAGGCCGACAAGGATTTTGCCAATTGGGTGCGCGCCAATACCGCGCCCCATCGCGTGCCGGGCTATGCCATCGTCAATATCTCGCTCAAGCCAAATGGCGGCACGCCGGGTGACTGCTCCAGCGACCAGATGGATGTCGTGGCTGACGCCGCCGAGAAATACAGCCTTGGCGAAATCCGCGTCACGCATGAGCAGAACCTGACGCTGGCCAATGTGAAGCAGAGCGATCTCCATGCGCTTTACCAGATGCTGGAAGCCAATGGCCTCGGCACCTCGAATATCGGTCTCATCACCGATCAGATCGCCTGCCCCGGTCTGGATTACTGCGCGCTGGCCAATGCCCGCTCGATCCCGATTGCCCAGCAGATTTCCGAACGCTTTCAGGACCTCGAACGCCAGCACCATATTGGCGAGCTGAAGATCAATACCTCAGGCTGCATCAATGCCTGCGGCCACCACCATGTCGGCCATATCGGCATTCTCGGCGTCGACAAGAAGGGTGTTGAATATTATCAGGTCACTCTCGGCGGCGCGGCCGATCAGCAGACCGCTGTCGGCGACATTGTCGGTCCGGCCTTCACCGAGGGCGAGATCGTCGATGCCATCGAGACCATCGTCGAAACCTATATTGATCTGCGCAAGGATGGGGAACGCTTCATCGACACCTATCGTCGTGTCGGCGTGGACCCTTTCAAGGAGACGCTTTATGCAACTCATTAAGAAGGGCGAATTCGTCTCCGACAGCTTTGCCACGGTTGAAGATGATGCCGAACTGCCCGAGGGTTCCATCATTGTTTCGCTGGAGCGCTGGCAGGCCGAGCGCGACAGCCTGAGCGAACGCAATACGCCGCTGGGCGTCCGCCTCAAAAGCGGTCAGGAGCCGAGCGTCATTGCCGATGATCTTGACAAATTCGCCGTCGTTGCGCTGGAGTTCCCGGCCTATCGCAATGGCCGCGCCTATTCCTATGCCCGCCTGCTGCGCGAGCGCTATGGCTATAAGGGCGAGATCCGCGCCGTGGGCAATGTCCTGCGCGATCAGTTCCAATATATGATCCGCGTCGGTTTTGATGCGCTTGAAGTGGCCGATAATATCACGCCCGATATTTACAAGCGCGCGGTTGGCACCTTCACCCATGCCTATCAGCCGGGCGCGGATGGCAGCGTCAGCGTCTTCTCGCTGCGCCACCGCTAGTCACGCACGCGGACAAGGAGCGCGCTGTCATCTGACGATTTTTCACCGGCACTTCTCTAGTGTATCGCAACGAAAATGAAACAAGCTCCGGGTCTCAACAACGAGCACTGGGCTTTTTGCGTGCTTGTTCGCACAGTTTCCTAGCCAGCCTTGCGCCTGGCTCCCCTGTCATGCATGGTTGAGGCCTCCATCGGGGGAAGGAGCCCAGAAATGCCATTCACGCGTAGCCACCAGTTCGGTGCGATCCTCATTTCAATCTTGTTTCTTGCAGCTTGCGACGGAAAGCCAGTCATCAGCGGCCAGGTGAAGGATAATTTCTCCAAGCCTGTGCAGGGCGCTTCAATTCAAATCGGCGATTCCGCGTTCGAGACTTCAACAGATTCCGACGGCCATTACGAACTCCCCTTCGTACCGGGGACCTTTGTGGTTGCGTATTCGAAGGAGGGCTATTCCTCCGAAACTGTAATACTCTCCATAGATTCGAAATCGGCCTATCCGATGAGGGAAGTGGTGCTGTACAGGATGCCGCCCGGGGATGAAATCTATCTTCAGGGCGCTGATGACTACATCCCATTGGCTCCTGCCGCTGTGTCCTCGACAAAGGACGGCGACTACTGGCAACCGACGTTTCATTACCATCTGGCCACGACGCCCGAGACATCTTCTCAACTCCAGTCTCTTCAACAGGAGATCGCAAGGCTCCCGGACAGCGGTATCGTGTTTTTCGACAGCTATCCGGAGAACATGAAGCTCGTAAGCGTCAAGGATGGGTTTATCGGCCAGACCATTGCCGGCATCATGGGCAAGGAAACGACCGTTACGGACATCGATGAAGAGCTTCGCAGGATTGAGAGCACGCGCGAAAGACGGACCCAATTAGCTCCGGATGCGATCACGGCTGGAGGGCAATATTGTTATGTTCAGACCCACACCTCAATGACTGGAAGCACGCTGCTGACGGGTAAGCAGTCCCGCGCTTTCTGTCTCGGGACAGGTAAAGACAACTGACTCTAGGCGCAATGCGGAACGACACCCGTATCGCTCCGCGATAAACAGAAGGCCCGATCTCGACTGGAGACCGGGCCCTACGCAACTTTACGGGGTACGCAACTAAAGCTGTGCGCGTGAGCTCTTGGCTCAGGCGACTTTCATCTTCTCGAAAGCCTCAGTAAATTTTTCCGTCATCGGACCCATGGCGTCCTTCATGGCGGCCACTGTGAGTTCGTTGAGTTCGCGAGCAGCATCCATGTTGCGCTTCAGCGTGGTGCGGAACAGTTCGTTCTGAAGTTCGAACGCGCTCTTCAGGTCCGTCGACGCCATCACAGCCTTGGCTGTTTCGACGCTGGATTCGTAATTTGTGCGGGCCAGATCAGTCATGATGGTCGACGCCGTTTCAAGCGGGTTCTTGTCCGCAGCGGGGGTCGATTTCGGCGCAGCTTTTTTCGTGGATTCGGTCATATCAATATTCCCTTGGCATGTGTCGCCCCCCAGGAGGGCATGTCACGGAAGGCATTGCCTGCCGTTTTGTGCACTGCAATATATTTAGGGAGCCCCCACTTTTTAGTCAAGTAAAATTTGTGCGACGCACCATTTTTGGACTGATCAGCCGAAGCGGTCGAGACCAAAGCTGCCAAGCGCTGTTTCCGGCAGCTTTCCGCCGATCACATCGGCCAGCAGCCGGGCACTGCCTGCCCCCATGGTCCAGCCGAGTGAGCCATGGCCGGTATTGAAATAGAGATTCGGGTAGCGCCCCGAGCGCCCGATGACGGGGCTGCCATCGGGCGACATGGGTCGCAGGCCGGCCCAGTAGTCTGCGCCGCCTTCCAGCGGCGCGATCTGGGGCATGAGACTTTCGACCGCCCCGAAGACCGAGCGTGCGCGGGCCTGATCGAGATTGAGGTCGTAACCGGCAATCTCGGCCTTGCCCGCCGCCCGCAGCCGGTTGCCGAGGCGGCTGATCACGACCTTGCGGGCTTCGTCGGTAATGCTGACCTGGGGCATGGCCGCGCCCTGATCGCCCAGAGGCACCGTCACCGAATAACCCTTCAGCGGATAGACCGGCAGGTAGATGCCCAGCCCCTTGGCGAGCCTCGCACTGCCGACACCGGCGGCAAGCACCACGACATCGGCGTCCAGAAAACCCTGATCAGTCTCAACGCCCGTCACCCGGCCGGCTTCTGCTACAATCCGCGCGACCGTAAGCCCGTGCCGAAAATTCACGCCAAGGCGTGTTGCCCGCTCGCTGAGAGCGCGGGTGAAAAGGGCCGCATCGCCGCTACCATCCTCCGGCGCATAAACGCCGCCGACAATCTCGCCACGCTGAAAGCTGGAGGCCAGTGCCGGTTCCAGCGCCACGCAGTCATCAGCACCGAGGATTTTCTGCGACACGCCGCCTGCCTCCAGGCGCGGGGCCAGCTCGGCAGCCTCCTGCAAGGCGGCCTTGTCGTGGAAGAGCCGAAGAATGCCCCTGTTGAGACGGTCATAGGCAAGCGGGTGGCCCTCTTCAGCGCATTGGGCTTCGATCTCATTGAGCCTGTGCCGTGTCGACAGCGCCAGTTCCAGATTGGGCGCGATGCGTTCGTGCCGCGCCGATGTCCGGCAGCGCAACAGAAAGCGCCAGAGAAAGCGCCACTGGTCGGGATCGGCTTTCAGCGACAATTTGAAGGGAGCGTCGGGCCTGCCGAGCCATTTCAGCACCAGCCAGGGCACTTCGGGTCCGGCCCATGGCGCGACCTCACAAGCTGAAAGCTGTCCGCCATTGGCATGGCTTGTTTCAAGCGCGGCGCCTTCGCGGCGCTCCACCAATGTTACCTCATGGCCGTCCTCGGCCAGATCATGGGCCGTGGCGACACCAACAATGCCAGCGCCCAGAACCAGTATTCGCACAACAAGCCTCACGACAGTCAGTCAGCAATGCCTGACACTTAGACCTTCCACACCGCAGCGCAACCCATCTTTTTGATCGCGTCCCTCTTGACTGGAGCGCGCGGAACGCCTAATTGTCACCACATGGTGACAAAAACGACAATCGCGCCGCGCGACCGGCTCAAGACGGAACAAACGATCCTTGATGCGATCGGCCGCCTGATCCTGCGCGACGGGCTGGCCGGGGTCGGCGTCAATGCGCTGGCGCGCGAAGCCGGCATCGACAAGGTGCTGATCTATCGCTATTTCGGTGATCTTGATGGTGTCTATGAAGCCTTTGCCGAGCGTGGTGACTTCTGGTGGCAGGTCGAAGACATGCTTGCCGCCACCGCCGAAGCGCCCGACCTGCCGAATGCGCTGAAACTGGGTATGCGATTTCACGCACGCGAAATGCGCCGCCGCCCTGTCACGCTCTCCGTCATGGCGGCTGAGACAACCAATCGCACACCGCTCACCATTGCGCTGGAAACGGTGCGTGAAAAACGCAGCCTGGATTTGTTCGAACAGATGGCCGCCCGCTATCCCGATAACCGCGCAATCGACATTCCCGCCCTGACCGGCCTGCTTGGGGCAGCCATCGACTATCTCGCCATCCGATCGCGCAGCATCAAACGCTATGGCGGCGTCGATGTCGGCAGTCATGCCGGATGGGAGCGCCTGTTCAAGACGATTGACCTGATGATTGACGGCACATTTGCCGATGCCTGCCCGTAAAAAAATTTGCCCAACATGTCACCGACAGGTGACTCAAGGAGAAAGATCATGACAAATTCAAGCAAGAGCCTGAGCCGCCGAAACTTCCTGCGTGCCGGGGGCGTTGTCACCATTGCCGTTATAGGCGGCTTGGCCTGGCGCGCGGAAGATCGCGGTGTCTTCTCAGCCCACACAGGAACCGCTTACGAACCCTGGCAGACATGGAACGCCGCAGAACATGCCGGCACGCCGCTTGCGCTTGTCGCGGCTGGCATTCTGGCCGCTAATCCACATGACACCCAGCCATGGCTCTTCAAGGTCAGCGATCAGTCAATTGAAATTCATGCCAGCCTTGCCCGCCATCTCGGCAGCTTTGATCCGTTCCTGCGTGAAATGCATATGGGTCTTGGCTGCGCCATCGAGAATATGGTGCTGGCTGCCGCTCCCAATGGCTATGCCACACGTGTCGAACTGGTGCCGGGTAATCTGCGCGACATCACATCACGCGAAGGCTTTGCCCATGCCGCCACTATCTCGCTTACCCCGGCACCCGACGCCGCGCGCGATCCACTCTATGAACAAATCCCCCATCGCCACACCAATCGCACGCCCTATGACAAGACGCGCAGCCTACCAGACACATTTGAGGCGGCGATGATGGCCACCGTGGCAGACACTGCCGATGTCCGGCTCTTCCTCTATCGCGAGGGCGTGACCTTTGAGGCCTTCGGCCAAGCCGTCATTGAGGCAACACGCGAGATCGGGCGTGACCGTCAGATGGTGCTCGACAGCGATGCCTGGGTTCGTGACAGCCCTGACCAAATTGCCAGTGAGGCAAGTGGTCTCACGCTCGACAGCGTCGGGCTGACACCCGAATTTGCCGCATTTGTCAAAATGCTGCCAAAGCTTCCCGCCGAACAGGCTCATGCCACCTGGGAGACCCAGACGGAAGACAGCCATGTCGCCACCGCCGCCCTGTTTGGATTTGTCGCCGTTCGCGATCGCCTGGATCGCGCGCAGTCGCTTGCGGCTGGGCGTGTCTGGCAGCGCATGCATCTGGCGGCCACAGCGGCAGGCATTGACATGCATCCGCTCAACCAGCCTGTGGAAACGGCTGACCGCGAGCTGGAACTCGGCAATCCCTTGCTGTCGGACGCGCGTCTCAACGCCATCACGGGCGATGAAAGCTGGCAGCCGACCTTTTCCTTCCGGGCGGGCTATGCCACACGTCCCGCCTATCCAAGCCCCCGCCGTGCCGTTGAGCGGGTGACGCAAGTCTGAGGACTGCCTCAGTCCTGCTTGTCGAACCCGCCAAAGGAAGAGGGCATCGACTCGACATAAAGCGACGTGCTCGGGAACGCAAAGCCTGTGCCTGCGCCTTCAACGATTTTCTTGACGGCAAGGGCCAGGTTTTCCTTGTGCTCCATCCAGCCGGCATAGTCGCGCGCCTGGGTGAAACAAATAAGCGTGATGTCAATGGAAGAAGCACCGAAGCTGTCAATGCGCACCGTACGCGAGGCATCTTCATGCGGCACGAAGGCTTCATTCTCATCAATCCATTTCGTGATTTCATCACGGATCTGGATGAGCTGGTCATGGGTGGTGCGATATTCCACGCCAATCGTCCAGTAGACCCGGCGATAGGTCATGGCCGTGAAATTGGTAACCGCATTATCGGACAGCTGCTGATTGGGCACATAGACCGGCGCCTTGTCGAAACGGCGGATCAGTGTCGACCGGAAACCAATGCGTTCGACGATGCCTTCCACCACGCCATCGACCGCGATCCAGTCGCCAATATGAAAGCGCCGCTCGACCAGTACGGAGAGACCACCAATCAGATTCTTGAAAAGGTCCTGCGCGCCCAGCGCAACGGCGACACCAAAGAGTCCGAGACCGGCAATGATGGGCGCGACCTGAATGCCCCAGATCTGCAGCACCGTGGCGCCACCGACCAGAATGACGGCAACCTTCGCACCCGTGATGATCCAGCTGACAATCTCGGGCGTCAGGATTGAATCAACATGATGGAAGAGTGCGCCAATCGGGGTGACGGCGTTGTAAAGGGTCCAGAAAATTGCAAAGGCGATCAGCGAGCGACTGATATTTTCAACAATGACAGCCGAGACGCCTTCAAAGCCCAGATAATGGGTGGCGAAGAAAAAGCCGAGAATGAAGAACAGAAATTTCAGCGGTTCGACAACGGCCTGGCTGAAACCGCCATTCAGATCAACATCGCGCTTCCTGGAGGCACGATGAACCAGATAGAGCACGAAGCGCGTGCAAAGTGACCGGAGGACATAGAAGGCGCCGAAAATCAAAAAGGCGACAATGATGTCGCCGAGATCACGGCCAAAGACGCCTGTGTGCCAGACGCTCATCGCCATCTCCCAAAACTTTTCGAGTTCGGTCAGTGTCGATTCCATGTCTGTCTGTCCTTCCTTTAAGCTGCTGCAGCCTTGCGCTCACGTGTCGCTGTGAGGCGAATTTTCGGCCACTTCTCGGCGGTGTAGCCGAGTTCCCAATTGCTCTTGGCAAGAAAGACCGGCGCATCATCGCGGTCCGTTGCCATATTGCCCCGATGGGCATCGGTGAAGCGCCGCAATTCGACCGGGTCGTCGGCCTCCACCCAGCGCGCCGTTTCAAAGGGCGCATTCTCAAAACTGACCTTGATGCCATATTCGGCATCAATGCGGGCCATGAGCACTTCCAGCTGAAGTCGTCCGACAACGCCCACAATCCAGTTGGCGCCAATTTCGGGCCGGAAGACCTGCGTCACGCCTTCTTCAGCGAGGCTTTCGAGCGCGCGGCGCATATGCTTCATCTTCATCGGATCATCAAGACGGATGCGCTGCAGGATTTCCGGTGCGAAATTCGGAATGCCGGTGAAAGTCATCTCTTCGCCTTCAGTCAGCGTGTCGCCCACACGGATCGTGCCGTGATTGGGGATGCCGATGATGTCGCCAGGATAGGCTTCTTCCACCAGCTCGCGATCCTGCGCAAAGAAAAGAATGGGATTGTTGACGCCGATGGTCTTGCCACTCGAGGAAAGCCGCAGGCGCATGCCGCGTTTGAACTTGCCCGAGCAGATGCGCATGAAGGCAATACGGTCGCGGTGATTGGCGTCCATATTGGCCTGCACCTTGAAAACGAAACCGGACACTTTGGGCTCTGTCGGCTCGACGACACGCAGCGAGGATGGCTGGGCGCGCGGCGGCGGCGCAAAGCTCACGACGGCACGCAGCAATTCACGCACGCCGAGATGGCGCAGGGCGCTGCCGAAATAGACCGGTGTCAGATGGCCCGCGCGATAGCTATCGAGATCAAAGGCCGGCGACCCTTCGCGCGCCAGTTCCATCTCGTCGCGGAATGCACTGAGTTCATCGGCATTCATATATTCAGCGATGGCGTTACCCGAGAGGCTTGGCGGTTCGCCCTCGTGTTTTTCGCCGCCCGGCTTCTCATAGGGAATGAACCGGTCTGCCACGGGATCAAAAATGCCCCGCAGCAGGCCGCCCATGCCGGCCGGCCAGACCATGGGCGCTGTATCAAGCGCCAGCTTGGAGGCAATCTCGTCCATCAACTGATAGGGGTCGACGCCATCGCGGTCGATCTTGTTGATGAAGGTGATGATCGGCACATCGCGCAGGCGGCAAACCTCGAAAAGTTTGAGCGTCTGGGCCTCGATGCCCTTTGCCGCGTCGATCACCATGATGGCGCTGTCGGCGGCGGTCAGCGTGCGATAGGTGTCTTCACTGAAATCTTCATGGCCCGGCGTGTCGAGCAGATTACAGGTGATGCCTTCAAACTCGAAGGTCATCACGGCTGATGACACCGAGATGCCGCGATCCTGTTCGATCTTCATCCAGTCCGAGCGCGCACGCCTGTTGTCGCCGCGCGCCTTCACCTGCCCGGCCATGCGAATGGCACCGCCCATGAGCAGCAGGTTTTCGGTCAGCGTCGTCTTGCCGGCGTCCGGATGCGAAATGATCGCAAAGGTACGGCGATTGGCGATCTCGGAATCGGGGCCGGTGGCGGCACCTGTGGCTGCGACGGCTTGCGTCATAATTACGTGTTCTCTCCTGAAGACGGCGCCTGCCGCCTGTCAAGCCAAGCTGGATTCGAAAAAGGGCGTTGCGAAGGCCGGACCCTAACCCAAGCGGCTGAAAACTGCTACCCGCCCCCGAAATCGGGAAAAACGTCCGAAAACCGCGATGGGCGCGACAAGATGGCGTGATGTACCCACATTCAGAATGGGGGATAATGGCGCATTGATATTCAACGCATATAAGAAAAGGAGGGGCCCATGGCCACCGCCAGAGAAATCATCAACCAGCATGTCGGGGCCGCGCTGGAAGCAGCCAGGGCCGAAGGCGTTTCAACCGACGCCATGGCGCGCATCATGTTTGAGAAGGTCCTGCAGATATGGCGGGCCGAGCGCACGCCGGAGGACATCAAGGCGGAGCTTCTCGCCGCCGCCGATCATCTCGATCCCGATGAAGACTTCATGTTCATGCGGCCCTGAAGCGGGGCGGCTTCTGTCTCAGCCAAGCGGCTCCAGCAGGAAGTGGCGTCCCTGCCGATCCTCGATCTCGACCACCCAGAGATCGGGGTCGAAGCTGCGCTGCCTCTCGATATAGGCATCGGCATGGGCTTCAGGCACGGGCGCAGCGCCTGTTGCGCGCATCCAGATCAGGTTGCCCTCGCCATCGCGGGCCGGACTGAAAACCTCGGCCTGCCCGTCCAGATGGTTCAGTTTGACGAGAACAACGCCGGAGCTCGCATCCCCCCGGCGCACCACCATGGCACCGGCGCCGCTGATTTCGACCCGCCGGATCAGGGCTTTCACCCATAATTCAGCTTTTAAGCGCGGTGCCGCCTCCATAAGGTGCCGTTCCTGAGCCTGTTTACGATAACCCATCGATCTATTTGCATCGCGCCCGCCAAGCGCACTAGACTGATAACAATCTATTAACAGTATCAATGTGTAAGGACACCGAAAATCGGTGTGCATGCAACAGATGCAGGCGGGGAATATCATGCAGACCCTTCACACCATGGAGCGTCGCGGCAAGGTCGCAAAACTCGGACCGGTCGGTCTGGCATTGCTGATCTTGATGACATTGAGCGCCTGCGCTGATCAGAAGGCGGAATCAAATGCCGTCCCGGCTGCACCGGTTTCCAACACACCTGTCGCTGCCGCCCCCTCGCCTGCTGAACTGGCAAGCGCCGGTATCCCCATTCCGCTGCCATCGCCCAAACATATGGAAGGCATTCAGGTGGCCTCGATCGACCCGCGTGCCGGTGTCGGCGCCGTGGCAGCCCTTGAAGGCCAGACCTCGCCCTATGTTGATTTCAATCTGGCGCTGGCCAAGGCCGAGCAGAACAAGATGCGCTCGCCAAAGGATATTCGCGAGATCCTGAAACAACTGGCGATCTTCGCGCCGGAAGACTTGGCAGATGGCTGGCTCGAAAAACAGGGGCATATCGCTGCCCAAAACGCCGTTTTTGCCAAGAATGTGCGTCAGGCCGCCCGCGATCAGGGCAAGGACCAGCTTCTGGCCGTGATGGAATCCGATGACAATTTCGCTTTCAGCATTCGCGGTGCCGGTGCCGCAACGGCCGATGTCATTGCGGCGGTTGCCATCGACAACAAACGCATGGGCGACCTTTCGGCCCGTCTTATCCAGACGGCTTACAAGTTCCAGAAGCAGAAATGGGGCATGAGTACGCCGTTGACGAGCCTGACAAAGACAGCCGCCATTGACGAGACGCCCGGCCTGTCGCTCTCCGATTTTTCCTTCATCTCGACGGCCAATGCCTATTCGACCACCGTCATGCGCCGCATTCTGGTGCTGGGGGCCCGTGAGGTCCTCGACGCCCAGGAAACCGCCGACGAAAAAGACGGGACCGGCACCGCCCGTTGCCTCAACTGGGCGCGGCTCAATCTGAGCCAGTGCCTGGCCGCGGCCCGCTTCCCCTCAGAAGAAGCCTATTGCGCCGGCACACATGCGGTTGCCGAAGTGCAGTCCTGCTTTGCCTCGGCCCTGCCTGCATCCGCCGTAACATCCGCGCCTTAATCGCAACGCCTAAAATTTGAATCGAATGCAGTGCGGTTTTTATGAAAAACTGGCGAAAAATTGCGTCAAATTTTTTCGGAATTTGAATATAAATTTGCGCAAATTTGAATACAGTTTAAATTAAAGACGACTATTTATTTGAATATATAAATTACTATACTAAATTCAAATCGACGTTTATTCCTATTATTTTTGCATTTTATCTATTTACTTAACCGGTCAGAAGTCTCCCGCCCATATGGTTTTCACATAAGTTCAGTGACTAGGTGTGAGGACGAAAAAATGTCATTCTTGTTCAGATGTGCGTTCTGGTTGACGGTGCTGGCCTTCCTGCTGCCCTCGCCAGAAAAACCCGCCGCCACGGCGCAGCTTTCCGCCGGCGGCATTCAGACCATGGCCTATGAAACAGCCGCCCAGAAACCGGAAGATGATATCGGTGCCGACGAAATGCTGACCATGGCCGCCCGCTCGGCCCAGGATGTGATGGGCTTTTGCGAGCGCAACCGCTCCATCTGCGACCGGGGACACGCCGTTGTGTCTCACGTCATTGATCAATCGCTATTTTATGGCGGTCAGGCATTTGTCTGGCTGTCAGAAAAGGCGCGGGAACAGCAGCAGGCTTCCTCGTCGCAGCCGGCAGCACCAGCTTCAGCCAGATCTGCACCTGTCTCCCGCGAACTCGCCGGGGCCTGAGAGCCACCCCTCAGTCCGGCATCATTTCAGTCAACGCGACTCCCACCGGTCGTGACTGAAATACTCTAAGCGCCTCGCTCTGGCCTCGTCCACCAGAGCGGGGCGCTTGTTCTTTGCACCCGTCCCCGCTATTTCCTATGTATGACCTGCCGGTCCAAACATGAAACGGGATGAAATGAGCATTCAAGAGCTGATAGACGATTTTGCCTTCCTTGATGATTGGGAAGACCGCTATCGCTATGTCATTGAATTGGGCAAGACATTGCAGCCTCTCAGTGACGCCGAACACAATGCCACCAACAAGGTTGAAGGCTGCGTGAGCCAGGTCTGGCTGATCACGGAAATGGAGAAGGATGAGAGCGGCACGCGCCGGCTGACATTTCGTGGTGACAGCGATGCCCATATTGTCCGTGGTCTGATCGCTATCCTGATCGCACTTTATTCCGGCCAGACACCAGATGATATTCTCAAGATTGACGCCCGCGCCGTCTTTGCCGAAATTGGCCTGAACGAGCATCTGAGCCCGCAGCGCTCCAATGGCCTGAGCGCCATGGTGGCGCGCGTGCAGCATGATGCGCGGGTGCTGCAGTCGCCTGCCGCCAGCTAAGCCTATTCCGCCAGACGCCGCAAACCGTAATGCGCCACAAGGCGATCCAGCGCAATTGTCAGTACCACCTTGCCGGAGCGCTGCGGCCAGCCGAATTTCCGTTCGGCATCTTCCAGCCCCTGCAGATCGCAACAGACCATGCGCAGCACCTCATCAAGCTGCGGTCCCACCGCCTTCATGGCCGCTTCAAAACGCTGCCGGGCCGTGATCGCCCGATCGGAAATTTCGCTCGGGTCGCGCGGCGCGGCGCGTCTGCCGGAACCGCCGCCGGTTTGCATGGACCAGTCGGTCGTCACCCGTTGCGTCATATGGCCGAGGGTGAAATCGCGGCGCAGGCGTTCACCGGCCTCAAACTGCGCCGCCGAGATTAACGGGCGGCCATTGGCCCCGCGACGCCGACGCAACCAGCCGAGCGGTGTTTCGGACTCATTCACATCCAGGCGCATGGTCTGCCCCTCATGGGCAATATCCTTTTGCGTGATGAGCTGATGCTGCGCGCGGAAGGGGTGGCTGCGCGCCATGAGACGGCGGTAATAGCTCAGCCCCGCAGGCGTTGGTCGCCATATTTCCGCGTTCTGGTGGCTTTCAACCGCGCCGACAAGGTCCAGCTTTTCCAGTTCCTGCAACATGCGTGGTTCAAGCGTTGCAACGGGCTTCTTCCAGCGATTGCTTTCGACAAAAAGGCCAATGTCCTTCTTGTCAGCCCGGGCAAGATAGCTTCCCGGTTCGCAGAGGCGACGGAAGATGCGGCGCACTTCCCTGTCAAAGGCGTGGGGCACGGCGGCCCGTCTGTGACGCGGCGTGGCCTCGTCCGCTTTCGCATCCGGATTGGAATTGGGCATGGCCTTTGTCATTGCCGCACCTCCCCATAGCCGCGATAGCTGACCGCGCATTCTAGGCGATCCAGCATCAGGTCAAAATCCTGATTGTCGCGCAGATCCTCAATCTGCCGGCAGGCATGGGCTGCCGTCGTGCGGTCACGACCAAAATGCTTTCCCACAGCCGAGAGGCTCAGCCCGAATGACACATGGGTCAGATACATGGCGACCTGTATGGCTCTCGCCACGGGCGCCTTCTTGCGCGTCCGTGCCCGCAACTCCTTCACCGGCACATTCCAGGCCCGCGCCACTGCCTCCTGCATCAGCGCCACCTTAGCCGCTCGCTCCTGCTCATCTGCCCGCGCAGGCCGTGGCCGCTGCCGCAGATGCCGCCGACCTCTCAGCCGCATGATCCCTTCTGGACCCTCTTCCCCCATACCCGGCATTTTTTACTCCATAAGCAACTGATGGCTCGCTGCGACTTTCTCCGAGAGAACAAAGTCAGAACTTACCAATTACACATACTAAAATTACCTATTCTGTATATAGTGGGGATAAGTCGTGTCTAATGAGTTGATAAAACGCTTAACAAGGTGGTGACGGTGAAGACCCGGATTCGGCAATATCGCAAGCAAAAGGGCCTGACTCAGCTCGAACTGGCTGATCGGGTGGGGACGACGGCGGCCACAATTTCCCGTCTGGAAACCTCCGACATGACCGTCTCGATGGATTGGTTAAGCCGGTTTTCGGCCATTTTCCATGTGCCTGTGAGCGAATTGATCGACGAACCCGCGAACGGGCGTCTTGAGCTGGTCGGGCTGTTGCGCCACGGCGGACGCCTGATGGCGCTGCCCCCGGAATTGCGCGGCGGCCTCAACCCCGATATTCAGGCGCGTGATCCGGTGGCTTTGCAGGTGGGCGACAATCTGGGAGCCTATCGGTCGGGCGACATCCTGATTGGTGATCGCCTGACACGGGAAAATATCTACCTGGCTTTCAACAGGGATTGCATTGTGCTGCCTGTCGGCAGTGAGCAGTGCCATTGCGGGCGCCTGACCCCGGGCGACCAGGGAAACTACTGGTTGATGCCGGCTGAATCAGGATCGCAGATGATTGCCTTGCCCGACCTCGAATGGGCCGCGCCGATTGTCACGCTGATCCGGCATTTCTAGGGATGACTGAGACTAGCCGGCCGCGCCGTCCGTGCAGGTGACGGTAACGCTGGTGGCGCCTTTCTCCGGTCCCGAACATTGCATGCCTGGAAAGCACATCGCCTGCGGGGCACCTGAGAGATAGAAAGCGATAAAGGCATCACCCCGATTGGCCGAAATCGTGCCGGTCATATCGTAATGCTTGCTCTCGCCAGGATCGAGCGTGATGACGGCACCCACGCCGGGTTGGGACAGCGGCACATAATGGTCGCCATCAAAAACAACCGAGGCCGTGCCACCACCATTCACGATGTCGCAGCTTGCCTGAAATTCCGTGGATCTTTCCGTGCTCGAAGTGATGGGGAAGCTGGCTGTCTCGTTGAGCCCGATCACCTGTGTGCCGCCCTGAAGCCGGGCGATGCCTGTTTCCGCCATCGCCGGAATGGCTGCCAAGACAGCCACAAGCCCGATGGTCGCACCAAGGCGGGACATAGAGTGCCACCCCTTCCGATTTGCAAAATGCATCATCATCTCCTCCATCGTCCCCGATACGCAGTGTGGCACTGATGGAGATGCCGTCTCAAGTGATGTCGTCAGGCGATCTGGAGTTTTTCGGCACCGGCCAGCGCGCGTGCCTTTTCAGACTGAAGGAAGGCATCATGCCCGAGCACCATGACGATGCGGCCGGCATCATCGACGAGCGGCAGACGCAGCCAGAACTGATAGACATGGGGCTGGTTCCAGGGCACCAGTGGGACCACGCCCTGTGCCGGACGCCCTGCCTCCACAACCTCGCGATAAGCCTCGTTCCAATAGTCACGCTGTTCGCCAAGATCAAACTCGTCAAACAGGCGGCCTGTTGTTTCAATGCCATAATATTCGCGCAGGCGTGTACCGGCAAGGCGAACGCGCAAACGCAGCGGCTCTTCCTCAAGCACATCCATGAGACTGAGATTTGGCAGGATTTTCCGCAGATCAGCGGGCGAAATATCGGCCCGCCGGGGAAAGCGGTCAGCGACGCAGCGGGCGCACCAGTAATCAAACAGCTCCCGCTGTTCGGGCACAATCAACTGCGCTCTGATGGCTTCGTCAGCTTCGGTCAGGGTCCCCATCCTTCACGGCTGTCGTCGTGGTGCAAAACGCCCACGAATCACTGCTCACCATGATGAGTCGGGAAGATCGTCAATGCAAGAGATGACCGGAAACGTGCGCTTCCGCGCTCAGCGTGACTTGCGCGGTGTTTTCCGTCCCTGCTGCCCAAGCCCCATCTTCTTGGCAAGCTTGGAGCGGGCCTGCGCATAATTGGGCGCAACCATCGGATAGTCCGACGGCAGATCCCATTTGGCGCGATACTCGTCGGGGCTCATGTCGTAATGAGCCCGCAGGTGACGCTTGAGAGATTTGAACTGCTTGCCGTCTTCCAGGCAGATCAGATAATCGGGCGTGATCGATTTGCGCACCGGTACGGCAGGTTCGCCACGTTCAGCCATGGTCGAGATGTCGCCGCTATCGGCTGCAACAAGCGCCAGATAGACCTCCTGAATGAGCCCAGGCACATCGTCAGGCGCAAGACTATTGTTCCCGACATAAGCCGAGACAATGGCTGCTGCCATTTCCATAAGGTCTGATTTTTCGGTCACCACAATATCACCTCCGATCGACAGACCGGCATTTTTAACAAGGAAGCATATCAAATAGCCTTATATTTGAATTGATCCTATATCCCTTTCGACAATTATCAATCAAGAGATAATAAATAGGTTAATAGCGCTCTTCGGGCTTTGATACAGATGAAACTGCCCCCATTTGAATATAACGCGAAGACAAAACTCAAACGCGTCGGCGCGGCGTCATCCGGGGTACACGCAGCATATCGAGATAGTGATCAAGTGCTGTCGTCATCAGATCCTGATGTGTCCGTCCACTGTCTTCCGACGCCATGCGCAATCTTACATAGCGATGCTGCTCCAGACGCACGGACACTTTGACGCGCGGCGGTACGGAGCGGCGCCGTTCCACCAGCGGGCTGACATCGCGTGCCCGCCGCTCCGGCCCCTGATAATAGACACGATCTTCCTCAGGTACTGGTCCCGGGGATGGCTGCGGCGTGGATCGCAATACAGGTTCGGGCGCATAGGGCTCGCGCGCATGGGGTTCGAGCGCAGGGGGCTCGGGCTGCCGGATATCGCGCAATGTCGCTTCCGCGCGCACTTCCGGCGCCGGTTGCAGCCTTGGCTGTGGTTCGGCACGGCGCATTTCCGGCATTTCATTGATCGGCTGGCGGCGCACCAGCAGGCCCGCAGTCAGAGAAGCAAATCCATCACGGCTCATATGATTTCTCCTTGCACGCTATGTCTGTTTCAAAAGCTTCAGGAAACAACACGGCGGCCAAATATGGGTGCCCTCTGGCCAAGCGCATTCAGATTGGTGCGATAGGCCCCTTTTGGCGGCATGGGCACGGCCATCTCCGCCTCAGCCATGTCCATGCGGGCAATGCGGTCGGCGAGATATGACCAGAGTTCGGTCATCTCGGTTGCTGACTTCCCGCCGGGCTTGGCCTCCATCACCGTGCGGCCATCAATCATGGAAGCCGCAAATTCAACACGGTGATGAATGGTCACCGGGGCGACGGTACCATGCTGCGACAGGGCAACAGCTGCATCGCCCGTGATGCGCGCACGCGGTGTGGCGGCATTGACGAGAAACACCATCTGCTTCTTGTGCCATTCGGCAATATCAACCGTGGGGCCGACAGCGCGCAGATCGTGGGGGCTGGGACGCGTGGGCACCAGCACGAGATCGGCATGGGCGACAACATCCGAAATGGCCCGGGTAATGGCAGGCGGCGTATCGATCACCAGCAGTCTTACGCCGTCGCCCCGCGCCTTGGCGATCGTGCCGTTGAGGCTCGCCATATCGGCACGATAATAAGCAGGCTCGTCGGCATGCCGACTTTCCCACCATTTTTCGAGACTGCCCTGCGGATCCATGTCGATCATGGCGACCCGGCCATGGCCGGCCAGAGAGGCCTGTACGGCGACATGACCTGCAAGGGTTGTCTTACCCGATCCGCCCTTTTGAGAGGCGAAGACAAAAATACGCATAGGTGTTGGCATCAAAACCTCCTCGGCAAATGCGGGAGGTGGGGCGCAGGGGCTTCCAATTTGGGCTGCCAATGCGAAGCCGATGGCGAACAGCGACCTGTTCGGCTTCATTCCGGGATCCGGTCCGGCGGCAACCCCGCTACCCTTTTGCCACAACGGGCAAGGAGGGCCGAAAGCTTTGCGTCCCGCCATTTCCGACGGTTTGCCATTTTCATCCGGGCACGCAGCGAACCCCGCGCGTGCTCCGTCCATGACGTTAAAAGCCGGCTCTTAACGGCTCATTAAGACCGGTAAACGGTTTTGAATGATTGGCATTAATTGCCGAGATGCTGTCGCAGATAGCTGCCGATCTTGATCAGCGCGTCTTCTGCCTGCGGCAACATTTGATAGAAAGCCTGCCAGACATGAAACATGTCTTCCACAACATCGAGGCGCACGCCAACACCCTGCTCGCCCGCCCGCATTGCGAGATGACGGGCATCATCAAGCAGCACCTCGTCATGACCGACCTGAATATAAAGCGGTGGCAAGCCCTTGAGATTGCCATAATTCGGCGAGGCAAGCGGATCGCGCGGGTCGGCGCCATTGAGATAGATGGCGGCCATGGACTTGAGACCTTCCTCGCTTGTCATGGGATCGGCAGCCGCGCGCGTCTTGTAGCTCTCGGTCGTACAGGTCAAATCTGTCCACGGACAAAGCAGAACGCCACAGGCAGGGATGGGCAAGTCGGAGTCGCGCGCCATCATCATCGTGGCAACCACCAGACCGCCGCCTGCCGAGTCGCCCGCCAGCGCGATCTGGCCCGCAGGCACACCCTGATCCAGAAGCCAGCGATAGGATTTGAGGCCATCATTCACGGCAGCCGGGAAAGGCTGCTCGGGCGCCATGGCATAGTCGACACTCAGCACACGAAGATTTCCTTCCAGCGCCAGCCGGCCCGTCATATGACGGTGGGAGAGCGGTGAACCCTGCACATAGCCGCCGCCATGGAAATAAAGCAGCACAGGGCCGTCCGTCATACCAATCGGCCTGTTCCAGTCCGCCTTCAAACCGTTGATATCAATGGACTCCACCTCAACACCGGCGGGCAGCGGAAAGACCTCGCTATTTCGATCCATCATGGTGCGACGTTCATCCAGCGGCAGGACGGCGCGCTTTGCGCGCTCGCGTAGCAGGCTCTTGACCTTTTGAAGTGCGGCATCTGGCTGCAACGTGGACATAAATTTCTCTCCCAAGCCTTGTTCTTGTAAGTTTGCCTCGCGGCGCATTATGATTCGTTATCTCGACTGCCGCTATTCACCCCACCCTACCCGTCAGGGCGCCAATGCAAAAGCCATTCAGCTCACCAGCGTCTAAAGCCAATCGCAAGGTTGTCTATGCACGCGGGGCGTATCGCCATTTTTTGCAGTTTGGGGCGGATGAGCAGGCGCGCATCATCAAACTGCTCGCCGGTTGTGCCTCCGGCAGTATGGGGCATGAAGTGACACGCGGCATGATCAGTCTGCAGGCGCTGCCGGGCGTGCGCATGGTCATGGCGGGTGATGCAGACTGTCTCACGGTTCTCGCCTTCACAGGTGCAGGCGTTAAGGACATCGACGCCGACAGGAAGGTGGCCGCATGACCAAACACGGGGCAACCGGTCGGGATCGTTTTCAGCAGATTTGTGACGACAAGGGTGAGGTGCAATATGTCCTCGTGCCTGCCGCCATATTTGATCAGCTCTCCCGCGCACAGGAAGATCTTGAAGATGTGCGTGCGGCTTTAACGGCGAGCACATTTGGCATGGCGCGACTGGAAGGTGTTCCCGCCGAGGTCGCCCATCGCATTGCCGCCGGTGAACATCCGGTGCGCGTGTGGCGCGAATGTCGCGGGCTCAAAGGCATTGAACTGGCGCGCGAGGCAGGCATCAGCCCGGCTTATCTCTCGGAAATCGAAACCGCGAAGAAAGACGGGACCTTCCGCATCATGGCCGCCATTGCCAAAGTGCTCGGCGTGTCACTGGATGACCTGGCGCCGCCGAGCGACGAAGCGGCGCGACGCGAACGCGAATGTGTGGCGCTGGCTGACGGCGTGCGGGCGCAGATCCGCGACCTCGTCCTGATGGTCACCGGCCCGACGGATTTCAATACTGGCGGCGTTCGCCGGGCCGCCACCCGCCTGATTGGCGATGCGTCCGCTCTTCGCCATCAAAACCCGGCGCTCAGTGAATGGCTCGACACGGTTCTGGACCGCGCCAAATCTGTCATTGAACTGGTTGATCATGCGGAAGGTGAGATTATCGGTACCGCGCGTCAGGCGCGCCGCGATCTGGAGCTGATCGTGGCCCAGCCTGACTTTGTCACGCATCAGGCCAATGCGGAAGAGAATGACGCCATCCCTGCGGGCGGAAGTCGCATTCACGCGGCTGAGTAGTCAGACTTCGTCATCCATATCCATCACACGGATGCCTTCATCGCTGGCCATGGTGACATCCCAGCAGTGAAGCGCCATATCCGCGCGATCGGTGGAGATGATGTCGAAAACCGCTGTCATGCGTTCCAGATCATTTTTGGTCGGCAGATCGGTGTCGCGGTTTTGAACAGCGACCACAATGAGCTCGCCAAATTCACGCCGGTTCAGACCAATCGCTTTCGCCAGTACTGCGAGCGGTTCGCCACCCGCATCGGCAATGATCCGGCGCAGTGACTCCAGACGGATACGCGCGGCATCTGCCAGTTCCTGATAGAAGTCGTCACGCGAGCCTGCCTCACCCAGATTGACGATACGTGTGAAGCGTTGTTTGGGGATGGAGACAGACTGCCGGATCTGCGTCAAAACCAGCCGCATCACGTCATCACCAAGGCTTGCGCCCAGACCATCTTCAAGAATATCGGCGAGTGCCTTGTGCGTTACCTTACGCTCGGCAGTAAAGCGATTAAGAATGTCGAGGCGGATGGGTGCAGATGACCACCAGAACATCAGATGCGCCAGACGGACACTGAGTTCAGGGCGCGCCAGCAGCAGCGGCTGATAAGCCTGTTCACCGGCACTCTGGCGCAGGACGGTTTCAATGCCATGCATGGAAAGTTCCGCCGAACTGTTGGACAGCAGGCGACAGGTTATTTCCGGCACGCCAAATTCGATCAATGTGTCGGCGACATCACTGCCCAGACCCTTTCGCTCGGCAATGGCGAGACGATGCTCGAATGTTCCATTGCGGATGATGGTCACCAGATCACCGGCCTTGAGTGTTTCACCATCCAGCAACAGGGGGCGGGCGACATCAATCGGTTCCATCGCAAGGGCCAGCGCCAGTTCACGTGGCCCGTCCACCTGCATGACAAGCCGATCCACCAGGCGTTTGCGTGTTGCCTCGTCAAAGCGCGAGACGATGGGTGCAAGCATGCTGTCGAGGAGGCCGCGTTCCTGCGGGCTGACAAGGCTCGGCGGCAGCAGCGCCAGATCGGCAAGAGCGCGCAACAATCCGTCACGCACAGAACCCTGAGATTCCGATTCCGTGTTGTACGCGTTACTGCCTGCTGTCGTGCCCAAAGACATGGCGCATTCCCGATTTCCCGGCTGTCTGATTTGATGCCGGGCTTCTCTCAAGGAGCCATTTGAGCATCCGTCGCATTAAAACCTCGTAAAGCATGCCCGGAATTGGGGATGAGAAATGGCGAAATCGCCGTTTATCGCCTATCATCGGGGTCAATTGATGGATGGATGTCCCAAAATGAAGCACATATTCCTCGCCCTGCGTTTTCCGCTGCTTGCCCTGCCGCTGGTCCTTGTCCTGAGCGCCTGCGCGAGTTCCAGCCCTTATGAGAGCGAGCCCAATTACAAACTCGGCTATTCCGATGGCTGCTGGACAGGTACCTCGATGGTGCCGGGCGACAAATCGACGATCACACGTGACGATGTTGCCTATGGCAGCGACGAAGCCTATCGGGCCGGCTGGAAAAAGGGCTATGGCGCCTGCAAGGTTCGCCAGAATGGCGGATCGGTTGCCATGCCGGATTCCACGGGCCGCGGCACCGGACCCAATGGCTACTGACCGTTTTTCCTCCCTTGAAAGACCATGATGAAATTTATCCTTGGACTGATCGTTGTTGCCGCGCTGGTGCTGGTTGTCACACCGGTTTTCTATTACGGCACAACGGATGCCTGCCGCATGCTCTCGCAGGAAATGGCGGCAGAGGCCTATCAGCCCATGGCGGAAATCCTGGGCACCGACAAAAATGACGTGCCCGACGCCGTGGAGCGCTCCATGCGCATGGTCACCAGCCAGTATGATACGGGCGAATGTATCAGCCAGCTCAAGGACTACTGGCTGGGCCTGAACAAGGAAAAAGCCTCCTGACGCCCCCTATCCGGCGGCCTGCCGATGGTGCAGACTTCGCCTGAGGGAGGACTTCATGTCTGGTTATGTTTTTTCGCGCGCAATCAATGCGTGCCTGCTCATTCTTGTGCTCGCGACCGTTTGCGTGCCAACAGGTGCCCAGGCACGTTCACGCATCGAAACCGGCAATGACCTGCTCGCCGCCTGTCGCGTGCTGAGCGAGCATTCGCTCAATCCCCAGAGCCCCACACCACGCGAGGCGCTTTATTGCCGAAAATATATTGCCGGCTATTTCGCAACGCTCAAATATCTGCATGACGAGGAAGATGCCCGCCGCGTGCTCGGGTCCAAAGTGCAGGATCCCTATGCCTGTGTCGATATCCGCTCACCTCAAAGCTATGCCCAGCTTGCCACACAGATCGTGCGCACGGGTGAATGGAACCCGCAGCTTCTGGACGAGCCCGCGCTTGCACTCGCCCAGAAAACCTTCGGCGACAATCCACCCTGCTGACTCAGGCAGCTGCCGAGTCCTTGTCATGCGGGAACGGCCCGACATAGACAGACTGCGGGCGGATGATCCGGCCGACCCGCTCCTGTTCCATGACATGCGCCGTCCATCCCGCCACGCGCGCCATGGCAAAGACAGGGGTGATGGCCTCATTGGGAATGTTCAGCGCCTCCAGCAATAGCGCCGTGTAATATTCCATGTTGGTATCAATGCGGGTGCCGGGCTTGGACGCACGCAGGGCGGTAAGCGCAGCGGCCTCCACCTCACGGGCAAACTGCAGGCGCTCATTCCCGTTGGTCAGGGTCATCACCGCCTTGTTGAACACATCGGCACGCGGATCGCGCACGCGATAGACGCGATGGCCAAAGCCCATGAGGCGCTCGCCTTTGGCAATTTCGGCCTTGAGCCAGGGTTCAATATTCTCTCGCGTGCCGATGGCATCGAGCATGTCGAGCACGGGCCCCGGCGCACCGCCATGCAGCGGGCCCTTGAGTGCACAAAGCGCACCCACAACCGCAGAGACCATGCCGGCCCGCGTTGAAGCGATGACGCGCGCGGTGAAGGTCGATGCATTCATGCCGTGATCCGTCACGGTGACCATATAGGCATCCAGGGCTTCGATCTCGGCTGCCGTTGCGGGTTCACCCCTCAGCATGCGAAGGAAATCAGCCGCCTGCCCCAGTGCCGGATCGGGGGCGATGGCCGCCTGACCCTTGGCGCGTCGGGCAAGCGCAGCCACAAAGACCGGCATGGCACCCACAAGGCGCTGCTGCACGGGCCGTGTGCCTTCATCGGAAATCAGGGAGAGGCCCGTTCGCAGGCCTTCTGTCATGGTGAGGCCGTCAACGGAGGCCGGCAGGCGAGGCGCCAGCGCGAATGCCTCGACGCGCGCTGCGCCCATGGCAGCCTTCATATCGGTCCTATCTGCATCCGGCAGGCCGGCTGCCTTCCAGAGGAGCGCAGTCGTTTCCTCAAAGTCATGTGCTGTGACGAGGTCGGCTACGTCAAAACCGGCAATGACCAGACGGCCTGCTTCACCATCCACATCGCTGAGCCGTGTTTCGGCGGCGACAATCTTGTCGAGACCCGAGGACGTGGCTTCCGCCTCTTTTCGAACCATACGCATATCCGTCATGGCACTTCTCCTTTCACTCATCACGGGCCGGATCGCCGCCATGTTGAAGGCGGGCTCGACCTGGCGTTGAAGTGAAGCTGGTGCTAGACTGATAACTGGTCAATCTTGATTAAGATAATCAATATATATAATTGTGAAGCAAGCTCCGGAAAATGGCGGAAAAGATGGAAAATCTCTATTTATCGGCCAAGGAAGCCGCCGCGGAACTGGGGGTCAGCCTCGCGACTCTTTACGCCTATGTGAGCCGCGACATGATCCGCTCCGAGCCTGTGCCGGATTCGCGCGCCAAGCGCTATCGGGCCGAGGATGTACGCAATCTCAAGACACGCAGGACAGGCGCAACCGCTGATGCCCCCGCAACCGATGGCCGCGCAGGCACGCTGTCCTTTGGCCAGCCGGTCCTTGATTCCGCCATCACACTCATTGCCGACGGCAAGCTCTACTATCGGGGTGCCGATTCAGCAGCACTTGCCCGCACCTCCACACTTGAGCAGGTGGCAGCCCTGCTCTGGGGATGTCGCGATGCCCAGCCCTTCACAAGCGAGGCGCTGCCCCGTTCCAGCGCAAGGCTGGACGCCATCACGGAGTCGGTGGCAAGCCTCACGGCGCTTGCCCGTGCGCAAGCCCTGCTGCCCGTGGCGGCACTGGAAGACAACACTGTTTACAACATGACGGACAGAGGCCTTGCCACGACAGGCGCCCGTCTCCTCCGTTTTGTCACGGCCACCCTTTCTGGCGTCAGCCCCAGCGAGGCGCCCGCTCATGACGTGCTTGCCAAGGCGCTGACCTTTGGTGATGCCGGTGCGGCCAATCTCATCCGCATGGCGCTGGTTCTATGTGCCGACCATGAGCTCAATGCCTCCGCCTTTACGGTGCGCTGTGTCGCGGGCACCGGCGCCACCCTTTATGCAGCCGTGGAAGCGGGCATGTGCGCGGCGCAGGGGCCGCGCCATGGCGGGCTTTCCCATCGGGTGGAGGGCTTTCTGATGGAAATGGCGAACCGGCAGGATGTGGAAGACGGCGTGCTGGCGCGCCTGCGCGACAATGATCCCGTGCCCGGATTTGGCCATCCGCTCTATCCCGACGGCGATCCACGCGCGCCTGCGCTTATGGAGATGCTTGCCAAATATTACGGCGATGACCCAGCGTTCAAACGTACCCAGCGCATCGCCAATGTCATGGCCGAGGCTGGCGGCCTGCGACCCAATATTGATTTTGCGCTGGGTGTGATGGGTGCCGTTCTGCGCATGCCGCGGGGCTCCGGGCTCAGCATTTTTGTCCTCGGACGGACCGCTGGATGGATCGGCCATGCCATGGAACAATATAGGACCGGATTGATGATCCGCCCCCGGGCCCGCTACACGGGCGACACCCCTCGCTAGCATCAGCGCGCACAGGCAGGCCAAAAAAATGTCGCTCGCCGCACCGCATGACTGGCAATAAGCCGCAATTCATATAGTTTCCTTATGGAACTAATAGGGGAGGCGGTGATCTTGGCCGTAAATGCAACAATCAGCGGCGGGGTTGCCCGGTGAGCGCTGTCGAAGATGTGATCCTGCCGGATATTGAGAATGCCGCCCTTCGGAAGCGGCTGACGCTTTATCTGGGCGGCCAGGCCAGCTGGTTTGTCAGCCTTGGCATTCAATTCGTTCTCTTCCCCTATCTCGTCGCCAATGTTCTGGAAGAATCCGCGGCCAAGGTCGGGATTGCCCAAATGTCGCTCATGGTGCCCTCGCTGCTCTTCATGCTGCTGGGCGGGGCAACGGCCGATCAGTCCGATGTCCGGCGCATTCTCATCCGCGTCCACATACTGGCGGCCATTCCGCCCCTGCTGCTCGCCATCGTCTTCATCTTCGGCGACCTCAGCTATTCAGCGCTCATCATCTATGCTCTCGCGATGGGCACGCTGGGCGCCTTCGCCATGCCGGCACGCGACTCC
The DNA here is from genome assembly GCA_016124805.1 of Hyphomicrobiales bacterium. Lineage (GTDB taxonomy): Bacteria > Pseudomonadota > Alphaproteobacteria > Parvibaculales > Parvibaculaceae > Parvibaculum. The sequence continues at coordinate 45,451 of WGND01000004.1, read as the reverse complement.
GCCCTTACCCGTGTGGCAGGCAACAACATCCAGAAGACCGTTGCCATGGCGATGGGAACACAAATGGGCAGCCAGCTCGTGGGCATGCTTGTGGCCGCACTCGCCGCGACCACCGGCACCCCCGCGCTGCTGATTGTGCAGATGATCGTGATGCTGGGCGGTGGCTACGCTTCCTGGAAGCTCGCACCCCTGCCGCCGACCAATCTGGCGACAAAGGATTCGCGCCTGAAACAAATTCTCGACGGCATCGCCATCGCGCGCGCCTCACCTGTGGTCTTCACGGTGATCGGCATGATGTTCGCTGTGGGTCTCTTTTACGTGGGCAGCTTCCTCGTCATCCTGCCGCTCATGGCGCGCGATATTTTTGGCGGCAGCGTCTGGGAACTGAGCTTGATCAATATTTGCTTCTGGGGTGGGACCATTGTTTCCAATATGGCGCTGATCCGTGTCGGCCATATCCACCATCGCGGGCGCGTGATGATGGGCTCGCTCACAAGCGGCCTGATCATCCTGTTTCTGATGTCCTTCCCCATTCCTTTTGTTGTGCTGTGCCTCTATTGCTTTGTCTGGGGTCTGGGCGCGGGCACGACCATGACGATGGGCCGCACGATTGTTCAGATCGCGGCACCCGAAACGCATCGCGCCCGCGTCCTTGCGCTCTATCAGCTCGGGTTTTCCGGCGGGGCACCCGTCGGCGCCTTGATGATGGGTCTGCTGGTCGGCCAGCTCGGCATCTATCATGCCTTATGGGTGCCAACCGTGCTGATGCTCATCATTCTGATCAGCCTGCGGATGTTTTCACCGATCTGGGCCTATCACGAAAAGGCCGCTTGACGATGGCTGATCCTTCGCCCGTCACTGCGCCGCCTGAAAAGCTGGCCTGGTACATGCGGGGCCTCTGGTCCTATTTCATATCGGCCGGCATTCAATCCGTGCTGCTGCCGTCACTGCTGACCTTTGAACTGCATGTCACCTCGGACCAGCTTGGCATTGCCCAGATGCTCTCCATGCTGCCGATGCTGCTGCTGGGTCTTTTCGGCGGCGCGGCGGCTGACCGCGCCGAACTGCGCCACCATCTGATGCGTCTGCAGCTGCTTTCGGTTCTGCCACCGCTTATGCTGGCCATCGTCATTCTCACGGATAATCTGAGTTACAGCTTCATTCTGGCCTATGCGATCATGATGTCGTCGTTGGGAGGCTTCGTCATGCCGGCCCGCGACAGCCTGCTTTCACGCGTCGCGATGATGCGCCAGGGGGGCAATATCCAGAAAGCGGTGGCACTCGCCATGGCCGGCCAGTTTCTCGGTCAGGTCGGCGGTTTCATGCTGGGTGGCACGGCGGAATATTTCGGCGCGCATTTGCTGCTGGTGGCGCAAAGCGCCCTGCTCGCCTTTGCTGCCTTCACAACCTCGCGTCTCGATCCGGCCCCGCCGATACATGTGGCCGATGTGCGCCGGTCGCCCTTGCGGGATGTGAAGGCCGGACTGCTGGCCATATGGGAGAGTGATCGCATCCGGCCCGTGCTGATTTTCCAGTTTTTTGGCGGCGTCCTCTTCATGGGCGTCTTCATGGTGCTTTTCCCGATCCTCATTCGCGACATCTATCAAGGCGACTCATTTCAAATCGGCCTGTTGCTGATGAGTTTCTTCACCGGGATCGGCATTTCGTCTTTTGCCGTCAGCCGGTTTCGGGCCATCCGGCATCAGGGCCGCACGATCATGATGACCTCAGGCATCAGCGTCTCCGTGATGCTGCTGATTCATCTTCAGCCGCCCATCTGGGCGCTGTGCCTGCTGGCCGCGGTTTGGGGTCTGGGCGGCGGCATCGCCATGACAATCTCGCGTTCCATCGTGCAGGAAACAGCGACGGATGCCATGCGGGCGCGGATGCTGGCGGGTTTCACACTCGGCACCATGGGCGGCGGACCCATCGGGTCCTTTCTCACCGGCTATGCCATTCACTGGCTTGGACCGCTTGATGCGGTGCTGCTGCCCTGCGGACTGATGGTGGTGCTGTGGCTGTCGATCTTTTTCTTCACGCCGCTCTGGCGCATGGAAGCCCCCCGGCATGTGCCGGAGGGCCCTCACGACTGACTTACTTGTATTTACGTTCGTCCCACCAGGGGAAGAAGGACGGCATGTCCTTGGAGACCTTGTTGGGATAGACCGCCGGGCGCTTCTCCAGGAAGGACATCACGCCTTCCTTGGCATCGTCCGAGGCGCCGCGCGCATAGATCGAGCGGCTGTCCATCTTGTGGGCTTCCATCGGATGATCGGCACCGGCCATGCGCCAGATCAGCTGGCGTGACAGGGCGACGGAAACGGGTGCGGTATTGTCGGCAATTTCGCGGGCAAGCGCACGGGCGGCGGGCAGCAATTCATTGGCCTTGTAGACCTTCTTCACCAGCCCCCCTTCCAGCGCTTCCTGTGCCGGGAACACACGACCTGTGTAGATCCATTCCAACGCCTGACTGACGCCGACAATGCGCGGCAGGAACCAGCTCGAGCAGGCTTCCGGCACGATGCCACGGCGGGCGAAAACAAACCCGAAGCGGGCCTCTTCAGATGCCAGACGAATATCCATCGCCAGCTGCATCGTGACACCGATACCGACGGCTGGTCCATTGACGGCGGCAATGACGGGCTTGAGGCACTCATAGATGCGCAGCGTCACGCGGCCACCGCCGTCGCGCACGGCGTCATGGCTCCAGTCGATCGACCCATCCGCCTGCACGGGGCTGCCCTTCTTGTCGGGGCGGTTGTCGAGCTTGTCATAGTCGAAGGTCTTGGCACCGGCGGAAAGGTCGGCACCGGCGCAGAAGGCACGGCCTTCACCCGTCACGATGATTGCCCGCACATCGTCATCGGCATCAGCCATGTCAAAAGCTTCAATCAGCTCCAGCGCCATCTTGCCGGTGAAGGCGTTCAACTTCTCAGGCCGGTTCAAGGTGATGGTCAGAATGTTGTCGGCGACGTCATATTTGATTGTTTCGAAGGCCATGTAATTCTCCCTGTGGCGCATTTTTGATTTTATCTTGACCGACGCAGTCCTATTGCCGCTGCGTCAAGCTGCGCCTTATTGACGGCGCTCAAAACTTGTTGTGTCTTCGTATCAGGCGGGAACCTTATTTCCCTGACCAAGAAATAACAACGGGCACGATGAAACGCGAAGCCCGGACATCTGACCCCGGGGCAATCGCGGGGATGGAAAAGGGGAATCCGAGTTATGCATCCATATATTCACGCGCAGAATACGCCTGAAAAGCCTGCCTATATCATGGCGGGCACAGGCGAAACGGTCACCTATCGCCAGCTCAATGAGCGCTCCAACCAGATGGCGCAGCTCTTCCGCAAAAGCGGCCTGAAGGTGGGTGATGCGATTGCCATCTTCATGGAAAACAATTCCGCCTTTTTTGAAATCTGCTGGGCGGCGCAACGCGCTGGCCTTTACTTTACCGCCGTCTCCTCCCGCCTCACCGCCGGGGAAATCGCCTATATCGTCAAAGACTGTGGCGCGCGCATGCTTTTCACCTCAAAGTCGCTGGAGAAAACGGCCGCTGAACTCGTGACCGGTAATCATGTTCCCGGTGTCGAACGCCTGTTCTCAGTGGGGGGCCAGATTGCTGGCTATGAGTCCTACGAGACAGAGCGCGACAAGATGCCGACCACACCCATTGCCGACGAAACCGCCGGCACCGACATGCTCTATTCCTCCGGCACGACGGGACGCCCCAAGGGTATCCGGCATCCGTTGACCGGGGCCAAGATCGACGAGATGCCGGGTCTGATCGGTCTTATCCAGCTGCTTTACGGCTTTGACGAAAACACCACCTATCTCTCGCCTGCACCGCTCTATCATGCCGCGCCGCTGCGCTACTGCATGGCCGTCAATCGCATTGGTGGCACCATTATCGTGATGGAGCATTTCGATGCGGAGGAGGCCCTGCGTCTGATCGGGGACTACAAGGTCACGCATAGTCAATGGGTGCCCACCATGTTTGTGCGCATGCTGAAGATCCCCAAAGACGTGCGCGAGAAATATGATGTGTCGAGCCTGAAGGTTGCCATCCACGCCGCCGCCCCCTGCCCCGTTCCTGTGAAGGAACAGATGATCGACTGGTGGGGGCCGGTGATTTTTGAATATTATGCGGGTTCTGAAGGCAATGGCTTCTGTGCGCTGGACTCAAATGAATGGCTTTCGCACAAGGGCTCGGTCGGCAAGCCACTGCTGGGTACCATCCATATCTGCGATGATGATGGTGTCGAACTGCCCGTCGGTGAAGCTGGCACGATCTTTTTTGAGAGCGATGTTCAGTTCGAATATCACAATGATCCCGGCAAGACACAGGACTCCCGTCATCCCAAAGGCTGGACGACGCTGGGCGATGTCGGTCGCGTCGACGAGGAAGGCTATCTCTATCTGACGGATCGCAAGGCCTTCATGATCATCTCAGGCGGCGTGAATATCTATCCGCAGGAAGCCGAGAACCTTCTCGTCATGCATCCCAAGGTGGCCGATGTCGCTGTGATCGGCGTCCCGAACGAAGACTTTGGCGAAGAAGTCAAAGCCATTGTGCAGCCTGTGAGCTGGGCTGATGCCGGGCCCGAGCTTGAGGCGGAGCTCATCGCCTATTGCAAGACAGAGCTCTCGGCCATCAAATGCCCGCGCAGCGTCGATTTCGACAAGGAATTGCCGCGCCATGCCACTGGCAAGCTCTACAAGCGGCTGATCCGTGACCGCTATTGGGGCAATCACGACTCCAAGATCGTTTGATCCGCCTTCCCTGCGCTCTTGATGCGGTCGCGCTGTGGTCGCATGCTGGGCGCAGGGGGACGAATCATACGGAGTCCGACAGATGAACCATCTCAGATACATGCTGCGATATGCGCCTGCCCTTGCCGTGCTGCTGCTTGTCTTCGCTACGGACCTGAACAGTCCACCTGCCAGAGCCGGCGAGATCTATTCTACAGGCAAGAGCTGCAATAACCGCTATCCGAGCAAGAAGTTCGAGAAGGACTATTATATTTACTTCGAGACCAGCTCGAGCCATGTCGACGGCAAATATCTCGACGAGATTGCCCGCATCACCAAATTCGCCAAGGGACAGAATGCCCAGCAGATCTGCCTGTTCGGCAAGGCCAGCAAATCGGGCAATGCCGCAGCGAATGAGGCCCTGTCGCGCAAACGCTCGGCCAGCGTTGCAGCCATCTTTCAATCCTATGGCTGGCCGGCTTCGCGCATTGCCATTGAATCTGAAGGCGAGGCCTGGGGCTGGATGCGCGATGCCTTGACCTGGGACGCCAAGGAAGACCGCCGCGTCCGCATTCGGCTGTCCATGTAAGAACCGGCACTGCACAGGACTGATCGACCTGAGGCCCGATTGACCCTTGGCGATCCGTCTTCAGGCGGCTAGTTTAGCGACCATTGACCAGCGTACCGACAATATGACGGCGCGCGAGGCGAACTCAATCCGGTCGGACGTGCCGGGATACATAAGGAGGACGACATGCGCGTTTTCAATTCGATTGCCGAATATGCGGCTGAAAAGGGCAAGGAAATCGGTGTCAGCGACTGGGTGCTGCTTGATCAGGCCCGCGTGAACCTGTTTGCCGACGCCACGGGCGACCATCAGTGGATCCATATCGATCCGGAACGCACGCAGCGCGAACTCGGCATGGGCACGATTGCCCATGGCTATCTCACGCTCTCCCTGCTGCCGGAACTGATGAGCAAGATCAGCGGCGTGAAGAGTGTGACACGCGGCATCAATTATGGCGCCAATTCGGTCCGCTTCACCAATATGGTGCCGGTCGGGTCGCGCGTTCGGGCCCGTGTGTCCCTGAAGGATGCTGTGGAAAAAGCCGGTGGCACGCAGATCGTCAATGACGTGACGATCGAGATTGAAGGCGTTGAACGCCCTGCCATGGTTGCCGAAACGCTGACGATCCTCTACGAGTGAGATCAGCTATCGGCTAGGATCAGGGGCCCCCTGCAAATGCACGGGGCCTTTTTTCTTGTACGAATTCTGTCAGCGATTTGAGGCATATGATGAAACTCACTCCTCCCGGCAAGGCACCGCTCGCTGACAAGCGGCCTGTCAGCGATACATATCACGGCATCACGCGGGTTGATCCCTATGCCTGGTTACGTGATGCAAAATGGCGTGAGGTCATGCGTGACCCGAGCGTTCTTGATGCCGATATCCGAGACTATCTCGAAGCGGAAAACAGCTACACTGAGGAAACGCTAAAACCACTCACCGAGCTTCGTGAAACGCTTTTTGCCGAGATGAAGGGCCGCATCAAGGAGGATGATTCATCCGTTCCCCTGAGGGATGGCCCCTATCACTATTACACACGCTATGCCGTGGGATCGCAGCATCCGATTTTCTGTCGTCGCCAGGGCGACGGCGTAGAAGAGGTCACGATTGACGGCAATGTCGAGGCGGCGGATGAAGCCTATTTCAAGATCGGGGATGTTGATCATTCACCTGATCATCGCTATGCCGCCTGGTCAGCCGACCGCAAGGGCTCGGAATTCTTCACCATCCGCATCCGCGACCTGACAACGGGCCAGGACCTTGAGGATGAGGTGGCTGAGACATCGCCCGGCACGGCCTGGGATGCCAGGGCCGAAAGCTTTTTTTATACCGAGGTCGATCAGGAACACCGCCCCTTGCGTGTCCTGCGCCATGTCATCGGCACAGCGCGCAGCGAAGACAGGCTGGTTTATGAAGAGGCAGATGAAGGCTTTTTTGTCAGCGTCAGCAAGACGCAAAGCGGCAGGTTCATCATCATTCTCAGTCACGACCACGAAACCAGCGAGATCCGGCTGTTGCCCGCAGACAAGCCGGATGCGACGCCCATTCTGATGGCAGCCCGCGTGAACGGCGTTGAATATGATGTCGAGGATGATGCTGCCAATCAGCGCTTCCTCATTCTGACGAATGCCGACGGGGCGGAAGACTTCAAGGTTGTGGAGACCCCGCATGACAAGCCGGGACGGGAGAACTGGCGCGACATGATCCCGCATCGTCCCGGCACACTGGTTCTTTCACAGGTGGCGCTTGCCCGTCATTATATCCGCAGCGAAAGACGTGACGGGCTCAACCGCATCATCATCCGCCGACTGGCCGATGGCGCCGAACACGAGATCGGCTTTGATGAGGAAGCCTATGAGCTGCATATGGGATCAGGCTATGAATATGACACGCAGGAACTGCGTTTCTCCTATTCATCCATGACGACACCTGCCGAGGTCTATGATTATGACCTTGAGACGCGGGAACGGACATTGCGCAAGCGGCAGGAAATTCCTTCCGGCCATAATCCGGCTGACTATGTGACGCGGCGTATTTTTGCCAGAGCCGATGACGGGGCCCTGGTGCCGATCTCGCTTCTCTATCGCAAGGACCTGCCGCTGGATGGCAAGGCCCCCTGCCTGCTTTATGGCTATGGCTCCTATGGCATCACCATCCCCTCCAATTTTTCCATCGGGGCATTGTCACTTGTTGATCGCGGCTTCATCTATGCCATCGCGCATATTCGTGGCGGCATGGAAAAGGGCTATGGCTGGTATGTGCAGGGCAAGCGCAATCACAAGAAAAATACCTTTACGGATTTTATTACCGCCGGCGAGCATCTCATTGCGGAAGGTTTCACACATAAGGGCGGCATCATTGCGCAAGGCGGCAGCGCGGGCGGCATGCTGATGGGTGCTGTGGCGAATATGGCGCCTGAGCTCTTCAACGGCATCATTGCCGAAGTGCCTTTTGTGGATGTGCTGACCACCATGCTGGACGCCACCTTGCCGCTCACGCCACCTGAATGGAACGAATGGGGAAATCCGATCGAGAGCGAGGATGCCTATCGCTACATGGCGAGCTACAGCCCCTATGACAATGTGAAGCCGCAGGCCTATCCGCATCTCTTCGCGCTGGGCGGCCTTACTGATCCGCGCGTTACCTATTGGGAGCCGGCCAAATGGATCGCGAAGCTACGCGCGACCAGGACGGATGATCACCTGACATTGCTGAAGATCAATATGGATGCCGGCCATGGCGGTGCGTCGGGACGATTTGAACGGCTGAAGGAAACAGCCCTCGTCTTCTCATTCGCGCTCGCCATAGCCGACAAGGTCTGACATGCCACGCTGCTGGGTCTCCCCAGATCCGGCAGCGTGCAACCTTCAGCCCTTAATGGTGGAACAGCTGGCTGTCCGGCGCATTTCATCAAGCGCTGGAAAGCTCTCATCATTTTCAATCACACGGCGCACAAGGACGAGACCCTTGTCTGTCGGTGATTCAATGAGTGTGGTGGATGGAGGCAGATTGCTGGGGATCGGCTCCCTCTTGCCTACGACCACGATATCGACCGGGGCACCATCTGTGTCACGATCATTGCGCACAAAATAATTATCCGTCGCCGACGAATAGAGCGCGACCGAACTATAGGGCGCGCTGAGGGGAACCACGACGTGGACGGCCCCCTTGGAAAGATCAAGTGAGCAGATGGAATAGGCAAGATCGGGGCTCGGGCGCACCACTGTGCGGGACGTCTCATCGGGCCGCTGCATATGCGCCATGACATTGGCTTCGCTATTGCCCGCCACCACTGTCATGACACGGGACATGATGACCCGCGGGATTGCCCAGATCGTCGCGACGTGGATGATATCGGCCATGATGATGACCGCGATGAGCCAGATGACGAGACGCTTCACTTTCGCCATTTCGGGTGATTGCGTTGTCATTTGCAGCTCTCCTTGGTAATCGTGGGCAGAACGGCTTTGGACGGATCGTCATAGATTGACGCATCCGGATTATAGAATCGGGCCGTCAGGTCAAAGGCCTCACCCGCCCTGACCGGCAGCCAGTTGCCGTCATGTCGCTCCGGTGACACATAGGCGATAAAGCTGCCATCCTCTTCGCGCTTCACGGTCGTCTGAGCGATAGAATAAATCTTGGCCTCATTGGGGATGAGATAGCTGTCAGGTGCATAGGCCGTGATGCTCCACCAGCGGGCGGCAAGGGGTGTGCCGACAAGCTTGTAGGTGCAGCTGCCACTCAGTGCTTCACCCTCGCTGTCTTCATTGGCGATGAAGTAAATTGTCTCCTTCTTGTCGAGCGCAAGAAGGCCAAACAAGGCAACACGGGCTCTCACATACATGCTGGCGTCCGGACTGCCAAAGCTCGTACTGGTTGCCCAGGGTCCTGAATGGATACCACCGCTTTTCTGGGCATTGGCCAGCATGAAATAGGCCGAGCCGACGCCGAGAAGCAGCGCGACCACAAAGGCTGAAAGCCCGAACAGAATTTTCTTCAACATGTTTTCTCCGCTGAGGCAATCAATAAGGCCTGTCGCCAACAATTGTGACGCGTTCCATACGACGCACGGCCGGCCAGTAATCTGACACGGCGTAATGCTGACAGGAACGATTGTCCCAGAAAGCGATCGAGTTTTTCTGCCAGCTGAAGCGGCACTGATACTCCGGAATGGCTGCCTGAGCGTAAAGGAAAGCCAGCAGGGCATCGGACTTGTCCTTGTCCATGCCGACAATGTGCTGGGTGAAAGCGACATTGACATAAAGCGCCTTGCGACCCGTCTCCGGATGGGTGCGGACAACCGGATGCTCGACCATGGGATATTTCCGGTTCATCTCTTCGATTTCTTCCGCGCTCTTGCCCTTGGCAATCATGAGTTTGCGGAAATGCGCGAAGTCATGCACGGCCTTCTTGTCGTCGATCAGTGCCTTGATATCGTCAGCGAGATTGTCATAGGCCGCATACATGTCCGAAAAAAGCGTGTCGCCCCCGACCTCGGGCACTTCGATGGCCCGCAGGACCGATCCGAGAGAAGGCGCCTCGCGCCATGTCACATCGCTGTGCCACTTGTTTTCGCGGCCCTTGCTGTCCTTGTCATGGGTGATCGCCAGAACTTCCGGATAGCCTTCCTTATGGGGTGCGAAGGGATGCACTTCGAGTTCGCCGAAACGGCGGGCAAAGGCCAGATGCTGTTCCGTCGTAATGTCCTGATCCCGGAAGAAAATGACCTTGTAGTGCAACAGGTCTGCGCGAATGGCTGCGAGCGTCTCCTCGCTCACGGGCTTGGACAGATCAATGCCCGTGATGACCGCACCAATGCCCGGCGTCATCGGGGTCAGTTCAAACTCGCGCGACGTGACAGCCGCCTTTGTTTCTCTGGCAAGACTCATGATGTTTCTCCCTCTCATATGTCCGCGCCGCCATAGGCACCGGGCAACCGGCTCTCCCAAACCGTTGAGCGGAGACTAGGCCCGGAAAAGCATTTCAGGTGAGGTCTAAATTTGATAATTCCGCGTTGCGGAATTAGAGTGATCGCCGGGGGTGAGAAATGGCAGAAAGCAAAGACGATACGACCTCGCCTGTGCAGCCGGTGATGCGCTCTTTCCGGCTTCTGGAGGCCTTGAACATGCACGCGCCGTCGAGTCTGGCGGCGTTGCATCAGGCAACCGACCTTCCCAAACCGACTTTGGTGCGGCTGCTCGATACGCTGATTGCCGGCGGCTATGTCACGCGCCTGCCTCGCCGGGGCGGCTATACGCTGACAGAACGCGTGTTGCGCCTGTCGGGCGGCTTCAAACACAGCGATCAGGTGGTGGAGGCCGGGCGGCCCTTCCTCAGCGCCCTGACAGCGCGCTATCGCTGGCCCGTGGCCATGGCAACGCTCGACCGCGATGCCATGCTGGTCCGCCTGAGCACCGGGCATGAAAGCCCCTTCGTGACCGACCCTGCCCTGATAAACAAGCGTTTGCCCATGCTGGTGGCGGCACTGGGACGGGCCTATATCGCCTTTTGTCCCGATGCCGAGCGCGACGCCATTCTGGCAATGCTGCGTTCCTCAAATCTTGCGGCCAACAGTTCCGCCCGCGATACGCGCCACGTGAACAGTCTTATCAAACGCGTTCGGCGGCTGGGCTATGCCTCCACGGCCCCTGTTCCGGGCGACCCTGCCATGGGCCTCGCCGTCCCCGTGATCCGTGGTGATGAGGTCCTTGCCTGCATCACCATGCGCTATATCGGATCGGCCATGAACGAGGCTGAAGCCGTCACGCGCTATCTCGTGCCCATGCAGGAAACGGCAAAGGCGATTGCCGCCTCGCTCACGCGCGAGGCCGCTACAGGCGCGTCAGAATAAGGGCGACCTTGTCCGAATTGACTGGCTTCAAATGAATAAGCTGGTTGGCATCGTCGCGCTCTGCCACGCCCCCTTCCACCTCGATCTCAAAGCCATTTGGATATTGCAGGCGCGGCACGAAAATCTCCGCCGTCCCATCGCCTGTCACGTCATAGATGAAACGGAAGGCGCCTGTTTCGCGTTTGAATTTCATCTTGAGCGGCCGCCCTGTGACCTTGCGCGCATAGGGACGTACAAAACCCTCAAGGGCGCGACCACCGCTGTTGATATCGTCGGGATTGTCGCGCTGGTCGATACTGTAGATGGAGAGGTCTTCCTGATTCCAGCCATCGCCGACAGCTTCGTCATTGCGATTGGAGGCGGTGTAGTTCCACTGCGTCGAGGAAATCAGCAATTTGTCGAGCGCGTTATACATGAGGTCGAGGGCGATCACATGCTTCTCCCAGATAGCCGGGTCGCGCGATCCGGCAGCCCAGGCCTTGAAGGCCGCAGCCTGATCGAGATCATAGGGGATGCCGCATTCGCCGATAAGCGTCGGCGCGCCCGTGCCGGCGTTGAGACTTTCAGCAGCGGACTTGATGCCCGCCAGCTGACGCGTATAGGCCTCCTCGATTGCTTCGGCACCTTCCAGCGTCTTGCCCGTGAAGGGATTATACCATTGCGGAAAGCCGAAGCTTTTGGTGACCAGTGTCACGATGTCATACCAGTGGCTGGCATTGACCGTGCGCTCCGGCGTGTCCTTGGGAAAGCCATGGGCAAAGCCCGCGCCGGGATCAAGCTCGGCAAAGAGCAGCCAGTCAGCATTCACCTCGCGAATGCGCGCGGCGACATTGGCAAAGAACGGCCCCATGAAATCGCGGTCCATGTCAAAAGTCTGATTGCCGCGGGATGAAAAGAAATTCTCGTCCAGCACTTCCAGCTCACCGCCCGCGCGGCGATAGGCACCTGCCTTTTCAAACGGGCATTTGGCCCCCGCCCGCCAGATTGAAACGCCATCGGGATTGATAACCGGTGTGTCAGCGACATCGACGCGCAGCTTTTCCGGATCAATCTGCAGATCGGGAATGGCGCGTGGCAGGCCCTGTGCCACAGCCAGACCATCAAGCGGCGACCAGGCGAGACCCGGACGCGCGGGCAATGCCTTGACGTCGCTGCGTCCCAGATGGCGATAGCTCAGCGGCACCCCGACATAACCGGAGCCAGGCTCGTTGAGCGAGTCAAAGCCGATGACGTTTGGCAGATCCTTGAGCCGCTCGGCGATCGCCATCATCGCGCCGATATAATGGCCTTGCAGATAGTCCTGCACATTGCGCCCGTGGACGAGGAAATCGGGGCAGAATGTTTTGCCCGCAAAAAACAGCGTCCACATGATTGCATTGGCCGGATAGACATAATTCTGTGCCCAGCTCATTGTCGGATAGCGGTCTTCCTGACGCCCGCCTTTGGCCGGATCATATTTATACTGCATGACATGGGTGGCACCGGCCGCATGGAACTTGGTGAAATCCAGTCCCACAGCCTCGAAGGTCCAGCCCGGTGCACCATCGCCGCCGGTCATCCGGCTCCAGACATCCTGATGGAAATCGACAAAGACATAGAGGCCATGATCGCCGGCCATTTTGCAGAGCGTCGCAAAATAATCGAGATAGGCCTCGTCATATTTGCCGGGCCCCTCATGCTCGACAGCTTCCCATGTCGTGAGCAGTCGCAGGCAGTTGAACCCCCATGCCCGAAGACGAGCAAAATGTTCTTCGGCTTCGGCCAGCGGGAACGGACGACCAATGAAGGAAACGGTTTTATGATCGCTGAAATCGGTCGGGATATTGGTATGGCCATTCGGGGTGAAGGGCACTTTGCAGTCGCCGCCCAGATTGACGCCACGCAATATGTGGGTGTGCCCCTCTGCATCCACAAACCATTCGCCGTCGATATGGAGTCGTGACAGTGGCATTTTCTTCCCCCTGGTCTTGTTTTTTCAAAAGGATAGCGTTCTCTTTGCCCGATTGATAGCGCGGGCTCATTGCCAGACGGGTTCTGGCAAGGCACCATCAACCATCGTCCCAAAACAGCCAATATGAGTTCCATGTCCCTGCCTCCCTTGCCGACACAATCACCCGATATTGCCTGGCCGACACATGCATGGCCGCAAGCCCCCCTGCCCGCCGCCATGGACCGCGCCTCGTTCGACCGGCTGATGGAAGAAGGCTTTGCCGCCACGCCCGAGGATGCGCTCGGCGAAACGCATGCCCTTGTTGTGGTGCAACATGGCCAGCTCATTCATGAGCAATATGGCAATGACTTCGGACCGGATGTGACCTGCCCCTCCTGGTCCAAGGCCAAGAGCATCACGCAGGCGCTTGTCGGCATGATGGTGGGCGAGGGAAAAATGGACATCCATGCCAAGGCCGATGCGCCCGAATGGGCTGACCCGAAAGACCCGCGTCATGCCATTACGCTGGATCAGCTTCTGCGCATGTCGAGCGGCCTGAAATTTCGCGAGGAATATTCGCCGGAAAATCCCTCCGACGTGATCGACATGCTGTGGGGCAAGGGCAAGGAAGATGTTGCCCATTTTGCTGCCTCTTTCCCGCTCGCGCATGAGCCCGACAGTTTTTTCAACTATTCCAGCGGCACCAGCAATATTGTGAGCCGCGCCATTGCACGGGCGATTGGCAAAAGCGGCGCTGATTTTGAAGCCTTCATGCATGAGCGACTCTTTGACAAGCTCGGGATGACATCGGTCCGTCCGAAATTTGATGCCGCGGGCACCTTTATCGGCTCGTCTTTCTGCTTTGCCACCGCGCGCGATTTTGCCCGCTTCGGTCTTCTCTATCTGCGCGATGGCATCTGGGAGGGTGAGCGTCTGCTGCCCGAGGGCTGGGTGGATTATTCGCGTACACCGACATGGCAACAGGAGGACTGCACGGATGATCCCTATGGCGCGCATTGGTGGCTTGGCATTGCCGGGCCCGGCACGTTTTCAGCCAATGGCTACGAGGGCCAGTTCACGGTCGCCATTCCGGATATAGACGCCGTGATCGTGCGCTGCGGCAAGACGCCGGGCGACAAGGTGGCGATCAAGGCCTGGATACGCGCCATTGCAGACTGCTTTCGATAAACCGTCACAACAACAATAATGAGCAAACGGAGTTACGCCGATGAATGTGCAAGCCGATATCGTGAAGCCTGAAGAGCTTGGTTTTGACAGCGCCCGGCTGGCGGCCATCTCGCCCTATTTTCAGTCTTATGTGGACAATGGAAAGCTCGCCGGCTTCTCCACGCTGGTTTCACGCCATGGCGAGATTGCCCATTTTGAATGTGTCGGCCAGCGCGACAGGGAGCGCGGTCTGCCGCTTCAGGCCGATACGATTTTCCGCATCTATTCCATGACCAAGCCGGTCACCAGCATCGCCCTGATGATGCTCTACGAGGAAGGCCATTTTCAGCTCAACCATCCGGTCTCGCGCTATATCCCGGAATTCAAGAAGCTGCGTGTCTGGGTGAGCGGTGAAGAAGGCGCCTATGAAACCAGAGAATGTGATCGCGAAATGACGATCCGCGATCTGATGACCCATACATCGGGTCTGACCTATGGCTTCATGTATGCCAATGCCATTGACGCGCATTACCGCTCGGCGGGCATTGGTGGAGCGGCCACGGTCGGCATGACACTCAAAGATATGGTGACGAAGCTTGCCGATATCCCGCTTCTCTTCTCACCCGGCGAGCACTGGAACTATTCGGTTTCAACCGATGTCTGTGGCTATCTGGTGGAGGTCCTGTCGGGCCGTCCGCTGGATGAGTTCCTGCAGTCGCGCATCTTCGGGCCCCTCGGCATGGTCGATACCGGCTTCTTTGTGCCCAAGAACAAGCTCGACCGCTTTGCCACCAATTATTTCAAGGACCCCAAGAGCGGCAAGCAGGGCATCATGGATGTTGGCGATGAAACCAGCACCTATGCCAAGGCCCCGGAGTTTCTCTCCGGCGGTGGCGGCCTCGTTTCAACGATGATGGATTACTGGCGCTTCTGCCAGATGCTGCTGAATGGTGGCGAATTCAACGGTGCCCGCCTTGTCTCGCGCAAGACAATTGAGTTCATGATCATGAACCACCTGCCGGGTGGCAAGAACATGAAGCAGATGACGACCTCTGCCTTCAGCGAGCTGGCCGCCGATGGCGCGGGCTTCGGCCTCGGCTTTGCCATCACGCTTGATCCGGCAGAAGCCATGGCAACGGGCTCTGCGGGCAATTTCTCATGGGGTGGCGCGGCATCGACCTATTTCTGGATTGATCCGGAAGAAAACATGATCTCCATCCTCATGACCCAGCTCTATCCTTCCTCCACCTATCCCCTGCGGCCGCAATTGCAGCAGCTGGTTTACGGCGCTTTGGTGGACTGACGATAAATGCCGTTATGGATTGGCCTGACACTCGTCGCCGCATTTCTGCAGAACACGCGTTCGACATTGCAGAAGCGGCTGACGGGAGAGATGAGCGCGCTCGGGGCAACCTATGTGCGCTTTGTCTATGGCCTGCCCATCGCCGCGATTTATTTCGCGGCGCTGATGGCGCTCAAGGGTGACGCCGCACCAACACCCAATACGTGGTTTCTGGTCTATTGCGTGATTGGCGGTCTGGCTCAGATATGGGCGACGGTTCTGCTGGTCGCGCTGTTTGCCTATCGCAATTTCGCTGTGGGTACGACCTATTCCAAAACTGAGACCATTCAGACAGCCGTTTTCGGCGTCATTGTGCTCGGTGATCACCTGACCTTTGGGGCGGTGGCGGCCATCCTGATTTCGCTTGCCGGTGTCATTGCCATTTCCATGGCAAAGTCCCATCTGACGGCTGCAAACTTCATCCGTTCGCTGAGTGAAAAACCAACTTTGACGGGGTTGGGGTCCGGCGCCCTTTATGGTGTGGCCGCTGTTTCCTACCGGGCGGCATCGCTCTCGCTTGGCACATCCGACTTCCTGATGTCGGCCTCCTACACGCTGCTTGTGGTGCTGCTGATCCAGACCGTCTGCATGACGATCTGGCTGGCCTGGCGGGCGCCAGATGACCTGCGCGCTTCCATGCGGACCTGGCGGCCAAGTTCAATGGTGGGTCTTGTAGGTGCGCTCGCCTCGGTCGGCTGGTTCACGGCCATGACCATTCAGAATGCGGCCTATGTGCGCGCCCTCGGCCAGATCGAGCTCGTCTTTACCTTCATCTCCTCGCATTTCATTTTCCGCGAGAAGACGAACCGGATGGAGCTCATCGGTATCTTGCTGGTGATTGGCGGGATCGTGATGCTTCTGCTGCTGCACTAACCTCAGGAAGGTACGTCGCCGGCAATCGTCGTGCGATAGAGCAGGCGTTTGTGACCGTCATAGCCGCCTTCGGCAAAATGCTGGACGCAACGATTGTCCCACATCAGCAGCATGTCGGGCTTCCAGGCATGACGATAGATATATTGCTGCTGCAGCGTCGCCGCGCAAAGCTCGCGCAGCAATTCGTCGCCCTCGTCCTGCGGCAGCCCGTCAATGCCAATTGTATAAACCGGATTGACAAAAAGCGCCTTGCGGCCAGTCTCGGGATGGGTCCGCACAACCGGATGCAGGCGCCGTTTCAACGCGTCATCCGAGGGCACAATTTTCAGGGACCGCTTTTCGTTTTCATTGGCGTAGAAGCCCTGTTTTGAATAGGGCCGCTCGGCGGAATGAATGGCCTTGAGCCCGGCAATGCGCTTTTTCATCTGCTCAGGCAAATCCGCATAAGCGGCATAGCCATCGGCGAAAAATGTGCGGCCGCCCACAGGCGTCACAATTTTGGACAGCAGCAGCGTGCCCGCCGGCGGGGCATCCTGAAAGGAATAGTCCGAATGCCAACCCGCGCCAAAATTTGACGAGCGCTCATCGGCCTCGCGCAACAACTCCAGCACATTGGGGTGACCATCCACGGGCTTGATGAAATCGGTCTTGCCCCAGTCCCCCATTGTCAGGGTGAAGCACTCCAGCTCATCAAGGGTGAGCGGCTGATCGGGAAACCATACGACTGAATGATCCAGCCAGGCGCGGCGAATGGCGGCGGTTGTCTCGGCATCCTGCGGCGCGCGCAGGTTCACACCCGTGATCTCAGCGCCAAAGCCGTTGGCATTGGGCCGAACGGAAATCGGGCTCTTTTGCTGCATCGCTTGTGACATGCTTCCTCCCTCTCCGGCTCTTTTGCGATGGCCGGATCAACAGACAGGAAGTCTGGCACATCCGGCCACGCAACCAAACAGGGATTAGCTGAGCGCGGAGCCTTCAATCGTGATGCGGTGCATCAAACGCTGCTGGCCATGATAATCATTGGCGGCATAGTGCCATGTGGCGCGATTGTCCCAGAAGGCAACCGATCCATCACGCCACTGAAAGCGGCAGGTAAATTCCGGCAGGGCAGCATGGGCAAAGAGATAGTCAAGAAGGGGCTTTGACTCCATCGGCGTCCAACCTTCAAAGCAGACTGTAAACCCCGGATTGACATAGAGCGCCTTGCGGCCACTTTCGGGATGGGTAATGACAACAGGGTGCGTCGCCTCGGGCATATCGCTGTGCGCCGTCTTCATGCCGTTATTCGGGTCGGTCTGCTGGTAAAAGCCACCCGCGCCAAAAACATGCGCTGTCGAATGGATCGCGCGCATATGGGAAAGTGTTTCCTTCAGGCCCGGCGAGAGCGCGTCATAGGCGGCATACATATTGGCAAAGAGTGTATCGCCACCTGTCTCTGGTAGCTGACGGGCGACAAGAATCGAGCCCATGGCCGGTTCAACATCGTAAGAGTGGTCCGTGTGCCAACCACCGCCGATATTGGTCTTCTGCGCCTTCTCTTTCCGCACTTCCGCAATCTCGGGATATTTCTGATCGGCGGGAAAGAAGCGATTGATGTTGATCGGGCCCCAGCGGCGGGCGAAAGCGATGTGTTCTTCTTCGGTTATCTTCTGGTCGCGGAAGAAGATCACGCCATGATCGACATAGGCCTGACGCACGGCGTCCATGTCGGAGTTGCTGAGATTGGCGATATTGACGCCCAATACTTCCGCACCACAGCCGCCACTGAATTTTCTGACCTGAATGCTCATTCTTGTTTCCTCCCAGGAATTGTTGGCTTGATAATAAGGATTGGACGCGGCCTAATTGTAACCAAAGTTACAATTGGAGCACCTGATGATGTCACCAACAAAAAAGAGGGCCCGCCTTGATGCGGTTCTTGCAAAAAATGGCTGGTTCGCGCGGCGCCCGACCGAGCTCCAGCAAAAACTGATTGAGCATGCGCAGATCGCCGTCGTGGAGGCGGGCCGGTGGCTCTATGACATTGGCGATGAAGCCAGCGGTCTTTATGGCGTGCTCACGGGCTCTATCACATCTTATGTCACGCTCGAAACCGGCGATGATGTGCCCATCAGCATTTCCGGCCCCAGCGCGATCTTCGGCTATGCCGCACAGGTGCTGGGAGGCTATCGCGTCACAACAACCGTCGCGCGTGAACATTCGGAAATCATTTTCATTCCGCAGCATGCACTGGCAGCCATTGCCCATGAGCTGCCATCGCTATGGCTTCACTTTGCCGAGCTTGCCACGGAGCAACTGACCTGGGCCGCCCGTACGATTGCTGAGCAGACACGGCTCAAGCCCAAAGCACTGATTGCGGCGCGACTTCATGGCTACAGCCATGCCTGGCCGCCCCGCGACAACCGGATCGTGCTGCCGATCCGTCAGGATGAACTGGCCGAAATGACAGGCCTGTCGCGCAAGACGGTCAATCGAATACTGATTGATCTGGAGCATCAGGGCCTCATTGCACTTGGCTATCGCGAAATTGAGATCCGCCGCCCCAGGGCACTTCTGCAAGTTGTCAGTCATGAAAGCGAGACATGAAAAAGCCCGCACCTTGCGGCGCGGGCTTTGATCTCGATTGGTAAAGCTGACTTATTCAGCAGCGCGGGCAACCGAAATACCTGCCATACGGTTCAGGCGACTGCCGATAATGGCTTCGGCTTCGGAGACGATGCGTTTGACAAGTTCCGCACAGGTCGGAATGTCATTGATCAGTCCCTGCACCATACCAGCTGACCAGATGCCGTGATCAGGATCGCCAGCCTCATAGACAACCTTGCCGCGGGCACCGGCGACCAGATGGCGGATATCGTCGATTGTCGCGCCACCCTTCTTCTCAATCGCCACCACTTCCTGGCTGACAGCGTTGCGGGCAACACGGGCCGTGTTGTGCAATGTACGGAAAATCAGGTCCGTCGCGCGCTCGTCATTGGCAACGATCTGTTCCTTGACCTTCTGATGGATCGGGCTTTCGGCGGTGCACATGAAGCGTGTGCCCATATTGATGCCTTCAGCACCCAGCGCCAGAGCGGCCACAAGACCACGCGCATCGCCAAAACCGCCTGAGGCAATCATCGGGATTTTCACCTTGTCGGCGGCGGCGGGAATAAGGATCAGGCCAGGAATGTCATCTTCGCCGGGATGACCGGCGCATTCAAAGCCATCAATGGAAATGGCGTCAACGCCCATGCGTTCAGCCGAGAGGGCGTGACGGACGGCGGTGCATTTGTGAATGACCTTGATGCCATGCTTCTTGAAATCATCGACATGTTCCTGCGGCTTGTAGCCTGCGGTTTCGACGATCTTCACACCGGACTCAATAATGGCCTGCCGATATTCCGCATAGGGCGGCGGTGTGAGCGCAGGCAGAATGGTCAGGTTCACACCGAAAGGCTTGTCGGTCATCTCCCGGCAGCGGGCGATTTCCTTTCTGAGATCATCGGGCGTCGGCTGTGTCAGCGCCGTGATAAAGCCAAGCGCACCGGCATTGGCAACGGCGGCAACAAGTTCAGCACGCCCCACCCACTGCATGCCACCCTGTACGATCGGGGTTTCAATCCCGAACATTTCCGTAAATCTTGTCTTGAGCATCGAAGACCTCCTCTGTCTTTTCATCCCTGCCGTGATCCGGACGGCTTATATCTTGTCCTGTTCATTTTATCAGAGCGACATCTGGCTGGATATGTTGACCTTAGGTCAAGAGAACCATAAAAAATACACAAACCCTTGAAATCGCTGGAAAAGCAGCGCAACCTCCGTGCGCTTTATCGACAACAGGATGTGCATTGATGAACAGTGACACCGGCTGGGACGCCTATCGCATCTTTCTCGCCGTTGCGGAAACGCAGAGTCTGTCGGGCGCCGGGCGTCGATTGAAGCTCAGCCATGCCACGGTCGGTCGCCATATCGCCGCGCTTGAACGCAGCCTGGGCACCAAGCTTTTTGTCCGCGAGCCCACGGGCTATGCCCTGACGGCGGCCGGCGAGAGGTTGAAAAATGAAGTTGAGCCCATGGCGGTCGCTGCTGAACGCGCGCTGCATGCGGCAGGTGGCTCGGAGGGCGGGGCACGGGGACTGGTGCGCATAGCCGTGCCGCACAGCATCAGTGCCTATTGGCTGTTACCCAGCCTGGGCGAATTCAATGAACTTCATCCAGATATTGAAATCGAGATCATCACGCTTCAGATGAATGTTTCGGTACGCCGTCGCGAGGCTGACGTGTTACTGCGGCCCTATGGCCCCGGACAGGAAAATATCGTCGGCCGCAAAATTGCGCGTATCGGCGTCGGCTTCTATGCCTCAAAAGACTATGTCGCCAAGCATGGTGTGCCCCTCCGCCGCGAAGAGTGGAAAGAACATGCCGTTGTCAGCCAGGGCGGCATCCTGTCGGAAAGCGAGCACGCAACCTGGATGCGCCATGTCACACATGGGGCCCGTGAAGTGCTGCGCTGTTCCACCGAAGGGGATCTGATACAGGCGGTGCGGGCGGGGCTTGGCATTTCATCTCTGGTCTGCGTCGTTGCCGAGAGCTATGGCGACCTGGTGCATATTGCGCCGCAGAAGCTGCTAAACGGCACGGATCTTTGGCTTTTGGCGCATCCGGACCTGCGCGACACGGCGCCTGTGCGCGCCGTCATCGATTTCATCAGCGCCAAGGCCAAGGCAGATCGCAACCGTCTGGCCGGGCGCTAACTGAGCACTGTTCACTTGTGACAAGTCGCCTCCGCAGAGACGGACATGTCAAAGCAACCAATTCAGACCATATTTCAGAACAGCCATAAGCAACAAACAAAGAATGAGGGTTACCATGGGTTTGCCGAAAGTACTGCAGAACAGTCTGGAACTACCGGTGATTGGCTCACCGCTGTTCATCGTTTCCGGTCCGGAACTTGTCATCGCCCAGTGCAAGGCAGGCATTGTCGGTTCCTTCCCGGCACTCAATGCGCGTCCGGCCCATGTGCTGGAAGAATGGATTGTCCGTATCAAGACGGAACTGGCCGAATATCAGGCCGCCAATCCGGACAAGAAAGTCGCGCCCTTCGCGGTCAACCAGATTTGCCATGCCTCCAATGACCGCCTGATGCATGACATGGAAGTCTGCACGCGCCTGGAAGTGCCGATCATCATTACAAGTTTGCGCCCGCCGGCTGAAATTGTGGAAGCAGCCCATAGCTATGGCGGCGTGGTCTTCCATGACGTCATCAATGTGAAGCACGCCAAGAAGGCCGCCGAGCAAGGTGTGGATGGTCTCATCCTGGTCTGCGCCGGTGCCGGTGGCCATGCGGGCACGCTCTCGCCTTTCGCGCTGGTGCATGAGGTGCGCAGCTGGTTCAAGGGCACCATTCTGCTGTCGGGCTCCATCGCCGACGGGTCTGCCATCGCAGGCGCTTTGGCCATGGGTGCAGACCTTGCCTATATGGGCACGCGCTTTATCGCAACACAGGAAGCCAACGCCGATGAGGGCTACAAGAAGGCGCTCATCGATTTTGCCGCCGAAGACATTGTCTATTCAAATCTCTTTACCGGTGTGCATGGCAACTATCTCGCACCGTCCATTGCCGCTGCCGGCATGGATCCGCATAATCTGCCCGAGGCAGACAAGTCGAAAATGAATTTCGGCTCCGGCGGCAACATGAAGCAGAAAGCCTGGAAGGATATCTGGGGTGCCGGTCAGGGCCTTGGCTCGATCCATGACTCACCATCCGTGGCCGACCTCGTGGCGCGCCTCAAGGGTGAATATCTTGATGCCGCCCAAAGCTTCATCTCCCGCCTGCCCGCTGGCGCGGCCAAATCGGCCGCCGCCGAATAAGCCATCCGTGGTTCAGACAGCAAAGACCGGGCGCCCTGCGTCCGGTCTTTTTCATTTCGGGGTCATGAGAAGAAACGATCTGCACTGACCATAGACAAGGAGAGAAGATAGCTGCCGATCACGGCAACAACGAGGGAGAGACAAATCCTCTCAAGCCGTTTTCTGAGAATTGCTGGACAGATCATGAGGCACTCCTGTGCGGGATGTTGAGGGGGTTGCGCAGGTCCGCCGTCTTGTGATCAAGACAGCCAAGACCGATCAGGGTCTGAAGCAGCGCGATATCGATGGGCGTGTGTGGTTCGGCCCCGAGAAAAGCGACAAGCTTTGAATTGTCGAGACGAACAGGCTTTTTCCAGAGATACCGCATCTCGATCATTTCCCGGAATGTCTCCATGACGGGAGCCAGGAGATAGATGGCAAACCACGGAAACGATTTGATGCTGATGGCGGGCTTGCAGGCGGCATCACGTGTGGCGCGCGCCATGTCCACACCGGGCTCAAACCAGTGGCCGCCGAAATGGAAGACCTCGAAATCCGCGAGTTCATTTTCACGCGCGACGAGCTGCATGATGGTTTCGGCGAGGTCAGGCAGATAGGCCCAGTTGTGACCGGCTTTTTTGTCGCCCGGATAGGTCACGGATTTGAGTGGCTTGCCGGGCTTCACCATGCCGGCGGCAAACCAGTTGTTCATCGTGCCATGAGGTCCGAAAAAATCACCGGCACGCACAATGAGAACACGCGCACCCTGCAAGGTGGCCTGGTGCAACCGTGCTTCCATGGCAACACGGATCGCCCCTTTGCGTGTTCTGGGATGCTGCGGGCTTGTTTCACTGAGCAACGGAAAGGCGTCCGGTCCGAAATTGTAGACTGTGCCGGGGAAGACAAGGCGCGCGCCGGAGGCCTGTGCTGCGGCTATCGAGCTTTCGAGCATGGGCAGAGCCGTGCCCTGCCAGTTCTTGTAACCGGGCGGGTTGGCGGCATGAATGATGATGCTGACGCCGTTGGCCGCAGCGACGATGTCTTCTGTTTTCATGGCATCGCCCTTGACCCATTCAATGGGACCAAGTGAGGCAAAATCCTGGGCTGCTTTGGCGGGATGGCGGTTGACTGCGCGCACCTTCCAGCCATTGGCCAGAAAGACGCGGGCTGTTTCGCCACCAATGCCGCCTGTTGCGCCGATGATGAGAGCTGTGCGGGTCATATGCTTATCTCCAAGGGTTGCTGTCTTCTGTCCCCTGAAGATGGTCTATTCATATCTGAATATGAATTGCCTAAATCCGCCTATCTGCTATACGTAAATTTATGAGCTATATGCAACCCGGATGGGAACTTTACCGCTCCTTCCTTGCCGTCATGCGGGAAGGCAGTCTTTCTGCGGCTGCCCGTAGCCTAGCCCTGACCCAGCCGACCATCGGCAGGCATATCGATGCGCTGGAAGAGGCTTTGGGGGTGACGCTCTTTACCCGCTCCCAGACCGGACTCATCGCGACCGAGGGTGCCTTGGGGCTGATGCCGTTTGCCGAGGCTATGGCGAGCGCTGCCGAGGCGCTGCAGCGTGCTGCCACGGGCGAGGCGGAGGATGACAGCGGCACGGTGCGGATTACCGCCAGTGAAATGGTCGGCGTTGAAGTTCTGCCCGCCCTATTGGCCGAATTTCGAGAGCTCCATCCGCGCATCAGGATCGAAGTCCTGATTTCCAATCGCACCGAAGACCTGCTGCGGCGTGAGGCAGATATCGCCATTCGCATGATCCGCCCGACCCAGTCGGCTCTGGTGGCGCGCAAGGTTGGCGTGGTGAAACTGGGATTGCATGCCCATCCCGACTATCTGAAAAAATACGGCGCGCCAAAGACAATTGAGGAGGTTATGGCGCATCCTCTGATCGGCTTTGACCGCGTCCCCTCGATCCGGCGCCTGGAAAATTTTGGCATTGAGCTGAACCGTGATCTCTTCGCCTATCGCACCGACAGCGATGCGGCGCAATATGCCGCCCTCAGGGCCGGATTTGGTCTGGGCTTCTGCCAGCGCACGCTCGGCAGGCGGGATGGCCTCACGCCCCTGCTGGAAGGTGAGCTCGGCGTCGATCTGGATGTATGGGTGGCCATGCATGAAGACCTGAAAACCAGCCGCCGAATGCGCCTGATGTTCGATTTTCTGGCGGAAGCGCTTTCCCTTTACGTCAAGGAACCCTGAGCTATTCGCCTCTGCACGGTTCCGATGCTATATCATGCTCAAATTGATTTCTGAGAGGACCGATCATGTCGCAAGCCGCCGCCACTTCCGGTACCGCCCCCGCCAAGGCCAACCCACCGCTGGCCTCTTTCAACTGGCAGGATCCGTTGCTGCTCGACAGCCAGCTGACCGAGGAAGAGCGTATGGTGCGCGACTCCGCCCGCGCTTATGCCCAGGAAAAGCTGATGCCACGCGTGAAGGAAGCCAATCGTCACGAAGTTTTCCATCGCGAGATCATGAACGAGATGGGCGCACAGGGCCTGCTTGGTTCGACCCTGCCAGAAAAATATGGCTGCGCCGGCCTCAACTATGTCTGCTACGGCCTGACCGCACGCGAAGTCGAACGCGTTGATAGCGGCTATCGTTCCGCCATGAGTGTGCAGTCCTCGCTCGTCATGCATCCGATCCATGCCTATGGCTCGGAGGCCCAGCGCGAAAAATATCTGCCAAAGCTTGCGACGGGTGAATGGGTTGGCTGCTTCGGCCTGACCGAACCCGATCATGGCTCTGATCCGGGGTCGATGCGCACACGCGCCAAGAAAGTCGATGGCGGCTATATCCTCAATGGTGCGAAAATGTGGATCACCAATGCGCCTATCGCTGACCTCGCCGTTGTCTGGGCCAAGACCGATGATGATGTGATCCGTGGTTTTGTCGTGGAACGCGGTTTTAAGGGTTTCACTACGCCCAAGATCGAAGGCAAGTTCAGCCTGCGCGCCTCCATCACCGGCGAAATATCGCTGCAGGATGTGTTTGTGCCTGATGAAAACCTGCTGCCCAATGTGCGCGGGCTCGCCGGTCCCTTTGGCTGCCTCAACCGCGCACGCTACGGCATTGCCTGGGGCGCCATGGGAGCTGCGGAATTCTGCTGGACGGCGGCGCGCGACTATACGATGGACCGCAAACAGTTCGGTCGCCCGCTTGCGGCCAACCAGCTGGTTCAGAAGAAGCTTGCCGACATGATGACGGAAATCACCCTCGGCCTTCAGGGCTGCTTGCAGCTCGGTCGCATGTTTGACGATCACACGGCGGCCCCTGCCGCCATTTCGCTGATGAAGCGCAACAATTGCGGCAAGGCTCTCGACATTGCGCGTGTTGCCCGCGACATGCATGGCGGCAATGGCGTATCGGATGAGTATCACGTCATTCGTCACGTCATGAATCTGGAAGCGGTCAACACCTATGAAGGGACGCATGACATTCATGCGCTGATCCTGGGCCGCGAGATGACCGGCATTCAGGCGTTTTCCTGATGTGGCCGCAGACTTGATTGTCTGAATCAAGATTGACCTCTTTCCAGACGATGCGTGAACCTCATGCATCTTCTGGAGGGTCATTTTGAAAACAACCTTTGAAATCATATCCGGGCTTTGGTCTCTGGCGGGTGGCGCGCCGGAGGACCTGTCGCATCTGGACCTTGCAGGCGTTGACCCTGTGCTGCCCTCCTCTTTTTGGATCGGTTCTGCCGCCCAGGCATCCATTGCAGCGGCCGGTCTGGCGGCTGCCACGGCCTGGCGGATGAAAACGGGCAAGACCCAGCGCGTTCATGTCGATATGCATCATGCTGCTGCTGAATTCCGTTCCGAACGCTATTTGCAGATCGACGCGCAAGCACCTGGGTCACTATGGGATCCGATTGCCGGGCTCTATCAGTCAGGTGATGGCCATGTTCGTCTGCATACAAATTTTCCACATCATCGGGACCATATCCTCGACCTGTTGAAATGCGCCACCACGCGCGATGCCGTGCAGGCAGCCCTGTTGACGTGGCAGAGTGAAGCCTTTGAGACAGCGGCGAATGAAGCCGGTTGCGTGGTGTCAGCCTATCGTTCCCATGCACAGTGGATGGATCATGCGCAATCAGCGGCGATCGCCGCGCAGCCTGTTATCCGCTTCACAAAAATTGGCGAGGCGTGCCCCCGCCCCCTGCCAGAGGGTCCTCGCCCCCTGTCGCACTGGCGCGTACTGGATTTGACACGCATTGTCGCGGGGCCGGTGGGTGGACGCACACTGGCTGCGCATGGCGCCGATGTATTGCGGATCACATCGCCTCATCTGCCGGATATTGACTGGCTGATACGTGACAACGGGCGTGGCAAGCTCACCGCACATGCCGATCTCGACACGGAAGATGGCCGCGAGGCCCTGCGGGAGCTGATGCGGGATACCGATATCTTCATGCAGGGTTATCGACCGGGCGGCATGACGCGCCGCGGCTTTTCGCCCGAGCAGGTGGCCAAACTTCGACCGGGCATCATCTATGTGTCTCTTTCGGCCTATGGCAGTGTCGGGCCGTGGGCCATGCGACGCGGCTTTGACTCCCTTGTTCAGACGGCAACAGGTTTTAATCATGCCGAGGGACTTGCTGCTGGCACCCATCTCCCCAAGGAGCTGCCCGCGCAGGCACTTGATCACGCCTCAGGCCACCTTATGGCCTTTAGCGCCATGATGGCACGGTTGCGCCAGGCAGCCGAGGGTGGCAGCTGGCATGTGGAGGTTTCGCTGGCACAGACAGGTCGTTGGCTCTGGGATATGGGTCGGGTTGAAAACGGTTTTGCCGCCATGGACCCCAAGCGAGAAGACATCACTGATTTTCTGGAGACACTGCCCTCCGGATTCGGCACGCTGTCTGCCGTCTCACATGCGGCCAAGCTGTCAGAAACACCCTGCTTCTATGCAAGGCCGTCGATGCCATCGGGGTCGCACGACCTGCGTTGGCCGGGTGCTTAGGCCTCGGCCCCCGGCATGGTGATAACGCCATACCAGGCATAGCCGCGATAGAGCGACTGGAACTGCAGCGTTGCGCCTGACCGTTCGGCTTCGGCGGCCAGCACGTCGCGCATATCGGCACGCGGCGTGACATGGAAGAGATCAAGCCATTTGAAAAGCAGGCCCCGGAACCAGCCAGGAAGCCTTTCCTGCTGGCCGAAATCCACCAGATGCAGCGAGCCGCCGGGTTTGACGTGGCGCATGGCGTCGGCAATCGCGTCTTTCCAGACCGGGATCATGGAAATGGTATAGGACATGAAAACGCGGTCGAAAGTCTCGATACCGAAGGCTGATTGGGGATCAAAACAGGTGGCATCGCCCTGCGCAAAGCGGATGCGGTCTGCCACACCCGCACGGGCGGCAGAAGCAGCAGCCGTTTCAAGCATCTCATTGGAGATATCCATGCCGAAATAATCTGCCGCGCTGTGATGGCGTAGCGCTGCGATGAGATTGCGGCCCGTGCCGCAGCCAATTTCGAGCACGGTGCCCTTTGCCGGTGGGGACAGTTCCGCAATCAAGTGGTCCCGCCCGAGCAGATAGTAGCGACGCGTCAGATCATAGATATGGCGCTGGTTCCGATAGATGCTGTCCATCAGAGCGCTATGCGGGGCGGCCTCCATGTTGCTGGCGGACAAGCGGTTCAGCCCCTCAAGACATAAAGATGGAAGCCGCCATAAATTGATGAACGGTCGGCCTTGGTGAAGGCAAGTGACTCCTCGGCACGATAGTCCCAACGGGCAAGCGTTTCGTCACGCACGCGACCTGGCAGCAGGCTCGGCTCGGCGGCTGTGCGGAAGATGACACGGGCACCGGGTTTGGCTGTGCGGGTGATCTGGTCCCAGAGGTCGTTCAGCTGCTCATCCGTCATCCAGTCCTGTGCATCCAACAGCACATAGCGGTCCGCACTGGCATCGGGTTCGGCACGCAGGAACTCGGTGAAATTCTTGTTGAGCACCTGCACGCGACTGGCATTGGCCTGAAGCGAAGCGAAGCTTTCGCGCTTGAGATAAGGTGGCAGCGCGCCTTCGCCGCCTTCGACGTAGCGGCGGGCAAAAGCCTGGGCAGCGAAATAATTTTCACGGATCGGGAAGTTGCAGATCAGCGTTTCAAGGCGCTCACGCAACACAAAACGCATTTCGCGATCACCAGCAAGCGCCTCATATTGCGAGGGCGGAATGCCAAGGCCGTAGAGCGAAGCCGGCTTGGAGGTGACCCAGCTCACCAGGCGCTTGTCGAAAAGCGGCGCGATCTTGCGCTCATAGAAGTCGCGCTGTTCTTCAAGAGTCTTGCAGGCCATAAGTTCCTTGAAGGTCACGCCATAAAGCCGCGCAAAAAGATGCGACAGGCCGATATAAATGCCCAGCAGGCCATGCTTGTAAAAATTGCGGGCAAAAAGCGTGATGCGCTTGCGCCCGGAGATGGAGCAACGCTCCCAATATTCAAATGTTTCGTCGTCAATATAGTCGCGCATGAAGCGGCGGTAGCGATCAGGGTTCTGCGGATCATTGGCATTGCCGAAGAAGCTGTAAAAATGCTCATAGCTTGGCATATGTGCCGCACCGGCAAGTTTCAGCCTGTTCAAGGCGATATGGGCCCGGTTGAGATCAACGGCTGTGATTCTGGCGGGATTGGCCGTGAGATAGGACATGACATTGCAGCCGCCGGATGCGATGGCCACGACGTGGCTATCCTCATTGATCTGCATGGCCTCCATATCGACTTCCGGGTCTTCCCATATCTGGGGATAGACGAGACCGGTGAACAGCAGCGTGAACAGGCGTTCTGTCAGTCCCTCTTTCGAGACGGCCTTGTGCCGATGCACGGCATGCTTCAGGCGCTCGCTGGCATTCTGGTACTCAGTGATGATGGCCGGATCGCTCACGGGTGATGTCTTTCTGTCGTGGCTGGCGCTTGAAAAAGGCACCGTGTCTACATGCAGCTACAGACATCACATGAAAATCTGATGACACTATGGTGACGACTATTTGGCGGCGCTTTGAATTTTCACAAAGTGACAGATATCCGCCAAATTTATGACGGCGAGCCCGCGTGTTTTCCGGCGGATGATCCGAAAGAGTCCTGGTTTCGTAAAAATCAGAACGAAACAAGGGAATCAAACATGCGCAAAATTGCTGCCTTCTGCCTTGCCGCTTCCGCGTTGGTACTTGCGAGCTGCAGCTCCATGACGCCGGAAGACTTCAAGGGCAAGACACCTGAACTTCGACTCGACGAGTATTTTCAGGGCAAGTCAAAGGCCTATGGCATTTTCGAAGACCGCTTCGGCAATCTTCGCCGTGAGTTTGTTGTCGATGTAGTCGGCACCGTGGAAGGCGATACGCTGACACTGGATGAGAGCTTCCGCTACAAGGACGGCGAAACCGATCATCGCGTCTGGACGATCCGCAAAATTGACGAGCACCATTATAATGGTACGTCACCTGATATCATCGGCACGGCCAAGGGCTCGGGCTATGGCAACGGATTCACCTGGACCTATGATATTGACCTGAAGGTCGGAGAGCACAAAACCTGGCGGGTGAATTTCACCGACTGGTTCTATCTCTCGGAAGATGGCGTGCTTCTGAATCGTGCCAGCGTGACACGCTTTGGCGTTGAAATCGGCACCCTGACGATCACCTTTATCAAACAGCCTTGACCCTGCAGATGATCATTCAACAATCGGGGTGATCATCTCACCCAGATAATCGACCTTTACGCTCACTTCTTCACCCGGCTGGAGATAGTTTTTCTTTGCTTCTTCCTGGGCAATGTGGCGCTCCACGACCCAATAGGTCACGGGCTTGCCCCAACCGCCCAGAAGAAAGTCAATGACGCCCCAGACATAGGCTGACTTGTTGATGCCCTGAACGATTGTCCCGTTAGGCGTGCCCGCCAGAATGGCGGTACGTGCGGGGATGATGTCGTTGTCCACCGGCAGGGCAACGCTTTGCCCCCGATAGTCCCAGGTCGCGCCGGCGCGCGCTTTGGACTGGCGCAGAAGCTCATCAAAATCCCAGATGGCTTCGGATTGCCGTGCGGCCTGCTTCAACTCGCCATTGCGGTAAAGGCGCAACTCGATGGATTCGCCAAAGCTGCGCACATCCTTTGGAATCACAAAAAGATTGCCGATGGGCATGTAGCCCGGTGCGCTCTTG
Source organism: Hyphomicrobiales bacterium (assembly GCA_016124805.1). GTDB lineage: Bacteria > Pseudomonadota > Alphaproteobacteria > Parvibaculales > Parvibaculaceae > Parvibaculum. The sequence continues at coordinate 14,956 of WGND01000004.1, read as the reverse complement.
CCGGTGGTGAAGCCCTTGCCGGAGGTCACATTAAAGGGATCGACATTGCGCAGCAATGCGGCGCGGTCGGTCACGTCATTGCAGAGCACCAGTCCCATACGGCTCACGTCTTCGTTCAGATTGACATCATCAAGGGCGACAAAACAAAGCTCGACTTCGTAATCAAGAAGCGCCGTGCCTGCCGAAACCGGGGCATTGAAAGGCGTCGGCACCACTTCCTTGGGAAACAGAAAGGGGCCATCTGTGACGGTCGATTCTTCTGCATGTTCGGGAAAATTTGTCCCGACGGCGATATGGGACGCGGTCAAACCGACCGGCATCACCAGATCACTGACAGGCAGGGTTTCGACACGGGTTTTGCCCGCCATGGCCGCCAGCACATCATAGCCAAATTTGCCATAGGCGGTGACGGGATCATCCACGTCAGGGCCCAACTCAGTTGTCAGATTAAGGCCGGTGACGGTCCCGTTCTGATAGCCAGAGACGAGATAGAGAGAGGCCTGCCCGTCCACCAGGGTCCGGGCAAATGTCAGAGCCTGACTTACTGGTGCAATCGCAACGGCCTTCATTTCAGCTGCCTGCATCGTCGTTGTCTGCATCACGGTCATCAGAAGAATTCCTGTCCAGCGGATAAAAGTCACAAGCAAATGCCTCACGTCATGATCAGGTAAAAGCCGATGGCGTTGATCGTCATCAGAATGGTGCCGCCAAAGAGATTGGTATCCACCAGATAGATCTTGCCAAGAATGTTGAAGCGGAAAGGTTTGATGCCGTTCACGTCTTTAAGCGAGCCATCAAAAATACGCATGGTAGAAAGTGTGGCGTAGAAGCTGGCACCCCAGACAAAGTTCAACAGGGCTGCAAGCGTTATATGTGTGCTGTAGTCCGCTGCATCATTCCAGAGCAGATAAAGAATGATCAGCGAAACACCTGTCTGACACAGGACCTGCCACACAACATGAAAACGTGCATGCGGCGTCCAGAGCGGGTTGGTCGCGTGGGTCTTGTTGAAGTCGGCAAATATCGGTCCGACGCTGATGGCCACGGCGACCAGTGTGAAGAGCAGCCGGGGGATGAGGGTTTGATCGTAAAAGGATTCCATTTTCGTTTTCCCTAGATAAGACCTGGATAGGAGCCGCCATCGAGCTGCAGGTTCTGGCCCGAGATGAAGCCTGCCTGGGCGCTGCAGAGAAAGGCGCAGGCATCGCCGAATTCCGACGGGTCACCCATGCGCTTGGCGGCAATTGTTTCGGCTATTTCGGCGCGCGCTTCTTCGTAGGTTATTTTCTTGAACGCCATGGCAAGCTTTGCCATCTGCTTCTGGCGTTCGGTATCAAAACGCTCCGGCAACATATTATTGATGGTCACATTAAAAGGAGCGACATCCACAGAAAGGCCCTTGCACATGGCGGTGAGGCCGGAACGGGCAGTTGTGGAAAGACCCATCACGGAACGCGGCGCTTTCACCATGGCCGATGTGATGTTGACGATGCGGCCGAAGCGACGTTCCTTCATGCCTTCAATCAATGCCTTGATCATGAAGACAGGCGCGAGCAGATTGGCTTCAAGTGCCTTCTGCCAGTCTGCCTCTTCCCATTGCTGGAAATTGCCAGGTGGCGGGCCGTCATTATTGTTCACGAGAATGTCGGCATCAGGACAAGCCGCCACCAATGCGGCGCGGCCCTCGCTTGTATTGATGTCGGCCAGCACCGATATGACGCTGCCCTTCGCCACGGCCTCAATTTCCTTGACGGCGCTGGCAAGATTTTCCTCGCTGCGACCATTGATGACAACATTGGCACCTTCGCGGGCCAGTGCCATCGCGCAGGCTTTGCCAAGGCCACGGGAGGAGGCGCAGATGATTGCTTTTTTTCCGGTGAGACCGAGATCCATTTCATTTCCGCCTAGGCAAGTGAAAGAAGTGAGGCGAGCCCCGCATTGAGCTCGGTCGCGTGATCTGCGGATGGTCGCGCCAGACGCATGGCGATATGACCATCGGGGCGCACGAGCAGCGCACCCTCCGGCATCAGGCCCGTCAGGTCCGACCAGTCCGACAGCGTGTCGGTAAAATCCTCGCCATATTTGACAATGTTCAACTGCTTCTCGTGCGCTGCCTCGCACCAGCCATGCGCTTGGGGGCCCGCGAGCAGCGTGAAGCTATGAACAGGGAGCAGTGCGAGAAGTGATTTCTCATTGCCTGCATGTGTCACCCAGCGATGCGGCACATGGGCACCGGCTTCCCATGAAGGCTGATAATTGCTGATATCCGTCTCGGCACCGGTCTGCAGCACCGGCGCGCCCTTGATGGCGGCGGAGTTATAGCGATAGCCAAGCTGCAGATTGAAGCTGTCGAAATGCGGGCGCTGCGCTTCCACTGCGCAGGCCAATGTTTCGGAAGCACCGATATTGGCCGCTAGCGCTTCATATTGCGCCTGCGCCTTGTCCGGTTCAAACCCCTGAATGACGGCAACAAGATCAAAGATCTTTGCCGCGTTGGTCAAGCTCTGCTCGCTGTTCACAATGGCGACGGGGCGACGCTCTGTTTCATAACTTTCGAGCAGGCCATCACCCGCCTCACCTTTCAGAACGGCGGCAAGTTTCCAGGCAAGATTCTGGGCATCGACCGCACCCGTATTCAGCCCGAGCCCGCCGGTGGGGGGAAAGCGGTGGGCCGCATCGCCTGCAAGAAATATGCGCCCCTTGCGATAGGTCTGTGCGACTTGCGCCGACATCACCCAATTGCTCTTGTTGCAGATTTTTATGGACGGGGCCGATGTGCCGATGGCGTGCGTCACAAGCGCCAGGCATCGCGCGTCGGTGTAGTCCTCAAGCGTTTCTTTCCCCGGATCATAGGGATGCATCAGCACCCATGTGCTGGCCCGGTCATAAGCAATCAGCACGCCCTGAATGGAGGGATCAAAGACAAAATAGAGGACGCCAGGCCGCGCATCCGTGAGGGATGTCAGGTCGGCCTCGAAATGGATCATGATATTGTGCTGAAGCGCCTCCGGCCCTTCCATGGCAATACCCAGCCTCTCGCGTATCTGCGAGCCCGCGCCATCAGCGGCAATCAGATAGTCATAATGGCTCTCGCTGCGCACGCCCGTTTCTGTTTCTTCCAGCGTCGCCATGACGCCATTTGCCTCTTCGCGCGTGTCGATGCAGGCAACACCGCGCTGAAGCTCGATAAGGGGCTCTGCGTTGATGGCTTTTTCGAGAGCCGCTTCAAATTTCGGCTGCGGAATATTGGTCAGCGGATAGGGTGTATCCGAGAGCGCGGCCTCATCCTGACGCTCATAGGGCAGCGCACCGAATTCCGGCCCGGCCAGCGTGCCCATGAACCTGACCCAGCCTGCATCATTGGCACTTGCGCCTTCGGCCCGGATCGCTTCGGCCGAGACGCCAACACTTTCGCAAATTTCCAGCGTGCGTGGATTGACGGCATGGGCCTTTGGCGCCGTCGGCAAGTGACGACGTCGATCAATCAAGCGAGAGGCGATGCCCTGCCGTGCCAGCAACAGGGCTGCCAATTGCCCCACGGGCCCTGCCCCCACGATCAAGATCTGCGCCTTTGACATTGCCACCGTCGCCCGGAAAAAATAAATGAGAGTATTCTCATTTTTGAGATTTGCCTCATTTTTTTCTTTTGTCAAGCCTGTGTCTGCGATAGACTTGAATGCATCGGTAAGGAGTGCGGCATTGAAAGAGAGATATTTTCGCGATCAGGCGCTCGGCGCGAACAAGCGGGAACGCACGCGTTCAGCGCTGCTGGACGCCGCCATCCGGGTGATTGCGGAAAAGGGCATGGAAGCCCTGAAGATCAGCGACATCACGACAGCTGCCGATCTTGCCAATGGCACCTTCTATAATCATTTTTCCGACAAGAACGAGATCCTGCGTGAAGCCGCCTATGGCATCGCGCTTGAGGTCAGTCGTTTGCTTGATGCGCAAATGGAAGAAATCACGGACGGTCCGACGCGTGTGGTGACAGCCACGGCCGCCTTCATTGATCTCGTTGTCGTGCAACCTGACTGGGCGGCAATCATGATCGACAGCACCAGCTATCTGCCTCAGCTGCGCGACGATGTTTTCACCTATCTGCGCAAGGATATTGATCTGGGCATTGCCCAGTGCAAATTCGATGTCGACGTGACGCCCTTTCTGATTGAACAGATCGTCAGCCTGATCATTGCCGCCGTCCGCCACCAGCTGACCAATGGCGCTGAGCCAGAGATTACAAGACAGGCCTGCGACAGCGTTCTGCGTCTCCTGGGCCTGAGCCCCGCCAAAGCGATGAAAATTGCCCGCACCGGCTAGGCACGCAATTGCCACCATCCCCATAAACTCCTGTCGCTTATAGGCTTTCTCGCCTCAAATGACCTCACCCGTCACTGTTACAAAACCGTGACTTGAAGCGACGAGAATCCACGGCAATCTTGCGCCTGATGATCGTATATGAGCGCAAGTCTCTGACCGACGCAGAATGCCGCCAGACTGAAACCCGTCTGGCCTGGTGGGCCCGTCTTGTCTTTGCGCTTTGCTACGCGACAATCTTCTTTATGGCCGTGCATGGCGACGAAAATGGTCGTCGCCCGCGCTTCGTGTTGACCGATGTCGAAACAGAAGACGCTATCAAAAGCGCTGTTCTCGAAACGGACAAGCACAAGAAGACAGCGGAAGGCACAGTCAGCAACTCCCCTACTTCCGCGGTGGTTTCGGTCTCAGGCGCCGCACACCGCCGGGCGGGCGTCACAAACGCCTCTGCTCTCTGGATCTCCAGTCTGCGGGAAGCAAAGGCCTATGTGCTGCCCTTCAGCATTGGCCCCCCGCAGGCGGCCTAACCAGGTTGGCGAAACCGTGCGGCTGACGCCTGGCGTCTAGCGGGCTGACAGTCGTTCATTCGACAACGCAGAACCACCACTACTTCCAACCCTACCTCGCAAATTATCATTAGCAGTCGTTGCAGAATGGCCTATGGGCGTATCTGCGCGATCATGGAGCGCAACAACATGTTTAAATCACTCGGTAAGCTGGGCCGTGCAGGGCTTTTTGCAGCAACCGCCCTTGTCCTTTCAACCGCCGCACAGGCCGGCGACATTTCCGGCGCTGGCGCCACATTTCCCTATCCCGTTTATGCCAAATGGGCCGAAGCCTATAAGGCCGAGACCGGCGTCGGCATGAACTACCAGTCCATCGGTTCCGGCGGCGGCATCAAGCAGATCAAAGCCAAAACGGTTGATTTCGGTGCATCCGACAAGCCCCTCACAGCCGATGAGCTGAACGAGGCCGGCCTGATGCAGTTCCCCATGGTCATGGGTGCGATTGTGCCGGTCGTCAATCTGCCTGGCATTGAGCCCGGTCAGATGAAGCTCACAGGCAAAGTGCTTGCCGAAATCTATCTGGGCGACATCAAGAAGTGGAACGATCCCCAGATCGCCGCGCTGAACAAGGACCTGAAGCTGCCCGACAGCGCCATTGCCGTGGTTCACCGTTCGGATGGTTCAGGCACAACCTTCAACTTCACCTATTACCTCAATGCCGTGGACAGCGACTGGTCCAAAGTTGGTGTTGATTCAGCCGTTGAATGGCCGACAGGTCTCGGCGGCAAAGGCAATGAAGGCGTGTCTGCCCTTGTGGGTCAGACCGAAAATTCCATCGGCTATGTGGAATATGCCTATGCGCTGCAGAACAAGCTCACCTATTCCGACATGATCAACAAGGATGGTGAGGTCGTCGCCCCGAGCCTTGAAAGCATCCAAGCTGCGGCTTCCAACGCCGACTGGGCCAATGCACCCGGCTACTACCTGATCCTTGCCGATCAGCCCGGTGCCAAGAGCTGGCCGATGACAGCTGCCACTTTCATCCTGTTCTACAAAACGCAGGACAAGCCGGAAGTGGGCAAGGAAGTGCTGAACTTCTTTGGCTGGGCCTATGACAAGGGTGACAAGATGGCCGAAGACCTCGTCTATGTGCCGATGCCTGACAGCGTTGTCGACATGGTCAAGAAGAGCTGGAGCGAAATCAAGGACACGAATGGCAAGCCCATTCTCTGAGATTGAACCGGCTTTCCAAAAGCTGTTCACGATGCGGGTGGAGGGCGATGTCGCTCTCCACCTTTCGTGCTTTGAAGACAAGTTTGAGATAAACCGATGCAAAAAGACCGACAGCGTTTCCTGATGCGTTTTGGCGATCCGGCGTTTCGTTCGCTGACGCTCGCCTTCACCCTGCTTGTTCTGATGATGATGGGCGCGCTTGTATATGTTCTCATCGAGGGATCATGGCCGGCACTGCGCATCTTTGGTCCGGCCTTCGTCTGGACGTCGGGCTGGAACCCCGTCACCGAGCATTTCGGCGCTTTTGTACCGCTGGTCGGCACGCTCATCACCTCGTTCATCGCCATGTTGATCGGTGTCCCCTTCAGCTTCGGCCTTGCCTTTTTCCTCACTGAAATCTGCCCCCATCCCCTGCGCCAGCCCATCGCCATCGCCATCGAGCTGCTGGCCGCTGTGCCGAGCATCATCTATGGCATATGGGGCCTCTTCGTTCTGGCGCCCCTGTTCCAGCATGATGTTGAGCCCTTCCTCATTGCCACGCTTGGCAATGTGCCCGTGATCGGGATGTTCTTTCAGGGCCCCCCGATCGGCATCGGGATGCTGCTCGCCGGGATCATTCTCGGGCTTATGGTTTTGCCCTTCATCACGGCAGTCATGCGGGAGGTCTTTGTGAGTGTGCCAGCGGTGCTACGCGAATCCGCCTACGGGCTGGGCGCGACGCGCTGGGAAGTCGTCTGGCGCGTGGTGCTGCCCTATTGCCGCAAAGGCGTTGTGGGGGGCGTGATGCTCGGTCTCGGGCGCGCATTGGGCGAAACCATGGCCGTCACTTTCGTAATCGGCAATGCGCATCATCTCAGCACCTCGCTGCTGGCACCGGGCACGACCATCTCGGCGGCACTTGCCAATGAATTTACCGAAGCAGATGGCGTGATCTATACCGCCTCGCTGGTTGGTCTGGGTTTGGTGCTCTTTGTGCTGACCTTTTTTGTGCTCGCCATCGGCAAGCGCATGTTGCTTGGATCCGCCAAGGGAGGTCTGGCATGAACCGGCAAGTCGTCAAACGCCGCCACCGGCGCGACAGCTTCATGACAGCACTCTCGCTGGTCATGACGGGCATCGTCCTCTTCACGCTTGGTTCCATTCTGTTCACGCTCATATGGAACGGCCTGCAGGCGATCCGCCCTTCCCTCTTTCTGGAAAGCACCCCGCCACCCGGTAGCGAAGGCGGGCTTGCCAATGCCATTGTTGGCAGCCTGATGATGACAGGCCTCGGCATTCTGATCGCGACCCCTGTCGGCATTTTCACCGGCACGTTTCTGGCCGAATATGGCCGCCACAACCGGCTTGCGGAGATTGTACGCTTCGTCAACGACATCCTGCTGAGCCCGCCCTCCATCATCATCGGCCTCTTCGTCTATGGCATTGTTGTCATCGGCATGGGGCATTTTTCCGGTTGGGCCGGTGTCATCGCGCTGGCCGTGATCGCCGTCCCCATCATCATCCGTACGACCGAAGACATGCTCTCCCTTGTGCCGGATGCCTTGCGCGAGGCCGGTGCTGCACTCGGCACGCCACGCTGGATGGTGATCACGCGCATCAGCTATCGCGCGGCCTTTCAGGGCATGCTCACAGGCATTCTTCTGGCTGTGGCCCGGGTGAGCGGAGAAACCGCGCCATTGCTTTTCACCGCCCTCAACAACCAGTTCTGGAGCACCAATCTGAATGCCCCGCTGGCCAATCTGCCGGTTGTCATTTTCCAGTTTGCGATGAGCCCCTATGACGACTGGCGCAGTCTAGCCTGGGGTGGTGCCCTTCTCATCACCACAGCCGTTCTTGTTCTCAACATTGCCGCCCGTCTGACGACCAGTAAAAAGGCCTGATCATGAACAACATCCATGACCTTACAGAGACTGCCAAGCCGTCCGCATCCAACGGAGGCATTGCGCCTGATCCTCAGCATCCTGAAAAAATCGGCGTCAGGGATCTCAATTTTTTCTATGGCGAGTATCAGGCGCTGAAAGACATCAATATCTCCATACCCGACCGGCGCGTCACCGCCTTCATCGGCCCGTCGGGTTGTGGCAAATCCACTCTGCTGCGCACAATGAACCGCATCTACAACATGTATCCCGGACAGCGTGCCGAAGGCGCGATCATGGTCGATGGCGAAAATATTCTGGCGCAGCGCGACCTCACGGATCTGCGCTCCAAAATCGGCATGGTTTTTCAGAAGCCGACGCCCTTCCCCATGTCGATCTATGAGAATGTCGCGTTCGGCATCCGGCTCTATGAAAAGCTTGGCAAGACAGAGCTTGAGGAACGCGTTGTCTGGGCACTCAAGCGCGTGGCGCTGTGGAACGAGGTCAAGGACAAGCTGCAGCAGCCCGGCACGGGTCTTTCCGGTGGACAGCAGCAGCGTCTTTGCGTGGCGAGGGCGGTGGCTGTAAAGCCGGAAATCCTGCTCATGGATGAACCGGCTTCGGCGCTTGATCCGATTTCAACCGCCAAGCTGGAAGAACTGATGGAAGAACTGCGCGAGGATTACTGCATTGTGATCGTAACGCATAATATGCAGCAGGCCGCACGTGCAGCCGATTTCACGGCCTTCATGTATCTGGGCGAGCTGGTGGAATTCGGCCCGTCAGAGCAGATATTCACAACACCTGCCAATGAGCGGACGCGGGACTATGTCACCGGTCGCTTTGGCTAATTACAGTCCTGTCTTGCAGAATTAAGGGGCCTGCTCACCGTGAAGTGAGGGGCCCCTTTCGCTCTATTCGCATGTCAGGTGGCGGTGAGCTATGATAGGTTTAATGGATACCATCATTTGCCAAACGCTTTCCCGACTCCGAAGGAGATATAAATGAGCGAGCAAGACACCTATACACCCCCCAAAGTCTGGAAATGGCAGCAAGGCAGCGGCGGACGCTTTGCCAATATCAACCGTCCCATCGCCGGCCCGACACATGAAAACATCCTGCCTGTCGGTAAGCATCCCATCCAGCTCTATTCGCTCGCCACGCCCAATGGTGTGAAGGTAACGGTGATGCTCGAAGAGCTGCTGGAGCTTGGTCACAAGGGTGCTGAATATGATGCCTATTTCATAAATATTAGCGAAGGCGATCAATTCGGCAGCGGCTTTGTGGAGATCAATCCCAACTCCAAAATTCCCGCGATGATGGATCATTCCACCACGCCACCCACGCGCCTGTTTGAATCCGGCTCAATGATGTTTTATCTCGCCGAAAAATTTGGCGCCTTCCTGCCGACAGATACAGCCAAGCGCGCCGAATGCATGAACTGGCTTTTCTGGCAAATGGCCAGCGCTCCCTATCTCGGTGGCGGCTTTGGCCATTTCTACGCCTATGCGCCGATGAAGATCGAATATGCCATTGATCGCTTCGCGATGGAGGTGAAGCGCCAGCTGGACGTGCTCGATCGGCATCTGGCCGAGAATGAATATATGTGCGGCGATGAATATACGATTGCCGACATGGCCATCTGGGCCTGGTATGGCTCGCTGGTCGCAGGCGTTCTTTATGAAGCAGCCGAATTTCTGGATGTTGCTTCCTACAAGAATGTTCAGCGCTGGACCAACCAGATTGCCGAGCGGCCCGCCGTGAAACGCGGTCGCATGGTCAATCGTGCCTGGGGTGAACCGAGCTCGCAGCTGATTGAACGCCATGATGCCAGCGACTTCGAGACGAAGACGCAGGACAAGGTGAAAAACGCAAGCTAGTCCGCCTGCCAATGCATCAAGGCTGCTGCTTCCTCAAGAAGCTGCAGCCTTTTTTGTCAGCGGCGTTCCGAAATGGAGGTCATGACCATGGCGGAGGGCAGCGCCATGAGCGTCACTGCCGACCCGATCGCAAAGATGAGCGGCAGGCTCATGATCTCTCGCGGATAGGAAAGCAAGGCCCCGAAAAGACTGAGGCCAAGCGAGGCGCCGGTTTGCATGACCAGGCGGCTGACGCCTGACGCGGTGCCAAACAGGCTGGGCGGCACGGCAGACGAAATGACGGAGGTTGTCGGCGGCAGGACAAAACCCGATCCCGTGCCCTGAAGCATCAAACCAACCAGCAATATGAAGATGCTGGTTTCATAGACGCCGGTCGCCACCAGAAACAGACCCGCTGCCTGCAGATATATCCCCAGAAATGTCGTGAATCGCTCGCCATATCGCGTGGAGAGATAGCCACTTGCCGGGGAGGCAACAGTAAGAAAGGCCGTTCTGACAAGCATAAGACCGGCGGCAATGGAAACGCTGTATTTGAAATGATCAATCAGCACCATGGGCGTTGCCACGAGCCCGCCGAGATAAGCGACCTGAATGAAGAAGGACGTGATCACCGGTGCGGAGAAATTTTTGGCCCGCAGCAGGCTCGGCGGCAGAATGGGATGGGCTGCCTGCGTCTCATAGAGAAGAAAGAGCCCCACGCCGAACAAGCCAGCGATGGCGCCGACGAGTTTTACCCAGTCAGGGATCGCATCATCGGATAGTGAACCTGCTGACAGCAGCAACATGACAAGCGCAACCACCAGAATCAGATTGCCGATGTGATCAAAAATCGCTCGGCGGCGTGTCGTTTCCGGCAGATAGAAATAGGCAAAGGCCCAGGAAATGATTCCGGTGACAAGCTGGAACATGAAGACCGAGCGCCAGCCCCACAAATCAACAAGCGGGCCGCCCAGAATGAGGCCAATGGCGGCAGAGGCCGGTCCGCCCATGGACCACCAGCTCACCGCCCTAGTGCGGTCTTCCAGATCATAGACATGGAAAATAAGCGCAAGAGACGACGGGCCCGTGGCGCCGGCAAAAAACATGGAGAGAACACGGAAAATGATGAGGGACCAGATGTCCCAGGCCAGAAAGCTCGCACCGGCAAAAATGGTCGAGCCGATAATGCCGATCAGAAAAATGCGCCGATGCCCGAAAACATCCCCCAGTTTGCCCAGCATGGGCAGGCTGACGGCACTGATCAGCATGGGCGCCGAAACGGCCCAGGTTGCCACACCCTTGCTGACACCGAATTCGGTGCCGATCATGCCAACGGCAACGGTGAGGATGGTGAAGGAGAAACCTGTCGCCAACATCCCGATCAATGATACGTAAAGCACCATCCGGTCGTTGGGCGTCGCCTTGGGCGCAGGTTCTTCCTTTGTCGTCGTCAAAATCTGCGCTCCCCCGTCATGCGCATTATGTAGAAGCACGTCACCGCATATACAAGGGATGAGCTGGCGAGAACATGCCTTCCCGCTTCCGATCTCCTTCAGACAAAAAAATTTGCACCGATTGTCTGAAAGGCAGCCCAACGCTGGGGCAAGGGCGGGCCTGGGGTTCTGTTCAAGGCACGCGCCGTACGTCATGATTTCCCCAAGAAATCAGAGGTCGCAAAGATCTGATACATCATAGGGAGATCAATCATGAAGATTGACGGCAGCACAGCCGCCATCGTCACCGGTGGCGCATCGGGACTTGGCAAAGCCAGCGCAACAGCGCTCGCCGGGGCCGGAGTCCAGGTCACGATTTTTGATCTCAATGAGGAAAAGGGCGAGACCGTCGCCAAGGATATTGGTGCGCTTTTCTGCAAGGTCGACATCACCAATGAAGACAGTGTTCTTGCCGGGCTCGAGACCGCACGCACGGCACATGGCCAAGAGCGCATTCTCGTTCATTGCGCGCAGACATCACGCGGGCGCATGAAGACAGTGGGCCGCGACAAGGAGAATGGCGGCTTCAAGCGCTATCCGACCGAAGACTATGCCTTCTCCATCAACGGCATTCTGGTGGCGAGCTACCGCATGGCCTCGCTTTGTGCGCTGGGCATGGCCTCGCTCGAACCGCTGGAAGATGGCGAGCGGGGTGTGATCACGCTGACCTCGTCGGCGGCCGCCCAAGATGCGCAGGTTGGCCAGATCGGCTATGGCTCCGGCAAGGCCGGTGTGAATGGGCTTGTCTTGCCGATGGCGCGCGACCTGATGGATCTCGGCATCCGTGTGAACTCGATCATGCCGGGTATTTTCGCAACGCCCCCCATGCTCGGCGCGCCTGAAAAGGTGCTGCAAAATCTGGCGGCATCCGTTCCCTTCCCCAAGCGCCTTGGCAAGCCGGAAGAATTTGGCAGTCTGGTTCTGGAGCTCGTCCGGAACAGCTATTTCAACGGCCAGGCCCTCAGGCTTGATGGCGGCATCCGCATGCCCCCGCGCTAGCTTGCGCGCGGGCAGACGATATCAGCGCGTGACAGGACGCTGATCCTTACGTCACAGATGCCGTTTCGCGCCCGAGAAATGTCCAGGGCACGGTACTGCCCGCGAGGAAGGGCACGATGGCCGTGTCGGCGGCGGCCAACTGATCCTCGACGCGCCACGCCGTCCGTTCCAGTGCAACCGTGCCCCCGTTCAGCGGCAGCCCATAGAAGTTGGGGCCGTTTTCTGACGCAAAGGCCTCCAGCTTGTCGAGAGCACCCTCTTCGTCAAAAACTGTCGCGTAGCATTCCAGCGCCACCGGGGCATTGAAAATGCCCGCACAACCGCAAGCCGATTCCTTGTCGCTCACGGCGTGGGGTGCGGAATCGGTCCCGAGGAAAAATCTCGGATTGCCTGAGGTCGCCGCCTTGCGCAGCGCCAGACGATGCACCTCTCGCTTGGCCACGGGCAGGCAATAAAGATGCGGCCTGATACCGCCCTCAAACAGCGCATTGCGATTGATCATCAAATGATGCGGCGTGATCGTTGCGCCAATATTGGGACTGGACGCTTCAACGAACTGCACGGCATCGGCGGTTGTAATATGTTCGAATACGATTTTCAGCGCCGGGAAATCAGCCACGACCTTTGAGAGAACCTGTTCTATAAAGACGGCTTCCCGATCAAATATGTCGATGTGGCGGTGCGTGACTTCGCCATGCACAAGCAATGGCATGCCGATGCGTTCCATCGTTTCCAGCACAGCGTGGATCTTTTTTACATCCGTGACGCCAAAGGCGGAGTTGGTCGTGGCATGGGCGGGATAGAGCTTGCAGGCCGTGAAGACCTTTTCACTAAATCCCCGTTCCACTTCAGCGGGCTCAATGCCGTCTGTGAGATAGGCGGTCATGAGGGGCGTGAATTTGCGCCCTGACGGGAGGGCGGCGGCAATGCGTTCGCGATAGGCGACGGCCTGCTCCACGGTCGTCACAGGCGGCGCGAGATTGGGCATGACGATGGCGCGGGCAAACTGGCGCGCTGTGTAATCAACGGTCGAGGCAAGCATGGCGCCATCGCGAAGATGCACATGCCAGTCATCGGGCTGACGGATCAAAAGCCGTTTTGTGCCTTGTGCATCCGAAATCCGGTCGACTTCAGAACTGGACGGGGAGTTTGACATGAAAAAGCCTGTTCCACGGAAGAATGCCCCTTGTCTAGCACCCCGTGGCTATCGCGCACAATCGCTCAGGCACCTACCCCTGTTCGGGCGGTTTCGGGGCCCAATCAGCGTCTGGTTGCCGCAATTCAGGCCCGGACTATTTCATGAAGGGCAGTTGTTTGATGGGCACCGGCCCGCCTACAAAATCCCGGAGACCACTCGTGCCAAATGAGCCGATGAAATCGACAGTCTTTTTTGATGGCGCCTGCCCTTTGTGCCGGGCCGAGATCGGGCATTATCGCGCGACGGACGCTGACGGCGCCCTTTGTTTTATCGATGTTTCGGCCGATGGGGAAAATCTGCCAGACGGGCTGAGCCGCCCGCAGGCCATGCAGCGTTTTCATGTCCTTGCGGCTGATGGCACACTGCTCTCCGGTGCAGCGGCATTTGTCGAAGTCTGGCGTCGATTGCCGCGATGGCGCCGGGCCGCGCAGTTTGCCTCGCTTCCAGGCGTGATGATGTTGCTCGAATATAGCTATCGCGCCTTTCTCCCCCTTCGCCCCTTTTTCTCGCGCCTGTTTGGCCGGTTGCAGCGCTTGCGCGGGACTGTCGATCCGGAGCCCCGCCTTTGACCCCACCCGTGTCAGCCGCAGAAAGCGCAACGGCGCGAGAGCCACTTGGGTCCTTTCCCGAGGGCGGGATTGCGATTGTTTTTGGCGGGACGGGCGGCATCGGTCACGGGCTGGTCAACCGCTTGAACTCGACAGGCCATTTCAAGAAAGTGTTCAGCTTCAGCCGCCGCTCAAAGCCTTCGATTGATCTGCTCGATGAGGCGAGTTTGAAGGAAGCTGTCTCCTTTGCCGCAACCGAGGGCGAAATCCGCCTTGTCTTCGACGCGACTGGCTTTCTCCATGATGATAAACAGGCGCCCGAAAAGAGCTGGCGGCAGATTGATCCCGCCGCACTGGCGCGGTCTTTCGCCTTGAATGCCATCGGGCCGGCGCTGATCATGAAACATGTACTCCCCGCCTTGCCACGAAGCGGAAAATCCGTTTTCGCAACCTTGTCCGCCCGGGTCGGCAGCATCGGCGATAACAGGCTGGGCGGATGGTATGGCTATCGCGCGTCAAAGGCAGCGCTGAACCAGTTGACACGGACCGCCGCCATCGAATTGGCGCGCCGTGCGCCCGAGGCATTTTGTATCGCGCTCCACCCCGGCACCGTGGCAACATCACTGTCATCGCCATTTGCTGCGAGCGGTCTCGAGGTTCATTCGCCCGAACAGGCAGCCACCCATCTCATATCTGTCGTCAACAATCTGCCGGCAGATGCGAATGGCGGCTTCTTCGACTGGCGCGGCCAGCCCGTGCCGTGGTAACGCCCCATGCCCAAAATGCGCCGCAAAGCGGATTTGCCGACAAAACTCTGTGCCTGTTGTGGTCGTCCCTTCGCCTGGCGCAAAAAATGGGCGCGCGATTGGGAGAATGTTCTTTATTGCTCTGATCGCTGCCGCAAAAACGCGGGCTGATGCAGGTCCGCCTTTCATCACCGACAAAAT
>WGND01000010.1 GCA_016124805.1 Hyphomicrobiales bacterium | reverse complement strand
TTGGCTTGCATCGCGCGATAGCACAGATCGGGGTCAAGTGGCTCTTTCATGTCGCCATTCTAGGCCGCCTCGCCGGTTTGCGCTCGCCATATTCGGACTCGACCTCCCGCACGCTCATTTGCTGCTAAAGCCATGATGCGTCGCAATATTTGTGATTGGGGGCAGGCCTGCTATTGTGTCGCAAAACGAATAAGTGACGGCTGTCGCCATGACACCGCGCGCATCAACGGGGAGATTGGGATGGCCGAAGGGCAAAGCGGGGCCGGCGCAACCGCGTCTGGTGCAGCCGCAACAGGGGGCTTCACGCCTGCCTATCGATGGTATGCACTGAGCGTTCTCACCATTGTTTACACGGTCAATTATGTCGACCGTCAGATCCTGTCGATCCTGCTGCAGCCGATCAAGATGGAGCTCGGCCTGTCCGATACCCAGCTCGGTTTTCTCTCGGGTATCGCCTTTGCCATCTTCTATGCCACGCTGGGCATTCCGATTGCCTTTCTGGCCGACCGCACCAGCCGCCGCAATATCATCACGGTTTCGCTGACACTCTTTTCCGGCATGACGGCCCTTTGCGCCACAGTCACCAGTTTCTGGCAGCTCGCCATCCTGCGCATCGGTGTGGGTGTGGGTGAGGCAGGCTCAAGCCCGCCCTCCCACTCCATGATTGCCGACATGTTCCCGCCCGCCCAGCGCGGTGCGGCGCTCGGCATTTTCTCGCTCGGCGTCAATATCGGTATTCTGATCGGCTTCCTCGTCGGTGGCTGGGTTGCCCAATGGTTTGGCTGGCGCATCGCCTTCATGACCGTTGGCCTGCCGGGTCTGGTCCTCGCCGTCATCGTGCGCACGACCCTGAAAGAACCCCAGCGCGGTTTTGCCGATGGTCTGGTCGACAGGCGCGAGGCCCCGGCTGTCATGGAGGTTGCGCGGTTCCTCTGGGGGCAGCGCTCCTTCCGTCACATCGCCTTTGGCACCGCGCTTTGCGCTTTCGTCGGCTATGCCTCGGTTGTCTGGATGCCGCCTTTCCTGGCGCGCTCTTTCCAGCTTTCCTCCGGCATGATCGGCACGTCGCTGGCGCTCATCATCGGCTTTTCAGGTGGTCTGGGAACCTATCTCGGCGGCTATCTGGGCGACAGGCTCGGCAAGCGCGATGTCCGCTGGAACCTCTGGGTCCCCGCCATCATCTGGATTGTTGTCTCGCCCTTTTCCTTCGGCGTCTTCATGTCCGAAAGCCCGGTCTGGGCGCTGGGCTTTTTCATCATTCCCGCCTTTGCAGGGGCAGCCTATCTCGCGCCCTGCCTCTCCATGGTGCAGTCTCTCGTCACGCTGCGCATGCGGGCGGTGGCCTCGGCCATCCTGCTCTTCATCCTCAATATTATCGGCCTGGGTCTGGGGCCGCAGACAGTGGGTGTGTTGAGCGATTTCTATGCGCCGAGTGCGGGGACTGAGTCGCTGCGTTATGCACTTCTGACAGTGTCCGTGGTGGGCTTCTGGGGTGCCGCGCATTTCATTCTGGGGGCGCGCACGCTGAAAGCCGATATCGCACGCGCCACAGCGCAGGGCATTCTCTGAGCGCACCGGTTTTGGAAAATGGAATGCGGCCTCTCCTGTCTGAAAGCAGTGGAGGCCGTTTTCATGTCTGCGACAGCGTGTCATGCGCCTGTTGCAAATTTATAGTGCTCTCATCACCTGTCTCACATCCCGGCATATCTGTGAGCGTGTAATGTCGATAGCCTCGGCATCTTGATTGTTGTTTCAGAAGGACAAGTTCTCATGAAGCGCCTGCGTATTTTCCTTGGCGCCCTGACGGCCTGTGGTCCTGCCACAGCCGGTTTCGCGGTCGATCTTGATGGCCGCTATGCCGCTTATGACCCGGTGCCCGGTATTGAGGGCACCTTGAAGTCGGAGGGTTCCGACACCCTCGCCAATCTCATGGCCTTGTGGTCGGAGGGTTATCTGTCCAAATATCCAAAGGTTCGGATGGAGATCGCCGGCACGGAATCGGCTGACGCGCCGCCGGCCCTGATCAGGGGCAAGGCACAATTCGGCCCCATGGCGCGCGCCATGACGAGTGCCGAGCGCGACAGCTTCGAAGAAAAATTCGGTTACAAGCCGACCCAGCTCCGTGTCGCACTGGAAACACTTGCCGTCTTTGTGAACAAGGAAAACCCGCTCACCTGTCTTAGCTTCGGCCAGATCGATGAAATCTTTTCCCGTAGCCATCTGCGTGGTGGAAAGAATGCCGCAAGCTGGGGTGATCTGGGCGTAAAGGGTGAGTGGGCAACACAGCCGATCACGGCCTATGGCCCGCCGTCGCGTGACAGCGCCAGCAGCTATTTCCGGGAAGTCACAATGCTGGATGGCGACATCAAGGACAGCGTCAAGACGCAGCCCAATCCCTGGAAACTTGTACAGGCGATTGCCGCAGATAAATATGCCATCGGCTATACAAGGATCGGCTATCGCGGCAAAGGCGTGAAGGCCCTGCAGCTTGATGCGGGCGATGGCAAATGCGTCGATGCCACACAAGCCAATGCCTATTCAGGCGCCTATCCCGTCAGCCGCTTTCTCTATCTTTATGTGGACAGGGCGCCGGGCAAGCCGCTTGATCCGCTGCGTGGCGAATTCCTGCGCTATGTGCTCTCCAGCGAAGGGCAGGCCGATACCTCAAAGGACGGCTTCTTCCCCATGCCATTTATTTTTGCCCGCGAGGAGCTGGGCAAGATCGGCGGCTGATCCACACTGCATCGTCGCGAATATAATGGCTCGATCATTTCGGGCCATTTTGTCTTGCCATTTTCCATGCCTGAAAAGAAGAAGGCCCCACCGGTTTCCCGGTGAGGCCTCCAACCGACCTGCGAGGATCAGTCGTATTAGAACGTGAACTGCGTACGCAGAGCCACGGCGTCATGACCGTAGTTCAGGGCGCCCTGATTCACGTCAACATTGAGATATTCGAGCATGAAGCGAACGTTCTTGTTCGGATACCAGTTGATGCCACCAGTCCAGATGTCCTGTTCGCCACCAACAACGGTGCCGTCTGTCAGGTCAGCGGAGCTGTAACGAACGGCAAGTTCGACAGCACCAATGCCACCACCGGCAACGAAGGGGTTGGCAGGCGAAACGCCCTTGAAGGCAGCTTTCTTGATGTCGTACTTGTAGGCTTCGCCCGTCACGATCCATGAAGCCTGCGCATACCATGCGTTGAAGGAAGGATCGGGGTTGGCTGTGCGGTCGAGTTCATAGACATAATATTCGCCCTGAACGCGGAACGGGCCTGTCGCGAAGGCAGCTTCCGGACCATAGGTGTAGGCCTTGTCGACGTCGGTCAGGTTGCCGGTGTCGATATAGCGGGTCGGGTCAACACGAAGTTCGGGACGGTCACGCAGACGCATTGTCTGGTTGGGGATATTCATCGAATATGTGCCCGACGCGCCGAGATGCAGTGTGGCGCCTTCCATCGGTTCGAAGGCAACGGCAACACGGCCAACCAGGTTGGATGTGTCGTAGTCAGCTGTCGAACCAACCGAGTTCATTGTGTAGTAACCGGCGGCAAAGAAGTTGTCCGTGTGGCCGGTCACACCGATCGCCATACGACCGTCGCCAGCGCCGAAGGAAGTGGCGAGGTTGGCGGCAGTGGCGCGTTCGATGAAGGTGATGTCATTTGACGACGTGGAGTCATCAAGCGTCATCTTCGGCTGGATGGCGCCGAGGCTGATCTTGATGCCGTCAATGCCTTCATAATGCAGGGCGGCTTCATAGATCACGCCGGACTGTTCGTTGCCCGAGTCACCGAAGTTGAAGAACAGGTCATAGCCCCAATCCTTCATGAAGGTGCCGCTGACGCCGAGAATGGCACGACGGAAGTTGATGTTGCCCTGACGGCCACCGGTGAGCGCCTTGTCAGAAGAGCTCTGGCTGTACATGCCCGTGTCGAGATGGGCGCGGCCCTGGATCGACAGTTCAAACAGGCCATCGCCGGTCTTGAAGGTCGGGCGACCGTTCTTCATCGTCACCTGAACGGCGTCCTGACGTTCCTTGATGTCCTTCAGTTCGTTGCCGTACTGAACCTTCATGTCATCGATCTGCTGCTGCAGGGCTTCAAGCTGAGCCTTGACAGCATCGTTTTCATAGGACGAGCCAGCCATCGCCGGACCCGTGAAGAGCGCTGCAGCACCAAGAGCGGTACCAGCCAGCAGGATGTTTTTGAACGTCATGAGGACGTCTCCGTGTTAATGGATGAACTTCGTTAGCAGGATTGACGACCGCAGATTCTCTACGTAACGCCCCCCGTGATTGAGCCAACTAGCAGGTGGATGTGACGGATCGGACGACCTTTTGTGACAACTGAATGACGCCCCCACACTGTGGCGTTCCTGCACGCGTGATTCCGCCCGTCGCGCCGTCGACGACGCAAAAGCGTCTTTCTATTTTTCTTTGGAAACAGGAACTTAGAGGCAATTTTGGGGAGTGGTGTTTGGTTGCCACAGGGCCCGGAAAACGGTGCCGAAGAGACTCATTTTCTGAAAATTGGCGCTTGAATCTGGCGCCGGATTTTGGATTTTGCCCTCAAATGAGCATCTTTTGGTAACGCTATACTTTGACGCCCTGACGGGTCGCCACATCGCTGCGACCATGCGCAACTGCCTGCTATTTAGTCACTGGGGACCACTCGCGGGCGGTGAAAACACGGCCTGAGACATTAGCGCTTCGGACTCCACCGATTTATAGCGCCCCAGCCCGGCGCCATTGCAATGGGTCAGCTCGCCGACATAAAGCGTCTTGCCATCATTGAAAATATCAACGCGCACCAGGCCAAAATCGGCGGCGAGCGTTTGTGTGACCTGGATCATCTCGTCAAAATTGGCGGGCTTGGGCATGTCGGGCACCTGCTTATAGCCCTTGTCGATCGGCAGGAAATCCCAGTTCATGTCGAACTCGGTCACCGTCCGGTCGCTGAAGCGGTTTTGCACCACCGTGGCGACTTTGGCCTCGCCCCGCCAGCAATGGATCTTGTATTCGGTGAGATCCTTGTTGCCGAAAATGATGGGTTCAACGATCACCTTCGGCTTGAGATCCTTGTAGTTGGCCTCGCGCATCTTCTCGTAGAAATTGATGCCAAACCAGCTTTTGATCTCCGCACGGTCCAGTGTAACGCCCGGCTCGTGATAGAGAAAGTCACCGCTGGAATGGGTCGGCTTGATGAAGCAATGCTCCGGGAATGGATAATCATCCACCTCCCGGGAGGACTTCAGGACCGCCAGTGTCGGCACATTATATTCATCGCCTACCTTTGCCTTGATATAGAGTTTCACAAACTCCTTGTCGGTCGTGAAGACGCGCAGGGGATTGGCAAGCTCGCCGCTGGTTTTGAGCGCGCTCAGCACATCATTCATATAGGGGCCGTTATTGGGCAGCCGCCTGTGTGTCAGCAGAAACAGGATCACCGAAAAGAGTTCATCCCCCTGAGGGGTCTTCGGCAGATTGTTCCGCAGCAGCGCGAGCAGGGTGTTCCACACCTGTGTCTGGGAGAGTTTGGCGAGTTTTTCGAGAGTCAAAACCTGGGTTCCGGATCAGAAATAGGGGCAGCGTTTTGGGGGCGGCCAAGTCTGCCACAGACGCGCCGGTCAGGACAGTTCGCTGGCCCGCCGCCCCGCCGCCCCGCGCTGATGGCCGCCTATTGCCAGGACCTCAAGCGGTGGGGCTGCCTTGACAGGGCGGCGAGCATCGGATACCAAAAGTATACACATGTATACAGCGGTGGTTGAAAATGCAGTCTCAGGGTTCGGCGTATCGAAAATCTGTCGGAATTAAGGGCGAGTTTGATCAAATCGTGATCGGTTCCGGCATGGGCGGGCTGGGCGCCGCTTCGCTGCTGGCACAACGCGGACACAGGGTGCTGGTTCTGGAGCAGAACAATGTCATCGGGGGGCTGACACAAAGCTATGAGCGTGCGGGTTACAAATGGACTGTCGGATTGCACTATGTTGGCGAAGTCGGCACGCGCGCGACCATGACACGCAAGCTCTTCGATCACGCCACAGGCAATGGTGTCGAATGGGCACCGATGCCGGAAATATTCAATCGTGTGGTGATCGGGCAAAAAGAATATCCAATCCCTGCCGGTCTCGAACCCTTTCGGGATGCGCTGAAAAGCTGGTTTCCCAACGAAGGCGCTGCCATCGACACCTATCTGCAGCTCATGCAACGCACGGCAAAATCCTCGGCACCCTTCTTTGCCATGAAGTCCCTGCCTCAGGGCGTCACGCCCGACGGCTACATTGAGGCAAACAAGCCATTCCACGACGCATCAGATCGTATCACGCTGGATGTGCTTTCAGACCTGACCGAAAATCGAGACCTTATTGCGGTTCTCTGTGCAAATTGGGGCGACTACGGGATCGAGCCGACACGCAGTTCCTTTGCCATGCACTGTATGCTGGCAAAACACTATCTCAATGGTGGTTTCTATCCCGTCGGCGGCGGCAGTGCCTTTGCTGACGCTATGGTGCCGATCATTGAACGGGCGGGCGGCAAGGTCCTCCATAGCGCCAATGTTGAGCAGGTCCTTGTTGCAAATGGTGCAGCCAAGGGCGTCCGGTTAACGTCGGGTGAGGAGGTGATCTGCCCGACAGTGATAAGTAACGCCGGCGTGCGCAACAGCTTTGGTCGAATGCTTGACCCGAAAGTGCGGAGTGATTTTGGCCTGCAGGACAAGCTATCAAACGTGGTCGATAGCTATGCTGTTGTCGGGCTGAATATCGGACTGGAAGGGTCGGCAGCAGAGCTGAATTTTGATCCTGCCAACATCTGGTATCATCCGTCTACAGATTTTTCCGGAAACCTCGCTGACCATCAGGCCGATTTTGCCAAACCCTTTGCCTGGACATTTATCACCTTCCCCTCGGCGAAGGACCCGAGCTGGGATCGGGAATTTTCGGGCAAATCGACCATTGAAATGTATGCCTGCAGCAATTTTCGTCATTTCGAAAAATGGAGCGGGACGCGGTGGATGAAACGAGGCGATGACTATTTGGCGCTCAAGGCGCGGATTGAACGGCGGTTGATGGAAGATTTGTGCAGGTTGGTGCCGCAGGTCGATGGGCGCATCCGCCATGTTGAGGTGTCAACGCCCCTTTCCTACGAAACATTCGTCAAGCGGCAGCGTGGTGACTTCATGGGCATCGAAAGTTCGCCGAGCCGTTTCCGGCAGGACTGGCTCCGTGCCCAAACGCCAATACCGGGTCTGTACTTGACGGGTCAGGATGTCGCCACCGATGGTGTCATCGGCGCCCTGGTTGGCGGCGTCATTTGCGTTTCATCCATCTTGGGAAGAAACTTGATGCAGGACATCCGGTCGGGAAATATCGAAGCGAATGGTTGACGTTACATGGCTGTGAAGGGAACAAAGGAAAAGCTGCTGGCCATCGCCGCTGAGCGCTTTCTGGCAGTCGGCCCCGATGGCGTTTCCTTGCGCGACGTCGCCAGGCGCGCAGGCATCACGCCAATGGCAATATACCGCCATTATGCGGACAAGGAGGCTCTGCTGCTCGCCGTGGTTGAACACGGTTTTGATAATTATGCAGCCTATCTTCGCCGGCGCCCGGACGCGGCAGCACCCGATCCCGTTGAACATTTGCGGTGGCTTGCAGGACGCGTTTTCGACTTCGCAATTGACCAGGGTGCCTTCTTTGAATTGATGTTTCTCACTGCGCGCACCATCAGAGGCCTGGGGGACCGCAGCATCATCAGGCGGATTCACCTGCCAACCTATCGTGTCGCCCGGGATGCCTTGCGCGACGCAGGCCATGGCACTGTGCCCGGCAGTGGCAGCCTGCGCGAGGCAACAATTGAAATGCTCGCCTATTGTATCGGTTTTTGCGCCTTCACCATTTCCGGGGCGCTGCAGGCAAGTCCGGACGAAGCCCGCAGGCAATATCTTCAAGGTTTTGATCGACTGCTCGCGCGACTCATCAGCCACCATTCATCCGCGCAGGTTTGACGACGCGATGAATCGAAAAACAAGAATGACAAAGATCGCGATGATTGGGGAGAATTGACGATGACATTGAAAATCCAGCCTTCCGGACAGGCCTGTGGCGCGACAGTCACCGGCATCGATCTGTCGCAGACGCAAGATGCAGCGACCATAGCCACCCTTCGAGGCTGGTGGCTCCAGCATCATGTTCTTGCCTTTCCCGACCAGACGCTTTCCGATGACGATCTTGAGCGGGTGACACGCTGTTTCGGCCAGTTCAGCGTTGATCCCTTCATTGCGCCCATCCCCGGGCGGGAGCATGTCATCGCCGTCGAACGCAAGGCCGATGAAACCGGACCGATTTTCGCCGAAGCATGGCATAGCGACTGGAGTTTTTTGGCGACACCGCCAGACGGCACCCTGCTTTATAGCATCACCATCCCGAAAACCGGTGGCGACACATTATTCGCCAATCAGCAGCTCGCCTGGTCAGGCCTGCTCGCCGATCGCCAGGCGCATTACCGCGACGTGATCGCGGTGCATTCGGCGCGTCGTGCCTATTCGCCGGAGGGTTTCTACGGAAAGGATGATGCCGGCCGAAGCATGACCATTCGCCCCTCCGTATCGGCCGAGGCCGTTCAGCATCATCGGCTTGTCAGGCCGCATCCTGAAACCGGACGTCCGGCACTCTTCGGATGCGCCGGCTATATTGTGGATCTTGAAGGGTGTGCCCGCCCGGCTTCAGAAGAACTTGAGGAACTTCTCAACTGGCAGACGCAGGATCGCTTTGTCTATCGCCATCGCTGGGAAGAAGGCACGCTTGTGATGTGGGACAATCGTTCCGTCCTGCACAAGGCAACCGGAGGCTATGACGGCCATGCCCGTCTTTTGCACCGGACAACAATCGGCGCCATGTGATGCGATAGGCCTGCCTTCGGTAAAATTCCGGGTCGTCCATCAGCCCTGAGCAACCTGTTTCCCTTTGGAACGGGAACGCCCCGCTTTTATGGCATCACCCTCCGCCGCCTGACAGCGGTCTGGCTAACGGGCTGGATTTTCGAAGGAAAGGAGAAATGGTGCACCCGACACGATTCGAACGTGTGACCTCTGCCTTCGGAGGGCAGCGCTCTATCCAGCTGAGCTACGGGTGCCAGGCTCACCGCGAAGGGGAGCAACACGAGGCGGACCATAAATCAAAGCACCCGCGCTGACAATCAGCCCTTTGGCAGGGCAGAAGCGGTGCCCTCTCGCCGAGCCATGCCATGCGCCAGCCCTCACCGCACCCATCTGGCCCCATAATTGAAACGCTTGCCTTGAATGTGCCGGGCTGGCACGAAAAGCCCCTGCCATCCCCTTTCGGGTGGCCAATAAAGGTATTGAGGCATGGCGGAGCCGCTGCGGCTGTCTCCTTTTGATATTTATCTCGATCCGCTGCTGGGTCTGCAGGACGCACGCCTGCGCGAGATGCTGACCTATTGGCAGGGCAAGAAGCTTGGCAAGGCGCTGCCCGCGCGTGTCGATGTGAAGCCCGGCGAGATCATCAGCCATCTGCCCTCGCTCTTTCTGGTCGGCGTTGATCAGCCCGCCACGCGCCCGGAAAATTTCAAGATCAGGCTCATGGGCACCGCCCTCAATGAACTGGCGGCGGCAGATTTCACCGGCAAACGCCTCAATGAGGTGGTGCCGACCGTTGCGCTGAGCACAGGCGTGAAGCTCTTCAGCATTGTCGCGCAGCTGCGCCGCCCCATCCGCGTTTTTGGTCACGCAACCTTTGAGTCGGCCAAGCGTCCCGTGGCCATCGAGGCGCTGCTCATGCCGCTTTCCATTGGCGGCACCCATGTCGATGTCGTGATGGGCGAATTGCTGCGTCGCGCCTCGCCAAACGAATCCTGATCCGCGTTCTAGCCGGGCTCGCCATGCGAGGTCAGATGCAGGAACACATCTTCCAGGCTTGCTTCTTCCGTTGAAAGATCGGCAATTTCGATGCCCGCCTCACCAATCTTCGCAATCAGATCCATCGTGCTGATCTCGGCCGGATTGTAGTTGATGCTGATGCTGCCATTGGCGTTGATTTCCGACTTGTAGCCGGAAAGGGCGGCGGGCAGTTCACTCACCGGGCTGCTGGGTCGCAGAATGAGTTTCTTCTCGTTCAGGCGCCCGATCAGCGTCTCGGTGGGTTCGCAGGCAATCACCGCGCCCTTGTCGATAATCGCAATCTGGTCGCACAGCGCCTGTGCTTCCTCCAGATAATGCGTTGTCAGCACAATCGTCGTGCCGGCCGCATGCAGGCTCTTCACGTAATCCCAGAGCTGGCGACGCAATTCCACATCCACGCCCGCTGTCGGTTCATCCAGCACCAGCACGGGTGGGTTATGCACCATCGCCTTGGCCACCAGCAGGCGCCGCCGCATGCCGCCCGACAGCGTGCGGGCATAGGCATCGGCCTTGTCTTCCAGCCCCATGGCGCGAAGAATTTCCATGGTCCGGCGCTCGCTTTTGGGCACGCCATAAAGGCCCGCCTGCATCTCCATCACCTCGGCCGGCGTGAAGAAGGGGTCGATGCTCAGCTCCTGCGGCACCACGCCGATCGAGCCGCGCGCCTGTCGCGGATTGACGTCGATGTCAAAGCCCCAGATCGAGGCATGCCCGCCCGTTTTCACAACGAGACCTGCCAGAATATTGATGAAGGTCGATTTGCCTGCCCCATTGGGGCCCAGCAGGCCGAAGATCGAGCCCTGCGGGATCGTCAGGTCGATGCCCTTCAGCGCTTCCTTGGCGGGCTGGCCGTTGCTGGCCTTGTAGGTCTTGCGCAGCCCCCGCGCCTGAATGGCGGGCTCCCGGCCCTGCTCGGCGCGCAGCTCGCGCGGCATCAGGTCATCGGGGCTTTCGGGGTGGTATAATGTATCGGCCATGTGGGGCTCTTTTTATCGGGAATGAGGCCGCCCGGACGGGGTCCATCGGGTGATCATTCTGGCGGGTGGCAGTTCATTCTGCCTCTGGAGACCGTCACGGCCTTGATTTGGGCGCTGATTTTCGCTTCCTTGCGGGGCTGCGGCAAGCCGTCAGACAAGCAGGGGGACGCAGATCGGGCAAAAATGCGCTATGACGTGTCCGGTACTCAAGCATAGATAGGGAAGGCGGCGCGTGTGACAAGCGGCAAGGCGCAGGAACAGCAAAAAACAAGGCCCCTCAAAAAGGGGGACCATCTCTTTCTGATAGACGGCTCGGGCTATATTTTCCGTGCCTATCATGCGTTGCCCCCGTTGACGCGCAAATCCGACGGGGTGCCTGTGGGCGCCGTTTCCGGCTTCTGCAACATGCTCTACAAATTTATCGAGGACACCAAGGACGAGTTTGAGCCCACCCATCTCGCCGTCATTTTTGATGCCTCCTCCAAGACCTTCCGCAACGAAATTTATCCCCAATACAAGGCCAACCGCCCGCCGCCGCCTGAGGACCTGGTGCCGCAATTCACGCTGGTGCGCGATGCCGTGCGCGCCTTCTCGGTGCCCTCCATCGAGATGATGGGCTATGAGGCCGATGATCTCATCGCCACCTATGCGCGTCTGGCGCGCGAGGCCGGGGCCCGCGTCACCATCGTCTCCTCCGACAAGGATCTGATGCAGCTCGTCAATGATGATGTCGACATGCTCGACACGATGAAGCTGAAAACCATCACCCATGACGGCGTCATGGAAAAATTCGGCGTCGCGCCCGACAAGGTCGTCGATGTGCAGGCGCTGGCAGGCGACAGCGTCGACAATGTCCCCGGCGTGCCCGGCATCGGCATCAAGACCGCCGCCCAGCTCATCAATGAATATGGTGATCTTGAAACCCTGCTCGAACGCGCTTCGGAAATCAAACAGACCAAACGCCGTGAAAACCTGATCGAATTTGCCGAGCAGGCCCGCATCTCCCGCCGCCTCGTCGAGCTTGAGCAGAATGTCCCGATTGAAGAACCGCTGGAAAGCTTTGGTCTGGCCGAGCCCGATCCCGAGCGCCTGATCGCCTTTCTGAAACATATGGAATTTGCCACGCTCACCCGCCGCGTCGGCGACCGCTACAAGATCGATGTCGCCAGCATTGCGCCCAGCGATGATGGTCTGCCGACTGATCGCTCCGCGTCACCGGCGAAAGAAGAAGCCGCCCCGAAAGGCGATCCCAAACCCACATCACCAAAACCGCAGCATGATGCCCGCGCCATGCCGCCGGGCGGCGAACCGGGCGCCACCATCAGGGGGCTCGATCAGTCCTTTGATGAAGCAAACCATGTCGGCGTCACCAAGGCAGAGGCGCTCAAATCATGGGTCGCGCGCGCCCATGATCAGGGCTATGTCGCCGTCGACACTGAAACGGATTCGCTCAATGTCATGCAGGCCCGTCTTGTCGGTGTCTCGCTCTCGCTTGTCCCGGGCGAGGCCTGCTACATCCCGCTCCAGCATGGCGGCAATGGCGGGCTGGATCTCGACAATACCGGCGAGGCCGAGCAGATCCCGCTGAAAGAGGCCCTCGCCATTCTCAGGCCGATGCTCGAAGACCCCTCCGTCCTCAAGATCGGCCAGAATCTCAAATTCGACATGGGTGTCTTTGCCCGGCATGGCATCATGCTCGCCCCCATTGATGACACGATGCATATGTCCTATGCGCTGGATGCCGGCCGTCATGGCCATGGCATGGACGAGCTCTCGCAAATTCATCTCGGCCACACGCCCATCCCCTTCAAGGAAGTTGCCGGCAGCGGCAAGGCGCAGATCACCTTCGATCAGGTGCCGGTGGAAAAAGCGATTGCCTATGCCGCCGAGGATGCCGATGTCACGCTGCGCCTCTGGCATATCCTCAAGCCGCGCCTTGTCGCTGAAAGCAAGATGACGCTCTATGAAACGCTCGAGCGCCCGCTGGTGCCCGTCGTGGTCGCCATGGAACGCGCCGGCATCAAGGTCGACAAGGCCGTACTCGCCCGGCTCTCGGCTGAATTCGCCCAGAAGATGGCCCAATATGAAGACGAGATTTACGAGCTCGCGGGCGAGCATTTCAACATCGCCTCGCCCAAGCAGCTCGGCGAAATCCTCTTCGACAAGATGAGTCTGGAAGGCGGGCGCAAAACCAAGACCGGCGCCTGGTCAACCGATGCCGATACGCTCGACATGCTGGCCGCGCAAGGCCACGACCTGCCCCAGCGCGTGCTCGACTGGCGCGGCCTCTCCAAGCTCAAAAGCACCTATACCGATGCCTTGCCGGGTTTCATCGATCCCGATACCGGCCGCGTCCACACCTCCTATTCGCTTGCCGCCACTTCCACGGGCCGCTTTGCCTCATCCGATCCCAATCTGCAAAACATCCCGGTCCGCACCGAGGATGGCCGCAAGATCAGGACAGCCTTTGTCGCCGACACGGGCAACAAGCTGATTTCGGCGGACTATAGTCAGATCGAATTGCGCCTGCTTGCCCATATCGCCAATATTCCCGCGCTCAAGAAAGCCTTTGCCGAAGGGCTCGATATTCATGCCATGACGGCGAGCGAGATTTTCGGTGTCCCCATCGAAGGCATGGACCCCTCGGTGCGTCGCCGCGCCAAGGCCATCAATTTCGGTATTGTCTATGGCATTTCTGCTTTTGGTCTGGCCAATCAGCTCGGCATCTCGCGTACCGAAGCAGGCGATTATATCAACGCCTATTTCACGAAGTTTCCTGGCATCCGCGCCTATATGGATGACACCAAGGCCTTTGCCCACAGCAATGGCTATGTCGAAACCATCTTCGGGCGCCGCATCCATCTGCCTTCGATCAATTCATCCTCGCAGGCCGAACGCAGCTTCATGGAGCGGGCCGCCATCAACGCGCCCATTCAGGGATCGGCGGCCGACATCATCCGCCGCGCCATGATCCGAATGCCGCAGGCCCTGAGTGACGCAAAGCTTTCAGCGCGCATGCTGCTGCAGGTCCATGACGAGTTGATCTTCGAGGCGCCGAAGGCCGAAACCGATGCCACCATCAAGCTTGTCTCGAAGGTGATGTCGGGCGCCGCCGAACCCGCGCTTATGCTCAGTGTGCCGCTGGATGTCGATGCCCGCGCCGCCAAAAACTGGGACGAGGCGCATTAATTGTCAGTGAAGAGGGATATGTATGGCTCATAGCTAAAAATTCGATTGCGTGCTTGTCCTGTTATTTCAGTTATCAGCCCGTTGTCTTCCATCTTATTCACCAGATTAGCTGCACCGGCATATGTTACACCCAGCATCTCAGCAACAACCTGAACAGTGACAATTGGCGTCTGATATAGATGTTCCAGCAGCTTCAGTCCGTTGCCTGCTGCACGTCCAAATTTTTCGGTAATCATTTCACGATGAGTTTCTCTGAGTTCAACAATTTTTCTCGCTGTTACTGATGCCTCGTTTGACACCTCGCAAACACCTGTCAGAAAAAAATTCAACCAACTTTCAAGATCGCCATCTTCTCTGGTTGCCTGGAGGAGATCATAATAGCGTGCACGATGGCGTTTGAGGTAATGAGAGATATACAGAACTGGTTTTGATAAAATTTCATCTCGGCAAAGTAAAAATGTGACGAGGAGTCTTCCCATACGGCCATTGCCGTCAAGAAATGGATGGATAGTTTCAAATTGCGCATGTGCAAGTCCGTACCGGATCAGCGCTGGTAGGGAAGATTCTTCATTGAGAAACTTTTCCAAATCGAATAGCGCGCCTGCTACTTTATCGGGTGGAGGCGGGACGAAGCTTGCGTGACTAAGGCTCGCTCCATCAGATCCGATCCAATTTTGGATTGTACGAATTTCGCCGGGTTGCATTTTGTCGCCACGAACACCTTTCATCAGTTCATGGTGAATTTCTCTTATGAGGCGGGTTGATATCGGAAGTTCGGCTAATTTTGACAGCCCATATTTCATGGCTGAAACATAGTTTAGAACCTCATCTACATCGAGTGGATGGCGAGAGCGGATCACATTTGCCTCAGCCTCAAGTACGTCAGCGAGTGATGCTTGCGTGCCTTCGATCTGGCTCGAAAGTACAGCCTCTTTGCGAACGTACATCAGGACGAAGAGGTCGGGATTTGGCAATGACAGGATTGAACCATCAAGTCGCCCCAAGGCTCTATCTGCCTTTGAAAGCAGAGTTTGGGTAGCGTTGCTGATCTGGAGTTCGGGCTTGGGCGGCAGTGGAGTTGGAATGAAAGCCTTGTACCCCCCGATCTGGGGTTCATATCGTCCTGTATTATATTGTCGCGGCATTGGTGTCCCATATTGCCATTATTTACAAAGGGTTAATGCTTGCTTTAGATGAAGTTGCGTTGAATATGATTTTTAAAATTAGCCCATATTAAACGCAACGTGAAGTATGGCTCGCTAATGGGCTCCATATCAAACGAAGATTAAAAACCAAAAAGCCCGGAGATTTCTCTCCGGGCTCTTCATTTACTCGTTAGGGCTGAGCTTATTCAGCAGCGCTTTTGACAGCGGGTGCGGCGTCGCGCACTTCCGGGTCCACATGCGCTTCGAACTTCTCAAAATTGTCGATGAACATCTTCACCACCTTCTGGGCCTGCGCATCATAGCCGGCCTTGTCGGCCCATGTGTCGCGCGGGTTGAGGATCTTGGTGTCGACGCCCGGCACGCTCACAGGCACTTCAAAGCCGAAATTCGCATCCGTGCGGAATTCCACCTTGGAGAGCGAGCCATCGAGGGCAGCCGCCAGCAGCGCGCGTGTCGCCTTGATCGGCATGCGCGAACCCACGCCATAGGCCCCACCGGTCCAGCCGGTATTCACAAGCCAGCAATCCACCTTGTGCTCGGCAATCAGGTCACGCAGCAGATTGCCATATTCGGTGGGGTGGCGGGACATGAAGGGTCCGCCAAAGCATGTCGAGAAAGTGGCTTCAGGTTCGGTCACACCTTTTTCGGTGCCTGCAACCTTGGCGGTGTAGCCCGACAGGAAGTGATACATCGCCTGGCTCGGTGTGAGCTTGGAGATGGGCGGCAGCACGCCGAAGGCATCAGCCGTCAGCATGATAATGTTCTTGGGATGACCGCCCGTGCCGGTTGAGCTGGCATTCGGGATGAAGGAGAGCGGATAGGCGCCACGGCTGTTTTCAGCCAGCGCCGCGCTGTCGAGATCAAGCTCGCGTGTCTGCTCGTCCATCACCACATTTTCAAGCACGGTGCCGAAGCGACGCGTCACGGCGTAGATTTCCGGCTCGGCTTCCGCCGACAGCTTGATCATCTTGGCATAGCAGCCGCCTTCGAAATTGAAGACGCCATTTTCCGACCAGCCATGCTCATCGTCGCCGATCAGCGTGCGGCTGGCATCAGCCGAGAGCGTGGTCTTGCCGGTGCCCGACAGGCCGAAGAAAATGGCGGTGTCGCCATCCGGGCCGATATTGGACGAGCAATGCATCGGCATCACGCGCTTGGGCGGCAATTCGTAATTCAGCATCGAGAAGACGGACTTCTTGATTTCACCGGCATAGGAAGTGTTGGCAATCAGCACGATGCGGCGGGTGAAATCGCAGGCGATCACGGTGGAGCTGCGCACGCCATATTTGGCAGGATCGGCGACAAAGCTCGGCAGATCGATGATCGTGAATTCGGGAAGGAAGTCGGCGAGTTCGGCAGGTGTCGGCTCGATCAGCAGGTTCTGGATGAACAGCGAGTGCCAGCCAAATTCGGAATAGATGCGGCTTGCCATGCGGTGGGTCTTGTCGGCGCCGCCGAAGAGATCCTGAATGAAGAGCTCTTTGCCTTCGGCATGTTTGAGCATGTCCTGGTGGAGAAGGTCGAAGGCTTCTGGCGTCATTGCCTTGTTGTTGTCCCACCAGACGGTGTTTTCGGTATTGGCATCGCGGACGATATATTTGTCCTTGGCGGAGCGGCCTGTATGCACGCCGGTCTTCACGACCATCGGGCCATTGGCGGCGACTTCGCCCTCACCGCGGCGGATTGCTTCTTCATAAAGCGCCGCTGGACGGTAATTCCAGTGTGCGGCGGCCAGATTTTTGAATCCGCTCACGTCCACGCCGTGTTTGCTGATGTAAGGGCCGGTCTGTTTCACGTTCTGTTGCTCCTAGTCCCGAGGGGGCTTTGCCCCTAGACGCATGGTTCGGGCCACGCGATTGCTGGATCTCATCAATGTGTTGCGGTGGTCTCTTCATGCTTTCACAGCAAAAGAGGTGCCAATGCGCTGGCCCAATCACAAACACGCCTGAATAATTCAGTCATAATCCGAAAATCGGCGCCAACATAGTTCCCACGCCAAGGCGGCGCAATAGATTTGGGCACCAGTTTGAAGGGATGCGGCAATCTCGCCACATGCTTCAGCGGCCTGCGGGAGCAGGCCGGTCCCAAATCGCCTATTTAATAGCCTTAACAGGGCTCAGGGTGCGGCGGCTTCAGCCGCATTCACGGCTGCCTGATCCTGCTTATTCATCATTTCCATCAATGTCTTATAGAAAGCCACGGCCTGGCCCATATTGGCCACGCTCACGCGCTCATTGGTACCATGGAAGCGGGGCAGGTCATCCCTACCCATACGGATGGGGATGAAGCGGAAAACATTGTCGCTCAGCCCTGTGTAAAAGCGTGAATCCGTGCCCCCGACCGTCAGATTGGGCACGCTGAGCACGCCGGGAAAGCTCGCCGAAATGGCCTCGGAGAGCAGTTTGAAGCCCGCCCCGTCCACATTGGACACCGGCGAGGCCGGTCGCATGCCATCCATCGTCACCACGGTGATGTCGGGATCATCGGCCACGGCCTTTTTCACATGCGCCACAATGCCCTCGCCCGTGTCGCGTGGATGGGTGCGGAAATTGATCACCGCATGGGCCGAGGGCGGCAGCACATTTTCCTTGTTGCCGCCTTCAATAATCGTCGGGGCAATGGTCGTGTGCAGCTGTGCGGCGCTCGACGGGCTGCCTTCCATGACACGGCGTACCACGGGCTCGAAGAGCCACATATTGGCGTAGACCATGCGCTGCATGAAGGGCGCGGCAGGCGCAAGGGCCGCAATCATGCGGGCCGAGGCCCCGTCCACGCGGCTCTCGAAAGGGGCCTTGCCGATCTCGTCAATGGCCTTGGTCAGGCGCCCGATGGCGGTTTCATCAACCGGGCTCGGCATGGAGGAATGCCCGCCGCGCGAGGCCGCCACAATATCAAGGCTCACCGAGCCCTTTTCGGCAATGCCGATCAGCGCTGCGGTGCCGGGAATCCCCGGCAGCAGGCCTTCGCCCAATATGCCGCCTTCATCAGCGACCCATTCAAGCTCCACGCCGCGCTCGGCCAGCATGGCGGCAATCACCTTGTTGCCATCGCCGCCGCCAATTTCCTCGTCATGGCCAAAGGCGAACATGATGGTGCGCCGGGGCTGGAAATTTTCTGCCGCCAGCAGATCTGCCGCCATCACCATGGCCACCAGCGAGCCCTTGGTGTCGATGGCGCCGCGGCCCCAGACAAAGCCGTCGGCAATGGTGCCCGAAAAGGGAGCCTCGTCCCACTTGTCTTCCGTGCCTGGCGCAATGGGCACCACATCCATATGCGACATCAGCAGCACCGGCTTCAGCGAGGGGTCGCTGCCCTGCCATGTGTAAAGCAGGCTGTAATCGCTCACGATTTCGCGGGTTGTCGCGCCAGTAAAGGAGGGGAAGCGCGCACTCAGCCAGTCGCGAAAGCCTGTCATGGCCTGATGCGAAGCCTCGATCAGCGCGGGGTCACTGCCGTCCTGATAGGAAATCGTTTTGAAGCGCACTGCGTCGGCCAGATTGGCAGCGGCCTGATCAGCCTCAAGGCTCGCAGGCTCGCCCTCGACCAGCTCGACGCCCGGCAGCGCCAGCGTCCGGCCAATCACAACGGCCAGCAAAACCAGCACAAACCCGCCCAGTCCCAGCAAAATCTTCTTGATCATCTTAGCGCCCCTCCAGAGCCTGCCCATTTCGGCTTATTCTAGTCCCTGCTTACAGGCCCGGGGACATCTTTGCCACTTATCCCACGATAACCGCCGGAAACGGCAAATTCATCCTCTGTGGTATGTTTGCCTTCAACTTCCTATAATGCTGCCACAATTTGGGCCCAACTCCCCCCTAGTTCTCGATCAGCCGCAGCCCGTCAAGGACCTGCAACCGATCAACATGAGAGGGGTGAGCCCGTGGACCAGACCGTTTTAGATGTTTCTCAGAAAGGGCGCGTTCATATGCCGACCATTGCGCTGGTAGATGATGACCGCAACATTCTCACATCGGTTAGCATGGCGCTGGAAGCCGAAGGCTATCATGTGCAGACCTATACCGATGGTGCCGCCGCGCTGGCAGGGCTTGCCTCCAATCCGCCCGATGTCGCTGTCTTCGATATCAAGATGCCGCGCATGGATGGCATGGAGCTTCTGCGCCGCCTGCGCCAGAAATCAGACCTGCCCGTCATCTTCCTGACCTCCAAGGATGACGAGATCGATGAGCTTTTCGGTCTCAAGATGGGCGCCGATGACTATATCCGCAAACCTTTCTCCCAGCGCCTGCTGGTCGAGCGGGTCAAGGCGGTGCTGCGCCGCGTCCAGCCCAAGGTCGAGGGCGCTGCTGCTGAAGCGGGCGACAAGCAGGCCGTGCTGGAGCGCGGTCTCCTGACACTCGATCCCGAACGCCATTCCTGCAAATGGGATAACAAGGATGTCATCCTTACGGTGACGGAATTCCTGATTTTGCATGCGCTGGCCCAGCGCCCCGGCTATGTCAAAAGCCGCGACGCCCTCATGGACGCCGCCTATGATGATCAGGTCTATGTCGATGATCGCACCATCGACAGCCACATCAAAAGGCTGCGCAAGAAGTTCAAGGAAGTGGATGACGACTTCGACGCGATCGAGACACTTTATGGCGTGGGCTATCGCTATCGGGACGCGTGATCCCGCAAGCCCTGCTCACGGAAAGGTCAGCACGCGCGCATGACAAGTCTGACGGATGAGGAGATTGCCACGCGCCGCGCCGGTGAGAAACGGCAGGCCGGTGAGAAACGGCAGGCCGGGGAAGATCAGGCGCGCCGCAAGCCGAAAGCGCCGGGCTTGCCTGCATGGCGTCTCTGGTTCGATCAGGGCATTCTCCGACTGCGCGGACTTCTGGCACGCGGCCGCTTTTCCAGCCTCACCCGCCGCATCGTCGTTTTCAATGTGGTCGGGCTCTTCGTGCTCGTGGGCGGCATCCTTTATCTCAACCAGTTCCGCGAAGGTCTGATTGATGCCCGGCGTCAGAGCCTTCTGACACAGGCTGCCATCATCGCCGGGGCCATTGCGCAA
Organism: Hyphomicrobiales bacterium; assembly: GCA_016124805.1. Classification (GTDB taxonomy): domain Bacteria; phylum Pseudomonadota; class Alphaproteobacteria; order Parvibaculales; family Parvibaculaceae; genus Parvibaculum. Next base: position 96,401 of record WGND01000010.1, on the reverse strand, counting down.
AGCGCGACACAGAGCCCGGATGCCGTCGTCATCGATCCTCTTTCGGGCACACGCTATGCCGTGCCCGCGCCGCTTGAGGATCAGGCCGCGATGGATGCGGCGGCGGAAAAAGATGCCGTCGTGCCGATCATTCCTGAAAATGCCGCCCCCATTCTGCGCCGCCTTGTCGTGCCGACACAGACCCGTGCGCGCCTCTATGACAAGGACGGCTGGCTGGTGCTGGATTCACGGCGTCTTTCCACCTCCGGTCAGATCATCGCGTTTGAATTGCCGCCGCCCGAAGATGCCGATGACCGCAGCCTTTTGGCGCGCATTGGCGACTGGTTCATCAGTTTCCTGCCGGGTCGCAATCTGGAGCGCTTCCGGGATGCAGGCAGTCAGAACGGCACCATGTACGACGAGGTGAAAGCCGCGCTGACGGGCCTGCCCTCAAGTCAGGAACGCATCAATGATCGCGGCGAGTTGATTGTCTCCGTCGCCGTGCCGATCCAGCGCTACCGTGCCGTCCTCGGCGCCCTGATGCTGTCCACCAAGGGCGGCGATATCGACAGCATCGTGCGCGCCGAGCGTTTCGCCATCGTGCAGGTTTTCTTTGTCGCTCTGGCCGTCACCATTCTGCTCTCGGTTCTTTTGGCCGGCACCATTGCCGAGCCTGTGCGCCGTCTGGCGGAGTCCGCCGAGATCGTGCGGCGCGGCAAGCAGGGGCGCGCGCAGATCCCCGATTTCACGGGCCGGCGTGACGAGATCGGCGAATTGTCCGGGGCGCTGCGCGACATGACCAATGCGCTTTATAACCGCATCGACGCAATTGAGAGTTTCGCCGCCGACGTGGCACATGAATTGAAAAACCCGCTGACCTCATTGCGCAGCGCCATCGAGACCTTCCGCTTTGCCAAGGATGAGAAATCCAAGGACCGTCTGATGGAAATCATTCAGGACGATGTCAAACGCATCGACCGTCTCATCAGCGACATCTCCAATGCCTCGCGTCTTGATGCGGAATTGTCGCGCGAGGAAATGGATGATGTGAATATCGCCACCCTCCTCGAAACCGTTTGCGATCTCTTCAATGAAACAGGCGTGGCCGAGGATGCTAATGTCAAGCTGACGATTGATGCCGGCGCCAAGGGACGCGAGGCCTTTATCGTCAAAGGGTTTGACATGCGTCTGGGCCAGGTCGTGCGCAATCTCATCGACAATGCGCTCTCCTTCAGCCCGCCCGGCGGCATCGTTCAGGTCACCGCCACCAAGGTCGGTCCGAATATCCGCATCGAAGTGACCGATCAGGGCCCGGGCATTGCCCCTGAAAATTTTGACCGTATTTTTGATCGCTTCCACACCGACCGGCCCGACAGTTTCGGCAAGCATTCCGGTCTGGGTCTCGCCATATCGCGCCAGATCGTTGAAGCTCATCGCGGCACCATCCATGCCGAGAATGCGATGGACAATACGGCCACGCCGCCCGCCATTCGCGGCGCGCGCTTCGTGGTCGAACTCCCGCTTGTTGCCGGTGCCTGAGATGCCCCCTGCCGATGCCGTGACGATCCATGCCAGCTGCGTGGCGCTCGGCGGCAAAGCCTGTCTGCTGCGCGGGCCCTCGGGCAGCGGCAAGTCAGATCTCGCTTTTCGCCTGATCACGGCCGGGCGGGCTGTGCTCGTCGCTGATGATCAGGTCCATCTTCAGCGCGAGGGCGACAGATTGATGGCCTCGGCACCGCCAGCCCTCGCCGGTCTCATCGAATTGCGCGGGCTCGGCCTTCGCCACATGCCCCATCTGGCCAGGGCCCCGCTCAGCCTGCTGGTCGATCTGGTGCCCCGTGAGGCCGTGCCGCGCCTCCCCGAGGCGCGTTATGATAAAATTTTGGGCATATCGCTGCCCGCCCTCTCGCTGCATGGCTTCGACCTCTCAACGCCTCAAAAGCTAGTACTTGCAATGGATTTATTGCCCTCGGGCCTTTTTCCGAATGCGGATGGGCGCATCGGCGAGCCGTGATCGCTTAAAAATGTTGCGCTGCAACGCTTGTCATTTTCCTCTGAATAGGGTCACGATACGCCCTCCCACGGGGGCGCGGCCCGCTTTCGTCCGGATCGTAGGGGCGAGAAGCGGCAAAGAGGGTTGTGAATGATCGGACTAGTACTCGTAACGCATGGCCAGCTGGCCAGTCAGTTCGTTGCGGCAATGGAACATGTGGTGGGCCCGCAGACGCAGGTCGCCACGATCTGTATCGGACCAGATGATGATATGGAGCAGCGTCGCAAGGACATCCTTGAGGCGGTGGCGACATGTGATTCCGGTGAGGGCGTGATCCTTCTCACCGATATGTTCGGCGGCACGCCGTCCAATCTGGCCATCTCGGTCATGGACAAGGCGCGGGTGGAAGTGATCGCGGGCGTCAATCTGCCCATGCTCATCAAGCTGGCCAGTGTGCGTGAATCGACCTCGCTCAGCGAAGCCGTCGATCTCGCCCAGGAATCAGGCCGCAAATATATCTCGATTGCCAGCCGGGTTCTTGCTGGCGACGGAGCCTGATTTCCATGTCGGACGGCCCGGACGCCGGATCGCCTGAGGGGGCAGCGCCCCTTTCCCGCCGTCTGGAAATCGTCAATACGCGCGGCCTCCATGCCCGTGCCTCGGCGAAATTCGTGCAATGCGCCGAGCGCTTTGATGCCGATGTCATTGTCACGCGCGAGGGCCAGAATGTGCCTGGCACCTCCATCATGGGCCTGATGATGCTGGCGGCCGCCCCCGGCTGCTGCATCGAGGTCAGCGCGACCGGCCCGGAGGCTGAAGCTGCCCTTGAGGCGCTGGCCGCCCTTGTCGCCGATGGCTTTGGCGAGCGCGACTGACAGGCCCCAAACAAAGATATAAACATTTCTTTATATCCGCCTTGCCCTCTCTGTCTCCCCTTGCTATAAGCGCCACTGAACAGGTGCGCCCCTGCTGCGCCCGCATGTCGGCAGACATGCCTGACCAATGCCCCTGAAGGAGCCCCTTATGAGCAATGATTACCTTGTGAAAGACATCAATCTGGCCGATTGGGGCCGCAAGGAACTCGACATGGCCGAGACCGAAATGCCCGGTCTCATGGCAACCCGCGAAGAATATGGCGCCTCCAAGCCCCTCAAGGGCGCGCGCATTGCCGGGTCGCTGCACATGACGATCCAGACCGCCGTGCTCATCGAGACACTGGCCGAGCTCGGCGCCGATATTCGCTGGGCCTCGTGCAACATCTATTCGACCCAGGATCACGCCGCTGCCGCCATCGCCGCGCGCGGCATTCCGGTTTTTGCCGTGAAGGGTGAATCGCTCGAAGAATATTGGGAATATACCCACCGCATTTTTGAATGGTCCGATGGTGGCGCGCCCAACATGATCCTCGATGATGGCGGCGATGCCACGCTCCTCATCCATCTTGGCAAGCGCGCGGAAGAGGGCGATGTCGCCTTCCTCGAAACCGCCAGCAATGAGGAAGAAGAAGTCCTCTATGCCGCCATCAAGCGTCGCCTGAAGCACAAGCCCGGTTTTTACAGCGCCATCGCCAAATCGGTGAGGGGCGTGACCGAAGAAACCACCACGGGCGTGCATCGTCTCCATGACATGCATAAAAAGGGCCTGCTGCTCTGGCCTGCCATCAACGTCAATGACAGCGTCACCAAGTCGAAATTCGACAATCTCTATGGTTGCCGCGAGTCGCTGGTCGACGGCATCCGCCGCGCGACCGACGTCATGATGTCGGGCAAGGTTGGCGTCGTTGCGGGCTTTGGCGATGTGGGCAAGGGTTCTGCTGCGAGCCTTCGTCAGGCCGGTTGCCGCGTCATCGTCACCGAGATCGATCCGATCTGCGCCCTGCAGGCAGCCATGGAAGGCTATGAAGTCACAACCATGGAAGAGGCGGCCCCGCGCGGCGACATCTTCGTGACGACAACCGGCAATGTCGACGTCATCACCGTCGATCACATGCGCGCCATGAAGCATCGCGCCATTGTCTGCAACATTGGTCACTTCGACAGCGAGATCCAGATCGGCGGTCTGCGCAATCTGAAGTGGCATAATGTGAAGCCGCAGGTTGACGAGATCGAATTCACCGACGGCAAGCGCATCATCCTGCTGGCGGAAGGTCGCCTCGTAAATCTGGGTTGTGGCACAGGCCATCCGAGCTTCGTCATGTCGGCGTCCTTCACCAACCAGACGCTGGCCCAGATCGAACTCTTCACCAAGCCGAATGACTACCCCATCGGCGTTTATACCCTGCCCAAGAAGCTCGACGAGAAGGTCGCCATGCTGCATCTGGAAAAGATCGGCGTGAAGCTTCAGAAGCTCAACGAAAAGCAGGCCGCCTATATCGGCGTGACTCAGGAAGGGCCCTTCAAGCCCGAAACCTACCGCTACTGAGACGAGATTGCCGCGTCTGGCCCTTTCGGGGCTCAGGCGCGGCCCGTTTTGCCAGAAACATCTCCCCCACATCACCCGCAAATTGTCCTGTTGGGGCCTTCGCGCCTTCTTAACCGATAGTGTACTATCCCAAGAGCACATTAAGGGCACACTGATTTGCCCGGAAACGGGCCACCCTCGCGCACGCGCCTGCATTCTGGGCGTTGAGGGTGCATCGGCGTGAATCGGACCGCCAAGGGGAACTGCGGGATGCAGGCAATAAAAGACATGGGCAGGAAAGCACGGCGGGCCAGACTGGCCGCTCTGGGCTTTGCCCTGCCTTTCGCCCCTGTGGCCGCGCAGGCCGCCGATCCGGCCGGCAGCTTTGCCGATCTGCTGATGGCGATGGGTCTGCCCGGTGTCGCCGCCACCAATAATGATGTGCTCACCATTCTGGGGGTCTCGGTCGGTGTCGCCGTGGTCAGCCTGCTGGCAGCTTTTTCAGGCTTCCGGGCCGCCCGCTATGGCCGCCGCGTGGCGCTGGAGCGCGAGGATTTGCTGACAAGCCTTGAGGCGCGTCTTGATACGGCTGAATCCATTCTGGCCGCCGAACCCGATGCGGTCTTCATCTGGACGCCGGAAAGCCTGCGCGCCGCGCCGGGCACCTTCCAGTCGCGCCCCCGCATTGTCGGGTCCACCGCGACACTGGTCGATCCGGCCTCGGGCGATCTCGATTTCTCTTATCTGCTTGAGCGGCTCGAACCGGAAAATGCCGGCAGCCTCAACACAGCCGTTCAGCGTCTGCGCACCCGCGGGGCCCGCTTCTCGCTTCATGTGCAGTCCACTGATGGCCGCACCTTCGAGGCCGAAGGCCGCCCGGCAGGTGCCCTGGCCGTGCTCTGGCTGCGCGATGTCACCGGCGAACGCGCCGAAGTCTCGCGCCTCAAGGACCGCCTGCGTCAAGCCGAGGCATCACGCGCCCGCTTTGAAGAACATGTGATGACGGCGCCCTTTCCGGCATGGCGACGCAATGAAGGCGGCAAGCTCATCTGGGTCAACACCGCCTATGCCGAAGCCGTGGAAGCTGAAACGCCTGAGGCCGCTATCGAAGCGGGGCTCGAACTGCTGGGCGAGGAAACACGCGCCGATCTGCGGCGCGGGCTTTTTGACAGGCAGCGGGCGCGCGAACGCACCCATGCCATCATGGCGGGTGAACGCCGCTCGCTGGAGGTCTCCGAGCAGCGTCTGAGCAGCGGCATTGCCGGCATCGCGGTTGATGTGTCGGCGCTTGAAAACGCCGAGATCGAACTGCGCCGTCATATTGAAAGCCATGCCGCCACGCTTGATCGTGTCACCGCCGCCGTTGCCATTTGCGGCCCCGACAAGCGCCTCGCTTTCCGCAACCGCGCCTTTGAAACGCTCTGGGGTCTTGAGCCGCAATGGCTTGATGCCCAGCCGACTGATGGCGAAATACTTGATGAATTGCGCGTGCGCCGTCGCCTGCCCGAGCAGTCCAATTTCCAGGCCTGGAAGCAGGAGCGGATGGAAATTTACACCTCGCCCGACCCACTCGAAGAATATTGGTATCTGCCCGATGGCCGCACGGTGAAAGTGCTCGCTCAGGCTCATCCGTTTGGTGGCGTGATCTATCTCTATGAAAATGTCACCGAGCAGCTCCGTCTGGAGAGTTCCTATAATCAGCTTGAACGCGTCCAGCGCGAAACGATTGACCATCTCTATGAGGGCGTCGCCGTGTTCGGCTCCGATGGCCGCCTCAAGCTTTACAACCCGGCCTATGCGCGCATCTGGGCGCTGAGCGATACGCAGCAGCTTGCCGATGAGCCGCATATCAATGATGTCATCACCGCCTGTCGCGGCCTCTATGCCGATGAGAGCGAATGGGATGCCCTGAAGAGCCAGATCGTTGCGGCCTCTGGCGCCCGTCAGCAGAAGACGGGTCGTCTTGTCCGGCCCGATGAATCGGTTGTCGACTATGCCATCGTGCCGCTGCCCGATGGCGCGACGCTGCTGACCTATGTGGATGTCACCGATACGACGCGCATGGAAACAGCGCTGCGCGACCGCAATGATGCGCTCGAAACGGCTGACCGCCTCAAGTCCGAATTTATCGGCCATGTCTCCTATCAGCTGCGCACGCCGCTCACCAATATCATCGGCTTTGGCGAAATCCTTGAAGCGGAAATGTTTGGCGAACTCAACACCCGCCAGCATGAATATATGCTCGGCATTCTGGAGTCGTCGGAAACCCTGCTGGATGTCGTGAATGACATTCTTGATCTCGCGGTCATTGAGGCCGGTGCGATGACGCTTGATCTTTCCGATGTCGAGATTTCCGAAGTGCTTTATGCCGCCGAGGAATTCGCCCAGCGTCCCGCGCAGAAAAACCGTGTCGGCTTGAAAGTCGAATGCCCCGACAATATCGGCACCATGCGGGCGGACGAAAAACGCATCAAGCAGATCATGATCAACCTGCTGTCAAATGCGCTGGCCTTCACCAGCCCCGGTGACACCATCACCATCGGTGCGACACGTCACAGCAATTCGCTGGAGCTTTATGTCGCTGATACTGGCGATGGCATCAAGCCGGAGCATCAGTCGACCGTGTTTGATCGCTTCGAGGCCCGTGCTTCGGGAGAGGGACGCCGCGGGGCAGGACTCGGGCTGTCGCTTGTGCGTTCCTTCGTCGAATTGCATGGCGGCTGGATCACGCTTGAATCAGCCCCTGATCTCGGCACCCGCGTGACCTGTCATTTGCCCATGCGCGCGGTCACGCCAGTGACAAGTGAACCCGCACCTCTGCCTGTCTCGCCGAGCCTTGTAGGCGAGTAATTAATCTCCAATTAATGCTATTGCGACATGCTCCCAGCGAACAACGACATTCCGGGACAAGCATTTTGCATAAGCTCAAACGCCATTTTCTGGCGAGCCTGTTCGGGCTCCTGCCGGTCATATCATCGGCCCATGCCACCGAAGCCGACCTCTTTGACAGCGGAAAACTCCTCGCAACGGGTGGTGTCAGTCAGGTCGAGGGGGCAGGAGGCGGGGGCCTTGTTCCCTGGGCGCTGATCACGGGCTATGGCACGCGCGATGCGATCGGCGGCAATGTGCATGGCACTTATGTGGCCTTGCCGGATTTCACCCTGCGCTCGCCCGGCATCAGCCTCGGCCTCTTTGACCGGTTCGAATTTTCCTATGCCCGCCAGACCTTCGATACCGGCTCCACAGGCACCAAGCTCGGTCTCGGCAGCGGTTACAAATTCCATCAGAATATCTGGGGCGTGAAAGCACGTCTTGTCGGCGATGCCGTCTATGATCAGGACAGCTGGCTGCCGCAGATCGCCATCGGCCTGCAATACAAGAAAAATGATCGTGGCGCGGTCATCAAGGCCATTGGCGGCAAGTCAGACGAGGGCGTTGATGTCTATCTCGCCGCCACGAAGCTTTTTCTTGCCCAGAGCCTGCTCGTCAACGCAACGCTGCGCGAAACAAAAGCCAACCAGTTTGGCCTGCTCGGCTTTGGCGGCGACCGCAAGGCGGGCTATTCCACACAGTTTGAAGGCTCCCTTGCCTATCTTGTGTCGCGCAACCTCGCCCTCGGCGCGGAGTATCGCACCAAGCCCGACAATCTGTCCTTTGCAAAGGAAGAGGATGTCTTTGATGTCTTCGCGGCCTATTTCCTTAACAAGCATCTGTCGCTGACAGCGGCCTATACCGATCTGGGAACGATTGCGCTGCAGGATCATCAGCGCGGTCTCTATCTCTCGCTTCAGGCCGGTTTCTGAACGGCAATCAACGGGAAAGCCTTTGATGATGACAAAAATGAAATTCGTCCTGCTGCTTGCTGCAAGCCTGTCGTTTGCGGGCGCTGCCCGCGCTGGTGACACCACGCTCTATGATGATCTGGGGGGCGAAGCGGGCCTGACGCGCATCGTCAATGATGCAACCGATGCCTTTCTCGCCGACAAGCGCATCAGTGCGACATTTGACGAAACCAATATGGATCGTTTCCGTGTGAAGCTCTATGAGCAGTTCTGTGAGCTCACCGGCGGTCCCTGCAAATATACCGGCCACAGCATGGCCGAAGCCCATAAGGGTCTGCATTTGCGCAATGTTGATTTCAATGCGCTGGTGGAAGACCTGCAGGATGCCCTCGACAAGTCGGACATCCCCTTTGCCACGCAGAATCGGCTTCTTGCCCTGTTGGCGCCCATGCAGCATGAGGTGGTCACACGATGAAATCGTTCCCAGCCCTTGCGACGGCCCTGACTCTCACTCTGACTGCGGGATTGCTTTTGCCATCGGCCTCCCGGGCCGGCGAAGTCCATGAAATCGTGCAGAAGGAGCGTCGGTTCCAGACTCCGGAAATCACGATTGCGAAAGGCGACATCATCCGCTTTGAGAATCATGACGAGTTCATTCACCAAATCTTTACCGAGTCGCCGACGATGAGTTTTGACAGCGACGAGAAGCGCCCAGGCGAGTCACTCGATGTGGAATTTGATGAACAGGGCCTCTTTGAGGTGCGCTGTCATATTCATCCCAAAATGCTGCTAACGGTTAAAGTGGATTAGGTCAAAAATCCCCATCGCGGCTTTGATCTTCATTAAACCTCTCTAAAGGCTCGGCAACGTAAACTCCTCAAGCATGCCCATCCTTCGCGTTCCCGGTCTGGAACGCCGGGATACGTGCGAAACAGGATTTGCGTCATGTTCTGGCAGTCACTAACCCATTCAATCGGCACCAAGATTTTTGCGGCCTTCATCGCCATGAGCGCGATGATTGGCGGTCTGGGTTATTACAGTGTCAGCGTGCTCGAAAAGGCCGGCGACATCATCGTCAAGACCTATGATGGTCCGCTGATGTCGATCAATTACGCCCGCTCCGCCAGCCTGACCTTCCTGCAGATGCAAAAGGTAATTCTGGAATCGCCTTCCGCATCGGAATTTTCAGATGTGTCGCTGAATGACCGCCTGAACGCCATGAGCAAGCTTTTCTATGAAGATCTGGAAGTGGCGCGCGCGCGGTCGACGGCAGAAGACGAATTGCGCGTCATTGTCGAGATCAAGTCCCTGATGGATCAGTGGAATGAAATCCGCCACAGCTCCGCCACGCCCAAGGCCAATCCGGACTATCATCATCTGGGAGAGAAAATTATCTCTCGCTTCGAGGTTCTGGTGGAACTGAATGCCGGCAATTCCTTCGTCGACCGCCGCAAGGCAATTGACGCAATTGGTGGCTTCGAAACATCCGGTGTTCTGGTGACCCTGCTGGCGCTGATGGCAGCCCTTGCCTTGACACTCTGGCTACGGCATCGGATCATACGTCCCCTGACATCTGCGGCAGATGTCGCAGATCGCATTGCCGGTGGTCAGCTGGAAGTGGACATCCCTGAAGGTGGTTATGACGAGACCGGTGTTCTGCTCCGCTCCATGCGCGTGATGCGCGACAATATCCAGGACATGGTGGATCGGGAAAAACGCCAGCGTCTCACGGCTGAAAGCCGCCTGATCGATGCGCTTGAGAATGCCCGCGAGGGTATGATGCTGCTGGATGAAAACAACAGGCTGGTCATTGCGAACAGGGAGCTTGGCCATTTCTTCGAGGGCTTTGAAAGCCATTGTGGCGCGGGCACGGCGGCATCTGATATTGCAGATTTCATACGCCCCTATGTTGCCGATACGGATGATGCGCGGTTTCAATCGATATATGACCGCTTTCTGGCGCGCGAACCCATGAGTGCTGAGCTGTTGTTGAAAGATGGCCGCGCCTTGCGTCTGGAAGCCAGTCCCACAGGCGATCATGGCTATATCTTTCTGCTCGGCGATTTCACCGATGTGAAGCTGCGCGAAGAAGCATTGCGCAAGGCCAAGCAGAGCGCGGAAACGGCAAGTGAAGCCAAATCGAATTTCCTCGCCAATATGAGCCATGAATTGCGCACGCCGCTGAACGCGATCATCGGTTTTTCGGAAATCATCTCGGGACAGGTTTTTGGCAAGCTCGAAAATGCCCGCTATCTGGATTACGCCACCGACATCATGAATAGTGGCCGCCACCTGCTCGGCGTCATCAATAATGTGCTGGAGCTGTCACGCGGACAGGCGGGCAAGATGTCCATCGAGGAAGAAGACGTCGATCTCTACGAAACCTTGCAGCAATGCCTGCCCATGCTGCGCGAACAGTGCAAGGACGCCGAGCTGACACTGAATGTGGAAACACGGACCGAGCCGTTGATGATTTTGGGCGAGACGGGAAAGCTCCGGCAGATCTTTCTCAATCTGCTCTCCAATGCGATCAAGTTCAGCGAAGCAGGCGGGCGCATTGATGTGGTTTTCGAGCGGGATGCGCAAGGCCGCATCGTCACGCGCATCAGCGACACCGGCATCGGCATGAGCGCCGAAGATATCGACGTGGCAATGACCCCTTTCGGCCAGGTGGATTCGCGTCTTGCGCGTCGCTATGAAGGGACGGGGCTTGGCTTGCCATTGACCAAAACCCTCGTCGATCTGCACAAGGGCGTTATGGAGATCGAAAGCACACCTGAGCGCGGTACGACAGTGATCTTGCGCTTTACACCCCTCAATGAGGTGCAGCGTCAGTCAGACGGGCAGCGCCACGCGTCCTGAGTGCGCCCTAAAGCTTGCCGCAATTCTGGTATATATAGCGACCGGCTTCTTTTGCGGGGCCACGGACCGGTGCGGTCAGCTCCCCTTTACTCACAAGTGTAACCACTGCCGCTTTCACAGCTGTCTTCAGGCTGTCTTTTTCTTTGCAGATAATATTGATGTCGTTGGTCGTTTTGACCTCCGTCACAACCTGCATGGCTTCCGACGAAAGCCCGTCTTCTGTCGCAAGAGCGGGCAGGGACAATGTGCTGAGGAAGAGAGCGAGACAGGCGGTGCGCGAGATCATGATCGTCAATACCTTGATTATTGGGGTACAGACGCAATCTTACTGAAGGAATTTGGCAAATTTAAGAATTGGCCTGGGTCTATCGCGTGTCTCTTCGGCGAATTTGCGGTCGCCGAATTCAACGCTGGTCAAGCGCTGACCAAAATGGTAAAACCAGTCAGTTTTAGCGCGATGATTGATTGAGCAATTGATATTTCCTGGGAGGATACCATGGCCATCACCCTGAAGGTGAACGGTGTTGAGCAGACACTTGATGTCGAGCCCGATATGCCGCTTTTGTGGGCCCTGCGCGATGAATTGGGCATGACAGGTACGAAATTCGGCTGCGGTATTGCAGCCTGCGGTGCCTGCACCGTCCATGTCGATGGTCAGGCCATGCGCTCTTGCGTCACGCCGCTGGCCGCCGTCGAGGGCAGCGACATCACCACGATTGAAGGGCTGGCCAAGGCCTTAGGGGCCGAGGAAGGCCTGTCGGCGCTTCAGGCAGCCTGGGTCGCCGAGCAGGTTCCGCAATGCGGCTACTGCCAGTCGGGCATGCTGATGGCTGTTTCCTCGCTGCTGAAGGAAAATCCCAAGCCGACCGACGCCGATATCGACGCTGCGATCACCAATATTTGCCGCTGTGGCACCTATCCGCGCATCCGCGCCGCGATCCACGCTGTCACAACCGCCTGAGGGAGAGAACAACATGGCCTTCGATCTTAAAAAGCCAACGCGTCGACAGCTCCTCATTGCCGGTGGCGTGGCCGGTGGCGGACTGGTGCTCGGCTATGCCGTGATGGGCAGCAACAAGCAGGAAAAAGTCCGCGCCGCGCTCGTCAATGGCGAGGGCGAAATGATGCTCGGCACCTGGCTCAAAATCTCGCCGGACAATGTCATCACCGTTTATGTGCCGCATTCCGAAATGGGGCAGGGCGTGCATACATCGCTGCCCATGATGGCGGCTGAAGAAATGAATGCCGACTGGTCGCTGGTGCGCATGGAGCAGGCACCCGCCCAGCAGGTCTTCAAGAATGACGCGCTGGCAACCGGCTTTCTCGGCAATGAAATGGGCTTTCCCAAAGTCTTCCCGGGCTTCATCGAATTTGCGGGCTCGACAGCTGCCGACTTCATGCATCTTCAGGTGACGGGCGGCTCGTCTTCAGTCCGCTACACAGGCCAGCTCGGCATGCGCGTGGCCGGTGCCGCCGCGCTCGACATGCTGCGCCGTGCAGCCGCCAAAAGCTGGAACGTGCCGCTCTCTGAAGTGGTCGCAGACAAGAACATTCTGACACATGCCGCCTCGGGCAAGAGTGCGACCTATGGCGAAATGGCCTCTGCGGCGGCCGAAATCAGCCCGCCTTCCGATCCGGTGCTCAAGGCTAAGGCCGATTACACCATCGTGGGTCAGCCGATCCCGCGTTTTGACATTCCCTCCAAGGTCAATGGTACGGCGCAATATGGCATCGACGCACGCCTGCCCGGCATGCTCTATGCCGCCATTGCCCCTTGCCCCGTTTTCGGTGGCGACGTCGCAAGTTTTGACGGCAGCGCGGCGCTCAACCGTCGCGGCGTCAAGAAAGTGATTCAGATTCCAGGTGCTGTCGCCGTCGTGGCCGACAGTTATTGGCGGGCCAAGGAAGCGCTCAGCGACGTCAAGATCGCCTATGACCTCAAGGGCAATGAGGCGGTGTCCTCCGACACGATCTATGCCCAGTATGACAAGGCGCTGGCCGAAGATAATGGTTCTGCCGATGTCGAGAAGGGCGATGCCGCCGCCGCGCTTCAGGGCGCTGAACGCTTTTTCGAAGCCGATTACAAGGTACCATATCTCGCCCATGCCTGCATGGAGCCGATGAACTGCACCGTGCATATCAAGGATGGCAAGGCGGAGGTCTGGGTCGGTGCACAGGATGCGCTGGGCGCGGCGGCCTTCGTTGCAAAGACAGCAGGCCTTTCGCTGGATGATGTCACCCTGCATCCACTCATGCTGGGTGGCGGCTTCGGGCGTCGCGGCAGCACAATCGATTTCATTGAGCAGGCCACGCAGATTGCCATGCAGGTCGATGCCCCGGTCAAGCTCGTCTGGAGCCGTGAAAACGATGTCCAGCACGACTGCTACCGACCCGCCATCACCAGCAAGTTTCAGGCAGCCCTTGATGCCGATGGCAATCCGGTCGCCTGGCACAACCGCTATATCGGCAAGAACGAGCCGGCAGATGCCGCCCACATCCCCTATGCGGTCGAAAACCAGTCGATCCGCTATGTCGAGAGCGAAACCCATGTGCCCTTCGGTGCCTGGCGCTCGGTGGCCCATAGCCAGCACACATTCTTCACCGAAAGCTTCATCGACGAATTGGCCCATGCCGCCGGCAAGGACCCCTTCGTTTATCGCCGCGATCTGCTGAAAGACCAGCCGCGCCATCTCGCCGTGCTGGAGCTTGCCGCAGAAAAAGGCAATTGGGGCGGCCCGCTTGAAAAAGGCCGGGCTCGCGGCATTGCCATTCAGCAGAGCTTCCAGTCGATTGTTGCCGAAGTCGCCGAGATTTCGCTGGGAGATGATGGCCGCGTGAAGGTTCACAAGGTGGTGGCCGCTGTCGATTGCGGCGAAGTGATCAATCCGGACACCGCTGTTGCGCAGGTGGAATCAGGCATTGTCTATGGCCTGACGGCTGCTCTTTATGGCGACATCACCATTGAGCAGGGGGCTGTCGTGCAGTCGAATTTCCCCGATTATCAGATGGTGACACTGGCAGACATGCCCGTCATTGAAACGCATCTGATTGAAAGCGGGGCGGCCATTGGCGGTCTTGGCGAACCGGCAACGCCGCCGATTGCGGCAGCCGTTTCAAATGCCGTCTTTGCGCTTACGGGAAAACGTATCCGCAAACTGCCGCTCATGAACCACGACCTGACAACGGCTGGCAAATTTGCTCAGGCTGCGGATTAATCCGCAGCCTGAACAGGCTCTCATGTTTTGATGAAAAAGCTCAGTGCTGGCTTTCCGGCATGGTGATGCGCATGCCGTCCATGTCGGCTGTCACCTTGATCTGGCAGGACAGGCGTGAATTCTCGTCGGAGTGCTCACAGAAATCGAGCATGGTTTCTTCCATGGTATCGATTGCTTCAAGCTTGTCTTTCCATTCCGCTGGCACATAGACCATGCAGGTGGCGCAGGCACAGGCCCCGCCGCAATCGGCATCAATGCCCGGCACGCTGTTCTTGGTGGCCGCCTCCATCAGCGTGGTGCCTTCAGCCGCATCAATCGTGTGCTCGGTGCCGTCATGTTCAACAAACGTGATTTTCGTCATGGTCTTGTTCTTCTCCGTCGATAAAATTATTTCGCAACCAGTTCTTTGACGCTGATGCTCTCGTCTTTGATGCGGGCCGGGTCGAGCGCGGCTTTTTGGGCCACCAGTATTTTGCCCATCATGAATTCAGGCGCGCGGTTGATGGCATCAACGGCCAGCAGCTGCCCGTCCTTGAGATAGAAAACCGCAAAGCTCTTGCCGCTCTCCGGATCGCCGCGAACCACGGCGTCGGTATAGCCGGTTGAAAGCCCGGCAATCTGAAGTTTGACATCATACTGATCCGACCAGAACCACGGCACCTGATTATAGGGTTTCTCCTTGCCCACGAGAGATGCCGCCGCCGTCTTTGCCTGTTCAATGGCATTATGCACGCTCTCAAGGCGCAGCTTGTGACCATAAATGTCATTGGGGTGGCTGGTGCAGTCGCCCGCCGCGCAGATGTCGGGATCGCTCGTGCGCGCACAGGCATCCACGGCAATGCCATTGGCGACTTCGAGCCCGGCCTCATGCGCCAGATCGGTATTGGGGATGACGCCGATCCCGACAAGCACGATATCGCAGGCAAAGCGCTCGCCTTCGCCAGAAACGACGGCGGCAACCTTTCCCTCACCTTCAAAACCCGAAACCGTCACGCCGGTGCGCAGGGTAACACCTGCCTCGCGATGCAGGCGCTCGTAAAAATGCGAGACGATGGGGTCAACCACACGGGCCATGACGCGGTCAGCGGTTTCTAGCACCGTCACATCGATCCCGCGCTTTTTGGCGACAGCGGCAACTTCAAGGCCGATATAGCCGCCGCCCACAATCACCATGCGCGCGCCTGGCTTGAAACCGGCCTGAATGGCATGCACATCTTCGATATTGCGCAGATAGTGAATGCCCTCAAGCTCAAAGCCCGGCACGTTGATCTCGCGCACCTGCGCGCCCGTGGCCAGCAGCAGCTTGGAATAGGGATGGTAGCGGCCATCATTGGTCAGTACACGCTTGGCGCGCCGGTCGATTTCGGTGGCACGTGTGCCCCAATAGGCGGTGACGCCGGATTCGGCATAGAAACTTTCAGCCTTCAACTCGACGCGGTCATAGCCGATTTCGCCTGCCAGGAATTTCTTGCTCAGCGGCGGGCGCTGATAGGGGGCGTAGTTTTCTTCGCCGATCAGGGTAATGGGGCCTTCATAGCCCTCCGCGCGCAGGCTCATGATGGCCTGACAGGCCGCTTGCCCGGCGCCAATGATGACGATTGCCTCTTCCATCGCTTTTCCTCTCCTCACCGTCGGGGGCTTGTGCCCTTCTTTCTTCTGATCTTTTAGCGATCAGGCACGCATGCGTCACGCAATGCTTGGCAGTCATTTCATCTGTCTGGAAGAACAATAGAAGAATAAAAATGACGCAAGCGTCAACTTTTAATTCGTCCCAGTCTGTCGATAGGCTTCGGGCCTGCCTGTGCTCTTCCCCCCTGGCGCAACGCAAGGTAAAACACGGCCCATGACAAATGTGCCCCATCTCGTTGATCTGGCCGATGAAGCGGCCACGCAAGCCCTGGGCGCAGCGCTGGCGGCTTTGCTGGAACGGGGAGATCTGTTGTTGCTGCGCGGTGATCTGGGCGCCGGCAAGACGACACTGGCCCGTGCTCTCATCAAGGCGAAACTCGCAACCCATGGGCTTGATGATGATGTGCCAAGTCCCACCTTCACGCTCGTCCAGAGCTATGACACGCCCGATCTGCTGCTGACCCATGTCGATCTCTATCGCATCGACGACCCCGATGAGCTCGAAGAGCTGGGTCTGGGTGAGGCGCTGGATGATGGGACGGTGCTGGTTGAGTGGCCGCAAAAGGCAGAGGCCGTTTTGCAGGCGCTATCACCGGACCGGCTCGACATTTCCCTCTCGCTTGTGCCAGAAGGGGCCCGCCGTGCGAGCCTGCGCGGCCATGGCGCCTGGGTGGCGCGTCTGGAAAGACTTGGGGCTTTATGAACCGCGCACAGCTTATCGAGACATTTCTGGCAGAGGCGGGCTGGGGTGATGCCCGCCGCGCCCCCTTGGCGGGTGATGCCTCGACACGGTGCTATGAGCGCCTCGCCGGCCCGCGCGGCAGGGCGGTTTTGATGGACTGGCCCGCCGGGCCTGATGCCACGACGCCCGGCGACGCATTGCCCTATAGCCGCATCGCGCATCTCGCCGAAGATTGCCGACCCTTTGTGGCGGTTGGCGAATATCTCCGCTCGCTGGGTCTTTCAGCGCCTGAGCTTTATGCAAGCGCACTTGATGACGGGCTTTTGCTGCTCGAAGATCTCGGAGACGATATTTATGGCCCGGCCATTCAGATCGGCCATGGCTCACATGGCGAGAGTCTTGATGAGATGTATCGCGTCGCCATCGAGATGATCATTCGCCTGCAGGCGGAAGAGGTGCCGCTTACCCTGCCTGTCGGCGACGGGACGGTTCACACGGTCCCGCATTTTGACGAGTCCGTTTTTCGCGCCGAACTGGATGTGCCCCTCGACTGGTATATGCCCGTTGTCAGACAGGTTGAGCTGAGCACCGAGGAGCGCGCCGCCTATCATGAGATGTGGACGGGCCTCCGCCCGCTCTTTGACGAGGGCCCGCGCACGCTTTTCCTGCGCGATTTTCATTCGCCCAACATGCTCTGGCTGCCCGAGCGGAAGGGTGCTGCCCGCATCGGCCTGATCGACTATCAGGACGCCCTCATTGGCTCGCGCGCCTATGATGTTGTGTCCTTCCTGCAGGATGCCCGACAGGATGTGCCGCTGGCCCGCGAACGCGCCATGCTTGATTTCTATGTGTCGCGCGCCAATACAGATTTGACGCATTTTGACGAAGAGGCTTTTCGGGCGGCCTATGCGGCCTTGGGTGCCGAGCGGGCCTTGCGCCTCATCGGGCTTTGGCCGCGTCTGCTCAAGCGTGATGGCAAACCCCATTACATGGTGCACATGCCGCGCAGCATGGAATATCTCACGCGCAATCTCGCCCATCCGGCACTGGCGCCGCTTCGCAAATGGGCGGAGAAAAACATCCTTCCCGCAGGCATGACGGTTCCCTCATGACGGTTCAAATTCGCAAAGCCATGGTGCTGGCGGCGGGCAGGGGCACCCGCATGCGTCCGCTCACCGACACCATGCCCAAGCCTCTGGTGCCATTTGACGGACGCCCCCTGATCGATCATGTGCTGGATCGACTGGAAGAGGCAGGCATTGAAGAAGCCGTCGTCAATGTGCATCACCTGGCAGATCAGCTTGAAGCGCATCTGGCCGCCCGCATGGCGTCTGGCAGGGGGCCCCGCATCGTCATTTCCGATGAACGCACCCTTCTTCTGGAAACCGGCGGGGGCATCAAAAAGGCCCTACCGTTGCTGGGCGACGACCCGATCCTGACCTTCAATTCCGATTCCGTCTGGGTGGAAGGCCTTGGCCGCAATCTGCCGGGCTTGATGGCAGCCTATGATCCTGAGCGCATGGATGCCCTTTTAATGATCGCTGACGCTGTGCGCACCATCGGCTATGTGGGGCGCGGGGATTTCACCATGGCACCGGACGGCCTTCTGACCCGTCGTGCGCCCTCCACGACAGCGCCCTATATGTTTGCAGGTGTGCAGATTGTGAAGTCCGGTCTCTTCAAGGCGGGGCCGGACGGCGCCTTTTCGACCAATATCCTCTGGGACGAGATGCTAGAGCGGAACCGCCTTTATGGCTGGCGTATGGGCGGCACCTGGATGCATCTGGGTGCACCGGATGATGTGCAGGACGCAGAAGCCTTCCTCACCACGCTTTGATGCGGGCGCTGTCCTTCACGTGAGGCCCTGCTAGACTTGCACGATGGCAGACGATTCCCTGACGCTTTTCACCATGCCGCCCGGCACGCCGTTTCTGGATCGGCTTGCCGGGACGCTTCTTGCTGACCCGACGCTTGGCGGTCGCTGGGGTGCGGATGTTGCCCTTGCCGATATCACCATCCTGCTGCCCACGCGCCGTGCGGTGCGTGCGATGGCCGATGCGTTTCTGCGCGCAGGCGATGGTACGGCGCTGATTCTGCCCATGATCGGGCCCATCGGCGATGTCGATGAGGATGAATTGCTGCTTGATCCAACGGGTCTTGCCGAAGAAGCGCTTGATCTGCCGCCCTCCATGCCGGGCCTCATGCGACAGATGCTGCTTGCCCGTCTCATCATGGCGCGCTGGCAGGCGGAAGGCGAAACGGGCGAACCCGATGCCATCCGGGCGGTGGCCCTTGCCGCTGACCTTGGCAGCTTCCTCGATATGGGCATTACCGAGGGGGTGAAGTTCGAAGGCCTGCGCGACATCGTGCCCGATGACTATGCGCTCAACTGGCAGTTGACGCTCGAATTCCTCTCCATCCTGACATCGGCATGGCCTGAAGAGCTCGCACGGCTCGGCTATATCGAACAGACCGAGCGGCGCAATCTGTTGCTGGATGCGCAGGTTGCACGCTGGAAAGTGGCACCCCCTGCCGGTCCCGTCATCGCGGCAGGGTCCACCGGCTCCATCCCGGCAAGTGCGCGTCTGCTCACGGCCGTGGCCGGGCTCGAAAAAGGGGCGCTGGTGTTGCCCGGTCTCGACCTTCTGCTTGATGCACGAAGCTGGGATGCCATCGGCCCGGCGGAGACGGCCTCTCACCCGCAATATGGCATGAAGAAACTTCTGACCGGCATGGGAGCGACGCGGGGCGATGTGAAATTATGGCCCGGTGTGACGCCGGAGCCGACACCGCGCCAGCGTCTGCTGTCCGAAGCGCTGCGCCCCGCCGCCACAACCGATGGCTGGCTGGATGTCCTGCCTGATCTGAAGCCTGTTGCGGCAGAAGCCATTCGTGGCTTGCGGCTGGTGGAAGCGGCAACCGAGCGCGATGAGGCGGGTGCCATCGCCATGCTGATGCGTGAAACACTGCAGGCGCCCTTGCGCACTGCCGCCCTTGTCACACCGGACCGCAATCTCGCCCGCCGCGTTGCCATGGAGCTGCAGCGTTGGGATATAGCCGTGGATGATTCAGGCGGTACGCCGCTGTCGCATCGGCCACCGCTTGTCTATCTGCGCCTGCTGGCCGAGGTGGTGGCAGAAGAGTTCGCGCCTGTCGAACTCCTGGCCTTTTTGAAACACCCGCTCACTGCCTGCGGCCAGAGCACCGTGCAGACGCGCCAGCAGGCGCGGTTGCTGGAGAAGGCATTGCTGCGTGGTCCCCGTCCGGCCCCGGGCATTGCCGGTCTGCGGGCCGCACTTCATGAATGGCATCTCGCGCATGAGAGCGACGGCAGGCGTTTCGGTGAGCTGAGCGGATTCATCGACAGGCTGGAACGGGGCTTCGCGCCATTGATTGAGGCGATGAGCCCCCGGACCTGTGATCCGGAGAACCTCGCGGGCGCCCATATTGAATCCGCCGAGCTGCTGGCCACGACGGATACAGAAAAGGGAGAAGCGCGTCTCTGGGGGCAGGAAGATGGTGAAGCGGCCGCCCTTTTCATGAGAGAGCTCGGCGGCTCCGTTGCCCATCTGGGCGCGGTGGCGCCACGCATCTGGCCCCGCCTCGTCGGCGATCTCTCTGCATCCCAGGTGGTGCGCCCGCGCTTCGGGCGTCATCCGCGCCTCTTCATCTGGGGGCCGCTCGAAGCCCGTATGCTGCATGCCGACCGCATGATCCTTGGTGGGCTCAACGAAGGCACGTGGCCCGGCATTGCCAATATCGATCCCTGGCTCAATCGGCCCATGCGGACGGGGTTGGGTCTGGAGCCGCCCGAGCGTCGCATCGGCCTTTCGGCGCACGACTTTGTGGAGGCGGCCTGCGCGTCGGATGTCATCCTCACGCGGGCGCAAAAAGTGGAGGGAACGCCAACCGTTGCCTCGCGCTGGCTGTTGCGTCTCACGAGCCTGCTGGAAGGCCTCGGCATGCCGGATGCGTTGAAGGCAGGCGAATGGGTCCATTTCGCGCAAAAAATAGATGAGGCCAAGGTCGTCACACCAGCACCAAAACCGCGCCCGACTCCGGCGGTGACGTTGCGCCCGGAGAAATTCTCCGTCACGGAAATTGAAACACTGCTGCGTGACCCTTACGCCATTTATGCCAAGAAAATTCTTGGCCTGCCTGTGCTCGACCCGATTGATGCCGATGTGGCGGCGGCAGATCGCGGCAACATTATCCACAAGGCACTGGAAGATTTTGTGCGCGCCTATCCGGCAGCGCTGCCGGAAAATGCACGGGACGAACTGCGCCGCATCGGTCAGGAAAGTTTCGCCCATGCCATGGGCAGGCCCGGTGTCGCGGCTTTCTGGTGGCCGCGCTTTTTGCGCATCATGGACTGGTTTCTCGCTTTTGAGGCCGAGCACCGCAAGACAATTCAACTTGCGCATGCCGAGATCAGGGGCAGCATTGTTCTGAGCGAGCTGGCGCGTCCTGTCACATTGACGGGCAAGGCCGACCGCATCGACCTGCGGCGGGATGGCAAGGTCGTCATCATGGATTACAAGACCGGTCGGGTCCCCTCCGAGAAGGAAATCAAATCGGGGCTGGCCCCGCAGCTGCCGCTGGAAGCGGCCATGGTGGCGCGTGGCGGCTTTGCAGAACTTGGCAGGGTGCAGGCGGCATCACTGGTTCATCTGCGTCTGACAGGGGCAGAAAAAGCGGGTGAGGAAAAAGCCATTCCCGATGAAGACGGCGCACTTGCAGAACAGACATATGGGAGTCTCATTAAAACATTGAGCTCCTATGAAAAGCCAGAAATCCCATATCTCTCGCGTGTCAGGCCACGCTTTGAGGCGGGCCTTGGTGACTACGATCATCTTGCCCGCACACGTGAGACGTCTGCCTCCGGGGAGGGCGGCGAATGAAGCGCGCCCCGCAGAAAAAGACGGTCACGGATGAACATCAGCGCAGGGCTTCTGATCCCGAGGCCTCGGTCTGGGTCTCGGCCAATGCCGGCTCGGGCAAGACACATGCACTGACGGCACGTGTCGCGCGCCTGCTTCTGTCGGGCAGCGAGCCGCAGCATATTCTCTGTCTCACCTTCACCAAGGCGGCGGCGGCGGAAATGTCGGCCCGGCTCTACAAGCGGCTGGGTGGCTGGGCGATGTGTCCCGATGATGAGCTGCGCGACATCATCACGGATATGGAAGGCAAGACGCCCAATGATGCGCAGATGGTGCTGGCCCGCCAGTTGTTTGCCCGCGCCATCGAGACGCCGGGCGGTCTGAAAATCCAGACCATCCATGCTTTTTGCGAGCGTCTGCTGGGGCGCTTTCCGCTGGAAGCCGGTGTGCCGGCCCATTTTGAAATTCTTGATGATCGCGCCGCCGAGGAACTGCGCAGCGATGTGCGCGATGATGTGCTGCGCGATGCCGCGCGCGAACCGGACTCGGCCATCGGTCGGGCCCTCGCCTATATTGTTGGGCGTATTGATGAAAGCGCCTTTTCCGATCTGCTCTCCGAAATTGCCGCCAAGCGAGCAAAGCTGCGCGATGTGCTTGGCGAGTTTGAAGATGCCGATGCGCTGGGTGTCGCCCTGCGTCAGCGGCTCAATCTGCGGGACGATGAGTCGGAAGAAGGCATCGATCAGGCTTTGCGCGACATACCTTCCGCCGACATGCGCAAGGCGTCCGCCGCGCTGGCAACAGGCACACAGACGGATACCGCATCATCTGCTGCCATAAACGCGCTGCTTGCCGACAAGACCGGCAACCCCGACATCTGGAATGCCTATCAGTCGGTCTTTCTGACGAAGGCGGATACCGCGCGCGCCAGGGTGATCACAAAAAAGCCGGCTGACGCTTACCCCGGTGTCGAAGACGTACTGCGCAATGAGCAGGAGCGTGTTCTGGCCCTTCTTGCCAAACGACGTTCCCTGCGCGTGGCGGAATCAACGCAAGCCGTTTACGAAATCGCCCGCGCCATTCTGGGTCGTTTTGAAAAGATCAAGCGCGAGCGAGCCTGGCTCGACTACGAAGATCTGATCGAGCGCAGCCGTCATTTGCTGACGCAAAGCGACATGGCCCCCTGGGTTCTCTACAAGCTCGACGGTGGCATTGATCACATTCTGGTCGATGAGGCGCAGGATACGAGTCCGGATCAGTGGGAAATCATCCAGATGCTGAGCGAAGAATTTCTCTCCGGTCAGGGCGCGCGTCCGGGCACGCGAACCATCTTCGCCGTTGGCGATGAAAAGCAGTCGATCTTTTCCTTTCAGGGAGCCGACCCCGCCAAATTCGATCAGATGAAACATTTCTTCGAGGCACGGGTGCGCGATGCGGCCCTCGTTTGGGGGGATGTGCCGCTGCTGCGGTCGTTCCGCTCCGCGCCACAAATTCTTGCCGCGGTTGATGCCGTTTTTGAAAATGAAAAAGCCGCAGCCGGTCTCACCGCCGCGCAAATCCCTGTGCTGCATGAAGCCTTCCGACAGGGCCAGGCAGGGCTTGTCGAAATCTGGGCGGTCGATGAGCCCGACGAAAAACAGGAAGAAGAGCCATGGGATGTGCCGCTTGATTATGTCAGCGAGCATGATCCCTCCGCCCGGTTGGCCGCGCGCATGGCCGCGACAATCAAGGGCTGGCTTGATCGCGGTGAGAAAATTGAGGCAACAGACAAGCCGATCACGCCGGGTGATGTGCTGATCCTTGTGCGCCGTCGCAATGCTTTCGTGACGCAGATGGTGCGCCAGCTCAAACAGGCGGGCATCCCTGTTGCCGGTGCCGACCGTATGCAGCTGACCGAACAGATTGCCGTTATGGATCTGATGGCGCTGGGGCAGTTCGTGCTTCTGCCGCAGGATGACCTGACGCTTGCAAGCCTTCTCAAAAGCCCGCTCATCGGCATGGATGAAGAGGCATTGCTTGATCTGGCAAAGGAGCGCAAAGGTGTGTCGCTCTGGCAGACACTGATCGCACGGAAAAATGATCAGCCGGTTTTCGCCGCCGCCCACGCCTTTCTGGAACGCCAGATGCAGCGCGCCGACTTTGAGCCGCCCTATGAGTTTTTTACCCACGTGCTGACAGCCGAGAATGGTCGCCACAAATTGCTGGCGCGTCTGGGGCCCGATGCGGGCGATCCGATTGACGAGTTTCTGACATTGGCCCTGACCTTTGAACGCCAGCATGCCCACTCGCTTCAGGCATTCCTGCAATGGCTGGCGCGGGGCGGCGCGGAAATCAAGCGCGACATGGAACAGGGGCGTGACGAAGTGCGCGTCATGACGGTGCATGGCGCCAAGGGGCTGGAAGCGCCCATTATTTTCATGCCGGACACCTGTACCGCACCGGGCGGGCAGACAGCGCCGGCCTTGCTCGCCGATGCCGAACCGACCGGCTTTCTTTTCTGGCCGGTGCGCACGGAGAATGATGATGCCGTCACGGCAGCGGCCCGCGCGGCCTATAAGACCGCTCAGCTTGAAGAATATCATCGCCTCCTTTATGTCGCCATGACCCGCGCCCGCGACAGGCTCTATGTTGGCGGCTATCGCGGAAGCCGCCCCGTCAGCGAGGAATCCTGGTATCAGCTCATCACGCAGGCGCTGGTGCCCAGGGCGACACCGGTCAAACTCGCCGATGGTCACGAGGCCTGGCGCATTGAAAGCGCGCAGGAAGTTGAGGTTGAACCGGCAAAGGAAAAGTCGGTGACTGTCATGCCGACGCTGCCTGATTGGGTACGCCAGCCCGCCCCGGCGGAGCCCTTACCCACGCGCCCGCTCGCGCCGTCGCGACTGCCGCTCAAGGGACAGAGGGAGCAGGTCGTGAATTCGCCACAGCTGAGCGATGATTATGCCCGCCAGCGTGGCACGCTGATCCATCGTCTGCTGCAGACATTGCCGGATATTGATAGAGCCAAACGCGAAGAGGCGGTTGACCGTTTTCTTGCGCGAAAAACTTATGCGCTGGAGACAGATCAGCAGGCCGAAATAAAAGGCGCCGTTTTTGCGGTGATGAATGACCCGGCCATGGCGGCTGTATTTGCGCCTGGAAGCCGCGCCGAAGTGCCGATTGTCGGGCGCATTGATTTTGCGGGCGCCCCGATTCTCGTGTCCGGCCAGATCGACCGTCTATGTGTGACCACTGGTCACGTCCTGATCATCGATTACAAGACGAATCGCCCCGGCCCCACCAGTCTTGAGGGTGTCAGCCCCGCCTATATCAGCCAGATGGCGGCCTATCGCGCGGTTTTGAGCCAGATATATCCCGAACATGAGATCGGCTGCGCCCTTCTCTGGACGGAAGGGCCGCGATTGATGATGTTACCGGCGGAAATGCTCGATACAGCGCTGACCGAAAATGAGCTTGATGGCAAGCCTTGACCGGGGGCAGGGGCGTTCCTAGATTCAACCCAACAGACATGCTTCTGCGCCCCTGGCGCGCCGCGCGCCCCAATGGCGGCGCGGACACTGAAAGGAATGATGATTATGACCAGCAAAGTCACCGATGCATCTTTTGAGTCGGATGTGATTGATGCCTCGGGCCCCGTGCTTGTGGACTTCTGGGCGGAATGGTGCGGGCCGTGCAAACAGATCGGTCCGGCTCTCGAAGAGATTGCCAAGGACTATGACGGCAAGATCACCATCGCCAAGATCAACATCGACGAAAACCCCAACACGCCCACCAAATATGGCGTGCGCGGCATTCCGACACTGATGATCTTCAAGGATGGTCAGGTCGCCGCCACGAAAGTGGGCGCCATGCCGAAGGGCAAGATCGTCGAATGGATCGACAACTCGCTTTAAGCGTGTCGACACTGAAACGGAAAAGGCTGGCCATCGCGCCAGCCTTTTTCTTTGGCCGTTGATGTCAGCAATTCTCGGCCAGCACATGCCCGGCAAGATAGAGCGAACCGCAGATCACGATGCGTCCGCCATCATGCCCGACATGGGTCACGGCACGGGCAAGGGCTGTCGTGAGATCAGGTGCCTCCGTTGCCGAGAGCCCGCCCGCGCGGGCAGCCTCTGCCAATGCCGTTGCAGAGAGCGAGGCAGGTGCATCGGGGATGGTGATGGTTTCGACATGGGCGACGAGGCCTGCAAAGGGTGCAAAAAAGCCGCTCGCATCTTTGGTGTCGAGCATGCCGGCAATCAGAACAATGGGCCGGGTCTCGCGCTGGGAAAGATCGGCGAGCAGATGGGCAAGCGCGCGCCCCGCGGCCGGGTTGTGCCCACCATCCAGCCAGAGTTCATTTTCATGACCGGCCTGCGCCACAAGCGGGCCTTCGGTGAGACGCTGCATGCGGGCAGGCCAGTCCACCTCGCGCATGGCGCGGCTGAACGCCTCATCATCAAGCGGCAACAGGGCCTGGGTCTGGCGCAGCGCGCAGAGGGCAATGGCGGCATTATCGATCTGGTGGCGCCCGAGAAGACGCGGCAGGGGCAGGTCCAGCAGGCCATGCTCGTCCTGATAGATCAGATGACCACCTTCTTCATGGGCGGAGAAATCCTGACCATGAACGAGGAGCGGCGCACCAACCTTGTGCGCAATGCTTTCGATCACATCACGGGCTTCATCGCGCTGCGGCCCGATAATGCCAAGACACCCTTTTTTCAGAATGCCTGCTTTTTCAGCCGCGATCAGCGATAGCGTATCGCCGAGAAAGGCCTGATGGTCGAGATCGACGGGCGTGATGATGCTGACGCTCGGCGTGTCCACCACATTGGTCGTGTCGAAGCGTCCGCCCATGCCGACTTCCAGAATGAGGGCATCCGCCTTGTGGCGCGAAAAGGCAAGAAGGCCTGCCACAGTGGTGATCTCGAAGAAGGTGATGTTCTGCCCGTCATTGGCGCGCTCGCATTCATCAAGCAGGGCGGCAAGGTCGGCTTCCGGGATGGGCGCGCTTTTGGGATGGCCTGCAAGTCGGATGCGTTCGTGAAACTGCACCAGATGGGGCGATGTGTAGGTATGTACGCCATAGCCACCAGCCTCAAGCCCGGCCCGCAGATAGGCGCTCACCGAGCCCTTGCCATTCGTGCCCGCAATATGGAAGACCGGCGGCAGCTTTTTTTCGGGGTGGCCGAGAGCGGCCAGCAGGCGCAGCGTGCGATCCAGCGACAGATCGATAAGCTTCGGGTGCAGCTTTGTCAGCCGCTCCAGAATGATGTCGCTGCGATCATGCACGCGGGTCGGGCTCAGCTGCGCGCCGCCGTCTTTTCCGTGACAGCGGGCAGGGTGCCTTTGGGATCACTCTTGTTCTGGTTGCGATGTGTCAGCAGACGCACCAGCTTGACGAGCGTTTCCTTCATCTTGTGGCGATGAACGATCATGTCGAGCAAGCCATGATCATAGGCAAATTCGGCGGACTGAAACCCGTCCGGCAGTTTCTCACGGATCGTCTGCTCGATCACCCGGCGTCCGGAAAAGCCGATCAGCGCCCCCGGCTCTGAAATCTGGACGTCGCCCAGCATGGCATAGCTGGCCAGCACGCCGCCTGTTGTCGGGTCGCAGAGCACGACGATGAAGGGCAGGCCTTCTTCGCGCAGCAGCTGCACTGCCACCGTTACGCGGGGCATCTGCATCAGCGAGAGGATGCCTTCCTGCATGCGGGCGCCACCAGCGGCTGTGAAGAGAATATAGGGCGCATGTTTTTCAATGGCGAGTTCGGCACCCTTGATGAGGGCTTCGCCAGCGGCCATGCCGAGAGAGCCGCCCATGAATTCAAAATCCTGAATGGCGATCACGGTCTCCAGACCATCCATCTGGCCATGCGTGACCGTGACGGAATCCTCGCGACCAGTCTTGTTGCGGGCTTCCTTCAGACGCTCGGGATATTTTTTCTGGTCACGGAATTTGAGCGGATCAACCTGTACCCCGTCGACGACGACAGTCTCATATTCACCGCCATCATAGAGCGAGGCGAGGCGGTCCTTGGTGCCCAGACGCATATGGTGATCGCAGCTGGGGCAAACTCGAAGTGAGGCCGCCAGATCGCGGTGGAAAATCATTTCGCCACAAGCGGAACATTTATGCCAGAGATTGTCTGGCGTTTCCTTTTTCTGGAACACGCGCTGGATTTTGGGCCGGACAATATTGTTGATCCAATTCACCTGACATCTCCTCGCAAATTATTCGGCAGCCGCCACGCGGGCCTGATGGACGCCATCAGCCAGACGGCGCACAATGTCGAGAACGCGTGCCGCGCCCCCGGCTTTCAGTTTTCCATTTTCGTCGAGTTCTTTTTCGATCTCACCCACAATAGCCGAGCCCACGACAGCGCCATCTGCGGCGTGGGAAATTTCAGCGGCCTGTTCAGGCGTCTTGATGCCGAAGCCGACAGCCACCGGCAGCGATGTGTGCCGCTTGATGCGCGAAACCGCTGCGGCAACATCATTGGCCTGCGGGCTGGCAGATCCCGTAATGCCATTGATCGAAACGTAATAGACAAAGCCCGAGGTATGCGCGAGCACGGCGGGCAGGCGCTTGTCGTCGGTCGTGGGTGTAGCCAGACGAATGAAGTTCAGCCCGGCTTCCATGGCCGGCACGCAAAGCTCGTCATCTTCCTCAGGCGGCAGGTCGACAACAATCAATCCGTCCACACCTGCCGTCACGGCGGCATGAAGGAATGTTTCCACACCCATGTGGTAGATCGGGTTGTAATAGCCCATCAGAACGATCGGCGTTTCACTGTCGCCCTCGCGGAAACGACGCACGAGATCAAGCGTCTTCAGCATGGTGGCGCCACCGCGCAGGGCGCGCTGGGACGAGGCCTGAATGGCCGGGCCATCCGCCATGGGGTCGGTAAAGGGCATGCCGAGCTCAATGACATCGGCACCGGCACCCGGCAGGCCTTTGAGGATTTCGAGCGTTGCATCAAAGTCGGGATCGCCCGCCGTGATGAAGGTCACGAAAGTTGCGCGGCCCTCTGCGTGCTGCGCGGCAAAGCGCTTGTCGAGACGCGTGCTCACAGCTTCACCCCCAGATGTTCGGCAACGGCAAAGACGTCCTTGTCGCCACGCCCACACATATTCATGACCAGCAAATGGTCCTTGGGCAGGTCGGGCGCAATCTTGCTGACATAGGCAAGCGCATGGGCTGGCTCAAGCGCCGGGATGATGCCTTCCAGTTTCGAGCAGAGCTGGAAGGCTTCAAGCGCTTCCTTGTCTGTCGCGGAAACATATTCCACGCGACCAATATCGCGCAGCCAGGCATGCTCGGGGCCGATGCCGGGATAATCAAGGCCTGCCGAAATCGAATGGCCTTCGAGAATCTGGCCGTCATCATCCTGCAGCAGATAGGTCCGGTTGCCATGCAGCACACCGGGTGAGCCACCGGCAAGCGAGGCGGAATGTTCGCCCGTCTCAATGCCGTGGCCTGCCGCTTCCACGCCGATAATGCGCACGCCGTCATCATCAAGGAAAGGATGGAACAGGCCCATCGCATTGGAACCGCCGCCGATGCAGGCGACAAGCGAATCCGGCAGGCGGCCTTCGCGCGTCATCATCTGCTCTTTGGTTTCGCGACCAATGACTGACTGGAAATCGCGCACGAGGGTCGGATAGGGATGCGGGCCTGCCACTGTGCCAATGAGATAATAGGTGTTGTCGACATTCGTGACCCAGTCGCGCAGGGCCTCGTTCATCGCGTCTTTCAGCGTGCCCGACCCCGACGTCACCGGCACGACTTCGGCGCCCAGCAGCTTCATGCGGAAGACATTGGGCTTCTGGCGCTCAATATCGGTCGCGCCCATATAGACAACGCAAGGCAGGCCGAAAAGCGCGGCGACCGTCGCCGTGGCCACGCCATGCTGGCCTGCGCCGGTTTCGGCAATGATGCGTGTCTTGCCCATGCGGCGGGCGAGCAGGATCTGGCCGATGCAGTTATTGATCTTGTGCGAGCCGGTATGGTTCAACTCATCACGCTTGAGATAGATTTTCGCCCCGCCGAATTTTTTCGTCAGCCGCTCGGCATAATAGAGCGGGCTCGGACGCCCAATATAATGCGTGTGCAGATCCTGAATTTCAGCATGGAAATCAGGATCATTCTTGGCCGCGTCATAGGCTGCTTCCAGATCAAGGATCAGCGGCATCAGCGTCTCGGCGACAAAACGTCCGCCGAAAATGCCGAAGCGGCCGCGATCATCAGGACCGGTTCGATAGCTATTGGGATGGCTGGGCGCGTTCACTGTCATCTCTCGTCATTCTTGATTTCACGCAGACTTTGCCGCCTGGATGAAACGGGTAATGAGCTCGGGCGATTTCTGCCCGGGCGCGGATTCAACCCCTGAAGAAACATCAACCGCCGGCGCGCCGGAGATCGCAATCGCCTCCCCGACATTGCCGGGCGTGAGGCCACCCGACAGCATCCATGGCAGATCAGGCTTCTGACCGGCCAGCAGGGACCAGTCGAAAGCGAGGCCATTGCCGCCCGGAAGGGCATTTGCCATAGATTTAGGTGGTTTGGCGTCGAACAGCAACAAATCGGCGCAATCACGGTAAAGAACGGCCTCCTGCAGGTCGTCAGCCTCGTTAATGGGGATCGCCTTCATCAGCGGCACGCCATAGCGGCTCTTGATGCTCAGAAGGCGCTCGGGGCTTTCCGAGCCATGCAGCTGCAGGATATCGGGCTCCAGGGCCGTCATAATGGCGTCCAGCAGCACATCATCGGCATCGACGCAAAGAGCCACCTTGGCGACGCTCGCAGGAACCAGTGCCCCCAGCAGCGTTGCCTGCTCGAAACTGATATGGCGCGGGCTGCGCGCAAAAAAGGTAAAGCCCAGATAATCGGCACCGGCCCCGATCGCGACATCGACGGTCTCTGCCGTCGACAGCCCGCAGATTTTGACCTGGATGGACATGATC
Organism: Hyphomicrobiales bacterium; assembly: GCA_016124805.1. GTDB lineage: Bacteria > Pseudomonadota > Alphaproteobacteria > Parvibaculales > Parvibaculaceae > Parvibaculum. The sequence goes on along the minus strand of WGND01000010.1, from coordinate 66,031 downwards.
AGGCAGCCAGCGAGGTGGAGATGCCGCGGGCGGCAGCAAGCGGATCATTGGCCTCGGTAATGGGACGTCCGATCACCAGAATGTCGGCACCAAGGGCCAGCGCCTCCTGCGGCGTCATCACGCGCTTCTGGTCATTGATTGCGCTGCCGGCGGGTCGGATGCCGGGGACGATGAGCTTGAACCCGGCGCCAAGGTCCTGCCGCAGCACCTCAATTTCATGGGACCCGCAGACCACGCCGTCGAGGCCGGATTCTGCGGCAAGGGCCGCCAGACGCCGCACCTGATCGCGCGGGGTGCTGGCAATGCCGGTCGCGGCCAGATCATGCTGGTCAAGACTGGTCAGCACGGTCACGCCGATCACCAGCGGGCGCTCGCTGCCTGCTTCGCTGGCGGCTTTGGCGGCGGCCTGCATCATGGCTTTGCCGCCGCTGGCATGGACATTGACGATGGCCGGCTTGAGCGGCAGCACGGCACGGATGCCCCCGGCAACCGTGTTGGGGATGTCATGCAGCTTGAGATCAAGGAAAATCGGCGCCCCGCTCTCGGCGACGGCGCGGTACCCCTCATGGCCGCAGGCATTGAAATATTCCAGCCCAAGCTTGAGCCCGCCCACGCTGCCGGCCAGCGCATGGGCGAGCATCTGGGCACGCGTCACATCGGTCGTGTCAATGGCGCAAAATATGGGATTTTTGAATGTCATGGCGTCAGGCTCCATCTATGGGCCTGCTTATAGCAGACCTTGGACCTGCTGGCGCAAGATCGGGCGGCTAAATTTCAGGCCTTGGTGCCCATGGCGGCAGGCAGGTTGCTTGAATCCCTGATGGCGGCAAGTTCGGCCGCCCGGCGGGCTTTGACCCGGCTGCGGCGGGCCTGTCCCCAGCCTGCCACGCCGCCGATCAGGATGCCGATCAGCATGGCGGCAAAAACCACCGCGATCAGGGGCACATCAATGGCAATGGCCGGGTTTTCAGGATTGAAGGGATCAAAGCTGAAAAGCACATTGCCACGATTGGCAATGGCCAGCGCCACGATAAGGATGGCCAGCGGGGGGAATATGATCCAGCGCAGCAGTTTCAGGGTCTTGCCTCATAAGCAGGGACGAAAGGCCGTCCGGTCAGGCTTCGGTGCTCTCGCCGTCATCATCCTTGCCGTCATCGGCTACAAGCATGTGGTCGGGAATATCGGCATCATTCAGGCGCTCACGAAGCTCCTTGCCCGTTTTGAAGAAGGGTACAAATTTTTCTTCCACATGCACAGGCGCGCCTGTGCGGGGATTTCGACCAGTGCGCGCCGGGCGGCTTTTGACGGAAAAGGCCCCAAAGCCGCGCAATTCGACGCGGTCGCCACGTGAGAGGGCGGAGCTGATTTCATCAAAAATGGTGCTGACGATGCGCTCGACATCACGCTGATAAAGATGCGGATTCGCCTGGGCAAGACGGGCGACGAGTTCCGATTTGATCATATCTAAACGTCCACTCGACTAGTGCATGCCTAGCGGGGGTCTAAACCCCGTTTCCGCATTTTATGTTCTTCCCTCGGGCACAGATCAGGATGACCCACTGCCACAAGCCTCATTCAGCTCACTCAGGGTGCCAAAGGCTTGTCAGTCCGTCAAGGGTAAGTCGTTTTGTCTGCTGTGTTTTTTCGCTCAGACCGGATGCGGCGACAATGGCGGCTTCGCCCATGGCGCGACCGGTGAACTGGGCAATGTCAAAGCCCTCTTCAGGGGGCGCCCAGTCGAGCACTTTCAGGCTGGGGCTCAGCTTCTTCTCGCGCACCAGCCAGGCGACTGCCTTGTCCTCGCCGCCGATCTCGTCGACCAGCCCGTTTTCCACCGCCTGAAATCCGGTGAAGACGCGGCCATCGCCCAGCGCCTTGGCCTGTTCGGGGGTCATGTTGCGGCGTTCAGCCACCAGGCCGACAAACCAGTCATAGGAAGAACTGATCAGCGCTTCCATGGCTTTGAGTGCCTGCGGGTTGGGCTTGTGATAGGGGCTGGGTTCGGCCTTGAGGGGAGCGGATTTCAATTCGCGCACCTGCACGCCGATCTTGTCGAGCAGATCTTCCAGCTGCGTCCACTGGAAGATGACGCCAATCGAGCCGGTGAGCGTGTTGCCGCGCGAGACAATGTGATCGGCGGAAATGGCCGCCACATAGCCACCAGAGGCGGCCAGCGTGCCGAGCACGGCGACCACGGGCTTTTTTGCGGCAAGCTTGCGCACCGAGGCGTAAAGCGCTTCAGCGCCCGTCGTGGAGCCGCCCGGACTGTCGATCGACAGGATCACCGCTTTGACGCGGCTGTCCTCGGCGATCTGGTCCAGAATTTTGTCACGGGCCGGATCATCCAGGATGATGCCATTGATGGTGACGCGAGCGATGTGATTGCCCGCCGGATAGAGACCGGTGGTGGCAAAAACCGCAATCAGGGCCGCGCAGGCCGCGATGATCGCAACGCCCCGCCAAAAAAACAGGCGGCGCTTTAGACGCCGCCTGTCCACTAATGTTTCCGCATCGACTGACACGAGACATCTCCGGACAAGTGAACTGGATCATGACCTTATCGTGGTCCGGCGCAATTGTCGCCCCGTGATTGCCAGTTCATTGCCGGGCCCTTGCGGGCGGCAGATGTCTTACTTCTTGTCGCCGTCCTGTGCCTTGAGCGCTGCACCGAGGATGTCGCCAAGCGAAGCGCCCGAGTCGGACGAGCCGAACTGAGCCACAGCTTCTTTTTCTTCGGCGATTTCGAGCGCCTTGATCGACAGCTGGATCTTGCGAGCCGACTTGTCGAACTGCGTGACACGAGCGTCGATCTTGTCGCCAACCGAGAAACGCTCCGGACGCTGGTCGCCGCGGTCACGGGCCAGTTCAGCGCGACGGATGAAGGACGGGATGGCTTCTTCGCCAACCGTGACCTCAAGACCGTTTTCTGTGACTGCCGTGATCGTGCAGGTCACAACGGCACCCTTGCGGATGGCATCGCCTGCCGCTTCCATCGGATCACCCGACAACTGCTTGATGCCGAGCGAGATGCGTTCTTTTTCGGTGTCAACGTCGAGCACGATCGCCTTGACGACCTGACCCTTCTGGTAATCCGTCATGGCTTCTTCGCCCGGGCGGTTCCAGTCGAGATCGGACATGTGAACCATGCCGTCGACATCGGCATCAAGACCGATGAAGAGACCGAATTCAGTGATGTTCTTGATCTCGCCTTCAACGAGCGTGCCCACGGGGAAGCGCTCGGCGAAAGTGGTCCAGGGGTTGTCGAGGCACTGCTTGAGACCAAGCGAGATGCGACGCTTCACCGGATCGACTTCCAGCACCATCACTTCAACTTCCTGCGAAGTGGAAACGATCTTGCCGGGATGGACGTTCTTCTTGGTCCAGCTCATTTCGGAGACATGGACAAGACCTTCAACGCCGGGTTCCAGCTCAACAAATGCACCGTAATCGGTGATGTTGGTGACGCGGCCCGTGAGCTTGGCATCCACCGGATATTTGGCGCCAACGCCTTCCCATGGATCAGCTTCAAGCTGCTTCATGCCAAGCGAGATGCGCTGTGTGTCCTGATTGACCTTGATGACCTGGACTTTGACAGTCTGGCCGATCGAGAGCACTTCGGTCGGATGGTTCACGCGACGCCATGCGATGTCGGTGACATGGAGCAGGCCGTCAACGCCGCCGAGATCAACAAACGCACCGTAATCGGTGATGTTCTTGACGACGCCGTCGAGGATCTGACCTTCCTTGAGGTTCTCGACCAGTTCCTGACGCTGCTCGGCACGTGTCTCTTCGAGGACGGCACGACGCGAGACAACGATATTGCCGCGCCGCTTGTCCATCTTCAGAATCTGGAAAGGCTGCGGAATATTCATCAGCGGGGTGACGTCGCGCACGGGGCGGATGTCAACCTGGCTGCCCGGAAGGAAAGCAACGGCGCCATCGAGGTCAACCGTGAAGCCGCCCTTGACGCGGCCGAAGATCTGGCCTTCGACACGTTCCTGCTTTTCGAAAGCAACTTCCAGACGGATCCAGCTTTCTTCGCGCTTGGCTTTTTCGCGCGAGAGAACGGCTTCGCCCATCGAGTTTTCGATACGCTCGAGATAGACCTCGACCTGATCGCCGACCTTGATTGTGGCCGGCTTGCCGGGAGCGGCGAATTCTTTGAGAGCAACGCGGCCTTCCATTTTGAGGCCGACATCAACGATCGCGAGATCGTTTTCAATCGCAACGACGGTGCCTTTGATGACGGCGCCTTCCTGCATGTCGTTTGCGGCGAATGATTCTTCGAGCAGGGCCGCGAAATCTTCGCGGGTTGGGTTGAGCTGAGTGCCCATGCTGGTGGCCAAAGTGATAGTCTCCTGATCGTGCTTTTGATCCGGCCGACGGTTGTATCCGGCGGTCTTCTCTCTGGGTCGTAAGGTGCCCGAGAGCATGTGGATGTTGGGCAGTGGTTAGAGTTTCAAAAAATGGCAAAACATCCCGGAAACACGAAAAGGCCAATGGCAAAACCCCTGAATGCCGCAAAACGGCTTCAAGTGGCCTAACGCATTGACTTGTCTATGATCCGGACGGCTTCGCCGAACGAGGCTTCTATACTCAAATCAGACGTATCGAGCAAGTGTGCGTCGTTGGCGGGCTTCAAAGGACTGGTTGCGCGCTCGCTGTCGCGCTGGTCGCGCAGGCGCACATCGTCCAGAACTTGTGCTTCGGAGACATCAGACCCCGAGGCCTTGAGTTCCAGCCAGCGCCGATGGGCCCTTATTTCCGGTCGCGCTGTGACAAAAAACTTCACATCGGCATCCGGACAGACCACGGTTCCGATATCGCGGCCATCCAGGACCGCACCGGGTTTTTGCCGGGCAAAATGGCGCTGAAAATCCAGAATTGCGGCCCGGACAGCGGGCATGGCGGCGACAACGGACGCCGCATGGCCCGCCTCAGCGGTTCGGATTGCCTCTTTGTCGATGGCGGCCACATCGAGATTTTGGGCCACCTTGAGCGCTTCTGCCTCATTTTCAGGCGGAAAACCCGCCTTCATCACGGCATGCCCGACCGCCCGGTAGAGCGAGCCAGTGTCGAGATAGGCATAGTCAAGATGGCGGGCAATGGCGCGGGCCAGCGTGCCTTTTCCGGCGGCGGCGGGGCCATCAATCGCAATAATCATGCGATATGCCCGCCGAGCCCCTGCATGAGGGGCACAAATTCGGGGAAACTGGTCGCAATCATCCGGCCATCATCCACGCGCACGGGCATGGCGCTGGCCAGCCCCATGACAAGGAAGCTCATGGCAATGCGATGATCCATCTGGGTCACGACATGGCCGCCGCCATCAACCTCGCCTGCACGGCCCTCGACAATCATGCCATCTTCCAGTTCGCGCAGCTTGATGCCATTGGCCCGCAGACCTGCCGCCGTCGCGGCAATGCGGTCGCTTTCCTTCACCCGCAGCTCATGAATGCCGAGCATACGGGTCTCGCCCGTGGCAAAGGCGGCGGCCACCGCCAGCACGGGATATTCGTCAATCATGGAGGCGGCCCGCGCCGGCGGCACGTCAATGCCTGTCAGCGCGCTTGACCGCACCCGCAGATCGGCGACGGGCTCGCCGCCTTCCTCGCGCTGGTTGAGGATTTCGATATCGCCCCCCATTTCCATGAGCGTTTTGTAGAGGCCGGCGCGATGCGGGTTCATCATCACGCCCTGCACCAGAATGTCGGAGCCCGGGGTGATGAGCGCGGCAACCACCGGAAAGGCGGCAGAGGAGGGGTCACCCGGGACAATGACCGGGCAGGGATGGAGCTCAGGCTGGCCTGTCAGCGTCACGCTCATGGTGCCATCCGCATCGATTTCAGTGCTTATCTCGGCCCCGAAAGCGCGCAGCATGCGCTCGGTATGGTCGCGGGTCGGGGTCTTTTCGATGACGCTTGTCTGGCCTGCGGCATTGAGGCCTGCCAGCAGGATGGCTGACTTGACCTGTGCCGAGGCCACGGGCGAGACATAGCGCATCGCCAGGGTCTGGCGGGCCCCCGTCAGGGTCAGGGGCAGGCGGCCCCCTTCCCGGGCATGGAAGACGGCCCCCATCTGGGTCAGCGGGGTGATGACGCGGCCCATGGGGCGTCGCGACAGCGATTCATCGCCCACAAATGTCGCTGTGATGGGGTGGCCTGCCACAAGCCCCATGACGAGGCGGGCGCCGGTGCCTGAATTGCCGAAATCAAGAGGCTGGGACGGCTCATGCAGCCCCCCCACGCCGACACCGAAAACCGACCAGTCGCCGGTGCCGTGACGGATGACATCGGCCCCGAGCCGCCGCATGGCGTCAGCCGTTGCCAGCACATCTTCACCTTCCAGCAGGCCGGTGATGCGGGTCTCGCCCACAGCCAGTGCCCCGAAGATCAGGGCGCGGTGCGAAATCGACTTGTCGCCCGGCAGTCTGACATGCCCGTTCAGGCCCTTTGAAGCATGGGCAGAGAGGCTTTGGGGTGAGGTCGGCGATATATGGGCCACGGCGCTTCCAGCTGGGATGACGAATTGAAAGACGGGGTCATGTTGTCGGCGGACCCCGCCATGCGCGAATAGGTTTTGACAGGAGCCCCTTATCGTGGCAATGGGAAAATCAGTAGAGAAACATCAAGCCTGATATCAGGCGATTTTCGTGCGTTGGCGCGAGGGAGAGACAGCTTGTCGAAACCGGAGTTGGGAACGAAGCGCGATTGTCCGAGCTGCGGCGCGAAGTTCTACGATCTGAAGAAGAACCCCGTTGTTTGCCCCAAATGCAAACATGAGTTCGTTCCAGAAGTAGCGCCCAAAGTGAAGCGGGCCGCAAAGCCTGCCGAGAAGCCGAAGGAAAAGGCCGTGAAGCCGGTGCCGACGGCTGACGATGATGATGACGATAATGTCTCGCTTGACGCCATGCGGGACGAGGAACTGGCAGCCGATGTCGATGATGATCTCGATATTGATGATGCCACGGATGATGATTCCGATGACGATGCCTTCCTGCCCGACGATGATGACGAGGACGATGATGTCAGCGGCATCGTGCGCGGCGGCAAGAAAGACGACGACTGAAAAACAGCCTCTTTGAGGGCGCAAAGTTTTTCCTTGAACATTGGCGGAACTAAACCTAAGTTCCGCCACCGCTGGCTTGGGGCCCAACCCCATGCCGGTCACAACGGCGGGGCCATAGCTCAGTTGGGAGAGCGCTTGCATGGCATGCAAGAGGTCGTCGGTTCGATTCCGTCTGGCTCCACCAAATTTCAGATAAAGCGCAGAGCGCCTGAAGTTTCCATCAAATCAGCAGCTTAGAGTTCCAGTGTGGGCCACAAGAATGGTACACATGAGGAATGTCAGACGTGCCCAAAAAACATCGCCTGCTGAAGCGAGGCAATACATTTTACTATCACCGGCGAGTGCCGCCGCATCTGGTGGACGCGCTTGGAAAGAAGGTCGTCAAGGTCTCGCTTGGGACGGGCAATCTTTCGAAAGCTACGCAGTTGCGCAGCATCAAAGATGTTGAATGGGACGCGACATTTCGTTCTGCTGAAATGCAGGCTGCTGACGCGAAAACCATGCCGCTGATGACGGAGGCTCTAGCCGTTAGCTTAGTTCGCGCCTTTGTCGAAGAGCGCGATGCCGAGTGGGCAAAGAGGCTCGCAAACGATCCTCCGGCGTCGGAAGATGAACGCCATGAAATGCTTAAGGAGGCATTTGAAGAAAGTGGGTTTCTGAGCGAAGCAGACGACCCAGAGGGGCATCGAGCAATTTGGCACGCGCATCAGAAAATCACCGATGGAAGTGCATATCAGTTTAACAACCAGACTTTTAGCAACAGTGAATTTGCAGAGCTTATCCGGCGCGCCTTGCTTGAGCTTAGTCGAAGAGAAGTTGCGCGACTGAAACACGATTTTTCGAAATCGTCTTTCGATGTTCTTTTTGCTAGCCAATCAGCACTGAGTGCGAAGACAAGCAAGAGCTCAACGAAGACATTTGGCGAGTTGTGCGGATTGTATTTTGATCAATACAAGAAGGATGCCGAATACAAAAATGTCGCGGAAAAGCGGATCGACAAAATCAAAGCTTCGCTGGAGCTGATGAAAGAAATCATTGGAGAGGATGCGCTAGTCTCAGAGATCAACCTTGAACGATGCATGGCCTTTAGAGACACACTCTCACAAGTGCCGACGAACGTTCATAAGCATTACCCGAACCTGTCGATAGCAATGGCCATTGAGAGAGCTCTCGCTGATGGGCGAACACGTCTTTCGCACACCACACAGTCGTTGCACCTTGGAACGCTAACTTCGGTACTAAGACTTGGACATAAATTGGGATTGCTCCCGATGGTGCCATCTGAAGACCTGAAACCGTGGGCGACAAAGACGCATGATGCGGATAAACGCCGACCGTTTACATCCGAAGAACTGCGGACGATTTTTACGGCACCAATCTATACGGGTTGCCGAGATGATGGTCATGGTTTCTCCAGGCCGGGGCCAAATGTAATTCGCCGAGCTCGCTTTTGGGTGCCCTTGATTTGTTTGTTTTCTGGAATGCGAGCGAATGAAGTTTGCCAACTTGATGTCGCTGATGTGAAGACCACCGCGAAGGGTTGTCGATATTTTGATGTTAACGACAGTGGCGAGAAGAAGTTGAAGACGCCCACAAGCAAGCGTGGTGTTCCGATACATCCCGAGTTAGTACGAGTGGGTTTCTTGAACTACGTCGAGCAGCTAGAGAAAATCAAAAACGTCAAACTCTTTCCCGAATTAAAGGCCGGTAAATATGGCTATATGTCCCAACCATTGGCGGACTGGTTCACGGCCTCCTTTCTACCCTCGATTATCGAAAAAGACGGTAAAATTGGCCTACATAGTTTCCGACATAACTTCCGCGACGCGTTGCGCCTAATTGAAGCCCCAGATTGGGTTTTACAAAAGCTTGGCGGCTGGTCGCTGTCAAAGGGCGTGAGCGATAACTACGGATCGGGATATACCCCGGATCAGCTTCAACCATATGTCGAAAGTATAATCTATCCGGGACTGGACCTGTCACATTTGCACGTTGACGTGGTGCCATCAGCAACAGCTAAGGCTACGTTGCTAATCGTATAAGAACGTAATCTCTATTTCGGGCTTAACGGCCTTGAATTCATCGTGCTTGATGTCTGTCCCCGCCAGATACTTTTTGACTTGGAAGACGACTTCTTGATAGAGCGTTTCCACGGAAATATTTTCACATTCCGAAAACGCAGTCCGCCAGTTTAAACCGAACCAATATATAGCAGCGACCGCAACAACCAAGTGTTGGCGGTCTTCGGGTGACTTGGATTTGGTGTAGTTCTGTTTAGCTTTTCCAGCCAAATGCATCAGCTCTTCAAGCTTGTCAGCAAACTTAGAGTTAGCATGAGAAGATGGCTGTGCGAGTAACTTGCCATCTTCCAACAAGAGAGAATGACCAAGGAAAGTGACACCCGACTTGATGGGCGCTCGTTCGCGCTCTTCAAGAATAAAATGCCCGCTCGGGAGGGCGGCTACTGCCGCACTCAAGGCGAGTTTGGCGATTTCAGCTAAATCCTCGGTAGGAGCAATGACCAGAAAATCATCTGCGTAGTTTGCAAACCAAATCCCTGAAGGCAGCTCCACATCAAGATGCGAAATTGCCAATTCCCCCACTAAGGGTGAAACAGCCGAGCCTTGTGGTACTCCTGAGCGGGCTATGGATAAATCAGTCACACATAGGGGGGACCAATCCATATCTGACAGGGTCACATCATTCGCGAGAACAACATTAGCGACCACATCAGACGGGAGGAATTTTAGAAGTTTGGTGACCCCCTCGTCAATAAAGCTTCCATAGAAATTCTTGATATCCAGAGTAACTGCCACCGAACCTTCAGCAATTGGTATTTTCTTTGCGGCCTTTACTGCGGCCTTAGGACCTTTTGACGTGTATTGCCAAATTTTGGGGGAATAAAACGAGAGCAAAAGCCTCTTGAGCAGCCGTTGAGCCGTGCCATGCCGGGGACCAAAGACGCTAATGGGCCTTGTCCCGCCAGATTTCTTTGGCTTGAAAAAGACCCGGACTTTTTCAGTGATCGGTTTGTGAACCTGCAAGCCAAGCGCTATTTCGTAGCATTCCTCCAAGTTCTGCTTTTCAGTGACCTCACGCTTCTTGTTCATTTCAACAGCAGCTATGAACCGTGCATAGACAGAGTTGAAGTAGTCAGTCGCGGCTTTACGGATGGCAGCCAGCCCCTGTGTCTGGGCGGCAAGTTCAAAGCTTTTGTAAAGTTTGCGCTCCTTCTTTCTTGAGAGTTTGAGCTTCATAAGCAAATCGGCAATCTCATGAGGCCCGAGGTTGCTTTTAGCGAACCAAATCCCGCCGATTTTACCGTGTTTAAGGAGCTTTTTTTGTTTCATTTCAATGGTCTAGATTTGATTGTACTATGAATAGCACCCCGATTTATTGGCTCGCAGAGGTCCGAAATCGAAATACGTAAAGCTGCGGAATAGGCGTAACGATAATGGCCCAGCTTTGCCCGTGTGCCAATTTCTCCTACTTAGCTGCACACGTGTGCAAATTTGAACAAATAAATGTTCAAAAATGAACAATCATGGTCGCGCTGCTATTGTCCAATTGAGCCACCCCACGCGGGGAGCATGGACTGAAATTCAATCCCGCTGTCCAACGGCTTCAGAATTAGCTGTCCGGGACATGCTCTTGGACACCCCAGTTGAGCAACGGCTGGCATTCAAAAGACTATAAATTCTAATAAGTTAGAGGGTGGCTGGCGGGGTTCAGTGAGGACGCTCACGGCATCGGCGATGCAACCCACCGACTTGGATAAGCACATACGAAAATCAAATTGCAAAATATAATGCCAATGAAATAAGGAGCGATATGCACATTGATGAAGTATGTTGAAAGGTGATGCATTCCGATGCACGATCCCCTTCTTAATGCGTTGGCTCTTGGGTGGACAATGGTTGGAAAAACGACGCGGATTACCATTACTCTGGGAGATAGTGAGCGCAACGAAATGTGTGCCTTGTCAGAGCAATATGATGTTTCGTTGTCTTGGCTCACTCGCCAAGCTGTAGGTGAATTTCTAGAACGATACGGGCGGGGAGAGATGCAGCTCCCCCTGAAGCTTCCAGCGCAAGGAAAAGCCAGCTTATGAGCAAAAACTGGACAGCTATAGACCTATTTTGCGGAGCAGGAGGCTTATCAGAGGGATTTCGGCAAGCGGGTTTCCACGTGCTTGCAGGGAATGATTTTGATGAAGCGGCGGCAGAGACATTTAAAGTGACGCACCGAGAAGCCACTTTTTTGAATGGCCCAATCGGGAAAATCACAGCGCCACAATTCTTGAAAGTCGCTGGGTTGGCCAAGGGTGAGTTGGACTGCTTAGTCGGTGGGCCACCTTGTCAGGGGTTCAGTGTTTATAACCACCAGCGTGGAATGCACGACGAGCGCAGTTATCTGTTTAAGGACTATTTGCGTATTGTGAATGGATTGCGTCCGGCTTGGGTCGTGCTGGAGAATGTAACTGGAATTACCTCCGCTGGAGGCGGGGAGGCAGTTTCGGCAATCATTAGTCGATTAAATGAGCTTGGTTATGTAGTTGAATACCGAGTGTTAAAATCAGAAGAATACGGTGTACCGCAAGAGCGGCGACGGGTAGTCTTTTTGGGAAACAGACTTGGGCTACCTATCATTTGGCCAGAAATCACACACGGCGCCGGAAAGCTGCCATTTGTGACTATTGGAGACGCCATTTCTGATTTACCGCATTTGGAGAACGGTGAAGATCGAGGCGTAACGCGCTATGGTCGAACCGCTAAATCCGCATATCAGCGGATGATGCGCGAGGGGTCCGGAAGAGTTTTGAACCACGCTGCACCTCGACTTGCGCCAATCAATGTTAAGCGCATGGCACATATTCCCCCGGGTGGAAGCTGGCGTGATATTCCCATCGAGCTTTTGCCAGAGGGCATGAAAAAAGCCCGTCGATGCGACCATACGAAACGTTATGGACGGATGACCTGGGATAGTTTGGCCTGCACAATTCTTACCAAATGCGATTTACATTGGGGAGCTTATCTCCACCCCGAGCAAGACCGCAGCATCACTGTGCGTGAAGCCGCTCGTTTGCAATCATTCCCCGATTGGTTTGAATTTAAGGGCTCTCGAACTGATCAATATGTACAGGTCGGAAATGCAGTGCCACCGTTACTCGGTCGTCAAATTGCTGAAGCTGTAAAACGCGCAACTGTTGGCGAGCAATTTGACGAGGAACATGCTCGCGAAGTAGCGACTGCCTAAAGTCGTATTGAGGGAGCGCAAATGCGAATTTCAGAAATCTTCGGATATGGCGTAGAGGATTTATCAGCAACTGCACGGAAGGCTAGGATTGAAAAGCATTGCCCTTTTCGCAGTTCTCCCTGCACAAAGGCGAGTAAATCTGATCCCATCGGTATCTGTAGTATATCAGATGGTCAAGAAGCAGCGTCTCTCTGCCCAGTGAGGTTTGTCGAGGACAATCGCATCTTTAATGATGCCGCGAGGATTGCTTTTGGTGAAGGGGCGTTGTTCGGTGTTTTTCCGGAAGTTCGTATCCTAAAGATAGAGAGCGAAGACGAGGCCCCTGACCGCAAAATTGGGAAAGTTGATTATATTCTCGGTCGTATCGTTGACGGGAAGGTTGTGGACTTTGCTGCGGTTGAAGTCCAAGCGGTCTATTTTTCCGGCGGAGAGACTAGATCGCCAATGAATTTTTTTCTCGAAAACGACCATCTTGATCTCAAAAATTCAGATCGCCGTCCGGATTTCCGATCATCAGCTCAAAAGCGACTTATCCCACAACTTCAATTGAAGGTTCCGGTCTTCAGACGTTGGGGTAAAAAATTCTTCGTAGTCGTAGACACTCAATTTTTCAATGCGCTGCCTAATTTTTCTTCAACGTCCCAAGGCAACACGGAAATCACTTGGCTCTCTTATCCAATTAAGAAAGTCGGCGCTAACTATTCCATGCAGAACGCGAACATTATTTATTCGGAATGGGATGAAGTGCAGAACGCCCTCAGAGAGGGAATTCCACCTGATCCATCAGAGATCGTCGAAGAGCTGCAGGCCAAGCTGGCATGGCCAAAAGCTAAACGGCCTCGTGTTCTCACTGTCACAAAGCTCTAAAGTATTCTAGAGCGATATTGGGCAGATTTTTCTTCGTACAGCAGGACGAATGCCCAACAGCGCGGACGCAATTCTCTTTTCTCTAACGTCTCTTTGTTTACGATCCGCTCCATCCAATCTAATCCACGGATGGAATGTCGGAACTGGACCGCTATCGAGATAGACTTGCAGCAGCGCTTCAAACGCATACTCCCGCACAGCACCTGCCCGTCGAATGCGCCGACACTCACATTCTCGTTGCCTGCCTAAGGCGAGCCTTGCGTCGCGGTGACCAACAGTACGCTATAGCCTCTGCATGGAGGTTGTTAGATGTGGACGCGGCAAAATTCTGGAAGCCATTGGTCGCAATAGCTCTCAAGGATTTTGGTCTTTCTGATTTACACCTTCTCGCGACCATCGTTGCAGCAGCCTCAAACAAGACGTGGCGGCGTAAAGTTGGTGGAGATTGGCACGTAGCTTCTTTTCTACTGGAGAAGTTTACTCAACTCCCTTGTGACAGGCGAATTGTAAAGCTGCGGCGAGCTTCCATCCCCCAAAGGGGGGTGGCAACAGGAACCACTAGTCTGAACCGATTACCACCGCTATTTCGCGAAACGATTGAACACGCCACAGGAATTGTCCATCGGTGCGAAAGGCACATTGAATACCTCTCGATGACCTCCATTTCAGCCAGTGCATGTGACGCGGCTCTAAAGGAAATTGAACAACGCAACATCGTGAGCGGAAAGCTCATCGAAATCTGTATGCAAGCGCGTCGAACAACGCAAAGCATTCTGCCGGTGCTACTTCCTCTGACCCTCGCAGCCAAGCGGTCAATGGGTGGCTCACAAACGATCATCGAGCGCGGAGTGCCCGAGGTGAGGATCATCGGCGGCTTGCCCTCATACGTCTTTGACGGAAACACCTACCTTGGTCACATGGCGCTTCGCCAATTGGTCAAGGAGGATCGAGACTTGCTAAATCTTTTATCTCGCATCCCATCCATCCGGCAGAAAAGTACCATTCTTGGCGAAACACTTTTCGCAGTGGAAGGCGGCATTTGCGTCCATGAAGTTTCGGACCACTTCTCTCGGGAATTGTCGTCGCTCGATGCGAACACCTCTAACAGCGAACGCGAACAACTAGTAGCCGAATTGCGGATTGCGATGCGATCTGCAATTCCAAAACTCAATCACATAAGGGAGAAGCTGTGTGCCTCTAACCTTGGATAACTCTCAATTATCACGACCTACAATTGACGAAATTTGGGCTCTCTCCAATGCCCAAATAGCTGCTTTTGAAAGTTCAAACAGCGATGTTCAGGTGGATGCGGGAGCTTCCTACTTTTCAGCTCAAAACCAAAGCACTGTGGCATATCCGCTCACCGCCCGAGATTATGTTCGGGAGAGTGTATCGCTCAACACCCGCCGAGCATATGCCGCCGACCTAAACCACTTCTTAGGATGGGGTGGAAATATCCCGGCGGAGCCTCACTTGGTCGCGGATTACCTCGCAGCAATGGCGGAGACATACAAGGTGGCAACGATCCGCAGACACTTGGCATCCATTTCAAAGGCTCATGCCTCGGCTGGAACTAGTAACCCATGCAGGGATGAACTTGTCCGAGCGACAATGAGGGGTATTCGTCGTCGTCTGACCATCACCCAAAAGCAAGCTCGACCATTGCTGAGGGACGATCTCTTTGCCGTGCTCGACAAATTGACGGACTGCTCAAAGGACATTCGAGATCGCGCCTTGCTTTTAGTCGGATTTGCAACCGCCATGCGCCGCGCCGAGCTAGTGGCATTAGACTTCGAGGACATCCAGTATGTTGAGCGGGGGATGCTCATCACACTACGAAGCAGCAAAACCGACCAAGAGGGTAAGGGACGCTCAATTGCGGTAACTTTTGGCAGAACCAGACATTGCCCAATCGCGGCGTTGCAGAACTGGCTTTCGTCGGCTTCAATTTCTACAGGGCCGATTTTCCTATCGGTCAACAGGCATGGGCAGATAGCGCCTTCTCGAATTTCGGCGGAAGCAGTAACCCACATATTGAGACGGCGCTTAAAGGTAGCTGGGTATGAGCCGAAATACTTTTCGGGCCACTCCCTCCGGGCTGGTTTTGCTACTTCAGCGGCACAAGCTGGCGCAGCCTCCCACAAGATACGTCAGACTACGGGGCATCGTTCGGACGCAAGTCTAGCAAGATATGTTCGCGATGCGGACTTGTTCGAGGATGCAGCGGTGGCAAAGCTAATTTGACCCGATTAAGCTCTGCGTCTTGAGAGCAAATCTAGTTCAGGACGCGAGATGGCAAAAAGACGCGATAAGACGCTGGAAAAATGGGAAGTCAGCATTGTGAAAGCAATGCTAGCGCGAAAATTAGTGCCGCAGGATATCCACGCTTACTTTACTCGCCCAACTCGTTCGATCAATCAGGCACGTATATCGCAAATTCGAGAGGGCAAGCTTCACAAAACTATCAAGTCAGCCACCGAGGAGGAATTAGATGCATTCCTAACCGACTGGCCCGAAGTTGATCCACATACTGGTCTTCATTTACGTGGCGACGAACTGTTGGTGAAAGCGCGAGAAGCTATGATCGCCGCTGTGCAAACCTTCAACGGTGGAGGGCTATTTTTCCGATCTGAACTTTATATTGTCACGGCTGTCATCGCGTGGACCTATCTTCTCCACGCTTACTATAAACGCGAAAGGGTGGATTATCGGTATCGACAGAGAGGTGTAGTTAAGACCACTCCATCAGGTGCAGAGAAATATTGGGAGCTTGGACAATGTATTATTTTTGATAGATGTCCTTTAGAGCAAGGCGTTGTGAACAATCTGAAGTTCTTGCTTGAAATACGACATGAAATCGAACATCGCAGCACAAATCGGATAGACGACGCACTTGGTGCCAAGTTGCAGGCCTGCTGCATAAATTTTAACGATGCAATTAAGAAATTGTTTGGTCAACAATTTGGTCTTGAAAAGCAACTACCTCTCGCATTGCAGTTCGTGACTTTTGATAGTTCACAGCGTGAGTCGCTGAAAGGTGTTGATCTTCCTGCGCATATTGCGACAGCAATGTCTAACTTTCAGAACGCTTTGTCAGACGAAGAACAACAAGACCCCAAATTTCGATATCGGGTTGCATTTGTCCCTAAAATTTCGGGAAATCCAAAATCTGCCGACTTGGCGATTGAATTTGTTAAACTAGGCTCTGCGGAAGCGCTCGATGTGGAGCGGGTGTTAGTGCAAGAGACCGAGAAACCGAAATTTACTGCGTCACAAATTGTCAGCCGCGTAAAAGCTGATCATCCCAACTTCAACATGCATGACCATACTTTGCTTGCGCGGCAGCTAGGTGCGCGCGATCCAAAGAAGGGCTATGGGGTGAGTGTTGCAAAAAGCTGGTTTTGGTATGAACCTTGGTTCTCGAAGATTATTGAGAAACTGAATGAAGGATGGTCCCGCTCTTAACCTAGGTTTGCATATTGCAACTAGGCCTTCTTAATGATGCGAGCAATGTCCGCAACCTGTTGAAGTTGGTTCTCGTTCATTTGGATCAATAGAGTTTCAATTTCGGTTCGCAAACTTCCCTCTTCGTTTGATCCCAGCGCTGCCGCGTATCCAACTAAGAACCAGTCAGCAGAATAACCAAGTGCGCTTGCCAAGAGAGCAAGGGTCTCAAGACTGGGGGCTGTGTGCCCGCGTTCGAGATTTGAAACAGTCTCGACACTCTTTTCAATCAAGGCAGCAAGCTGCTCTTGAGTAAAGCCAGCGCCCTTCCGCGCGGCTCTTATCCGCTTCCCAACATGCTTTTTGAGTGTATCGCTCATGCCCAAATCTCACTTCGGGTTGGCGATCACACCACGAACTAATATTGCGTGTTTTCCGGTAAATACGTAGAATTTCCAAACATTTAGACGAATACTCAAACCTGAATTGCGGATTTGGTGTGTGCGGGATGACGGGCCAAGCCAAGGGGGAAACTTGACGAAAATTGAAAAACTTATCGAACCCGGCGAAGGGATCGTCTATCGGGCGCGATTTGGTGCCTTACGCACTTTTTGGGAATTGTTAGCAGTCGCTGTCGGACTGTTCATTGGCGTCTTGACTGGGCCCGGCATTGTGCTCGTCATCATTGTTCTAGTTGTTGGAATTTATAGCGGGCGACGGCACCAAGAGGTGGTCGTTACAAATCAGCGCCTGATTTATTTGCGGGGGTGGGGGAAACCGCGGATCGACGAAATCAATCTGCGTCAGGTCGAAAGCATCAGAAACAGTGGGCAGCGAATTACTGTTACCGGAAGTGGAGGCACCAAATTGATGCTGCCACACTTCCTAGCGGATGAAGCAGACCTTGGGCGAGCTATCCGCAACAGTCAGCGACCTTCCGGTGCAGACAATGAAAACCAGACATCAACAAGCCAAACGAATTCAACTCTCTCGCAGCCCACAGCAAACACGAGGGACTTAGGGAAACGCCCCTTCTGGCAGCACCCTGTATTCATCACAGTGGCCGTATTAGCATTCCTACCAGTCATGGGGTCATTGCTGCCTAAGTCAGACAACACCGGAAATGAGCAATCGGGGCCCGACCTTGCATCAGACCAAAAGGAAATGCCCGCCGCACCGGAAAACAACGCTGAAAAGCAAGCTGACGTTAATTTAGCATACCCGCGAACCATTGAATTTGAGCATACCCCCGCATTCGACAACGTGCTGTCTGTCGTAGAGGCGAAACCTCTTGGATACTCGAACCGATCCCTCATTGTACGTATGAAGAATGAGGTGGAAGAACCGACGCTAACTTCTATTGCGACACATCTGCAAAATGACGAACCTCAGTATGAAAGAACCTTCATCGAATACTATCTCCCCGATATGACGGAAGGCTCTGGAGCATGGGCGACGACAAATTTCACCCCAGACCTCAAGGTTCAAATTTTGGGCCTCAAACGATCACAAGTATCAGCGTTGGTGACAAAATCTTCTGCCTCTAGCGTTGTTGGGCGATGGCGCGATGATCGACCCTATGTCCGGGCCGTCATGACAATCCAAAAGCAAGATGGACGTTTTGTGCTTGTTAGGAAATTCGCTGATGGGGGTTTCATGTCGCAACGTCTAACAGAACGCAATTCAGGAAGCGGGCGGCGCTTCGATGTTCATGCAGATGATGCCCCTTCTGAGCATCTAATAATCAAAAAAAATGGTTCGTTAGAGGTTTGGGACAGCGAAGGCCTCATATTTACCGCCCGCTCTGTGGAATGACATTTCGATCAAGATGAATAAGTGAACGAAAAAAGCTTGAACGAGTTTCTCAGGTGACAGAGGACGAAATGAAGAAATTTAGTGTTGTTATCTCGGTATTGCTCCTATCCGCGTGTCAAAATACCAAACCACAAGTCTCCCAATACGAAGCGTCGAGGATAGCGGCGGCAAACGAGGCAACCGTCACCCGCGCCAGATATGAAGAGACATGTAAAAGTATGCTGTCAGCTAAATTTTCACCCATATCAGCGAAAGAAGCTTGGAAGCTTGCAGTCACCCAAAGGCCTTTGAAAAATGAATTTGAGAGTACCGTGGAGTTCAACGGGCGTGCGGAAAAATTCTCAGACACATTGGGGGAGCAATTGCGCGTTAAGTCTGAAGTTCCGCTCTATGTTTTTGATGTCTCCATACCTTCTATTTTCATTGATTACGACGCTGATAAACGGGAAATGAAAATTGGTGAGGACTATTATTCCTACATTGGGGCCGGAGGAATAATTCCGGACGAAAATACATCGCCAATACAGGTCGTTACGACCGAAGAAAAAATAAAAAGCCGTGGAAGCTACGTAGGAGAGAATGCTTTTGGCGTTGCTGTTCGTGTTTCTTCGACACGATCAGAAAGCTACGGATTTGCAATTGCCGAGACTGGCTTTGCACCAAATTGGCCCAAAGAAAAAGTTGTGAAGGTGGAGATCACTCCACAGGCCGCTTCTATAGCAAAACAAAATTTAGGCCTTCTCGTCTTCGGTCGCCCGGTTGCACCGTT
Source organism: Hyphomicrobiales bacterium (assembly GCA_016124805.1). Taxonomy (GTDB): domain Bacteria; phylum Pseudomonadota; class Alphaproteobacteria; order Parvibaculales; family Parvibaculaceae; genus Parvibaculum. The sequence goes on along the minus strand of WGND01000010.1, from coordinate 46,812 downwards.
TACCGTCACAGCTACGGATTACGATGAAGCAACCATCGATAGCCCGATAGAAAAGAAAGAAAATGTACATGCAGTGGTGCTAGAGCCTATTTGCATGGCGATCTATGACCGCACGCGCCACAAAGCACTGAAAATTGTGGAATAGATAGCCGAGCTATTTTGAAACCAGTGTTAAAAAAACACCTTTCATTCAATTGCCTATTTGAGAAAGCCAGCGTCCTTAGAGGCAGCGGACTTGAGGCCAAAATTTCCGACTATTACTCCAAATGAAGACGGCTGAACCGGATTTCTAACAGCAATTACGACAACACCAACTTGCGTTTGACAGACGAGGATATCGTCTGGGTTCAACGTCACACCCGCCTTGGCTTCCATATCAACAAGTGCCTGTTTTCGTGCATGTGACATCTCCGCCGGAGCGTCGGTTATCGTGTCGTATTCAGGCTCCTGCTTCTTGGCAATGAATGCTCCATCATCACCCAGTGTAAGCATCAATTTTTCTTGTACCGCACCATATGCCTTCAATCGTAGATCATCAGACTGACACGTAACGTTTCCGATGCCGCTCAAAACAGGGACCGGAATTGGATGAATTGGGACGCTCTTCTCACTTCCTTTTTGAAACAATGTTCCATTTTTTAGCTCGTATTGAAGGGGACTTTGCCCCGTAAACGCAATTTGAACGCTTGTGTATAAATTGCTGATTGAGGGAACATCGGAACAGTTTCCGAAGCTTGAGGAAATAAATGCCCCCTCAGGGGCTTGGCTTGGGACGAAGATAATCTGGAAGGACGAAGGACACGCTGAACCACCTGATCCGAGTTCGATAAGGAACAGCATTCCGCCCTCTATACGCATAGCGGAGTGAAGCATGATCGATGCATCGGGTATCATAGCGGCTGTAAGTCCGTTGACTTTTATAACGCCTCCCAAACCCTCATTCGTCGAAATTTGAAGCCTTACTCCGCCATCATTAAAGACCAAAGATTGGTCAGGCTCGTTCGTAAATCGAGCAAAGGAGTAGGCAGCAAAAGCTACGCCAGCAATGACAACGAGCGAGAATACCGACGCAGTGAATGTGTTTCGGTTCATAAGCCCCCCGAACCTGAATGAACGCAAAAGATGATTGTTGAAAATTTGGGAAAGTAGAAGGGAAATAATGCAGATAGGGATCAAGCTCGCATGAACCCGGAGGGCCTAAAACCTCGGGCACACGTGTTCACCTATAACTGGAATTTGGAACACACACGTGGTACACAATCATATCGGCCCACTAAGCTAAGGTGTTGATTTGATTGCCTTCTATGTGGTGTCAGCATTCTCCGTCTGGCTCCACCAATCTTTCCTTTAATATCTATAAATTTTTATATACGTCCGGAATCTATAAAACTGTCCCGTGAGTTTGCGGGCGGTTGTGCATCTTGTTCGTGTCTCTGGCGGACTGGAGAGCGGGCAATATGGCCCCTTAAACGCCTTTATCCCCGATGGCCTGAAAAAGACCTCTTCACGGAAATGAGCATCTTTGGCGCATCGGATTTGCATCGCAAAATTTCATCAGTTCAAAGATGAATAATCGCTCTGCCAATGAGTCATGAGCTGTTGGCGGACCTCTCCGGAGAGGTCTTCTGTTTGCTGATGACTCATTGCTTGTGTAATAGAGTTGCGGCTGGTCCGCGATTTCCTATCGGCTAAACTGCATTCATGGCGCACAGGTCTGCCTGGCGCGTTGCGGCTGGTCCGCGATTTCCTATCGGCTAAACTTTTGCCCTCACCGCGGAGTTGTCTAGGGCCGTTGCGGCTGGTCCGCGATTTCCTATCGGCTAAACTTGATATTGAATTTGGGCGCCGAAAAATGAGGTTGCGGCTGGTCCGCGATTTCCTATCGGCTAAACTAGCCCAATTCGGGACTTGAACAAAGGCAGTGTTGCGGCTGGTCCGCGATTTCCTATCGGCTAAACTATTGAGCGCGGCGCAGCGATACCAGCTCAGGTTGCGGCTGGTCCGCGATTTCCTATCGGCTAAACTCGTCAGGCTCACGGACGACGAAAAGATCATGTTGCGGCTGGTCCGCGATTTCCTATCGGCTAAACTGCTGGCGCTTGATTTCGAGATGGACCCCAAGTTGCGGCTGGTCCGCGATTTCCTATCGGCTAAACTCAGACCATTGCCCGCGTGCTTGAGGGGTTGGTTGCGGCTGGTCCGCGATTTCCTATCGGCTAAACTCAACAGCACCGATCATCGCCGTGTCGGCCTGTTGCGGCTGGTCCGCGATTTCCTATCGGCTAAACTGCTTGCTGGGATAGGCAACGCCCTCTTCATGTTGCGGCTGGTCCGCGATTTCCTATCGGCTAAACTCGGGCAGCGTAAGGCCTGCTTTTTCAAACAGTTGCGGCTGGTCCGCGATTTCCTATCGGCTAAACTTGGCCGCCGCACAGCCCATGTTGGTCCGCAGTTGCGGCTGGTCCGCGATTTCCTATCGGCTAAACTGAACTGGCTCGACCTGACCATGCCCTTTACGTTGCGGCTGGTCCGCGATTTCCTATCGGCTAAACTGTGGCCAAAAAGGCGAGTGTGCCAATCCAGTTGCGGCTGGTCCGCGATTTCCTATCGGCTAAACTCGACTTGCGGTCACCGCCGCAAAAGGGGCAGTTGCGGCTGGTCCGCGATTTCCTATCGGCTAAACTGCGAGCAGCGGGTGGTGCCGCAGGGTGTGGGTTGCGGCTGGTCCGCGATTTCCTATCGGCTAAACTGGGAGATCGTCGCGGCGCAGCAGACAGCGCGTTGCGGCTGGTCCGCGATTTCCTATCGGCTAAACTGATCACCATTGCCGGGGCTGGCAGTCACGGGTTGCGGCTGGTCCGCGATTTCCTATCGGCTAAACTCGTCGGGCAGATCAGCCGCCGCAATGGCTTGTTGCGGCTGGTCCGCGATTTCCTATCGGCTAAACTCCGCCGTGGCGCGGGCCGCGTCAAGCCGTGGTTGCGGCTGGTCCGCGATTTCCTATCGGCTAAACTGGCTGCCACTCGTGCTGCTCACGACGCCATGTTGCGGCTGGTCCGCGATTTCCTATCGGCTAAACTGTGTAGCGCATGCCCGCTATGTTTGACGGGTTGCGGCTGGTCCGCGATTTCCTATCGGCTAAACTCCATGCTTCCCGCTAAGCATATAGGAGAAGTTGCGGCTGGTCCGCGATTTCCTATCGGCTAAACTTGTCGAAGCTCGCGGCGGCCGCGACAGCCTGTTGCGGCTGGTCCGCGATTTCCTATCGGCTAAACTCTCGCCCTGATTCTCTACACAGCGCAACGAGTTGCGGCTGGTCCGCGATTTCCTATCGGCTAAACTCAGCGGATCGCGCGCGATGCTGTTGAGCAGGTTGCGGCTGGTCCGCGATTTCCTATCGGCTAAACTCGCCTCGGCGTTATGCCAGCGCGCGGGTGTGTTGCGGCTGGTCCGCGATTTCCTATCGGCTAAACTGCAGGGTGATGGCGGTAAGTGTGTCGCCATGTTGCGGCTGGTCCGCGATTTCCTATCGGCTAAACTCCGGGCTCGTGGTTGATCACTTGCAGGCCAGTTGCGGCTGGTCCGCGATTTCCTATCGGCTAAACTTCAGCACCACTCATGTTGGCCACGCCTGAGTTGCGGCTGGTCCGCGATTTCCTATCGGCTAAACTCCGAGACCACGCCGCCATAGCTGTCGATATGTTGCGGCTGGTCCGCGATTTCCTATCGGCTAAACTCTTGCAGGCCATGGCCATGGAAGGCCGCGAGTTGCGGCTGGTCCGCGATTTCCTATCGGCTAAACTCTGCTCTGGAAAAACTGGGACACAATCAAGTTGCGGCTGGTCCGCGATTTCCTATCGGCTAAACTCTGGGATTTTACGCCCCGCGAAACGCCATGTTGCGGCTGGTCCGCGATTTCCTATCGGCTAAACTCGATCCGGTTTTTTCATCGCGGCGCCTTTAGTTGCGGCTGGTCCGCGATTTCCTATCGGCTAAACTCATCCCGCCCCCCGCCGAGCTGGCGGGCCAGTTGCGGCTGGTCCGCGATTTCCTATCGGCTAAACTTATCTTCCCCGCTGCTGGCCGCCGCGTCATGTTGCGGCTGGTCCGCGATTTCCTATCGGCTAAACTGTGGCGGGATAAAGCGCGTCATCAAACAAGGTTGCGGCTGGTCCGCGATTTCCTATCGGCTAAACTCAGCTCGGTAATGGTGATGTCGCTTGTCAGGTTGCGGCTGGTCCGCGATTTCCTATCGGCTAAACTGCCAGCACTTGTTACAGCGGCCCAGCGGGGTTGCGGCTGGTCCGCGATTTCCTATCGGCTAAACTCACCCTTACCGCGCGCCACAAGGGCGCGCGGTTGCGGCTGGTCCGCGATTTCCTATCGGCTAAACTGGCAGGGCAGGCATATAGGCTGAGGCCGGGGTTGCGGCTGGTCCGCGATTTCCTATCGGCTAAACTTCTCCCTTGAGGGGCTGGGCCGCACGCTTTGTTGCGGCTGGTCCGCGATTTCCTATCGGCTAAACTGCACGCTCACCCCGCCCGCTGCCACGCTCTGTTGCGGCTGGTCCGCGATTTCCTATCGGCTAAACTGTCCCCTACATGGTCAAGCACATCAAAGCAGTTGCGGCTGGTCCGCGATTTCCTATCGGCTAAACTTCGATAAACATTTTGGAGACGGTTGAATCCGTTGCGGCTGGTCCGCGATTTCCTATCGGCTAAACTGACCGGCACAGGCGGTCTGCCGGTGGATGAGTTGCGGCTGGTCCGCGATTTCCTATCGGCTAAACTTTTCGCTGACCATCGGCGTGAAAACACCATGTTGCGGCTGGTCCGCGATTTCCTATCGGCTAAACTCGAAGAATGCCGCCACCACCGAGCGCCGCAGTTGCGGCTGGTCCGCGATTTCCTATCGGCTAAACTACTATCACACGCTGAATTCGCCCGCCGCGAGTTGCGGCTGGTCCGCGATTTCCTATCGGCTAAACTGGCGGATGATGTTGATCGCGCGCAGGACCTGTTGCGGCTGGTCCGCGATTTCCTATCGGCTAAACTTAGGGATAATCTGTCTGGCCGCAAAGCCGAGTTGCGGCTGGTCCGCGATTTCCTATCGGCTAAACTGCCGCGCGGTAACAGGTTGAGTGCCTGCCAGTTGCGGCTGGTCCGCGATTTCCTATCGGCTAAACTGCAATGAGGCTGATCCCTTCGCAAGCATATGTTGCGGCTGGTCCGCGATTTCCTATCGGCTAAACTGCAGGGTGATGGCGGTAAGTGTGTCGCCATGTTGCGGCTGGTCCGCGATTTCCTATCGGCTAAACTTGCCAGCACTTGTTACAGCGGCCCAGCGGGGTTGCGGCTGGTCCGCGATTTCCTATCGGCTAAACTCGGGCGCTGAAGTCACCGTCACGGCGCCCTGTTGCGGCTGGTCCGCGATTTCCTATCGGCTAAACTTCATAGGTCTTTTTCTTCACATCTGTTTCCGTTGCGGCTGGTCCGCGATTTCCTATCGGCTAAACTCCAGAAATTCCTGGTTGTCGCGGCCTTCCAGTTGCGGCTGGTCCGCGATTTCCTATCGGCTAAACTCAATATCATCGCTGCCAGCCTGCTGTCCCCGTTGCGGCTGGTCCGCGATTTCCTATCGGCTAAACTGTGGGGCTGCACGCGTGTCGGGCCGGGCTGGTTGCGGCTGGTCCGCGATTTCCTATCGGCTAAACTTTGGTCGGCTGTCACATCTGCCCGCGAATGGTTGCGGCTGGTCCGCGATTTCCTATCGGCTAAACTCCGTGCCGCCACCCACCGCCACGCCAACGGGTTGCGGCTGGTCCGCGATTTCCTATCGGCTAAACTCGAAGTCTGAGTATGCCGCCCATGCAAGACGTTGCGGCTGGTCCGCGATTTCCTATCGGCTAAACTCTTCCATCAAATCGGGATCGGCCTGAACAGGTTGCGGCTGGTCCGCGATTTCCTATCGGCTAAACTTCGGCGTCGGGCTTGTCGCATGGCGCGCCCGTTGCGGCTGGTCCGCGATTTCCTATCGGCTAAACTTTGATGTTGTGCCAAGTCTCTGATTCAAAAAGAGATTTGGCGCAACTCATTTGAGTATTAATGGTGGCTGAGGCGCTAGAGCAGCACATATTGATTCGGATTTTCCTTGGCTTTCTCGCGGGTTCGACCATCGAAGGACACAATTGTCTCATATTGCCGGTCTGTGAAACAGAGAATCTGGACCAATCCCGTCTTGGGCAAGGCTTTTTCGATGCGTTTGGTATAGGTCTCGACCTGTTCCTTACCACCGCAAAAGCGCATATAGACCGAAAATTGGCTCATCTCGAAGCCTTGATCGAGCAAGTCATTTCGGAATCGTGTTGCCGCCCGTCTTTCCCTTTTTGTTCCGACAGGCAAATCAAAGATCACCATCATCCACATGAGTCGATACCCTGTCAGTGTGGCCATGGGCTTATCCCTCAGGCACCCCATTGATGTCAGGCATTTCAAGGGGGAGGAGCGTTCGAGGCAGAGACAGATCAGGCTTCCCCGTTTCGAAAGACTGGGCGAGCGAAAAGGCCAACCTTTCAGCGCAAGTCGAGATGGGCGTTGTTCCCTGATCTGTCGCCATGTCAAAGGACAGCACTTGTCCCAAAACTGATTTGGCATCTGGCGTCACGTCAGACGCGCCACTTGCCACAAGGCGCGTGACCAGATAGTCGACGACCGGACGGAATGGCTCCATCAGATCATCAACCAGGCACATTGGATTGTTGCGGTTGCTGTGATGCAGGCCGATGGAGGGATGTAATCCGACGGCAGTGACGGCGCGCGCAACGCCAGCCCGCAAAACGGTATAGCCGTAATTGAGCATGGCATTCGGGCCACTCGCATCGCGGTCGCGGCGAAATGAGCTGCCCATCAGGAGTGGCCAGTATCGGCGTGCGGCCTGGGCTTCTACATTTTCAGGATCGCCTGATTTGACCTTGCGCGCGAGCAAGTCAAAAGCCCCGTCAGGTTTGCCGAGCCTTTCCAGTACGGCTTGTTGCTGTTCAATTTTGGCGCGCACCAGTGCTTGCCACAGCCGCTTGCGGAGTGGGGCGCCCGCTTCCAGTTGATGCCGCATGCGCAGGCTTTGTACATGATGTCCGTCCAGCGGCCAGAGCCAGGCAACGGGCATGTGATTTGGCCCGCAAAGCACAACGCAAGCACCGCGCTTGGCAAGCTCGACCATAAGATTGTTAGAATAGGTCAGCCCATGCGCGTGACAGAGCAAGACGCCGATATCATCAAGTGGTATGCGCGCGACTTCCACGCGGTCGCTGGACACAATCAGAAAGCCCCGTGACACCGCGAGGTGTCTGTCGTCGCTGGCGATTTCGACGACGCGCCCGATCATGCGGCTTGGGGGCCGCTGGAGGCCCTTGGTCCGGGGTCGGTCAGGCGACCGATTTCATCGACGCCCACCTTGCGGAATTGCTTCTTGCGCAAGCCATCACAACTTTCCTTTAGGTATTTGAGTTCCTTGGCGCGCACGCGAGCATCCACATTGCCTTCGTTGTGGTCGGCGAGATAAATGTATTCCTTGCCGTTCTCCGTGCTCATCTTGCAGACGCGCACGATGCGTCGTTCCGCCCCCTCACCAATGGCGCCCATATCTCCATTGTGAAGTCGCATCAGCTTCCTGGCCGCGGGATGGAGCCGTTGATCAGGATCGTCGTGGTGACGAAGGTTTGTTGTGTCAAAGCCCGGTTGATTGGCATCAAAGCGCCGCACAATGACCGTTCGCCATGATCCGTCCGGCAGTGCCCAGACCTCAGCGAATTCATTGCCATCCGGTTTGTAAGCCTTGTAGGGCTCGCCGGTTTTTTTATTTTTGATGGGGATGACGCCCAGCTCATCGCAGATGCGGATGCGTCGCACCTTTGTGATGCGCCCGCCGATTTCAATGCCGTCAGACGCCACCATTTCGGTGAAGGCAACTGCTAGGTTCTTTGGCTTCTTCCGGCTGTCTGGATCATCCGGGTTTGTTAGATCGGGCGGGTTATCCTTGAATGCTTCCCATGCTGCGATGAGCGAGTGCCGCAGCGCCACATCTCGAATGGAAGGCAAGCTCTTGTCCAGGGCATCCGGTGTCGCAAAGCGTGCCAGTGGAACACGGTAGACAACCTGAGTGTTGCCCTTCTTGCCGGGTCCGACAATGCCATAGGCAGTATCATTATGCAGCGCGCCCGTTGTTTTTCCCATTTTCCCGGGCGTGCCGTGATCGGCTTTGTGGGCGACAGTCAGTCGCGCCAATTGTTCGCGCAAAACCTCTCGGTCAAATTCTTCCCAGGGTTCGGGAATGGCGTCAATCAACCTCTTTCGATCCGCATCCGCGTTGAGTTGGGAAATAAGTTGCAACAGGCGCTGGTCCGTCATGGCGATGACAAAGGCATCCAGCGCGTGATGGCGGTGATCGTCGCGGTTCTTGCGCGGTGGGGCGTCAGGAGCAGGCGCGCGATTGTGACCAGGCAGCAGGTCGGAAAGGCCCCATTTGCCGCGCAGCATGGCGGTGAGCTTGCCGGGAATGGCGCGGACGCGCAGACGGCCTTCGGCCTTCTCATTATAAAGATGGCTCAGATAGCTGCGGGCAATACGCGAAAGATATTTTGTTTCGTTGAGCTGGCGGTCGAGGAAGTCTCTTTCCTCGCTTTCAAACCGCTCCATCGCATCGGCGTGAAAGCGCCAGCGTTTGTTGCCATCCAGTTTGTCGGCGCGAAACAGAATGTCGTCATAGACATATTTCCGTCCGCCGATTGTTGGATTGTTCTGAAAAGCTTCATGCGGCGCACGGTCCCGCTTGGCCCGGTTTGCTTCGCGCAGGCAAAGCGCCTTGTTGGCCATGGAATCATCCAGTGTGCGCGAGAAGGGCAGGATGTGCTCGATTTCAGTCGCGGCGCCGATGGCCATCTCGAATGAAATGGCATCACCGGTGAAGGGACAGAGATGCGCTGTACCAACCTTTTGCTCCTCCCAGAGGCGGAGCTTGCGCAGCAGATGCGGTGAAGGCGCGACGCCTGCCGCGCGGATTTTTGCTTCGCGTTCGCGGTTGGCGGTTTCATTGGCGCTGTTCTTCCTGCGCGCTTCGTCTTTCTGCTCTTTGTTCATTTTGAGGTCGCGGGCGAGTTCCACGACAATCTCTTCAGGCTTGCCATGCACCTTAATCAGGCGATTGACGACGCGACGGATCTGGTTGAGCCCGATATGCACCGTCGGATTGGCGAGCCGCCCGAAATGGGCTGTTTCGTCTTCCTTGGGTTTTGACGGATCGGCGCCTACGCAATGCCGTGACAGCACCTCGGCATAATAGGGCAGGAAGTCGCGTGCTTCATCCGGACGGAAGTCCGAGTGGTGGCCATATTCCGGCACTTCAGCGACAGCTTCGGCATAATTGAGGCCTTGCGTTTCCATGATGGGCAACAGGCGGGCAATGGCTTTTTCGCTCAATCGCGCATATCCATCGGGCAGGGCTTTGCCGGCGAGCTTTTTGGCGGCCGCTTCGTCAAGCCCCCATTCGGCCTGCGCAATGCGTTCGATTTCTTCGGGCTTTTCAATATCGAGCAGTTTGCGCACAATCTCCGTGCGGCGCTCCATTGAGAGGTCAAACCAGGCTTTGCCGAAAATGTCCTTATGCGTCAGGCGTGCGGCTGTCTCTTCACCTTTGAGCAGGCTCCGGTGATCGTCGAAAAGATTGACGGTCGAACCCGATGGCAGTTTGAGCAGCTTCAGCATACCCTCAAGTTTCAATTCCTTCTTGGTGCGCAAGTGCTCCAGCACCTTGTTGCGCTCGGTCATGGTGAGGCGTCGCGCAGGTTCGCCGGGGCTTTGCACACGCAGATTATTGGCCTCCTGCACCATGCGAAACTCTTGCGTGATGGGCAAAGCGCGATGCGCACGCGGCTTGCCTTCCTCCAGCAGGCACCAGCCGGGATCGACAGGCCTGAGCGGGCGTTGATAAAAAATAATGTCGCGCAAAGCCTCCCACTGTTCTGGACGCAGTGTCTGATGCGATCCCTGAGTGGTATGGATTGCATCGAATTCATCTTCATACATTTTGCGGTCGGGATAGAAGCCAGCTTCGGGCCGCGCCCGCACCATGCGCCCTTTGAGGTGGCGCTTGTGTAGGAATTCACCAAGCGTCCGGGCATTGGCTTTTTCCATCAGCCGATGCAATTCGCCGATGCGTTCCTTGACGATACCGCTCTCTTTATCGTCCTCACTGCTGTCTGTTTTGCGGTTGGATTTAAACCCGCGTCTTTGATTGAGGTGGAACAAGGCGCGGCCAAGTTCATGCGGGCGGAGCCCGCGGTCGAGCGCAGCGGCTCGAAGCGCATAGGGATCGAGCCCTTCCAGCGCCTTGCGCTCCGCTTCGTCGTCGGGCATCAGACCAAAAGCAATGAGCAGACCCATCAGGCCGGAACGGCGGTCAAGATAGCGGTCCCGTCGCCGTCTCATGCCGCGCGGCACACGCCGTTCAACGGCAAGCGACGACTGGTCTTTCGGATTACGGCCATCACTGAAGATGCGCGAGCCGCCGCCAAGGGAACCGCAGGGGATACCGTCTTTATCGAGTTCCACCATCCACCAGCCGATGGAATTGGTGCCGAGGTCTAGGCCGAGCCGGTAACGCATATGTGTTTTCTCTCACTTATAAGAGGCCCACCAAGAGGCATCTAGAAGTCCAATCGAGATTTTGTCCCATAGTTGTCTGCTCTAACTTATATTTTATCCTATCGTACTCTCTTAAAAGGGTATCAAGCAAAATACTGGTTCTTTGACATTCCGCCACAGAATCGGTTCTAATGCAACGAACCCTTTTAAGAAGAGTACGTGGTTGCGGCTGGTCCGCGATTTCCTGTCGGTTTGCTCTCTGGAGAATAGGTAATTGGAGCGACAAGTTCTTGCCGCTCCAATTTGAAAAGAAGGATGGGCCTTCTTGGATAATTTGTCCGGATACAGAGTTGGCCTGTGAGTGCCGACTCAGAAAGGAGGATTGAGTGCTCAAAATCAGGGCCGGAACGGCCTCTGGAGTCTGCCAAGCGGCGGACTATAAACTTCCGGTAGCGATATTACTTTGATCAAACGAAAGGAGGGTTAGTTGCAGCTAACCCTCCTTTTTTGTAGCGTTTTTATTGGATGCTATCAACAACTGCAACGCATAGAATGTTGCCCTAAATTCAAATTGCCTATCCTGTGCTTTGCTCATATATTTGTTCTTGTCGATACGATCTTGTTTTAGCCGATAGGAAATCGTGGACCGTCAGCGAAAGCCTCCGGGCCGAGCAGCCGTTAACAAGCCTTTAGGGCATAAAATCAAAGGGTGAGCCACGGCTCACCCTTTTGTTTTGGCTTAAAATTCAACAAGCATTTTTGTCTAAAGGTAGAGATTTGTATGCCGATAATACTCAGTGCAGTGAATAATGTCAGTCAGTTCTGGAATATTTGCGCAATCAAAGGACTCTGCTCTCAGCTGGATGAAAATTGGGGCTCAGGTCACAACGACCGAGTGTTGATGAAAAACGGCTGTCAGTTTCGTACTTTGCAAGTCTGAATGCGCTTGGCCGTGTCGTAAAAGTCTTCCTCTGCCTACTCGTACCCTTTGTTTTAAGCAGAATTTTTTGTCACTGATTATCAAACTGCCAATATAAAATTTCTTCTCTCAACACATCATCGAGATACTTCTGGGTTTCCAATTTGAGTTCCGTCAGGAACTGTCCCTTTTTACCTGATCTCTTGTGCTTGATATCCCCAGTAGACTGAAAAGTCTTCTCCTCTTGCAAGAGGAATTGACCAATTCGTTTCCTGCTAGACTCTGCGGTTAATTTAAAGACATTCATTAGCTCTTCAGAAAAACGCTCAGTGTTGTAGACAAAATCTTCATACTTTAAAAATGTTCCCCCATACTTATTTCGATGATCCCTGTATTTCGAATAGACTGGCAATATCCACTCGTGAGCCGCTCTGATGCAATATTGATCAATTCCTTCGCTTTTTATTTTCTCTCTGTTTTTCAAAAAAATTGCAGCTCTCTCAGAATTAGGGGGAATTCCGTGAGAAAATCCAAACGAGAAAAACGAGCTTATTAGAACATCGCGGGGATCTCGTAGAAAATATACATGCTCGAATAAATCTGGATTATCCAGGCTAAAAGGTTTTCGCATGGGGCCATAAATGTCGCCAATGTCTGAAAAAAGAAGCGAGTTAAATTCGGTCATAAACTCATAAGCATCGCCAAGCCGCAGTTTATTTCCGCTCCTATAAATTAAACGCGCATAATCCACATGGCGCATATCTTTTTCTAAGGCAACCATCGGCAAGAAAGATGAAACAAAAGTACTGGCACACTTGTGGGTGGTGCAAAACACAATAGACTTTTGCCTATGACGGCCGGAATTCTTTAATTTATTTGCACGGAAAAGACACAATTCAGCCTCTGTGAGCGAATGTGGTTGGCTTCCTGCTAATCTTAAATACTTGTTATTTTGGCCCTTAATATCCATATAGGCTCCCCTCATTCATTTGGCAAAACACCAACGGCAGCGTTCTCAACCATCGTTCTTGCGTCTTTGACGTGACGAGCCCAATGCTCCTCTAACTTACGCCGAGAATTGCGCCAAATGTTCTGACGACGGACACCGGTAGGACAAAATTTGTCAGCGGCAGTTTTGGCCCATGCCAGTGCGCGCTGGAGTTAAGGAAGAAGCCACCCGAATTCTTTGGCATGAAGGAAACATTGTTGAAGCAGCAACAAACGATGCCAATACAATTCTTCCATGTCGCGCAAACTTTAAATTGAAGCGTGCGTCACGCGCCAAAGATAGTGATAAATCTTTCCACCGACCGGTCAAGATGGTTCTTGATTTGTTGTTCTGTCATTTTAATTGGCAGGCCGCAAAGTTGCATGGTCTGGAATTGTCCTATGACGAGTGAAATGAACGTCCGTGCTGCCTCCATGGGGTCGACGACATTCAGGCGACCGCGCCTGGTCTGGTTGGCGAGATAGTCTGCGAGTATTGTGTCCACCGCGTTCGGTCCGGCGGCATAGAAGCTCGCGCCAATTTCTGGAAATTGCCTTATTTCAGAAACAACTAACCTGAAAAATGACAGACCTTCCTCAGCCAGTATGGCGTGAAAAAAATGCTCACCGATTTTTCTGAGTGCGACATCGAGAGAATTATCGGAAACTTTTTCTTCGTGCAGGACTTGGGCAAATTTTCTGCATTGTGTTTCGACGACCTCTTGGAAGAGCCCTTCCTTTCCACCGAACAGGTCGTAGAGGGTCGCCAGAGATCCTCCGGATTCTTTCACCACATCCGTCAGGCTGGTCGCACCATATCCCTTTTCTATGAACAGGGTGTTGGCGGCCGCAAGCATTGCGCTTCGTCGCGTTTCCCGTCGGCTAAGTTTGTTCTCTGAAGTAATGGTCTCGTTTTTCGTTGTTTGCATTTCATCCTCGCCTCCCGGGGGTGAGCATATGACGACCAAACGGGATGGCGCTATGACAATCAGTTGATAACATTTTTCGGGTCCGGGACCTGTTCACTCATGCCGCCGCCAAGGACCTTGTAAAGAGTAACCAGATTGCTGAGCCTCTCGGTGCGTACTGAAATCAGGTTCTGTTGCGCTGAATAAAGGGAGCGTTGCGCGTCAAGAACGCTCAGATAGCTGTCGATTCCACGCTCATATCTCATTCGTGAAAGGTCGTAGCTTTTACGTGTAGCCTCGACAAGCGCTTCCTGCGCACTGATCTGACTATTATAGGTGCCACGACCGGCGAGAGCATCCGAGACCTCCCTGAAAGCGCTCTGAACCGCTTTCTCATACTGAGCGATATAGATGTCTCTTTCGGCCTTGGCGGAGTCGAGGTTTGCCTGGTTGTTGCCCGCATCAAAAATGGGCAGACTTATTTGAGGCATGAAGGTCCATGCACCGGAGCCGGCAGCAAACAGGTTAGAAAGAGAAGCGCTTGACGTGCCACCGCTTGCGCTGAGTGTGATGCTTGGGAAGAAGGCGGCACGGGCAGCGCCAATATTTGCATCTGCGGCCTTCAGATCATGTTCTGCTCCGCGAATGTCGGGGCGTCGCTGAAGCAGGTCCGAGGGCAGACCTGCCCGAGGTTCGGCAAGCAGCTGGTCTGTGTCTTTCGGCAGGGTCAATTGGGCATCATCTATCGGCGCACCAACCAGAAGGGTGAGGGCATTTCTGTCCTGTGCGACTTGCCGCGTATAGATCGCCAGATTGACCTTCGCGGTTTCAACAGAGGATTGTGCCTGTGCCAGATCAAGCGCCGTGGCCTGACCATGCTCGTAGCTTAATTTGTTGATCTTGTAAGTATCTTCTTGTGTGGACAGCGTCTCACTTGTCAGCTCAAGGAGTTCCGTGTCCGCCACCCATGTCAGATAGGCATTGGCGACTTCGGCGATCAGCGAAATCTGGGTGGCGTTTCGTGCTTCCTCGGTCGAGAAATATTGCTCCAGCGCCTGATTTTTCAGGTTCCGCACGCGACCGAACAGGTCGATCTCATAAGATGTGATGCCAGCATCCACACTATATTGGGTGGAGGTTGAAGGCTGGCCTGAAGAGCTCAGTGTCCCCGGTGTCCGCTGGCGGGTCATTGATCCGTCGCCTGTCACGGACGGGAACAGATCGGCGCGCTGAATGCGATATTGCGCGCGCGCCTTTTCGATGTTGAGAACAGCCACGCGCAGGTCGCGATTATTTGCAAGCGCCTCCGAAATCAAGCCGCGCAGCGGTTCGCCCAGGAAGAAATCATGCCAGCCCAGGTCGGATACCAGGGACCCCGCCTCGTCGTCTGTCTGGACTGTATAGGCAGCACCTGTTGGCCAGCTTGGTGACATCGGAGATGCAGGTCGGGCATAGTCTGGTGCGAGTGAACATCCGCCGAGTGTAAGCGCAGCAAGAAGCGTGACGACCTGAGGGGTGAAAGCGGAGAATTTATGCGACTTCATGATGTTTACGCTTCCTCGCTTGAGATTTCGTCGGTAGGCAGCTTGCGTGGGAAAAACCTTTGCACCGCGATAAAGAAGAGCGGTACGAAGAAAATGGCCAGAATGGTGCCAGACAAAACGCCGCCAACAACGCCGATGCCAATAGCGTTCTGGCTTCCCGAGCCGGCGCCGGAATTCGTTGCGAGCGGGAGAACGCCGAGAATGAAGGCCAATGATGTCATGAGGATCGGCCGCAAGCGAAGGCGTGCAGCGTGCAGCGCAGCTTCTGTGAGGTTGGCTCCACGCTCATAAGTGCCTTTTGCAAATTCGATGATAAGAATGGCATTTTTTGCAGACAATCCAATGGTGATCAGAAGTCCGACCTGAAAATAGACGTCATTGGCGAGGCCTCTGAGCGTCGTGGCCAGAACAGCCCCAAAAATACCCAATGGAACAACCATCAAGACCGAGGCGGGAATGGTCCAGCTTTCATAGAGAGCAGCAAGACAGAGAAATACAAAGAGGAGTGATATTGCATAGAGCGCCGGCGCTTGCTCTCCGGATGCACGCTCTTCGTAGGAGAGGCCTGTCCACGCATAGCCGAAGCCTTTCGGCAATTTTTTTACAAGTGATTCCATTTCCGTCATGGCATCACCGGAACTTTTGCCGGATGCGGGCGAGCCCTGAATTTCGACAGATGCCGAGCCGTTGAAACGCTCCAGCTTGGGTGGCCCATAGGTCCAGTTGCCCGTGGAGAAGGCAGAGAAAGGAACCATCATGCCCGTCGCGTTGCGAACGTACCATTTGTCGAGATCGCTTGGCACCATACGGTATGGTGCATCTGCCTGAATGTAGACCTTCTTCACGCGTCCCTTGTCGATGAAATCATTGACATAAGCCGAGCCGAAGGCGTCCGACAGAGTGTTGTTTATATCAGATAGATCAAGCCCCAAAGCGCTTGCCTTTTCCTGATCAATGTCGACGTGAAATTGCGAGGTGTCTTCCATGCCATTGGGGCGCACGGAGGCAAGCATGGGATCTTGAGCAGCCATACCGAGAAGCTGGTTACGTGCGGCCATTAGCTTTTCATGTCCTGCACCACCAAGGTCCAGAAGTTCCATGCTGAAACCGGAGGCGTTTCCCAGTGAGCTGATCGCTGGTGGTATAAGGGCAAAGGCTGTTGCGTCCTTTAACTGGCTAAAATAACCCATGGCGCGGCCTGCAACTGCGAAAGCGGATTGCGACGAAGAACTGCGTTCATCGAATGGTTTCAGATTGACGAAGCCCATGCCTGAGTTTTGGCCGCTACCGGCAAAACTGAACCCAACAACGGTGAAGATTGCATCGACGCTGTCTTTTTCATTTTGCAGAAAATAGTCTTCGACCTGCTCCATCGATTGACGGGTCCGATCTGCCGTCGCGCCGGGTGGCGTCGATACCTGGACAATCATTGAGCCCTGGTCTTCATCAGGCAAAAAAGACGTCGGTAAACGCATGAACAGGACGCCAAGGACGATGACAACGAGACCATAGATCAGGAAATACCGACCTGAATGTGTGATGACGTTTTTGACGCCACTTTCATACTTGTTCGTTGCTGTCGCGAAGTTGCGATTGAACCATCCGAAAAAACCGCCACTTTCTTCGCCATGATTTTTCGTCGGTCTCAGGATTGTCGCGCAGAGGGCGGGCGTCAATATGATGGCGACCATGACCGAGAGCACCATGGCTGAAACGATTGTCAGCGAGAACTGACGATAGATGGCGCCAGTGGACCCTGAAAAGAATGCCATTGGAATGAGAACGGCAGAGAGGACGAGGGCAATGCCGATCAATGCACCCGTAATTTGCTCCATAGATTTTCGCGTGGCAGCACGTGGTGAAAGGTTCTCTTCATTCATCACACGTTCGACATTTTCAACCACAACGATCGCATCATCCACGAGCAGGCCAATGGCCAACACCATGCCAAACATGGTCAGCGTGTTGATCGAATAACCAAAAGCCGAAAGAACGCCGAAAGTGCCGAGCAGCACGACAGGAACCGCGATGGCTGGAATGAGCGTCGCCCGAATGTTCTGCAGAAATACAAAGATGACGATGATAACGAGCACGATCGCTTCAGCGAGCGTCTTGACAACTTCCTCGATTGAAAGGCGTACGAAAGGTGTTGAATCATAGGGAAAATTAACTTCAAGGCCCTTTGGAAAAAAGGCTGACAGCTCGGCGACCCGGGCGCGTACGGCGTCGGCTGTATTAAGTGCATTTGCGCCGGTCGCAAGCTTGACGGCTATGCCGGAAGCCGGTTTGCCGTTGAAGCGGGCTATGGCACTGTAACTGTCAGCGCCGAGCTCGATCCGTGCAACATCCTTCAGCTTGACCTGCGAACCGTCTGTATTGACGCGTAGCAGAATATTGCCGAATTGTTCAGTGGTCTGGAGACGGGTCTGCGCAACGATTGTTGCATTAAGCTGTTGGCCCTTGACGGCCGGTCTGCCACCAAGTTGACCGGCTGAAATCTCGGTGTTTTGCGCCTTGATGGCTGTCACCAGTTCAGTGATCGTCATCTTGTATTTATTGAGCTTGCCGGGATCAATCCAGATACGCATCGCATGCTGCGGACCGAAGGTCTGGACATCGCCAACGCCGCTCACACGACTGACCGGGTCCTGCACATTTGAGGCGACATAGTCTGCAATTGCGTTCTCGTCCATTGAGCCGTCATTGGAGACAAAAGCGATCACCATCGCGAAGCTGTTTGAGGCCTTTGTCACAGTGACGCCTTGCGACTGGACCTCTTCCGGCAGCAGGCTCATGGCGGTCTGGAGTTTGTTCTGTACCTGCACCTGCGCAATATCGGGGTCGGCCTCTGGTTCGAAGGTCAACTGAATGCTTGCGTTGCCAGCCGAGTCGCTCGACGACGAAATATAGCGCAGGTTATCGAGACCATTGAGCTTTTGCTCAATCACCTGTGTGACGGTGTTTTCCAGAGTTTCGGCTGACGCGCCGGGATAGCTCGCGCTCACGGTGACGGAAGGCGGGGCAATGTCTGGATATTGTTCAATCGGCAGGGACATGATGGACATGGCGCCTGCAAGCATGATCACGATTGCTATTACCCAGGCAAATACCGGGCGGTCGATAAAAAAATTAGCCATGAGGAATGCACACTTTGTTACGCTTGAGGGAACCGGCAATCATCGCTCGGATCGCATTATTCATTTTGTGAGCCCGGCTCGGTCTTCGACTTTTCGCTGGCAGCAATAGGGTTTACCACCATATCTGCGCTTATTTTCTGCAGGCCTTCCATGACGATGCGATCGCCTGCCTTAAGCCCCTCGGTTACCAGCCATTTGTCGCCAACCGCTTGTGCGGTCGTGACTGTCTGCTGCTTGACCTTGTTATCGTCTCCCACTAGCCAGACCGAACCGCTGCCGTCCGGATTGCGCGTCAGGGCTTGCTGCGGCACGAGGAGCGCTTGATCGATACTGCCTTCCGCGACAATGGCGCGTACGAACAGGCCAGGCAGCAAATCCTCATGCGCATTGGGGAAGATGGCCCGCAATTTTACGGTGCCGGTATCTTCCGACACCGTTACGTCGGAAAATTGCAGCTGCCCGGCTTGGACATATTGTTCGTCGCTGTCCAGCAGCTTCAGGGTGACGGTTGCCTTCCCGCCTTCCACGCCCTTCACGCGTCCGTCCCCGATATCGCGGCGAAGCGTCAAAAGGTCGGTGCTGGATTGGGTCAGGTCGACATAAATCGGGTCAAGCTGTGTCACGGTGGTCAGAGATGTCGTCTGATTGTCGGTGACAAGAGCACCTTCGGTCACCGATGATTTTCCGATGCGTCCTGATATGGGGGAGAAGACTTTTGTGTAGGCCAGATTGGCTTGCGCTGTGTCCACACTCGCCCTGGCGCCAGCAACAGAGGCTTCATCTTCGGCCAGTGTCGCCATGGCATCGTCATAGTCCTGCTGGCTGACCGCCTTGGCCGCGACGAGTTCTTTGTAGCGTGAAGCTTTGAGCCGGGAGCTCTTAACGGTTGCGAGCGCCTTGGCGAGATCCGCCTTTGCAGAGTCGAACGTCGCTTTATAAAGCGTGTCATCGATCTGATAGAGTTGCTGGCCTTCCTCGACCTCACTCCCTTCTGTAAAGAGTCGCTTTTTGATGATGCCTGTTACTTGAGGGCGAATTTCCGCAACGCGGAAGGCCGTCGTGCGGCCGGGTAATTCTGTCGCCAGTTCAAAATGCTGCGGCTCAATTGTAATAATGCCGACCTGTGGCGCGGGTCGCGGTTCTTCCTCTTGGCCATCGCAGCCCGAAAGCAGGGTGGAAAGAAAAACAATCATTGTGAAGCTGAGAAATTTTATGCCGTTGCCGCGCATCACTTACACCACTCCTTCTGGGGGACGGGAGGAACCCGTCTCGGTGTGTCCTTGAATTAAAGGGGGAGGAAGACACTGCGGGTTATATGACCCGCCCGAGGCGGGCCGTCGCATTATCTCTGCGACGTTTGTAATGTAATATACATTACATTTATATCAAGGGGCAAAGGGCCGAATGGAACTGGTTTGCACTCTGGAGCAGCAAAATTTGTTTATCCTCCTCTCAATGAATGAGTTGCCCATGGTTGACCTTATTGAGGGGTAAGCGGTTTGGCTTCCGCAATCGCAGCCGAATGTGATGCTTGTTTGGGCTCCAATTTGGGTCTTTTGAGACCAGGAAATATTCCCTGTTTACAGCAATCAGTTCGCTGTTATGGCGCCACATATTCCCTGTTGCGAGTTTTAGGGAAAATGAGACTAAAGTGCTGTAACTACGTGTGAATTTCGGGGATCAAACGACAAACATGGCTGTTGTCGCCAAAATTCCACGTATTTTCCTTGTTAACAGGGAATTTCGGCAGAGGCAGCATGTCGGCTGACTGCAGACATCACCAATCCTTCCCCGTGCCCTCAAGATCCCAGCACCTCGTCGCAAATGCAGCGACGTTGCGGGGACTTGCGTCGCATTTGTGCGCCGACATTCGACAGAAGAGTGCTCCCATTCGCGTGTGTCGGTCTTCACTTGCGGGCATTTCTCCGAGGGGCCGGGAACAGGTCCGCTTCGGCCTCATTTCCTGATTCAGGGACGCCCATATTAACCATTCACAAAATTTGCACTTGAGCAAAAATAGTGGATGCATCAAGATAAGCGTGTTCAATCGTGGGGCAAAGAGACGGGTTGGCGTGGTGTTGTGGGGCACCGGACCCTATCCAAATTTTGTACCGCATTGTTGTGAGTAGCGTTTCGGGGCAATCCGACGACGCGCCGAGGAGAATATTGGCGCCCGCAGCAAGGGTGCAGGGTGGGTGAGTGTTGGGATCGAAACGGCAACAGCCGCGGCTCGAGAGTGCGTATGGGGTTTTGAGCGGAGAATCCGCTGACGCGCTAGTGGGTGGGGAACATGTGGTAGGGGGTGGCCGCCGCGGGCGGGCCGGGCTATCAGCCTTGCTGTATGCAACGTCCCTTTTTGTGCTCTGCGCGCCTGCCTATGCCGGAGGAACGCTGCCGACCGGCGGGCAGTTTGCGGCGGGTCAGGGCGCGATTGCAAGCAACGGCAATGATCTGACGATCGACCAGGCCTCCAGTCACGGCATCATCAACTGGCAGAGCTTCTCCATCGGTTCTCCGAACAGCGTTCAGTTCAACAATGGGAGTGGCGCCACCCTCAACCGGGTAACAGGCGGAGATCTCTCAAGAATCGACGGTTCTCTGAGCGCCACCGGCTCGGTTTACCTGATCAATCCGCAGGGGGTCGTGGTTGGTCCCGGCGGCAAGATCGTGACGAATGGCAGCTTCGTTGCCTCCACCCGCGATATTCCGAACGGCCAGTTTATGGCTGGCGGGGCGATGACCGCCTCAGGCACCTCGACCGGCGATGTTGTTAACGCCGGCACCATCACCTCCAAAACGGGTGATGCGATCCTGGTTGGCCGTTCGGTCGTCAATTCGGGCACGATCAACGCGCCGGAGGGCCGGGCGGATCTGGCTGCTGGCAACGAAATAATCCTGCAACCAGTGAATGGCAATTCACATATTGCGATTTCCGGCGGCAAGGGTGATGTCACCAATACCGGTACAGTGAAGGCGGCGCAGGCGGCGCTGGACTCGGCGGGCGGCAATGTCTACGCGCTGGTCCAGAACAATGGCGGCATCGTCTCGGCCACGGGCACGTCAGTCATCGACGGCCATGTCTGGCTGACGGCGGGCGGCAGCGCCACCGTATCAGGGACGCTAAGTGCGCAAAACGCTGATGGCTCGGGTGGTGAAGTGACCGTTCGCGGTCAAGACGTTAGCGTCTCCGGCTCCATCGATGCCTCGGCGACGCAAGCGCAGAAGAATGGTGGCGATGTCTCGGTTATCGCCAAAGATCAGACGCTGTTTACCGGAACGATCAAGGCGCGTGGTGGCGCCGGTGGACAGGGCGGAACTGTCGAGACCTCGGGCGATAGTCTGGCCATCGGTGGAAGCACGGTGGATGCCGGCGCGGGCGGCCTGTGGTTGCTCGATCCCTATGATTTGACCGTGGATTCCAGCGCCGCAGCAATGATCAGCACCAGCCTGGATGGCGGCACTGACGTCACCTTGCAGACCACAGCCACCAGCACGAGCGGGCCGGGCAATGCTGATGCCTCGGGCAGTGGCGATATCAACATCGACAGCGCGATTGGCTGGGGGTCGACCGCCACGCTGACCCTGGATGCCTATCATTCGATCTTCGTCAACGCGCCGATCACGCTCACGGGCGGTGGTGGCGTGGTTTTGAAAACCAATCAAGGCGGCTCGGGTGGCGTTTACGATTTTGGCCTGACCGATTCAGGCTTTGCCGGCAACATTGATTTCGGGCCAAGCGATCTGGGCGGTACGCTCAGTATCAACAGCATGGCCTACAGTCTGCTCTATACGATGGACGATGTCGCGGGGATCAATGGCGGAAGCGGCCATTATGCCTTGGCGACCACAATCGATGCCTCCTCCGCAGGCACCTATTCCAGTGCGATCGCCGACACCCTGCCGGGCACGCTGACCGGTCTGGGCAATTCCATTTCCAACCTGACAATCAACGACACGTCCGGGAATAACAATGTCGGCCTGATTGGCTATGGGAACGGCACGGTACGTGATCTTGCCGTCACCGGCGCTGATGTCACCGGGGGTACGGGCGCCTATGTGGGCATTCTGGCCGGGCACAGCACGGCGGCGATCACCAATGTCCTGACTTCGGGCCAGGTCGAGGGCGGCGATGCTGGCGGTTCCAACTTCGCAATCGTCGGCGGGCTTGCCGGATATGTGAATGGCGGCTCGATCAAGGACACGATCACGGCGGTTGCAGTGACGCAGGGCGATGCGTCGAGCAGCAAGGCGTCCTATGCAGGCGGCATTGCCGGTCGTCTTCTGGCCGCGAGCATCACCGGCTCCCATGCAAGCGGCGATGTGATCGGTGGCGCCGGCAATGACAACCAGGTCAGCTACAGCGGCGGGCTGGTCGGCCAGGCAAACGGCGCCTCCACGATCATGGATTCCTATGCGACCGGGTCGGTCAGCGGCGGATTTCATGCCTATGTGGGTGGGCTGGCGGGGGATGATGGCGGCACGATCACCGATTCCTATGCCACTGGCACGGTAAGTGACGATGCCACAGAACAAGAGTCGCGGGTTCTCGCGGGCGGCCTTGTTGGGTACGCTCACGGCACCATCGACGGATCTTATGCCACCGGAGCGGTCACGAGTCCGGACACCAGCCGTGCCGGCGGTCTCGTTGGCTACAACTCAGGGACCATTTCGGACTCCTATGCGAGCGGGGCGGTTTCCACCGGCGATGCGGGGATGTCGGGCGGTCTGGTCGGCTTTGCCTCTGGCGGCACGATCACCGGCTCGCACGCCAGCGGCGCGGTTGAGACAGGTGATGCCATCGTCACCTATGGGCCCACGGTGGTGACCAATTCCTATGGCGGCGGCTTTATCGGCTACGTCAACACCGCTGCCACCACCATTACGCTGTCCTATGCAACCGGCGCCGCCTCAGGCGGCGCGACCTCGTATGTCGGTGGCTTTGCCGGGCATAACAATGGTTCGATCAGCCAGTCTTATGCAACGGGCTCGGCGACAACCGGCGACGGCCCGCTTACCTTTCTGGCCATTGCTGGCGGTTTTGTGGGCTACAACTCCAGCAACGGCACCATCGCCGAGACTTACAGCACCGGCGCGGTCACGAGTACCTGTGCCGACAGCACCGCCTGCGCCAGCGTCATCCTGGGCGGCCTGGTGGGGAAGAACATCTCCACCGTCTCCGCGATCAAACAAAGCTATTTCAACTCCGAAACGTCTGGCCAGACGACGGTCGGCGCCGATTTCAAGCTTGAGAATGTCGTTGAGCTGACCACCGCTGAGTTCCAATCCGGCCTGCCCAGCGGGTTCAATGGCGGTGGGAATGGCCGGCCCACCGACAGCTGGGCCATCGTGCCCGGTAGTTCCTTCCCTTATCTGGCGGCGCAATTCTCCGGCACGCCGCAGGTGATCTCCGGCACCGCCTATACCGATGGGGGCGTGAGCCTCGCCATCAGCGGAACGGTCTCGCTTCTGGCCGATGGCTTCGATCTCGGCTCAGCCACGACCGGCGCCAATGGCTATTATTACATTCTGCTGCCCTCCGGCACAGTAACGAGCGGCACCACGGCAGTGCTCGCCTCTTCGGATGGCGGCAATCCCGGCAGCCGCCTTGATACCGGTGCCGACGCGCTCGACGGCAATGGGAATGTTTCCGGTTTCGACATTTGGGGCGGCACCTTGATCGCGCCGACCAGCGAGACGACCTACTCAGGTGCCAGCGCCACCACGTTGCAGTCGCAAGATGCCGCGCTGATTTCGACAGCTATCGGTGGCTATGCCGACCCCACTACGGGTCTGTCGAATTACGGCTACATCGCCAGCGGCGATTTCGTGGTCGATCAGAGCCTCACGCTTTCGAACGGTCTTTATGTAAAGAGCCTGGGCGACATCGCCGTGCCCTATGCGCTGACGCTGCCGGACGCCAACGGGTTGACGCTGGATGCAGCCGGCACGCTCACTATCGACGCGCCCATCACCGTGAGCGGCGCGGGCGCCGTGTCGCTGGCTTATGACGATAGCGACGGGTCCAATCTTTCCTTCCGTCTGATGAGCAACGGTTTTGCCGGTAGCATCGATTTCACCGGTGGGTCCGGCTCCGGCGCAAGCCTTGCCATCAACGGCGCCGCTTATACGTTGCTCTATTCCTTGAGCGATCTGGCGGGCATCAACACCGACAGCGGCCTGCAAGACAACTACGCTCTGGCCACCTCGCTGGATGCTTCAAGCTGGGGCGATTGGACGCCGCTTGGCACCGATGGTGCGGGCAATCTCTATAACAGCAACAACGGCTTTTCTGGCAGCTTCACCGGCCTCGGCCATATCGTTTCCGATCTCACCGTCGACACCGGCTCCAAAAACTATGCCGGGCTGTTCGGCTATGCCTCCGGCCCGCTGCGCGATATCGGCATCGTGGCCAGTTCGGTCACGGGCAATATTTATGTCGGTAGCTTGGTGGGCCTTGCCGGGAGCAGTGTGAGTGATGCCTATGCCACCGCGACGGTCAACGGCCTCGGCTATGTCGGCGGGCTGATCGGCAGGGCCAATAGCGCGGTGACCAACACCTATGCCACCGGCACGGTCGATGGCGTCGAGTATGTCGGCGGGTTAATGGGTGCGAGCTACGGCACGGTGACCAAAAGCTATGCTACCGGCGCGGTCACGGCGACCAGTGAAGATTCCGGCGGTCTGATAGGTTTTGCCGATGCCACTTCCGCCGTGAGCAATTCCTACGCTACCGGCGCAGTCAATGGCAAAGATTTTACTGGCGGGTTGATCGGCGAAACCTATGGCTCGGTGACCAATGTTTATGCCACCGGTGCTGTCAGTGGTCGTAACAACGTCGGCGGACTGGTGGGTTACAAGCCCGGCCATACGGTTACGAACGGCTATTGGGACATCGAGACCAGCGGGCAATCTTCGAGTGCTGGCGGCACCGGCCTGACGACGGCCACCTTCCAGGCGGATTCGCTGGCCACGCTCGGCTTCGACAGTTCGGTGTGGAGCACGGGCGACGGTTTCTACCCCTATCTGACGACGTTCTTCCCGAACGGCGCGCAAGCGATCACAGGCGTCATCTATAGCGATGCAGGCGTCACGCCGCTCGCCTCCGGCTCGGCCGGTGCGGCCACCGTTTCGGCGCTCGCCGATGGCGCGGCGCTCGGCTCTGCCACCACCGGCGCCAACGGCTACTATTATATCCTCATGCCGAACGGCACGCTCAGTGGCAGCCAGCAGCTTCTCACCTATCTTGACGGTGCCAGCACCACGGCCAACACCTATGTCGCCGACGTCTCGGGCAACACCAGTGCCGATCTTTACGGTGGCTGGCTGCGGATGATCTCCGACGCGCCGACCGTAAGCGCGATGCTGAGCGGCCTTTCGACGGCTCAAGGCAGCTATTCTGGCAGCGACTTTTTCTATGGCGGTAGCAGCACCGCTTCGCTCGGCATTGTCTCGGGCAACACGGCCGGGTTTGCCATCGACGCTGCGCTCAATGTCGGCACTGAAACAATCAGCCTTGACGCCACCGGTCCGGTAACGCAGAGCGCGGCGCTGACCGCGGCCAATCTGCTGCTTCTGGGCAGCGGCGCCGACTATACGTTGACGAACAGCGCAAACGCCATCGGCACGCTGGCCGCCGATTCCGGTGCAATCGATTTTGCCAACGACACCGATCTGACCATCGGTACCGTGCTGACCACAGCGGGTATCACCAGCACCGGCGCAGTCACGCTCAATGCGAACGGCAACATCAGCCTCGACAAGTCGATAGAGACCAGCGGCGGTGATATTGTGCTCGCGGCAGATCAGAACTTCGTCAACAATGTCGGTGCTTCGCCGCTTATGACGACGGGGCGCTGGCTGATCTATTCAGCCGCGCCGGGCAGCGATATCTTTGGTGGCCTTGATAGCGGTAATACCGCCATATGGAATGAGGCCTATGCGACGCTTCCGCCCGCGAGCGTGACGCAGAGCGGCAACCGTTATCTCTTCGCCACTCAGCCGACGCTGACGATCACCACGACGGATTTGGGCAAGACCTATGGCGATGATGCGACGTCTGCTGTCGCCGCGGCCTATACCATCAGCGGCTATGAGACCGGCATCACAGGCGTGTATCTGGGCGACACGGCATCGAGCGTTTACTCCGGCACGCCGAGCGTGACCTCGGCGGGCGCGGTGATGACAGCCGACGTCGCAGGCAGCCCCTATGCCATCACGGGGGCTGCCGGTTCAATGAGCCTGCTCAACGGCTATGCGCTCAACTTCGTCGACAGCGGCACGCTGACGGTCGATCCGGCATCGCTTTCAATCACGGCCGGCGATGTAGATGCGACGTCGCTGGCAAACGTGCAGTTCACATCAAGCTATTCCGGATTCGTCAATAGCGAGACCAGCACGGTCCTGTCCGGCCTGCAATATGGTCTGTTCCCGGTCTCGGGCAATAGCCTGCAATATGACATCGTGCCCTTCGGCGCATCGGCGGCAAATTACACGATCAGCTACTATGGAGGCCTTCTGACGATTGCTCAGCCTTCTGCTCCGATCATCACCGATCCGGGCAATGGCAGCACGAATATCGGGACGCAGAGCTTGTCTGATTTCACATTGTCGGGGAACTTCGGTGTGTTCTCTTTCGACAATGTGACCACGGCCTCAATCGATGGCAGCGACAGCCTCGCCCTGCTGTTCCAGGTCGGGCTGCCCGGCACGGTCTCGCCTTTCGACGCGATCACGCTGGGTGATTATTCCAACGCGACAGAAACCGACGATCAGTTGCGCTGCCCATCGGAAGGAGCTGGCGACACCAATACATCCTGCATGGGGGCTGTTGGACCATGATTTTTGGCCATGCCAGGAAGAGAACGGTGCGGGCGCGTGTGTTGTTGGCAACGTTTTGTTTCATCGTCGGCGCGGGTTCTGCCTTTGCGCAGCCCTATGATCGGGTTGCCCCGAAGGAACCGAAGTCGGAGAAGGCGGGCACTGTGACGGTGCCGCCCGAAACGCCGGTCGCACCTGCGCCAACCGCAAATCCGCTGCTCTTGCCGATGCTGAAAGGTTTGCGCTTTGTCGACAGCATCAAGGCGCTGGAACGCGGTGGCGCGTCGCAGTCCGGCATCAGTGTCGGCGCAGGCCTACCCCTGCTTGAAGATGCAGCAATTCAATCGAGGCTTTCGGCTTTTCTGGGCAGGCCGCTGCGTGCCGGAGATCTGACGTCAATCTCTCAGATGGTCCGCGACTGGTACCGCGCCCATGATCTGATACTGGTCGATATTGTCTTTCCCGAACAGAACATCAACAGCGGCACCGTGCAGGGTGTTGTCACCGTCTATCGCCTGGGCAAGGTTGATGTCAGCGGCAATCAGTGGTTTTCCAGCGATGTGTTGCGGCACGAGATGCAGGTCCGGCCAGGCGACCGGATCGACTTCGCTACGTTGAAAGGCGATCTCAACCGGCTGAACCGCAATCCGTTTCGTAACGTCAATGCTGTTCTGGAACGCAGCCAGACATCCGGCAATGTCGACCTCGCCCTGCGTGTCCGGGACCAGAGGCCGTTTCGCGTCTTTGCCGGCTTCGACAATGAGGGCCTTCCGTCGACGGGACGCGACCGCTATAGCGCCGGTTTCAATTGGGGCAATGTGTTGGGGCTGGACCAGCAGTTTTCCTATCAGTTCATCACCAGCTCCGATCTGTGGCACGAGCGCGATCGCGGCGTTGGCCATTCCAACAATCCGCGGTTCATGGCGCATTCCGCGAGCTATCTGGCGCCGCTGCCCTGGGGCGACGAACTCAACATTTTTGGCAGCTATGTTGAGCAGGTGCCTGATCTGGGACCCAGCTTCGACCAGGTCGGCCACAGTACGCAGCTGAGTCTGCGGTACGGGCGACGTCTGCCGGCCGCAGACTCGCTGTCGCAGGAAATCAAGCTCGGCTTTGACTACAAGCGCACTGACAACAATCTTGATTTCGGCGGCACGAGCATCTTTGCCAGTGCCACAAATGTCGAGCAATTCCTTGCGATCTACCAAGGCACGCTGCCTGACGCCTGGGGGCAGACGGCGGTCGAAAACCAGCTCGTCTTCAGTCCCGGCGGGCTTTCGGACAGCAACAGCGCGTCAGCGTTTCGTGCTTCCGGCGTCAATGGCGCCGATGCAGACTATCTCTATAACAATCTCAAGATTACGCGGTTGACCAAGCTTCCCTGGGGCATGACTTCGGTGATGCGATTTGACGGACAGCTGGCGAGCGCCGAATTGCTGCCAAGCGAGCAGCTGGGCGCTGGCGGATCGTCCAGCCTGCGTGGTTATGACACGCGTACCGCCAGCGGCAGCCGGGGCGCGCTATTGAGCGCGGAGTTGCGCAGTCCCGGCTACGGCCTGTTGTCGCATATGGGTTTACCGGTCGCGGACAGTGCACAGCTTCTGGCCTTCTATGATGTCGGCCACGTCTCCTATCTGCATGACCAGTCGGGCGAGCCCCGCAGCACCACACTGCAGAGCGTCGGCGTCGGCGCCCGCTACAGCGTCGACCGCTATCTCGATGTCAGCTTCGATTATGGGTGGCAGCTCACAAAGGCGCCCGGCGCGGCGGAACGTGGCAGTCGCGGCTCAGTTGCCGTTACATTGAGCTACTAGATATCGGCGGCGCAGGCCGATCCCACTTGACGCGTCGGCAGTCATTAGGCGGTGTCAGGTGCCGACATCCAACTCATGTTGCTCATTGGGCGCGAAATATGTCTGGCTGGCGTCTTCCAGGTGTCGCCGCATGAGCACGGCCGCCACTTCATTCTCGCTTTTTTCCAGGGCGCTCAGAATGGCCAGATGTTCATCAATAGAGGCCTGCACCCGTTCGACGCCATATTGCCAGCTATAATTCATGAAGCGCCGCAGACTGTTCTGCTGCTGCATGATGTGGAGCATGTAACGATTGTTGGAGGCCAGCGCCAGCTTCTCGTGGAAATCGGCATTCACCTCATAAAATTCAACGGCCATGGTGTCGCGCCAGGGTTCATTACGAAAATACTCGTGACGCTTGCGCGTTTCCCGGGCCCATTTCAGATCAAGTTCAAATTTTTCCTGCCGCAGGATAGCCGGCTCCAGAACGATACGCAGCTGATAGCTTTCTTCCTGCGCGAGGCTTGAATCCATGGTCGGCAAAAACATCCAGCCATTACCGGGTTTGCGTTCCACAACACCGAGGTCGGCGAGTTGACGCAGCACCGTGACAACAACGGCGACACGCACATTATACCGGCGCACCAGTTCCTGCTGCGTGCACTCATCTTCCAGCCGACCTGACAGTCGGTCCTCGGCAATTTTGACAAAAAGAAGTTTTTCTTCTTCATCACGGACCGCTGTCGGCGCAATGGCACCGAAACCCTCAACGGGCTTCGCCAGCACAAATCCGCGATTGGCCCGGCTTTCGAGAAGCCCTTGAGCGGCGAGAAGCTTGAGGGCTCCCCTGATGGGCGTGCGCGACACGGCGAAATAATCGCAGAGCTCCAACTCGACAAGATGTTGCCCGACGCCTGCTTTTTCTTCCTTGAGTCGCTCGACAATTTTGCCGGCAAGTTCGGCGTGAAGTCGGCTGGGTGAGTTTTTCTGCTCTTTTGCTTTGGCAGCCTTCGGACTCATGAGGATGGCCTTTTTATTCGCTCGCGCTCGGAAGAATCAAAAAGGCGAGCTAATCACTTTAATTGTACTCCTTATATCAATAATCGGGGAAATGTGTACATAGAAGAGGCAGCGAAACCCTAGGCCTGACTGACAAATTTGGTGGCGAGATAGGCATCCAGTCCCTCAATACCGCCTTCGCTGCCAAAGCCACTTTCCTTGACACCGCCGAAAGGTGTCTCGGGCACGGAAATGGCAAAGGTATTCAGCCCGACCATCCCGCTTTCAAGCGCATTCGAGATGGCCATGGCCGTTTTGTCCGACTGGGTGAAGGCGTAGGCGGCCAGACCGAAGGGCAGGCGATTGGCGGCCGTCACAGCTTCGTCAAATGTCTTGAAGCGCGATGTCATGGCGATGGGGCCAAAGGGTTCCTCATTCATCATGGCGGTATGTTCCGGTACATCAACCAGGAGGGTCGGCTCCCAGAAATTGCCCTGATTGCCGATCCGGTGTCCGCCGAGCCTGAGCTCACCGCCGACAGCAACGGCATCCTCAACGAGCCGGGTCATTGCGGCCAGTCGTCGTGGATTAGCCAGCGGACCCATCTGGGTTTCCGGGTCAACGCCGCTGCCAATGCGCAGCAGACGAGCGCTGGCGATAAAAGCGTCGACAAATTGGTCGTGCACATTTTCATGCACATAGAATCGGGTGGGCGATATGCAAACCTGACCCGCATTCCGGAATTTGGCAGCGACGGCCAGCTGTGCCGTCTTCTCAATGTCCGCATCCTCGAAGATGACAACAGGTGCGTGCCCCCCCAGTTCCAGTGTCATGCGCTTTACGCCGTCAGCGGCCAGATGGGCGAGCTTCTTCCCGACGACTGTTGAACCGGTGAAAGAAATTTTACGGATCACGGGGGAGCTGATGAGCTGTGACGAAATGGCTTCCGGTGAGCCATAGAGAACATTGAGGACGCCTTTGGGAAGTCCCGCGTCCGCGAGCGCCCGGGCAATGGCCAGACAGGTGGCGGGTGTTTCCTCGGCCGGCTTCACAATGCACGAGCAGCCTGCCCCCAGCGAAGCTGCAATTTTGCGCGCGGGCGAGGTGGCCGGAAAATTCCACGGCGAAAAGGCGGCTGTCGGCCCGACAGGTTCGCGCAGCACCAGATAGCGTGTGCCTTCTGACCGCGACGGAATAACCCGCCCATAGCTGCGGCGGCCTTCTTCTGCAAACCAGTCGAACATGTCAGCAGCAACATTGACCTCGCCGCGCGCCTCGGCAACCGGCTTTCCCTCTTCAAGCGACATCCGAATGGCAATTGCGCTGCTGCGTTCGCGGATAAGTGTGGCAGCCTGGCGCAGAATCTTTCCCCGCTCAAATGGCGATATCTGCCGCCAAACATGAAACCCCTTCTCTGCGGCATTGAGCGCATTCTGAATATCGGCTTCTGTTGCAACCGGCAGCGTGCCGATGACATCGCCCGTGGCGGGGTTGAAGACATCAAGGCCGTCACGTGTTCCCCGATCAATCCATTCGCCATCAATGAAAAGAAAGAGCTGGTCATAGTCGGGCATGCGTGTGTCGGCAGGGACGTGATCAATTTGTCGCGTCATCAGGGATACTCCGGTCGGGGGCGTCAAGCCGTCAGCGCAAGTGATTGACGCAATGTGTCGAAAACAAAATTGATTTCATCACTACTGATGATGAGAGGTGGGGAGAGAACGATGCTGTCGCCGCTGAGCCGGACAAGCAGGCCTTTCGAATAACAATAGTCAACGCATTCGGCTGCCCGAGCCCCCGGCTTGTCGGCATGCGGCATCAAATCAACGGCCGCCAGAAGGCCGATATTTCGAATGTCGATGACAGCATCACTTGCTCGCAGTGAATGTGCCTGTTCTTCCCAAAGGGCTTCACTCTGGGCGGCGCGCGCAAAAATATTCTGGTCGCGATAGACATTGAGCGTCGCAAGGCCTGCTGCACAGGCAAGCGGATGTGCTGAATAAGTATAGCCGTGGAAGATGTCGATTTGCTCTTCGGGCCCCTTTTGAAAGGCCTCATAGACATCTGCGGAAACAAATGTCGCGCCCATGGGGACTGCACCATTTGTCATGCCTTTGGCGCAGGTCATGATGTCAGGTGTGACGCCAAATCGCTCGGCACCAAAGGCCGCGCCGATGCGGCCAAATCCCGTGATCACCTCATCAAAGATAAGAAGGATGCCGTGCTGGTCACAAATTTCCCGAAGCCGGTTCAGATAGCCCACCGGCGCAGGATGCACACCTCCTGAGCCGGTGACGGGTTCCACAATCACAGCCGCAATTGTGGAGGCATCATGCAGCTGTATCAGTGAGAGAAGCGCGTCGGCAGACTCAGCGCCCTGTTTGGGCTGGCCCCTGGAAAAACCTGAAATGGCGCGATCATAGCCCAGGGGAAGGTGATCAACGCCCGGCAGAAACGGACCGAAGTCACGGCGGTGTCGGCCGATTCCACTAACGGACAAGCCGCCCCATCCCATGCCGTGATAGGCGCGTTCCCGGCTGATGAAGCGCGTTCGCTCGCCTTCGCCGCGTGCACGATGATAGGCGCGGGCGATTTTGAGCGCTGTATCCACTGCCTCGGAGCCGGAATTGGAGAAGAAAACATGATCGATTCCGTCCGGCGCCAGCTCGGTCAGACGGTCGGCAAGTTCAAAGGCGGCGGGATGGCCCATCTGAAAGGACGAGACAAAATCCAGCTCGGCGGCCTGTTTCTGGATGGCCTGCGTGATTTCAGGTTGCCCATGTCCGGCATTGACGCACCAGAGGCCGGCCATGCCATCAAGTATATTTTTCCCGTCCGAGGTTTTGTAATACATGCCGCTCGCGCCGGTATAAAGCCTCGGATTGTTCTTGAAGCGCCGATTGGGTGTGAAGGGCATCCAAAAGGCTTCCAAATCATTGCGATTTGCAATAGGGCGCGTCGTCAAAGTCAGGATCCTTTATTGCTTTTGGAAGTGGTCTCACCGCCATGGAGGGACGGGTGGTCCATGGCATCGCGCAGGCGCAGCCAGCTGCTGCCTATGGCCACATAAATGCTGCGCAAGGCGTGAAAGGGTATCGGGGCAACCTGCGACACGGGTATGGGCAGTACATCCTCATTGCCGGTGGTCAGCATTTCCGCGAGGGGGGCGCCAAGTGCAGAGCACCAGGCTACGCCTTTGCCGTTGCAACCGAGGCTGGCATAGCCATTGGGGCCGAGCCGTAAGACACGGGGCAGGCGACCGATCGTGACGGCAACTTCGCCGCCCCAACGATATTCAATCGGCATATCCGCCAATTGCGGATAGAGCCTTTCGAGCATGGTCTGCTGGAGACGGAAATCACCGGCATTTTTGGGCGCAAACATTGTGCCCTTGCCGCCAACGATGACGCGGTGGTCGCGATCAACGCGGAAATATCGAAGCACCCGGCGTGTGTCTGAGACCGCCTGCCGACCGGGCAGAATGTGTTGTCTGTCGCTTTCACTCAAAGGCGCTGTGGCGATCTGAAAGCTCCAGACTGGAAGGATCATCTGGCGCAAGCCGGGCCACAGCCCGTCCGATAGCGCATTGGTGGCGAGCAGCAGGCTTTTGGCCCGGACAATTCCATGCGCAGATTTGACCTGCCACATCACCCCATCATGATGGACGGAAATGGCCGGGGAGTTGGTAAAAATCCTGGCGCCCAAAGCGGCGGCCCTTTGCGCCAGGCCCAGCGTATAGCTCAGGGGCTGGAGACTGCCGCCGCGTTCATCGATCCACCCACCCAGATAATCCTGCGTGCCGGTCAGGGCGATTGTTTCGTCCCTGGAGAGCATACGCACGGGCGCCCCGAGCAGTTGCCACGCGGCGACTCGTGCCTCGGACTCAGAGAGGGCGGTATCGCTGTCGGCAACCTGAATCCAGCCCGTGTTGATGGCATCGCAATCAATATTGTGGCGCTTGATGATATCGAAGGTCGCCTGCGCCGCCGCCCCCCCGAAGGCATGTGCTTGGGCTCCCTTTTCTTCGCCATAGACTTTGGCGAGGTCGGATTTGAAGTGCCGCAAACCGGCGATCACCTGTCCGCCACTTTGCCCGGATGCGCCAAAGCCCGGTGTCCGGGCTTCCAGCACCACGACGTTCTGATTGGTTTCTGCCAGATGAAGGGCTGTTGAAAGGCCGGACATGCCGGCGCCGATGATGACGGTGTCGGCGGTCATGTCTTCGGTCAGCGCAGGAAACGCGACATTGTTCGCGGCGGTCGCGGCCCAGAGGGAGTTATTATTCAAAGCGGGTCGTGAACGATGCATCATTTGGCTTCTTACCGGCGCAGGCGGGAGGGATTTCGGCGTCTGTCAGTGTCAGTCTAGCTTGGTATATCTGGTCACGGGAATTCAATTTTGTTTTTTTGCTTCACAAAAAGCAATAATACACTAAACTCCTATCCCATCAAGTAGGGAGCCTGTGAATGACCGAACCCTGTCCACTAATCGACGTATCCGGAAAGCCTTATGAGAGGGGCAGGCAGCACGGGATGCTGGCAGCTGCGCGTATTCGCAAGGGCGCCGGACATTATGCGGCTCAAATTGCCGGTCTGAACCTATCGTCCTCAGAACTGAAGACGCTCATTCGTGACTACCTGCCGGTCATTGAAAGTTTCGACGCGAGCTACATTGAGGAGATGCAGGGCATTGCGCAGGGCGCGGAGGTGGCTTTTGAAGATGTCGTGCTTCTCAATGCGCGCACGGAAATTCTGAAACTGGCCGAGCGCCCCGATCTCAAGAAGAAATTCGACGACGCGGTGGAGCCGGATGGCTGCACGGCAGCGCTGGTCATGCCCAAGGGGACGCGCAACGGCGAAATCATCCATGCCCATAATTGGGACTGGAAGATGGAAGCCGCCGAGACCTGCATCATCCTGCGCGTCCGCAACGAGGACGGCCCCGATTATATCACCTATACCGAAGCCGGTGCCCTGGGCCGCTTCGGGTTCAATTCCACCGGCGTTGCAATTACCGCGAATTATCTGGAATCAGATCGCGACTATACCCAGATCGGTGTGCCGTTGGCCCTGATCCGCAGAAAGGTGCTTGAGCAGCAGCATCTCGCCCTTGCGCTGCGCGCGGTCTATGTGACGCCCAAATCAGGCTCCAATAATATCATTGTCAGCCATCCGGAAAATATTGCCATCAATATGGAATGCGCGCCGGATGAAACATTTCTGGTCGCGGCCGAAGATGACATTCTTGCCCATTCCAATCACTGGCTGAGTCCTGTCGCCCTGACAAAACTCCGCGATACAGGCCTGGCATCTGTGCCATGCAGTCTCTATCGACATCAGCGCATTCGCGATCTGCTCACACCGCGTCTCGGCGATATTACGGTCGATGACGTCAAATCAGCGCTGCTCGACAAATTTGCCGAGCCCTGGTCGGTCTGCCGTCCGCCGCGCGCGTCACTGATCAACAATCTGACGGCGACGGTTGCAACCATCGTGATGCAGCCGGCAAAGGGCATTATGGAAGTGGCCATGCTGCCGGCGCTTGAACCAACATTCGTCGAATATTCACTCACTGTTGAGAGCACGATGCGCGAGCAGTCCGTTGCTATCTGACCTTTAATTTCGAGCTTGTCTTGGCGTGCTGATGCATGCATTCGGGGGAAAAATGATGAAACTGCAATCCTGTGCCCAGTCGTTCCTTGTCGCCCTGTCGCTTCTCTTTTCCATCGAAGGGGGTGCTGCTGCGCATGCTGAAACCATGCTCAAGGCGCGGATCAACTCTGACATTCTATCGACCGATCCGGGCACCAAGCGGGATGAGAATACCGATGGCGTGGTCCTGCATATGGTGGAAGGTCTGGTGGCTTTCCGCGAGGACACAAGTGTCGGGCCGCTTCTTGCAAAATCGATTGTGGTCTCGGATGACGGGCTGACCTATACATTCACGCTCCGTGATGGCGTCCATTTTCACAATGGGGCACTCCTTACCTCCAAGGAAGTGCTGTGGTCGCTCAACAGATATCTCGACCCCGAAACCCATTGGCGTTGCCTTCCTGAATTTGACGGAAATGGTGTTGCCAAAATTCTGTCTGTTACCGCGCCGGACGCGATGACGGTCCGGATCAAACTGGATACGCCGTCCCCCCTCTTTCTGACGACGCTCGCCCGTCAGGATTGCGGCGGCACGGGCATCATGCATCCCGATTCAGTCAAGCCGGACGGATCATGGGACAAGCCGATCGGCACCGGCCCGTTCAAGTTCGGCATCTGGAAAACGGGTGACTACATTGAGCTCGATGCCTTCAACGACTATGCCTCCCGCGATGAACCTATGGACGGCAACACGGGCGGTAAAAAAGCCGAAGTCGATAAGGTCCGGTTTCTCGTAATCCCTGACAGTTCAGCTGCGAGAGCCGCTCTTCTCAGCGGTGCAATTGATGTTCTCAATGGCGTCACGCCAAGCGAGCTGGCCGCCTTCAAGGGACGCGACGACGTCACGCTTGATAAGCATGCGCTCATGGACATTTATGCCATTCTGCTGCAGACGAAGGATCCCTTGTTGCAGGATGTCAGAATTCGTCAGGCGCTGGCCCTCTCTATCGACAGGGCGGCACTGGCAGATGCCGTCTCAATGGGCATTGCCGCAGCCAACACCTCAGCCGTGCCGGTCAGCAGCCCATTCTACGGCCCCGTTGAAAAATCGGTTGCACCTGCAGATATCGCAGCGGCCAGAAAGCTGCTGAAGGAAGCCGGATACAAGGGCGAGCCCATCAAGCTGATTGCAAACAAGCGCTATCCGCAGATGTTTGATGCCGCCATCCTGGTTCAGGCGATGGCCCAGCAGGCCGGCATCAAGATTGATCTTGAGGTGCTTGACTGGGCAACGGAACTGGACCGCTACAGCGATGGCAGCTATCAGGCCATGTCCTTCTCCTATTCGGCCCGTCTGGACCCCTCACTGAGTTTTGGGGCCTTTATGGGCGACAAAGCCCTGCAACCCCGCAAGGTCTGGGATGATCCGGAAGCGCTGGAACTGCTTCGCCAGTCAATGACAACGCAGGATAAGGCAGAACGTCAGGCCCTCTTTGACGCCCTGCATGCGAAGATGTTGCAGCAGGTGCCGTTGATCGTGCTCTATAATCCCGCTCATGTCATCGCGACACGCAACAATGTCGAAGGTTTCAGGGGTTGGCCGACGGTGCAGCAACGTTTCTGGAACGTGAAAATCCGTTGACCGATTGGAACAAGAGCACGGTCATTCGTAGGAACCTTTTGTGATGCTTGCTTATCTAATAAGACGACTTGTTTTGACCGTGCCGACTTTCGTGCTTGTTGCCATTGCCGTTTTCACACTGGTTCGTCTCATTCCGGGTGACCCTGTTCAGGTCATGCTCGGAGACGCGGTGGACCCTTCTCTGGCGGAGCTCTATCGCACTCAACTGGGGCTGGACCAGTCTGTGCCGGTCCAGTTTTTCTACTGGCTCTCCCATGTGGCGGAAGGCGATTTTGGACACTCCATATCCAATGGCGTTGCCGTTCTTCCACTCATTCTCCAGCGCTTCACTGTGAGCGCGTCCATTGTTCTGGTGGCCGTCATTCTGGCAACCATGATCGCCGTGCCGGCCGGTCTCACGGCGGCGTGGAAGCAGAACAGGTCCCTCGACACCGGCATTGTCAGCATGGCGACAATCCTGCTCTCCATTCCCAGCTTCTGGCTTGGCCTTCTCCTGCTCATTGTCTTCGGCCTCAATCTCGGCTGGCTGCCAGTGGTTGGCTATATCAGCATGCGTGAGAATCTGGGTCAGGCCCTTCTCTATATGATCCTGCCCGTGCTGACCTTGACGTTGACCGAAAGCGGCATTCTCACGCGCATGATGCGGGCAAGTTCAATTGAGGTCCTCCGTCTTGAATATGTGACCCATGCGAGGGCGAAGGGCCTGGCAGAGTCGAAAGTTCTCATGCGCCATGTTCTGCCCAATGCCTTTGCCCCGACATGGACAATGATCGGTTTGATCATGGGTCATCTGTTGGGCGGGATTGCCGTGATTGAAACCGTGTTCACCATTCCGGGGCTGGGCCGCCTGCTGGTTGATTCCATATATGCACGCGACTATCCCGTCGTGCAGGGATGCCTTCTTTTCACCGCCGCCATCTACATGGTCATCAAT
Organism: Hyphomicrobiales bacterium; assembly: GCA_016124805.1. Classification (GTDB taxonomy): domain Bacteria; phylum Pseudomonadota; class Alphaproteobacteria; order Parvibaculales; family Parvibaculaceae; genus Parvibaculum. The sequence goes on along the minus strand of WGND01000010.1, from coordinate 8,904 downwards.
CTGATTGTCGATTTCTGCTATCCCCTCTTTGACCCGCGCGTATTGGCGGAGTGAGGGTGTCGGGATGAAAACCTCTCTGCCGCAAACCAATACATTTCTGGGAAGCCTGCTCATTGGCGGTCTTCTGCTGCTTATTGCGCTCAGTTTCTTCTGGACCCCCTATGATCCGTTGGGTCTGGATCTCGCCTCGAGGTTGAAGCCGCCATCTATTGAGCATTGGGCAGGGACGGATGAGTTCGGTCGTGATGTCTTCAGCAGGGCGATGACTGGTGCGCGCATCAGCGCCCTGATTTCGTCTTTCACTGTCATTATTGCCGTCATCTTTGGCACCACATTGGGCCTGCTGGCGGGTTATTTGCGCGGCTGGACGGATCGCGCCCTGATGACTCTGACCGATGCACTGCTCTCCTTTCCGGGTGTTCTGCTCGCATTGGGTCTGATGGTTGTACTGGGAGCAAGCCAGTTTGGCCTCGTCGTCGCCTTGGGGCTTGCCTATATGCCGGCAGTCATTCGTGTTGTGCGAAGCGCTGTCCTCTCCATTCGCGAGAAGGAATTTATCGAAGCCTCACTCGTCATCGGCAATTCCGAATTCTACACGATGCTGCGTCATGTCTTGCCCAATGCCATTGCCCCCATCGCCGTGCTGGCAACCAGCATGTTTGGTTGGGCGCTGCTCTCCGAAAGTGCTCTGAGCTTTCTCGGGCTTGGTGTTTCACCGCCCACACCCACATGGGGCAACATGCTGGCATCAAGCCGTCCCTATATGGAGACGGCGATTTGGCTCGGCATTGTGCCTGGGATTTGTATTACGGCGACCCTGCTGGGGGTTAATCTTCTGGGTGATTCATTGCGCGACTATCTCGACCCCCGGACGAATGGATCATGACGGATACCTCACGCCTTCTTGCCGTTTCAGGTCTGCGCATTGAATCCGGCAATGGAAAGGTCGTTGCCCTGAAGGGGCTCGACTTTGAGATAAAGGCTGGCGAATTTCTGGCCGTTGTGGGTGAGTCCGGTAGTGGTAAGACCATGGCAGCCCGCGCTTTGATGCGCCTGTTGCCCGAGGGGATGGTGCGTGTCGCAGGCTCAATCATGTTTGAGGGGCGTGACATCACGACCATGTCCGTCCCGGATCTTCGAGCCTTGCGTGGCCGCGAGATCGGAATGGTTTTCCAGGAACCGATGGTTTCGCTCAACCCGGCCCTGACAATTGGCGCCCAGCTTTCTGAAGGGCTGAGGTTGCATGAGTCCTTGAGCGAGGAAGAAATGGCTCGCCGCATGGTCGAGATGCTTCGGCGTGTTCACATCCAAAACCCCGAAGCCTGCCTGTCCGCCTATCCGCATGAATTTTCAGGTGGCATGCGCCAGCGCATCATGCTGGCGTCCGTCATGCTGTTGCGCCCGAAATTGCTGATTGCCGATGAACCCACAACAGCACTTGATACGTTGAGCCAGCGTGAAGTGCTCGATCTCATGGTCGAACTCGCCAAGGATTTCGGGACCGCTGTGATGCTCATCACCCACAACCTCGGCCTTGTCGCGCGTTATGCCACGCGGGCGCTGGTGTTGGAGCGGGGTGTCCTTGTCGAAACGGGCAGTGTGGCGAATATTCTCGCCTTACCTCAGCATCCTTATACGCAGCGCCTGGTCGATTGTTTGCCGCGCCGCGAACCACGCGCGCCGGCCTTGATTGAAGATGACGCTCCACCGCTTATTTCGGTGCGTGGCATGCGCGTGCGTTTCGCGGGTCGCCGCCGCCTTTTCAGGCAATCAGCGCCGGTCACGGCGATCAAGAATCTCGATCTCGATATTTACAAGGGTGAAACGGTCGCAGTCGTTGGCGGGAGTGGATGCGGCAAAACCACCCTTGGGCGCAGCATCCTTGGTCTGATTGAGGCGGAAGCCGGTGACATTCACTTTAACGGTATGGATGTGAAATTTCACTCGCGTAAAGCCAGACATGCTTTTCGACTTGGCTGTCAGCTTGTCTTTCAGGATCCTTATTCTTCGCTTGATCCCCGCATGCGGATAGAGGCAATCATTGCAGAGCCCTTGCGGCATATGCCGGAGATGACGCCAAAGCAGAAGAAAGACCGCGTTTACGAGACTCTGTCCGAGGTCGGACTGTCGGATTTTGTCGGTCGCTATCCGCATGAACTCTCAGGTGGCCAAAGGCAGCGCATCGCTATTGCGCGAGCAGTCATCAGGCGCCCTGCCTTTGTCGTCGCCGATGAACCGGTCTCCGCGCTCGACATGACGATCCAGATGCAGGTGTTGGGGCTGTTTCAGAAATTGCAGAGCCAATACGGGTTTGCCTGCCTCTTCATTTCGCATGATCTGGCCGTCGTCGAGCAGATCGCTGATCGGGTTGTTGTCATGCAGTCCGGTGAAATTGTCGAGCAGGGCAGCAGAGATGCAATCTTTGATAGCCCTCAGCATGCCTATACACGCGCATTGCTCGAAGCCTCACCGGCTGTCGATCTCAATCTGCTCAGAAAGGGCGTCGAGCTGGCGCCCGCTCTGCAGCAATAAGGAATGCGGTTTGGGTTCTTTCGCCGCTGACGACCGGAAGATGTGACCAAGAGGCAACGCTTCAGGCTCTTTTTCCCTCATGTTTCATAAAATCGTCTTTAGTACTTTCGATAACAAAAGATCAATGTTACATTTTTGATATTGAGAATACATTCGATTGGGGATTGGCTCGGATCGGATGAGTTATCGGGGGTTGCCAGACAATTAAATCGGTATGTTGGTGTCGCTTGAAATGACCTTTCAGCATTGAAAGCACATCAAGGCAATCTCATCGGACAGAAGCTTTGTATCAAGGCTATTAGGGGATCTGATGATGAGTTACATGACCAAGCGCAGCGGCAAAAGCCCACTAACAGCCGCCTTGTTGACCTTCCTTCTTTCAACAACTGCCCTGGTGCCAAGTGCCATGGCCGCCGACCCGGCGCCTGCCGATGAGTCAGCTAAAGCTTCTGATGACGCTGAAGTCGTCGATGAAGGTGTCGTGCTGCCGCAGATTATCGTGACGGCCGACCGGCCCAGCAGTTTCGGCGCCGACTATGTGCAGGCGGGGACATTCCGCAACGCCCGTGTGATCGACACGCCATTGACCGTCAGTGTCATTCCGCAGGCTCTTATGGAGTCACAGCAGGCGACATCTCTGCTTGATGCACTGCGCAATTCCGCAGGTGTGACATCGGCCCAGATCAACTCAGCTATCTACAACAATATGGCCATTCGCGGCCTGGTGGTTGAAAACCGCGGCAACTACCGCATGAACGGCGTGCTGCCGATCATCAATCTCATCGACATGCCGGTCGAGAACAAGGACCGCGTTGAGGTGCTCAAGGGGGCATCAGCCCTCTATTACGGGTTTACGACGCCATCCGGCATCATCAATCTGACCACGAAACGACCAACCAAGAATCCGATCACGAATGTAACATTGCTGGGCAACAGCAATGGGGCATATGGCCAGTCTGTGGACTGGAGCCGCAGTTGGGGAAATTACGGTCTTCGGATCAATGAAAATATTTCGAAAGTGGATATCGGCGTCGATCGCACCGACGGTCATAAGCACTTCATCTCGGCCGCTTTTGACTGGAAGCCCAACGACAAGTTCTTCGTGACCGTTGATGGCGAATATATCTACAAGAAGATTACTGAGCCGACGGGATATTCGGTGCGTTCCACAGCCACAGCATTGCCGCAGCTACTCGATTCCAGCCACAATGTTGGCGGCAAATGGATGTATGCGGTTGGCGAGGAGGCAAACGTGCTCCTCCACACCCAATATAACCTGACATCGGCCTGGTCGGTGTCGTTTGATACAGGCCTGTCGGTCCTGGAGCGTGATCGCCGCTATTCCGCCTTCTACTGGGAAGGCAATTCGGCGACCCAGCAGGCCACGGGCAACGGCCGCGTTTATTATGAGCGCACACCGGGCAACTATTATCAGAACATCACCTATCGTGGTGAGCTGGCCGGCGTTGTGGAGACAGGACCATTTGAGCATGAGGTCGTCTTCGGCTATTCGCAAAATGACCGCGTCAGCCGCGTGCCGACCACAGCATCCTCTTTCTACAATACCAATCTCTACAATCCGATTGATCCGCCTGAGGTGGCCCTCACCTCCAGCACGGTTCCCAATCCATCCAAGATTGTGGACAAGGGATATTATGTCTTCGACAGCATCAAATATGATGAGTGGGCGACGCTGATGCTCGGCATCCGTCATACAGACTATTCGGATGTGAGCAAAACATCCGCCTATGAGAAAAGTGCAAACTCTCCCTCCGTTGGCCTTGTTCTCAAGCCCTTTGATTGGGCGAGCGTCTATGCAACTTACATTGAAGGCCTAGAATCTGGGGGCGTTGCGCCCGCTGCCGCCACCAACGCAGGTGAGACATTGCCTGCCGGTGTGACCAAGCAGAAGGAATTCGGCGTAAAAGTCTCGCCGATCAAGGATCTGTTGCTTACGGCGGCCTATTTCTCGATTGAGCGCCCCAATTCCTTTCTGGACTCCACGAGCAACACATATGTGAACAGCGGTCTTCAGAAATATAAAGGCTGGGAGCTGAGCGCGACTGGCGAAATCACGAAGGACCTCTCAATCTACACCAGTGCGCTTTTTCTTGATGCGAAGGCACTCAGTGGCAAATCAGGCGCAACAGATCTGGCCGGCAAGCGCGTCGAAAACTCGGCCAAATTTACAGGGTCTGTTTATCTCGAATATCGTTTGCCCATGGTTGAAGGTTTGGCGATTTCCGGCGGTGCATTCCATGTCGGCAGCCGCGCCATCAATGCCACCAATACCTTCTTTGTTGATGGCTATACGACCTATTCGGCAGGCATCCGCTATACGACTCCGATTTACAGCAAACCTGTCACTTTCCGTTTGAATGCGGAAAACCTGACCGATGAAAAATACTGGGAATCAACCGGCTCAAGCCTTCTGGGCCAAGGTCTTCCCATGTATGCGAAGTTCTCAGTGACGACGGAGTTCTAAACTGAGAATGATCTGACGAAGTCCTCTCCGATTGGTGTTCCTCTGCCGCCAGCATTCTGTTTCAGGACAGGAAGCTGGCGGCTTTTTCTTCCGTATAAGGAGGAGAAATATGAAAAAAGAAATTGCATTATTTATATAATAAGTACATCATTTTCAGGTGTTCATTCGCTTTCCATGCGCATGCCTCAGGGCAACGCGAGAAGTCCAACAGGAGCAATAAGTATCATGCAAATCACGCGTAAAATCTGGCTGAGCGCTGGGGCCGTTGCTGTTGCAGCCGTCGCTATCGGCGCCAGCGGCGGAAACAACCACCTCGTGACCACCGCCAAGGCCGCAGAAAATGTTGAAAACTTCCCTGGCAAGACCGGCGCCCTCGATGTGCCTTTCGCCAAAGCCCTGCACAAGGTTCTGGATGGTGAAGGCGGCGAAGGCGGTATCGGATTTACTACCTCCGGACCTGTCTTTACGTCTCCTGCATTGACCAGCGCTCAGCTGGCCATGGCATTGCCGGGCAACACCATTCGCAAGGACCAGGCAGTTGCCATCTACTTTGGTGAAGATGGGATGGTCGACGGCTGGAAACGCGAGTGGGACAAGGCCGATATGAGCAAATGTCCGACCGCCCTTGGCGACAACCACGAAATCGAAGATGGCGAATGCTGGACATCAGCCGTTTACCCTCTGAAGGGCAAATATACGATCAAAAATGGTCAGGTCTGCATGCCCGCCTATAGCGGTCACCCGGAAGATGGTGAAGCCTGCTATTACATTTCGTTTGTCACGAAATTTGTGATGATCGGTGACGGCACGAAAACCTATGGCAGCGGCAAGGACTTTGTGCCGGGTAAAAATCTGGACGTCTTCCTGAAAAAGGAAGAGCATTAAGTCTCAGCGGGTTCGCCGGATTACAAAGCACCGGTCAGAGAAATCTGATCGGTGCTTTCTGGTCTCAAGAGATGGGATGAGGACATGATCTACTGCATTGGACAGATACTCTCTCCCGATCAACTGGCACATATTCGCACCCTTCTGGCGCGGGCAAAATTTCGACCCGGCCATGAGACGGCGGGCTGGTCAGCGCGCGAGGTGAAACAGAACCTTCAACTGTCATCAGCTGAGCCGCAGCATAGTGAAGTCAGCCGGATCATTCTCGCTGCCCTCAACCAAAATGAGATATTTGCAGGCGCCTCTTTGCCGAAGATTATTTCTCCCCTGTTGATCAGCCGCAGTGACAGGGATATGGGCTATGGTCCCCACGTCGACAATGCTCTCATGGGAAATCCCATGCTCCGTACCGACCTCGCCTTCACCTTGTTTATCAGCGAAGAAGACAGCTATGAAGGGGGGGAGCTTGTCATTGATGATGCGCAGGGGGAGCAGGCTCTGAAATTACCGGCTGGTTCAATGGTGCTCTATCCGGCGACAACACTTCACAGAGTTGAAAAAGTGTTGTCAGGGCAGCGTCTTGTTGCCGCCGGTTGGGTTCAGAGCCTGGTGCGGGATCCAAGAATTCGTGAAATGCTTTTCGATCTGGATGCTGTGCGGAAAAGACTTTTCACACGCGAGGGCAAGACGCCGGATTTTGATCTGCTGTCCAAGACCTATGCCAATTTGCTCCGACAGTCAGCCGAACTCTAACGCGGCTTGCGCCTGACGGCCGCGCGGCGGCGGCCAAGATAGAGAGAGAAGCCGCTGAGAAAGAGCAGGATGAGCGACAAGCCGCCCAGCGCGACGATAATCCGTCCGCCCAGTCCCGCGATATCTCCATCATGCAGCCGCAAAATGAAATCATATAGAACGACATCCCAGGTTGCGTTGCGGGCATCCTGCGCGCGAATGAGGGCACCGCTGTAGGTGTCAATCCATACGCGCCCGGTGATAAAGCTGTCATCACCTCTGAGCACGACAAGCGTGACGTCCTTGTAGAGGCGCATGTCGGTCGCCGTCATATTATGCACCGCTGTCGTCGCAGTTTTCACCATGCTGTCCAGGGATATCGGGCTGCCTTGATCTTCGGGCGCATGATCAAATGCGACGATGTCCGGTGCCTGTTTTATCAGCGGCTGAACTGTGCCACGTAGCGCCGAAAGGGCGCCCGTGATCGAGAGCATTGCCACGATCAGGCAGGCGAGGGCACCGATGCTCTTATGAAAGCTGAACCAGAAGGGTGGGGTGAAGACAGGACCGCGTATCCTCAACGCCTGCAGGATTTTATGTTGTCGTGGCCACCATAAATAAAGGCCTGAAAGGGAGAGGAAAAAGCCGACAAGACCAATTGTGGTCAAAAGGACTGTCGAGAGACCGTCGGCAAACCATGTCTGGTGAAAATGCAGCATGAATTCAAGCGGGTGCGCCAGCATCAGGGACTGGCTGACGACATGCCCGTCGCTCGCGCTGACTTCGAGAAGATGTGGAACTTGATCGGTACCCATCATGCGCATGCGATAGACATCTTTGGATGAGGCCGGAAAATCAATTCGGATGATCGGCAAGTCACTTGCGGCTGTCGCCGAAGCAAAGGCCTCGTCAATACTGATGATGTGATCTGACACGGGCAGGGTCTTTGGCGCTTCGAGTTCATGCTTGAAAACAATGACGACTCCGGCCATCGCCTGGAGGAGCAAAGCGCCCCCGATAAAAAGCCCTGCTTGCTTGTGAAGCCAGACGAGACTCGGGCGCATGTCATCAAACTCCTGTCGGCGCGTGGCGGAACCCGCATTAAGCAAAAAAGAATTTTTGATATTGAAAATACAATCTAGTCGTATATTCTGGTGATGTCACGTGCTGATCAGAGCCGCGGGTGAAGGGGATGAAAATGCCACTTTTGAAAGAGCATAGGACGAAATTCATACAGACACCTGCCTCAGTTGGTGCGGTTTCAAATCCGGGTCTGGAGGCATAGGGCATGAGTGCTGTGGAATATACAAATCCGCCGCCAAGCAATGGCCGAGTCTTTGGATTCATTTTTGTCGTTCTGCTGCATGCCCTTCTGCTTTGGGGGCTGATGAATGGGCTGGCTCAAACCGTGGTTGAGGTTGTGACGGGTCCGCTGGAAGTTCAGATCATCCGGTCTGTTGAACAGCCGCCGGTTGAGCCGACCCCGCCACCCCCTGAAATTGTTCCTGTAAAGAAGGCATTTATTCCTCCCCCCGAAGTGAAAATTGCCAAGCCGGCCGAGGCGCCCCCACCCAAGGCCATTCAGGCCGTGCAGACGGAAAAGAAAGCACCACCGCCCCCGCCTCAAATGGCGCAGCCTGATCCGAGCGCAGGAAACAGGAAGCCATCCTATCCCTCGGCGTCAAGACGTATGCAGGAAGAGGGCACGGTGATGTTGATGCTGCTCGTGGGGCCGGACGGCGCCGTGAGTGAGGCAAAGGTAGCCAAATCCAGCGGCTATGACCGGCTGGATGAGGCGGCAGTCAAAACAGCTCTCCGTTACTGGCGTTTCAAACCTTTGATGCGCAATGGCCAGGCAATTGCGAGCTGGTTCAAGTTTGCGGTCACATTTCGCCTGAATGACTGAAGTCGGAATGATGACGAGAGCAGAAAACCAACAATGTTGAGAGACAAAAGGACGTTCTAAATGAAACGATTTGTGAAATTGCTGCCTTTGCTTGTGCTTGGAACGGTCATGTCACTCAACTTGACGGCGTTACCCGCATCAGCTGAATCAACGACCACGCCCTCTGCCGAAACGACCGACAATCTTGCAGGTGCTGCCACGTCGGATGACGCCGCAACACCTGCCACCGCGACTGACGGTTCAGAGATGGGTGGTGATGCGGCGATGATGGGCGAGGGCGAAGAGGCCCCCATGACGGATGGTGTCGTGGAAGAGCCTGCCGCCAATCCCTACGGTCTCTCGGCCTTGTGGAACGAGGGCGACA
>WGND01000014.1 GCA_016124805.1 Hyphomicrobiales bacterium | reverse complement strand
GGCGCTGATCGCCATCACGCTTTGGGCCATTGCAGCTACGGGGTACGGACTGGTGCCCCTCACTGTGACGGAGCGTATTGCCGCCACGCTTATCGCTCTCACGCTGGTGGCAGCTTTGCCCCTGACCGATGAAATTGGCCTTGCGCTCGCGCTCGTCTTTGCTTCATGGCAGGTCGTGAAACATCGGCAAGCGAGGATCGCATGAGTCTCTGCATTGTATCGGGCGCCAAAAGCTTCTCTCTCGCGATCACGGCCTTCACCGTCATATGGACGCATTCGATTGAAAAAACCATGTGGCAGGAAGACTGGCATGTCAGTGAAGCAGGCCTCGAAATACAGGAAGCCCGCATCAAGGGAAGTGGCGCAGGTATGGAGCCCCCGGCAGATGCAATATTTGACGGTGAATGGTGGCACTACAAACCACATCTGCCACCTCGCAAGAGCGTGCTCTTTGCGCGATCAGGTCAGGCAGGCGCATGGACCGTCTGCGCACAGGGAAAATGCATGGATTTTGACGGAGATTCAAAAGAAGCCCAACAGCCTGTTAAACTCAAGGCCTGCACGCCCTATGGGCTGGGCGGTGTCAATGATCGAAAGAACAAGAAAAATGACAAGCTCCCTTGATGCGCTCCTGCGCGCCGACGACATTCTGATCGTGCCGGGTGCGTATGACGCCCTCTCGGCAAAGATCGCCATGCAGGCAGGCGCCAAGGCGGTCTACATGACGGGTTTCGGCATAGCCGGGGCAAGCTTCGGGCTGCCGGACATCGGCCTTGTAAGCGCTGCTGAAATGACGGAACGCGTGAAAGCTCTGGCCAGTGCCTGCGCCCCCTTGCCGCTGATCGCAGATGGTGACAATGGCCATGGCGGCCCGCTCAATGCGGCCCGCCTGACGGCTGCCTATGAGCAGGCAGGTGCTGCCTGCATCCAGATTGAGGATCAGGTATTCCCCAAACGATGCGGTCATATGGAAAACAAGGAGGTCGTTTCCATTGAGGAGGCCAGTGCCAAGATCCGCGCGGCGGCTGGCGCACGCGCCACGTCTGCCTTTAAGATTATGGCCCGCACCGATGCCCGCGCCACGCATGGCTTTGATGAAGCCCTCACGCGGGCGGAGGCATTTCTGAAAGCGGGTGCTGATATCCTTTTCATCGAGGCACCCCGCACACATGAAGAGATACGGCGCATTGGCGAGGTCTTTTCCGGCGTGTCACTGGTTGCCAATCTTGTGGAAGATGGCAAGACGCCCATGCTGGCGCCCGCCGAGCTGCAGGCCATGGGTTACAAGATTGCGCTTTATCCCGTTTCCGCGTTGCTGAGCGTGACCGCCTGCCTGCAGGATGTCTATGCACAGCTGCTAAGCGGCACGGGACTGGACCCGGCCACCCGCCGCCAGAGCTTCAGTGGCTATAATGACATTGTCGGCCTGCCCCGGATGCTGGCCGATGCCGCCGCCCTGACGCAGGAAGCTGAATCACCTTGAGTTATTCAGCCGCCTGATTGAATTCCGATGCCTTATGCACCATGAAAGAGGCCGGCGGGGCAGAATGTTCGAGATCATCCGAGGTCACAGCCGTCAAGGCCCTTTCCCTGTCAGCCGGGGTAAAGGCACCCGTTGTAACGCAATACTCAACCAGCGTGCCATTGGGGTCATTGGTGTAGATCGAGCGGCACCAGTTGTGGTCCACCTCCATCACATCATTGCCCGCCCGCAGCCACATGGCACGCTTCTCGTTGAGATGCTCGACCGTGGGCGAATAAAAGGACACATGGTTGACCCAGTCCGGCAGACCGGCAGCCCGCGAGAGACCTGTCTCGAAAGGCTTTTCGAATGCCTCGCCATGCAGTTCCCAGAACGCAATGAAACGGTCTGGCTCAATCTCATAGAAAAAATGCTTGGCCCAACCGCCATTGGGTGTGGGCCCGATTTCGACCTTCTTCAGGTCGAAGCCCATGACTTCCCGATAGAAATGATCTGTCGCCTTCATGTCTCGCGTGGCAAATGCCAAATGATGATAGGCCATGTCTTTCTCCCCTACCGATGCCGGTTCAATCCGGCTCCTGATCAACCATACGCATAATATCCCAGGCAGAACCGGCGGGTGCCGGCACCTCCACGATGCGCTCGTCAACATCATCAAATTCGAGACGGAGCGCCTTTGTCATCACGGCATGAAAATCATAGAGCGCCGTGATGTAGGTAAATTCGAGTATTTCGACATCCGACAAATGCTTTTTGAGATTGTCGAACAACTCATCCGGCACACGTCCACCCTGCAACACCAGACAGTCGGTATAGGCAAGCACCGCGCGTTCAACATCGCTATAGCAATCAGCTATCTGCCAATGGGGTATTGCCGCGATCTTGTCCTCGCTCATCCCAACGCTGCGTGCACCCTTGCAATGCTGCGAAAAGACAAACTGGCTGCCGCGCGCCCAACCCGCCCGCATCTGCCCCAGTTCACGGAGCTGTGGCGCCAGCTTGCGCTCGGGATTGCGATAGATCTGAAAGCCTGCAACTGAATGATCGAATATTTCTGGTGACAGTGCAAAAACCGTCCACCAGTCGCCCGAGGTGCCGGTATCCGTCCCCGGTTCCTGCACGGGGTCGCGATCACCAAAAAGCGACTGATAGACCTTTTTTGCAAATGGATGGGCTTCTTCTTTGCCCACCTGCCTCAATCGCGGCATAGAACCCTCCCTATGTTGGCACTGCAGAACAGCTTTTTGAGATAAGGCTACACTGTTTGGGCGCTGTTCAAAGAGGCAAATGAAACGCCAAAATCACGATCAAAACAGCAATCAAATTCACGTGGCCGACCCTGCGTTACCTAGTCTGTGATATTGGCACAAGCCTTCTCGCAACGCACAACACGGGCTATCATGGGCCCACATTTCACGCGGAGTAGATGATGAGCGAACTGACAGTGGCGGCCACCCAGATGGCTTGTGGATGGGATCGCGAAGAAAATATTGCGCGGGTTGAAAAGCTCGTTCGCGAAGCGGCGTCTCGTGGTGCGCGTCTGGTGTTGCCACAGGAACTCTTTGAGGCACCTTATTTCTGTCAGGATCAGAACCCGGACTTCATGTATCTTGCCTTGCCTATCGACGAGAACCCGGCCGTCAAACGGATGCAGCAGCTTGCCGCCGAACTGAAAATTGTCATCCCGGTTTCCATTTATGAGCGCGCAAATAATGCACTCTACAATACGCTCGTCATGGTCGACGTGAGCGGCGATATTCTCGGTATTTACCGCAAGTCGCATATTCCTGATGGCCCCGGCTATAGCGAGAAATACTACTTCAATGGCGGCGATACAGGCTTCAAGGTCTGGGAAACAGGCGTGGGGAAAATCGGGGCGGCGATCTGTTGGGATCAGTGGTTTCCCGAGGTCGCCCGCATACTTGCCCTCAAAGGCGCTGATGTAATCCTCTACCCGACCGCCATAGGGTCGGAACCACATGACCCGACCATCAATTCACGCGATCACTGGCAACGCACGATGCAGGGCCATTCGGCCGCCAATATCGTGCCCGTTGTGGCATCCAACCGGATCGGCACTGAAAAAGGCCTGCATGGCACGCAGATTACCTTCTATGGCTCATCCTTCATCACCGATGCTTTCGGTGCAAAAATTGAGGCGGCCAACGAGACTGATGAATGTGTTTTGACGGCACCCCTAGATCTTGAGGCCAACCGGAAACAGCGCCTCAACTGGGGTCTCTTCCGCGATCGTCGCGTCGATCTGTATAAGGATATTCTCTCACTGGATGGTGAGAACCGACATGCGGCGACGCGCTAGCGCGCTGAATTTGGTGTCACGATACCGTCGAGTGTAAAAACCTTGTCACGATCATAGAATTGCGGCGGCAGCCCGACAAAGGGCGCGCTTCTGACAACGGCATCAAGAAGTGCGCGATCCAACAATGCCGAGCCGCTTGACCTGGAAATATATAGACTAGACAATTTCCCATCGGGACTTAGCCGGAACTCAACCTGTACCACTCCGGATAGGCCGCCTGCCGCTGGCGGATAGATAACATTGCTTGCAATACGTTTGGACATGCCATTGATGATCGCATTCCCGCTTCCAGACGCACCCTGCTCAAGTGCGGAAGACCGCGCATCTTGCTTTTGCCGTGGACTGGGAACATCAAACAGATCATAGCCTTTTTGTATCTGTGTCGCCCAACCCGGTACCTCCGCGGGTTTGGGGCTTGGTTTGTCATCCGCTTTTGAAATCGGTGCCTCTTTCGTTATCTCAGGTTTGACCTCCTGTGATCGTGTCCTGCCCGGTGCCTGATCGGTCACTTCACCGGAATAAAGCGTTTCAGAGTTTTCTTTTGGTTGCTGTTTTGGCGGCAAAGCCTGTTCTTTCTGTTTCGGCTCAGGCTGCGGTTCCGGCTTGGGTTTTGGCTGCTCCCTGATGATTTCAATTGGAATGGTTTTAGGCTCGACGACCGGCTTGGTGAAATCGATCCGAAAAAAGAGCGCGACAAAAAGCAGAATGTTGAAACTCAGCGCAGCAGCCAGCGAATAACGCCGGCGCCATTGCTGCCCGTCATCGGCCACGTCGACAACAAGGGAAGATGGAACGACCTTGGTCAAGCCGGTGATTTTCTCGCCCGCTACACTCAACTTGCCACGACCTTGTCGACCCGACCCTGCACGCTCAAACCCAATTCACCACTCAAAAGGAGGGAATACGCCATGGCATCCGCTTTCGGGTCAGCATACTACCCGTCACACCATTTCGCTATTTGGAGATCAACGCAGATGGCGGGGAAATCAGTCTCGGCGCGATGCTTTGGCCCAAATCTGGCCCGGGACATAAAAAGGCGCGTTTCCTTGAGGATCAAAGCCGGAATCGGGATTGCTGACTTGCCATAGAGCGGGCCATATCTCTGTTTTTTCAAGCAGAGCCTGAACCGAAGGCCTATCCGGCTCGCCCAGCTCATGCCAGGCAGCCTGCAACTGTTCCAGACACCAGACCCGATATCGATGCACCGGAAGGGTGTATGGCACCCCTTCGATTGTGACATCGAAGGTCTTTTTCCCGGCCTTATGGGCAAACGCATTGGCATTGAGATAGGGGAAATAGCAGCGCGCCATATCCTGCAGAACCGGTATCCAGTCATCGGGCACCGTGCCGGCGGTGACGAGCGGACCGTTCACCCGGCTCGCTTTGGCATTCCACATGCGGCCCAGCCATTCGAAAACCGCTGGAGCGGTATCGCGCATGATGCGGGCAGGCGTCGGATCCAGCCCGAAGTGACGAAACATGGACGCGAAAAATCCGAAATCGGCCAATGTGGGGCGTTCCCCCAGCAGAAATGGTCGCGTTTCCAGCATCGCCTCCAGGAATGCCAGATTGCGGGTATAGACACTCTCCACATGTGCACGGGTCGTCTTCGTGATGCCATCGCCATAAACATAGCGCCGAAGCTGGCGCCAATGGATGAAAAGGCGACGCAGGAAAAGCGGGGCTGGTACGTCATGGAGCATTTCGGTGGAGATGCGATGGCTCAGCAATCGCGCATCGGGCTGAAAGCTCCAGCGATAATGCAAGGCCGGACGCCAGAGCCATTCATCCGCATAGTCTTCAAGCAGGCGGGAGAAAAATCGCTGATAGGGATCTTCGGGCACAACATGAGGCCCTGGCATATTGGCGTCGATCCAGCCAATCATGGGGGAGGTGTCGCTCATCCATCGCCCGTCGGGAAGCTCTACGGCAGGCATCTGGGCCAATCCCGTATTGCGGGCGACATGTCGCATCCGCTGCATGGAGAGCTGTATGTTCTGGTGGGGAATCTCCTTGTAGCGAAGAAACGCCTCGAACTTGCCTGTGAAGTAGGACAAATCCAGCCCATAGAATTTGAGCCCTGCGAGTTCGCGTAATGCCATCCCATCCTCCTTTTATTGGCATGCATCGTGCCGATTTATGGGAATGGATGCAAGTACGCAAAAAGAAACGGACGACCCCTTTCAGAGCCGCCCGCCTCTCCCCCAAACCTTGCTAAAGTCAACCGCGATAGGGAACCTGTTTCCAGGCGCCATCGGGCTGGCGGCAAGCCTCGCCATAAGCACTCTGGGTGCGCCCGTCGATTTCCACATAAGTCTGGTATTCGCGGCAATAGATGTCGCCACCGCGGCTATAGGTTCGCGTCGGTGTCACTTCGTAATAGCCGCCGGTATCCGGATCATCCCATGAGACGGTTTCATCAGTCGGACCATATTCCAGCACCTCGCCAATGCAGGCCTGATTGCTGGAGTCAATTGCCGCTCCCAATACGCCGCCC
The DNA here is from genome assembly GCA_016124805.1 of Hyphomicrobiales bacterium. Classification (GTDB taxonomy): domain Bacteria; phylum Pseudomonadota; class Alphaproteobacteria; order Parvibaculales; family Parvibaculaceae; genus Parvibaculum. The sequence continues at coordinate 26,153 of WGND01000014.1, read as the reverse complement.
AGAAGCGACCCGATAATGACACCACCAATTGCGCCACGGCCGTGACCTTCATTGGCACCTATCACCCCGCCCAATATGCCACCGATAAAGGCACCGACAGCATCGCTATTGCAGCTGGGGCGCGAGCGGCCATAACTGTTGGTGTAATAGCTGTCATAGGTGTCGTAATCATAATAGTTGCTCGGCGCGACATAGACATTGGGGCGTGGTGTCGAAACGTAATAGTAGCTGTTGCGATAAATGACTCTGGACGGCAGCCAGCCGCGGTCGCTCCAGTCGGCATGACGCCTGTCGCGGCGAACATCCCGATTTACGTGACGCTGGTGAATGGGTGCCGCCTGACGTCCTGCCAGTGACGCATAGCTGCCCGTAGCGTAACGGTCATCCCGGCGATCCTGACGATTGTCCCGACGCGCCTGCTGGGTGTTGTCGCGACGATCATCCCGGCGATCCTGGCGATTGTCCTGACGTGCCTGCTGGGTGTTGTTAAGACGGTCGTCCCTGCGATCCTGACGGTTGTCCTGACGTTGAGCACGCTGATTCTGCTTTGCTTCCCGCTGGGCTTTCTGCTCAGCCCGCTGCTGCGCCTGATTGGTCTGGGCCTGCTGGCGCTGTTGGCGTTGCTGCCGCTCATTCTGTTGCTGGGCACGCTGTGCTTCACGCTCGGCTCTCCGCTCTGCACGCTGCTGGTTGTCATCCTGCTGCTGGTTATTCGTCGACTGCTGCTGCGACTGGCGGTTGCCGCGCTCTGCGAAGGCAGGCGAACTCTCCAGCGCAAGCAGGCTCACGCCCATCAGAATGGCGACGGCCGCACGACCTTTGTTTGACCTCAAATGCACCATCGGTGCCTCCTCAAAATGGACCGGCCATGGATCACCAGTCTCCTGAAGCAGACAGTTGCATTTCGAAGCTGAACGGCTTGTGAACCAATTTTTAACGATGTTGACGCCTGTAAAAAGACCAGGATTCTGTCATTTCGGGCAGGAATAGCAGCATTCTGCGGCGAATGCGCCTGCCGCCTGACTATGGGTGCCTTTGACTCCAAGGGAGTGCTAAAAGCATCTCCAGTGACTTACAGGAATCAGATAGCGGGGCGCGATGAGCACCAGCACACCTTCAAGATCTGCCTTTGAACGGACATTGAAAGGGGCCTGCGATCGCCTCGGCTATAGTGATGCCATGTTCCGGCTGCTGGCATCGGCAGCCCGCGAGATAAAGGTCGACATCCCCATCCTGCGCGACAATGGCGAGCTTGCCGTTTTTACCGGCTACAGGGTGCAGCATCAAAACGCGCGGGGGCCCTATAAAGGCGGGCTGCGCTATCACTCCAGTGTCGACATTGATGAGGTGCGCGGGCTGGCGAGCCTGATGACCCTCAAGACCGCACTGGTGGATATTCCGCTGGGTGGTGGCAAGGGGGGTATTGAATGCAATCCGCGCGAACTCAGTCCGCGCGAACTGGAGCGCCTGACGCGGAAATTCGTTCAGCGTATCCATCGGGAAATCGGGCCCGAAACCGACATCATGGCGCCTGACGTCGGCACCAATGCCCAGACCATGGGCTGGATCTATAGCGAGTATGGCGCCATTCATGCGCTTCAGCCTGCCGTTGTGACCGGCAAGCCCCTGTCGCTTGGCGGGTCACCCGGTCGTGACAAGGCAACCGGCTACGGCGTCGCGCTCACAATTCAGGCCTATGCCGCCCACACAAAGACAAAACTTGAGCACAAGACCGCGGCTATTCAGGGCTTCGGCAATGTTGGCCATCATGCGGCCCTTTGTCTGAAGGAAATGGGTGTCAAAATTGTTGCTGTAAGCGATTCCCGCGGCACCATCCATTGCAAGGATGGCATTGATATTGATCGCGTCATGGCCAAGAAAAAAGAATTCGGCCGCTTCGATGAAATGCCTGGTTATGAGCTTAAAGAGCCTGCAGCAGTGCTGGAATTGCCTTGTGACTACCTGATACCGGCCGCGCTGGGCGACGCCATCCATGCCGGCAACGCTCATAAGGTGAAAGCCGCCGTGATTGTGGAAGGCGCCAACGGGCCTTGCACATTGGACGCGGACCGTATTCTGGGTGAGCGGAAGATTCCGATCATTCCAGACATTCTGGCGAATGCCGGCGGGGTCATCGTCAGCTATTTTGAGTGGGTTCAAAATCTGCAGCGACATGGCTGGGACCTGGAGAAGGTGGATGCAGAACTTGCCCGCACCCTCAAGAAAGCCGCGCATGCCGTTTTCGAACATGCAGAGGATCAAAAAATCAGCCTGCGTGAAGCCTGCTATGACATTTCAGTGATGCGGGTAAAAGAAGCCCTGGACGCAACGGGTTTCTAGAGCTTCATTTTCGCTTCTCGTGGTATCGTTTTCGCTGAAACCCCATCAATGGCAGTCCCTTCATGAGCATTTATCTGGCCTTTCAGGCGATCATTCTCGGCATCATTGAGGGGGTGACGGAATTCCTGCCCATTTCCTCCACCGGACATCTGATTGTTGCCGGCGACCTGATCGGATTTCAGGGACCGAGTGCGGATGTTTTTGAAGTCGTCATCCAGCTCGGGGCCATTCTGGCGATATGCGTTCTCTACTTCAGACGGTTGCTCAATGTTGTGATCGGGCTGCCTTCGGACCCTTCTGCCCGACGTTTTGCGATGGCCGTCATCGTTGCCTTCATACCGGCCGCCGTGCTCGGGCTTCTGTTCCATGATTTCATCAAGTCAGTGCTCTTCTCGCCCTTCGTTGTCTGTGTCTCGCTGATCGTGGGTGGCATCGCCATTCTGCTCATCGAACGTCATGAACCCGAAGCCCGCATTCATGAAGTCGAGGACTTCACCTTTGTGACGGCGCTGAAAGTCGGTCTTTTCCAGTGCCTGGCGATGGTACCGGGGGTATCGCGCTCGGGTGCCACCATTCTGGGCTCACTGCTGCTGGGCGTGGACCGCAAGACGGCGGCCGAATTTTCCTTCTTTCTGGCCATCCCCACCATGCTGGGCGCCACGGTGCTCGACCTCTGGAAGGCCCGGAGCTATCTCACCATGGATGACAGTGCCGTGATTGCCATCGGCTTTGTCGCAGCCTTTATTTCCGCGATCATCGTTGTGCGCTGGCTGGTCAATTATGTCAGTCGCCATGATTTCTCGGTCTTTGGCTGGTATCGCATCATCTTCGGCTCGCTGATGCTGGCTTATTTTTCCTTCCGCTAGCGACGTTAAGACTTGGTTGATAATTGGTTGGTCCCGGGCATTTCCCGGTCAGATTTGGCCGTCATCTGGCCTTAATAACCGCCACTTAACCAAGCGTTAGACGTTTCACCCTATTGATAGGAAAGAGGCGGAAACAGGTTCCGCCGCACGCCCGGGTCAATATGGCGGAAGTATTGAAAAACATTGGTCTAAGCCGGAGCGCGGGTGCGAACGCGAATGCGCAGATTAACGCGCATTTGGACCCGTCCAACCTCCCTCCTCAGCCAGCGGTGGATTACAGCATCCATCGCTTCACGCTGCACTTTCGGGACCCTGTCCTGGAGGACAAATATGCGCGTGAAAATTTCGTCAAGCAGATTGACCTGACACGCTTTTCAGTGGCCATGGGAGCGGTGATCTTTGCGATCTATGCCCTGCTGGACCCCTATATTATCTCCGATATCACCTATGAAGCCTGGCTGATCCGCTTCGGCATTGCCTGCCCGTTGCTGATGATCATTGTTGCCATTTCATATCTGCCGAAATTCAACTACCGCCATCAATGGCTCCTCTCCTTCGCCATGGTGATCCCCGGCATTGCCGTCGTCGGCATGATTGCCATCGCTACGGAACCCGGCAGCGCGCTCTATTATGCAGGCCTGATCATTATCATCGGCTATGTGAACTGCCTTTGGCGCTTCAGCTATTTCTATTCAGCGGGCATGTCGCTTGCGACCTTTGCGCTGTATGAATTCGTCGTGACGGTGGTCAATCCCCTGCCCCCGGAAATTCTGATCAACAACAATGCCTTTTTGAGCTTTGGCATTGGCGTCAGCATTTTCATCAGCTTCATTCAGGACTATCAGCATCGTCGCAGTTTTGTTGACCATGAACATCTGCGCCATGAGCGCACGCGTTCTGAACGTCTGCTGAGCCGATCGGAAGCAGCCAACCGCGCCAAGAATGATTTCCTTGCCATCATGAGCCATGAGCTGCGCACACCGCTCAATGCCATTATCGGCTTTTCCGAAATCATCGCAAACCAGATGTTTGGCCCCGTCGGTCAGGACAAATATGTTGATTATGCATGCGACATCCGCTCCAGCGGGGCGCATCTCCTCAGCATCATCAACGACATTCTCGATATCTCGAAAGCCGAGAGCGGCAAGCTGCAGCTTGAGGAAGAACCAATTGACCCGGTCGAATCCCTCAACCGCACCATGCGCATGTTCCGCCAGCGCGCCAGCGAGCTGGGCGTCGATCTCGTTTTCCGGGTGCGGGATGATATTCCCTGGATTATCGCCGATCCGCGACTCTTCAATCAGGTCGCGATCAACCTGACATCAAACGCGCTCAAATTCACACCGGAAGGGGGCGATGTCCGGATTGATATCGGCCTTGATGACAGTGGCGATCTCGCCTTGTCGGTCAAGGACACCGGTATCGGCATCAAGGGGTCGGATATTCCGCGCGTCTTTGAACCCTTCGTCCAGGTGGAAGGCGCCATGTCGCGCACCCATCAGGGCACCGGGCTGGGCTTGCCGCTGGTTCGCAAAATCATGGGTCTGCATGGCGGCAGTGTGGAGCTTGAAAGCACCATTGGCGAGGGCACGACCGTCACAGCCACCTTCCCGCGCAGCCGTTTTGTGGCCTCCGAAGCAGATGGCGACATGACCCGGAACTCCATCTGAGCTTTTCAGATCAGGCCGGCTTGTCGATTTCCATGAGATAGATGCATTGGGTGGAATCCACCTCAATACGCACATTGGCGACATCAAGCCCTGAGATCATGTCGAGCATGTCCTGCTCCGTGCGATAGATCAGGCTCCAGTCGGTCACAAATTCCAGCGGCCATTCGCAGGATTCACGCCCCTTCTTCACATTGGCAAGAATGAGCTTTCCGCCCGGTGCCACCTGCGAATAGAGATCATGTGTCAATGAGCGGGCCCGCCGTGCCGAGAGATAGTCATAAAGGCCGAGGCTATAAATGATGTCCTGCGGGGGAAGCGTCTTGAAGAGCGCCCCTGCCTTTAGAAGCTGGGCAAATGACGCCTGAATGCATTGCACCTTGGCCATGCCGCCGTGACGGATCACTTCCGGATAGGCATGCTCATAGGCATGGGTCAGGGCCCGCTGGTCCTGATCAATGAGAGTGAAGTTCGCCGCACGCGGCAGCTTGTCAATCTTGAGATAGTCATAGACCTCATAGGCCGAGCCGCAGCCAAGATTGGCAATGTTCATCGGCTTGTCAGAAGGATTTGCCTTCAGCGTCTCGCCAATGATTTTCTGCGTCATGCGCAGGCGCGTTCCCACGCATTCGCCCGTCACGATGCCGATGCGATGCAGGAGTTTTTCATAGGGCGTGTTGCCGACGCGGTCCCACTCATAAACATAATTCATGATCTGGTAGTCGCCCGGATAGCCAAGCGGCTTCTCATAGCAGCGCGCCATGACGGGCCCAGCCATGAAGTCGGGCGTCAGGACACGCTCGGCATAGCGCTTGTGACGCGCGAGCATTTTCGGGTCCGCCCAAACCGGCTCGAGCACATCGCTGCCGCGATACCAGAGTTCTTTCCACTGCGGCACGATGCGATCTTCGCACGCTATCAATGCTTCCAGCAGCAATTGTTCCCGCGCAGAACCTTGCGCGGTGAGGCGACTCTCGAACTTCTCCAGGAGGTCCTTGTAAGAACGAAAGCAGTTGAGGATTTCGGTGCAAAGCTGCTGAAACTCGGGAAGGATGCCGTCGGACAATCCAAAGCTCGGTTCGGCCAGCGTCTGCGCCAGGAGCAGATTGTCATGCCGGGTGACGATCTCGGGTATATCGACATAGCCTGTGGTAAACTCCAGCGCGACAGTCGTTCGCGAGCCATTGGGTTCCACGCGGCAGACACGGCCGGAACCGCCAAAAAGCGTGTCGTCACCAACGCGCATTTCAAACGGGAATTCTGACCCGATCTGATCGCGCCAGCTTTCTTCACTGGCGCTTTGAACCGCCAGACCCGTCATGCTGAGATTTTTGAGTGATGTCCGTTCAGCATCCAGCAAGACTGCTGGTAATGCACCTTTGAACAGATCTTCGGGTCTGAAACGCTCGGCCCGATAATACATTTGCCTGCCGCTTGCGCCGGTAAGCTGTTCATAGGTCTTCATTCGCACTCGCCCCATAAGCACTCAAAACAATAACCTAAGAATAACATCCATTTAGGTTTTAGAAAGGTTAATGAATGGTTAACGGCACTTTTTGTAAATGTTCCAGAACTCTCAGTGGCTTATGAAAAGAACTGGCTAAAAATCGCTATTTCAAATGGCAGCTTAGGTGTCACTTTTTGGGGCATTTGAGCGAATCAATTATTTCAGCTCACGGTTTTCGGTCGTTGCCTGTCCATAATACGCATCAAGGGCGGCAACATGAGCCAGTCAATGAACAGATTGGACATGATGACCACAGCGGTCATGGCGCCAAGTGAGCGGTTCACTTCAAAGCCCGAGAAGACAAGTGTGCCAAACCCAATCGTCAGCGAGGCTGTAATCACAAGCATCGCAACACCTACGGTTGCAAAGACATGGTTGATCGCCTCTTCGGCACTCATGCCATCGCGGCGGGCCGCCTGATACATGATGAGAAAATAGATCGTGTCATCCACAACCAAACCAATCGTCATGGCCGTGACAACAGAGGCTGCCAGACCAATCTGCTGATAGAGAAGCCCCCAAAGTCCGAAGCCCACCACAGACGGCAGAATGTTGAGCAGGATGCTGAGGGCACCGTAAACCGGGCTGCGAAGCGCCAGTCCCACCACAACGGCGATAATCAGAATTGACACGATGGTGCTTAGAATCATGGAACGAATATTGACACCCGACAGCTCGGCAAAAAGTACGTTGAGACTGATGCCGCGTGTCTGCATGACATCCGGAACGTTGTTGCTCAGCCAAGCCGTCGCCTTGTCGTTCAGGGCGCGAATGTCGCTGGAGGTGACATGCCTGAGCACGGCCGTGACGCGGCTGGAATTGCGCGACACGCTGACCTGATCATTGAGCGAGGCGCCATAGGGCAAGGAGAGCTCATAGAGCAGAAAATACTGGGCGATGCGTTCGGCATCATCAGGAATGCCACCTTTGACACCCCCGCCCTGAGCCCCGCTGGAGCGAACAGCCTTGTCGATACGCCGTGTGATGTCGCTGATCGACAGCACACTCACCACATTGGGTTGCGCGCGCAGCCAGGTCGTGAAGTCCGCCAGATGCTGCTGATAGGCCGGATCATAGACGCCGTTTTCCTTGCCCGCGCCGACATCAAACTCAATCGTGTTCAGACCCGTAAGATGCTGTTCGGTGAAATCGGAATCGCGACGATATTCAAAACGCTGGTCAAAATAACGTGCGAAATCATCATCCAGCCGGATGCGGTCGAGCCACAATCCGCAGGCCACAACAATGAAGGCGCAGAGGATAAAAAGTAGTTTGTAATAACGGTTCACGAAATGGCCAAGGGAGACCATGACCGCCTGCGAGCGCTGCACGGCAGGGCGCAGTTTCATCAGCATCAGCATGGCCGGCAGCCAGGTGAAGGTGAAGATGAAGGAGATGACAATACCCAGCGCCACGAGATTACCCTGTTCGCGCAGGGGCGGCGCATCGGCAAGATTCATTGAGAGAAACCCCACCATGGTCGTGGCATTGGTCAGCAGAACCGGCCACAGATTCATTTTGATGGCTTCCTGGATCGCGGATTTTTTATCGAGTCCACGCCCCAATGCACCCAATGCCGTCGTCACAATGCGCACGGCGGCTGCCAGATTGACCGTCATGATAATCACGGGGCAGGCAACCGTTGCCGTGTTGACGGCATGACCATACCAGCCCGCCAGCCCCATGGCCGCTGCGCTTGAAAGCCCCAGAAGCGAAAGAATGGCAAGACTTGGCAGGATGGCGCGCACGAAAAGGATCATGACGATGGAGGTCACGAGGAGGCTTGCCGGTATCAGCCATATGACATCGCTGAGCGCCGCTTCGGCAAAAGTCCCCATCAGCACCACATTGCCGGTCAGCCGCACCTCCAGATCAGGATGGCTCGCGGCAAAATCCCTGGCGAGCTGCCGTGTCGTGGAAATGATTTTGCGGACTTCGGGCGAAGCTTCCTGCGGCAGCTTGAAGTTCACGAGAATGCCGGCTGCAAGGCCATCGGCAGCGATCAGACGATTGACGAGCAACTTGTCGTCAAGGGCCGTCTTGAGCACTTCGCCGGCCTGCGCATCTGTCAACCCATCGGGGTCACTCACCATCTCCTCAACCGTGAAGCTGTCGGCATCGGAGGTGACATGTGGAAAATTGGTCAGCGACGAGACGCGCGTCGAATAAGGCAACTGCCATGCCTTGGCTGTGAGCTCGGACAGAGCCTTTAGAAACGGGGCATCGACAACGCGCCGGTCCTTGGCCGCCATCACCATCAGCACGGAATTGTCCTGACCATATTTCTGGTCAAAGGCCGTCAATGTCTGGAGCGCCTGGCCTTCCGGCGAGAAAAAGACGCGCGTATCTGAGGAGAGAGTCAGGCGCCCAAGACCAGCGGCTGCCAGACCGAGCAGGATCAGGCAGAGCAGGATCGTACTGCGAGGCAGCGCCAGAAATGGGTTTTCGAATCTCGTCATGGGCGGCGCTACTCTGGGGCAAATCACACGGCCTGAACAGCCATGAATAGGCAATGCGGCGGTTTTATGGAAACCCGTTGTTAAGCTAACACATGGAAAAATAGTCCCTTGGGAACGGGTGGCGTTCCGGGGACAGGAATTTGCGTCTATGAGCACGCAATCGCTCATTAACCTTTCGACGGTTGGCACGGACGAATTACGCGATATGCCGGCATCGTTGTTTGAAGCTTCGCTGGACATCATGTCGAGCGATGCGATTGCGCGCTTCCGCCAGATGCGCGAGCTGTCATCTCATCATCGCACCACGCTTGAACGCTATCTGCTCACACATCCCGAAAAGCGTGTCGGCGGCGAAAATGCTGCCATCTACGCCCCACCCCGGTCGGTTCCATCAAAGAAAAAATTAAAGACCACTGTTCCCACCGCACCCGCCAAGCCGGTGGCGCCACGCAAGGACCAGTTTGAGCGTGTCGGGATCAGCCGCCTCTTGCTGCAACTCAAGGCATGGTGGCGTGGGGAGGATTTCCAGTTTCACCTGAAAACAGATGCAGAGCTGCGACGCCGCGCCCATCATGCCGCCCTTCTCCGCAAGAATATGCGCGATGCGTTTGCCCATAGCGGTCATGAAGCCAGTGCCGCCGAACTGGCCAAGGCGGAAATTTTCGAAATGCTCTGGGGCGAAGGCTACAGCCTTCCCGGCGGCACACCTTTCGCGCTCAGCCTTGTCAAATCAGTGGATTTTTCACTGCATCGTCCCTGCCTGGATCTCACCGCCGGACTGGGTGGCGGCAGCCGGTCCATCGCCAAGGTCTATCAGGTTGTGGTTGAAGGGGTGGAAGCCGACAAGGCTCTGGCCTCCACCGGACAGATGCTGTCTGTCCGGCACGGCTTTGAAACAGCAGCCCCCATCCGCCATTGCGACCTCGCCCAAATCGATATTGCTGAGGGACAATATGGGACAATCCTGCTGCGCGAGTGCCTCTTTGCCATGCCCAAGCGTCAGGAACTCCTGACCCGAATCGCAGGGGGGCTGGCGGAAGGCGGTGCGCTGGTTCTGACCGACTACATGCTGAGCGAGGAACTCGACTGGAAAAACCCGGCCGGTCTGGAAGATGGCGAAACAGACATCATGGCGGCCTGGAGCCAGGCCGAACCGAGCCCGCCCTGCCCGACGACACCCGATCAGTATGCGGAGCTGTTAACCAATCTGGGTTTCCAGATCATCCAGCTTGATGACATTACAGAAAACTATCTGCCCATGGTTCGGGAAGGCTGGAAGAATTTTGAAACCTGCCTTGAAAGCGTCAAATTTCCGCCGGAAAAGACCCGGACATTGGAACGTGAAGTCAATCTTTGGCTGGCACGGAGCAAAGCACTTGAATCCGGGCGCCTACGTGTTGTCTATATCCACGCCGTGATGGGCGGTGCAATGGTTAACACCGAAGCAACCGCACATCTATCGAAAACAAATGTGAATTGACGGATCACCGAGCCCGGCGCTTCCTGTTCAGATCACGCCAAGGAGGGGCAAATGCCCGAAGACCAGAAACGACGTCCTCAAAGTGGTTCCGCACGTATCGAACCTATTTTTGATGCCTCCGGTGCCCTGCGCCGCAGCACCGGGGACAAAGGACAGCAGATGGAAGCATCCGTTCCCGCTTCCCCGCTGCGCAACAGACTGACAAACGACCACCAGTCGTAAGCGGGTCCAGAACCGCTTGTCAGTCGATTGAGATATCCGCTGCTTCCGCTTCGGCAGACAGCGCGCTTCGGGTTTTATGAACCCGGTAGCGCCAGATACTTACCGGTATGAGCCCGATATAGGCCGCGCTCAGAACCGTGAAGGCTTCCCACGGATAAGACATTATAAACGCCGCTGAAAATGCCACCAGAACCAGGATCGGCATGATCATGTCGCGCGTCACGCGCATCCCCGTGCGTTTGCCCGAGAATGTCGGGACCCGGCTGATCATCAGGAAACCCACGGCCAGACAATGCAGCGCGATGATTTGCGGGTATAGCGCAAGCTGCTCCCAACCCAGAAAACTCAGATATAGGGGCAGCATCACAAGACCTGCCCCGGCAGGTGCTGGCACACCAACAAAGAAATTTGCGGTCCAAGCCGGCTTGTCCGGGTCCTCGAGGGCGACGTTGAAACGGGCAAGACGAAGGGCACAACAAATTGAAAAGCCCAATACGGCGATCCAGCCGATGCCGCCAATATCATGCAGTGACCAGAGATAGATCAGGATAACAGGCGCGACACCGAAATTGACAAAGTCGGTCAGGGAGTCCAGTTCTGCGCCAAAGCGCGTGGAGCCCTGCAGCAGCCGCGCGACGCGCCCGTCGAGCCCGTCAAGCACCGAAGCCACAAGAATGGCTACGACCGCGAGCTCGAAGCGCCCTTCGAGACCAAAGCGGATTGCTGTCAGCCCCGCACACAGCGCCAGAACGGTGAGCGCATTGGGAATGAGCGTGCGGATGTGTACCGGACCGAAGGCCCGCGCGCGGCGCGAGGCAAAACCCCGCCTGAAATAATTCTCAGGATCGAGATCTTTCTTGGGGTCACGGGGCGTTGGACCTGACATGGGTGATGCCTTTTCCTGTTGCCTTGCTCAGATGTGGTGCGGCTCAACCGCAATGGAGTCTGCCAGAACCGTTTCGCCGGCAATGGCCGTCTGGCCGAGCGCCACCAAGGGAATGGCACCTTCAGGTAGATAGACATCCAGCCGGCTGCCAAAACGGATAATGCCAAAGCGTTCCCCGGCGGCCAGCACATCATCTTCCTTGGCGTCGCAAACGATACGTTTGGCCACAAGACCGGCAATCTGCACCACGACGATCTGCTGTCCATCGGCGCGTTCGATCACCATCGAGCTGCGCTCATTGTCGTCACTCGCCTTATCAAGGCTCGCATTCAGGAAGAGACCGGGACGATAGGCCACGCGCTTCACCTTGCCTGCGACCGGCGCCCGGTTCACATGGCAATTGAAGACATTCATGAAAATGCTGACGCGGGTCCGCTTCATCTCGCCCAGCCCCAGTTCCTCAGGCGGCGAGGCTTCGGTGATCATGTTGACGACACCATCGGCAGGCGAGATCACAAGGCCTTCGCGTGTCGGAGTGACCCGGTCAGGATCACGGAAAAAATAGAGGCACCACAGGGTTAGGACCACGCCTGCCCAGCCCAGCGGGTTCCAGATCAGGAACAGCACCACCGTGACAGCCACGAAAATCAGCACGAAACGGTGCCCTTCGCGATGTATGGGAACAAGAATGGACGTCAGATTATGCATCTCTTTCTTTCCGATCCCGGCGCGCGCCGACGGATCTTTCTGCTAAATGTCGCTCAGGTCAGCCTAGCGACCCCAGATTAAAGTCCAGTGTAGAGCGTTGCACCGATAAGGTTAAGCCTTCAGCGCATCTGCCATGTGCACCGGCTCCAAATCATCCTCATTTTCGGTTTCCTTGAGCTTTTCGCGGGCCGCATCCGCTTCCCGCTGGCGGTTCCACATGGCCGCATATCGGCCATCGCGTGCCAGAAGTTCGTCATGCTTGCCGCGCTCGGTAATGCGTCCTTTTTCCAGAACGATGATCTCATCGGCATCCACAACCGTGGAGAGGCGATGCGCAATGATCAGCGTTGTCCGGTCCTCGGACACCCCCTTGAGCGCCTGCTGGATTTCCTTCTCGGTATGAGTATCAAGCGCCGAGGTGGCTTCATCCAGCAGCAGGATGGGCGGATTCTTCAGAATGGTGCGCGCAATGGCAACACGCTGTTTTTCGCCGCCTGAAAGCTTCAACCCACGCTCACCAACCATGGTGTTGTAGCCTTTGGGCAAACGCTCGATGAAACTGCCGATCTGCGCATGGGCTGCGGCGGCCTCAACTTCTTCGTCGATCGCCTGCGGATTGCCGTAACGGATATTGTAGCGGATCGTATCGTTGAAGAGGACGGTATCCTGCGGAACCATGCCAATGGCGGCGCGAAGCGAGGTTTGCGTGATATCGCGTATATCCTGCCCGTCAATCAGGACACGACCCGACGAGATGTCATAGAAGCGAAAGAGAATGCGCGAAATGGTGGACTTGCCGGCACCCGAAGGACCGACAATTGCCAATGTATGACCGGCTGGCACGCGGAAGGAGACATCCTCCAGAATCTTGCGATCCGGGTCATAGTTAAAGCAGACATTCTCAAAGACGATTTCACCACCATGCGCCTTGAGAGGTGCTGCATCGGGTGCGTCCTTGATTTCGGCGGGCACCTCGATCAAATCGAACATGGTCTCCATGTCAATCAGCGCCTGACGGATTTCACGATAGACCGTGCCCAGCATATTGAGCGGCTGATAGAGCTGGATCAGATAGGCATTGACCATGACAAAGGCACCAATGGTCATGACGCCGGAGGCAATGTCTCTGGCGGCCATGATCATCAGCAATGTGAGTCCGATGGAGAAAATGAATGCCTGACCGAAATTCAGCCATGACAGCGAGGTCGTGGTTTTGACCGCCGCCCGTTCATAGCCCGCCATGGAGCGGTCAAAGCGTTTGGCTTCATGCTCTTCATTGCCGAAATATTTGACCGTCTCGTAATTCAACAGGCTGTCGACGGCCTTGGTATTGGCATCGGTATCAAGATCGTTCATCTCGCGGCGAAAGCGCGTCCGCCATTCAGTCACGGAGAAAGTGAAAGAGATATAGACGACAACCATCACCAGCGTCACGACCGCGTACCAGATATTGAAGGCATAGGCGAAAATGACGCTGACAAGGATCAGCTCGATAATGGTCGGGATGATGTTGAACAGGCTGAAACGCAGCAGGAAGTCGATGGCCTTGGTGCCACGCTCAATAACGCGCGAAAGGCCGCCTGTGCGCCGTTCCAGATGGAAGCGCAGCGACAGCGCATGAAGATGACGGAAGGTACGCATGGCCAGTTCACGCACCGCATGCTGGCCGACCGGGGCAAAGACCGCATCGCGCATTTGGCCGAACCCGACCATCGTGATCCGCGCCGCACCATAGGCGATCAGCAGTGCCAGCGGCACGAAAATGACGTTGCCGCTTCCGGCCGCAGGCGATAATGCGTCAACGGCATATTTGTAGAGAAAGGGAACATAGACCGTGATCACCTTGGAGGCCACCAACGCCACAAGCGCCAGCACGACCCGCAGGCGCAGATCCATCCGCCCGCGCGGCCATAGCAGCGGCGCCAGGGAAATCAGCGTCTGTTTGTGATGGGCATCGTCGGGCGGGTTGCTTCCCGTCACCGGATGCGCGCCACCCTTGGGGGTGAACTTCAAATGTCTTGCCATGCGCTCAGACTCTCCGGTTTCGCATGCTCACGCAAGGCGGCAGCTGCAAAACCCCCGAATGAAGAAACCCGCCCGGATCCCGGACGGGGTTCAGTTCTGCATGAAATGGGGCCTTTTGGGCCTCAGAACAAGGTGAAAATCAGTCGCTTTTCCGAGGGGCCTCAAAGACCTGGCCCGGATAGATCAGGTTCGGGTCGCGAATCTGGTCCTTATTGGCCTGATAAATCACCGTATAGCTGAAACCCGAGCCATAAAGGCGGCGGGCGATATTCCAGAGATTGTTGCCGGGCTGGATGACAATCTTGCCATCCTTCATGGCGGCAATCACGGCTGTGGGCTCACCGCGTTCAAAAGGCACCTCGACACGCGCCACAACCTTGCCGGCACTGTCGAGTTGATCAATACGCAGGGCATAGGTGCCCGGAATAATTTCGATGGAGGGACGCAATTCCCAGTGGCCTTTCGAATCGGCAACGGCATCGCCGATTGGATTGGTGCCGAGATAGACACGCACGGCCGCCTTGGGGTCTGCCTTTCCGGTGAGGATGACATTGCCCTCTTCATCATAATCCACCGTTTCCAGGACAAGGTTGCCGCTGCCCGAAGCCACGCCGGGCCCCTGCAATATCTTGCTGGCCTTGCCAGGCTCGGTCAGCACGACAAGCGCGCGTTCGTTTTTGGCATCCGGCACGGAGACCGCCACAAGCTGGGTCGAGGCCTTGGTCGTGCCATCCGGATTGGTCGCCGACAGCGACAGTTCAATATTGCCCCCGGTCAGTGGCTCATCAAGCACGGCCACCCATTCCCCATTGGCATCTGCCGTGACATGGGCCACCACCTTGCCATCGGCTAGAATATCAACTTCAGCACCTGGCATGGCGCGACCTGCCACAACGGCCGACCCATCGCGCTCCACACGGACAATATCGAAGGTGGGCAGGGAAAGGTCGATCACCTCTGCTGCATCCGGCGCGGGCGGGGCTGTCTCGCTGGCGACAGGGCCCGTATCCGGCGTTTCCGCCTCTTTGCCATTAAACAGGAAATACCAGCCACCCAGCAGGATGGCGACGACAACCAGCACACCAGCCGCGATTGCACCAAATTTCATGGACTCTACCCCTATGACGCCTTGTTATAGCCGCCTTGACCAAAGGCGGGACGAATCTGGTTAATTTCGTCTCAGAGCGAAACAAACAGCCTTCGTAAATTCATGCTAGTGGGTAGCCTGCAATTGCGGCACCAATGTGAAACACCCCCGGAGCGGCCCCCTGCCCGCCCCCTATTCGAGACTGAGAATGACATCCCAACTGAAGAATATCTGCGTCTATTGCGGCTCCAGCACGGGCAGCGAACCCAGCTTTCTGGAGGCAGCCGAAACATTTGGGCGCATCCTGGCCTATGAAAATGTGGGGCTGGTCTATGGCGGGGGTGGCATCGGCATCATGGGCGTTATTGCCCGCACGGTGATGCAGGAAAATGGTCGCGTGACCGGCATCATTCCCGACTTTCTGCAGAAGCGTGAGGTCCGGTTTGACGAGGTCAGCGAGTTCATCGTGACCACCAGCATGCATGAGCGCAAACAGCTCATGTTTGAGCGGTCGGATGCTTTCGTGGTGCTGCCGGGCGGGATCGGGACGCTGGAAGAGGCCGTTGAAATGCTCACATGGGCCCAACTCGGGCGCCACAACCTGCCCATCATCATCGCCAATCTGAATGGCTTCTGGGATCCCCTGATCGAACTCTTCGATCACATCATCAAGGCCGGGTTCGCGCGCTCCAATATCCGCGGCATCTATGCGGTGGTCGACAAGGTGGAAGATATCCTGCCGCGTATCCGGGCAACGCTCTAGCAACGATCCGGGGGAGGCCTTATCCTTCACCTCCCGCAGAGAGGACATGCCTGAATGGCCCGCATCTTTTTCATCAGTGACACGCGCGCCCGCTACAATGTCGGCATGATGAATGTGCAGCCTCTGGGCGGCATTGAATCCACCAATATCGAGCTTGGCGCCGCACTGGCAGCGCGTGGCCATGATGTCACCCTCGCCACGCCCACAGATGAAACTATGAAGGGGATGGGCCTCCTGAATATTCCGCTCTCTGAGATAGGTAATGTGGATGCCGATGTTGTGATCTCCAGCAACAACCTGAAACCTTTTGACCGCGTCTCGAAATCCGCCCGCAAATTTCTCTGGGTGCATAATCCACTGATCATCGAGAAAATGCTGCGCAAGGGCCAGATCGCCCCCCTGCTGCGACACAGACCGCATGGTGTGTTTCTGTCCAACTGGTCGATGAAGGCCGCAAGCCGTCTCCTCCCCTTCAAGGGGCGCTCGGTGATCTATCACGGCATATCTGAGAGTTTTCGGACGCCAACGCCAACTGCCGGTGAAAAGCCGTTTGCCGTCTGGGCCTCGGAGCCGCAACGCGGCCTGCCCCACGCGATCCAGGTGTGGAAAACCTTGGTCGCGCCGCATTTTCCATCGGCCCAGTTTCACGTCTTCGGCAATGCGGCCGCCTATCTGGGCGCGGCGGCGGAAGGCCTGGATGCACATGGCATCATCCTTCAGGGCCGCCAGCCCAAGGAAAAGCTGATCGCGCTCTATCAGCAGGCACGGCTCTTTTTTTATCCCGGCCATATGCGTGGCGGGGAGACATTCTGCCTTGCCGCCTCCGAAGCCCAATGCATGGGGCTTCCGGTTGTCACCTCCGGCATCGGCGCATTGAGCGACCGCGTCGCCCATGATCTTGACGGGCTGATATCGCAGGATGACAGCGAACTCGGAACGATGATCGTCCGTCTGCTGAGCGATGACATTTATTGGACCCGCCTGCATGAGGGAGCCTTGACCCAGCGCCAGAAACTCACTTGGGAAAATTCGGCAATCCACTGGGAGCAGACGCTGGGTCTGGCCTAGACCGGCAAACGCGCCAGCCGACGCAGTTCGCGTTCCTTGAGATAGGTGTCCACACTGAAGATACCGAGCGCCAGCCAGATCAAGGCAAAGGTGACGAGTTGTGCGGGCAGGATCGGTTCGCCATAGAGCATGACGGCCACCAGAAACTGCGCGGTTGGCGCCATATATTGCATCAGGCCAAGCGTTGCCAATCTGATCCGCTGCGCCCCATAGGCAAAGAGGATCAGCGGCAGCGTTGTCATGGGGCCGGTGAGCACCAGAAAGGTCGTCTCATACCAGCCGGCATGCTCGATATACATGCCGCCATGGGCCGCCAGCCAGCCGAGATAAATCAGCGCGAGCGGCAGCAGCATCACCACTTCGACAAAGAGCCCTTCCAGCGGCTCGATGCGCGAGACCTTGCGCAAATAGCCATAGGCGGCAAAGGAGAAGGCCAGATAGAGCGATATCCATGGCAGGGTGCCAATGACCCAGGCAAAATTGATGACACCCAAAAGCGCCAGAACAACCGCGACCATCTGGGCGCGCGACAGCCTCTCGCCGAGGAACATGACGCCCAGCAAAACGCTTACCAGCGGGTTGATGTAATATCCGAGACTAGTCTCCAGAACGCGCGATTCATTGATCGACAGGATGAAGACAAACCAGTTGGAGCCGATCAATGCGGCTGTCATCGCAAGTGTCGCCATGGCCCTCGGATTGCGCAGAAGCGTCAGCAGCGTGGCACTGCGTCCAAGGCCAAAGATGATCCCCATGGTCAACAGCACGCTCCAGAGCGAGCGATGTGCCAGCACCTCAAAGGGCGGCACATGGGTGAGCTGCTTGTATAAGATAACCGAAAAGCCCCAAAGCAAGTAGCCGACAGCGGCGGCCAAAGCGCCGCTCGCAGCCATTCTGCGCTGATCTTCTGCCGATAGAATTTCCTCAGGCATGATGCCCTCACCTCTCCCTGCCAAATCTGCCTTCCGGCCTTGCGCCATGTCGGCGCAGCAGGGTCTGGCGCGTCGGCGTCTCGTCAGTTCGTCATTGTTGTTTTTGTTTTGCCGCGCATCGGTGCGGGGGCGTTATCACGGATCAGTTTGTAGTTGATGGAATCCACAAGGGCCTGGAATGAGGCATCGACAATGTTGGGGGATACACCGACGGTGAACCATCGATTGCCTTTGCCATCGACACTTTCAATCATGACTCGGGTCACGGCCTCCGTGCCGCTTGTCAGGATACGCACCTTGAAATCGACGAGGCGCAGATCTTCGATGAAGGGCGAATATTTGCCCAGGTCCTTGCGCAGCGCCTGATCAAGGGCATTCACCGGACCGTTGCCTTCGCCGACCGAGATCAATGTCTCGCCGTCCACATTCACCTTCACCGTGGCTTCCGAGACGGTGACCAGATCGCCATGTGCGTTGTAGCGCCGCTCGACGAGCACGCGGAACGATTCAACAAGGAAATAGTCCGGCAACTGATCCAGCAGACGGCGGGCGAGAAGTTCAAAAGAGGCTTCAGCCCCATCATAGGAATAGCCAAGAAACTCCCGTTCCTTTACATCATCCAGCAGACGCTGGACGCGACTGTCCCTGGGGTCGATTTCGATACCTGCCTCTTCCAGACGCGCCAGAATATTGGAACGGCCAGCCTGATCGGAAACGGCGATCTTGCGCTTGTTGCCCACCGCCTCGGGTGGCACGTGCTCATAGGTACGCGGGTCCTTCAGCAGCGCGGAAACATGAATGCCTGCCTTGGAAGCAAAGGCGCTTTCGCCGACATAAGGCGCATAGCGATCTGGCGCGCGATTGAGCACCTCGTCGAGAACGCGTGACACATGGGTCAGGTTCTTGAGATTTTCATGCGTGACACCGATTTCAAAGCGATCAGCAAATTCAGGCTTCAGGAGAAGTGTCGGGATGATCGACACCATATTGGCATTGCCACAGCGCTCGCCGAGACCGTTTAGTGTGCCCTGCACCTGACGCACGCCTGCATTGACGGCAGCAAGCGAATTGGCGACCGCGTTCTCCGTGTCATTATGCGCATGGATGCCCAAGCGCTCGCCCGGAACACCCGATGCGATCAGTTCACCGACAATCCGCGCCACCTCATGGGGCAGACTGCCGCCATTGGTGTCACACAGCACGGCCCAGCGGGCGCCGGATTCAAGCGCCGTTTTCAGGCAAGCGGTGGCATAGGCGGGATTGGCCTTGTAGCCATCAAAGAAATGCTCGCAATCGATCATCGGCTCAAGCTTTCGCGCGGCAATGGCCTTCACGCTTTCGGCAATCGACTCCAGATTTTCTTCGTTGGTGATGCCGAGTGCGACCTCGACATGAAAATCCCATGACTTGGCGACGAGACAGACGGCATCAACCGGCGCATCAAGGATGACGGCGAGACCGGGGTCATTGGCGGCGCTGCGGCCAGCGCGTTTGGTCATGCCAAAAGCGGTAAGCCGTGCATGCTTCAGCGTTGGCTTCTCACTGAACAATGCGGTGTCCGTCGGATTGGCGCCGGGATAGCCCCCTTCGATATAGTCAATGCCAAGGCTGTCGAGCAGGCCTGCAATGAGGCGCTTGTCTTCCACACTGAAATCGACGCCCGTCGTCTGCGCGCCATCACGCAGCGTGGTGTCAAAAAGGTAGAGGCGCTCTTTGCTCGATGTGGTGGTCATTTTTCTATTCCGGACACGTGAATAATCGATGGTCGATGGGCGCTTGCCACCGGCCAGTTCGTCTCTCACATGGGAATTTTGGAGCGAGCGTAGGGGACGGTAGCGAGCTGGATCAGCTGCTAATAATGAGAGCTTTCATAATGTGAAGTACGGACCACATGGCCGTTACCCTCTCGTTCCGCCGTTAAAACCTAATCAAATCATCTTGTTAGGCCGCGCAAGCGGGACTCGGCCCGTTCGCGTCCGATCAGAGGTAGCAGGTTTTTGAGTTCTGGTCCATGTGGCAAACCGGTCAAAGCCAGACGCAGGGGCATGAAAAGCGCCTTGCCCTTGCGGCCGCTGATCTGCTTGAGGTTGTCCGTCAGTATGCCCCATGTCTGGTCCGACCACGGCTCGGGCGGCAGGTTGCCGGCGGCAAGTGCTCCAAAGGCCTCATCCTCAATGACCGGGGTCATGGGACCGGTGATGATCCCGGCCCAAAGCGCCGCATCGTCAAAGCGTGTCAGATTGGGGCGGATGGCGTTCCAGAAGTCCTCTCCAAGATCGATCCCCGCCGCGCCCAGTCGCCCCCTGATGGATGTATAGGGAATGAGATGCAGCAGCGCGGCATTGGTCTTGTCGAGATTAGCAGGATCAAACCGGATGTCGGCGCGGCCCAGTTGCCCGATGTCAAAATGGGCGGCCAGTTCCTCAAGGCTCAGACGCGGTTCGACGGGATCAGGCGTGCCAAGGCGGGCCAGCAGCGAATTGATCGCCATCGGTTCATAGCCTGCCTCGCGCAGGGACTGCAGCGAGAAGTCTTCGCCCTGACTTTTTGACAGCGGCTTGCCTTCCGGGCCCTGCAGCAACGAGTAATGAGCAAAGGTAGGCGCTGTGGCACCGAGGGCCTTGAAGAGCTGAAGCTGCACGCCTGTATTGGTCAGATGGTCGGCGCCACGGATGATATGCGTGATGCCGAAATCAATGTCATCGACCACGCTTGGCAGCGTATAGAGAAACCGGCCATCTTCGCGCACCAGCACAGGGTCGGAGAGCGAGTCTGAATTCACATCAAACGCGCCGAAGATCAAATCCTCAAAATGGGTTTTGCTGCCATCAAGCTTGAAGCGCCAATGAGGCTTGCGCCCTTCGGCTTCCAGTGTGGCGCGATCTTCAGCCGTCAGATCAAGCGCGGCGCGATCATAGACGGGTGGCTTGCCGCGTGCCTGCTGGCGCTTGCGCTTGCGATCCAGTTCCGCCGCCGTCTCATAACAGGGATAAAGGAGCCCTGCGTCCTTCAGGCGCTGCGCAGCGGCTTCATAGATCGCGATACGGTTTGACTGGCGGTCAAACAGGTCATGGCGCAGGCCGAGCCACGCAAGATCATTCTCGATGCCTTCGGCATAGGCCGCTGTTGACCGCTCATCATCGGTATCATCCATGCGCAGCATGAATTTGCCGCCGGCATGTTTGGCGAAAAGCCAGTTGAACAAGGCCGCGCGCGCATTGCCGAGATGCAGCATACCCGTGGGGCTTGGCGCAAAACGGACAACGGGTTTTTTGTCAGTCGGCATCACGCCAACCATTCACGATGGGGTAACGGCGGTCACGACCGAAATTGCGCGAGGTGAGCTTGACACCCGGTGCGGCCTGACGGCGCTTATATTCCGAGACATAGACAAGATGCTCGATGCGCTTGACGAGGTCATAGTCATGACCGCGCGCGACCACATCACGCACCGCCATTTCCTTCTCGACCAGACATTCGAGAATGTCATCCAGCACGGGATAAGGCGGCAGCGAGTCTTCATCCTTCTGGTCAGGCTTCAACTCAGCCGATGGCGGCCGCGTGATGATGCGTTCGGGAATGACAACACCGCCCGCGCCAAGGCACCCCTTGGGCTGATGGGAATTGCGCCAGGCCGACAATTCAAAGACCTTGACCTTGAAGACGTCCTTGATCGGATTAAAGCCGCCATTCATGTCGCCATAGATCGTGGCATAGCCCGCCGAGACTTCGGACTTGTTGCCTGTCGTCAGCAGCATGGAGCCGAACTTGTTGGAGATCGCCATCAGGATCACACCGCGGCTGCGCGACTGGAGGTTTTCCTCCGTCGTGTCGCTCTGTGTGCCTTCAAACATTGGCCCAAGGGCGCTCAAAAATCCGCCGACAGGTTCTTCAATCGGGACAGTGTCGTAGCGCACGCCCAGTGCACGGGCGCAGGCGGCGGCGTCTGTCACACTGATGTCTGAGGTGTAGCGATAGGGCAGCATGATGCAGTGAACCTTGTCAGGGCCCAGCGCATCGGCAGCAAGGGCAGCCACCAATGCGGAGTCAATGCCACCCGAAAGGCCAAGCACCACGCCGGGGAAGCGGTTCTTCGTCACATAGTCGCGCAGGCCCTGCACGATGGCGAGATAGGTCGCCTCAAGGCCTTCCTCGATGGGCGCGCGCAGCGATGTCGCACAGACCCAGCCGTCATCTGTCCGGCTCCAGTCCGTGACAAGCACCTGCTCTTCCCATGCCGGCATCTGAACCGGCAGGCTGAGATCGGCATTCAGCACGAAGCTTGCGCCGTCAAAAACGAGTTCGTCCTGCCCGCCCATCTGGTTCACATAGGCCAGTGGCAGGCCGCTCTCATTGATGCGGGAAATGGCAAGCTGCTGACGGGCTTCGTGCTTGGTGATGTCAAAGGGGGAGCCATTGGGCACGAGCAGCAGCTCCGCCCCGCTCTCTTCCAGACATTCCACAACATCGGGATACCAGATGTCTTCGCAGATCGGCACACCGACACGAACACCACGAATATTGAAGGGCCCCGGCATCAAACCCGGCTGAAACACGCGCGGCTCATCGAAGACGCCATAATTTGGCAGATGCACCTTGTGCCGCAGTCCCTTGATTTCGCCTGCATCCAGATAGGCGACGGAATTGTAGAGCTTGCCGTCCTCCATCCAGGGTGTGCCGATAAGAATGGCCGGACCTGAATCCGCCGTCAGGCTGGCCAACTCGGCAGTGGCCGCCATCGCCGCGCGCTGGAAAGCCGGCTTGAGGACCAGATCCTCCGGCGGATAACCCGTCAGGAACAATTCGCTGAAGATGATGATGTCAGCCCCATCAAGCGCAGCGACGCGTCGGGCCTCGACGGCCTTGGCCATATTGCCCTTGATGTCGCCCACGATGGGGTTCAACTGGGCGAGCGCGATGCGTAGCTTCTGCGTCATAGGTCCTGCTATGCGGATCAATAAGTCTGAAGGCCGTTTCTAGCCGCTGGCGGGTTCCCTCACAATAGGGTGATCGGCCAGATATGGGCAGGCGGGCCCGCTTCAGGCTATGCTTGGCTCAAGAATCCAAAAAACAGGGGAAACGCTCATGGCTGCCACGATCAACAAGCAGATTCTGCTCCTTGAAACGCCCAAGGGCAAACTGGAAGAAAGTCATTTCCGACTCAATGAAGGGGCTATTCCGGCCATTGAGGAGGGACAGATTCTTGTTCGTACCAAGCTCATTTCACTTGATGCCGCCAACCGCGCCTGGATGCAAGGTGCAACCTATCGCTCTGCTGTGGAAGCCGGCACGGTGATGGCGGGTGGTTCGATCTCGGAGGTTGTCGAGTCCAAGTCGAAGGGCTTTGCCAAGGGCGATCTCGTCTTTGCCGATACCGGCTGGCAGGAATATGCCGCGCTGCCGGAAAAGGTCGCCACCAAGGTCGCACCGATGGAACCGCTGTCCCATCTCCTCAGTGTCTATGGCATTGCGGGCCTCACCGCCTATCACGGGCTGCTGGATGTCGGCAAACCCAAGGCAGGCAACACGGTCGTTGTCTCGGCGGCTGCGGGTGCCGTCGGCTCCATCGTCGGGCAGATCGCCAAACTCAAGGGCTGCCATGTGGTTGGCATCGCGGGTGGTGCTGATAAGTGCAAATTGCTAGTGGATGAACTCGGCTTTGATGAGGCAATCGACTACAAGGCCGAATCCGTGAACAAGGCCCTGCGCACAAAGGCGCCCAAAGGTGTCGATGTCTATTTCGACAATGTCGGCGGTGATGTGCTGGAAGGCGTTCTCTTCAATATGAATGATTATGGGCGCATCGCCTGCTGCGGGGCTGTCTCGCAATATGATGGGGCCGCCCCTGCCCACGGCCCGCGCGGCATTCCCGGCCTGATCGTCGTGAAGCGCCTGACCATGCAGGGCTTCATTCTTTATGACTTCGACGACCAACGCGAGGCTGCCCTCACCGACCTGCAAGCCTGGGTCAAGGATGGCAAAATAAAGGTACGTGAAGACATCATGGACGGCATTGAAAACACGCCGAAGGCGCTGATCGGTCTGCTTGCCGGGACAAATGTCGGCAAAAGGATGATCCGCGTCTGATGAACATCAGATGAATGAGAATCTGCGAAAACAGTCCATCTATTGTGACGGAAACGAGCCCATAACTCGTATAAGTTCTGTACACGATAGATGGACTGTTCAGCATGGCATTCGACGGTAGCGACCCCCGCGTTCAAAATATCACCGCTCAGGCAAAAGGCCTTGTCGGAAAGCGCCCCGTTCAGATCGGGCTCGCCGCCCTGATCTTATTGGCCCTGGTATGGTGGGGTTATTCAAGTTTCAGCAGCAGTGAAACACTGACCTACAAGACCGCGCAGGCGACAACCGGCAATATCGAAAATGCGGTGACCGCCCTTGGCTCACTGCAACCGCTCAATTATGTGGATGTGGGTGCGCAGGTTTCCGGTCAGCTGACCAAGGTCTATGTCGATATTGGTGATCAGGTTGAGAAGGGAAAACTTCTCGCTGAAATTGATCCACTCGTCTATCAGTCCCAGGTCGATTCCGATAACGCCCGCATTGCCAATCTCGAAGCACAGCTCAAAAGCGCACAAGCTGATGTCACCCTTTGTGAAAAGCAATTTGTGCGGTACCGCGACCTGCTGAAAACAAATGCCGTCAGCCGCGATCTTTATGATCAGGCCCTCAACAAGTTGCAGACAACGCGCGCCAGTATCGACTCTCTGAAAGCACAGATCAAAGAGCAGCAGGCCACGCTTTCCGGCGACACGGCCAATCTCGGCTACACCAAAATTTATGCCCCCATGTCCGGCACGGTCGTCTCACAGACAACCCAGGAAGGCCAGACGGTTGTGTCCAGCCAGTCGGCCCCCACCATTGTGCGGATCGCCGACCTTGAAACGATGACCGCCGAAGCGCAGGTCGCCGAAGCCGATGTCGACAAGCTGACGGTCGGCATGAAAGCCTATTTCACGACGCTCGGCATGCCCGACAAAAAATGGGAATCGAGCGTTCGCCAGATCCAGCCGACGCCGACCATTGAAAACAATGTCGTGCTTTTCAATGTGCTGCTTGATGTCAAGAATGAGCAGAACCTGCTGCTGCCCGACATGACGGCACAGGTCTTCTTCATTATTTCGGCTGCCAAGGACGCCGTCATTGTGCCGCTCAGTGCTGTCAAGACGGATCACAATGGTACCTATGTGATGCTGGAGCGGAACGGGAAGCCGGTCAGGCAGGCTGTCGAGGTGGGCGTCAGCAACCGTGTCAGTGCGGAAATTACGTCAGGCGTTTCAACCGGCGATACGATCATCACAAGCACGGCCACCACCTCGGCCAAAAGTGCGACATCTTCGGGTTCGCGCGGCATGCCCCCCATGTTCTGATCGGATCAGTCAATGACCGCCTCCCCCACAGTCCCCCTTATCCAGATTGATCATGTCAGCAAGGTCTACAAGACCGGCGGGGTGGAAGTACGCGCGCTGGATGATGTCTCCCTGACAATCGAGCGGGGTGAATTTGTCGCCATTGTCGGGCAATCGGGCTCCGGCAAATCCACCCTCATGAATCTTCTGGGCTGCCTTGATACGCCGACCGAGGGGCACTATCGCGTTGCAGGCGTTGATGTCGGAGGTCTGAGTTCTGACGAACTTGCCGCACTCCGTTGTGATGTTTTCGGCTTTGTGTTTCAGCGCTACAATCTTCTTGCCACCATGACGGCGATCGAGAATGTCGAACTCCCGGCCATCTATGCAGGCGTGGAGAAGCCACAGCGGATTGCGCGCGCCAAACAGCTGATCGCGCAGCTTGGCCTTGAATCACGCGGTGGGCATCGACCCGGCGAATTGTCGGGCGGCCAGCAGCAGCGCGTTTCCATTGCGCGTGCCTTAATGAACGGGGCGGAAGTTATTCTCGCCGACGAGCCGACCGGCGCGCTCGACACCCAAAGCGGCAGCGACATGCTGAGCCTGCTCAAGGATCTCCATGCTCGGGGCCACACGATCATCCTGATCACACATGATGCCGACGTCGCCGCTATCGCCGAACGCACGATCACGATCAGCGACGGCAAAATTGTCAGCGACACCGGCACTGCCGCCACCTTCCAGCAGACCCATAGCGCGCCGATTGTGCG
>WGND01000005.1 GCA_016124805.1 Hyphomicrobiales bacterium | reverse complement strand
GGCACATAGACATAATCCGGTGCGAGGCAAATCTGGCCAGCATTGAGCGTCTTGCCGTTCATGACACGGGCGGCCGCATCAGCGATATCGGCCGTTTCGGACACGAGAACGGGGGACTTGCCGCCCAGTTCCAGCGTCAACGGCACGAGGTTTTCCGCTGCGGCACGCATGACGTGATGGGCAATGGAGGTCGCGCCGGTGAAGAGCAGATGATCGAACGGCTGCGACGAGAAGGCCTGTCCGACAGCAGGGCCACCGGTGATGACGGCGACTTCGGTTTCGTCGAAGGCGGAACGGATCATACGGGCCATCAATTCAGAGGTGGCGGGCGTAAATTCCGATGGCTTGATCATGCAACGGTTTCCGGCGGCAAAAATGCCGGCCAGCGGTGTCCATGTCAGATTGATCGGGAAGTTCCACGGGCTGATGACACCGACGGTCCCGAGGGGCTGATATTCTACGAGGGCCTTGGCACCGAGCAGACCAAGCGGGAACTGAACCTTGCGCTTCTCGGGCTTCATCCAGTCGCGCAGATGCTTTTTGGCGTGCTGCAGCGGGGTGATGGAGGCCATCACGTCCGTAAACATTGAAGCGTCGTGGCTGCGATGACCGAAATCTGCGGCCAGGCACTCCACGATTTCCTTCTGATTGTCATAAACAAGCGCAATGGCCCGATCGAGCCATTCGCAGCGTTCTTCGGCACTCAGGGGCCCCTTGGCAATATGGGCGGCTTTCTGCCTGTCCAGAATGTCACGGATAGAGGCGGAAATCGTAGCGAAATCAGGTTCCTGCGATGCAGCTAGGCTCATAGTCGTCCTCCGGTGGTCATTTGCAGCCACCCGATGGTGACATGCCTTTTGATTATGAGCTCAAGCATGACTTTGCGTGCATGGCAGGGCTCCATTTCCCAACAACATATATGACAAATGCGACCTTGTGAGCCCCCTCTCGCAGCTGCCTGTTTTTGAGGCAGAGAAAATGCGTTTTCCCCGAGGGAAATACTCGTTTTTCCCCGAATTTTCGGTGGTCGGTTTACCGAGATGTAACCCCTTGGCCCTAGTCTCGGGTCATCGAGGGATGGGGGACTATTTTGTGATCCCAGAATGGGTGAGGACTTACCGTGAGCCAACGAACAGACATTGCCGCTGCCAAGAACTGGAGTGAGCGCGCGCTCAAACTGATCGACGAACAGGGGCTGCCGCCCGAACCGGATGTATATGCGGTCTGGTATGCCTATGCGACGGGTCAGAAGGCAGACCTCAACAAGGAAATTGATCAGCGCCTGAGCTCGGGTTCGCCCATTGATGCACACACGGCCAGCGACCTTCGGCGCCGCTATGTCGCCGAAAAGGACCTCTCGGAACTCGCGCTGGAAAGTGGCTCCCGACTGAGCAGCGAAGTGGACAAGATCCTCAAGCTGGTCGAAGCCACCTCAGGGGATAATTCGGAATTCGGCAACTCTGTCCGCGAAGCCAGCCAGGGCCTGACCAGCCAGTCCACGCCAAATGAAGTGCACAGCGCGGTTGAAGCCATCGTGGAAGCCACGCGCAGCATGGAAATGCGCAGCCAGTTGCTCGAAAAGCGTCTGCAACAGACCAAGGCCGAAATCACCGAACTCCGGGACAATCTTGATCAGGCACGCAGCGAAGCCCGCACCGATGGCCTGACGGGCGTTGCCAATCGCAAGGCATTCGATGAGGTCATTTCACGCGAAATCAAACGTGCCGAAAAGGAAGACGGGTCACTGGCTCTTCTCATCGGGGACATCGATTTTTTCAAGAAGTTCAACGACACCTATGGTCACCGCACAGGCGACCAGGTGCTGCGCCTTGTTGCCAGCTGCCTGAAGGGTGGCGCGCGCGAAAATGACACGGTTGCCCGCTATGGTGGTGAGGAATTCGCAGTGATCATGCCGGACATCACCGCCGAAGCGGCAGAAAATATTGCCAATGAGATTCGTGAGACCGTGATGGGCCGTGAACTGGTGAAGCGCTCGACCGGCGAGACGCTGGGCCGTGTGACCATGTCGATCGGTGTCGGGATTTTCCGCAGGGGCGACGCGCCTTCTGCACTGATCGAACGTGCTGACGCCTGCCTTTACGCTGCGAAAGATGGCGGCCGCAACCAGGTCATTTCGGAAGCCAATCCGCCTGAGGATCTTCGAAAACTGGCGGGCTGATTATTTCTGATTCTGAAATCAGCCCCGCCTGAACGCCTGATCCTCTTTCACTCCCCGCATCGCGCGACTATGCTCCCTCCAAACAAATAAGAGGGAAGCCATGGAACACATCACATTTGAGATTCAGGACGGTGTGGGCGTGCTCACGCTCAACCGTCCTGATGTCCTCAACAGCCTTCACATTCCGCTGATGGATGAGGTGCGCGCTGTCGTGGCCGACATCCGCGCCAACAAGACGGCACGTGCCCTGGTCATCACAGGCGCAGGACGTGGCTTCTGTGCCGGCGCCGACCTCATGGCAAAGACACCCGGCACGGACGACATGAGCCGTGGTCAGGCTGTCTCACATGGCATGGATATCGCCTTCAACCCCATGGTGCTGGAAATTGCCAATCTCCCCATTCCCACCATCGCATCAGTGAATGGCATTGCCGCGGGCGGCGGCATGGGTCTTGCGCTTGTCTGCGATATTGTCGTGGCGGCGAAATCAGCAGGTTTTGTCTCCGTCTTTGCGCCACGTCTGGGCCTCATCCCGGACATGGGCTGCACCTGGCTGCTGCCCCGCATTCTGGGACGCGCGCGGGCCCGTGCCCTCGCATTGACAGGCGAAAAACTGCCTGCGACCACAGCCGCCGAATGGGGCCTGATCTGGAAATGCGTGGAAGATGATCAGCTCACGGCGGAAACCATGCGCATTGCCGGAAAACTGGCCAGCGGCCCCAGCAATGCTTTTGGTGAAGTCAAAAAGGCACTCGATATCGCCGAAACGCACAGCCTCAGCCAGCAGCTCGACTATGAGCGCGACACGCAGGGTGTGCTGGGCGATCACCCGAATTTTCTGGAGGGCGTCAAAGCCTTTGCCACGAAACGCGAACCCAATTTCAGCTGATAATCATAAAACGGGATGAAGAAAATGGATTTCGAACTCGCTCGCCTGGATATTGACGGCCCTGTGGCTGTTCTCACGATGAATGACCCCAAGGTGATGAACGCCGTCTCACCGCCCATGCTGGGTGGCCTGATGGCGGCACTTGATCATGTCGAAGACAAGTCAAACGGCATTCGCTGCCTGATGCTCACCGGCGAAGGGAGGGCTTTCTGCACAGGTGCCAATCTTCAGGCGCGCGGCGACAATGCCGTGGGCGCAACCGATGCAGGCTCGGCGCTCGAGACCATGTATCACCCCTTCCTGCGGCGCCTGCGCAATCTGCCCATCCCCTTCATCACGGCGGTCAACGGCCCTGCGGCCGGCGTCGGCATGAGCTTTGCGCTGATGGGCGACATGGTGCTCTGCGCCAAGTCATCCTATTTCCTGCAGGCCTTCCGTCGCATCGGTCTTGTGCCTGATGGCGGTTCGACATGGATACTGCCCCGCCTCATCGGCAAGGCCCGTGCTACCGAGCTTTCGCTCATGGGCGAAAAGCTGACTGCCGAAACAGCCCTCAACTGGGGTCTCATCAATCGCGTCTATGAAGACGACCAGCTGATGGCCGAAGCCCACAAGCTGGCCAAGGACCTCGCCAATGGTCCGACCGTGTCACTTGGCCTGATCCGGAAAATGTATTGGGACAGCTCGGAAAACTCCTATGAGGAGCAGATCAATCTCGAACGCCAGTCCCAGCGCATTGCCGGCAATTCGGCGGATTTCAAGGAAGGGGTCAAAGCCTTCCTCGGCAAGCGTCCGGCAGAATTCAAAGGCGAATAAGACGACCACGGGCGCTGTCTGCAATGGCAGATGGCGCCCGACTTATTTCCGGCTCAGCTCGAAAGCGTTGCAGGCGTAATGCTCACACTCTCGCCGCAGCCGCACGCGTCGGTCACATTGGGATTGTTGAACTTGAAGGTGGACGAAAACTTGTCCGTCACATAGTCCATTTCCGTCCCGAGCAGGAAGAGAACGGCCTTCGGATCGATCAGGATGCGCACGCCCTTGTCCTCGACAACTTCGTCGAAACGCCCGGCTTCCTCGGCATAGTCCATCGTATATTCCATGCCGGCACAGCCGCCATTCTTGACACCCACGCGGATGCCGACAAATTTGCCCGGCGCTTCTGCCATGATGGATTTCACGCGCTCTGCAGCACGATCCGTCAATGTCATCGCCTTGGGCATTTCTCTGGCCATTTTCAGTCTCCTACCCTCTAAATATCATGTTGCGAGGGTTATCATTCAAGGGCTCGGGCAAGTCTGCGCTTCGCGGGTTAAAATAACCTCACATCAGAACATGTTGAGCGCCACACGGGCCTCATCCGACATGCGGCTGGGGTCCCAGGGCGGATCGAAAACCATATTCACGCGGACATCGCCAATGCCTTCCACCGTGCGGATGGCATCTTCCACCATCACGGGCATGGTGCCCGCAACCGGGCAGCCCGGCGCCGTCAGCGTCATATCCACCAGCACATCGCGGTCATCAGAAATATCAACCCGATAGATCAGACCAAGCTCATAAACATCGACGGGAATTTCCGGGTCATAGACCGTCTTGAGCGCGCCGATAATGTCGTCGGTCAACTGGGCCAGTTCCTCAGCCGGAATGGCCGATTCAGGCTTGTTGCCCTCATCCGGCAACAGGTTGTTTGCGGGTGGCTGCATGAATTCGATTTCTTCAGACATCTGACCCTCAACCAAAAAATTTCTTGGCGTCGACAAGCGCCTGCGCCAGCGCATCGACTTCCTGGAATGTATTATACATGGCAAATGACGCGCGTGTTGTCGCCCCGACGCCATATCGTTCCATCACCGGCTGGGCACAATGATGCCCTGCCCGTACCGCAACCCCGGCCCGGTCAATGATCGTGGCAATGTCATGGGGATGGGTTCCGTCCATGACAAAGGAAATGATCGACCCCTTACGGGCGCTCGCGCCGATGATGCGCAGGCCTTCAATCTTTGAAAGCGCGTCGGTCGCATAGTCCAGCAAGGCGGTTTCATGCGTGTGGATCGCGTTCCGGCCGATGCTTTCCATATATGTCATGGCCGCGCCCAGACCTATTGCCTCGATGATGGCGGGTGTCCCCGCCTCAAAGCGATGCGGCGCATCGGCATAGGTGATCCTGTCGAGACCAACCTCGCGGATCATTTCGCCGCCGCCACGATAGGGCCGCATGTCAGCGAGCACTTCCTTCTTGCCGTAGAGAATACCGATCCCTGTCGGGCCATAGATTTTGTGGCCGGAGAAAACTAGAAAATCGCAATCAAGATCCTGCACGTCCAGCGTCATGTGCACCGCGCTCTGGCAGGCATCGACCAGCACCGGCGCGCCATGGGCATGCGCGATGGCAATGATCTCTTTCATCGGCGTGATGGTGCCCAGCGCATTGGACATCTGTGTCAGCGCCACCATTTTTGTGCGCGGGCTGAACAGGCTCTCATAGGCAGCCATATCCAGCTCGC
This sequence comes from Hyphomicrobiales bacterium, assembly GCA_016124805.1. GTDB lineage: Bacteria > Pseudomonadota > Alphaproteobacteria > Parvibaculales > Parvibaculaceae > Parvibaculum. The sequence continues at coordinate 119,662 of WGND01000005.1, read as the reverse complement.
CCGCCTCATTAATGGGGACGAATTTCAGAACCGCGCCAAAGCGCTCGCGCAGAAAATGCCAGGGCACGATATTGGAGTGATGCTCCATCACGGAAAGGATGATCTCGTCACCTTCCCTGATATTCGTCTCACCATAGGAGGAAGCGACAAGATTGATCGCATCCGTTGCGCCGGACGTGAAAATCACTTCGCTCGCCTCTCGCGCATTCAGGAAAGCGCGGGCTGTCTCACGCGCGACCTCAAATTTCTCGGTCGCCGTATTGGAGAGGTAATGCATGCCGCGATGGACATTTGCATATTCGCTCTCCATGACTTCGTTCATCGCGTCGATCACAGCGCGCGGCTTCTGCGCCGAGGCGGCGTTATCGAGATAGACCAGCGGCTTGCCATAGACTTCGCGTGACAGGATCGGAAAATCCGCCCTGATCCGCTCCACATCGAAAGCAGGCGCAACCGTCTTCAAGGTCACATTCATGTTGCCGCTCCTTCTGCAGAAAACCAGTTTGCCACGACCGCACGCAGGGCATCCCTTGCGCCGTCATGCGCAATGCGATCGAGCGCTTCATCCAGAAAGGCCGTGACCAGCAGACGACGGGCATCGCGCTCATTGAGTCCGCGCGCACGCAGATAGAAAATGGCGTCCTTGTTCAATTCGCCAATCGTCGAGCCATGCGCGCATTGCACGTCGTCGGCATAGATTTCAAGCTCGGGCTTGGCGTTCATCGACGCTTCGCGTGACAGCAGCAACGCATTGGTCATCTGGCGACCATCCGTCTTCTGCGCGTCAGGCTGCACCACGACCTTGCCCTGAAATGTGCCTGTGGCCGAGCCATCCAGCACCGTGCGGTAAAGCGTATCGCTTGCGCAGGCCGGCACTGCATGATCGGTATGGCAGAACGTATCGGCCATCTGCCTACCGCGCAGGGCCGAGGCGCCATTGACGCGCGCCACGGCACCTTCGCCATTGAAACGCACAAAGCTCTGCTGGCGCTGCATCTGGCCGCCCATGGTCAGCGTGAAGCAGCCAAAATCCGCACCGGCCTCAAGCTCTGCCCGTAAGCTCGATAGATGGAAGGATTTGGCCCCCTCATCCACCAGACGCACCATTTCAAGGCGCGCATCGGCGCCCAGATGAATATCGCTCACCTGATCCACAAAATAGCTGCTCGCACCGGCTGCCAGATGGGACTGGAAAATGGTGGCCGAGGCTCCCTCTTCCAGTTCGACCAGATGGCGCGCATGGGCCCCACCATCATCAGCGGCAAGAAAAACGAGATGTAGCGGCTTGTCGAGGCGCACACCCTTGCGGATACGCAGGGCCATGCCGTCGCGCATCAGCGCCGTATTGAGATCGATAATGCGCGTCGCCCCATCATGATCGCTCTGCCGATCAATAAGCTTTTTGGCCCATTGTTCACTCAGCACATTGGCAAGCGGATGCAATTCCACGCCCTTGGGCAGTTTGGCGAGCGACGACAGGTCGGCCCGGAAACGGCCATTGACCAGCACCAGCTTGTAGCAATCCATTGCTTCAAAAGCCGTGGCGGGCAGATCAACCGGACCCAGATGATCGGGCGCTGTTGTCAGGCTCACATCATCCAGCAGGCGGCGCAGATCGGTATATTTCCATTCTTCGACACGGCGATGCGGCAGCCCGGCCTCTGCAAACGCAGCCAGCGCCTTGGCCCGGCTGACATCCAGCCAGCCGCTCGCGCCAGGCAGCGTCTTGCGCTCCCGCTCGAAATTCTCGACCAGCGTTTTTGCGGCACCTGTCATCACGTTGCTCATGCGGCGTCTGCACCAAATTCGGCGTAGCCGGTCTGTTCCAGCTCCTGCGCCAGTTCCTTGCCACCCGTCTTCACGATGCGGCCACCCGAAAGCACATGCACCACGTCGGGTACGATATAGTCGAGCAGGCGCTGGTAATGGGTGATCACGATCATGGAGCGCTCGGGCGACCGCAGCGCATTCACGCCATCGGCAACAACCTTCAGCGCATCAATGTCGAGGCCTGAATCGGTTTCATCAAGAATGGCAAGCTGCGGCTCCAGCAGCGACATCTGCAATGTCTCTGCGCGCTTTTTTTCACCGCCCGAAAAGCCGACATTCAAAGCCCGCTTCAGCATGTCGTCGCTGATATTCAGCGGCTTGGCCTTGCTGCGCACGAGTTTAAGGAAACGCACGGCGTCAAGTTCTTCCTCGCCGCGCGCCTTGCGCTGCGCATTGAGCGCGGTCTTAAGGAAATTCATGGTGGTGACACCGGGAATTTCGATGGGATATTGAAAGGCCAGAAAGACGCCGGCATTGGCGCGTTCGTCGATGCTCATGGCGAGCAGGTCCTGCCCTTTGAATGTGATTGACCCTTCCGTCACTTCATAGCCGTCACGGCCAGAGAGAATATAGGAAAGCGTGCTCTTGCCCGATCCATTGGGGCCCATGATCGCATGCACTTCGCCCGCATCGATTTTGAGATCAATGCCGCGCAGGATTTCCTTGTCACCAACGGTCACATGCAGATTTTTGACTTCGAGCATTCTTTAACGCCTTTTCATTTTCTTCACTACGTGTGCCACAGAGAGGTCCGGTCAGCCCACGCTTCCTTCAAGGGAGATGCCAACGAGCTTCTGGGCTTCCACGGCAAATTCCATCGGCAGCTGTTGCAACACATCGCGGCAGAAGCCGTTCACGATCAAGGCCACGGCTTCCTCTTCATCCATGCCGCGCTGACGGCAATAGAAAAGCTGTTCGTCGCTGATCTTGGACGTCGTCGCTTCATGCTCGAGAATGGCACCCGGGTTCTTGCTTTCGATATAGGGAACCGTATGCGCCGAACAATGCGAGCCGATGAGCAAACTGTCGCATTGCGTGAAATTGCGCACATTCTCCGCCTTGCGATGCACGCCCACCAGACCGCGATAGGTATTGGACGACTTGCCCGCCGAAATGCCCTTGGAGATGATGCGGCTCGATGTGTTCTTGCCGAGATGAATCATCTTGGTGCCGCTATCGACCTGCTGATGGCCGTTGGAAATGGCAATCGAGTAAAACTCGCCGCGTGAGTTATCCCCACGCAGGATGCAGCTTGGATATTTCCATGTGATGGCCGAACCGGTTTCAACCTGCGTCCAGGAAATTTTGGAATTGACGCCGCGACAGTCACCGCGCTTGGTAACAAAATTATAGATGCCGCCCTTGCCGTCTTCATCACCGGGATACCAGTTCTGGACGGTGGAATATTTGATCTCCGCATCATCATGCGCCACGAGTTCCACGACAGCGGCGTGAAGCTGGTTTTCATCGCGCTGGGGTGCCGTGCAGCCTTCCAGATAGGAGACATAGGAGCCCTTGTCGGCAATGATCAGCGTACGCTCAAACTGTCCCGTCTGGCGCTCATTGATACGGAAATAGGTCGAGAGCTCCATCGGGCAGCGCACCCCCTCGGGGATATAGACAAAGGAGCCTTCCGAGAAGACAGCGGCATTGAGCGTTGCATAGAAATTATCCGATGTCGGCACAACGCTTCCGAGATATTTGCGCACAAGATCAGGATGGTCGCGCACGGCTTCGGAAAGCGGGCAGAAGATCACGCCCACTTCCTTCAACTTTTCCTTGAAGGTTGTGACAACGGAGACACTGTCAAACACGGCATCCACGGCAATGCCCGCCAGCATCTGCTGTTCAATCAGCGGAATGCCGAGTTTCTTGTAGGTTTCCAGAAGCTTCGGGTCGATTTCATCAAGGCTCTTGGGCGCGACCGTCTGCTTGGGCGCGGCATAGTAATAAGCGTCCTGAAAATCAATTTTGGGATATTCCACCTTGGCCCATGTCGGCTCTTCCATGGTCAGCCAGCGGCGATAGGCCTCCAGGCGCCATTCCAGCATCCATTCGGGCTCATTCTTTTTGGCCGAGATGAAACGCACAGTATCTTCCGTCAGGCCCAGCGGGGCCTTGTCGGATTCAATGTCGGTCGAGAAGCCGTATTTATATTTCTCGACTTCGCCGACTGTCTGCACTGTCTCGCGAATGGCTACCATCTTAACGTCCTGCTTCTGCAACTTGCGACATGGGGTGCGGCGTGGATGCCTGACCTTCCATCTTATTCAAATTCTGCCTTGCGGCTGCGCGGTTCTGTATCTGCGACCATGCTGCCAACAGCTTCTCGATATCATCGCGTGTGCTCGTCCATCCAAGGCTCATGCGGATCGCACTGCGGGCGATTTCATCCTGCACGCCCATCGCCTCGAGCACGCGCGAACGGCCGACCTTGCCGGAGGAACAGGCCGCACCGGCACTCACGGCAATGCCTTCAAGATCAAGCGCCATCAGCTGCATTTCTGACTCGGGGCCTTTGGCGGCGAAATAGCTGGTATTGGGCAGGCGCGGCGCGTCCTTGCCAAAAATGACGACATCGGGACAAGCCCACTCAATACCTTCTTCAAATTCATCGCGGAAGACGGCCAATGAGGCGGCGTGCTCAACTTCGCGGCGTGCCACAAGAGCCGCCGCGCCAAAGCCTGCAATGCCTGGCAGATTGACACTGCCGGCGCGGTGGCGCTTTTCCTGTCCACCGCCCGTAAACATCGCGCTCGGCACCAGACCTTCGCGCATGATGAGTGCCCCGACACCCATCGGCGCGCCGATCTTGTGGCCGCCCAGTGTCATCATGTCCACATCCAGCGCGTGCATATCGACAGGGATCTTGCCGACGGCCTGCACGGCATCGGTCAGCATCAACCCGCCTGCTTCATGGGCCATATGGGCGGCTTCCGCCACGGGCTGAATGACGCCTGTTTCATTCTGGGCAAGCATCAGCACAACAAGAGCTCTGCCCTCGTCTTCGCCCAACAGCGTCGCCAGCGCATCAAGTCGGACCACGCCATTTGCATCAACGGGAATGAGCAAGACCGGCAGGCCCAGCTCATGCGCGGGTGCAAACATCGCCTCATGCTCGATTGCCGACATGATGATGCGAGTCACGCCCATCGCCTTTGCGCTGTGCAGGGCAAGATGGTTGGACTCTGTTCCGCCGCTGGTGAATGTCAGCTGGGCGGGATCGGCATTCACCAGCGCCGCCACGTCGCGGCGCGCGGTCTCGACAATTTTGCGCGCGGCACGCCCCTCACCATGCACCGACGAAGGATTGCCCGTGATCTCAAGCGCGCGCATCACCGCCTGCGCCGCTTCAGGGCGCATCGGTGTCGTCGCATTATGATCCAGATAGGCGCGTGTCATGCTTTCTTCCGGTCAGGCTTCACTCAGGGAGACAGATCAGTCGTTGTCCAGTTGTCGATCAGTCGGCGGCCACTTCGCCCATGGCCTGCACAGGCAGGGCACCACGTTCGGCACCAGCCTTGCCAATCACTGCCCCGTTGATGACATCGCCAAGCGAGACACCATTGAGGAAATTGTGGATCTGATGGCTCAACTCTTCCCAGAGATCATGGGTGATGCAGCGCCCCGACGAGGCCAGACAGCCCCGTGGCGACCCAAGTTCGCAACGTGTCGCCTTGAGCGGCTCATCCACGGCCAGAATGACGTCCGAGACCCGGATATCATCGGCCCCACGCGACAGCAGATAGCCACCGCCGGGCCCACGCACACTTTTCACCAGATTGCCCCGGCGAAGCTTGGCAAAAAGCTGTTCCAGATAGGAGAGTGAAATCTCCTGGCGGGTCGCGATATCGGCCAGAGCCACCGGCTTGCCGCTCGAGTTGCGGGCCAGATCGGCCATCGCCATCACGGCATAACGCCCTTTTGTCGTGAGTTTCATCAAAAACTCCTCAATCGCTAGGGGAAAACCCGGTCAAAAGCTTGCACAACCTGGCTTTGCCTGTGTTAAGAACGTGCACATATCGTTACACCACCGACCCCGTCTTGTTCCAAACCACCCATAAACGGTCTGTTGCATTGCGGTAAGTCAAATATATGGCCTAGTTAATCCGAGTGCCACAGTCAACTACTTAGCATCTGGAAAGCCGATTTCCAGAGGAAACTGCCATCTTTGACAAAATAATACTCCCAGACCCTATGTCGGAGAATTGCCCGGAAAATTGAGCCGTGGCCAGTGAAAGCCTGAGAACATCCATGCCTGAAGTCATTTTTAATGGTCCTGCCGGTCGTATCGAAGGCCGACACCATCCAGCCCGCAAGCCAAACTCCCCGATCGCGCTGGTCCTGCACCCGCATCCCCAGTTTGGCGGCACGATGAACAATCCGGTCACCTATGCCCTGTTTCAGGCCTTCGTGAACCGCGGATTTTCCGTTCTTCGTTTCAATTTCCGCGGCGTCGGGCGCTCACAGGGCAGCTTCGACTCCGGGATTGGCGAGCTTTCCGATGCAGCCTCCGCCCTCGACTGGCTGCAGTCCCAGAATCCGGATGCCTCGCAGTGCTGGATCGGCGGCTTCTCCTTCGGTGCCTGGATTTCCATGCAGGTCTTGATGCGTCGTCCCGAAATCGAAGGCTTCATCTCGGTTGCCCCGCAGCCGAACATGTATGACTTCTCCTTCCTCGCACCCTGCCCCTCATCCGGCATCATCATCAACGGCACCGCCGATCAGGTCGCCCCGCAGGCTGATGTGCTGAAGCTGGTCGAGCGCCTGAAGACGCAGAAGGGCATCACCATCGAGCAGCAGCAGATTGAGGGTGCCAATCACTTCTTTGAGAAGCATCTCGACCCGCTGCAGAAGGTCATCGGCGACTATCTGGACATGCGTCTGGCCGCAACACCCGAGAAAGAATAAGGCGCTCTAGTTCCTGCGCCCCAGAACACGCCCTGCCCGGTGGTGGACGCCGCCGGGCATGGGTTCTGGCACCCCTGTCGTTTCCGGCAGGCTGATTGGCAGGCCGCGCAGACTGCGCACCGCCAGATAGGCGAAAGCCTCCGCCTCCACATCATCGCCCTGCCAGCCGAGATCTTCGGCTGCCAGCACACCGCCCTGCAGGCGGCGGCTCAACATGCGCATGAGTTCCGGATTTTTGCGGCCTCCCCCGCAGATGACAAAGCGCGAGGGAACGCCCGGAATATGCGCAATGCCGCGCGCAATGGCTTCCACCGTAAAGGCGGTCAGCGTGGCCGCGCCATCAGCCGGATTGAGCCCCGCGACCGGTTCGGGTGAAAAGGAGAAACGGTCAAGCGATTTGGGCGGCTTCACATCAAAATAGGGGTCGGCCATAAGACGCTGAAGCGCGTCCATGTCGACTTCGCCAATGGCTGCCATGGCCCCGTCCCTGTCCACATGCTCGCCGGTATGCTGTCCGGCCCAGTCATCAATCAGCGCGTTACCAGGACCTGTATCAAAGGCCAAAAGCTCGTTGCCGGTGCCGACATAGGTGATGTTGGCAACGCCGCCGATATTAATGAGCGCAATGGGCTCCCGAATGCCAAGGCTCTTCACCAGCGCCTGATGATAGAGCGGCACAAGCGGCGCGCCATGGCCACCCGCCGCCACATCAGCGGAGCGGAAATCATTGACCACATCAATGCCCGTCAGCTGGGCCAGCACCTCGCCCATGCCGATCTGAACCGTTCGGCGGCGCTCGGGCTGATGCAGCACGGTCTGGCCATGAAAGCCGATCACTTCAATATCCTCGGGGCGCAGGTCAGCCTGCTTCAGGAGGGCACGGACGGCCAGCGCATGGGCCAGTGTCAGATGACGCTCGGCCTCGGCAATCTCTTCGGGCACGACCTCGCCGGGCTCCCAGCTTTTGGCGGCTTCCAGCGCCATGGAGAATAGCAGGCGCTCCTCGGGCTTATAGGGCTGGAACAGGCTCTGGCCCTTGCGCACCATGAATTCGCCGTCTGTCTCCAGCAGGGCCGCATCCACGCCGTCCAGCGATGTGCCGCTCATCAACCCGATGGCTCGAATGAGATGGGACATGGGTTTTCTCTCGCTTTAGCTCTCAACTGGCAGGCAGCTGCCGACAAAAGTGGCATCTGGCAGGGTGAAACCGCTGCAGAACCGTGATACATCAGCGCCTCCACAGCAAGATATAGAAGTTGCCGAGAATGACCTACAAATCAGATTTCCTGCGCGAGCTTGACGCCCGCGGCTACATCCATCAGCTGTCCGACCCCGAAGGACTGGATGCCTATGCCGCCAAGGAAACGGTGACGGCCTATATCGGCTTTGACTGCACGGGGCCGAGCCTGCATGTCGGTCATTTGATGGGCATCATGATGCTGCGTCGTTTGCAGCAGGCAGGCCACAAGCCGATCGTGCTGATGGGCGGCGGCACCACCAAGGTGGGCGACCCCTCCGGCAAGGATGAATCGCGCCAGATCCTCACCGACGAGACAATCGCCGATAATATGGCGTCGATCAAAACGGCGTTTTCGCAATTTCTGACCTTTGGCGACGGGCCGACCGATGCCATCATGGTCAACAATGCCGAGTGGCTCGACAAGCTCGAATACATCCCCTTCCTGCGCGATTATGGCCGCCATTTCTCTGTCAATCGCATGATGAGCTTTGACAGCGTGAAACTGCGCCTGGAGCGCGAGCAGCCGCTCTCCTTCCTCGAATTCAATTACATGATCCTGCAGGCCTATGATTTTGTGGAACTGAACCGCCGCTTTGGCTGCCGTCTGCAAATGGGCGGCTCTGATCAATGGGGCAATATCGTCAATGGCATTGATCTGGGGCGCCGCGTTTCGGCCATGGAACTCTTTGCCGTCACCTGCCCGCTGATCACGACGTCCTCCGGCGCCAAGATGGGCAAGACGGCCTCGGGCGCGGTCTGGCTCAATGCCGATATGCGCACCCCTTATGACTATTGGCAGTTCTGGCGAAACACGGAAGATGCCGATGTCGGTCGCTTTCTGCGTCTCTTCACCGAGATGCCGCTGGCTGAAATCGAGCGCCTTGAAAAACTTGAAGGGGCCGACCTCAACGAGGCAAAGAAAGTCCTCGCCACGGCAGCAACCGCCATGCTGCATGGGCAGGACGAAGCCGGTCGTGCGGCCGAGGCAGCCCGTGCCGCCTTTGAGCAGGGCACGACAAGCGCCGACATGCCCACGGTGAATGTGCCGACGGCCGATCTGGCGGCAGGTCTTGGCATTCTCAATGCGCTGGTTCTGGCCGGTCTCTGCCCGTCAACGAGTGATGCCCGCCGTCAGATCAAGGGCGGTGCCGTGAAGCTCAATGATGTGGGTATTTCCGATGAGCGCCTCACCTTCACGGACAGCGCCGTGACCGCAGATGGCGTCATCAAGCTGTCGCTCGGCAAGAAAAAGCACGTGCTGCTGAAGCCCGAAGCCTAATTTGCCAATACGGGTTTTCCGAGAGGTGTTGGTGGCGTTGTCGGGCCGCCTGTTGCCGCCGCTTCAGCTTCCGGCTCTTCGGCCACGGGCGCCGTTGCCATGGGCTCCGTAGTCGGCTCCGGCTTCATGTTGCTGCCAAATTCAAACAGACGGCGCAGGAAACCCGGTGCGACCACGGAAAGCGGATTGACGAAGACATTGGGGTCGCTGGTCTGCCCGCGCACACGATAGGTGAAGGCAAATATGCCCTCGCCTTCGCGTCCGACAATCAGAGGCCCGATCAAGGGGATGTTTCCCAATATCGAGTTGACGGTATAGGCCGGCACAATCGTGCCTTCCAGATCGAGTTTGTCGGCCTGCCGGTCAACCTGCCCCTTAAGCGTCAAACCGATTGAGGGGCCTGTCATGCGGGCCTCGTCAATATAGATGCGGTGCTCCGTCAGACGATACCCAAGTTCCAGATTGTCGAACTGGATACCCTCCCCACTCATGGCGTCACCGATGCCGGTGAAGGAGGCAAGCGTCAGGATTTTGGCGAGCACCGGCGCATTCACAATGCGGAAATCGGTGACCGTTGCGCTGCCCTTGAGAGGCGATCCCGCCATCGTATCATCGAACGTGCCTGTCGCCCGGAGCTTCCCCCCCTGCGCACTGGGGAATAGGTCAATGGCTTCGAGCAAGGTACCGGCATTATCCGAGGAAACTTTCAGGTCACGCGTCCGACCACGCCCCATCGATGTCAAAGCCGTCAGTGGCTTGCCTGTTTGATCCGTGCCCGAGACATTCATCAGGTAGAGCGTGCCATCAATCAGTGTGACCTTGGCGCGGACGTCAGTGAAGCGCGCATTGCCATGCGCACGTGCCGCGGCGATGTCGGCACGGATGAGCGTGCGGCGCGTCATGTCAGCCAGCACCTCGGGCGTCAGGGAAAGAGCGACTTCATCAGCGGGCGACGGAGCGATCTTGTGCCCGGGCGGCAATATCGTCTTGTCATCAGCGCTGGCTGCCGGTTCAACGGCCATCGGCTTTTCACCGCCACCAAATATGTCAGTCAGCAGACCGGACACATCGAATTTCCGGGCCGTCAGGTCAAGAGACATTTGCCCAGTCGGCAGCCGCTTTGCAACGAAGGTGAAGTCATTATCCGGGCCCAGGCGGGCATTTTCGAAACGCGCCTCCTCCAGATGGCCGCCATCGGCCATTGTCATGGCGCCACGCACATCGACATCCTTGCCGGTCAGCACAAAATTGCGAAAGCCGAAAGCCTTGTCCTTGAGAAAATCCAGATCGAAGACGGCCTTGGCAGGCACGCCTGCTTCCTTCGTCCAGCCCGCCTTGCTCACACGCGTCTTGGCCTTGGTCAGATCGGCAATGATCCGGGCCTTGTTCACCTCACGACCGGAGCCGGACAGGGTCGCGTCGAAACCGACCGGCCCATGCAGGAATTCTGTCAGGCCAAAGCCCAACACCGAACGGTCATGATCATCAAGGGACGCGCGCAACTGATAGGACGAGCCCTTGCCGCTGTTCTTGCGAAAGCTTTCCTGCCATTCAAGATCAATGGGGCCAATGCCGTTGAGAAAAATCGGCCCTGTGGCGTTGAGCCCTGCCCGCGTCACATCAATGTCGAGTGTGCCGTCTGTCACCGACATGTTCTTCTGAACATTGGGCACAACAACTTTTTCCGAGCGGACCTGACCGGCAATCTTCACATCATCAAGCGTAATATGTTTGATCATCGGCAGCGTTATGCGTGCCGTCAGCTTCGAGGTACCGCCAATGGTTGCCGGATCAAGACCGAATTTGCTGATCAGATTGAGCGGCTCGTGATCAAGCAGCGTCAGGATATCTGCCGTCTGTCCGGACATGGCAAAATCAATAATGCCATCAGCGCCTTTGTGACTGATTTCATGATCGACGAATTTGCCGTCCGTCACCGTCAGCCGGGTGCCGTTGGGCAGCGTCACAAAGCCGGTCGGGATCGTGGCCTCAAAGCTGTTGCCGCGCAGCACGCCATGCGCCTCGGCACCTTCGATCAAGGGCATCTTTTTCATGTAGCGTATGGTCGAACCGGCAAGATCAAACTGCACGTCGATGGCATCTTCCGGCATGGCAATGTGCTGCTCGGCGTCAGCGATCATGCCATCTTCAAGGTCTAGCCTGATATTGCCATTGCTGATCGTGCCGCCATTCAAATTCTCGCTCATCCAGACGCGTGCACCATCGGCGACAGGCAACGGCCAGAGCGCGCGGAGCGTTTCAAGCGGCATGTTGTCGAGCGTGCCCTTGATGTGGACGACGGGTGAGCGCGTTGCCTGTGCCACGGTACCGGACAGCGAAAGCCGGCCTGTTCCGGTGGTCAGATTGAGGAGATCCAGATCAATGTGACGGGCGACAAAATCAGCCTTTCCCTTTATCCGGGCTTCCTCGGCCGTGACGGGTCCTTCAAAAAAGCCGGGAACTTCCGTTTTGATGTCACTGAACACCAGATCAACGCTGACGCCGTCAATATTGAAGCCTGTGCCATTCACATAATCGATGCCCCCCTTCAGCGTGGCACTGTGGGCGCCGGCCAGAAATTCCATCTGGGAAATGTCGATATGCTTGCTGGCGCCATCAAGCGTGATCTCGGCATGGGCTTTCTCAAGCGGCAGGTCCTGAAGCCATGGCTCCGGCAGGCGAATGCGCCCGGCGCCAGCTTCAATGGAAAGTTCTGCGCTTCGGACATTGCCCAGTGTATCGATTTTCAGGGTACCGCTTGATTCAATCGGGGCATTGAAATGGGCATAATCGGAAAAGCTCGGCGACATGCTGGCCAGAGCGGCAGGCACGAGCCCGGTTACATGAGCGTCAATATTCGCAATATCACTGTCGGATGACAGCGCGCCATTCAGTTCCAGATGCGCGCGCGTCTCACCCAGCAACAGATCGGCCGAGAGACTGCCTGCCAGCCCTCCCTGTCCACGAAAGATGATGAGGTTTGCATTGGGTGCATCGAAATTCACATCATTGACTTCATCGACGATGCGCAGCTTGCCCTGGCGAATGCCAAAGCGTGTGAGATATTGCAGTAGCGGAATATCGGAGGTGTTGTTGGCAAGCGCTTCGATGATTGGCGCAATGGCGCTCGTGGCGTCAGCATCCAGCGGTTCGGAGGGATCGGTGCTCAGGCCGAGCGTGATCCCTTCGCCTTCACGACGCAGCAGTTGAGCCTCAACGCCGATAAAATCAATGCTGGTTGGCGAGAGTTGTCCGCGAAACAGCGCGGGGACACTGAGCGTGAAAGCAAGTTGGGGCACAGAGGCGATCAGATTGTCGCTTTCGCCGAAGAGTCGCACATTGAGAAGGCGAAAACTCAGTCGGCGGTCATCGGCTGACCAGGAGAGCACAGTGTCATCAATATCCAGCCTCCCATCGGGCAGCGCACTCGTTGCCTCATCCTTGATGATCTGATTGAGGATTGAGATCGGAACGGGGCCCGAGGAAAGCTGATAGGCCAGAACGGCAAGCAGCACGGCAACCGCCGCCACAGCAACGCCAAAGACTTCCAAAACTATTTTACTGGTTCGGCGTATCAACGAGCGGTCTTTCTGCCCTTGAGTTTCGGCGTTTTGCGAATCCCAGTCGCTGGTGGCCGCATCTGTTCTTCTTTTACAGCCAACGGCCTATCAAGTCTTCTCATATGCACCTTTTTGGACTTACCTTCAGCACAACATCGTTAACGTGGCCGCGGCCCTATTCCGTCCTATTTAGCAGATATGGCCTCACCCCCTGATTGGAAGGAACCTCCCGATGACTGCGACGAAGAAACCCGCTGCGGCCAAAGCCGCGCCGAAAAAGCCCGCTGCCGCCAAAAAACCCGCCGCCACCAAAAAAGCTGCCGCGCCCGACAGCAGCTCGGGCATGCCGGCCATCGGCAAGAAGGCCCCGGCCTTCAGCCTCATGTCGGATGCGGGCGAAAAGGTCAGCCTCGCAACGCTGAAGGGAAAGGCGGCCGTGCTCTATTTCTATCCCAAGGATGACACGCCGGGTTGCACTGTTGAGGCGCTGGACTTCACCGCACTCAAGAAGAAATTTGAGGCCGCCGGGGCCGTCGTTTACGGTATTTCCAAGGATAGCGTTGAGAAACACTGCAAGTTCCGCGACAAGCACGGCCTGTCCGTGACGCTTCTGTCCGATGAAGAAGGCAAGATGCTGGAAGCCTATGGCGTCTGGACCGAAAAGAGCCTCTATGGGCGCAAATTCATGGGCATCGTGCGCAGCACAGTGCTGCTCGACGACAAGGGCGTGGTGCGGCAGGTCTGGCCCAAGGTGAAGGTCAAGGGCCATGCTGAGGAAGTGCTGGCCGCCGTGAAAGACCTCTAGGCGATGCCTTATGCAAGCGAGGATGGACGCGGCTTTGGCTCACTGGCTGAGGGGGCGCTGGCGGTATTGAACACCGCCAATGCCGATGAGAAGGCCAATTGTGCCCGTCTGGTCGCTGCTGCCTGGCGTCAGGGCGCCCTTCCCGTCCTGCCCGGCACGTCAGAGCCCTGTCCCGACATGCCATCGCGGCCGGCGCGCCCGGCCGCCCCGGAACTCGTTGATCCGCGCCACATGCCCCGCCGCAGCTTCAAGGGCGCGCGGGGCCGGATCGCCCTGCTTCATGCCATCGCCCATATCGAACTCAATGCCATTGATCTCGCCTTCGACATGATCGGGCGGTTCTGCATGGCCGACATGCCGAAGGAATTTCTGGATGACTGGGTCAGTGTGGGCGATGACGAGGCACGCCATTTTGCCATGCTGCAGCATCGGCTGAGAAACTTGGGCGCGTCTTACGGCGACCATCCGGCCCATGACGGTCTGTGGCAGGCCGCTGAGGCCACAGCAAATGATCTGCTCGCGCGTCTGGCTGTCGTGCCCATGGTCCTTGAAGCGCGCGGGCTGGATGTAACGCCCGGCATGATCGAACGACTGACACGGGCCCAGGACAGCGAAAGCGCTTCGGTCCTCAGCATTATCTATGAAGAAGAGAAGCGTCACGTGATGATCGGCGCAAAATGGTTTGCCTATCTCTGTGCGCGCGCGGATCGCGACCCCGAGAAAACTTTCCATAGCCTTGTAAGGCTGCATTTCAGAGGACTTTTGAAACCACCCTTTAACACTGCTGCGCGTAAACAGGCAGGCATGATGCCAAATTTTTATGAACCTCTTGCCGAGAGGCCCGAGGAATGCGCATGATAGGAAAGTCACATGAATTGAATGACTTCCAGTCTGTTATTGCCAATTAGATTGTCAATATAACGGTCTGTCATTTGGTATTTATCAATTCTTGTTAACCATATGGTTCATATATGGGGAACAAGATGTTGAAAAGTTGCTTAAAATTCGATGTGATACAGAGCTTCTTACCGGGGGGTTTCAGGGCATTGTTGGGCATGCACGATAGCGACGTGAGTTGGTCGACCAAAATCTCAAGATTTTGGCGCCATCATTATGTCGAGCGTCAGATTTATATCCGCAGTCATGGACAGGTTCAGTTCATCTCGCTCTCTCCTCTGACGCAGGCCATTTTTGTCGGCATCGCTTTCGCCTTTTTCAGCTGGATTGCCTTCTCCTCCGTCAACGTCGTCTTCAAAGAACAGATCATCGCGTCCAAAGAACGCCGCTACGTCAAAATGCAGGGCGCTTATGAAGAACGCCTCGCCCAGATTCAGGGCGCTTATGATGAGCTCAATGGTCAGTTGGTGATCGCACAGGAACGTTTTCTGGCAACCACGCGCGATCTGGAAGAAAAGCACCGCCAGCTGGCCGCTCTCATGACACAGCGCGAAACCGCAGGCACCCTGCTCGACAGGGCCAAGCGCCGCTATGCCGATACGTCGCGCGGCAAAGCCAATCCGGACCGCAGCAATGTCGTGCTAATGGCTGTTGATCAATCCGACGATGGCATTGATGTCGTGCACACCTCCACCCGCCCCATCCGGGAAGCCAGCAGCGAGCCGCTTGTGACAGGCAGTGAGACCATCGAGGGCCAGACCATCAATTTCGCTGCACTGGCCAATGGTGCCGAAAGCCAGGTTGGTTCGGAAGCCCGCATCGAAGCGCGTCTCTCCTCCCTTGAGCGGGCCCAGCAGAGCCTGATCACATCGGTTGAGGAAACCACCGACAAGCGCGTGCGCGAACTCAAATCCATTATTGCCATGACCAAGGTTGTCGATCCCGACGCCCTGCTCAAAAAGATGAAATCCTCATCCGAGGACGGCCAGGGTGGTCCTTTCCTTGGTCTTGATATTGCCGGAAAGCTCGCGGGCGGCGGCGATGACGATGATTTTGAAAAGCAGCTCTTCCGCGTCAGCAAGAACCTTCAGCGCATGGCCAATCTCGAAAATGCCGTGGCCACCATGCCGATGGCAGAGCCTGTGCTTTTCTATCATCGCTCCAGCGGTTTTGGTGCCCGCACTGATCCCTTCACGGGACGCCGCGCGTTTCATTCTGGGCTCGATATGGCGACCCAATACGGCACACCCATCCATGTGACCGGCTCAGGCGTTGTGACCTTTGCCGACTGGAAGGGCGCATATGGCCGCATGGTTGAGGTTGATTACGGAAATGGCTTCAAAACGCGTTACGGGCATATGAGCCAGATCAGCGTCAAAGTTGGCCAGAAAGTTGCATTCCGTGATGTTATCGGAAAAGTCGGGTCCTCTGGGCGTAGCAGCGGACCTCATGTTCACTACGAAATTTGGTACAACGGCGTCGTCCGCGATCCATCCAAGTTCATTGAGGCAGGTCATTATGTTTTCGCGAAACAAGGATAAAGAACTCGACAAGCCAGCCGTTTCACAGGTCATGGCACCGCCGCCCGCCGCTCAGGCAGCGGGCAAGCGTCCTGGTCCGCGAACGGCCCCTTCCATTATCTCCAGCGATCTTGTGGTTCATGGCAACATGACAGCCACCGGCGACATCCAGGTCGATGGCACGGTTGAAGGCGATATTCGCTCGCAGTCGCTCACGATTGGCGAAAAAGCCTCCATCACCGGTGAAGTCGTTGCCGAGGATATCGTGATCCGCGGTCGCGTCATCGGCACCATCCGCGGTCGCCGTGTGCAGCTGGCCTCCACATGCCATGTGGAAGGCGATATCCTTCATGAAGCACTGGCTGTTGAAACCGGTGCCTTCTTTGAAGGCAATTGCCGCCATTCGGATGATCCGATCGGTCATGCCGGCAATGTGGCCCGCCCCTCGCTTCGTCCGACATCCAATGCAGGCGTCCCGCCTGTGCCGGGCCAGACAGCGGCGACAAACCTCAACTCATCTTCTTCGTCCTCAGGTCCGGCCGGTTCGCGCCCTGCGCCCGCGCCTCGCCCCAGTGATGACAGCCCTGTCGTCGTCAATGATGGCGGTGTGGTGGTCAAGCGTCCTGCTGCCCAGTAAGCAGGTACGAGGTACAAACGAAAGGCCATGGTGCATTCAAGCGCCATGGCCTTTTTGATTCAGTCCTTGCATTGATGATCAGGCGATATCTTCAACTTCGCTGTCGCTGCCTTCGACACGGGCGGCCAGTGCCGCCGCCATGAAGGCATCGAGATCACCGTCGAGCACAGCGGAAGGATTGCCACTCTCAACGCCTGTGCGCAGATCCTTGACCATCTGGTAAGGCTGCAGCACATAGGAACGGATCTGATGGCCCCAGCCAATATCGGTCTTGCTGTCGGCTTCCGCCTGGGCGGCATCTTCGCGTTTTTTCAGTTCCATCTCATAGATACGGGCACGCAGCATGGCCCAGGCCGTGGCGCGGTTCTTGTGCTGGGAGCGTTCATTCTGACAGGAGACCACAATACCGGTCGGCTCATGCGTGATACGCACGGCGCTGTCTGTCGTGTTCACATGCTGACCACCGGCGCCGCTCGCGCGATAGGTGTCGATGCGGCAATCACTTTCCTTGATCTCGATGTCGATATTGTCATCGATCACCGGATAGACCCAGACGCTGGAAAAACTCGTATGGCGGCGGGCCTGACTGTCATAAGGCGAAATGCGCACAAGGCGGTGCACACCGGACTCGGTCTTCAACCAGCCATAGGCATTGTGCCCCTTGATCTGCAGCGTCGCAGATTTGATGCCGGCTTCTTCGCCGTCATGCCGCTCGATCAGTTCGACCTTGTATCCCTTCTTCTCCGCCCAGCGCGTATACATGCGCAGCAGCATGGAGGCCCAGTCCTGGCTTTCCGTGCCGCCGGCACCTGAATGGACTTCAAGGAAAGTGTCATTGCTGTCGGCTTCACCGGAAAGAAGCGTCTCGATCTCGGCGGCACTGATATCGACTTTTGCCGCTTTCAACGCGGCTTCCGCTTCTTCCACAATAGCCTGATCGCCTTCGGCTTCGCCCATCTCGATCAGTTCGAGATTGTCATTGAGCGAGGCTTCAAGACGCAGATAGGTGTTGATGGCGGTATCGAGACGGGTGCGCTCGCGCATGAGCGCCTGCGCTTCCTCCGGATTGTCCCAGAGCGCGGGATCTTCGACCTTGGCGTTTAATTCATCGAGGCGTTTGCGGGCAGTATCCCAGTCAAAGATGCCTCCTCAGCAGGCCCAGGGACTGCTTGATTTCATCGGCGATAGCCTGCGTTTCAGCGCGCATCGGACTCACTTTTCATTCGGTCATTGTTCGTTTGATTGCGGAGCGGAAAATAGGCGCAGTCGGCGAGGCTGTAAACCCGAGAGCGGGAAAAAGTCCCCCCTCGCTCCACTCGTCTAATAAAGACCGCCTGTGCCGGTGGTCAGGCCGTCACCGGCCGTATCATCCGAGCCGAAACCGGCATCCGTGCTCACGGAACTGCCACCCACCACACCCAATGTGCGCTGGGAAGAGGCAGAAGCCTGCAATTCGGTCCCGGTCTTGAAGGCCTCCAGAATCACCTTCTGCGTGCCGGGACCGGCTGGCTGACCCGTCGCGGCATCCACGCGCACGAGCGAAATGCCAGAAGGCACGCGGAACGGGATCGCCGGTTTGTCACCAATTGCCTGCTGCATGATGTCGGCAAAAATGGGCGCGGCGGTGCGGCCACCCGTTTCCGCCCGGCCAAGCGGTGTCGGCTCGTCATAGCCCACAAAGACGCCAATCACGAGATTGGGCGAATAGCCCATGAACCAGGCATCGCGCGCTTCACTGGATGTGCCGGTCTTGCCGGCCAGCGGCACGCCCACGCGGCGGGCGGCGGAGCCCGTGCCGCGCTGGATCACGCCTTCAAGAAGCGAGGTGACCTGATAGGCCGTCTGCGGATTTTCAATCTGTTCGCGATCATCGGGCAACTCAGGCGGCGACTGCCCTTCCCACGGATCATTGCAGCCATTGCAGGGGCGATCATCATGGCGATAGATGGTGCGGCCCCAGCGGTCCTGAATGCGGTCGATCAGGGTCGGCTTCACTTCCTTGCCGCCATTGTCGAGAATGGCGTAAGCGGCAGCGAGCTTCATGAGGGTTGTTTCGCCCGCCCCCAATGACATGGAGAGCACGGGCATCATGTTGTCCATGATGCCAAAACGCTTGGCATAGAGGGCGACCTTGTCCATGCCCACGGCCTGCGCCAGACGCACTGTCATGACATTTCGCGAATGCTCCAGACCGTAGCGAAGCGTCGAGGGGCCATGGAAATCATGCTCGTAATTTTCGGGCTTCCAGAGCGCCAGACCCGGGCCCTGCTCGCTGACAAATGGCGCATCAAGCACGAGGCTCGACGGCGTGAAGCCGCTATCCAGCGCAGCGGCATAGACGAAGGGCTTGAAGGCAGAGCCCGGCTGGCGCAACGCCTGGGTCGCCCTGTTGAATTCGCTCAGCGAATAGCTGAAGCCGCCCTGCATCGCCAGCACACGGCCCGTATGCGGGTCCATCGCGATGACCGACCCGTTCACAAGCGGCACCTGCATCAAGGCATAATGGTCGATGGCGGTTTTGCTTTTCTCTTTGAAAACAGGCTCGGCATAAATGACGTCACCCACCGAGAGCACATCGCCAACAGATTTAACCTCCGGTCCCAGATAGCCTTTTGGCAGGCTGGGGCGCGCCCATTTCACTTCCGAGAGCGGAATGGTGCCCTTGCGAACCTCTTTGGAAAACTGACCGTCTTCCATCTCTTCCGGGCGCAAACCGATTGTCGCGCTGTTCGCGTCAACCTTCAGCACCACGGCCAATGTCCAGGGCGTGAGGTCGCCGGGGAATGCCATATTTTTCAGGGCATCGGTCCATGTGACCCCGGGTTCAAGCTTGCTCGTGGCGCCGCGCCATCCCTGTCGGCGATCATATTCGATCAGCCCCTTGCGCATGGCCGAGGTAGCAATGGCCTGCAGCTTGGTGTCAATGGTGGTGCGAACGGAAAGACCGCCCTCATAGAGCTTCTTCTCGCCATACTGATTGTAAAGTTCGCGGCGCACCTGCTCGACAAAATATTGCGCATCGGCAATCTGTACACCGACGGGGCGCAGCGTCACATCCAGATCGGTTTGCTGCGCTTCGGCAGCCTGCTCTTCGGTAATGAAGCCGTCTTCGGCCATGCGCCCGATCACCCAGTTGCGGCGGGCAACGGCGCGGTCGTGAAAGCGGAAGGGATGGTAATTATTGGGCGCCTTGGGCAGCGTTGCCAGATAGGCCGCCTGAGCAATGGTCAGTTCATCCAGCGGCTTGCCGAAATAATTCAGCGCCGCCGCCGCCACGCCATAAGAGCCCACCCCGAGATAGATTTCGTTCAGATAGAGCTCAAGAATCTTGTCCTTGGTATAGGCCTGTTCCAGACGCATCGACACCAGCACTTCGCGCAGCTTGCGCTCAAAGGTGCGGTCATTGGAGAGCAGGAAATTCTTGGCGACCTGCTGGGTGATGGTGGAGGCCCCGACCATGCGACGGTCACGGAAGACATTGACAATATTATCGAAAACAGCGCGCATGATGCCGACGGCATCAACGCCGCCATGGCTGTAGAAATTTTTGTCTTCCGCGGCCAGGAAAGCCTGAATGACGGGCTTGGGAATGACATCAATCGGCACATAGAGGCGGCGCTCGGTGGCATATTCGGCGATGATCTTGCCGTCACCGGCATGCACACGCGTCATGACGGGTGGTTCGTAATTTGCCAGCTTGGAGGCGTCGGGCAGGTCCTGATTGAGGTGCCAGAGATAAAGGCCGCCAGCCAGGCCCGCGCCCAGAATGGCAACCAGAAACACGGCAGCAGCAATCGACAAAATCTTGAGCTTGAGGCTCATCACGCCCGTCCTTTATTCGCGACACAGGAGGACCAACAGGCACCTCGGCAGATCTTGCGATCTGCATATCTTCCTAACATGACCGCCGACCCCACCAAAGCCTGCTCGCCTGCGATGCATCGCGTAAGGGTAAAATATGGCACAAGGGTGGCATTCAGACGACTATTCGAACCGTTCTTCGGAGATCAATTGGGGCCCTCGGCCACACGCTCGCCGAAATAGCGGTCAACGGCACGCGTGAAGGCGGCTGCCGTGTCACGACGCCACTTGCTGGATGTGAGCTGCTTTTCGTCATTGCGGTTGGTCAGGAAGCCCAGTTCCACCAGCACAGATGGCACATCGGGTGCCTTGAGCACGACAAACCCGGCAAAGCGATGAGCCGGATCGAGCAGCGAGGTCGTGCTCCTTGCATAATCCACAATGGAACGGGCAAAACGGGCTGAATAATTCTTGGTCTCGCGCTGCGCCAGATCAATCAGAATGCCGGTCACTTCGGGCGACTCCCCCTGCAGGTCGATGCCGGCAATCAGGTCGGACTGGTTTTCCTTGGCGGCCAGCGCAGCGGCTTCCTTGTCGGACGATGTTTCCGACAGCGTGTAGACCGACATGCCGCGCACATCCGGCTTCTTGATCGAGTCCGCGTGGATCGAAATGAACAGATCGGCATTATGATGGCGGGCGATGGCGACGCGCTGCCGCAGCGGGATGAAAATATCCCTATCGCGCGTCAGATAGACGTCATAGCGTCCCGTCGCTTTGAGCTTGTTGGCAAATTCCTTGGCAAAGGCCAGCACAACGTCTTTTTCATTCACGCCACCACGGCTGTGGGTGCCGGGATCAACACCGCCGTGACCGGCGTCAATAACCACCACCTTGCGGCTGGGTGAGCGCGGCGGCTCGGGGCGGGCAACCGGCGTGATGACGGGCGAAACCACCGCCGCAGCTGCTGGCATGGCAGGCACATCGCCACCATCGGCGACCGGCACCGGGTTTTCCGACGCGGTCACGCCTGTCAGCGCGGCATCGCGGGTAAAGCTGTTCTTGTCGATTTCTTTCAGGTCGATAACGATGCGCGGACCAAAGCCCCCCTGCGGATCGAGCACGAAATTCCGAGTGAGCGCGACCGGCGCATTGGCATCAATCACGACGCGTGAAATATGATCGCTGTAGCGGCCATAGCGATAGCCCTGCACCAGCCCGAGGCCATGCGAGGCCGCCCCTTCAGCCAGGGCAATGGGCGCATCCTTGATATCGATGACAACGCGCCAGGGATTGGTCAGCGTGAAAACAGTGTAATCGGCCGATGCCGAACCCGAGAGCTCAACAACGAAGCGGGTTTCGTCGCCCCGGTCGCCAAGACGGATATTGGTGATCTGGCCGCCGGCGGGCGCCGTGCCTGCGCCCGACATGCCGCTCCCCGCCTCATCAGGCTGGCGCAGCGACCCGGTAATCAGCGGGCCCATCTCGTCGGCTCTCAGCGTGGAGATTTTCTGTGTCTGGTCATTGCGTATCTGGCTATTCGGCGTGGCCGGACCGGACGCGGCGACGGGATTGGCGGGGGCTGCGCGCAATGTCATGCCTTGGGCTTGGGCATTGGAGAAGCCGCTCAGGACAAGCATCATCGCGGTCGCAGCTGCAAACCGGATGAAATTTGTCACTTGTCGCCTTTGCCCCATGGCCCTGCCGGATACTCAGACATGTCATTATTGGCAGCATTGCCAATACCTTATGATCCGATAGTAATGCTTTATAAAGTGTTACTAAGTCAAAAATTCACGCTTTATCAACCATTCTGATGGTTAATAACTCATTCCGCCTGTTCCGGCTGGTCGTCGCGAGTCGGCACTTGCCAAATCATGACCGCACCAAGTAAAAGGACAGGGCTAGCCGATCTGGCATCCCCTTGACGGACGCTCGGTTTTTCCCGGCTCAATTCCTAAAAAATGGCGCTTTTCTGTCGTTTTCAAAGGATTGAAACCAAGCCTGGCTCAACCCCGCCTTATCCTCATGGCCGCGCTGGAGTTGGGAATGCCCATCGGAATCAGCAAATTGGCGCTTCGGCGTCCGCCCCGCACCCGGCGAAGACCCAGGGGTGCGTAAAGGACAACATGAACTACGCGGACAGACAGCGAGCAAATGAACAGGTCAGGCGCGATCACCCTATGGGGTGGTGCGACGTTTCCCTTTCAGCCGCTGATGCGTCCGTTTTCCAGACATCATCTATTTCACTTACCCGGTCCGTTGACTTCGTGTCGCGCCTTGATGGCGCAAATGCGAGGCTGCGGCCCCATATAATCGACGTCCGCTCTCTGCTGCCCGGCCGCATGGTTTTGCGCCTGGCCCCGTTCGAGCGCCGACGTCTCGGAGAACGACCCCATGGGAAGAAAAATGTTGGTCGACGCATCGCACCCCGAGGAAACTCGGGTTGTGGTCGTCAGCGGCAATCGCGTTGATGAATTCGATTTCGAGGCAGAAGCAAGAAAACAGCTAAGAGGCAATATATATCTGGCGAAGGTGACACGCGTTGAACCCTCGCTTCAGGCCGCCTTTGTTGAATATGGCGGCAATCGCCACGGCTTTCTCGCCTTCAGCGAAATCCATCCTGACTATTACCAGATTCCGGTCGCCGACCGCGAAGCCATCCTGAAGCATCAGGCTGACGCCGCGCGCCGCGAAGACGAAGAAGCCGATGCAGAGCATCGCAAACCGCGCGCGCGCCCAGCCCGTGCCCGCAAGTCATCCGACTCAGTCAGCCCTTCCGATGAGGAACAGGCCGATACCGGCGAGCATGATGATGATCATGAGCATCACGAAGAGATCAGTGGCGCTGGCGCCGATGATCACGATGACACGCATGACGAGACCGCCGAAGACAACACCGAGGCGGCTGAGTCAGACACCTCAACCGAAGACACCGAAAAGGCTTCTGAAGAAGATGCCGGTGTGTCCGACGAGGCCGTGCCCGCCACTGCCGACGCGCATGCCGATGATGCATCAAACGAAGCCGATGACGCCTCGGATGATGACGACCACAAGAGCGAAGCTGTCGAACATCTTGGCGACGAAGACGCCATGGAAGAAGCCGCGCCGCGCGTGCAGCGTCCCAACTTCCGCAACTACAAGATCCAGGAAGTCGTCAAGCGCCGCCAGATCATGCTGGTGCAAGTCGTCAAAGAGGAACGCGGCAACAAGGGCGCTGCGCTCACAACCTATCTTTCACTGGCAGGCCGTTATTGCGTGTTGATGCCCAATACCGCACGCGGCGGTGGCATCTCGCGCAAGATCACGCAGGCCGCCGATCGCAAAAAGCTCAAGGCCATTGCCGAGTCGCTGGATGTACCGGAAGGCATGGGCCTGATCGTGCGCACCGCCGGTTCCAACCGGACGAAGGCAGAGATCAAGCGCGATTATGAATATCTCCTGCGCATGTGGGAAAGCGTTCGCGAGCTGACGCTGAAATCATCGGCCCCCACCCTGGTTTACGAGGAAGGCAGCCTGATCAAGCGCTCGATCCGCGATCTTTACGACAAAGACATCGATACCGTTCTTATTGAAGGCGAAGAAGGCTATCGCGAAGCCAAGAACTTCATGCGCATGCTGATGCCAAGCCATGCCAAGAATGTGCAGCCCTACAAGGAAACCCAGCCGCTCTTCCAGAAATTCCAGGTCGAGTTGCAGCTTGATGCGATGTTCAATCCCGTCGTCACGCTGAAGTCGGGTGGCTATATCGTGATCAACCCGACAGAGGCTCTGGTGTCGGTCGACGTCAATTCGGGCCGCTCCACCAAGGAGCGCAATATCGAACAGACGGCCTTGCGCACCAATCTGGAAGCTGCCGAAGAAGTGTCGCGTCAGATGCGTCTGCGTGACCTTGCCGGTCTCATCGTGATCGATTTCATCGACATGGAAGAGAACCGCAATAATCGCGCTGTCGAACGCAAGCTGAAGGATTGCCTGAAGTTTGACCGTGCCCGCATTCAGGTGGGCCGCATCTCGCATTTCGGTCTGCTCGAAATGTCCCGCCAGCGCATGCGCTCCGGCGTGCTGGAAGGGTCGACCGTCATCTGTCAGGCCTGTTCGGGCACCGGCATCGTGCGCTCTGTTGAATCAACGGCGCTGCACATGCTGCGCGGTGTTGAAGCCGAAGCCATCAAGGGCAAGGCTGCGGCCTTCACCTGCAAGGTACCGCCGGAAGTCGCCATCTATATTCTCAATCAGAAGCGCGCCAGCGTGCTTGATATTGAGGATCGGTATGGTGTGTCGGTCTATATCGAATCCGATCACATGCTGAAGGGCTCCGATCACCGTCTGGAAACAGCCGAAGCCCGGGCCCTCACCCGCGCGCGTCCGTCGCTGGGTGCGGTGAATATCGAGTCCACCTATCATGACGAAGCCGAGGATCAGGCCGCCGATGCGGTGAGTGATGACGAGGCTGATGACGAAACGGGCACGATTTCCACATCGCCGGATGCATCCGCTGATGATGACGGCCAGAAGCGCAAGCGTCGCCGTCGTCGCCGTCGCCGTCCGGGTGCTGAAGGCGATGACGCCTCCGGCAATGAAGATCGCACTGCGTCGGGCGAAAACAACGCCGATGATGCTGCATCAGACTCGTCTGATGATGGCGAGGAAAGCGAAGCTGACCGTCTGGAAGCGCAGCCGCGTGGTGATGAAACACAGGCCGATGCCGATGAGCGGATGCGCAAGCGTCGTCGGCGCGGTCGCCGTGGTGGTCGTCGTAACCGTCGTCGTACCGAAGAAGGCGATGTGAGCAAGAGCGAAGCCAGCGGCAATGCTGATGACGCTGTTGCTACCGACGATGATGCATCAGTCAAGCCCGCGAAGAAGGAAAACCAGGAAGAACCCATCCTGCTGTCCTATTCACGTGACGAGATCATCACCGGCCAGTCCGAAGCCAGGGCAGACGCCGAGGCTGAAACGGTTGCAGAACCTGCTGTCGAAGCAGCACCTGTTGCTGCCACGGAAGAAGAACCCGTCGCAGAGAAACCAGAGCCGGAAATGGCGGAAGCTTCAGCAGCACCCACTGCCGAGAGCAATAATGGCGGTGGCGATACGCCTGCCGACAGCGAAGCCAAGCCTGCCCGTCGTGGCTGGTGGCAGCGCCGGAACAATTGATCTGCTGATCCGTCGATAACCGACATGGAAAAGGGCCTGCCGTGACAAGCGACAGGCCCTTTTTGTGATGTCCCTTGTCGGCTATTCGGCGGAGACAGCGCTCAGGCCCACGCCTGCCCCCTTGGGATTGACCTGCAGGGCGCAACTGTCGCCGGGCAGACCTTCCGGGCAAATGATCGCGCTGGCTGGCGACCGGCCATCGGTCGGACTTTGATCAAGTGCACTGCCCGCCTGTGCCGCGCTGGTTGTTGCCTGGCGCAGCACATGCTGAATGCTTGCCGCCGCTTTGGGTGCGCCCGCACCGGCACCGACAAAATAGACCGTCTTGCCCGACTTGTTCGTCATCATGATGGGTGACAGGAATGCGGAGGCCAGACCCTTGATCGGGGCTTCTGGCGTGGCAGCAAAAACAACGCCTGTGTCCTTCGAGGCAACGCCAGCGCCGAAGGCGCCATTCATGGTGAGGGCGCAGGCAACGGCACCGCCTTCACCATCAACGACAGCAAAGGCCGTGGAGCCGAAATCACCATCGAGCGCGGAAGGGTCATTGGCTGGCGCGCCAAGCGAAATCGCGGTCTCGCCGGCAAGCGCCTGCAACTGAGCCGCCGACGCATTGTTCAGACGCTGCCAGAGTGCCGTTGTGAAGGCACCCGCCCCCAGACCCTGCCCGGGGAAAGACACCACGTCGGAGCCGAGCGTGGTCTGCTGCGCGTCGGTGACCTCCGCACGGTAATTGCGAAGATCACTGAGCGAAATCGTCCCGCCCTTTTCCTGGGAGTCGGCCACAAGTTTTGCGGCGGTCTGCCCGGTATAGAAACCGGAAACGCTCTGGCTGCGAACAAGCGCCAGCGTGGCGGCAACGGGGATCTGACTGAAACGGTCGAGTTCCCTATAGGTTACGCCCGACCTGCTGAACTGGGCTTTCAGCGCCGCATCGCCATTTAGAACGCTTGACGCATCGCTGAGTTGATCCGAGAGCGCGCGCGATGTGACAAAGCCCGTGGCCGCGAGACGTTCGGCTGGCGCAATCAGGCTTGCCCAGTCCACCTTGCCCTGCGTGGCATGCAGATAGGCAAAGCCGCGCACATTGCCCGGCACGCCAAGTGCGCCGCCCGTTGCCGGACGGCGGACAAGAAAGGCGATGCTTTTCACACCCGGTTCGTCGGCCTTATGCGCCAGACAGACACCCCCACCGCCCAGTCCGGCGGCAGCGGGATAGGTGACCGACAAGGCAAAATAAAGACCTGTCGCCGCATCGGCGGCATTGCCGCCCTTCTCGAGAATGTCGCGCGCGGCCAAGGCAGCCGTCGGTTCATCAGCAACAACCGCACCGGCAAAACCGCTGCGCGTCGACACCTCCCGCTTGGACGTTGTCGGCTCCATACGCTGCTGAAAACGCGTCTGCAGGCTGAAGTCCGAATTCACCGTGGTGCCGAGTGGCGCGTCAGCATTGTCGCCGCCAAGCATGGAACAAGCTGTCAGTGAAAAAGTGAGGCCCAGCCCGATCATCGCGGGCACCCAGGCGCTATTCCTGCGTGCCATGGTGTTTTTATCCAAATTCTGACGCATTCCCGAGATTTCCTTTTTGTCATCTTTCTTAATTCGACGCCGGATATTGCATAATTCCGCGTTGAATGATTGACGGCATGGTAAGCCCCCCCTACCGTTTAGTCGGGTGATGCCACGCTCGTCAACGCGCAACCACAGTAGCGAAGACAAGGCCCAAACAAGAGCAGAAACTCTGAGGCATCAGCGAAGAAATTGGAAAAAATCATCATGCAGCGCTCGCCAGGTCGATTGACAGCATTCTTGCCCGCCAAAATGCCCCTTACCGTCATGCTCGGGCTTTTCATGCTTGTCGCCCTCGGCCAGGGACGGGCGAGTGCCTTTTCGCTCATCAATGACTCCGAAACCGAGGCGCTGCTTGCCGACTATTCACTGCCCATCTGGCGGGCGAGCGGTATCGACCCCAACGCGGTGTCGATCTATCTGGTCAATGACCAGACGGTGAACGCCTTCGTTTCCGGTGGCCAGAATCTGTTCATCCACACAGGTCTCATCACTGAGGTGGATACGCCATCTGAACTGATTGGCGTGATCGCACATGAAACGGGTCACATGGCCGGCGGCCATCTGACTCGCAGCGCCGAGGCTATGGAAGGCGCGGCGATCCCCTATTATGCCTCGATGATCCTTGGCATCGGCGCCATCGCAGCCGGCGCACCCGACGCGGGCATGGCCATCATCGCAGGTGGCGCCCAGGTGGTGCAGCGCGGTGTGCTGTCCTATTCGCGTGAGCAGGAATCGCGGGCTGACCAGGCAGGCGCCACCTATCTCGAACGCGCAGGCCTCTCCGGCAAGGGTATGCTTGACCTCTTTGCGAGCTTCCGCGATCAGGAAGCCCTGACTGATACGCAGCAAGACCCGTTTGTCCGCTCGCATCCGATTTCCGAAGACCGTCTTGCCGCGCTGCAGGACCGCGTGGAGTCCTCACCCTATTTCAATAAAAAAGACAGTCCGGAAAGCGTCGAGCGATTGAAGCTGGTGCAAGCCAAGCTGCATGGCTTCATTGACGATCCGGTCTATACGTTCAACCGCTACCCGACTTCCGACAACAGCATCTATGCCCATTACGCGCGCACCGTCGCCTATCACAAGATGGGCAAGCTGGATGCGTCCCTGCAGGAGCTTGAGCCCCTGCTCGCAGCGCAGCCCAAGAACCCCTATTTCTGGGAACTCAAGGGCCAGGTGCTTTTTGAAAGCGGCAAGATCGAACCCTCGATCATCGCCTATCGCAAATCGCTTTCGCTCAAACCCAATGACGCCTTTCTGGAACTGGGTCTCGCCCAATCCATTCTGGCGCGCGACAGCGATACGGCGGCAAAGGAAGCCATTCCACATCTGGAAACATCCATCCGGGCGCGTCCTGATCTTGCCTTCCCCTATTACCAGCTCTCTCTGGCTTATGGGCGTCTCAATGAAATCGGCATGGCGGAACTTGCCACGGCGCAATATCACGATGTGCGCGGCAACACGGAAGAAGCCCGCATGCACGCCATCCGCGCACAGAAGCTGCTGAAAACAGGATCACCTGACTGGATCCGGGCGCAGGATATTGCCACCGCCGAACGCGACCCGCGCCGCGGCTAATCAATAAATCAGTGCAAGGATAAGTCATGCGTCGTTTGTCTTCCCGCCTTCCGCTCGCTCTTTTCATGATGCTGGCGGGGCTCTTGATGCTGCGCCCGGCGGCCATGGCGGAGACTGCCACATCGTCTTTCTCAAACGCGCAAAAGGACGAACTTGGCGACATCATTCGCGACTATCTCGTCAAAAATCCCGAAGTCCTGCTGGAGGCCATGCATGAGCTGGACCTGCGCGAGAAGGCCCGCGGGGCCGACAAGTTCGACAAGGCGCTAGCTGAAAATTATGACGCGATCTACAAGGATCCCAACTCCTATGTCGGTGGCAACCCCCGGGGCGACATCACCATCGTCGAGTTCTTCGACTATCAATGCGGCTATTGCAAACGCAGCTTCGAACCGCTGATCAAGGGTATTCAGGATGACGGCAATATCCGTCTCATCCTCAAGGAATTCCCCATTCTCGGCCCGACATCCGTGACCGCTGCCCGCGCTGCCATGGCGGCTGCACGTCAGGGCAAATATTTCGACATGCACAAGGCCCTCTACGAACACAAGGGCAGCCTGACGGATGCCAAGGTGATCGAGATTGCAAGCGACATCGGCCTTGATGTCAAAAAGCTCGCAACGGATATGAAGTCGCCCGAGATCGGCAAGATCATCAAACGGGAATATGCCCTGGCTGAAAGTCTGGGCGTGGAAGGCACACCGGCCTTCATCATCAATGAGAAATTCTATCCCGGCGCCATGGATGCCGAGCGTCTGGCCGACATCATCAAGGACATCCGCGGCAAGCGCTGAACCCGCTGATCAGATCAGGCCCGCCAGTGGCGAGCTGGGATCGGCATAACGACGCTTCTGCATGCGGCCAGCCAGATAGGCCAGACGGCCCGCTTCCACGGCAAGCTTCATAGCGCGCGCCATCATCAGCGGATTTTTAGCTTCGGCAATTGCCGTGTTCATCAACACACCATCGCAGCCCAGTTCCATGGCGATAGCCGCATCCGATGCCGTTCCCACGCCCGCATCCACGATCACCGGCACCTTGGCCTGTTCAATGATGATGCGGATATTGACCGGGTTCTGAATGCCGAGCCCGGAACCGATGGGCGCGGCCAGCGGCATGATGGCGCTGCAGCCCATGTCTTCCAGCTTGCGGGCCATGATCGGGTCATCACTGCAATAGACCATGACCTTGAAGCCCTCCCTGATGAGAACTTCAGCGGCCTTCAGCGTTTCCACCATGTCGGGATAAAGCGTCTTCTGATCGCCCAGCACTTCAAGCTTTACCAGATCCCAGCCACCGGCCTCGCGCGCCAGGCGCAATGTGCGCAGCGCATCTTCCGCCGTGAAGCAACCCGCCGTGTTGGGCAGATAGGTGACCTTCTTGGGATCGATGAAATCGACCAGCATCGGCTCGTCGGGATTGGTCACATTCACGCGGCGCACGGCGACGGTCACCATATCGGCACCGGCGGCTTCCACTGCGGCGGCGTTCTCGGCCAGGTCCTTGTATTTCCCGGTGCCCACAATCAGGCGCGAGGCAAAGCTGCGACCGGCCACAACCAGACGGTCATCGCCTGTCTTCATCGCTGTTTTGATGCTCTGCTCAGACACGTCAGGACTCCTAGCCACCGCCGACAAAATTAACGATTTCCAACCTGTCACCCTCATTCAGCATGGTGTCGGCATAGGCTGAACGCGGCACGATCTCGAGATTGCGTTCAATGGCGATTTTCGTCGGGGTAAAGCCCAGTTTTTCAATCAGCCCCAGAACCGTCAGGGGGCCGTCAAATTCGTGGGTTTCGCCATTGATGATGAGACGGGTCATGTACCGGGATAATGGGTGAGAGGGAGGGGCAATTCAACATAGCCAGCTATCCTGCCCACAATGTCTTGGCAAGACTTTCCGAGGGCATGGGAGTTGCGTATAACCAATCAGTGGCGATTCGGGGGACAGAGCCAAATTCCAATGACACATTTTCGCCCTTTTAACGCCCTAGAGGCTAGTCTGCCTCTTTGGCTTGGTTTAGACCTTCTACTCCATAGACTTAGGGCTTGGAATGACCGTTCGGGCCTCCCAATTCTGATCTGGAACTGACATGGCACAGGCAGCAAAGAAAACCGTCCGAAAGCCGGCCCCCCGCCGCGCCGCGCGGCCGGTTTTTGTGCTGAACGGGCCCAATCTGAACATGCTCGGGCTGCGCGAGCCCGAAATTTACGGCTCAACCTCTCTGGCCGATATCGAGGCGCTGGTGGCAACCCATGCCGCCCGTATCGGTTTGAAGGTGGATTGCCGTCAGTCCAATCATGAGGGCGACCTCGTGACATGGGCGCAGGAAGCCCGCGACCAAGCCTGCGGCGTCATCATCAATGCCGGGGCCTACTCGCACACATCCATTGCCATTCACGACGCGCTGTCCATGCTCGATATGCCCATTATCGAAGTGCATATTTCGAACATCTACAAGCGCGAGAGCTTTCGACATCATTCAACGATTTCGTCGGTAGCGACCGGCCTGATCTGCGGCCTCGGTGTGCAGGGCTACACCCTCGCGCTTGATGCCGTCCTCGCCAACCTTTCCTCATAGGACACACGCAGATTGGCCACACCACCCAAGAGTAAGAACGCCCCCAAGGGCGACCGTCCCACCAAAAGCGCAGGAAGTACGAATAGCCAGATGAGCAAAGCAGACGTCGATCAGGAACTGATCCGGCAGTTGGCCGCTCTCCTGAAGGAGACCGACCTCAGCGAAATCGAAATTGAAACGGGTACGCTCAAACTGCGCGTGTCACGCCAGTTGCAGGCTGTCAATGTGCCTGTGAGTCAGGCGCCGGCTCCGGCACCCGCCGCACCGGCTGCCGCGCCTGCGTCGGAAGCACCCGCAGGGCCCCATCCAGGCACCGTGACATCGCCAATGGTGGGTACAGCCTATCTCTCGCCGGAACCCGGCGCTGCGGCCTTTGTGCAGGTCGGCTCCACGGTGAAAGAGGGGCAGACCATTGTCATCATCGAAGCCATGAAGACCATGAACCACATCCCCGCACCGCGTTCGGGAAAGATCACCAAGATCCTTGTCGAAGATGGTCAGCCGATCGAATTCGGCGAACCTCTCGTCATCATCGAATAATAAGAAGCGGGTCAGGCAAAAGCCGATGTTTGAAAAGGTCCTTATTGCAAATCGTGGCGAGATCGCGCTGCGTATCCATCGGGCATGCCGCGAGATGGGCATCAGCACCGTTGCGGTTCACTCCACCGCAGACGCCAATGCCATGCAT
Source organism: Hyphomicrobiales bacterium (assembly GCA_016124805.1). Lineage (GTDB taxonomy): Bacteria > Pseudomonadota > Alphaproteobacteria > Parvibaculales > Parvibaculaceae > Parvibaculum. Next base: position 87,603 of record WGND01000005.1, on the reverse strand, counting down.
GTGCGTTTGGCCAATGAGAGTGTCTGTATCGGCCCTGCGCCCGCCAATGAAAGCTACCTGAATATTCCGGCGATCATTTCAGCCTGCGAAATCACCGGCGCGGATGCCGTTCATCCCGGCTATGGCTTCCTGTCTGAAAATGCGCGCTTTGCTGAAATTCTCGAAGCCCATGGCATCACCTTCATCGGCCCGACCTCGGAACATATCCGCCTGATGGGCGACAAAATCCAGGCCAAGATCACGGCCAAGTCGCTTGGCATTCCCGTGGTGCCGGGGTCGGATGGCGCCATCACGACCGATGAGCAGGCTTACAAGGTTGCCGAGGAAACCGGCTATCCCGTTCTCGTCAAGGCAGCAGCCGGCGGCGGCGGTCGCGGCATGAAAGTCGCCAATTCACGTGAGGAAATGTCCTCGGCCCTTTCCACGGCACGTGCCGAAGCCAAGGCTGCCTTTGGCGATGATTCCCTCTACATGGAAAAATATCTCGGCCAGCCCCGCCATATCGAAGTGCAGGTCATCTGTGATGCGCATGGCAATGTGGCCCATCTGGGCGAGCGCGACTGCTCGCTGCAGCGCCGCCACCAGAAGGTACTGGAGGAATGCCCCTCGCCCGCCCTCAATGCCGAACAGCGCGACAAGATTGGCGGCATCGTCGCCAATGCCATGCGCAAACTCGGCTATCTCGGCGTCGGCACGGTCGAGTTCCTGTTCGAGAATGGCGAGTTCTTCTTCATCGAAATGAATACGCGCCTGCAGGTCGAGCATCCGATCACCGAAGCCGTCACCGGCATCGACATTGTGCGCGAGCAGATTCGCATCGCTGCGGGCCTTGAGATGAGCTTCAGCCAGAAAGATGTGTCTTTCGTAGGCCATGCCATTGAATGCCGCATCAATGCCGAAGACCCCAAGACCTTCACGCCCTCACCCGGCACCATCAAGGATTTTCACACGCCGGGCGGTCTGGGCGTGCGCGTCGATTCCGCAGCCTATCAGGGCTACAAAATCCCGCCCTATTATGACAGCCTGATCGGCAAGCTTGTGGTCCATGGCCGCTCGCGCAATGAATGTCTGATGCGTCTGCGCCGCTCGCTGCATGAGTTTGTTGTTGATGGCGTCAAGACAACGATCCCGCTATTCAACGACCTCGTGAATGAGCCAGATTTCATCAATGGCGACTATCACATTCACTGGCTGGAAAATTTCCTCAAAGAACACAGCTAGGCTGCGTCTGGAGATCATGTGCTGCGCGCTACTGTTGTCGGGGCTCTCGTGACATGAGCGACATTACCGCAGATGTTCTGTTACGTGCCTATGCCTATGGGGTTTTCCCCATGGCTGAATCACGCGACGACGACGAGCTATACTGGGTCGATCCGGAAGATCGCGGCATCCTGCCCCTTGATGAATTTCATCTGCCGCGCCGCCTGAAACGCACCATTCGCCAGCAACCCTATGAGATGCATATCGACCGGGCCTTTACCCAGGTGATGGCGGAATGTGCCAAGGAAACGCCGGAGCGCGAAGGCACATGGATCAATGACCGCATCATCAATCTCTATACGGAGCTCTTTGAGCGCGGCCATGCCCACAGTGTCGAAGCCTGGGCCGACGGCAGGCTGGTCGGCGGGCTTTATGGGGTTTCCATTGGCGGCGCGTTTTTTGGTGAAAGCATGTTCAGCCGGGCAACAGATGCCAGCAAGATCTCCCTTGCCTATCTCGTCGCGCGATTGATTGTCGGGGGCTATGCCCTGCTCGACACGCAATTCGTGACCGGACATCTCAGTCAGTTCGGGACGATTGAAATTCCCCGCGCCAGCTATCAGTTCCATCTGCATCGCGCCACCGCCATGGAGGCCGATTTTTACCGCTTGTCGCCAGAGGTCGGGCCGGAACCGGTTTTGCAGGTGTTGAGCCAGATATCATAGACCGGATGCTCAAGCCCGTTGAGACCGGGGCTTTCGGCAAACATCCAGCCACTGAAAATCGGCTGCTGGTCCACTTCCTTGGTTTGCTCATTCACCTGATAAATTTCGACATAGGCCGATGTCTGCGGCTTTTCTTCAGGCGGGGTCATGTCGCAGGCGCGCACGACAACCTTGAGCGCGCCAAAGCGTCCGCTCTCGCCGACCTTCACATCGAAAATCGAAATGCGCGTGGAGATTTTGTCGAGCCCGCTGAATTCGGCGACCGGATAGGAATCGGCCCGGGCCTGCCCTGCCATGAAAAATAGGCCGAGCAGCGCTGTCATCAGGCCGCGTCGCATTGTCATGGCTGTCACGGCGTTTCCGATCAGTTGTCCGACTTCTTTTCGCCACCGCTGGTCGAGAAGACGGCCTGCCCGATCAGGCTCATCAGATCAACGGAGCCCTGCGTGAACATGATCTCGCTGCCATTTTCAAGCGGGGTCTCGCTGCCGCCTGGCGCGATGGAGACATAATTGCCGCCAAGCAGGCTTTCACTCGTGATCTTGGCGCTGGAGTCGTCGGGAATTTTGACATTGCTGTCGAGATCAATGGCGAGGACCGCCTTGTAGGTTTCCTGATCCAGCTTCTGGGAGACAACAGTCCCGACCTTGATGCCCGACATGCGCACATCCGAGCCATTGGCCAGCCCGTCCACGCGGTCGAACTCAGCCGTCACGACATAGCCGCCGGTATTGTGGATGCCCGCCGTGGAGTAACCGTAAAAAAGAAAGACACCCGCCACAACAACGACAATGGCACCGATCAGGGTTTCGACAAGACTGTTCTGCATGGCTCGCTCCGGAGGATCACTGCGCGATGATCAATTGGTGAGGCTTATTCTGGACGCCAGGCTTCATAGTCGCCTGTCGCCGGTTGGCGGTTGGCGCCATTATGCAGGCTGCCCTGCGGGCGATAGGCCTGGCTCGTCCCGGTCATATTGGGGCGATGGGGCTTCTGCCATTCTTTTGGCAAATAGGTTTCTTCGGTCGGCGGCACATCCACGGTGTGGTGGAGCCAGCCGTGCCAGTCAGGCGGCACCATGGAGGCTTCCGCCAGACCATTATAGATGACCCAGCGACGGGTATAGCCGCCAATCTTGCGGCCATTGCGCGCTTCATAATAGCGGTTGCCCAGATCATCGCTGCCCATGAAGCGGCCATTGCGCCATGTATAGAACCGAGTCCCCATGGTCTGGCCATTCCACCAGGTGAAGACTTCCTGCAGCAGCGTCATTGGAAAACCTGTCGTCTATGAATCAATTATCGCAAGGATATGCGCGTCTAAGCGGGCTGAATATGACATTGCAGGGCCCCATGGTCCAGACCTGCCGCCATCAGCAGGGCCGCTTTAGGGCCAAAGGAGACATAATGAGGCAAGAAATCCGCGGCGGGCCCTATTCGATCGACCAGCTCGTTCCGGGCTGGGCCACAGCGGCGGCGCTGGCAGGGCGGCGGCTGGGCGGAATGGCCTTGTTTTCCTGAATGATCATGGGCTGGCGATAGAAATCACCGGCCAGATCAAACGGGCGCTCATCTTCCAGCACCCATTCGATGCGATTCATCAGGCTGGCTGGCGTCACGGGCTTGACCAGCAGATGCGTGGCACCGGCTTCAAAGGCCTCCGAGATCAGGCTGCGCGAGGCATGGCCCGTCAGCACAATGACCGGCGTGAAGCACATCGGCTCATTTTCGATATGGCGGAGATTATAGAGAAACTCCCGTCCGTTCATGGAGGGCATTTCCCAGTCAGAAATCACAAGCGTGGTGTTGCCGTTGGCCTTGAGCTTTTTCAGACCGTCCACGCCATCGCGCGCCTGGTCCACCGAATTGACCTCAAAGCTGTTCAGCAGCGTGCGCAGCAGCAGGCGCATGTTGGCATTGTCCTCGACAATCAATATGTCGAGTTCCTTCATCGTCAATCCGAAGGCTTTGCTTTTGCGTGACAAACACCCACTCCAGTCGATTCCCTGCGTCCTGCCTCATAGTTAAAGCAAGCCGGTTAACAACTCGCTAGCTTCGATTCGCAGTTCTTAACGGTCTGCGAGAAAAGACGCACACAAGATATGGCCGTGAACAAAGGCTCCGACACAATCCCTTGACGATTGCCCCGCCTCATCACTACGATTTACTTTCAGAGAATGAGACGGGGCAGACAGGCTCAAACTTCACGACAAAAACGTGCTGGGCGACCGAAAGTCGAATGATTTCAGTCACTTGATGTGACGGATGTCGTATGGCGATCGGCGCAACAGGGTTATTGCCTCCAAACGTCCTCTCATTCACGCCGAACCATGACCGGGCCGACCCCCCGAGACGAACCGAGGACCGAGATGCGTATCCAGAGATGCTTCACCGTTGAAGGCCAATCCGCCTATGAGGGACTGACCTTCCGCCCTGCAACGAGCGAAATCCGCAATCCGGATGGCACGGTGGTGTTCAAGCTCGAGCAGATGGAAGTCCCGGCTGACTGGAGCCAGGTGGCCTGCGACATCCTCGCCCAGAAATATTTCCGCAAGGCCGGTGTGCCAGCCGTGCTCAAGCCGGTGCCCGAAGACGGTGTGCCTGCATTTCTCTGGCGCCATGAGGCCGATCTCGACGCGCTGGAAGCGCTTGCGCCCTCCAGCCGCTATCGCAGCGAGATCGACTCGCGCGAAGTCTTTGACCGTCTGGCGGGTGCCTGGACCTATTGGGGCTGGAAAGGCGGCTATTTCGACAATGAAGCCGACGCGCAGGCCTTCAATGACGAATTGCGCTTCATGCTCGCCACGCAGATTGCCGCGCCCAACAGCCCGCAATGGTTCAACACCGGCCTGCACTGGGCCTATGGCATTGACGGCCCTGCGCAGGGACATTTTTACGTCGACCCGGCCAGCGGCGAGACCAAGAGCTCGACGAGCGCCTATGAACGCCCCCAGCCCCATGCCTGCTTCATCCAGAGTGTCGCAGATGATCTCGTCAATGAGAACGGCATCATGGATCTCTGGGTGCGCGAGGCCCGGCTCTTCAAATATGGCTCGGGCACGGGCACCAATTTCTCGTCGCTGCGCGGTTCCAATGAAGCCCTTTCGGGCGGCGGCAAATCTTCCGGCCTGATGAGTTTCCTCAAGATCGGCGACCGCGCTGCCGGTGCCATCAAGTCAGGCGGCACCACACGACGCGCCGCCAAGATGGTCGTTGTCGATATTGACCATCCCGATATTGAAGATTTCATCAGCTGGAAATCCGTTGAGGAGCAGAAGGTCGCCGCCCTCGTCACGGGCTCGAAGATCAACCAGCGCCATCTCAGTGCCGTCATGCGCGCCTGCGTCAATTGCGAAGGGCCGGGCGATGACTGCTTCGATCCCAAGCGCAACCCCGCGCTCAGGCGCGAAATCACGGCTGCCCGCCGCAATGATGTGCCGGAAAACTATATCCAGCGCGTCATCGATTTTGCGCGACAGGGGTTCACTGATATTAATTTCCGCATCTATGACACGGATTGGGATTCCGAAGCCTATCTGACGGTCTCGGGCCAGAATTCCAACAACAGCGTGCGGGTGACGGATGATTTTCTCGCCGCTGTCGAAGCAGATGGCGAGTGGTCGCTCATCAATCGCGGTGACGGCAAGGTTGCCCGGACGGTGCGGGCCCGTGATTTGTGGGAACAGATCGGTCAGGCCGCATGGGAATCGGCCGATCCCGGCCTGCAGTTCCACACCACCATCAATGACTGGCACACCTGCCCGGCATCCGGCCCCATCAATGCCAGCAATCCGTGTTCGGAATATATGTTCCTCGACGACACGGCCTGCAATCTTGCCTCCATCAATCTGATGCAGTTCCGCGAAGCCACGCAAGCTGGCACCCCTGCCCGCTTCGATGTGGAAGCCTTTGAGCATGCCGTGAAGCTCTGGACCATCGTGCTGGAAATTTCCGTTTCCATGGCGCAGTTCCCGAGCCGCGAGATTGCCGAACGCTCCTATCGCTACCGCACGCTCGGCCTCGGTTTTGCCAATATTGGCGGGCTGCTGATGGCTTCTGGCATTGCCTATGACAGCGATGAAGGCCGCGCCATCTGCGGCGCGATCAGCGCCATCATGACGGGCATCTCCTATGCTACCTCGGCCCAGATGGCCAAGGAGCTTGGGCCCTTTGACGGCTATTATGAAAACAGTGCCGCCATGCAGCGCGTCATGCGCAATCATGCCCGCGCTGCCCATGGCCAGACCGATGGCTATGAAGGGCTGCATACCCTGCCTGTACCGCTTGATGCGGCCAACTGCCCGCAATCCGACCTGATCGACCATGCCCGCGTGGCATGGGACATTGCCGTTGCCATGGGGCAGGCACATGGCTATCGCAACGCGCAGGCCACCGTCGTCGCCCCCACCGGCACGATCGGTCTTGTGATGGATTGCGATACAACCGGTATCGAACCCGATTTTGCGCTGGTGAAGTTCAAGAAGCTTGCCGGCGGCGGCTATTTCAAGATCATCAACCGGGCCGTGCCGCAGGGTCTTCGCGCGCTGGGTTACAGCGACAGCGAAATCGAGGCCATCGCGAATTATGCCGTGGGTCACGGCACGCTGGCTGACGCTCCTGGCATCGATCATCACCGTTTGCGCCAGCTGCGTTTCACCGATGAGAAAATCGCCGCCATCGAAGCCTCGCTTGAAACCGCTTTCGACATTCGTTTCGTTTTCAACAAGTGGAATCTGGGTGAGGAGTTCTGCGTCGAGATCCTTGGTCTTGATGCCGAGGAGATGGACAGTCTCGATTACGACATGCTGGATGCGCTCGGCTTCACAAAGGCCGAAATTGATGCCGCCAATCTGCATGTCTGCGGCGCGATGACGCTTGAAGGCGCGCCGGGTCTTGCGGAAGAACACCTGCCTGTCTTTGACTGCGCCAATCCATGCGGTCGTCTGGGCAAGCGCTATCTCTCCGTCTCCAGCCATATCCTGATGATGGCAGCGGCACAGCCCTTCATCTCCGGCGCCATTTCCAAGACTATCAACATGTCCAACAAGGCCAGCGTAAAGGACTGCATGGCCGCCTATATGCTGTCATGGACATTGGGTCTCAAAGCCAATGCGCTTTATCGCGACGGTTCGAAACTCTCCCAGCCGCTCAACTCGCAGCTGCTGGAGGATGTGGATGATGATGCCGATGAAACGCCCGTCGAGGCGTTGACATCACAGCCGCCGCAGGAGCGCGCCCGCATCGTGGCCGAACGCATTGTCGAGCGTGTTGTTGAAAAAGCCCAAAGCCGCGAGCGCCTGCCTGATCGCCGCAAGGGATATACGCAGAAGGCGCTGGTCGGCGGCCACAAGGTCTATCTGCGCACCGGCGAATATGAAGACGGCAAGATCGGCGAAATCTTCATCGACATGCACAAGGAAGGCGCGGCCTTCCGCTCGCTGATGAATAATTTTGCCATCGCCATTTCGCTCGGCCTACAATATGGCGTGCCGCTGGAAGAATATGTTGATGCCTTCACCTTCACCCGCTTCGAACCGGCGGGTCTGGTGCAGGGCAATGACCGCATCAAGAATGCCACCTCCATTCTCGATTATGTCTTCCGCGAACTGGCCGTGTCCTATCTCGGGCGCTCCGATCTTGGCCATGTCGATCCGGCTGAAATCGGCCATGACGTGATGGGCGATGGCAATGACGAAGGCAAGCGTCCGGCTGAAAGCATTCCGGCGACCTCTTTCGTCAGCCCCGGCTTCACCCGCAACACGCAGATGGGCAATCTCTATCTCGTGCGTGGCGGCGCGGGCGCGGCGGCGGCGGCCCGTCAGGTCCATGCCCATGAGGAGGCAAGTGATCTCGTTGCCACCCGTGCCATGCTGGATGCCTCGGAAATTGCCGAGGAAATGGTTGTCACTGCCACCACGACAACGCGCGAAACGACGAGCTTCACCCGTGTCGCTGAAGCGCGCATGAAGGGTTATGAGGGTGAGGCCTGCAGCGAATGCGGCAACTTCACCATGGTGCGCAATGGCACCTGCCTCAAATGCGACACCTGCGGCGGCACAAGCGGCTGCAGCTGACAGCGTTTCACCGTCCCGGCCCCGTGCCGGGATGGCAGCGCCTCAGAGAATATATTGGTGAAGCGCCTCAATGATCTCGTCGGGGCGGTAGGGCTTGCCGATGTGGTCCTGCATGCCGACGTCGAGACAGGCCTCCCGGTCATGTGACATGGCATTGGCCGTCAAGCCGATGATCGGCGTCGTGATGCCCATCTCGCGCATTTTCCGCGTGGCGGTGAGGCCGTCCATCACCGGCATCTGCAGGTCCATCAGGATCAGATCGAATGTCCCGGCCTGAACCATTTCCAGCGCCGCGGCACCGTCAAAAGCATAGCTTCTTTCCACGCCGGTGATGCCGAGAACGGCATCAATCACCTTGCGGTTGATGGCGTTGTCTTCAACCACAAGCACCTTGCGTCCGACGAGCAGATTGGCGCGCGCGCCGTCATCGTCCAGCTCTTCCTCGGCCACATGTCCCCTGCGGACCGGGAGCACGACATCAAACCGCGTGCCCTTGCCGACCTCGCTTGATACCTCGATATGCCCCTTCATTGCCTCGACAAGCTTGGAGACGATGGCAAGGCCGAGCCCCGTGCCATCGGCACGCTGCACCCCTTTTTCACTGAGCTGTTCAAATTCCCTGAAAATACTCGACAGGCGATCCGGCGCGATGCCCGGTCCGGTATCCTCGACGCTGAATATCAGATCGAGACCGTCCGATGTTGTCCGGGTCTCGACATGAAGACTGACCGTGCCACGATGGGTAAATTTCACCGCATTGCCGAGCAGATTGAACAGGATTTGCGAGATACGGTGCGGGTCGCTGCGCAGCCACATGCGCGCCGACATCGGCAGTACGGCCTTGAAATGAAGATTTTTTTCGGCTGCCTTCGTCGCCATCATGTCGCATACATTGCGGATGGTCGCTTCGGCATCAAAATCAACTTCGGAAATTTCCAGCTTGCCGGCTTCGAGCTTTGCCACATCCAGAATGTCATTGATGATTGAGAGCAGCATTTCAGCAGAGCTGCGCGCCGTCACAACCAGGTCGAGCTGCTCGCCATTAAGCCCGCTGGATTCCAGCATGTCCAGCATGCCCATGACGCCGGTCATCGGTGTACGGATTTCATGACTCATCGCCGCCAGAAAAGAGCTTTTGGCAAGACTTGCCTGTCGGGCTTCGTCACGCGCGGCAATCAGCTCACGCTCAAAATGTTTCTTGGCGGTGATGTCCTGAATCTGCGAAATGAAATAGAGTGGTGCGTCATTCTCGGCGCGCAGAATGGCAACAGAGAGATGAACCCAGATGATTTCGCCGTCGCGCCGGTAATAGCGCTTTTCCATCTGATAGCTCTGGCGCTTGCCCTCCACACATTCGTGCAGATAATCCAGATCCGTTTCGAGATCTTCGGGATGGGTGATGTCCTGAAAGGTCAGCCCGAAGAGTTCCTGCTCGCTATATTGCAGCATCCGGCATAGCGCATCATTGACCTTCAGCCAGCGGCCATCGAGGCCGACAAGGGCAATACCATGGGCCGCGCCCTGCAACGCCATGCGGAAACGCAGATCACTTTCCGTGGCGAGCGACTGGGCGGTGTAGTCCTGCACCAGGCCTTGCACATCATCTTCGGTTCGCCCCGTGCAGAGCACACGAATGGCGACCGGATCGTCCCGGAAGGCAAATACGGCTGTCGTGGTATCGCCAACCTTGCAGCTATCAAACCAGCGTTGAAGTTCCTGCATGCTCTGCGAGATAACGCGGTCACCGAGCGCCAGTTGCCGCGGGACATTGCGTTCATCCAGCGCCGCCGAATGAATCTCGATCACCTGCGTGGAAAAGCTGTAGCGCCAGCTGCCGATGGCGAAGGCGTCAATGAGCTGTGTTGCCGACACATGGAATGACGGTTTTTCAGGTGTTATTTCGATTTTTTGAGGCAAATCAGGCAAGGTCGCGACACCGATCACTAGTGACATGTACCTTCAGGAATAACGGGATAGTGTTAATTTCGGCTTTCGCGTCGCCATGCGCACCAAACACCAGCCGCAGCGATTGCGCCATTTTGGGTGAATTTCAAATTTCTGATGCCACTGACGGATTTGGCGAAAAAGGCGCTGATGCTTCAGGCGGCCTCATTCCGTACACGGGACGCCAATACGCGGGCAACGACTTTCCAGGCGTCGAACTGGGCCATTCGCTGCTCGCGGCTGATCTCCCGGCGCCCTTCTTCCGACATCTGCGACGAGAAATGCCAGGTATTGCCGCCGGGATTGACCTCGAGAATATAAAGCTTGCCCGTCTTTTCCTCGCGGATGAAATCCATGCCCTGCAACGGGATGCGCGGCATGGCGCTTGAGGCGCGGCGGGCAAACTCCAGCACTTCAGGATCAGCCTGAAGGAGATGGGTGTAATGCGGCGGCCGGTTGGAGGCGATGGTGCCCTGAATCATTTCTTCGTCGCTCGCATCAAGCGGAGGACGCGGGTAATTCATCTTGTAGATCATCGACAGGATCGGTTCCCCGAAGAGCGTCAGCACGCGATAGCTGGAGGGATATTCGCCGGTGTCGATAAACTGCTGCACGAGAAGCGGCGCCTTGCGTGCGGGATGCCCGTCAGGAAAGACGACGCCTGCCAGCTCGTGCACACGCTCTGTCCGCATGAGAAAAGCTGTATCGCCATTGGACATGGCATCCAGCGCGGTCGCCTTGAGGATCACATGATCCCCCCAGACTTCCTTTTTGAGCTGGCGGCCCCATGGATAGGACAATGTCTTGGGCATGGGGATGCCAGCGGCAGCAAATTTTTTCATCTGCTCGAATTTCGGCACCGGATAGCCATGATAGATCTTGCCGCGACGCGGACGGAATTTGCCCGGCAGCGTGAATGAGACTGTCAGGGTGGGACGTGTCCAGAACTGTTCAGGCACCTTGGCGGGGTCAAAATCAGCATGGACCACGATCACCTGAATTTCCGGTGCGATCCGTTCAATCTCCTTGCCGATTTCCATGAAATCCTGCGTGGCCTGTGCCACGGGGCGGTTGATGAGGATCAGATTATATAATTTCTCAGCCACGCCATTCAGGCATCAGATGCCCGCCCCCGATTATGAATCTTATTTGCCCGCAGTATAAGCGACTGGTCACCTGACCCGCACTCTTTTCCCGTCCCAAATAAGCCAGATTTGGTACCTAGAAGCAGTCAGGGTTTCGAGCCCTTTTTGCATATAGGAGGTCCCATGGCCAGGAGTCATGTCTTAGCCACACTCGTCAGCATCGTCGCGATGACTGCCGCCCCCGCCTTTGCAGGCAATCTCTACGAAACGCTCAAGGCGGACCCGCAATTTTCGACGCTTGTCAGCATGATCGATGCCAATGGCGTCAAGTTCCGCTATACGGACTCATCGCCACGCACGGTCTTTGCGCCCACCAATGCCGCCCTTGCCGCCCAGCCCGGTGGCGTGGACGACATGGTCAACCCGCAAAATGACAGCGTGAAACAGAATGCCCAGGCGCTGCTGCTCTATCAAATCGTGCCCGGGCGCTACACGCCTGAAAACCTGGCTGGCAAGGTCACCGAAAGCGTCACATTGCAGCGCGGCAAGGTGCGCATTGATGGCACCGTCACGCCCATCCATTTTGGTGGCAGCTTCGGGGCCAATATTTCGGGCGATGCCATCACGGCAGATAATGGCGTCATCATCCCCGTGGATCGCCTGCCCATCCCCGTTTTTGAAGATGGCACGCCCTCGGGCGAGTGAGGCAAAGAGCCTGAGGCGAAAGCCTCAGGCGCCCTTCTTTCTCTCGAGCGGTGGCACCACGCGGATATGCAGCTCCTTGAGCTGCTGCGGGGTCGCCTCGGCGGGGGCCTGCATCAGCAGATCCTGCGCCTGCTGGGTCATCGGGAACATGGTGACCTCGCGCAGATTTTCCACGCCAGCCAGCAGCATGACCATGCGGTCCACGCCCGGCGCAAGACCGCCATGGGGCGGCGCACCACATTTGAACGCATTCAGCATGCCGCCGAATTTCGTTTCCACGACCGACTTGTCATAGCCCGCAATCTCGAAGGCCTTGTACATGATCTCGGGCTTGTGGTTCCGGATCGCGCCGGACGACAGCTCAATGCCATTGCACACAATATCATACTGGAAGGCGGTCATGCCGAGGATCGTCTCAGCATCATTATTGTCGAGCGCCAGAAAGGCGTCATGGTCGAAATTGGGCATGGAGAAGGGGTTGTGCGAGAAGTCGATGCGCTTCTCGTCCTCGTTCCATTCATACATCGGGAAATCGACGACCCAGGCGAATTTGAAGACACCCTCTTCCACAAGACCCAGCTCGGTGCCGACGCGCGTGCGGGCAAGACCGGCAAAGCTTGTAAATTTGGCCGGTACGCCTGCCACGAAGAAGGCGGCATCGCCTTCCTTCAGGCCCAGCTGCGTGCGGATCGCTTCCGTGCGCTCGGGCCCGATATTCTTGGCCAGAGGCCCCGCCCCTTCGACGACACCATTTTCACCACGCCAGAAAATATAGCCAAGGCCCGGCTGCCCTTCACCCTGCGCCCAGCCATTCATGCGGTCGCAAAAGGCCCGGTTGCCACCGCCCGGTGCCGGAATGGCCCAGACTTCAACCTTGGGGTCGTTGGCGATCATGTTGGCGAAAACCTTGAAGCCTGACCCGGCAAAATGTTCGGTCACGCCGCTCATCTCAATCGGGTTGCGCAGGTCGGGCTTGTCATTGCCATATTTGCGCATCGACTCCGCATAGGGGATACGCACGAAAGGATAATCAGAGACCTTCTTGTCACCGGCAAATTCGGTGAAGAGCCCGTGCAGAATGGGTTCGATGGCCGAGAACACATCATCCTGATCGACAAAACTCATCTCGACATCAAGCTGGTAGAACTCGCCGGGCGAGCGGTCAGCGCGGGCATCCTCATCGCGGAAGCAGGGCGCGATCTGGAAGTAGCGGTCAAAGCCCGCCACCATGATGAGCTGCTTGAACTGCTGGGGTGCCTGGGGCAGCGCATAGAACTTGCCGGGATGCACACGGCTCGGCACGAGGAAGTCGCGCGCGCCTTCGGGGCTTGAGGCCGTCAGGATCGGTGTCTGGAACTCGTTGAAACCGGCCTCCGTCATGCGGCGGCGGATTGAGGCAATAATCTGCGAACGCAGCAGGATATTCTTGTGCAGTGTCTCGCGACGCAGGTCGAGAAAGCGGTAGCTCAGGCGGATATCCTCGGGATAGTCCGGTTCACCAAAGACGGGCAGAGGCAGGTCCTGGGCAACCGAGAGAACCTCCACCGCCGTCACCTGCACCTCAATCTCGCCCGTGGAGAGATTGGGATTGACCGCTTCCTTGTCGCGCGCCACGACCTTGCCGGTAACGCGGATCACATATTCGGCGCGCAGGCGCTCGGCCGCCGCGAAGGCCTCGGCAAAATCAGGATCGAAAACCAGCTGGGTCAGGCCGTAATTGTCGCGCAGATCGACGAAAAGCAGGCCGCCATGGTCGCGCACGCGATGGACCCAGCCAGAGAGGGTGACTGTCTCAGCGGCATGAGAGAGGGAAAGCGCGCCGCAGGTGTGGGTGCGATAAGAGTTCATTGTTCCAAGGCCTTGATAGTCAAGGACGAATCGTCGCTGACTTGGGGCTATACTTTGTTTCTGACGGGCGAAAAGCGCATGGATGCCCCCTTATTGTCAAGGGTTGCCTCAGATCAGACGGTCAAGACTGTCCTTCCGGCCCTGCGACCAGCCAACAGGCCGCTTTCAGGGTCTCACAAGACCAACAAGCTCTCTGTCTTCCACGACGACCTAAATGATGCTCAGCGGCTTGGAAGGCGGGGCACAGCGCCGGATCAAACGGCTGGTCCGACTTCGGACCTTCTCAAGACGGGTCACCAAATCATTCTGGTCATGAATCCAGCTCTCCCGCACCACATGTATCAGGGCGTCGAGCTGGGTCAGCGTATCCAGGGGCTTGTCACAGTCGGCCTCCAGGGCCCTGTCAAGCAGCCCCTTGGCGGCAATCGTCACGGCCACGTCGAATGATATGCCGCAGCCACCACATATATTGGCAGCCGCAGACAGCAAATCAGACAGGCGCAGATCTGTCTCGATCGACTCAAACGGCACGGCCCGCATGGCCGCCATTTCAATGTCTCTGGCAAGGGGGGTCCCCCAGGTCAGATGCATTACATCGTCATGCGGCGCTTTTTTCAGAATCATATGTATTGAAGAAAAAATCCGCTCTAACGGCAAAAAGGACTCTTCGATCAACATAACACCCTCCACCACATATAGTATTTCTCGGGACATCTCTAATACAATATAGAGTATTTTTTATTCTTATGCGGAACGAAATAAACCCTAGAATTTGCCGAGATATAGTCTGATTACATCAGATATACTTATTAGAAAACGATGCTTTCATCAAAGAGAATTACAATCAAGCTTTTTTGTTAACCATAATACCATCGCTCAGGGCGGGAGCATGATAAAGTAGAGCAAGAATCGGATGTGGCGCCTTCCACCTTGGTTCATCCTGAAGCAATCCAAGCGGCTTCCTGCTCTTGGACAGAAGAACGTCTGTTGTCTATAGAAGCTGCATGAACATCATCACCAAGACTGCCGAGCTTGAACCTGTCTGCCAGCGCCTCGCCGGGGCGGGCTATGTCACGGTCGATACCGAATTCATGAGGGACTCTACCTATTGGCCCAAGCTGTGCCTGATTCAGTTGGCGGGGCCTGAGGAAGAGCATGTCATCGACCCGCTTTCCCCTGACATTGATCTGGCGAGCTTTTATGCGCTGATGGCCAATCGCAAGGTGGTCAAGGTGTTCCATGCGGCCCGGCAGGACATCGAAATCTTCTACCACTCCGCCAAGACCATTCCCGACCCGCTTTTCGACACGCAGGTCGCTGCCATGGTCTGCGGCTTTGGTGACTCGGTCGGTTATGAAACGCTGGTCAAAAAGCTGACCGGTGGCAGCGTGGACAAGTCCTCGCGCTTCACGGACTGGTCGCGACGCCCGCTCTCCGACAAGCAGGTCAAATATGCTGTCGGCGATGTCACCCATCTGCGGACCATTTATGAAGTGCTGGCCCGCCGCCTCACCCAGTCTGACCGGGCCCATTGGGTCATGGAGGAAATGGCGATCCTGCAATCGCCCGACACCTATTCCCTGAAACCTGAAGAATCCTGGAAGCGTCTCAAAATGCGTTTCCGTGGGCAGCGCTCGCTTGCCGTCCTCATCGAGGTGGCCGCCTGGCGCGAGCGTCAGGCCCAGGAGCGCGACATGCCGCGGGCGCGCATCATGAAGGATGACGCGATTACCGAGATCGCAACCCAGATACCGCGCAGCGCGTCTGATCTGGATCAGCTGCGGGCCGTACCCAAGGGGTTTTCCAACAGCCGCTCGGCCGCCAGCCTCATGGAGGCCGTCGAGCGCGGTCTGGCCATGCCCGAAGCCGACATCCCGGTGATCGATGGACCGGAGCCCCTGCCCTCCGGTCTTGGACCGCTTGTGGAACTTCTCAAGGTGCTTCTGAAGCTCAAATGTGAAGAGCATGATGTGGCGCAGAAGCTGGTCGCCAATATGTCGGATCTGGAACAGATCGCCGCCCATGAAGAGGCCAATGTGCCGGCAATGAAGGGCTGGCGACGCGAGCTTTTCGGAGAAGATGCCCTGCGCCTGAAGCGGGCCGAGCTGGCAATCGGGGCCAAGGGACGCCGCATCATCCTCATTGATACGAGCGGCGCCAAAAAGAAATAGGCGCCTATTTCCCGACGCGCGTTTCGCCTTTGCGATTCAATGCGCGCGCCAGCGCACTGAGCCGCTTGGACACCACTTCACCCAGAAGCGGTTCATAGCGCCGCGGCACCAGAAGCGTCACATTCTGCTCTGAAATTTCAAGCTTGGTCCGCGGCAGCATGCCGGTCGTCGCCGCGCAGAGCGTGAAGGCCAGACGCAAGGCCAGGCCCAATATCAACGCGCGGTTGTTTTCCTCAGCCGTCAGGATACCCGTCAGATTGCCGATCATTTCCGGCTCGCCGCGTCCTTCATGGCGATGATAGCCGACACGCGCCAGAAAGAGGCGGCCGGGAT
Source organism: Hyphomicrobiales bacterium (assembly GCA_016124805.1). Classification (GTDB taxonomy): domain Bacteria; phylum Pseudomonadota; class Alphaproteobacteria; order Parvibaculales; family Parvibaculaceae; genus Parvibaculum. The sequence continues at coordinate 71,519 of WGND01000005.1, read as the reverse complement.
GATCGACACCTGAAAAAGGCGCGAGCAATATCTGGGTCAGGGCGTGATGGGCACGGTAGTCGGGATGCACATACCAGCCGATATCGGCAAGAATGCAGGCGGCGTGACGCAGGCGCTGCTGCTCTGCGGTTTCCCCAAGTACATCTTCGGCAAAAAGCGGCTTCGTCCAGCCTGTCAGCTCCTCGCCATGTTCGGGAAAGCGCGCCAGACGTTTGGCCAGATCATGGCTGCCTTCAATCAGCGGGTCCTTGGCCTGCTCTTTTTTGTCGAGCTGATCAAAAAGGATCCCCTCGCGCAGCCCATAGGAGGAGATCACCACTTCCTTGGCCTGCATCATGTCGATCAGCTTGTCGAGAACCAGCGCGCCAAAGGGCAACGTGTCGATGCGGCGTTCGGAAATATCGGGAATCTGCGCCAGCGTCTTGGGACCGAGCTTCTCGATCACACGGGCAATCTCAGAGGCATCCTTTGCCGGGATCACATATTGATGCAGCACATGGATGGGATATTTGCGCTGCGCCATATGGATGCGGGCAAGATTTCGCCAGACACCGCCAACCGCATAGAGCCTGCGGCCCTTATATTCCTTGAGCCATTCAAGTGACTCCAGCGCGGCGGAAATCGTCGCATCCGCAGAGGCAAGCGAGCTGCCGACCGTATCCATCAGGCGCAGCGGCCCGATGGGCAGCGTCGACCCCTTGCCCAGAATCGTGCCACCCGAAACGGGCACGAGTTCCAGACTGCCGCCGCCGAGATCGCCGACAATGCCGTCGGCATCGGGTGTGCCGGAGAGCACGCCCTGCGCGGAGATGCGCGCTTCGTCCTCGCCGGAGAGAAGGTCTATCTTGAAACCGCAGATTTTTTCGGCGCGCGCCAGAAACTCGGGCCCGTCCTCAGCGTCGCGCACGGCGGCCGTTGCGGCCACGACAAGCTTGCCAATGCCTATCTGTTCGCGCAATGCAATGAAGCGCTGAATGGCACTCAGCGCACGCTCAATGCCCTTGGGATCGAGCTTGCCGGTGCTGGCGAGAGTTCGACCCAGACCACAAAGCACCTTCTCGTTAAAAACGAGAACGGGATTGCGCACCGCGCCGCCATAAACCACCAGACGCACAGAATTGGACCCCACATCGACGATGCCGAAACGTGAGGTTTTTCGACCGCTATTCAACGTGCCCCCTGTCCGGCGCGCAGGCGCTTATTCCTGAGCGGCATTGAGCTTGAATTTTGGCGGAAAATTTTTCTGCAATGATTTGCCACGGCCCGAAAGGCTTGCATTGTTCATAAAATACTGGTGCGCGTTGAAAGGTTCTTCACCTTCGGGGGTTGTGATTCGATCATAGGACCCGTCGGCATTTAGGCTCCAACTTTGCTGGTTGTCCTTCAGATTTGCAACCATGATCTGGTCCATCACCTGATCATGCACCGTCGGGTTCAGGATGGGAACAAGCGTTTCGACGCGGCGGTCGAGATTGCGCGGCATCCAGTCAGCCGAGCTGATATAGACTTTGGCCTGATCGGAAGGCAGGCCATAGCCATTGCCAAAGCAGACGATGCGGGAATGCTCCAGGAAGCGACCGACAATGCTCTTTACACGGATATTTTCCGACAGGCCGGGTACACCGGGTCGCAGGCAGCAGATGCCGCGCACCACAAGATCAATTTTCACACCGGCCTGGCTTGCCTTGTAGAGCGCATCGATGATCAGCGGATCGACAACCGAATTGAGCTTGATCCACATCTGCGCCGGACGACCCGCACGGGCATGGGCAATTTCGCTTTCAATGTCGCCCATCAGCCGCTGACGCAGGCTGCCGGGGGAGACGGCGAGCACTTCGAGCCCTTTTGGCTCGGCATAGCCGGTGATGAAATTGAAGACCTGCGCGGCATCATGGGCAAAGCGCGGGTCGCAGGTGAACATGGACAGATCGGTGTAAATCTTGGCCGTCACGGCGTGATAATTGCCCGTGCCGAAATGCACATAGGAGCGCAGGCCCCCATTCTCGCGGCGTACGACAAGCGACAGCTTGGCATGTGTCTTGAGTTCGATGAAGCCGAAGACAACCTGCACACCGGCGCGTTCAAGATTTCGCGCCCAGACGATATTGGCCGCCTCGTCAAAACGCGCCTTGAGTTCGACAAGCGCCGTCACGGATTTGCCCGCCTCCGCCGCCTCGATCAGCGCGCCGACAATAGGGGAGTCCTTGGAGGTGCGGTAGAGCGTCTGCTTGATTGCGACGACATCGGGGTCAGCGGCGGCCTGACGGATGAACTGCACCACCACATCGAAAGATTCATAAGGGTGATGGACGAGAATATCCTTGGCGCGGATCGCGGCCATGCAGTCGCCGCCATGATCGCGGATGCGTTCGGGGAAGCGCGCATTATAAGGCACGAATTTCAGTTCGGGCCGGCCGTCAATGATCAGCTGATTGGTCTGGGCCAGACCAAGCACGCCGTCAACAGTCACCAGTTCGCGTTCCGTCACATGCAGCTCGCGGACAACGAAGTCGCGCAAGGTGGCCGGCATGCGCGCCTCGATCTTGAGACGGATCACGCTGCCGCGACGGCGGCGCTTGAGCGCGGACTCAAAATAGCGCACGAGGTCTTCGGCTTCTTCCTCAATTTCCATATCGCTGTCACGCAGCAGGCGGAAGGCCCCCTGACCGACAACCTTGTAGCCGGGGAAAAGGCGATCAAGGAACAGCCCGATCATGTTTTCAAGGCTGAGGAAATGGACGCTCTGGTTTTCATCCTCGCCATCGCGCGCCGGCAGGCGGATGAAGCGCTCCACCTGGGTCGGGATGGGGAGCAGCGCATCCATATGCTTGCCGTCGCTTATGCGCTGAAGCTGCAGCGCCAGCGCAAAGCCAAGATTGGGGATGAAGGGGAAGGGATGGGCCGGATCAAGCGCCAGCGGCGTCAGAACCGGGAATACCTGCTCAAGAAAGCGTGTTTCAAGCCAGGAATATTCCTCCGGCGTCACCTCGCTCGGGTCGAGCACGGAAATGCCTTCTTCGCGCAGCTCCTTGGAGAGCACGGTCCACATCTCCTGCTGCATGCGCAGCAATTCGCCGGCCATCGCGTTGACGCGATCAAGCTGCTGGGACGGCGTCAGCCCGTCCTGGCTCAATGACTGCACACCGGCGCCGACCTGTCCGCGCAAGCCCGCCACGCGCACCATGTAGAATTCGTCGAGATTGGAGGCGGAAATCGACAGGAAGCGGAGGCGCTCCAGCAGCGGGTGATTGGTATTCTGGCTTTCCTCGATCACGCGGATATTGAAGGCGAGCCATGAGAGCTCGCGATTGATGAAGCGTTCCGGCGAGTCCATGGTGATGTTCTCGAGCGTCGGCGCTGCCAGTTTCTCGGCCTCCTCAAGTCGCGCAGGCTTCTTGGCGCGCGGCTCGGTGGGTTTTTTCTTTGCCGCTGTGCTGGCAGTGGCACTCGGTGATGTCGTCGTCATATCGCGCGTTCCGGTCCATTTGAAGGGCCCCGGCAGGGCCATATCCTGCGGGGCGCGGGGGCGTGCGTGGGGGAAGCCGGGACGGCCTCTCGCCTCTGTCTGGAGCCACGAACGCATGCGGGCAGACATTAAAGTGAATATATGACTGAGTTGTGACTGACTAAAGCGAAATTCTCAAGTGTTTCCAAGCTCTTGGAGAATTTCGGCGGCGAGCGGAACAGTGATCGGCCGCTTGCCCGCAAGCGCGGTCCTGTCCAGACGCAGGACGAGGTCCCGCGCCACAGCCACAGATCGTTCCATATGCGAAACAAGATAGCTGATCACGGGCTCTGCCGGGTGCAGCTGCCGGTCAGCGAAAAGCTTGACGAGAATCCCGCCCAGAAGCCTGTCATCGGGCGCGCCGAGCGCGGCATGGGGCATGGCTTTCAGCCGCGAAACAAGGTCGGGCAGCGTCAGCGGAAGATGCGCCGGGGCCTCGCGGGCGGTCAGCAGCAAATGCCCCTTCTCCTCGCGCATCAGATTGATGAGGTGAAAGAGCTGGCGCTCGCCCGCTTCATTCAGCGCTTCCAGATCCTCCACCACCGTCGCGCCCCGCGCCACCAGCGCCGGCACATCGGCTGCCTCTAGCGCCTGCGCCTTGACGGGAACCGCGCGGCTTCGCTCACACCAGACCTCGGCCAGATGGCTCTTGCCACTGCCTGCGGGGCCTGAAAGGGCCGCCGCCTGCCCCGGCCAGTTCGGCCAGGCGTCAATCAGCGCCACCGCGTCTTCATTGGAGGGCGCAACCAGAAAATCCTCGCGGCCAAGGGCGGGACGATGGGAGAGCTCGAAAACCAGTTGACGTGTCATTTGGGATCGGTCTGGGCGGACGCCCCATCCTGTTCATTTTCGGGCACCGCCAATTCCTGATGGCCCCGATAGAGCGCGCTTTGCCGGTATCGACGCACCAGGAAGCGGGCCAGAACCCCAATCACGGCGGCCATCGGCAGGCCCACCAGCGCCCCGACAAAGCCGAACAGGGAGCCGAAGGCAAAAAGGGCAAAGATCACCCAGACCGCATGCAGCTTGACGCGATTGCCCACCAGCTTGGGCGAGAGGAAGTTGCCTTCGATGAACTGCCCGAGAAGAAAGATGCCCGCAATAATGCCGATCTGCACATAGTCGGGCCAGAACTGGAAGAGGGCCAGACCGATGGCCGTGACAAAGCCTGTGATCGTGCCGAGATAGGGAATGAAGCTGATCACACCGGCGGCAATACCGACGATCAGGCCGAATTTCAGCCCCGCCAGCGACAGGCCAATGGCGTAGAACACACCCAGCGCCAGACAGACAATCGCCTGACCGCGCACAAAACCTTCAAGCACCGAATTGGTTTCGCGCATCAGCTCGCGAATGGTTTCGGCATGATCGCGCGGCAGGAGCGTATCGATTTCGGCAACCATCCGGTCCCAATCGAGCAGCAGATAGAATGCCACGACAGGCGTCACCAGGATCATGGTGATGAGCGAGACCAGCTGCAGGCCCTGATAGCCGATGGCGGAGAGAAGATTGGGTAGCCAGCTCGTCGTATTCTGCACCGCGCCCGTCAGCGCCTTTTCCACATCTTTGCCGCTGCTGATGCCCAGCACCGAGCCCAGCCTGTCATGGGTCACATCGACCACAAAGGCGCGCGTCTTGTCGATCAGTTCCGGCAGCACATTGACGAGCGAAACAGCCTGATCAAACAGCGCCGGCAGCACGAGAATGCCGAAGGCGACGGTCAGAAGGACAAAGGCAAGCGTGATCAGCGATGTCGCGACAATTCGCGACAGGCCCAAGTCTTCCAGCCGGTCGGCAAGGGGATCAAGACAATAGGCCACGGCCATGCCCAGCACGAAAGGCAGCAGGATGCCGGAAAAAAGCCACAGCGAAAAAGCTGTCACCAGCACCACAGCCATCCAGATCATGGCCTGTCGCTGCACGCTCATTTCAGTTCTTTCGGTCATGCCTGTGGGCCTTTATCACGCCTGCGTCTTTGGGTTTTTCGTCGTCACGGTGTCATGGTTGCGGTGTCTGGATCGCCGGGTTCAGATACCGGCTCCACCAATGTCGGTGCCACACCGGATGTGAGACTCCAGCCGGTTTCGCTTTCGGCCAGCGCGACATTCTTGTCGGCCAGCGACTGGGCGAGCTTTGCCGCATCGCCCTTATAGGTGATGGCAACTTCCGCCCCGTCTGCCGAAATGCCATGCACGTCCATTTCCGCCACATAGGGCGTGGAGGAAAGCGCGTTGCGGATCGCCTGCCATTCACCAAGGCTCGAGAATCGGGCTTCGGCCAGCAGCTTGCCGCCTGCCCCGCCGCGCACGATCGTGCTGCGTTTCCAGGCCAGCGACAGATCATCCAGCGTGCCGGCGGCAGCCGCATCCAGTGTGTCCTCCAGCGTCGCGCCTGAGTAGCTCTTGCTGCCTGTCACCGGCGCGTCCTCGCCCTGATAGTCTTTCAGGGAAACCGTCACATTGGTGCCGCTCGCATCCGCCGTCGCATAGGCCACCAGCACGTCGCTGGCGCCATAGCGCGCCGCCATGGCAGACAGCGCGGCGCGGTCGCCGCTCACGGCTTGCGCCGTCGTCAGCATGCCAAATTCCTCAATATCGCCCAGCGGCAGAATGACCGGCGTCATGGCATTGCCGAGATCAAGCCGGTTCCAGGCATCGCGCCAGGGATTGGGGTCTTCCCAGAAAACGCGCAGTCCCGGCTTTTCAAATACCGCGACCAGCAGCGTCGGCTTGGCCTGCACCTCGCCAAAGGAGATGCCACGAGCGGCCAGCGCGCCTTTCACAACGGCAGGCTGGAAGGCCACTGAAAGGTCAGCGATATAGCGGGTCGAACTCGCCTTCTCATTGTTGATCTGAAAGCTGCTCACGGCGCGCTGCGTAAAGTCGGCGTCGGCGGCGGGCAGGTTTGCCCAGTCTTCCGGCAGGGTCAGGCGGCGCAGCAGAATACCGAGCGCCTTGCTCTGGCCCTTAGCCTGGGCGGTGTTGCGGGCCTCGGTGGCGCTGGCGGCAGTCTCATCCACATGCACCCCGCTCACGCGATAAATATCAGCCGCCTCGGCTTTGGTGGTGCCGGCGGTGAAAAGGAAGCCTGCAGCCAGCAGGATGGCAATTGCCGATTTCATGGATAGGCCCTTGATCTGTCACGGTTTTGGCAGAACCTGCCGCTCATTGCGCCGCACACTATACCATCGTCGGGCAGGCGCGAAGCATGGCCGGGCCGCTTTTCTCGTCCTTTTTGCCGGAAGGCTTGCTTCACAGGCCATTTTCGGGTGTTTTGTGGCCTTCCGATTCCCCCGACAAGCGCCGGACGCAAGCCCCATGGCATCGAAGCCTTCAGACGACAAACCCAACCGCCACACCTATGCGCAGGCAGGTGTCGATATCGACGCTGGCAATGCGCTGGTCCGCGCCATCGGGCCACTGGCCGCGTCGACCCGGCGCAAGGGCTCTGATGCAGCCCTTGGCGGTTTTGGCGGCCTGTTCGATCTGGCTGCCGTCGGCATGAAGGATCCGGTGCTGGTGGCCGCCAATGATGGTGTCGGCACCAAGCTGCGCGTCGCGATTGAAGCGGACACCCATGACACGGTCGGCATCGATCTCGTCGCCATGTCCGTCAACGACCTTGTGGTGCAGGGGGCGGAACCCCTTTTCTTCCTCGACTATTTTGCCTGCGGCAAACTGGATGTCGATGTTGCCCGCACCGTGGTCGCGGGCATTGCCGAAGGCTGCCGTCAGGCCGGCTGCGCGCTCATCGGCGGCGAAACGGCTGAAATGCCCGGCATGTATCATGGCGGCGATTATGATCTGGCCGGTTTTGCCGTGGGCGCCGTCGAGCGCGACCAGATTTTGCCGCGCGCCGATGTGGCGGCGGGTGATGTGCTGCTGGGCCTTGCCTCGTCCGGCTTCCACTCCAATGGCTATTCGCTGGTCCGCCGGATCATCGCCGAGGAAGGCCTCTCTTATTCAGCGCCCTTCCCCGGTGCGCAGGGGGCAACACTTGGCGAAGTATTGCTCACACCCACACGCATCTATGTCCGCGCCATGCTGCGCGCCATCCGGGAAACGGGCGCTGTCAAAGCCATGGCCCATATTACGGGTGGCGGCTTCATCGAGAATATTCCCCGCGTCCTGCCCGAGGGTATCGCCGCTGAAATCGACGGCGCCTCATGGCGCATGCCCGATGTCTTTTCATGGCTGATGGCCAAGGGCGGGCTCGATGAATTCGAAATGGGCCGCACTTTCAATTGTGGTATCGGCATGGTCGTCGTTGTCGCCGCCGATCAGGTGGATGCCGTTTCTGCCGTCCTGCGCGATGCGGGCGAGGATGTCTCCGTGATCGGACGCCTGATCGACGCTGCGCCAGATGCCGAACGCGTCATCATCAATGGTTCAATCGGATCAAAAGCTTGAAGGTCGGCATCCTGATTTCCGGACGCGGGTCCAATTTTGAAGCCCTGCTGACCGCAACGCGCGAGCCCGGCTACCCGGCGGAGATCGTCGTCGTCATTTCCAACAAGGCCGATGCCGCCGGTCTGGCGATTGCCAAGGCGGCAGGCATTGAGACCCATGTCATCAGCCACAAGGATTATGAGACACGTGAGGCTTTTGATGCGGCGATGGATGAAAAGCTCGTTGCCGCGGGGGCGGAACTTATCTGCAATGCCGGCTTCATGCGCATCCTGTCTGATGGCTTTGTCGCCAAATGGCGCGACCGCCAGCTGAACATTCACCCCTCCTTGCTGCCCGCCTTCAAGGGCCTGCATGTCCATCAGCGCACCATTGATGCAGGTGTCCGCATTACGGGCGCGACGGTGCATTTCGTGCGTGCTGAAATGGATGAGGGACCAATCGTGGCGCAGGCCGCTGTGCCGGTCCTGCCGGGCGATACTGTCGAGGCACTCGCCGACCGCGTTCTGGCCGCCGAACATGTGCTCTATCCGCTCGCCCTCCGGCTTGTGGCATCGGGCGCGGCGCGTGTCTCGGGCGAGAAGGTCATCATTCAGGGTGAAGTCGCCGCGACCGATGGCCCGCTCTTCGTGCCGCTGCCCCTCTAGAAAATGCCGGGAACAAGCCGGTAAGGCACGCGCTGCATCAGGTCCCGATATTCCGCACTCTCGGAGAGAAGCCGTTCCTCTGCCAGCAGACGCATGATCTGTATGCCTGCTGATGTCAGATAGACGGCCAGATTCCAGAATGAGGGATAGAGCAGCAGAAAGCCGATATGCGAGATGAAATAGGCCGCATACATCGGATGACGGACCCAGCGATAGGGCCCTGCCGCCACGACGCCGCGATTGGCGGCCACAACACCGAAGCTCCGGTTCAAAGACAATTTGGCGTAAAGCTGCAGCAGAAAGCCAATGAACAGCAACCAGGCACAGAAGCCCGGCGTCATCAGGGGTGTTGCCTCAAACGGCATGACCAGCATTGGCAGCAACATGGCGCCAAAGGCAAGCGACCAGTCCCATGGATGGTGGGATATGTTCTGCGTGCTCCGGCGGATGAGCATGAACACCACCACCAGCGCTTCCGAGGCCAGAAGCAGCAGCGGATACCAGGTATCGGAGGTTTCAAGCGAATAGATGATCCGCTGACAGAGCCAGCCAAAAAGAATGAGGACGCTCAGCCGCTCGAAAATTTCGACGCTGTGCGTTGCAACGACACGACGTGCCGACAACAGCTTTTCCAAGATAGGGCTCCTGCCACACGGGCCGAAGAGTCAGCACCAGCCGTTGCCAGCGCCGCCTCAGATTATGCCTGTCTGATTGAGAAGATGTTAAGGGCTTCACAAGCGGCCGGACGCGCCTCATATAGAGCGTTCACGAGGAAGCGAAGCGATGAATATTCTGGCCCTATCAGGTAGCTTGCGGATGGCCTCATCCAACAATGCGCTGCTTCATGCGTTACATGAGGTCGCGCCGCAGGGCACGGTCATCCTCATCTCGGATCTCATCGGGCAGTTGCCGCACTTCAATCCCGACATCGACGACTCAGGGCAAACCCCTGCTGCTGTTCAAGAATTTCGTGCGCAGATGAATGAGGCCGATGGCGTCATTTTCTCCACGCCCGAATATGCCCATGGCGTGCCGGGCGTGTTGAAGAATGCGCTGGACTGGCTGGTCGGCAGCGGCGAGCTGGTGGACAAGCCGGTCGCCCTGTTCAATGCTTCGCCGCGCGGCACCCATGCCATTGCCTCGCTGACCGAGATTTTGACCGTCATGTCGGCTCATGTTGTTGATGAGGCAAGCGTCACATTGCCCTTGCCTGGTCGCACCCTTCCCGAAGGCGGCATTGCGGCAGACGCCGAACTCGCCGACATGCTGCAGGCCGGGATCACAAGCCTGCGCAAGGCGATCCTCAGCTGATCTAGCTCCAGCCTTCGGTCGTGATATGAACCAGCGCCCCGCAATGCTTGCAATGGACGGCGTCGGGGTCATGGCGGTTGAGCCCGCATTCGAGACATTCATAGGCGATCTTGGGCGGGCGGAAGAGAACCTGCGCCAGCCGCAGAAACAGTGTCACGCCGAAAATCATGATGCCCACCGACAGCAGCCGCCCCGCCGTGCCCGGCAGGGTGATGTCGCCAAAGCCGGTTGTCGTCAGCGTCGTCACCGTGAAATAGAGGGCGTCGGCATAATTGCCGATGCTGTCATTGATCCGGTGCTGGGTCTCATAGACGAGCCCGGTCATGATGAAAATGAAGACACCCAGATTGATGCCCGCCACGATCACATCTTCATTCTGGCGGAAGAAGCGGAAATCCTGCCTCAGGCGTGACAGCGTGCGATAGGTGCGCAGCAGCCGCAGCGTGCGCAGCACCCGCAGGAAGCCCAGCCCCTCGCCCACAACCGGCGCGAGGAAGGAGCCGATCACAATGATGTCGGCGATGCTTGTGGGATGCAGGAGCCCCATCCAGCGATGGCGCGCGATGATGAAACGGGCGACAAAATCAATCAGGATCAGCACGCCGATTACCGCATCGACCCATTCGATGAGTGGCGTGCGCGGCATGAATGACGAGGCGACAATGAAAAGAATGGTCGTGATGTCGAAGATCAGCAGCCCATAGCGGAAGCGCTGCGCGGAGACCGACATGCCTTCATAATACCAGCGGATGAGTTTGGGCAGGCGGGCAAGGGTCATTTTATCTCCAGAATCTTCACCCTCAGTCTACACGGCCCGCCCCAAATGCAAAAAGCCCTGCCAATCCGGCAGGGCTTCCGCAAAAGTCGGGCTGAATGCTTCAGCCGACGATCTCTTCGTCCTTGAAGAAATATTTGATTTCTTCAGCAGCCGTCTCGGGCGCATCCGAGCCATGGACCGAATTGGCCTCGATCGACTCGGCAAAATCCTTGCGGATCGTGCCGGCTTCGGCATTTTCCGGATTGGTCGCGCCCATGATTTCGCGGTTCTTCAGAACAGCATTTTCGCCTTCGAGAACCTGCACCACGACGGGGCCGGAAATCATGAAGGAGACCAGATCATTGAAGAAGGGACGTTCCTTGTGAACGGCATAGAAGCCTTCAGCCTGTGCCTTCGACATGTGGATACGCTTGGAGGCAACGATCCGCAGACCATTGCTTTCAAAGCGGTCGATGATCTTGCCGGTGAGATTCCGGCGCGTTGCGTCCGGTTTGATGATCGAAAAAGTGCGCTCGAGAGCCATGCGGTCGCTTCCTTGAATTTAGGTTCGGGGTAATTCAGCGGCGTTATAGCCGCCCTTGATGACGGCGGCAACAAGGCGTGCTAAGGAACCGCCATGCTTCATATAAATGACCTGACTTTCCGCATGGAGGGGCGCCTCCTCCTTGATCACGTGACCGCCGCCCTTCCCCCCGGGCAGCGCACGGGCTTTGTCGGCCGCAACGGCACGGGCAAATCCACGCTTCTCAAGCTGATCACAGGCGTTTACGGCCCGGAAACAGGCTCGATCAGCTATCCCAAGAACTGGCGTGTGGGCATGGTGACCCAGGAGGCCCCCTCAGGGCCCATCACCCTTCTCGACACCGTTCTGGCCGCCGACAAGGAGCGCGCTTCGCTGCTCGCCGAGGCCGAAACGGCCACAGATGCCCATCGCATTGCCGAGATACACACCCGTCTGGCCGATATGGGCGCCCATGCCGCCCCTGCCCGCGCGGCCTCCATTCTGGCCGGTCTCGGCTTTGATGAAGCCGCTCAGGCGCGCCCTTGCGCCGATTTTTCCGGTGGCTGGCGCATGCGCGTGGCGCTGGCCGCCGTGCTCTTCTCCGAGCCCGACCTGCTGCTGCTCGACGAACCGACCAACTATCTCGATCTTGAAGGCACGATCTGGCTTGAGGAATATCTGCGCGCCTATCCCTTTACGGTCTTCATTGTCAGCCATGACCGCGACCTGCTGAACAATGTGGCGCAGAACATCCTGCATCTGGAGCACAAGAAGCTCACCTTCTATTCAGGCAATTACGACCGCTTCGACCGCACGCGCCGCGAAAAGCTGCTGCTGCAGATGTCGATGAAAAAGAAACAGGAAGACGCCCGCCGCCACATGGAAAGCTTTGTCGAGCGTTTCAAGGCCAAGGCCTCCAAGGCCCGTCAGGCCCAGAGCCGCATGAAAGCGCTTGCCAAGATGGAGCCGATTGCCGACATCCTGAACGAGCGCGTCATGCCCTTCCGCTTTCCCGCGCCGGAAAAGCCGCTCGCCTCGCCCATCATCCGTCTGGAACATGCCAGCGTCGGCTATGAGCCCGACAAGCCGGTTCTCACCGGCCTTGATCTGCGCATCGATCATGATGACCGCATCGCGCTGCTCGGTGCCAATGGCAACGGCAAATCGACCTTCGCCAAGCTGCTTTGCGACCGCCTGCAGGTCACAGCCGGGCACAAATATGATTCCAAGAAGCTGCGCATCGCCTATTTCGCCCAGCACCAGCTCGACGAATTGAACATGGGCGAAACGCCTTACGATCATTTCCGCGAGCTTGTGCCCAATGCCACGCAGGCGCAGGTGCGCGCCATTGCCGGCTCCTATGGCTTCGGCGTCGACAAAGCGGACACCAATGTCGAAAAGCTCTCGGGTGGCGAGAAGGCCCGCCTGCTGTTTGCCGTGCAGACCTATCACCGGCCCCATCTCATCATCCTTGACGAGCCGACCAACCATCTGGATGTCGACAGCCGCGAGGCGCTGGTCATGGCGATCAATGACTATGAGGGGGCCTTCATCCTGATCAGCCATGACAGGCATCTGGTCGAAACCTGCGCCGACCGTCTCTGGCTTGTGGCCGATGGCTCCGTCCGTTCCTATGACGGCGATCTGGATGACTACAAGAAGTGGCTTCTGGATCCTGCCCGCAAGATCAAACCCATCTCTGAAGAAATTGATGAGGACGCGCCCGCGCCGGCACCGCGCCCCAATCACGACAAGAAAGAGGCCCGCCGCATCGCTGCCCAGAAGCGCGAGCAGAATGCGCCGCTGAAGAAGAAGGCGCAGGCCGCCGAAAAGGAAGTCGAGAAGCTGCAGGCCGAGCTTGCCCGTGTCGACAAGACACTGGGTGACGCAGCCGCTCTCGAAGGCAAGCCGGATGAAGCCACTCGACTGGCCAAATCGCGCGCCGACATCTTGAGGCAGCTGGCCAAGGCGGAAGAAACCTGGCTCGGCGCCATTGCGGCTTATGAAGAAGCGATGGGTGTTGAAGCCTGAGGCGCTTTATATGCCTTTGAGTTCGGCAAAACCAGGCGGCTGCTTTTCATGCTCGATGATCCATTCCTCAAGATCATGGATCGGCAGCGCCGGGCTGAACAGATAGCCCTGCATCAATTCGCAACCATGGGCACGCAGGAAGCGGGCCTGCTCGACCGTTTCCACGCCTTCCGCCACCACTTCAAGGCGCAGGTTGCGGGCAAGGCCGAGGATCGATTCAACAATCGACCGCGACTGGCTCGTATCAAGACTGCTCACGAAAGAGCGGTCGATCTTCAGCACATCCACATCCAGCCTGTGCAGATAGGCAAGCGATGAGAAGCCCGTGCCGAAATCGTCAATGGAAATGCGCAGACCCAGCATGTGCAGCTTGCGCAGCTGCTCCACGGCTTCCTCAAAATCCGTGATCAGAACATTTTCCGTGATCTCGATTTCAAGCAGGCTCGCTTCGACCTTGTGGCGGGTCATGGCAACCTTGATGCGCTTGACAAGATCGCGCTGGCTGAACTGGCTTGGCGACAGGTTGACGGCCACAGGTTTGGCCTGCCCCTGCTGCTTCCATTTCGCAATCTGTGCACAAGCCCTGTCGATCACCAGATCGCCAATTTCATTGATGAGTGTGGTTTCCTCGGCCAGCGGAATGAAGCGGTCGGGCGGCACCATGCCCAGTGTCGGATGTTTCCAGCGCAGCAAGGCTTCATAACCCGCGATCTCGCCGGTATGGCTTTTGATTTTGGGCTGATAATAAAGCTCAAGCTCGTTGCGCAGCACGGCGCCCTGAAGGGCCGCCTCGAGCTGATTGCGCTCGTTCAAGCTTTCCTCAAGCTCGTTGTCAAAAATCTTGTAGCAGCCGCGGCCTGCCGCCTTGGACTGATAGAGCGCCATGTCGGCCCGCGAGAGAAGCTTGGATGTGTCGCAGACACCATCTCGATGCAGCGCGACACCAATGCTGGTCTGGCATTTGACCGTCTTGCCATCAATATCAATCGGCTCAAGCAGCGCGGAGATACAGCTTTCGCTGATGCGCATGGCCGCAGCCGGTGTGACGGCACCACGCAACAGGATGGCAAATTCGTCACCGCCCTGACGCACGAGAATATGCGGCGGGTGAATAATGGCACGCAGGCGTTCGGCCACCACACAGAGCACGCGGTCGCCGGTGAAATGACCCATCGTGTCATTGACGTGTTTGAAGCGGTCGAGGTCGAGCAGCAACACGCCACAGGAAATATCCTGCGTGGCGCTCAATTTTTCCTGCACCTTCAAGGCATCATTAAAGACGGCACGATTTGAAAGCCCGGTCAGATAATCTGTCGTTGCCTGTTTGCGCAGGCGTTCTTCAAGCTGTTTCTGTGATGCCTCAACAGCCTCGCGGCGTTCGATTTCGAGATTCAATTCGCTCACAACATTTGCAAGCTCATTGGCGCGGGCATCGAGATCACGCGTCATTTTGTCGGCGAGTTTCGACGCGCGACGATCCGTTGTCTGCGTGGCATGGCTCAGAAGCGCCAGCAGCGCGGTAATGATCAAGCCGCAGAAAAGCACGACGACGCTGGGATTGTGTCGCGGCAGATCAGGATAGAAGCCAGAGAAACCTTCGAAGTTCAGACTCCAGGTCTGGCCATACATATTGATCTGCTGGGAATTGGTCAGCGGCGCATGCGCCAGAAAATGTCGGGTCTTGGGTTCATTGTCGGTTTCAAAGAGAAGATTGGCTTTGCCGTCCTGATCAATGGCTGAAATCCGCACATGCATGTCATTCAGGTCGCTTTCCAGAATGCCACGCATCAGATCCTTCATGCGGAAAGCGCTATAGACGAAGCCCTGCAGTTTTGCGCGGCGCGCTTCGATGGTGGTCGGCGTCTTCAGGCCGGCACCATAAAAAGGCAGATACATCAGAATGCCGTGCTGCACATCCTCGCCATTTTCCTGCACCAGCATCACGCGCCCGCTCAGCATCGTCTTGCCGGTATCCGTCGCGCGGCTCATGGCGTCCCGACGGGTCTTTTCAGACCACATGTCATAGCCAAAGGCACGCAAGTTTCGTTCATCCATCGGCGAGATGAATTTGATGGCGGTATAAAAATCGCGTGGCGTTTGCGGTTTGATATGGAAGTCCCTGAAACCCTCCTGACGCACGGCCCGCTCAAAGGCATCTTTCTTGGATGGCGGCACAACCTGCGCATAACCCAGCGCCTGAATGCCGGGAAAGGAGTCGACGATCTGGAGACTGGTAACATAGGTGTTCCATTCATCCCGGCTCACCTGACCATCCACCTTGAAGAAGGACAGCGTTCCGCGCAGCACCGACTCATAAGTCCGCATGCGGCGACTGATGGCGTCGACGATCTGTGACTGGCGATATTCAAAATGCTGTTCGGCGGCCTGATGCACCGTCTTTTCGGCTGCCGTAAAGGCCAAAAGCGTCGCGGCCAGCGAGATGAGCGGAAGCATTACCAGCTGCCAAAGGGCAACCGGCTTGCGATCATTCATCTTCGTTGACGTATCCACGAGGGACATTGACCCAGCTTCTCCAATTAGAGATCAAAGGTCTTTATGCCCTAGAATAGTTAAGATTTTTGCTTGTTCGGCGGCTCGGGGCCGGTGCCCGGCAGGCGCTATTCAAAGCCCTTGCTCAGCACCCCTTCCTCCAGCAGGCTCGCCATCATACCGCCGTCGTGGCCCGGCATCATTTTGAGGCCAGGCTCGGCTTCATGCAGCGCGGCAAGCGCCTTAATCTGTCCGAAGACCGCCATTCTGTCTTCTTTAAGCATGAATTGGGTCACCAGCCGCGCCCGTTCCCGCATGACCTCGATATTGCGGAATTGCCAGACGGCATCCCCCAGAAACAGGATTTCCGTGCCATCCGCCTTGCGGACATAGATCATCTGGCTACCCGGTGAATGGCCGGGCGCCTTGATCAGCACGATACCGGGGGCAATCGCCGTCAAGCGGTCATAGACGACCGGCGTGAAGCCTTCCCGCACACCTTCGGGGAAGGTCACCGGCGCACTGCGCTCGGGATGGTCCTGCTGTTCCTTGGTAATTTTAACCACAGGCGTCAGCGCCGCCACATCAGGTTGCGCGGCCAGGCCGCCAATATGGTCCATATGTTCATGGGTAATCAGAATGAAGCTCGCCTTGTGCATCGCCGCGCTCATGCGGTCATAGGCGTCCTGATCAAATTCCGGCGCACCAGCCGCTTCGGCGGTTTTCTGGTCCATGGCTGTGTCAATGATGCCGGAGGTGCCATCAGGATAGACGACACGGTAGGAGAAAACCGGCATGGCTTTCTGCGCCCAACCATCGCCTGCCACAATTGCGGTGGCCGGAAAGGCAAAACCGGCTACTTGCTCAACCTGAATGTTCTCCGGCTTGTCACCGGGCATGGCATCAGCCAGCTCGCGCACAGCGTTCATATCGAGGCTGAATTCGGCATCGGCGGGCATGTGGCTTTCGACGATCAGCCAGTAATAGGCGCCTCCGCCAACGACCACCAGAAATGCCAGCGCAATCAGCGCGCGGCGTGTCCATTTCGACATCTTGTCTCTCCCCAGAGCTCCCAAATCCAGAAATGAATATGGGGTAGGAGGAGCAGTTTAACAATTGGGGATATCTTTTAATTACCATGCAAATTTGTATGACAAGGCAATCTGCCGCCTCAGGCCTTGTTGACCCAGGCCCCGGTTTCGTTCTGCTGCCAGTAAGAGGCCTCATAGCCCTTGGCCTTGAGTGCGGTCCAGTGACCACGGGCCTCGGCGACAGCGGCCTCATCATTGCCGTCAAACATCAACACGCAACGGATATAGCCCGAGATATCGGGGGGTGCGGCACCCTCCACCAGAAAAAGAACATGGCCGCCATTCGTATTCTCGTCTTCCGTTGTCAGATAGACGGGCACGTTCTCCGGCGGTCCATCGGCCCTGGTGCCATGGGGCAGAAAGCTGTCCTCGCGATAGGTCCAAAGCCAGCTGTTGAGGGCGCCGAGCTTTTCTTCATTGCCCGCCTTCACCACCACGCGCCAGTCGCGCTGCAGCGAACGCTCGAGAAGGCCTGGCAAGACCTGCTCGAGCGGCTTTGACTGCAAATGGTAGAAAAGGACTTCCGTCATGCGTCAGTTATGCATCAGCCTTCGTAGTGATCTGCCACCAGACGGTTGAGCAGGCGCACGCCCCAGCCCGATCCCCAGCTCTGGTTGATGGCGCTGGCAGGCGAATTCATCGCCGTACCGGCCACATCAAGATGGGCCCATGTCGTCTTGTTGACGAAGCGTTCGAGGAACTGCGCCGCCGTGATTGAGCCGCCATCGCGACCGCCGGTATTTTTCATATCGGCAAAGCGCGAGTTGATCTGCTTGTCATAGGCAGGCCCCATGGGCAGACGCCAGACTTTTTCGCCTTCGGCCTCGCCGCAGTCGCTGAGCATTTTGGAAAGCTTGTCGTCATTGGAGAAGAGGCCCGCATATTCGCGGCCCAGCGCCACCATGATCGCGCCGGTCAGCGTGGCAAGATCGATCATGAATTGCGGCTTGAAGCGATCCTGCGTGTACCAGAGCGCATCGGCGAGCACGAGGCGGCCTTCCGCATCGGTATTAATGACTTCGATCGTCTGACCCGACATGGAGGTCAGAATGTCACCGGGCCGGATGGCTTTGCCATCGGGCATGTTTTCCACAAGACCGATGACGCCAATGGCATTCACCTTCGCCTTGCGGGCAGCAAGCGTATGCATGAGGCCGGTCACGCAAGCCGCACCACCCATGTCGCCCTTCATGTCTTCCATGCCGGCCGGTGGCTTCAGCGAGATGCCGCCCGTGTCAAAGCAGACACCCTTGCCGACAAAGGCGACCGGCTTTTCATTGGCCTTGCCGCCCATCCAGCGCATGACAACCAGCTGGCTGTCGCGTTCACTGCCCTGCCCCACGCCCAGCAGCGACCCCATGCCGAGCTTTGTCATGGCGGCTTCATTGAGCACTTCCACCTTCACGCCCAACTTGCTCAGCGTTTTGGCGCGGCGGGCGAACTCCGCCGGGAACAGAATATTTGCCGGCTCATTCACAAGGTCACGGGCGAGGAACATGCCGTCGGCAACCTTGCTGAGTGTTGCCCATGTCTTGCGCGCGGCAGGTGCGACCGCCGTCATGATCGTCAGGCTCTTGATCGGCGGCGTTGTCTTGTCCGTCTTCTTGACCGTCTTGTATTTCTCGAAACGGTAGCTGCGCAGGCGCGCGCCGAAGGCGACGCGGGCGGCAGCTTCGGCGGCATCAATCTTGGCCGAAGAGACATTGTCGACGATGATGGCGACCGTGCTTTCCTTCGCCTTTTCCAGACGACCGACCAGCGTGCCACCCGCATTTTCGAGCGCGGAGAGGGAAAGATCACCCGTTTTGCCCATGCCGACGAGAATCACCCGGCTGGCGGCAATGCCCTGCGAGCCCATGATTTCCAGCGAAGTGCCCGGTTTGCCGGTGAAGTCGGCCGCCTTCATGGCGCGCTTCAGGGCGCCTTTGGTGGCTTTGTCCAAATCGGCGGCAATACCGCGTGGGGAGGCTGTTTCACCCACCAGAACGGCGAGAGCACCTGTTTTGGCAATGGAAATGTCGGAAAACGAGATATTCATCAATTCGGCCTTTCTTGCGCATCATGCGTCTTTGGGCATCTTGGCGGGCGAGCGGGCCTAAGCCGCGTGGATCGGGCGCGGTCAACACCATGTCGCTTTTCCCGCAGGACAAAATGGGGTAACCATTTCTTTTGGTCAGGCGCGTTATCCTAACGAAATCAGAGACAAGGGAAAGCCGTCTTCACCAGTTTCGTTCGTGATTTCCCACCAACGTCAGCCAATCAGGAGCCGGGGTCCATGTTCAATGGCCTGACCCGATACATATTCTGGCAGACGGCAGGCGCCTTTGGCGTTGCCTCTTTCGTGCTGACGGGGATCATCTGGCTCACCCAGGCGCTGAAGCTGCTCGACCTGCTGATTTCGCAGGGACAGTCGGTCGGCACCTATTTCGAGCTGACCATGCTGGCGCTACCGAGCACGCTGGCCATCATCCTGCCCATCGGGCTTTTCATCGCCGTTCTCTATGCGCTCAACAAGCTCATCAGCGACAGCGAAGTCGTTGTGATCTATGCGGCAGGCATCAGTCTCTGGCGCACGGCCTATCCGATCCTTCTGCTGGCATCCATGGTCTCGATTCTGGTGCTGATCCTCAATCTCTATCTTGCACCTGCCGGCCTGCGCGAATTGAAGTCCCGCCTCTATGCCATTCGCGGCGACATCGCCTCCTCCATGCTGAAGGAAGGGGCTTTCACCAATCCGGTGGACGGGCTGACGGTCTATGTGCGCGAGCGCTCTTCGGATGGCAGCGTGCACGGCATTCTCGTTCAGGATTCCCGCAACAAGGATGAGCCAATCACCTATATGGCCGAGACGGGCTCCCTCGTGGACACGGATAGCGGGCCGCGTCTGGTGATGTTCAACGGCAATATCCAGCGCATGTCGCGCAAGAAAAATGATGCCGCTGGCGCGGTCACGCTGCTCTATTTCGACAAATATTCATATGACCTCAGCCAATATATGAGCTCGGGTCCGAATTATGTGAATGAAGCACGCGAACGCTATTTCTCCGAGCTGGTGTCGCCCGCGGCCGATGACGCCTGGGCCCAGCGCAATCGCAAGGCGCTGCTGGCCGATGCCAATGACCGCATTGCGAACGCACTTTTCTCTCTGGCCTTTGCCCTTGTGGCGCTCGCCGCCTTGCTGCCCGCACCTTTCAGTCGGCGGGGTTACGCACGGCGGCTGGCCCTTGCCGGAGCGCTGGCGCTGGCCGCCCGTGTGATCGGCTTTGGTACGGCGAGCCTTGCCGCCTCCAACAATGCCTTCATCGTGTTGATGTATGCCGTGCCGCTGATTGTCGGTGCCATCTGTATCGCCATCATTCAGGGGGTTCGTTTTCAACCACTGCTCCACCGACTGCTCGGTCTGGAACGGCCCGGCCATGTTGAGGGGGCGGGCTCGTGAATCTTTCCTGGACGCTCTCTACCTATCTCTCGCGCAGCTTCTTTGTGGTTGTGGCGCTGACATTCCTGCTCTTCCTTTCACTCATTTTCATGATTGATCTGGTCGAGCTGATGCGGCGGGGATCCGAACGCGAAACGGTGACCTTCGGCCTGCTCGTCGGCATGGCCATACTTGACCTGCCGCGCGTGGCAGGTACTACCCTTCCCTTCGCGGTCCTCTTTGGCGGCATGGCGGCGTTTCTGCGCCTCACCCGTAATCAGGAAATGGTCGTGGTGCGCGCCTCGGGCGTGTCGGTCTGGCAGTTTCTGGCGCCGGCGCTCATTGTTGCTTTCCTCATGGGCGTCTTTGTCGTCACGATCTACAACCCGGTCTCGGCGACCATGGCCGCACGCTATGAGCAGCTCGACTCAAAATACCTCAAGGGCCGCTCCAGCCTTCTGGCTGTTTCCAAGAACGGGCTGTGGCTGCGTCAAGCCGATCCCAAGGGACAATCGGTCATTCATGCGCTGCGTGTTGACGAGCAGATGATCCGGCTCAATGAAGTCACGATTTTTCTCTATCGCCGCGACAATGAATATCAGGGCCGTATCGATGCCGCCTCCGCCCTGCTGCGCGACGGCTACTGGTCGCTCAAGGACGCCTGGATTACGCCGACCGAAGGCCAGCCCGTTTTCCACGCCAGTTATGAGCAGCCCACCTCGCTGACCAAAAGCCAGGTGGAGGAGAGCTTTGCCAATCCGAACACGATTTCCTTCTGGGAACTCCCCCATTTCATCCAGACGGCTGAGGCGGCAGGCTTTTCGGCCCGGCGATACCAGATCCATTTCTACGAGATCCTTGCCACCCCCCTCCTGCTCTGCACCATGGTGCTGATCGCGGCGGTCTTCTCCCTGCGCGTCTCCCGTCTGGGCGGCCTCATCCAGCTGATTGTGGGCGGCATCTTTTCAGGGTTTCTGGTATTTTTTCTGGGCGATCTCTCTCTGGCGCTCGGCATATCGGGGTTTTTGCCCCCGTTTCTGGCCGCCTGGGCCCCTTCCGTCGCGGTCATGTTTTTGGGGCTGGCTGTTCTCTTTCATCTCGAAGACGGTTAAACATCATCAGGTTAGGGATTCTGGGCTTTGGGGCCCGGTCGAGTTCAAGCGGGGGCGAATAATGAGGTCATGCAGCTGGCGGTCAACCGCAATCAGGGTGGTTACCGCACTGATCATGACAAATGGCCTCTTTGCCCTCACGGATGGGGCACGCGCCGCCGAACCTGCCCCCTCTGCCAAGTCCTTTCCTGAATCGGGCGAAGTCCTGATGCAGGCTGACGAGCTTGTCTATAATCGCGAGACGAAAGTGGTCACCGCCACCGGCCATGTCGAGGTCGCCAATGGCGGTCGCGTGCTGATGGCCGACAAAGTCACCTATGACAGCAATAGCGGCGTCGTGACAGCCGACGGCAATGTCTCGCTTCTCGACACCACAGGCGATGTGGCCTTTGCCGATCATGTTGTCCTGCGCAACGATCTGAAAGATGGCGTGGTGGAAACGCTCTCGGTTCTGCTGACCGACAAGTCACGTCTGGCTGGCACGGAAGCGACGCGCAAAAACGGCAACATCACCACGCTAAAGCGCGCCGTCTACAGCCCTTGCGAAATCTGCAAGGAGAAGGGCCAGAAAAATCCACTCTGGCAGATCAAGGCGTTCCGCGTCATTCATGACAAGGTCAACAAGCGCATCTCCTATCAGGATGCCTATATGGAAATTTACGGGGTGCCGGTTTTCTACGTGCCCTATTTCTCGCAACCCGATCCGAGCGTGAAGCGCCAGTCCGGTTTCCTGATCCCTTCCATTGGCAATTCATCCGAACTCGGCATGCAGTTCAGCGTGCCCTATTACTGGGCCATCAGTCCGGACAAGGACGCAACCATTGCGCCGCGCTACACCACGCGCGAAGGCATGGTCTATCAGGGACAATATCGTCAGCGCTTTGGCAATGGTTCCTTTGAAGTCAACGCATCTGGCACCTGGCCGTCCACCAAGACCGCCAATACACCTGCTGACTCAGATTTCCGCGGCCATCTCTTCAGCAAGGGGGCCTTTGCCATCACCCCGGAATGGAGCTGGGGCTATGACCTGCAGCTCGTTTCCGATGCGACCTATCTGCGCAAATATAATTTTTCAGACACGACCGATCTGATCTCGAATGTCTATCTGAACCGCTATGAAGGGCGGAACAGCTTCACAGCGAATGCGTATTATTTCCGTGGCCTCCTCGCAACGGATGATGCCTCGACAACCCCCTGGGTCGCCCCGCTTCTGGATGGGACCTATTATTTGCCGGAAGCCGTTCTTGGCGGACAGCTCAGTTTCACCGGCAATGCCATGGTGCTGAGCCGGGAACAGGGCCCCGATTCAAAGCGTGTTTCGGCATCGGTTGACTGGGAACGTCGCCTGACCAGCCGCCTTGGTCTTGTCTATCGGGCGTTCAGCAGCCTGCGTGGCGATCTCTATGCCGTCAACAATGTGACGGACCCGGCCGTGCCCGGCAGCAATCTCGGCAACAAGACCATTGCCCGCGCATTGCCCACCATTGGTGCTGAGGCAAGCTATCCGCTGGTGCGCAGCGATGAGGGTTATCGTCAGGTGATTGAGCCCATCATGCAGCTCATCTATTCGCCCAATGTCGGCAATACCATCGAGATACCCAACGAAGACTCGCTGAGCTTCGAATTTGACGACACCAATCTCTTTTCCGACAATCGCTATCCGGGCTATGACCGCTGGGAAACAGGCGCGCGCGCCAATGTCGGTTTCCGCTACGCCATTTATGGTGATGGCGGTGGCCAGGCCACGGCCCTGCTCGGCCAGTCTTTCCGCCTGCGCGACAATAACAGCTTCAGTTCGGCCAGCGGCCTTCGCGAACAGAGCTCGGATTATGTCGGTCGCATCATGCTCGCGCCCACGCCCAATCTGCTGGCGGTGCACCGTTTCCGTATCGACAATAATGATTTTGGCATTCAGCGGAACGAAGTGAACCTACTGGGCAAGGCAGGGCCTGTGACCGGTGAAGTCGGCTATGCCTATTTCTCGGCTGACCAGTCGACGACGACCAAAACGCGTGAGGAAATTGTTCTGGGAACCATCATCAAGCTTGACGAATATTGGCGTCTGTTTGGCCGGGCGCGACGCGATATGGCGGCCCATAAGCCGGTCTCCAACCAGGTCGGGTTCGGCTATGAAGATGAATGTTTTGACATCTCCCTCGGGTTTTATCAGACATTCGTGCGTGACCGTGATATCGAGCCTGAAAACAGCGTTCTCCTGCAAGTCACTTTCAAGACGCTCGGGACAGCCTCGCTGGGCACGTCGAACTGAGGCTTCCGCCTTATTTTACCTCTTTTTCAGTGCTTTATTCGACCGGAGCTTGGTTGATTAGAGGCTCGTTTCAAGTATTCTGTGCCCCTGCCGAGCGGGGCACCACGACCAAACGGGAGGGGTTTTCAACCCCACGAAAGAAGTCATGATTCCAAATTTGTTTGCGAGTGCGAAGACCGGTTTTGCCCGTCGCTTCTCCCGCCATCTGGCGAGCCTTTTGTTCCTTGGCGTTCTGGTCGTTGCGGGCAGCACACAGCTTCACGCCGAACTGAATGACGAGCAGCAGGGCATTGCCGCCATTGTCAATGACGAGATCATTTCGACCTATGACCTTCTGCAGCGCGTGAAGCTGGTAATGGTCAGTTCCGGCATTCCCAACACGCCCGAGAATATTGCCCGTGTTCAACCGCAGATTCTGCGCAGTCTCATTGACGAGCGCCTGAAAATGCAGGAGGCCAAGCGCACAAATATCACTGTCAGTGATGATGAGATCGACAAGGCCATCGCGCAGATCGCCAGCCGCTCCAACATGACCGAAC
Organism: Hyphomicrobiales bacterium; assembly: GCA_016124805.1. Classification (GTDB taxonomy): domain Bacteria; phylum Pseudomonadota; class Alphaproteobacteria; order Parvibaculales; family Parvibaculaceae; genus Parvibaculum. Next base: position 47,420 of record WGND01000005.1, on the reverse strand, counting down.
CGGAAGTGATCGAATTTCTCAACAAGGGCGGCGTGGAAAAATCCGCCCTGGTCAACCAGATCAGAGCCGACCTTGCCTGGAACAAACTTGTCCAGCAGCAGTTTGGCGGGCTTGTCAGTGTCGGCGACAGCGACATTGATGAAGTTCTGCGCCGCATGCAGGAGGAATCCAATCAGCCCCGCTACAAGGTTTCCGAAATTCTGCTGACCTATGATCTGGGGCAGGAAAATGAAATCATGGCTGGCGCCACGCGACTGGTCGAACAGATGCGTCAAGGCGCGCCCTTTGAAGCTGTTGCCCGTCAGTTCAGCCAGTCGGCCTCTGCTGCCAATGGCGGTGACATCGGCTGGGTTCACGCCAGCGAGCTACCCGATGCCGTCGCTGATGTTGTGAAGAACATGTATCCCGGCACGATCTCGGATCCGATCAAGACACGCAATGGCCTCTATATCATTTCGCTCGGCGGCAAACAGAGCGGCACAGGCGCTGATGCGATGAACGACCAGTATCAGCTGGTGCAGATCGTTTTCCCGCTTTCACCAGATGCTCCCCTGAGCGCTGTTGAGCTGCGCATCAAGCAGACCAAGGAATTCATGGCTGCCGGTGCCACCTGCGAAAATGTGAGTGAGGCGGCGGGCAAATATGTGGGCGCCGTCGCAACGCCCCCCAAATCCGTCATCGCCAGCCAGCTTGACCCCAAACTTCGTCAGGCGCTCAGCCCGATGAAAGTCGGCGACATTACCGAGCCGCTGCGCAGTGAACGCGGTATCGAAATGGTCATGCTCTGCGGCCATATCGCTGATGAAGGCGGCTTGCCGTCACGCGATGCCATCGATAACAATCTCTATTCCCAGCAGATTTCGATGATGTCACGCCGCCATCTCCGCGATCTGCGGCGCGACGCGGTTATCGTTGTCCGCTAAAGGAAATATTCCACCACTTGCCCTCAGCATGGGTGAGCCCGCCGGGATTGGGCCTGAGATCACTCTCATGGCGTGGCTGGCGCGCGAGTCCGCCTCCCTGCCACCCTTCTTTGTGATCGGGGACCCCTCGCTCTATTCAGGTCTGGCTGAGCGGCTTGGCCTCAAAGTGCCGGTCTCGCTCATCAGCGAGCCGTCAGAGGCCGCAGAGAGTTTTGCCGTCACATTGCCCGTGCTGCCGCTCCATCTGGCCGCGCCCGTCACCGCCGGTCAGTTGAACCCGATGAATGCCGCGGCTGTGATGGCGTCCATTGATCAGGCCTGCGACCTTGTGCAATCGGGTCAGGCAAGCGGGCTCGTGACCAATCCCATTCACAAGCGCGCGCTTTACGAGGCCGGCCTCACGGTTCCCGGCCATACCGAATATCTGGCCGCGCGCACAGGCAGCCCCCTGCCCGTCATGATGCTGTCCTGCGCGGATTTGCGCGTGGTGCCGCTCACCATTCATACGCCGCTGGCAAAAGTCCCCGGCCTCATCACCAGTGATCTCATCGTGGCGCAGGCAACCATTCTGGATGCCGCCCTGCGTCGTGACATGGGGATCGACGAGCCACGCATCGCCATTGCCGGGCTCAACCCGCATGCCGGCGAGGAAGGCCATCTGGGACGCGAGGAAATCGAGATCATCACCCCGGCCATCGAGACACTGCGGTCACAGGGCGTGAGGGTCACCGGGCCACACTCTGCCGATACCATGTTCCATGCTGCCGCCCGCGCAGGCTATGACGCGGCGCTCTGCATGTATCATGATCAGGCCCTGATCCCGATCAAGACGCTGGATTTCGAGCGTGGTGTCAACACAACGCTGGGCCTCTCCATCATACGAACCTCGCCCGATCATGGCACGGCGCTCGATATTGCCGGACAAGGCAAGGCGCATCCGGGCAGCCTCATCGCCGCCTTACAGCTGGCCCATGTGATGGCGGCCAACAGGGCAGCCCTATGACCGATGATCGTGATACCGGCCTGCCGTCGCTGCGCGAGGTTATTGCGCAGCATGGTCTTGATGCCAAGAAGTCGCTTGGCCAGAACTTCCTGCTCGATCTTAATCTGACGGGTCGCATTGCGCGCGCCGCCGGCCCCTTGAAGGGCATTACCGTTGTGGAGGTGGGGCCCGGTCCAGGCGGCCTCACGCGCGCGCTGCTTGCCGAAGGGGCCGAGCATGTCGTTGCCGTTGAGCGCGACAAGCGCTGTCTTCCGGCTCTTGAAGACATCAGCGCTGCCTATCCCGGTCGCCTCACCATCATTGAGGGGGACGCGCTGGAAACAGATATGCGCTCTCTTGTGGCGGGCCGTGCCAAGATCGTCGCAAACCTGCCCTACAATATCGCCACGCCCCTTCTGATTGGCTGGCTGCAGACCGAGCCCTGGCCGCCCTGGTATGAAAGCCTGACGCTGATGTTCCAGAAGGAAGTGGCCGAGCGCATCGTGGCGCCCCCCGGCGGCAAGTCCTATGGACGGCTGGGTGTCCTGGCGCAATGGCGCACACGTCCGCGCATGCTCTTTGATATTGACCGGCGCGCTTTCACACCGCCGCCCGCCATCACCTCGACTGTGGTAGAACTTGTGCCGCTGCCCAAACCGGCCGCACCGGCAGACCCGCGCTGTCTGGAACTTGTGGTCGCCTCCGCCTTCGGTCAGCGCCGCAAGATGCTGCGCGCGGCCCTCAAAACATTGGTGCCTGATCCGCTGCCGCTGCTGCAGTCGGCGGGGATCGACCCGACAACACGGGCCGAGCAGCTGAGCGTGGCGCAGTTCTGCCTTCTGGCGGAGGCTTATCGCATGCGACCGCGTGACTGAGGCGCTAGCGGACAGGCAAGGTTGTCGCATCCGGTCTGGCATGCGAAACTCGAAAGACAGAATAATTTCAAGGACGGCCTTGCCGTCCGAATGTATCAGGGAGCACGTGCGGCAAATGAAGTCTCAAGCAATCGTTGAATATGGCCAGCCTCTTCAGGAGGTTGATAGCGAAACACCCGTGCCGGTCGGCACAGAGGTTCTCGTCAAGATTGCCCATTGCGGCGTTTGCCATTCGGATGTGCATCTGCATGACGGCCACTTCGACATGGGTGGCGGCAACCAGCTTGACGTCCGCGGCGGACGCAAACTGCCCTTCACGCTCGGCCACGAGATCGAAGGCGAAGTCATTGCCGCCGGTCCCGATGCGGAAGGCGCCGAGATCGGTTCCAAGCGTGTTGTTTATCCCTGGATCGGCTGCGGCGAATGCCCGACCTGCAAGCGTGGTGAAGAGCAGCTTTGCAACAAGCCCCGCCAGTTGGGCATCCAGCTTGCGGGTGGCTATGCCACCCATGTGATCGTGCCCCATCCGCGCTATCTGCTCGACTATACCGGCGTGCCGGCTGGTCTCGCCGCGACCTATATGTGCTCGGGCCTCACCGCTTTCTCCGCCATGAAGAAGCTTGGCGATATCAGCCTGGAAGAGCGTGTGCTCGTCGTCGGTCTTGGTGGCGTTGGCATGATGGGGCTGCAATTTGCGCGCGCCATGTTCGACAATGCGCCGATCGGTGCCGATGTGGATGAAGGCAAGCTGCAGGCGGCCAAGGGTGCGGGCGCCCATGAAGTCTATAATCCGAAAGATGCCGGCGCGATCAAGCAGCTCCTCGCCGACACCAATGGCGGTGTACCTGCTGCGGTTGATTTCGTGGGCTCGGAAGCCTCACTGAAATTTGCCTCCAGTGCCGTGCGCAAGGGTGGCAAGGTCATCGTCGTCGGCCTCTTTGGCGGCGCGCTCAACATGCCGATCCCGATGTTCCCGATGCGCGCCATCTCGATTGGTGGTAGCTATGTGGGCTCGCTTTCGGAAACCGAAGAGATGATGGAACTGGTGCGCGCCGGCAAGATCGACCCGATCCCTGTCACGGAGCGACCGCTGAGCGCGGCCTCGCAGTCGCTGACCGATCTGCGCGAAGGCACCATTATGGGCCGCGTGGTTCTCAAGCCCTGAGGCATATAACCAACTGAGACGAAAAAGCCCTCTCATATTTGAGAGGGCTTTTTTGCTAGAGCGCGTCGATCAGGCGTTTGGCAAAATCGGAAAGGCCCGTCAGCCGCTTCCGTTTCAGCCGCTCTGCGACAAGGATGGCGCGCAGCTCACCAAGGCAGCGCTCGACATCCTGATTGATGAGCACATAGTCATATTCAGTGTAATGGCTTATTTCGATGGCAGCCTTTGCCATGCGGTCAGCCACCACGGCGGCGCTGTCCTGCGCGCGCGTCGTCAAACGCCGCTCCAGATCCTGCGCGGAAGGTGGCAGGATGAAAACTTTGACGAGATCTTCCTTGGCATGTTCTTCCAGCTGCTGGGTGCCCTGCCAGTCGATATCAAAAAGGACGTCGCGACCCGCTTCAAGTGCTTCAAGCACAGGCTTGGCGGGTGTCCCGTAATAATTATTGAAGACCTTGGCATGTTCCAGAAAGGCATCCTGATTGCGCATGATGCCGAAATCTTCCGTACTCAGAAAATAATAATCCCGCCCGTGTTCTTCCCCCGGACGCGGCGGCCGCGTGGTGGCCGAGACGGACATGGTGATCATGTTGTCGCCTTCCAGCAGGCGGCGTGACAGTGTGGTCTTGCCCGCACCTGAAGGTGACGAAAGAACCAGCATCAGGCCGCGACGACCGACCTGCAGTGTTTCATTCGACATTCTGCACCTGTTCGCGTAGCTGATCGACGACCGCCTTGAGGTCCAACCCGATGCGCGTCAGTGCCACGTCTGCCGCCTTGGAGCATAGCGTGTTCGACTCGCGATTGAATTCCTGCGTCAGGAAATCGAGACGGCGGCCAGCCGGCTCACCGCTTCGGAGAAGTTCGCGCGCCTGTGAGATATGCGCGCCAAGGCGGTCAATCTCCTCGCGCACATCGGCCTTGGTGGCGAGCAGCGCTGCCTCCTGCGCCAGACGCTCTTCGGACAAGGTGGGCGATGCGCCCAGCAATTCGCTGACCTGTGTTTTCAGCCGGGTCCGCATGGCCTCAAGGCTGGCAGCTGGTGACGCCTTTGCCTCAGCCGTCAGCGCCTCGATGCGGGCAAGCTGCTCGGTCAGAATATCTGCAAGCTTTTGTCCCTCTTCGGCGCGCGCGGCTGCCAGACCCGCTGCTGCTTCCGAAAATGTCTTGAAGACAGCCGTCTGCATCGCGGCCCGCGCGTCGTCATCCTCGACCTCGGCCTCACCGGTTTCGAGCACACCCTTCAATGCCAGAATGCCCTCGGGCCGGGGTGGCATGAGTTCAATGTCACGCTGAAGCCGCGTCACCGCTTCGAGCACCGCGCGCAACGCCTCTTCATTGACGCGGACGGCGCTCGCCGACGCGGTCTTGTCGATTGTCAGAGAGGCCTGACAATTGCCGCGTTTGACATATTTGCCGAGTTCTTCGCGCAGCCGTGCCTCAAGTGCTTCAAAACCCTGAGGCAGGCGGAAGCGGACATCAAAGCCCTTGCCATTGACGCTGCGCAGTTCCCAATGCCAGCGTGCATCGCCGAGGGTCCCATCGGCGCGGGCAAATCCTGTCATGCTGATGAGCGACATAGGCTATCCTTCAAGAATCAGCGTCATTTGAAAACTATAGCAGGCGCGCGGCGCTATTTTGCCGTCGGCTTGGCGGCGGCAGCGTCCCGCTCGATCTGGCGCCAGTTTTTCACATTGCGCTCATGGCCCGCCAGCGTCTCGGAAAAGGCATGCCCGCCGCTGCCATCCGCCACAAAATAGAGTTCCTTGCTGTCTGGCGGGTCGAGCACAGCCAGAATGGCAGCCGCCCCCGGATTGCAGATGGGTGTCGGGGGCAGCCCGTCAATCTGATAGGTATTATAAGGCGTCTGGCGGTCGAGCTCGCTGCGACGTATCGGGCGGCCCAGCGCGCCCTTGCCGCCCACAAGGCCATAGATGATTGTCGGGTCGGATTGCAGTCGCATGGGTTTGCGCAAGCGATTGATGAAAACAGCGGCCACACGCGGGCGCTCGCTGGCGATGCCTGTTTCCTTCTCGACAATCGAGGCAAGAATGATCGCCTCTTGCGGCGTCTTGATCGGCAGACCTTCCTGGCGCTTGGACCAATGCGCCGCAATCAGCTTCTTCTGCGCCTGCGCCATCCGGTCGAGCAATTCGGCGCGCGTGGTGCCGCGCGTGAAATTATAGGTCTCGGGCAGCAATGAGCCTTCAGGCGGCACATCAGGCGTCGGCCCTTCCAGCACGGGGTCGGCGGCGATGATGGCAACGATCTGCTCGCTTGTAAGGCCTTCGGGCGCGGTCAGCTTGTGCATCAGCGATTTGCCCGTCCTCAGCAGGCTGACGATCTCGGCCATGCTGGAATGGGCGGGAATTTCATATTCGCCGGCCTTGAGTGTCGCTTCCGCTCCATGCAGGCGCACCGCCACGCGGAAGAGCAATGGATGGGCAATGACACCGGCTTCGGAGAGACGTTTGGCAATGCTCGTCACGCCGACGCCCTTGGGCAGCCAGACAACCGTGTCGGTCTCGGCAGGTCCGCTCTGGACGTAAAGTTGATTGGCGCCCCAGATCGCAGCGCCGCTGCCGACAAGCGCCAAAAGAAGCATTGCGAAGAATGCCGTGAGAAAGCGCCTTGCCAGGGATGGCCGCTTGGGAGGCTCTGTGCCCTCGGGCGCCAGCTCTCCGTCTTCAGCCATGTCGGGCTCCTTGTTCAACCAGCGATCTTTTTCATCACCAGCGACGCATTGGTGCCGCCAAAGCCGAAGGAATTGCTAAGCGCGTAATTCACTTCCTTGGCACGCGCCTTGTTGGGCACAAGATCAATCTCGGACTCGACCGAAGGATTGTCGAGATTGAGTGTCGGCGGCAGCATGCTGTCACGCATGGCGAGAATGCAGAAGATCGCTTCCACTGCGCCCGCAGCACCAAGCAGATGGCCAATCGACGATTTGGTTGAGGACATGGAGACCGTGCTCACCGAATTGCCCAGCATGCGGGTCACAGCGCCCAGCTCAATCGTATCGGCCATGGTGGATGTGCCATGCGCATTTACGTAATCAAGGTCGGCGGCCTGAATGCCGGCGCGCTTCAGTGCGGCCTGCATGGACCGGAAGCCGCCATCGCCATCTTCGGCGGGCGCGGTGATGTGATAGGCATCGCCCGAGAGACCATAGCCGACGATTTCGGCATAGATCTTCGCGCCACGGGCCTTGGCATGCTCATATTCCTCGAGCACGACCACGCCGGCGCCTTCGCCCATCACGAAACCATCGCGATCCTTGTCATAGGGGCGCGAGGCGCGCGTCGGGTCATCATTATAGGCGGTTGAGAGCGCGCGGCAGGCGTTGAAACCGGCAATGCCGATACGGCAGACCGATGATTCAGCGCCACCGGCAACCATCACGTCGGCATCGTCGAGCGCAATGAGGCGAGCGGCATCGCCGATGGCATGGGCGCCTGTGGAACAGGCCGTGACGACGGAATGATTGGGACCTTTAAGGCCGTGGGCAATCGAGACATAGCCCGATGCCAGATTGATCAGGCGACCTGTGATGAAGAAGGGGCTGACGCGGCGCGGGCCTTTTTCATGCAGGGTCAAGGCCGTTTCCGCGATGCCTTCAAGGCCGCCGATGCCCGAGCCGATCATGGTGCCGGTGCGGCACTGCTCTTCGAATGTCTTGGGTTCCCAGCCAGAGTCTTTCAGCGCCTGTGTGGCAGCCGACATGGCGAAAACGATGAAGTCATCAACGCGCTTTGATTCCTTGGGGTCCATCCAGTCATCCTGGTTGAACGCACCCTCACCCTCACGCGGGACTTCGCAGGCAATTTTTGTGGGCAGATCATCGGTTTCGAATTTGGTGATGCGCGCAGCGCCAGAATCACCATTGAGGATGCGTTTCCAGGTCACATCCACGCCGCAACCAAGCGGCGAGACCATGCCCAGTCCTGTGACAACGACACGTCTCATCAAAACCATCTCCCTGAACAGCGGCCCGCATCAAGGCGCAGACCTATTTTAGAGAAGCCGCCAAGGCTTCAGAATAAAGGCCGGCACCCAAGGGTACCGGCCTGTTATCCATTGAAGGTCAGGCCTTCGCGTTCGCTTTCACGAAATCGATGGCATCTTTGACCGTCAGAATCTTTTCGGCAGCGTCATCAGGGATTTCCACACCGAATTCTTCTTCAAACGCCATCACGAGCTCGACGTTGTCGAGGCTGTCCGCGCCGAGATCGTCAATAAAGCTGGCATTTTCACTGACCTTGTCGGCATCAACGCCCAGGTGCTCGACCACGATCTTCTTCAAGCGTTCCGCGATATCACTCATTTTAAGTCCTCAGATCTTTGGTTTTGATCGGCCTCTCGTCTGGCGTTCAGCGCCTTTGACGTAGAAGAAATTCTCACGATCCGTTAGTCGGAAAGACTGGCACTCTTCTGGCCTATTTCACGGGAAGACCGCAAGCCAAATCGAAGGCCTAGGTAACACACTTTTTTAGAGGGTGCCAGATAGGGCGCATAGCCTTTTATTCTCCCTGCAATCCTCTGTATTCAAAGGATTTTCTTAACAAAACAAGGCGTCTAACCTCTAAAGGAGGCTAGATCATGACCATGCCGCCATTCACATGCAATGTCTGACCCGTGACATAGGCGGCTTCGGCGCTGGCCAAAAAGACCGTTGCGGCGGCAATTTCAGAGGCTTCCCCCAGCCGTCCCGCCGGAATTGTGGACATGATGCGCCCCTTCTGCTCGTCATTCAGGGCGTCGGTCATGGCGCTCCGGATGAAGCCGGGGGCGATGCAATTGGCCGTGATGTTGCGGCTGGCCACTTCCTGGGCGAGCGATTTCATCATGCCGATCATGCCGGCCTTGGAGGCGGCGTAGTTGCCCTGCCCCGGATTGCCCATCACCCCCACCACGGATGTGATGCCGATGATGCGGCCATAGCGGCGCTTCATCATGCCGCGCAGGCTGGCGCGTGAGAGGCGGAAGGCGGCCGTCAGGTTGACGCGCAGGACCTCGTCCCATTCATCATCCTTCATCCGCATGAAAAGATTGTCGCGGGTGAGGCCGGCATTATTGACCAGTACATCCAGACTGCCCATCGCCTCTTCGGCCTGCTTGGGCAGCGCGTCCACCGCTTCGCCATCGGAGAGATTGCAGGGCAACACATGGGTGCGCTCGCCAAGCTCGGCGGCCAACGCATCCAGCGCTTCGCGGCGCGTACCTGAAAGCGCAATGGTCGCGCCCTGTCCATGAAGCGCGCGCGCAATATCGGACCCGATACCGCCTGACGCGCCGGTGACCAGCGCGCATTTGCCTGTGAGGTCGAACATGAAGGGCTGTCCTTTCGAATCAGAGAATCTTGAGAAGGGCTTCAACATCGGCGGGCGTGCCAACCGACACAAGCTCGACATCTTTCACAATACGTTTCGCCATGCCGCTCAGCGCCTTGCCCGCGCCAATCTCGACGAAGCGAGCGACACCCTGCTGCTGCATATAAAGAACGCATTCGCGCCAGCGCACCATGCCAGTCACCTGCTCGACAAGGAGATCGCGAATGGTGGCCGGATCCGTGACGCGCGAAGCGGTCACATTGGCGACCAGCGGCACGGCAGGCGATTTCATTTCAACCTCGCCGAGAGCCACTGCCATTTCATCAGCCGCAGGTTGCATCAGCGCACAATGGAACGGCGCACTGACGGGTAGCAGCATCGCTTTCTTGCCTTTGGCCTTGGCAATTTCGGCGGCGCGCTCCACAGCCCCCTTGGCTCCTGAAATCACGACCTGACCGCCGCCATTGTCATTGGCAGCCGTACAGACCTCGCCTTGCGCGGCTTCAGCGGCAATGGCTTCGGCTTCTTCAAACTCAACGCCAAGAAGGGCTGCCATGGCACCGACGCCCACAGGTACGGCGCGCTGCATGGCCTGGCCACGCAGCTTGAGAAGGCGGGCAGTGTCGGCAAGCGAGAAGGTCCCTGCCGCCGCGAGAGCCGAATATTCACCCAGCGAATGACCGGCCACGAAAGAAACCTTGTCGGCGAGCCAGAACCCGCCTTCGCTTTCCAGCGTACGCATGACGGCGAGGCTCATGGCCATGATGGCCGGCTGGGCATTTTCGGTGAGCGTGAGGTCTTCCTTGGGGCCGTCCCAGATCAGGGCGGAGAGCTTTTGACCCAGTGCGTCATCAATCTCCTGAAAGACGGCGCGCGCGGCAGGAAAATTCTCGGCCAGGTCGCGGCCCATGCCAACTGCCTGCGATCCCTGTCCCGGAAAAGTGAAAGCCGTGCTCATTGCATCTCCCCGATGTAATGCCAGTTTTCTGGCTTTTAAGGTCTTGATCCAGCCGAAAGGGATACAGCGCGGGCGCAACGAGTCAAGATGCAGCGCATGCAACGCATCGGGTGGAGGTCGGTTCGGCATTCAGGCGACCGTCAGAAATCTCATCACCGCATTCCAGACAAAAGCCATATTCGCCTTCATCCATGCGCTGGAGGGCCGCCTGGATGAGACCGACACGCTGTTTTCGGCGGCTTTCGGCAGCCTGCGCCATGGCCTGGCCCTGCATGGCGTCCATCCGCGAGAGACGACCGACGCTCTGCTGATCCAGGGACACCGGGGCCCGCGACTCACCCGTTGTAGCGCTCAGCGACAGGATGTCGGCAAGCTCGGCCTCAAGCGTGGCCCGCAATTCAAGATGCAAGTCCTTGTTATTCATAAGTCTTTTTAGCAAATTTCAGGCGTCACATAAACCGCCGGACCGGGATTTGTGCCGTCCCTTCCCTGCTCCCTCTCTCCCCTTGCGTTCGAGCACGTTTTGCCTATAGTGCGCGGCTTCTGGAAGGCCTTGGTTGGAGGCTGAACGGATCACCATGCTTTGCATGGCAGAAACCAATGGGTTTCGCGGTCCGGTGTCTCCGCTTCTTTGGTGGTCCTTTCGAGCCTCAGGGCTCAAAGGGGGCTTTGCGCCGAGGCTGGATTAAATAAGGATGAGGCTCCATGGCTCTCTATGAGCACGTATTTATTGCGCGGCAGGACGTCACGCAGCAGCAGGTCGAGGCACTGCTCGAGCAGTTTTCGACAATTATCAAAGAAAATGGCGGCCAGATCGGCAAGACCGAATATTGGGGTCTTCGTAACCTGACATTCAAGGTGAAGAAGAACCGCAAAGGCCATTACACACTCGTCAATATCGACGCACCGCATCAGGCCGTTGCCGAAATGGAACGCCAGATGGGTCTGTCCGACGACGTGATCCGCTTCATGACGATCCGCGTCGACGAACATGAAACCGAGCCCTCGGCCGTGCTTGCCAATCGTGGCGGCGACCGTGGTGATCGCGGTGATCGTGGCAGCCGCTTCGGTGGTGATCGCGGTGGCGACCGTGATCGCGGTGGCGATCGTGGCAGCCGCTTCGGTGGCGATCGTGAACGTGGCCCGCGCCGCGAAAGCAATGATGGAGATAATGCAGAATGAGCATGTCATCACAGGGTGGCGCACGTCGTCCGTTTTTCCGCCGTCGCAAGACTTGCCCGTTCTCCGGCGCCAACGCTCCGAAGATCGACTATAAGGATGTGAAGCTGCTTCAGCGTTACATCTCCGAGCGCGGCAAGATTGTGCCGAGCCGCATCACGGCCGTGTCGGCCAAGAAGCAGCGCGAACTCGCGCGTGCCATCAAGCGCGCCCGTTTCCTCGCTCTTCTCCCCTATGTCATTAGTTAACTGATCCGGATAAGGAGAGACTCATGCAAGTCGTACTTCTGGAGCGGGTCGAAAAGCTCGGCCAAATGGGCGATGTGGTCAAAGTCAAAGACGGCTTTGCACGCAACTTCCTGCTGCCCCGCAAGAAGGCCCTTCGCGCCAACAAAGAAAATATCGCTCGCTTTGAAGCGCAGCGCGCGCAGCTTGAAGCTCGCAACCTCGAACTGAAGGCTGAAGCCGAGCAGGTCCATGCCCGTCTCAATGGCCAGGTTTTCGTGGTGCTGCGTCAGGCCGGCGAAACCGGCATCCTTTACGGTTCGGTCGCCACACGTGACGTTGCCGAAGCTGCCACAGCCGGCGGCTTCAGCATCAACCGCAATCAGGCGATCCTTGACCGCCCGATCAAGTCAATCGGCCTGCACTCGGTGCGCATCGTTCTGCACCCCGAAGTCAGCGCCACCATCCAGATCAATGTCGCCCGTTCCGAGTCGGAAGCCGAGCGTCAGGCTGCCGGTGAAGACCTCACCCAGCGTCAGGATGAGGATGATCTGGTCGAAGAAGATGTGATCGAAGGCGAAATCGCTGAAGAAGAAGAGGTCGCCTCGGAAGAAGCTGCCGACGCTTCGGAGGAAGACCCGACCGTCTGATGGGCTTTGCCATAGCGAATTAGAACGCCGCCCTTCGGGGCGGCGTTTTTATTTGCGCCGCATCATTCCTGAACAGCATTTGCATCTTCCTTCGTCCCGTCCGAGACTGGGTGAAAGTTTCGCAGGAAGTCATCATGCCCATCCGCCTGATTGAAGTTGTCGCCAAGACCGGCCATGCCGATACGCTGGAGGCAATTGCCGAGAAATTTGACGCGCTGGATGTCCGCATCACGGCGCCTGATGAGGATGGCAAACAATCGGTCCGCATCCTTGCCCATCCCGACGACCAGCAGGACCTGCTTGATCGCCTGCAGACGACGCTGGGCAGCAGCGATGACTGGCGCATTCTGATCTTGCCGGTTGAAGCGATCATTCCCGACCCCGGCGAGAAAGACGAAAAAGAGAAGAAAAAGAAGGCGTCGCCTTCCACCCTGCGCGAACAGCTCTTTGTGGAAATTTCGCGCGGCGCCCAGATTGACCCGAATTTTGTCTGGCTTGTTCTGCTGTCGACGGTCGTGGCGGCTATCGGCCTCATGAACAATAATGTGGCCGTGATCATTGCGGCCATGGTGATTGCACCCCTTCTGGGCCCCAATCTGGCGCTGGCCTTCGGCACCGCGCTCGGCGACCGCGAACTGATCCTGAGAGCCGCTCTTGCCAATCTGATGGGCCTCACCCTCTCCATTGTCGGTTCCGGGCTGATCGGCTATTTCATGGGCGGAGACTATACGGGCCCGGAGTTCATGACCCGTACCGAGCTTGGCTATGACAGTATCTTGCTCGCGCTGGCAGCCGGAGCGGCAGGTGCCCTTTCGCTGACATCAAATGTCTCAAGCGCAGTGGTCGGCGTGATGGTAGCCGTCGCGCTGCTGCCGCCCGCCGTCACGTTCGGCTATATGTTCGGGATCGACAGGCCGGCACTGGCCCTTGCCGCCGGCACCCTGCTTGCCATCAACATTGCCTGCATCAACCTGACGGCGCAGCTCGTCTTCTTCATCAAGGGCATACGGCCACGCACCTGGTATGAGCGCGACGAGGCCAAGCAATCAAGCCTTATCAGCATCGGGATCTGGTCGCTTCTGCTGGTGGGTCTCACCGTCGCCATCTATTTCATCCGGAAAAACACCTGATATTGCCCCTTGCATTGCCCCCTCAATAGCCTCTTGAATAGTAGGCAGGTTCAAAAGACCCGAAATATATCGCCAGAAATTAGACGGAGTGCCCCTCATGCTTTTCCGTTTCCTGATGCGGCAAATCATCGATTCCGGCAGCCTGACCATCATCGCCCATGACGGCCGGCAGCATTCATTTGGCGATGGCACCGGTCTTGCCGTCACCGTGCGCATGCTGGATGCCAAGGTCAGCCGCGAACTCGCCCTCAATCCCTATCTGAAGCTCGGCGAAGCCTATATGGATGGCCGTATCAGTGTGGATCCGCCCGCCACCATCTATGACCTGCTGGACCTGATCACCCGCAATACGGGCCAGGCCTATGCAACGCCCATCTTTGAGGCCTATGGCGCCTTGCGGCGTTTCAAACGGCGCATCGACCAGCATAATCCGGTCGGCAAAGCCCAGAAAAATGTCGCCCATCACTACGACATTGAAGGCGCGATCTACGACCTCTTTCTGGATGAGGACAAGCAATATAGCTGCGCCTATTTCGGACGCCCCGACATGACGCTGGAAGAGGCCCAGCTCGCCAAAAAACGCCATATCGCGGCCAAGCTGGACATTAAGGCGGGCATGAAGGTGCTCGATATCGGTTGCGGCTGGGGCGGCATGGCGCTGACACTGGCGGAGGAAACCGGCGCCGAAGTGGTTGGTGTGACGCTGAGCGAGGCCCAGCACCGGATCGCGACACAGCGCGCCAAGGATCGCGGCCTGTCGGATCGCGTACAGTTCCATCTCAAGGATTATCGTCTGCTCAATGACAGCTTTGACCGGATCGTTTCGGTGGGCATGTTCGAACATGTCGGCGTTGGTCATTACAAAGAATATTTCAACGGCGTGAAGCGGCTGCTGAAGCCTGACGGGATCGCACTCATCCATACCATCGGACGCCTTGACGGCCCCGGCGCCACAAATCCCTGGATTGCGAAATATATCTTCCCAGGCGGCTATATTCCGGCCTTCAGCGAAATGGCGCAGGTGGTGGAACGCACCGGGCTTTTCATGACCGACCTGGAAATACTTCGCCTGCATTATGCCGAGACGCTTCGTGAATGGCGTCGCCGGTTCATGTCCCGGCGCGCCGAAGCCGTCGATCTTCTGGATGAACGCTTCGCCCGGATGTGGGAGTTTTATCTCAGTGGCTCGGAGACCTCATTCCGCAATGAAGGTTTCGTCGTCTTCCAGCTCCAGCTCACCAAATCCATTGAGGCCCTGCCGCTCACCCGCGATTACATGTTCGAGGGTGAGCGCCATCTCAATGCCATGCCTGCCAGCAAGAGACAGATGGCCAGCGATTAACTCAGGCGCGGCGGGCGTCGATGCTCCAGCCACCGCCGCCATAGGCGAAGATCTGGAAGAGGCCGCCTGCAATGGCGAGGTTCTTCATGAACATGATCATCTGCGTCTGATCGGCAAAATTATTGTGGAAGACGGCAGCCGTCACCAGCGTGAAGATGGCAAGGGCCAGAGCCGCCCATTTGGTCTGATAGCCAAGAAGCAGGAGCAGGCCACCGCCCAATTCGACGGCCACAGCACCGGCATAGGAAAGGGGCGGAAAGGGAAGACCCGAAGACGCGATATAGGCAATTGTCCCATCCGCGTGGAATGCCTTGTTGGCTCCCGCCATGATGAAAAGCACACTGATCAGAAGTCGCGCGGCCAAGGTCGCATAATTTGTGGTTGGCATTCTTTGTCTCCGCCTCTTTTCGACCAGCCTCCCAGCGGGCCGGTCCGGGATGGGAGATTAGGCCTGCTTTGATTACGGTGACTATCGTCATTTTCCGCATCACATTGTTGCGTCTGCGAGACAATCCACACCGTCCGGCTTCTGGATCGAGGCGACTCAGCGCAGAATCGCTCTCGTTGCACGGTCGGAAATTCATCCCCGTTATTCACAACTGTGGAGAACTTCCCTGTGGGTAAATTCCAGCGCTGCCAATTAGAGGGACATTCTGCTGCAGAGGTGTCGTAGAACAGGATCATGGAAAATACGTCATCTGCCTATCAGGCCGCTGAACACGAGGATGATCCGTCCTATCGTGTAAGCCCGCATAATATTGAAGCCGAACAGGCCTTGATCGGCGTCATGCTGATCAATAACGAAGCCTATGACCGTATCGCCAGTTTTCTGGAGCCGCGTCACTTCTTCGACCCGTTGCATGGGCGCATTTACGAGGCGGCGGCCAAGCTCATCACCGCCGGTCACCTCGCTTCGCCTGTGACGTTGAAAAACTATTTCGAGCGTGATGAAGCACTGGCTGAAATCGGCGGCCCGCAATATCTCGCGCGACTGGCAGGCGCGGCCACGACCATCATCAATGTCGATGAATATGCCCGCATGATCTATGATCTGGCGGTACGGCGCGACCTGATTACGGTGGGTACGGATATTCATAATCGCGCTTATGAGGCGCCGATTGATGACACGCCGGCACAGCAAATTCTCGATGCCGAACAGGCGCTTTATCAGCTCGCCGAGAGTGGCAAATATGAAGGCGGCTTCCAGAATTTCCACGAGGCGCTGAAGGTCGCCATTGATATGGCGGCGGCGGCCTATGAGCGTGACGGCGGTCTGTCGGGCATTTCCACGGGCCTGCGCGATCTCGACTCACGGCTTGGCGGCTTGCAGCCTTCCGATCTGCTGATCCTTGCCGGACGCCCCTCAATGGGCAAGACAGCGCTTGCCACCAATATCGCCTTCAATGCCGCCAAGGCCTACAAGGCCGAGCATCAGACCGATGGCAGCGTCAAGGTTCTGGACGGCGCGATCGTCGGTTTCTTCTCGCTTGAAATGTCGGCTGAACAGCTCGCCACACGTCTGCTGGCAGAGCAGTCCGGCGTGCCATCGGAACGCATCCGCCGCGGCAAGATTGACGAGAATGAATTTCATCAGCTGGTCGATGCCTCGCGCGAGCTGCAGAGCGTGCCGCTCTATATCGACGACACAGGCGGCCTGACCATCGCGACACTGGCGGCGCGTGCCCGGCGCCTGAAGCGGCAGCGCGGGCTTGGCCTGTTGGTGATCGACTATCTGCAGCTTCTTTCCGGCGGCGGCAAATATGGCGACAATCGCGTGCAGGAAGTAACCCAGATCACGACCGGGCTGAAAGCACTGGCCAAGGAACTGAATGTGCCAATTCTGGCGCTGTCGCAGCTTTCGCGTCAGGTGGAAGCGCGCGAAGACAAGCGGCCCCAGCTTTCCGACTTGCGTGAATCCGGTTCGATTGAGCAGGACGCCGACGTGGTGATGTTCGTCTTCCGGGAAGAATATTACGTCTCGCGCAAGGAGCCTCGTGAGGGCACGCCGGAACATCTGGCCTGGCAGGATGAAATGGGCCATGTCCATGGTCTGGCCGAAGTGATCATCGGCAAGCAGCGTCACGGCCCTACAGGGACGGTCAAGATGCAGTTCCAGGCCGACGTCACACGCTTTTCCAATCTCGATCAGGCCCATATGCAGGACCCGTTCGAGTAAGATCACCGCTTCGAATATGCGCCGGGCACGTGCTAGGCTTGTAGCTTAAGCAATGCGTTATGAGTCTGTGCTGAAATCAGGCGCAAGCTGGATTTTGGCCCCTTCACTGCCACAGGAAATGCCTGCCTTGATGCCCGCCTCATTTGCCATGGAATGCCGGTTTTGACCCTGTCCGACGTGTCGGCCAAGGCCGCATCCCCTTATGAGGCTGACATCGCGGCTGCCAGCGGCGTGCTGCATGTTGATCTGGACGCCCTTGCCCATAATTACGGCCTGATCTGCAAGGCCGCGCCATGCGCCAAAGCGGCGGCGGTGGTGAAGGCGGATGCTTATGGGCTGGGCGTGGCCCCTGTCTCCCGCCGCCTCTGGGCGGAGGGCTGCCGCCAATTCTTTGTGGCCGAAGCCTCCGAAGGACGCGTCCTGCGGGCTCTGCTGCCGGACGCGACCATTTATGTGCTCGACGGGCTCTTCCCCGATGCGGCCCCTCTCTTCAGTGAATATCGCCTTCAGCCCTGCCTCAGCACGCTCGACGAGGTGGCCGAGTGGGCGCGGGAATGCCATCGCGTCGGCAAGCGCCTTGAGGCCTGCCTGCATTTTGATACGGGGCTCACACGCCTCGGCCTGACGGCCGGCGAAGCCGAAATGCTGATCGGGCAGCCTCAGCGGCTGGATGCCATGGCGATTACCCTTGTCATGAGCCATCTCGCCTGTGGCGATGATGCCGCCAATCCGCAGAATGAGGCACAGCGATTGCGCTTTGACGCCTTGCGGGCCCGCCTGCCCTTCGGGCTGGACAAGGCGCCAGCCAGCCTTGCCAACACGGCAGGCACCTTTCTCGGCAACACCTATCAATATGACCTGCTGCGACCCGGAATCGGGCTCTATGGCGGCAATCCGTTCATCAACAAAGCAAACCCCTTCCGCCCGGTTGTGACGGCGCAGGCGCGCATTCTGCAGTTGCGTGAGGCCGATGAGGGCACAGGCGTCGGCTATGGTGCTGATTATCGCATCAAGGGCCATCAGCGCCTTGCGGTACTCTCTATCGGCTATGCGGATGGCTATTTCCGCGTTCTGAGCAATCGGGACCGCGATCACATGCGGGGCGGCTCTGTTTACGTCGCGGGCATGATCGCGCCGGTGGTCGGTCGTGTTTCCATGGATATGCTCACCATAGACGTGACCCATATCCCTAAAGATACTATAAAGCGGGGCGATCTGGCCGAGCTGATCGGGCCCCATATCGATCTTGACGATGTGGGCGCGCGAGCTGGCACCATCGGCTATGAAATACTCACCAGTCTGGGAAAGCGATATATGCGTCTCTATCAGGCCAACGGCACCATCACGGATGGGGAGCGAGCATGAATTTTCTGGCGATCATTGGCCGTGTGGTTCTGGAGACCCTGGGCGAAATCGGCAAACTGTCCGTCTTCACCTGGACAACGCTGACCCATATCTTGCGCCCACCCTATTTCGGCCGGCTGCTGCTGCAGCAGATGATGCGCATCGGCTATTTCTCGCTGCCGGTGGTGGCGCTGACGGCTTTCTTTACCGGCGGCGCTCTTGCCCTGCAGATCTATTATGGCGGCAGCCAGTTCAACTCCGAACTCATTGTCGCAAGCATTGTGGCGCTTGGCATCACGCGCGAGCTTGGCCCCGTGATGGCGGGCCTGATGGTGGCGGGACGCGTAAGTGCCGCGATTGCCGCCGAGCTTGGCACCATGCGGGTGACCGAACAGATTGATGCGCTGACCACGCTCTCCACCAATCCGTATAAATATCTGGTGGTGCCGCGCGTGCTTGCTGCTGTCATCACGCTGCCGCTGCTGGTGTTCATCGCCGATATTCTGGGCGTCATGGGCGGCTTCATCGTCAGCACGCAGTCGCTGGAATTCAATGCCGGCGTCTATATCAAGAACACCTATGATTTCCTCAAAGCTGATGACGTGACCTCGGGCCTCATCAAGGCGGCTGTGTTCGGCTTCGTCATCGCGATTATGGGCTGCTATCACGGCTTCAACAGCAAGGGTGGCGCTCAGGGCGTGGGCCGCGCAACAACCAATGCTGTGGTGACCGCCTCCATCCTGATCCTGGCGACGAACTACGTCATGACCTCCCTGCTCTTTGCGAAGTGAGACCGGTATGAGCGACGTCAAAATCGAACTCAGAAATGTCCATAAGCGCTTCGGCTCCAAGGTGGTGCTGGATGGCATCAACCTGACCGTGGACAAGGGCTCTTCGCTGGTTGTCATTGGCGGGTCGGGCACGGGCAAATCGGTAATGATCAAATGTGTGCTCGGCATCATTCGCCCCGATAGCGGCGAAATTCTCGTCGACGGTGAGAATGTGCTGAAGATGGATAGCGGTGCGCGCGAGGAAGTGCTGCGCAAATTCGGCATGCTGTTTCAGGGGGCTGCCCTCTTTGACAGTCTTCCCGTCTGGGAAAATGTTGCCTTCGGTCTTATTCAGGGCCGCAAGATGAAACGCGCCAAGGCGCGCGACATTGCCTATGACAAGCTTGCCAAGGTGGGTCTGGGCGCTGAAGTCGGCCCGCTTTATCCGGCTGAACTTTCCGGCGGCATGCAGAAGCGCGTGGGTCTGGCCCGCGCCATTGCCGCTGATCCTGAAATCATTTTCTTCGACGAACCCACAACAGGTCTTGATCCGATCATGTCGGATGTCATCAATGAGCTGATCGTGGACAGCGTGAAGGAACTCGGCGCGACAACGCTTTCCATCACGCATGACATGGCAAGCGCGCGCAAGATTGCCGACAAGATTGCCATGATCTACAAGGGCAAGATCATCTGGTCGGGCACCCGCGCGGAAGTGGATGCCAGCGGCAATGATTATGTGGACCAGTTCATCCATGGACGCGCCGAAGGCCCGATCCAGATGGAACTCCTCAAGCCCTAATGATCTGGGCGGCTAAATGCCGTTCGAAATATCGGAAGCTCAATGGCTCGACCACAACGTATCTATGTCTGCCAGTCCTGTGGTGCGGTGGCGCCGCGTTGGGCGGGGCGCTGCGACTCCTGTGGCGAATGGAATACGATTACCGAGGAACAGCCGGACACGGCCGGTGTCGGCGGCGGGCCGCAAAAAGGCTCGGGTGGCGCCAAGGGTCGCAAGATTGAGCTTGTGTCAATGGCAGGTGAATCCGCCGAGCCGCCACGCCTGAAATCCGGCATTGACGAGTTTGACCGCGTGCTGGGCGGCGGGCTTGTGGCCGGTTCCGCCATTCTGATTGGCGGCGATCCGGGGATTGGCAAATCGACCTTGCTGCTGCAGGCCATGGCCGCTTTCGGCAAAAGCAAAGCCGAGGTCGTTTACATCTCCGGTGAAGAAGCTATTGCGCAGGTGCGCATGCGCGCGCGCCGTCTGGGTCTTGCCGATGCGCCCGTCGCCCTCGGCGCCGAGACCAATCTCAAGGATATTCTGGCCACCCTCAGCGAGGGTAAACCGCCCGCTGCCGTGGTCATCGACTCCATTCAGACAATGTGGACCGACACGCTTGAATCCGCCCCCGGCACCGTCGGGCAGGTGCGCGCCTGTTCACAGGAGCTGGTGCGCTTTGCCAAGCGTCATGGCACGGCGATCATTCTGGTCGGCCATGTGACCAAGGATGGCCAGATCGCCGGTCCCCGTGTTGTCGAACATATGGTCGATACGGTTGTCTATTTTGAAGGGGAACGCGGCCATCAGTTCCGCATTCTGCGCGCGGTGAAAAACCGTTTCGGCCCGGGCAATGAAATCGGCGTCTTCGAGATGGGTGAGCTGGGCCTCTCCGAAGTACCCAATCCGTCGGCTCTGTTTATCGGCGAGCGCGATGGTGAATCGAGTGGCAGCGCCGTCTTCGCCGGCATTGAAGGCACGCGGCCCGTGCTGGTGGAAATTCAGGCGCTGGTCGCCCAGAGCTCTCTCGGCACGCCACGCCGCGCCGTCGTCGGCTGGGACTCAGGTCGCCTCTCCATGGTGCTGGCGGTGCTTGATGCCCGCTGCGGGCTGAGCCTTGGCGGGCAGGATGTCTATCTGAATGTCGCCGGTGGGCTGCGAATCAATGAGCCGGCCGCCGACCTTGCCGTGGCCGGGGCCCTTGTCTCCTCGATCACCGGCAATGCCCTGCCGTCTGATTGCGTGATTTTCGGCGAAATCGCGCTTTCAGGCAGTGTCCGTCCGGTGAGCCAGATGGAGGCGCGATTGAAAGAAGCAGAAAAACTCGGTTTCAAACGCGCTATTCTGCCTGCCTCAACCGCCCGCCAGCGCCCGTCGACCGGGTTGAAGCTGACGGAGATTGAAGATCTGGGCGGGCTGATTGCCAAACTCGCCGCGGAGCCATCCAAGGCAGGCGGCGGGAAGCGCTGAGTTGAGGTATAGTACATTAAAGGGCTTCGGAGGACGGGCGTGACACTTTTCGACGGCATCGTGATCGGGGTTGTGCTCGTTTCGAGTGTTTTGGCACTGCTGCGTGGCCTGACCAACGAGCTGTTGTCGATTTTCGCCTGGGTTGTGGGCGCGTTGCTCGCCTTGTGGCTGTTTCCCTATGCCACACCCCTGGTGCAGGAGTTCATCACGACACCCTGGATTGCCTCGGTTGTTGCCGCGCTCGGCATCTTTGTCATTGGTTATGTGATCTGTGCCGCTTTGACACTGCGCTGGTCCGGCGCGCTGATGGACCTGCATGACAGGGCCGAAATGCTGGACCGGACACTCGGTTTTGTCTTCGGTCTGGCACGTGGCCTCTTGATCGCGACCATTGCCTACCTATTTTTCGCTTGGCTGGTGCCCAATCGGAATGACCAGCCAGACTGGATAAGGGAAGCGCGTCTTCGCCCCCTGATTGAGGATTGTGCGAGTTTCCTCTTCTCGCTGGCCCCCGACTCGAGCCAAAACAATGGTCAATCAGCCGTTGCGCCCATTCCACGACCCAATACCGCACCTCAAACCAGCCAACAGGCCGCGCCGCCAGCTTCTGACACAAATTCGCAAAAATCGGACGCTGACATTGATAAGGACGCAGGCTATAACACCTCCGAACGGAGGGGACTCGATCGCCTGTTTGAGAACACAACAGGCAAGTGACGTATAGGATCCTTGCAGGAGTCCAGACGATGTCTGAGCAGATGTGCTTCTCTTTCGATGACGCGGCCCCCCCTTCGGCGATCCGCCCGTCCCTTCAGGCACCATTGGGCCTGTCCATCAGCGATGATGAGTTGAGCGAAGACAAGCCGCGCGATGAATGCGGGGTCTTCGGTGTCTATGGCCATCCCGACGCCGCCGCGCTGACAGCGCTCGGCCTTCATGCGCTCCAGCATCGGGGACAGGAAGCTGCCGGCATCGTCGCCTTTGACGGCGAACATTTTCATTCAGAACGTCGCATGGGACTGGTGGGTGACCATTTCTCCAGCGAAAAGATTATCGACAGGCTGCGCGGCGAAGCCGCCATCGGACATGTGCGCTATTCGACGACCGGCGAGACCATTCTACGAAATGTGCAACCGCTTTTTGCCGATCTCTGGGGCGGCGGTTTCGGCATTGCCCATAATGGCAATTTGACCAACGCCATATCGTTGCGCAGCGAGCTTGTGCGGGCTGGCGCCATCTTCCAGTCGACCTCAGATACCGAGACGATCCTGCAGCTTGTTGCCCGCAGCCAGAAGGCGCGCACGATGGACCGCTTTGTCGATGCGCTGCGCCAGATTGAAGGCGCCTATGCGCTGGTGGCCATCACCAACAAGAAGCTGATTGGCGCGCGTGATCCGCTGGGCATCCGACCGCTCATTCTGGGCCGTCTTGGTGATGGCTGGATTCTCTGCTCCGAAACGGTGGCGCTCGACATTATCGGCGCTGAATTCGTCCGCGAAATTGAACCGGGCGAAGTCGTCGTCTGCACGCAGGAAGGCATTCAATCGATCCATCCCTTCCCGCCGCAAAAAGAACGTCCCTGCGTTTTTGAGTATATTTATTTCGCGCGTCCCGACAGCGTTGTCGGCGGTCGCAGCGTTTACAATGTGCGCAAAAATCTTGGCCGCGAACTGGCGCTTGAAAGCCATGTTGACGCCGATGTCGTAATCCCGGTGCCAGACTCAGGCGTTCCCGCAGCCATCGGCTATGCCAATCAGTCGGGCATTCCCTTCGAACTTGGCATTATCCGCAATCACTATGTGGGCCGTACCTTCATCGAGCCGACACAGCATATCCGCCAGCTCGGCGTGAAGCTGAAACACAATGCCAATCGTGCCATTGTCGAAGGCAAGCGGATCATTCTGGTGGATGACTCCGTGGTGCGCGGCACGACATCGATCAAGATCGTCAAAATGATGTATGAAGCCGGTGCTCGCGAAGTGCATCTGCGCGTGGCAAGCCCGCCCATTACGCATTCTGATTTCTACGGCATTGATACGCCCGAGCGCGATCAGCTGCTGGCGTCCAATTATGATCTGGAAGGCATGCGCGCCTATGTCGGCGTTGACAGCCTGGCCTTTATTTCTGTTGATGGTCTCTACAGGGCCCTCGGCTTTGACCATCGCAACAATGAGCATCCGCAATTGACGGATCATTGCTTCACTGGCGACTATCCCACACCGCTGACGGATCGCTCCGGCGAAAAACGCACACGTCAGCTGTCAATGCTCGCCGAAATAGCCTGAGTAGAATTATGAGTGGACGTTTACAGGACCGCCTCGCGGTCATCACGGGTGCATCGCGCGGCATTGGTCGCGCCGTGGCGCTGGGCATGGCGGCTGAAGGCGCGCATGTCATATTGGTGGCGCGCACCGTAGGTGGCCTTGAAGAGGTCGATGACGAAATCCGCAAGATCGGTGGCAAGGCGACGCTTGTACCCTTCGACCTGACCGACCTGGCGGCCATTGATCGCCTGGGCAGCACGATTTACGAGCGCTGGGGCAAGCTCGATATTCTGGTGGCCAATGCCGGCTCGCTCGGCACGCTGACACCGCTTTCGCATATGGATCCGAAAGACTGGGACAAGACTATTGCGACCAATCTGACAGCCAATATGCGCCTGATCCGCTCCTTTGAGCCGCTGCTGAAGCGCTCGGATGCGGGCCGTGCGATTTTCGTGACGTCGGGATCGGCCGACAAGGCCAAGCCCTATTGGGGCGGCTATGCCATCACCAAGGCCGGGCTGAACGCGATGGCCCGCACCTGGGCGGCGGAATGCGAGAAGACGAATGTTCGCGTCAATCTGATCAGCCCGGGGCCGACCCGTACGGCGATGCGCAAGAAAGCCATGCCGGGCGAGGACCCCTCGCATCTGACGCGACCAGCTGATCTGGTGCCGCTCTTCATCGAGCTTGCCATGGCGGACTGCAAGAAGAATGGCGAGACCGTCAAATATGAGCGCGCAACAGCCTGATCTATTCGGCTGAAAGCGGACGTTCGCCAATCTTCTGGGCAATCATCAGCAGATAACCATCCGGGTCCTGAACGAAAAACTCTCTCTGGCCGCCCATCCTGTCGCCGTGACGTCGCCAGACCTCGCGCAGTTCATGATGCAATGGCCAGCCTGATGATGTGACGCGGGCAAGCAGATCATCAAAATCCTGCACATAGAGCTGAAACATGGCACCGCGGCCAAAAGGTGGCTCAAGCGGCGCTGTTTCCCACTGTCCCTGCATCTGGCAGAGCATGATCTGGCTGCCTTCGGCGCGCTCGAGATAGACAAAGAATTCTTCCGGTCGCTGATAGGCGATCACGAAGCCAAGAATGTCGCGCCAGAAAGCGAGACTACGTGAGAGGTCACGAACCAGCAGTTCCGGCATGAAAGTGGCCCATCCGCTTTTGGGCGGTGTGCCGTAATCCTCAGTCATTGCGCCGCTTCTTCTGGGCGTAGGGATTTTTGCCCTTGCGCATATGCAGGCGGATCGGCACGCCGGGCAGATCAAAGGCTTCGCGCAGCGTGTTGACCATGTAGCGCTTATAGGAGGTGGGCACCTCGTCGGCGCGGCTGGAAAAGACCGCAAATGTCGGCGGGCGCGATTTGACCTGCGAAATATATTTCAGGTTGATCGGGCGCCCCTTGGCCGCCGGCGGCATGTGGCGGGAGGTGGTATCTTCCAGCCAGCGATTGAGGCGCGCGGTGGAGACACGCGCATTCCAGCGCGTATGCACCTTTTCAATCTCGGGCATGAGCTTGTCCACACTGCGGCCTGTCAGCGCGGAAAGCGTGAGAATGGGAACGCCGCGGATCTGGGGCAAGAGCCGCTCCAGTTCCTCGCGCAATTCACGGAGCTTTTCCTGCGGGTCCTCAACAAGGTCCCATTTGTTGACAACAAGCATGAGGCCACGGCCTTCCTGCTCGACAAGATCGGCGATGTGCAGATCCTGACGTTCAAAGGGCATGGTGGCATCAAGGACGATGGCGACAACTTCCGCAAAACGCACGGCACGCAGCGTGTCGGCAACCGAGAGACGCTCCAGCTTGGCCGTAACGCGAGCGCGGCGGCGCATGCCGGCAGTATCAAAAAGCTTGATGCGGCGGCTGCGCCAGTTCCATTCCACGCCGATGGAGTCGCGCGTAATGCCGGCTTCCGGGCCTGTCAGCATGCGGTCTTCGCCGAGAAGCTGGTTGATCAGCGTCGACTTGCCGACATTGGGGCGACCGACCACGGCGATGCGCAGCGGCGCTTCCAGATCAGGCTCATAAGGCGTGTCCGGGTCAAAGCCCTCTTCCAGATCATTGGCAAGGGCATCTTCCACCGCCTGCTCGGCTTCGGCGGCGCTGATGCTATCGGCAAAGGGCCGCAAGGCATTGTAAAGACCGGCAAGGCCTTCGCCATGTTCGGCAGACAGGGCCAAAGGTTCGCCCAGCCCCAGCTCATGGGCTTCCATGCGGCCTGCCTCGCCTGCCCCGCCTTCGCATTTATTGGCGACAAGAATGACCGGTGTGGGTGACTTGCGCAGGATCTGCGAAAAGCGCTTGTCGAGCGGCGTGGCGCCCGCGCGCGCATCAATCAGCAGCAGGCAGACATCGGCCTCATCAACGGCCCGGTCTGTCTGGCGACGCATGCGCGCTTCAAGGCTGTCATCCGTGGCTTCCTCGAGGCCGGCGGTATCAATGACCGTGAACTCGATATCACCCAGACGGGCATCCCCTTCGCGGCGGTCGCGCGTCACACCCGGCGTGTCATCGACCAGGGCCAGCCGTTTGCCGACGAGCCTGTTGAACAGGGTCGATTTTCCGACATTTGGTCTGCCCACAATGGCGACTTTGAACGTCAATTCAGCTGCCTCTCATGACAAGTGCCCGCGGCCTTAACGGCTCGCGGGGCATACCTGTCAGACTATACAATGGATGCGCTCGAACGGGGAGCGCCTGCTCTGCTTACTTAAGCGCGATCAGCTCTGCATCCTGCGTGATGATGAACACCATGTCATCGGCCACAACAGGGGCGATGAAGGTGCCATCGGGAATATCAATACGGCCCTTAATGGCGCCGGTATAAGGCGACACGGAGACGGCCTGCCCGTTGGACGACACCAGCAGCAGGCGATCACTCACAAGAACCGGACCACTCCAGACGATGGGGTCCTCACGGTTCTCCATGTCTTCATAAGCTGGCAGCTGCGTGATCCAGCGGATACGACCGTCGCGGCGCGACAGGGCCAGCACTTCCTGCTGCGAGGTGACCATGAAAATGAAGTCACCGGCGACCCAGGGTGTCTGCACACCGGCAATATCGCGCGTCCAGACGCGTTCGCCGGTGCGCAAGTCGATGGAAACCATTCGCCCAGCATGGCTGACGGCGATCACGCGATCACGGTCGATCACCGGACGACCAGCAATATCATTGAGTTCGCTGAGGGCCGTCAGGTTGCCTGTCCGGGTGAGCGAGTCGCTCCAGACCGCCGTCCCGTTTTCAACGCGGATGGCGAAAAGCTCGCCGGATGAATAAGGCGCGATGACCGTCGAGCCCGCCACAGCGGGGCTGGTGGAGGACAGAATACCCGCGCTCTCAGTGATGCCACGATGGCGCCAGAGAATTTCGCCATTCTCCTGCGCCAGACAGATCATCTGGTTATCCGAAGTGATGGCGAAAACACGACCGCCATTGGCTGTGGGCGCCGCGCGGAACGGCTCGCGGATCGTCTGTGTCCAGATGGTTTTGCCTGACGCGGGGTCCAGCGCGAAAGCCGTGCCAAAACCTGTGACGACAAAAAGCTTGCCGCTGTCGTAAGCGACACCGCCGCCGCGACCTTCATCGGCATCTTCATTGTCAGGCACAAAATCCTGCTTCCAGAGGCGCTTGCCCGTCTTCTCATCATAGGCGCTGACCTGCGCTTCTGAATCCAGAACGAAAACCTTGCCCTCTGCCACGATGGGGCTTGCCACGAGCTGGGCCGCACCGCTGGAACCCGAACCGGCGCTGGCGCTCCAGACCTTCTTCAGCTCGCCGGGCGCGGAGAGATGATAATTGGCATTGTCTGCAGAGCCGCCGGGCTGGGGCCAAGCCGAATTTTCATAAGGCTGGGGCAGCACCACATCGACATCGCTGATCGCGGGATCAACCGTGAGCTTGCTGTCCAATTCCATGACGGAAAGGCGCTTGCCCGGCAGGCGCGTTACATCCTCACCGGAAGAGAACATGTCACCGACCGTATCGCAGCCCGCCAGGGCAACCAGCATGGACGCCATCACGACAAGACGCAGGGGACCGGATTTCATCGAATTCACCGTCATACTGGATTACTCCGCTTTTGCGTCACTGGATGCGTCACTTGTCGGCTCGGAAGGCGTCGGCTCGGCAGCGGTATCAGCTGATGCCGCAGGTGTCTCTGCCGGGATAATTTTCACCGTGTCTTCCACCGGCGGCAGGTTTGGCGCCACGACAGCCTGAAGGACATGCGCCCGGTCACGCAGGCCCGACGACGACTGGGCATCATCAATGATGGCCTGGGCGTGGGTATTGGCGTCGCTGAACTTGCCGGCCTTGTAAGCGGCAATCCCCAGAATTTCATGGGCATTGGCCCGCCAGGGCGATGATGGCTCCGTCATGTCGGCAAGGGCGGCGTTGAGATCATCATAGCTTGCCGTATCGAGACGGATCAGCGCAGCCTTGATGCGGGCAAGCCCGACAAGCATTTCCGGCGCGCTGCTATCGGCGATGAGGGCATCATAGGCTTTCGCCGCGCCTTCCTTGTCATTGGCGGCCAACAGCGAGGCTGCCTCATGCAAACGGGCCAGTGCGGCATAGCCACCCGAGGTGTTGGCCGCAAAATCGCCATAGGTCTTGGCGATATCGGCATCGGACATTTCCGAGCCTGTGGTGCTCTTCACCATTTCGGTGAAGGCCGCCGAGGCCGCCTCGTTGCGTGACTTCTCATAGGCCCGCCAGCCAATCACACCGGCTGTGATGAGAACAACGCCAACAGCAACACCAACCAGGTAAAGACCGTAGTCGTCCCACAGTTTCTTAAAGCGTTCGCGGCGAAGGTCTTCTTCGACTTCGCGAAAGAGATCGGTCAATGGGAAACTCCAAGGCAAAAGGCCGGGGGGGATGAGACAACGGCGATTATGAAACGAATTGATGGCAGTTTTCTGCCATTCAGACCTGCCTCCCGCAGGCGCCGTAAAATAGCCCGCCTGTGCCCCAATGGCAAACCGCAAAAGGTTTCTCCCTTAACGGCCTGCCAGGGTGCAACGCCTTGTCTTATTTTGCTTTTTTCATCGAATAGGTGTTTTCGACAGCCGGGAAGGCCCGCGAGCGGACTTCGCGGGCATAGGCCTCGGCAGCGCCAGCGATCTGGGCCCCGAGCGAGCCGAATTCCTTGACGAATTTCGGTGGCTTGGGCGACAGGCCGAGCATGTCCTCCAGCACAAGAATCTGGCCATCGCACATGGGCGAGGCACCGATGCCAATCGTCGGGATATCGATCTCGCGGGTAATCTTGGCGGCCAGTGGCTCGGCCATGCCTTCAAGCACCACGGCAAAGGCCCCTGCTTCGGCAACGGCTTTGGCATCGGCCTCAATCGCGGCCCATTCCGCCATGTCGCGGCCTTGCGTCTTGAAGCCACCCATGACCTGCACCGATTGCGGCGTGAGACCGATATGCGCCATCACAGGGATGCCACGCTCGTTGAGATAATGAATGGTGTCAGCGATGCGCGCGCCGCCTTCGATCTTCACGGCCGTGCAGCCCGTTTCCTTGATGACGCGGACGGCATTACGGAAAGCGATCTCGCGGCTTTCTTCATAAGACCCAAAGGGCATATCCACGACGACCAGCGCATGTTCGGTGCCGCGCATCACGGCCGCACCATGGGCAATCATCATGTCGAGCGTGACGCCGAGCGTGGACTCCATGCCATACATGACCATGCCGAGGCTGTCGCCCACGAGCAGGAAATCCACATAGGGGTCGATATAGCGGGCGGTATGCGCGTGATAGGCGGTCAGCGAGACGATAGGCTCGCCGCCTTTGCGGGCGCGGATTTCGGGAACGGTGACGCGTTTGATCGTTGGCTGAACGGACATGGGATCATTCCTGACGCAAGGCATGGGCGCGACATATGGGGTCCATATGGAAAGCGACAATGCTAAGGGGCGACAGCGGCCGGATGCCGCGGCGAAAAGGGCTTTATCGACAAGCCCTTAGACGCCTCCCGGCGCCTCTGCTGATCCTTCTGACGCGACCCTACAAAAAAAGGGCCTCAAGCGCAATCAGATGGCTTCGACGCCCTCGGGCGCGTCCGGCGCCGCGTCACCGGGCAGACCGATGATTTCGCGATAGGCAACCGAGAGCATGGTGATCTGGGCCATCAGGAAATAGAGATAGATGGCCGCATAGGCGATCCCTGTGATGATTTGAACGGCTATGTTTTTTTCCAAACTGGCGACGGGAACACCAGCCAAGACCAAAGCAAAGACAAACACGCCCAAGATAGCGGCCATCAGGAGGCCGATGAGCATGGCAGCCAACAGGAAAACGAGATAGACGCCCAGCAGACGCCAGCCATTGCTCTTGGTTGCTTGAAAGATTGTGAAAACCCGCCCCCCTTGCCCAATGGCTGCGTCCGGTAGCGCAAGCATGAGCCGCAACATGTAGCTGAGAACGAGGAAGTAGAGAAAAGTACCACCCACCAAGATCAGCAGCCCACCAATTATGTTGCCACCTTCGCCATTCACGGCAACGAGACCCACAATGCCAAGCAAATAACCCGCCGCCGCGGCAAATAGGACCGCGACCAAGATGAGGAGCACCTCGCAAAGAACAATCTTGATAAATGTCCAAATATAAACCCCATCCTCTGAACGGATGGGTGTGGGTTCTGCTGCTTGATCAGTTGCACCTTCCCCAAGCAGAACAAAACGATGCCAGCGAACCGCTGCGATGGCTGATGCAACAAACATCAAAAAAAGGATGATGGCGAACTGCAAGCCGCGACCATCGGCAAAAATAAGAGCCAAGTTGGCATTGACGGCTTCATCATCTCCCGCCAGCTGGGCCTGCTTCAAGGACTCCAGAATGACTTCCAGGCTAATGAATATTTTTACATACCAGACAAGCGCTATAGCGAGCAGTATCAGGGCGGGCCATGCTGCTTTTGCGAGCTGAAAATAATGGGTCGTGATCCCTGCAAAGACCTCACGCGCCGTTTTGAAAACAGGCAGCTTCTTTTCCAAAATTCATTCCCCCCGAATGATCCAGCCCCCGCCGGTGAAACCTGAGTTTCACAGACAGGGTCCACCGCATCAAATGAATATTCGATGCCGGCCAATTATTTGATCGAGGGAGGCGCGATCTCAGGCGAGTGGATTTTCGGGCTGCTGCTGAGGGGGCCGTGTACCGGCGGGGCCCATGAGGTCGCGATAGGCGATGGACAGCGCCGCGACATTGAGAACCGCCAGATAGATGGTGACGACGGGTGCGAAAGCCAACGCCAGCACAAGCGGCAGCCCAATGGCCGCCACAAATTCGGTCAACAGCATATAGGCAATGGCAACTGGCAACGATGTCAGCGCCAGAATGGCAACGAGGCGCCAGTAGTTGCCGCGCGTGGCCTCCAACAGCTGGCGTGGATCAGGCGCATCATCCACGGCAATGGCAGGCAGCAGAAGCGCCAGACGCGGCAGGTAGGCAAGGGCCAGGCCAAGCAAGACAAGCCCGGCGATGGCGAAGGCCGAAATCGTGCCCTGTTGTTCGGGTGACGAGACCATGAGCTGATTGGCCATGGTCATGAACATGAGGCTCGGTACCAGCATGAGAAACAGGAAGATCGTCACCATCAGGAAGCGGGCTTCGCGACGGCCAAAGTGAAAGCTGGCCGCTTTGCTGGTCATGTCGCCCAACAGGATGAAGCGATGCCAGGCCACCGCGATGATCGGCCAGAGAAAGAGCCCGGCAAGGTTCAGCAGGACCGCCAGCCACATCTGCTCACGTGTCTGATAGAAGGTCGAAAACAGGGAAACGAGAATATAAAGAAGACCGGGCAGCCAGATGAGGCGGATCATTTCGCCGGTGTGACGCCATGCCCCGCTATAGGCTTCATTCACGATTGGCATGATGGCGAGCTTCTTTGGCAGCATGGTTGCATTTCCCGGCAGTTATCAGGCTTTTTTTGCCTGTTGCGATGGGCACCACCCTAGCCTTTTTCATCCTGCAATGCCATGCGGGCAAACCCGCCAGCAGGGTCGCTGCCCTTGCTTTCACCCTGCCCGCACTGTTATAGCCACCGCCTTGTGCAACGGCAGCCACCCCCCAATATCAGGCTGCAAACTGGAGAAAATGATGAATCCGAATCCTGTCGTCGCAATCGCTGGCGCCACAGGCGCCGTCGGCGTCGAAATGCTGCGTTGTCTTGAAGAACGAAATTTCCCGATCTCGAAGCTAAAGCTTCTGGCCTCGGCGCGTTCGGCTGGCAAAACCATGACATTTCGCGGACAGGACATCACCGTTGAAGAACTGACGGAAGACAGCTTCAAGGGCGTGGACATTGCTTTCTTTTCGGCAGGCGGCAGCATCTCGAAGAAGTTTGCCAAGGCTGTTGTCGATGCCGGGGCCGTGATGATCGACAATTCATCCGCCTACCGCATGGATCCCGATGTGCCGCTGGTCATTCCTGAGGTGAACCCGCAGGCCGCCCATGACCACAAGGGCATTATTGCCAATCCGAACTGCTCGACGATCATCGCCATCACGCCGCTCTGGCCGATCCACCAGAAGAACCGCGTGAAGCGCCTGATCGCGGCCACCTATCAGGCGGCCTCCGGTGCGGGTGCCGCCGCGATGGAAGAACTTGAACAGGCAACCCGCGCCCATCTGGCGGGCGAAGCCTTTGAGCAGAAGATCATTCCGCATCCCTACCCCTTCAATGTCTTTAGCCACAATTCCCGCGTGGACCCTGTGACGGGTTACAACGAAGAAGAGATGAAGATGGTGAAGGAGACGACAAAGATTTTCGCCGATACCAATATCCGCGTCACGGCCACCTGTGTGCGTGTGCCGGTGCTGCGTGCCCATTCCGAGGCGCTGGATTTTGAATGTGAAAATCCGATTACGCCGGATGACGTGCGGACCATCCTTTCAACGGCGCCTGGCGTGAAAATCGTCGACGACGTGGCCAGGAACTATTTCCCGATGCCGAAGGATGCGTCGGGCCAAGACGATATTCTTGTCGGTCGCATCCGTCAGGATATTTCCGATCCTACGGGCCACTCGATTTCGATGTTCGTGGCCGGTGACCAGCTGCTCAAGGGTGCGGCGCTGAATGCCGTGCAGATTGGCGAATTGCTGCTCGCCTGAGCGGCCGTCAAGCGACTAAATGAACTGCACCTCCCCCGCTTTATGTGAGGGAGGCGTTTTCATGCCTGCTGCAGGTGCTTTACCAGCCTGCAATTTAGTGGCAGCCTTCATGCCAAAAGGGAGGATATCCATGCGCAACAGTCTCTTGCCCCGCCGGTGGTTCGCCCAACCGGCTGCCCTGCTCCCGACTGACACTCTCACCTATCAGGGACCCCTGATCGCGCGCTGGCTGGTGATGCTCTATCTCGTGATGATCACCGCCCGTAGCTGCGTGCATATTTTTGCGCCCGATGGCGGCGCGCACAGCATTGCCACCATCGATATCTCGGTCGCTGGCGGCAGCAATATCGTGGCGATATTCGGCCAGTGGGGCGCAATCCAGCTTCTGCTAGCCTGCCTGCTCTGGGTGCTGCTGCTGCGATATCGGGGGCTGACGGCGCTGGCGACGGCGACACTTTTTGCCGAGCCCTTCCTGCGCCATCTTTCAGGACATCTTCATCCACTGGAGACCATCGGCACTGCGCCAGGCGCCGCGCTCAATATCTATGGCGGTATCCTGACGGGCATCCTGTTCTATCTCACGCTTTGTCCGGCGCAAAAAGACGCCCCCCTCACAAAGTGAGGGAGGCGCAAGGCTGTCAGCTGTTTAGGGATGCAGAGCTGACGGGTGGTTCATGGCGCGAAGGCGGCGGCGGCAACAGCGGAGTTCATGAAGTCGCGGAAATGCAGCCAGCGCTCGTCCCGCAATGTAATGACATGGACGAAATCTGAATCGATGATGCGGCCCGTGGACAAGGCGCGCAGATTGAGATGACCCGTCACGACAACCTTGTCGCCAGCGCCAAAAATGTCTTCGGCGTCAAACTGGTTGATGTCGACAGAGGAAAGAACCGTTTCGAAGAAGCGGCGCGCTTCCTCCGTTCCTTCATAGTGATTGGCATAGGGGATGACATCCGGCCCGTAAAAATCGATCACGATTTCGGGGTCGAGATAAGTCATGATGGCGGGAATGTCCTTGGCACCAAAGGCCTCGAACAGCTTCTGTGTCGCTTCAATATTCTTGCTGACAGACATCAGGCCGCCCTCCCCTTTGATGTGACCGAGATATGGATTTGATCGAAGCCGTGATTGAGCAGGCTCGCGCGCTGCTTAACCGGCTCGCTGGTCAAGGCAAGATCGTCCCACTGATCAAGGATGGCATTGACGAGTGACCGCGCCTCCATGCGGGCGAGTGCTGATCCCAGACAATGATGAATACCAACGCCGAAGGTCAGCTGCTTGTTGAGATTGGGGCGGGTCATGTCGAAGCGCTCAGGCTCCGGGAAGACTTTCGGATCGTGATTGGCCGCCGCAAAAAAGAGCGCAACCCAGTCGCCCTCCCTGATCTGGCGTCCGCCGATCTCTATATCTGCTGTGGCAATGCGAAAGAGGCGTTGCGGCGGGCCGCTATGTCTGAGGGACTCGTCAATAAAGGCGGGAACGAGAGACCGGTCTGCCGCCAGCTGGCGCCGGACTTCCGGCATGGTGACGAGATTGTAGACAAGATTGCCCAGCAGGAATGTCGTGGTTTCCGCACCGGCCACCACAAGCGTGATGCAGAAGCGGATGACTTCATCAAGTGTCAGCTTGCCTTCATCGGTCTCGGCGCGCAGCAGCGCCGCGATGAGGCCATCGGGCACCGCTTCACCCTTTTCGATTTTCGCCTGCAGTGCCGAGGCGGTTGCGACAAAGAATTCGACCAGTTCCATATTGCTCTTCTGGCGTTCTTCCGGCGTCAGGTCAGCCGAGAGCATGAAGGCCGTGCCCCAGTCGCGAAAACGGTCATGCACGGTTTCATCAAGTCCTAGCAGGCCCGCGATCACGCGGGCCGGGATGACCGAGGCCAGATCACGGGTGACTTCGAGCTCCGAATTGGCGAAAGAGGCGACCAGCGCGTCCACCATTTCGCGCACCCAAGGATCGAGCGCTTCCACACGGCGACGCGAAAAGGCGAGATTGACGATGCCGCGCAGCCGGTCATGTTCGGGATTGTCATGATTGACGAGCATGAGCGTGGGCGCGGAGGACTGCTCCTGCAACGGGTCGCGCGAGGAATAGAGGCGGTGATCGCGCGCCGCCATGGAGACGTGCTCATAATCAAGCAGCACCCAGGCGGAGACCGCTTCGTCAGCCCCGGGAATGGTGCCCGGGGGATAATCACGATAGCCGCTGACCGGCGCGTGAGGCCGCAGCGCATCATAAAGCGCATAGGGCGATGCGATGGTCTCACCGCGCGGCAAGGCCGCCACGAGCGCCGACACGCTGGTGTCTGATTTGGCATGACTGATGGACATTTCAACCTCCCCGTTTCTTTGTTTCGTCAATTCACAACACAACTATTTATTTTGTAAACAATTAGATTGCGCGAAGGGAGGTTCATTTGGGCTAAGCTGGCGTGAATGATTCTTGTGACCGTTGAAGGACAGGCGTAATCGTGGCAGCCGGAAATTCCGATAAATCCGCCAAAAAAGGCAAGGCGCCGCAGGATGCCGCGCGGCTCTTTCTGGAGCATTACTACCCCATACACTACAAAGCTGGGATTGGCGTTGAGGACGCTTTGCGCGGCGGCTCACTGGGCCGTCATCAGGTGGCCATCCTCTGGTTGATCCATTCAGAAGGCCATCAGGGCCGTCAGATGAATCGCAAGGCCATCGAGAAATCACTCTCGACATGGTTTGAAATTTCAGGCGCCGCCATCACCAAGGCGCTGCGCAGCATGGCGCAACCACCGCTCAATCTTCTGACCATGGTGGAAGACCCTGCCTCCGGTCGCGAAAAAATCGTCACGCTGACACCGAAGGGTGAAACGCATCTCAGAAAGATGATTGCGCAGGGCACGGCCTATGTTCAGAAAATCATCGACCCGATGACCGACGAGGAAATCCTCAACGGTCTGCATTTCTTCGCGCGGATCAGCGTCATCGTCGACGATATGAAATAGTCTATTCAGGCTGGTAGATATCAACTGCCAGAATGACAAGATCGCCATCGGTGTCATTGCGCCACCAATGGGATGTCGTGTGGTCGGCGCGCACCACATCGCCCTCGCGATAGACCTTCTCCACGCCATCCTTGAATTCGGTCGCGCTGCCCTTCATCACATATTCAACGGATGGACGGTCTTTATGGCTGTGCAACGCCACCACGCCCCCCTTCGCGACCGTGAGGACGCGCATGCGGAGATGGCGATTGCCTGTCGTCTCAAATTCAGGCCCGAGCGGCATCTCGGTCAGCAGCTTGCCTGACAGGCCGATATTGGCGGAGGGCGCCTCATCGGCATACAGACTGCCAGGAAACAAAAACAGTGGGACCAAGCTTAAGATGTGAATGGCTTTCATCATTGCCCCTCAATGTTGTCCATATTCGCCTGTCCTGAGGCGGTGAGTTTTCGAAAGTGCAAGCCGGACCCGCAAAGAAACTTGATACGTATCCGAGGCGCCTGACTGTCAGTTCACTATCGAAAAGACGCTACAGTCAACAGGTCTCGATATTCACCGACCAATGTCTTTGCCGGACTGCTTTGCCATCAATGCGCCCAGATGCTTTTCAAGAGGTGTCATTCTGAAATTGAGATCGGGGCTGACCCCGTCTGTCGAAAGATAGCCATAGCGGTCGAAATGGGCGAGGAGTGGAATGACCGAGGACATCCGGTCGCGCCGCAGCCTGAACACAGGCAACATTGACCGATAGATATGAAAGATCGGGAATCGAGGCGGCGCCTTGATGGAAAATCCTGCTGCATCGCTCAGTCGCAACTCCAGTTCCGGAATGGAATAAGTGCCCGGCGCAACGAGATCAAGGGTCCGGTTCGTGAAGGCATCGGTTGACAGAACCTCACACATGATGAAGCGGGGCACGTCGCGCTGGCTTGTAAATGTGAACCGCCTGTTCCTGTTGAGTGGAAAAAGAAACTTGCCCTTTCGAAGCAGATCGATGCGCAGGTCAAACAGGTCTTCCATATAGGTGCCACACCGCAGGATTGTATATGGCAAGCCGCTCTCCACGATCATGCGTTCAATCGCATATTTGGCATCAAGAATCCCGACACCGGATTTCCCGTCGACGCCGAGACAGGACGTATAGGCGAGATGAGGTGCGTGCGCCCGCTTCAGGCCTTCAAGCACGCGCTTTGCCGCCTCAATTTCAGTCGATGGATCATTGTTCAGCCCCATCGGTGTGACAAGAAATATGAGGTCTGCGCCCTCAACAACGCGCGCCACGTCATCCGGCGCCATCATGCTTCCGGGGCTGATGCTGGCGTCCGGATACATCGTCTGCACATGCTCGGGCGAACGCGCAAGGATGCGGACGGAAGCCCCCTCATTCAGAAAGCCTTCAACGAAGTGATGCGCCACCGGCCCCGAACAGCCGATGGCGGCGATTGTCTTGCGCTCAGACATTTTGGGGCTCTTTCTGAAGTATCTGCCGGAAAGCCCCAGCTAGCCCGGCGGCAGAACCTGCATGCGAGGCAGCACGCCAGGCGATGTGTGCATCCGGCCTAACAAGGACAGCGCCACCTGAGGAAATCCCGAAGGCTTTCTCAAACGAACCGTCATCCTGCAGCCCGGCGCTTCCAATGCGATAGCAGGCGATGGGCAGGTTGAAGGCGCAACGGACAGCTTCGACCTCGGCTTCCCAGGCCTTGCCATCGGGTCCGGTCAGCAAGGTGAAAGACGGCCCGCAGAGATCAATGAGGGAGAGGCGCGCTTCCGGCTTGCCGAGCCAGATGTGAGGGGCCCGGCATCCCGGTGTCGCAGAGGGGATGTAGTCGGAATAATCGTCCTCCGCCTTCACCGGCTCGGTGCCATCGGGAATGACCGCTTCTGACTGGTACCAGCTGCCGAACTCGGCGCCCAGATGATTTCCATAGCGGCGCGACTCGGCAACGATCTGTTCTGCCGTCAAACCGCTCTCGGAGCCCGTCGCGGCCGCTTGATTGATCCGCTGCACGTTTGAGGCATTGATGAAGGACTGCATCACGATCGACTGCGACACCGGCAGGCGTTCGTCATGATAGGTTTTGACGAGGCCCCAGCCGGCTTTGTCCTGTGCATAAAGCGCCAGTTTCCACATTGCGTTATGCATGCCCTGAAGACCCGTATTCACGCCGAGCCCGCCGGTCGGCGGAAACTGATGGGCTGCGTCCCCGCATACGATAACCCGCCCTTTGGTGAACTGATCGACGCAGGTTGCGTTCAACGCCCATAGGCCCAGGGACAAGACCTCGACCTCGAGATCCGGGACGCCGGCAGCGGCGCGCACCCATTCAGCGGCGCGTTCCTTGGTGAAGTATTCGAGAGAAAACTGTTCAGGCGTGACATTGATCTGTGACAGCCACCGTCCCTTT
The DNA here is from genome assembly GCA_016124805.1 of Hyphomicrobiales bacterium. Classification (GTDB taxonomy): domain Bacteria; phylum Pseudomonadota; class Alphaproteobacteria; order Parvibaculales; family Parvibaculaceae; genus Parvibaculum. Next base: position 9,335 of record WGND01000005.1, on the reverse strand, counting down.
GCGTCCAGCGGCTGAAGGACACCTGTCGCCTTCTCATTGTGCACGAAGAAGAGTACGCCCGTGCGATCCTTGAGATGACTTTCGATGTCAGCCCTGAAGTAGCAATTCACCAGCTGCTTGACCGCCCGCTGGCCAACCAGTTCCAGGCCAAGCGCATCGCGCATCGAACTGGCTGCGCCATCAGCAGCGACCAGCGCACATCCGGTGATGATCTCGGTTTTGCCGGTCACCCGGTTGCGGATTTCCAGCTGAACCTCATCATCCCCTTCTGCGCCACCTCTCAACAAGCGCACCGCCTCGGTCGAGAAACGCAAGTCAACCAGACCACTCGCCCGCAGCGCCTGAACCATGATTTCCTCAATCTGGTCCTGCGATGTCATCGTCGGTTCAGCCGGGCTTATGTCGGGACCGGGCCCCGCAAATCCCTTAGAGTCGATCTGGCCGTATTCTGCGCCACAGGCATTCTCAAGAAACCGGATCGGCGACTTCCAGCCGGGCGGGCAGTCGATACTGCGCAGCCTTTGATAGGTGCCCATGCCCCAGCCGCGCGCAACCTCCATGGTGCGCGTATTGAAGTTTCGCGTCTTGGGATGCCAGGACGTGCTTTCGTGCATTTCAACCAGGATGCTCGGAACGCCGAATCGCGACAACTCAAGTGCAGCGCCCAGACCAACCGGGCCGCCACCAACAATCAGTACACGCGCCTTGTTCATATTTTTATCCTCTCCCAGAATCGGCTATAGGCCAGTTCAACTTGCCCAAATGCCTCTTTAATGATACAAATGTCTCATTAATGGAAAAGGACGTCAAGCCCTTGTCGAAACAACATTCTGGAAATATCCCGGCCCAGCGTCCGGGCGGGCGCACCTCTGAAGTCTCCCGTCGCGTACATGACGCAACCATTGACCTGCTCCTTGAAGGCGGATTCCAGGCGGTGACATTTCAGGAGGTGGCAAAGCGCGCAGAAGTGGGCCGCGCGACGATCTATCGCCGTTGGGAAACGCCCGCCCGTCTGATTGACGACGCGGTCTATGCACGCGCATCAGGGGCAATTCGTGTTCAGGATCTGGGGAGCTTGCGCGCTGACCTGCAATCCCTGCTTCAGCAAGTTGGCGCATTCATTTCAAGCAATGTCGGCAAGGCTGCCATTGTAGCCGGATTATCGACATATCGTCATGATGACGCGCGCGAGACTCCCTCTTACTGGGAGCGGCGCAAGGCGGATATTGCGCCTGTGTTCGAGCGCGCCCGCCAACGCGGCGACATTCCAGCCGACTGGGATGATACGATTAGTTTCGCCGCTCTCGCCGGCGCGCTTTATTTCCGCGTCATCGCCATGGATAAAGCCGTCACGAGTGACTGGATCAGCCATGTTCTGGATGAAATGAAAATTAAATAGAATTTTCAGCCTATTCCCACTCGATAGTGCCGGGTGGCTTTGAGGTGATGTCATAGACGACGCGGTTGATACCGCGGACTTCGTTGATGATGCGCGTGGAGACATGCCCCAGAAACTCATGCGAGAAGGGATAATAATCCGCCGTCATGCCATCGGTTGAGGTGACGGCGCGCAGGGCGCAGACAAATTCATAGGTCCGCTCGTCGCCCATGACACCGACCGTGCGCACCGGCAGCAGCACGGCAAAGGCCTGCCAGATATCATCATAAAGGCCGGCATTGCGGATTTCTTCGAGATAGAGCGTGTCGGCCTTGCGCAGGATTTCGAGCTTCTCGCCCGTGATCTCGCCTGGCAGGCGGATAGCAAGGCCCGGTCCCGGAAAGGGGTGGCGGCCGACAAAGGCTTCCGGCAGACCAAGCTCGCGGCCCAGCGCACGCACTTCATCCTTGAAGAGTTCGCGAAGCGGCTCCACAAGCTTCATGTTCATGCGCTCAGGCAGGCCGCCCACATTGTGATGGCTCTTGATGGTGACACTTGGGCCACCGATGAAGGAGACGCTCTCAATGACATCAGGATAGAGCGTGCCCTGTGCCAGAAAATCAGCGCCGCCAATATTGCGGGCTTCTTCCTCGAACACATCGATAAAAGTTGAGCCGATAATCTTGCGCTTGCGCTCCGGGTCGCTGACACCTTCAAGCTTGCCGAGAAAAAGATCGCGGGCATCGCGATGCACAAGCGGAATGTTGTAATGATGACGGAAGAGATCGACGACCTGTTCGGACTCCCCTGCCCGCATCATGCCGGTATCGACGAAGACGCATTGCAGCTGGTCGCCGATGGCTTCATGCAGCAGCACAGCGACAACGGATGAATCGACACCACCCGAAAGGCCGCAGATGACGCGGCCCGAGCCGACCTGCTCGCGGACGCGGGCGATTTCATTTTCGCGGAAGGCGGCCATGGTCCAGTCACCCTTGCAGCCTGCGATCTTGTGCGTGAAGTTGTAGAGAAGCTGCGCGCCGCGCGGTGTGTGCGCAACTTCCGGATGGAACTGCACGCCGTAGAAATGACGCGCCTCGTCGGCAATGGCTGCAAAAGGCGCGTTGCGGCTGACGGCCACCACCTTGAAGCCCGGCGGGATCGCATTGACGCGGTCGCCATGGCTCATCCAGACAGGTTCTTTTTCGCCCTTGTTGATGAGCCCGTCAAACAGCAGCGTGTCTTCGACCACTTCAATTGTGGCGCGGCCAAATTCACGTTCGTCGGAGCCTTCCACGCTGCCGCCGAGCTGGGCGCACATGGTCTGCTCGCCATAGCAGATGCCCAACACAGGCAGACCCGCCTTGAAAACCCATTCCGGGGCGCGCGGGGTGCCGATGCCGGTGACGCTGGCAGGCCCGCCGGAAAGGATGATCGCTCTGGGATCGAAGCTTTCCTGAATATCATCGGCTTTGTTGAAGGGCACGATTTCGCAATAGACACCGCTTTCGCGTACGCGCCGCGCGATCAACTGGGTGACCTGGCTGCCAAAGTCGATGATAAGAACGCGATCTGTCATAATCAGCCTACGGAGTTTTAGATGCTGGAGCGTCAATGCTTGATTTCAGGGCCGTGGTTTCAGCGCATGTCGGGCAGATGGCCTGCAGGCGGCGCAGCTTGTCTTTGGCGTCGTCCATTTTGCCCATGCCTGCTTCCATCTGGCCGAGGCGGCCGAGGGCGACAATGTTGGCCGGGTCCACGGTGAGGGCGGAGATATAATATTTGCGCGCAATGCCCATATTGCCACGCTTCTGATGCAGCACGCCGAGGCTTGCAATGGTGCGCGCATTGGAGGGATCGGCGACCAGCGCTTCCTCCAAAAGACGCTGGGCACGCGCATAATCACCTGTCGCCGTTGCCGCGATGCCCTTGTCCGCCAGGCGTATCGCCGCCCTGGCCAGTTCAGGGGCGGCGTGGGCCCCAACGGGCACGACAAGCAATGCGAGAAACACAATGAGGGAGAGGCGGGAAACCGCTTTCGACATAGAGATCAGCCCAGCTGGAAGGAAAGAGAGACCCTCCCATACTTGCCCATTTCGGCCAAGAATGCTGTGCTTTTTCATCATTTTCCGTTATTCCGCTGCAGCACCGCGATATAAAAGCCATCCGTGCCGGTGCGCGCCGGTGTAAGCCGCAATGCCTGGCCCTGCGGCACATTTGGCTGGCTGAGGCCCGCGGGCCAGAAGTTCTGCCAATGTGTCTGACTGAAGTCTGACTGGCGCTCCAGAAAAGCACTGACCTGCTGCTCATTTTCCGAGGGGAGCAGCGAACAGGTGATGTAGACGAGACGCCCACCCGGCTTGACCAGCGGCGCGGCGCGGGCCAGCACTTCGGTTTGCGCGGCATGATAGGTTGCAAGCATTTCCGGCGTGATGCGCCAGCGGGCATCCGGGCTGCGGCGCCAGGCCCCCGTGCCGCTGCAAGGTGCATCGACAAGCACGCAATCCATGCGGCCCGCGAGATCAGCAAGCGTTGGCTCTTCCTCGCCCTCATGCCAGGGCGCGAGGGTCATTGTCTGCACATTGCGGGCGCCGGCGCGCTGGGCACGCGGCATGAGCTTGTCCAAGCGACGGCCATCGCGATCACAGGCATAGATCTGGCCTTTGTTAGCCATCTGAGCGGCCAGCGCGAGGGTTTTACCACCGCCACCGGCGCAGAGATCGAGCACCTGCTCGCCGGGCTTAACCGCCGCCAGAAGGCAGGCGAGCTGCGAGCCCTCATCCTGAATTTCGATCAGGCCGTCACGATAGGCGGTAAGCGCGGGCAGATTGGCCTTGCCCAGCATGCGCAACCCGAATGGCGCAAGCGGCGCGGGCTCCACAGCGACCGCTTCCTCCGCGAGAAGCGCGATGGTTTCATCCGGCATGGCCTTGAGCACATTGACGCGCAAATCGGTCGGGGCACGGCCCTGCAAGGCCCACATTTCGCGTTCCAGATCGCTGCCAAAGGCTGCAAGCAATTCGTCATGCATCCATTCAGGATAATTGTTGCGGATCCAGACAGGCGCGTCGGCGCCGGGCAAGGCGGCGGCTGTGAGCGCGTCGGTTTCCTCGTCGCTCAGATGCTCGGGCGTGTGATTTTCACCTGTGCAGAGATCATCGATTTCGCTGACCGGTTTTTCATCCAGCAGCTTCAGAACGCCGAAGACCATCAGGCGGGGCGTATCGCCCTTCATCGCATGGCTGAGCACGGCGCGATTGCGCAACACGCCATAGACCATCTCGCTGATGGCCGCACGGTCCTTCGACCCGGCATAGCGATTTGAACGCGACCAGCCGTCAAACACCCGATCAGCTGGATGTCGGGTCCGCTCGATGTCGGAGAGAATATCAATGGACGCCTGCAGGCGTGCTCCGGGCGTCATATGATGTCAGCCACCGCTTCCGGGGTAATTGGGTGCTTCACGTGTGATGGTGACATCATGCACGTGGCTCTCGCGAAGCGATGCACCCGAAATGCGAACGAATTCGGCCTTGGCCTGCAGTTCCGCGATGGTCGCGCAACCGGTATAGCCCATGGCCGCTCGCAGGCCGCCGACCAGCTGATGAATGACGGTGCCAACGGGGCCCTTGTAAGGCACCTGCCCCTCAATGCCTTCGGGCACGAGCTTGAGCGAGTCCTTCACATCCTGCTGGAAGTAGCGGTCTGCCGAGCCGATCGCCATGGCGCCGACCGAGCCCATGCCGCGATAGGATTTGTAGGAGCGGCCCTGAAACAGGAAGACTTCGCCGGGGCTTTCTTCCGTGCCGGCAAAGAGCGACCCGAGCATGGCGCATTCCGCGCCTGCGGCAATTGCCTTGGCAAGGTCGCCTGAATATTTGATGCCACCATCGGAAATGACCGGAATGTCGGCCTTGCGTGCCTGCTCGACCGTATCCATGACGGCGGTGAGCTGGGGCACGCCAACACCGGCAACGATGCGCGTGGTGCAGATGGAGCCGGGGCCGATGCCGACCTTGATGGCGTCCACGCCGGCATCAATCAGCGACTGGGCGCCATTGGCCGTTGCCACATTGCCCGCAATCACCTGCGTATTGTTGGAAAGCTTCTTGATGCGCTCGACGGCTTCCGACACGCGGCTTGAATGGCCGTGTGCGGTGTCCACGATGATGACATCGGCACCGGCATCGATCAGCGCCTGGGTGCGATCAAAGCCGTCATCACCGACAGTTGTGGCGGCGGCCACGCGCAGGCGGCCCTGCTCGTCCTTGGCGGCATGTGGATGAAGCTGGGCCTTCTCAATGTCATTGACGGTGATGAGGCCGACGCAATGATAGTCATTGTCGACAACGATCAGCTTTTCAATGCGGTGCGAATGTAGCAGGCGCTTGGCTTCGGACTGGCTGACATTCTCGGTCACGGTGACGAGATTGCCCTTGGTCATGAGGTTGCGCACGGGCTCGGCGGGATTGCTGGCAAAGCGCACGTCGCGATTGGTCAGGATGCCGACAAGCTTGCCGCTATTCTCGACCACGGGGAAGCCCGTGATGCCATGGCGCTGCATCAGCGCAAGCGCTTCGGAGAGGGTGGCGTCCGGTCCGATCGTGACCGGATTGACAACCATGCCGGATTCAAACTTTTTGACCTGGCGGACCTGCTCTGCCTGCTGCTCAGGCGTCATGTTGCGATGGAGAACGCCGATGCCGCCAGCCTGCGCCATGGCAATGGCCAGCCGCGCTTCGGTGACCGTGTCCATGGCGGCCGAGAGAATGGGGATACCCAGCGTGATGGAGCGGGTCAGACGTGTGCGGGTGTCTGCCTGACTTGGCAATATGGATGAGGCTGCCGGCAGCAAAAGCACATCATCAAACGTCAACGCTTCGCGGATCATTTTGCCAACCTCCATGCCCGTCCCATAAGCAATAAGGGACTCGGGACTTGCCTGCTCATATGTTGGCGCTGGCTTTTAACACCGAAGGCAAGGAATGCAAAGGCGTTATTGCACTGCCATAAAGACGCAGCTTTATCAGCCGTTTTCCGTCAATCTTCGCTATCCCCGGCAGCTGATCCGATTCCCTCGGAAAGCGCTCGAAACCCTTGAGCAATCACATACATTTCAGCTGAGTCAGCGCGGCTGGCCTTGGGCTTCATATGGCGGACGGTCTGAAAGTGTTTCTTGAGGTTGGTCAGAAGCTCATTCTCCGTTCCGCCGCGTAACACCTTGGCGATAAAGGTGCCGCCGGGTGAGAGCACCTCGGTGGCAAAGAGGGCGGCAATGTCGCAAAGCGCCATAATGCGCATGTGGTCGGTGAGGCGATGGCCCGTTGTGGGGGCCGCCATGTCGGAGAGCACCACATCGGCCTCCCCCGCCAGCAGCGCCTTGACCTGCGCGTCGGCCCCTTCGCTGAGAAAATCCAGCTGAAGGATTGTTGTGCCCGGCACTGAATCCATTTCCAGATAGTCGAGGCCGATAACGCGACCGCGATTGTCGCCCTTGCCGTCGATGGACTTGACCCGCGTCGCGGCAATCTGGAGCCAGCCGCCGGGTGCACAGCCGAGATCGACCACGCGGCCACCCGGCTTCAGGAAACGGAATTTATCATCCATCTCCATCAGCTTGTATGCCGCGCGGGAGCGATAGCCATCGCGCTTGGCGGCATGAACATAGGGGTCATTGAGCTGGCGCTGCAGCCAGCGCGTGGAAGACAGCGTCCGCTTGCGTGCCGTCTTCACACGCACCTTCAACTGGCGGGCACCGCCCACGGGATCGCCGGGTCCGCCTTTAGACCTGTTTCCTGACATCGCGCGTTATTCCTTTGCCTCTGGGGCCATATTCGATGCGGGGCCATTCGCGCCCGTCTGTGCGCGTGCCTTGCGACGACGACGGCGGCGACGGCGGCGACCACGCAATGTATCGGCCTGCATCATGGATAGCAGTATCCCCTCGCGCAGGCCACGATCAGCCACGCGCAGGCGCTCGGCGGGCCAGGCGCGCGCAATGGCTTCAAAGATCGCACAGCCTGCCAGCACGAGATCGGCGCGCTCCTCGCCCACGCAAGGGTGGGCAGCGCGGCCGGCAAAATCAAGCTCCAGCAGGCCGCGTGTCACTTCCTGCACTTCGTCGGGCGAAATCCATAACCCATCGACGCGGGTGCGGTCATATCGGGCAAGCCCCAGATGCACGCCCGCAATGGTGGTGACCGTGCCCGAGGTGCCTAGCAGATGAAAGCCAGAAGCCATATCCGGGTCCGCCTCGACGAGACGCTGCATGAAGGGGGCAAGTGCCTCTGTCACTTCGCCGACCATATTCTCATATATCTCGCCCGGCACATGCTGGCCGCCATGACGCTCGGCCAGCGTCACCACGCCCATGGGGAGAGAAATCCAGTCCTGCACCTGCGGGCGCTTGCGGCGCTGGCCGCCGCCCTGCCCCATGCCGACCCAGATCAGCTCCGTCGATCCGCCGCCAATATCGAAGACAAGGGCCGAAGCACAGCTGCGGTCGAGCAAGGGAGCGCAGCCTGCGAGCGCGAGCCGCGCCTCTTCCTGCGTTGTCACGATTTCGAGCTCAAGGCCGGTTTCATTTTTGACCCGCTCGATAAAAAGAGCGCCATTGCGGGCCGTGCGGCAAGCGGCAGTGGCAATGGTGCGCACCCGCGTGGCACCGCGCCGTTCGAGCTTTGTGGCGCAGATCAGAAGCGCCTCAACGGCGCGATCCATGGCCGCCTGGCTGAGCTCACCGGTGAGCGCCAGCCCCTCGCCGAGGCGGACAATGCGCGAATAGGCATCCACAACGCGAAAGCTGTCGCCATTGCGGCGGGCAATCAGCAGGCGGCAATTATTGGTGCCCAGATCGAGCGCAGCATAAAGCGTGTCCTCATCGGGACGCGTGGTGGCCTCCGTCTGCGGGGCGACAGGCTTCTGCTTCTTGCTGTTGTCGGCCCGGCTTTCCGGCTGGGCAAGATCGCTCTTGCGGCGCTGGCGCCGACGTGCGCCTCTGCGGCCCCGCCCGCCTGTGCGGGTTGGCTCCTTCGGCGGAGTCTCGGCCCGGGTTTCGTCCGGCATGTTTTGGCCCTGATCGGGCCTTTGCCGGGCGGAGTCTGCCCTCTGGCTGATATCCGCAGCGGCCTGATCCGGGCCGCCTGCGCCGCTGTCACCGTTCGGGTGCACCGTTTTTATTGAACCGGGAAGGCACAAGAGACCGAAAAACGGCCAGCGCGATCAACCGGAACCCTCATTATTTAAAGTTGGGACAAGTCTAACAGGTTGCGGGGCAAGGACAAGCAATGCTCTGCCCATGCCCCGGGCCGGTGCCGACAACTGATTTTCGCCCGGGGGTCCGCCCAAGTGGTTGACGAGGCAGGGCATTCTGACTAGGTTTCGCCCGCATCCCGCGCCGATTCAGGCGTGCCTGTGATCCTGTTGGGGGATCGTCTAATGGTAGGACTGCAGACTCTGACTCTGCCTATCTAGGTTCGAATCCTAGTCCCCCAGCCATCCAGTCCGCACTATTTGAGCAGGTCTCCCTGCGCTGGATATAGCCTCGACAATTCAAAGACATGGACGGACTGATGCTGGGCTGAGCGCCACTGCCATCGGCAATGACCGCAATCGAACCCAGATGATCCAGCGTGAAGTAGCTGGTCGAAGTGGTCGTCACCCCGCCTGTCGTCACATTGTAGTGCTGGGCGACCATGCGGCCACCGGCAAAGAGATAGTCATTCCACTGCACCGAGCCCGTTGCGCCGGTGACCTTCTCGACCCTGAGACCGGAGGCCGGGTCATTGATGTAAAGCGTCGTGTTGCTACCCGTCACCTGACGGATGCGGCCATGCTCGCTGTCATAGTCAAAGCTGACAGTGTTGGTGCCCCGCGTCATGGAGGCGACCTTGTTGAAGCTCGTCCAGGTCGCAGTCCGGCCATTGCCCGTCAGCATGTTGCCATTGGCATCATAGGC
>WGND01000002.1 GCA_016124805.1 Hyphomicrobiales bacterium | reverse complement strand
GATCAACCGCATCGAAGCCGGAAAGGCAAAGCCATCGAGATTTTCACCCGCGCCATCCAGCGCGAAAATGGGGCCCGCCGCCGCGCCGAGCATGTCCCAGCCGGGGCCGCGCTCCAGCCGCAGGGCAAATTGCGCATTGGCACCGGCCCGCATCGCCTTGGGGTGGAAGGGGTGCGCGGCATCTTCCATCAGGATCACGCGTGAGACGCCAAAGGCCGCCGCACTGCGCATCAGCGCGCCGAGATTGGCCGGGTCCCCGAGCGCGCAGATAAGTTCCAGCCCCTGCGGTGGCGTGGCAAGATCGGCCCGCACCAGTTCCGGCACCCGCCCCACCAGCAGCGGAAAGCCTGTGCCCGCGTGGTCAAGCGATTGGAAAAGCGGCGTCGACAGCCGGAACACATCAAGCCCCTCGGGCAGCGCCCAGCCCTCAATATCCTCAGGCCGCGTCACCAGCAGGGATTCAAACATGCCCGGCCGCTCACGCAGCGCTTCGGGCACGCTTTTGCGACCCGACAGGAGGAAACGCTTGTGCTTCTTCAGCCCGCGCCCGTCATCCAGCGCCAGCCAAATCCGCGCATGGGGATTTTGCGGGCTCTCGATCACGCGTAGAAAGGAAGAGGGCTGGGACATCAGGGCTCACGAGGAAAAAGGGTGGTCGCGAGCCATTGTCGCAGAAAATGGTGCTGTTGGAGAGGATTGGATGCCGGAAGAATGGGGCGCACATCTTCTTGTGTTGTTCACCACGTTAGCGCTCATTCTTGAATTGCTCGGCGTCGCATGCTGATGTCATCAATAGACCAACGAGCCCTAACCGTTCGGTGCTCACGAAGTCTCCTTGTTTCGAAATACCAACCAACATTCACTGATAGTGAAAAGAAGTTTTCCTGCTCCACTAATATTTCTATCGAGACTTGTTCTCCAGGATCACAACGCAGATGAAATCGATCATCTCCACCAACAACACGACGAATAGTTCTAAGCGTGGTGTCGTTCTCAGGGTAAATGGCGCGGACATCGCATATATTGTCCTTGGCGGCTCTTACAGATTCCACAATTATGCTCTCCGAAGATCGATTGGTTACAAACAGTTTCAATCGGTTGGGGTCAGCATTTGATATTTCCAGCCGAACTTCAGGGCGAGTGAGCTGCCAGTTTTTCCAAGCCAAATAAGTACTAAGGCCTGCCCCCCAAAAAGCAGCTAATGCAGTAAAAATTTCAATTAAAAATCTAAGTGGCATGTTTTGCTCAAATAATTTTTCAGTTGTCGAAATTCATCATGAAATTTTCTGAATCAATACTGTACTTCAAGAAATATGGCCTTTGAATTACGGGTCATGAGTTTACAAGATATGGCATCAAAGAAGCGCCATTTAGTGATTTCTTGATAATGTCTACAGAAAATGGTGCTGTTGGAGAGGATTGAACTCTCGGCCTCTCCCTTACCAAGGGAGTGCTCTACCACTGAGCTACAACAGCATCGGGGCGTTCGGCCCGGCTCGGGGTCTGATCAGACGGGAAGGCCATTGGCCTCTCGCGAGCGGGCGGAAGTTGCCACAGCCCTCCCCATGGTGCAAGCCGTCAATGCGGGGCAGAGCCGCCAAATTGCCTCTCTTCTCAATCCCTTATTGACGGAATGCGCGTGGCGACCCTAAATCTCATCACAATTGCCCGCGAATGCCCTGAATGAGAGAAATGCGCCATGAGCAGCCCCAAGACGACCGACATGAAGTTCAAAAAACATGCTCAGGGGCCTGATCGCGCTGCCCAGACCCGTGAAGCCCGCGAAAAGGCTGCCCGTCTGGCCGAAGCCCTGCGCGAAAACCTGAAAAAGCGCAAAGCCCAGACCCGCGGTCGCAAGGAAGAGGGCCGCAAGGAAGAGGGCAAAAAGGCCGAAGATCGCGATTGAGACACGGCAGCGCCTGAAAAAGACCCCAAAGGGGCCTGATCCTGCCGGGCAGGGCGGCAACGGGTTTCCCGGTCTCGCCCCTTCCTCTATAACACGCCAGACTTGGGGCAGATGAGAGCTCCCAAAGCGGCAGGCCCAAAGCGGCAGGCCCAAAGCGGCAGGAAAGCCCGGACACCATGGACACAATTCACATTCGCGGCGGCAATCGCCTCAACGGTTCGATCCAGATCAGCGGCGCCAAAAATGCCGCTTTGCCGCTGCTCACGGCAGCCCTGCTGACCGGGGAGCCCTTGCGCCTTGGCAATGTGCCCCGCCTCACCGACATTCGCACGCTCACCAAGCTGCTGGGGGTGCTCGGCACGGTCATCACGCGTGCCTCCGACGATCACGCCGACACGCTGACACTGACCACGCCGGAAATCCTTTCCACCACCGCACCCTATGAAATCGTGTCGCAGATTCGGGCAAGCTTCTGGGTGCTCGGGCCCCTGCTGACGCGCTGCCATTATGCGCGCGTCTCGCTGCCCGGGGGCTGCGCCATCGGTGCCCGCCCTGTGGACCTCTATATCAAGGGCCTCCAGAAAATGGGCGCCGAGATCGATCTCGTGGATGGCTATGTCGTGGCCAATGCGCCGGGCGGCCTCAAAGGCGCGGTCATCCGCTCGCCCATGGTCTCGGTCGGGGCCACGCATACACTGATGATGGCAGCAACGCTGGCCGATGGCGAAACCGTGCTGGAAAATGCCGCCCGCGAGCCCGAAGTTACCGATCTTGCCCATTGCCTCGTGGCGATGGGCGCGAAGATCACCGGCATCGGCACCTCGACCCTGCGTATCGAGGGCGTCGAGAAGCTGCATGGCGCGACCTATAACGTGATTGCTGACCGCATCGAAGCGGGCACCTATGCCATTGCCGCCGCCATGACGGGGGGCGATGTCACGCTGGAAGGCGTTGAAGGCGAAACCTTCGAGGCCGCTCTTTCCGTGCTGCGCGCTGCCGGGGCCGAAGTTGAAACGCCGCAAGGCTCGGTCCGTGTCATGCGCAATGGCGCGCGGCTGCAGGCAACCGATGTTGTCACACAGGTTTTCCCCGGCTTCCCGACCGATCTGCAGGCCCAGTTCATGGCGCTGATGACCATGGCGGAAGGCGAGTCCGAAATCACCGAGACGATTTTTGAAAACCGATTCATGCATGTGCAGGAGCTGGCCCGCTTCGGTGCCGATATTTCGCTGCATGGCGACAAGGCGCTGGTGCGCGGTGTGGAGGTGCTCAAAGGCGCCCCCGTCATGGCAAGCGATCTGCGCGCCTCTGCCGCGCTCATCATTGCTGCCCTTGCCGCCGAGGGCGAAACAATCATCAATCGCGTCTATCATCTCGATCGCGGCTTTGAGCGCATCGAAGCCAAGCTCAGCGCCTGCGGTGCCGAGATCTGGCGCGAAAAAGCCTGAAACACGAACGTCTGAAACAGGGGAACCATCACTTCAATGACAAAGCTGCGCCTGCTGGCTGAAGACAGCGACGATCTCGACATCATCTCCGCCCATCTTCAGGATGCGGTGACGCTGGTGCGCGATATTGCCTGGCTGCCCTCCACGCGCCGCTTTGCCATGGTGATGAACCGCTTTGTCTGGGAAGGCGAAGGTGGCGCCCGCAGCCATGGTCATGCGCGGGTGCGCAGTGGCCTGCATTTCGACAATGTGCTGAAGGTCCAGACCCGCGGCATTGCGCAGGACCGGCCCGATGGCGTGGTCAATCTGCTGGCCATCAGTTTTGCCGAACTGGAGGCCCCGTCCGGTCTCGTGACCCTGTCTTTTTCGGGTGGGGCCGAAATCAGACTTGAGGTGGAGGCCCTTGAGGTCCATTTGAGTGATATGGACCTGACCTGGGTGACGCCGAACCTGCCTGACCACCGCCTCGACGAGTAAATCAATATGGCCCTCCGCCTCGACGCTTCTGACAAGAATTTCAAGACGGCATTTGCCGCGCTGCTCACCGGCAAGCGCGAAGCCTCCGTTGACGTCAATGATACGGTGACGGCGATCATTGCCGATGTGCGGGCCCGTGGCGACGAGGCGCTGGTGGAACTGACGCGCAAATTTGACCGCCTGCCATCGCTCACCGCCGAGACATTGCGCATTTCAGATGCTGATCTTGATGCGGCGACAGCCGAATGCGATGCCGACACGCTGGGCGCCCTTCGTCTCGCGGCCGACCGTATCCGCGCCTATCATGCCAAACAGAAGCCGGAAGATGCCCGCTACAGGGATGAGGCTGGTGTCGAACTCGGCCATCGCTGGACGCCAGTTGCCGCAGCCGGTCTCTATGTGCCCGGCGGCACGGCAAATTATCCAAGTTCCGTTCTCATGAATGCGTTGCCAGCCAAGGTCGCGGGCGTGAAGCGTCTCGTCATGGTGGTGCCGACGCCTGATGGTGTCGTCAATCCGCTGGTGCTGGCGGCTGCGCGTCTGGCCGGTGTGGACGAGGTTTATCGTGTGGGCGGCGCGCAGGCCGTCGCAGCCCTTGCCTATGGCACGGCCACCATTGCACCCGTTGACAAGATCGTCGGCCCCGGCAATGCCTGGGTGGCTGCCGCCAAGCGTCAGGTCTTCGGCACTGTCGGCATCGACATGATTGCGGGGCCTTCTGAAATTCTCGTTGTGGCCGATCGCGACAATGATCCGGACTGGATCGCCGCCGATCTCCTGAGCCAGGCCGAGCATGATGTCTCCTCGCAGAGCATCCTCATCACCGATGATGCAGGCTTTGCCGATGCGGTGGAAGCTGCCGTCGAACGCCAGTTGAAAATGCTGCCGCGCGAAACGACAGCGACGCAGAGCTGGGCTGATTTTGGCGCCATCATTCTGGTGGCCAGGCTTGAGGATGCCATTGCGCTGGTCGATGCGCTGGCGCCTGAGCATCTCGAGATCGCACTCGAAGACCCCGAACCCATGGCCGCGCGCATTTCCAATGCCGGGGCAATTTTTCTGGGGCGTTACACGCCCGAGGCCATCGGCGACTATGTGGCCGGCACCAATCATGTGCTGCCCACCGCCCGCAGCGCCCGCTTTTCCTCGGGACTGTCCGTGCTCGATTTCATGAAGCGGACCTCGCTGGTGCGCTGCGATGCCGCTTCCCTTGCCGCCATCGGCCCGGCTGCGCTCGCCCTTGCCACCGCCGAAGGGCTCGATGCCCATGGCCGGTCGGTCTCCATTCGCCTCAACAAATAGATCACGCCCCCTCACGCCTCTAGGCTCGATTTACAGGCGCAAATCGGCTTAGAGTGTCGCCAGACCACATGGCTGCAGCAGAAAGCGGAACCAATGGACGCCCCTGAAGACGGGCAGACCTATCGCATTGCCAATCTCATCCTGGATGAGAGCACGGTCGTGCGCCGCAGCCCGGATGTCGAGCATGAGCGCAAGGTCGCCATTTTCGACCTGCTGGAAGAAAATCATTTCGTGCCGCAGGGCAGCCCCGGCGGTCCCTATGTGCTGCATCTGGCGATTGAGGAAAACCGGCTGGTTTTCGATATCCGCCTTGAGGGTGATGTTGCCCATGGCAAGGTCATGCTGTCCCTGTCGCCCTTTCGTCGCATCATCAAGGACTACTTCATGATCTGCGAAAGCTATTACGACGCCATCAAGACGGCGGCTCCGGCGCAGATCGAAGCTATCGATATGGGGCGCCGGGGTCTTCACAATGAAGGGTCACAACTGTTGAAAGATCGTCTTGAAGGCAAGATAGACATGGATTTCGACACAGCCCGCCGCCTGTTCACACTGATCTGCGTTTTGCATATCAAGGGCTGAAGTGCGGAGACCATCGTGACGCTTAGTAATCCCACATCCGTGCTTTTTGCGTGCAATCTGAACGCCATCCGCTCGCCCATGGCCGAGGCACTGGTGAAACATTTCTATGGCAGTCATATCTATGTCGATTCATGCGGCGTGGAAGTCGGCGAACAGGATGCTTTCGCCACCGCCGTGATGCAGGAAATGGGCATTGATCTGTCTCATCATCGCCCGAAAAGTTTTGATGAGCTGCAGGATAGCTCTTTCGATGTCGTCATCGCGCTGACGCCCGAAGCGCTTGCCTGTGCCGAAGATCTGGCGCGCGCCACCTCCATTGACGTGGAATATTGGCCGACAACCGATCCTGGCTCCTATGGCGGCGGCGAGGGGACGCGCGAGTCGCGTCTGGCAAAATATCGCGCCCTGCGGGATGAAATTGCCGCCCTGATCAAGAAGCGTTTCGGCGCCGATCACACAGCTTCGGCCTGATCTCGCCCCTTATTTGTCTTAATTCGGGTTTATACTCCGTTTCAAGATCAACATGGCGTCTGAGGCCAAAGGGGAGAGAACAAGATGAGTTCCAGTCCATTGAATATTATCGGGGCCCTGCTGCTGGGGGTGGGCATTGCGGCTGGCGGTTTTCTCGTCGGCCAGGGGTTTGTCAAAGCCCGTCTCGGCGACCGCTCCGTCTCGGTCAAGGGCCTGAGCGAACGCGAAGTCAAAGCCGATCTGGCACTTTGGGCGCTGCGTTTCGTTGCCACGGGTGACGAGCTCACCACCACACAGGCCCAGATCAAGGGCAATGCCGATGCCGTGATGGCTTTTCTGAAAGAGCAGGGCTTTGCCGACGCCGATATCGAGATTCAGGCCCCGCAGGTCACCGACCGTCTGGCCCAGGCCTATAATTCCGGGCCGGTGCAGAGCCGCTTCATCATCGCCCAGCAGATCGTGCTGCGCTCGACCGATGTCGACAAGGTGGCTGCCGCCAACCGTGCCGTCAGCCAGCTGATTGATCAGGGTGTTGTCCTGTCCAATGAATATGGACCGATCCGCCCCTCCTATCTTTTCACCGGCATTGCCGCGCTCAAGCCGGAAATGATCGAGGAGGCGACCAAGCGCGCGCGCGAGGCGGCCAATACATTTGCCGCTGATTCCGACTCTCATCTGGCAGGCATTCGCCGCGCCTATCAGGGGCAGTTTGAAATCCAGCCTCGTGATGCGACGCCGGGCGCCCAGGAATCCGAGCAGATCAACAAAACCGTTCGTGTTGTGAGCACAATCGAGTATCTTTTGGCCGATTGAGAGGGCTAACCCCTTCTTTTTCAAGCAGTTGCGCCCGGTTCATCCCCTTGGGGGGATGCCGGGTTCTTGCTTTTCGCCCTGCTTTGTGGTCAATCTTCCGGCCAAATCTCAAAGGAATATGGATGTCTAAGGAAGAACTGCTCGAATTTCCGGGCGTCGTCGTCGAATTGCTGCCCAACGCGACATTCCGCGTGAAGCTTGAAAACGAACACGAAATCATCGCCCACACAGCCGGCAAGATGCGCAAGAACCGCATTCGCGTTCTCGCGGGTGACAAGGTGCTGGTCGAAATGACCCCCTATGATCTGAGCAAGGGCCGGATCACCTACCGCTTCAAGTGACGCAGGCCGCGCCCCGTCTCATTCTGGCCAGTGCCTCGCCGCGTCGTCTGGCGCTGCTCGGCCAAATGGGGCTGGAACCGGATGCGGTGCTGGCGGCTGATATTGACGAAAATCCCCTGAAGGGCGAAGAGCCACGACCCCATGCCGAAAGACTGGCGCGCGAAAAAGCGCAAGCCATCGCGGCAGATGCGCGTGATGCCTATGTGCTGGCCGCCGATACGGTGGTGGCTGCCGGCCGCCGCATTCTGCCCAAGGCGGAAACGCCGGAGGAAGCCCGCCACTGTCTCGAACTTCTTTCCGGCCGCGCCCACCGCGTTTATACAGCCGTGCATCTCATTCATGGCGACAGGCACGCCGCGCGCCTTTCCATCAGCCGCGTGATTTTCAAATCGCTCTCGCGTGAGGAGATCGCCGCCTATCTGGCGAGCGGCGAATGGCAGGGCAAGGCGGGTGGCTATGCCATACAGGGTCATGCAGGCGCCTTCATCCGACAGTTGACGGGCTCCTATTCCGGCGTTGTCGGCCTGCCACTCTATGAAACATCAGCCCTTCTGGGCGGTCTGGGCTTCCCTCTCTATCCCCGCGCGAAATAACAGTGCTAGGATTACGCATTGATATTGAAAACAGGAGGCAGGTGTCATTGCATGGAGGATGCAGCGGCACGGCCTTGAGCCTGACGGCTCGATAGGGAATGCATGTCCGAAGAAGTGCTCATCAATGTGGGTCCGGGGGAGATCCGCGTTGCAGTTGTCGAAGACGGGGTCACTGTCGAGTTCCTGCTGGAGCGCACGACTGAAGACGCTGTGCTGGAGCGCTCCGGGCGCGCAGGCCATTCCATCATCAGCAATATTTATCTGGGTCGCGTGCAGCGCGTGCTGGCGGGCATGCAGGCCGCCTTTGTGGATATCGGTCTGGAACGCGCCGGTTTTCTGGGTGCCCGCGAAGCCCGCTGCCTGAGTGAATTGCAGGAAATGGCCGAAGGCGAACTGCCCCCGATCAGCAGTTGCGTCCATGAAGGCCAGTCCATTCTTGTGCAGGCGGTGAAGGATCCGATTGGCGACAAGGGCGCGCGCATTTCGGCCAATGTCACCATTCCCGGTCGCCTGCTTGTGCTGGTGCCCAATAAATCCGGCGTCGCGCTGTCGCGCCGCATCGAAGATGAAGCCGATCGCGAACGCCTGACGAAACTTGTCGAAGAAATTGCCACTCGTCTTTCGGCGCTGGGCGTCACGGGCGAACCGGCGGGCTTCATCGTGCGCACGGCGGCGACAACGGCCACACCCGATGATATTGCAGCCGATGCCCGCTACCTTGCCGAGGAATGGCGCAAGGTCCGCGAAATCGAAAAGCGCTCAACGCCCCCGCATGTCGTCTTCCACGATCTCGATCCTGTGGCCCGCACCATGCGCGACTATGTGAGCGCGAAGACCTCGCGCGTCATCATTGATGATGCCGATGCCTTTGTTGAAGCGCAGCGCTATTGCCGCCGTGCCATGCCCGAACGTCTGGAAGCGCTGGAACATTTTAACGGGCCGGGCGCGCTTTTCGACAAATATGATGTCGAGGAGGCCATCGAAACCGCGCTCAATCCGCGCGTGGAACTGGCTTCGGGGGGCTGGATCACGATTGAGAATACCGAGGCGCTCACCGCCATTGATGTGAATTCCGGGCGCTATACATCCGCCACCGGTCTGGAAGACACCAGTGCGCGCATCAATCTGGAAGCGGCCCATGCCATCGTCCATCAGCTACGCCTGCGCGGCATTGGCGGTCTCATTGTCATCGACTTCATCCATATGAATGACCCGGCCAATATCGAGAAAGTCGTCACCACCTTGCGCGAAGGTTGCGAAGAGGATCGCGTGCCGACCCAGATTTCGGAAATGTCCGAATTCGGTCTTGTGGAAATGACCCGCAAACGCGTGCGCGACCCGCTGAACAAGCTGCTGACGGAACCGGCCTATGCCCATGGCCGCCCGCGCTATAAAACCTGCGCCACCATGGCCAATGACCTGATGCGCGCCATCATCCGCGAGGCGGCGCAGACGCCGGGCCGCCGCATCATGGCGCGCGCCGCACCCGACGTGATCGACTGGCTTGAGCGCGGTAATCCCTTTCTGCTGGATCGCCTGCGCCAGAAAACATCGGCCAGTTTTGAACTGGTGCCCGCGCCCGGTTTTCCGCGCGAGCGCCTTGATGTGGGGCCGGAAGCATGAGCGGGGGCAAGGATAATGTTGTGCCGTTGCGTCCCGCGCGGCCCTGTCCCATCTGCGCCAAGAAATCGACGCCGGCCTATCATCCCTTCTGCTCGCGCCATTGCGCCGATGTGGACCTCAACCGCTGGCTGAAGGGCGCCTATGCCATTCCCGCCGTCGAGGCCGAGGATGAGTGGGAGGAGGGCTCGGAAGGCTCCGGCCGCGGGCCATTCGGCGATGGCGAGGAAGGGGAGGGTTAACCCCTTCGATTTATTCACTCAATTGGAGGACGAGAGGGGATGGACAGGCCACCGCCAATCTCTTATAACCCGCCCACCTCTCCGGAAATCGCGCCATAGCGACTGATTCCGGCGCTTCCGCCCAGGTAGCTCAGTTGGTAGAGCATGCGACTGAAAATCGCAGTGTCGGTGGTTCGATCCCGCCCCTGGGCACCATTCTCCTGTCTGCGTCCCGCGACATTCGGAAAAATCCAAAACACCTTAAGAAGTTCGGCCCATTTTCCCCATGATGGACTTTGTCTGTTCTAAGCTCTTCCGGTTGGGGCTTAAGGGCCTTTCCACCTATGATTGATGCACAAGGCATCAGCAATTTATGGATTTGGAATGCGTATCAACCTGATGGATCCCGCTCTGCAAAATGTTGCAGGGCATCATCTGGACCTCGATCTCAAGGTCGCACGCGTGCTGTCAGGCCAGGGTCACAGCGTTCGCGTTTACGCGCAGGAGGCTGCCTCTCAAGACGTGCTGAGCGCCTTCGGGTCAATCGCGGATATCACGCCACTGTTCCGGGTGCGACCCTATGCCGATACACGCAGGCTCGACCCCTATGCGGGCGAGCTGATTGGTTACAATCAGCAAAGTCATCTTCTGGCCGCCGACATCCGGTCCACAGCTGAGGCCGACGTCTGGCTGTGGCCAACAATCATGGCATCGGAAGTCAATGCCTGCGCCGGTATCAGCGGGGATGCGCTGGTCGCGGGCTGTGTGCAAATGCCCGTCAACATAGGCGAGCAGCAGAATGGTGCGATGTGGTGGCGGCATGCCTTGCTGGCGGCCAAGCGCTCAAACACGCGCCTGCGGATCGGGGCGATGGAGCCTGATCAGCGTTATGACTATTTGCCATTGACAGCGGATGGTGTGTTTGAGCTGTTTCCTCACTTCTATGAGGGCGCGCCGATTGCAGCCCCTAAAAAGGCGCTCAAGACAATCGGGTTTTTCGGCCAGCAAAGAGCCGTGAAGGGCGTTTCAATGATTCTGCCTCTCGCCACCAAACTGATGGCGCAGGGGTATCAGGTCGTCATTCATGACAGCCAGCAGCAGCTGACCGGTATCGGCCAAACGGGCGCAACGGTGATCGGCTTTGTTGATGATCTCGCACCCGAGATCGCCAAATGTGATTTGGTGGTATTGCCCTACAGCCAGGAAAAATATCGCAAGAGGGGGTCAGGCATCCTGCTGGACGCTCTCGCGAGCGGCATCCCCGCTGTTGTCCCGTTTGATACGATTCCCGGGCGATGGGTTGACCGGACCGGTGCCGGAACGCAGTTCGCGGTGGACAGTGAAGAATGGATTCTCGCGGCCGTTGAGGAGGCGCGCCTCAAATTTCCACAAATCGCTCAGGCCGCCTTCGAAACCTCTTTGCGCTGGAAGGATCGCTATGGGCCCCGCCAGTTCGTGGCCGGCATGCTGGGCGACGCGGGCATATAAATCTGCCTTTTCTCCATAATTTTTTTCAACAAGCCCGCATTATTTTCTAAGATCAGAAAAGCACCGCCCGCCAGAATAGGAACCGGAGAATTGAAATGGCTACGAAAGAAGCACTTGTTTGCGGTGCGGGCGGTTTCATTGGGGGGCATCTGGTCAAGCGCCTGAAGAGCGAAGGCTTCTGGGTGCGGGGTGTTGATATCAAGTTCAATGAGCATGCCGAAACACTGGCAGACGACTTTGTCATTGGCGATCTGCGTGACCAGCAATTCGTCTCGAAAATCATCGATCATCGCTTTGACGAGGTGTATCAGCTCGCCGCGGATATGGGCGGTGCCGGCTATATTTTTACCGGCGAAAATGATGCCAACGTCATGCATAATTCGGCACTGATCAATTTGAATGTTCTCGACGCCTGCCACAAACGCGATATCAAGCGTGTGTTCTATTCCTCATCGGCCTGCGTCTATCCCGTGCATAACCAGCTGGACCCCGACAATCCGAATTGCACCGAGTCCAGTGCTTATCCCGCCAATCCCGACAGTGAATATGGCTGGGAAAAGCTTTTTTCCGAACGGCTCTATCTTGCCTATAATCGCAATCACGGGATGGAATGCCGGATCGCCCGCTACCACAATATTTTCGGGCCGGAGGGATCCTGGGAAGGCGGCAAGGAAAAAGCACCCGCTGCCTTGTGCCGCAAGATAGCCGCCGCAGCGCCCGGCGGTCAGATTCAGGTCTGGGGCGATGGCAAGCAGACCCGATCATTTCTGTTTATCGATGAGTGTATCGAAGGCACCGTCAGGCTTTTAAGGTCCGATTTTGAAGGCCCGGTGAATATCGGCTCGGAGGAGATGATTTCGATCAATCATCTCGCGCAAATGATCAGCGAGATTTCGGGGAAAGATATTGTGATCGAGAACATCCCCGGACCGGAAGGCGTGCGCGGGCGAAATTCGGACAACAGGCTGATCAGGCAGATGCTGGGGTGGGCACCCGAGCTGCCGTTACATCAGGGCATATCCAAAACCTATGCGTGGATCGACAGCCAGTTGAAACGCAAGCACAACCTGCCAGACAGTGCCGGATGCGTCGCCACGTGACCCGGGACAGCCTGCCACAAGAGGGTGATCTTTCTGAAGAGATCCTGCTGAACCCGAAATTTTGTCACCGGGCATATGCGACCTATCGCAGTCTCGATCCCGACCACGCGGCGCGCTTCATATATCTCGATGTGAAATCGCTGCCGCGAACAGGCCTGCATTTCATGCGCAACAGCTTTGAAACTTTGCTGCAGAAGCAGTTCAGCTTTTGCGAATGGTATAATGAGCCCGGCTGCTGCAGACAGATGCCATGCGCCGTGACGGGCTATGCCATCGAGCAGCAGGACATTCTCCATCTTCGCATGATAAAATCGCATGACTTCGATTTGGCAGATCCCGTGTTTCCAGCAAAAGGCGCGGTCCGTCGCCTCATTCTTCTGCGGGACCCCGTGTATCTGCTGACATCATGGTGGGCCCTGCGTGTCTTGTTTTTCCAGCGTGATCTGCTCAAGCGCCACGGGATCACGCAGCGCAAGATTGATTACACGCACGATCGTCGTGTCATAAAGTCAGCCTACCGTATCATCGATGACGAGGGGGTATCGCACACCCGGAAGGAACTTCGGGCATGGATGCTGAAGGTCCTGCCCTATCTTCTGGGCTTTGCCCAAAAATGGGCCAAGGCCATTCAGGACAATCCGCAAGACTACAAAGTGGTTCGATATAGCGAGACGCCGCAAGCCGTGCTGGATGTACTCGAACAGATAGCGCCTCAATTGCCGGCCGATGCCAGACAGCGCGTGGAAGATTTCCGCATCAATAAACAAAATGTCTTTCAAGCCCGGTCTGATCCTTTTGTCAGCCAGAGCGAGTCCATCACCGCATTTCTTCGAAATGAGGCGGACGCCTTTCACGCGGCTGCCACAGCATTGAAGGAGCAAGATCAGAGCGGTTTGCTTTTTGCCGGGTCTGAAAATTGAATGACGTCAAATTTCAATCGTCTGGCTGGGATGTGATCATTGGCTGAAGCTGATAATGAAATGAATTCACCCACGGTCGTCACTTTTGTCAGTGAAGACTATATCCCGATTGGCCTGAACTGGCTTGCAGCGTTCAACGCATTGGGTATCGCTGCGCGCATCAGGATCGTCGCTCTGGATACCGCGACGCGCGACGCCTTCCCGTCGGAGCTGGTGCTTTATCGGCCATGTGATCCCCGGCGGCGCGCCCTGCTGTGGCAACACAGAATCCGGGTGCTGAACGAAATGCTCGCAGAAGGTCTAAGCCTCATTCATTCCGATGTCGATGCCGTCTGGCTGCGCGACCCCCTTCCGGCTCTGGCAGCGTGCCGGACAGATATGGTTTTCTCTCAGGGGACAATATGGCCGCCGGACGTGCATCAGCGTCAGGGAATTGTTTTGTGTTGCGGGTTTTTCTATCTGGCAAACACTGCGGCTGTGCGCGACTTCTTCCACATCGTCGAGCGGCAGGTTGCAATAGACAAGGATGACCAGATCACCATCAACCGCTTGCTCGATCAGGCGGGGATCAGTTGGGACGTCGACGCCCCTTACACCCTTTCGTACCGCAACAAGGAAATCAGGGCTTCGCGTGACGTCATCCGGTCACGCGAGGGCACAATTCCCTCGGTCGCAATCCTGCCGCATCATTTATTTCCGCGCTTGGTTGAGGAGATGCATGACAACGTCATTGTGTGCCACCCGCTGGCCCCGAAAACATGCCAGGACAAGATCGACGTCCTCTCCAGTCTGGGTCTCTGGCGGTGAACCGGCTGTGCGATACATGGGTGATCGGGCTCGGGCATTTTGAGACTCGAATATCATGGACATCTTATATAACCCGCCCCAAAATTGCCCACCTCTGAATTGAAGGACCTGCAGCGCCAAATCCGGCAAGCGAAATTCAGGAACTCACGGCAACATGAGTCAGACGGCCCGCCAGGACCGGATGCGAAACTTAAAGAGGCAAGAGCATGAAAGTTGCAGTGATTACGCCTTATTTCAAGGAATCCGAGTTTCAGCTCAAACGCTGTTATGAGAGCGTCAAGCAGCAGAGCCAGAGCATCGAGATTGATCACTATTTTGTCGCTGACGGGCATCCATCAAGCCTCGTCGAAACCTTTGATGCCAAGCATATCATCCTCCCCGTCGGCAGCGCCGATTCCGGCAATACGCCGCGTGGCATTGCGGGCATTCTCATTCGAAACGCCGATATTTATGACGCGGCCTGTTATCTGGATGCGGATAATTTTTTTATGCCGGAACATCTTGAGAGTCTGCTGCCGCATCTGGCGCAATGCGATGTCCTCTGCACCAAACGCTCTTTTTATGATGTGAATGGCAGGCATTTGCCAGGCGCCTATGACACTGATGAAAATAACCTGGCCCATGTGGATACGAATTGTTTGATCTTGTCGAAATCATCTTTTGACGCGCTGGATTTCTGGCCGAAGATTCCCAGAAAGGTCGCCTACATTGGCGACCGGATTTTCTTAAGTTTTCTGCGACGCAGTGGCAATCGACGGTTCAAATTTGTTGACCAGCGGACAGTTGGCTACGAAACGCAATGGAAGCATCATTTCGATTACGCAGGCATGGAGCCACCCGGCGAATGTCGCACGCCGTCACGTGCAGAAATCGAATGGCTGATGACGCTTGAAGGGGTGAGAACAACGGTCGAGCGGATCGGCTTTTATCCCCTTTGACAGAGCAGCCCAGTCCTCAAACTAAGGCCTTGGGCAGTTTTTCCTCTGTTTTATGACGCGCCCGTGCATGAGCGACCCGGCGAGGGGGCTTTAACATGGCCCCGTCTTGTCTCAATATGATGGCGCTATCATCAATATCGCGGCTGGTTAGAGTGCTTGAGGAAAGGTTCGTTATCATGAGTTTGTTGCGTCAGATGTCCCGCTTCGCCATCAAATTCTCGCTGCTGAGCGGCCTGTTGCTGGCCTTCACGCCCGCGGCCTTTCTTGCTGGCACGACCGGCGCGCAGGCTGCCGAGACCATCGGACCCAAGGTGGGCGCACCCCTTCAGGCCGCACAGAACCTCGCCAAATCAGGCAAATATGCCAAGGCCCTGCAAGAGGTGAACAAGGCTGAAGCAATTTCCGGCAAGACCCCCTATGAGGCTTTCGTGGTCTATGACTTTCAGGCCTATCTGAACGGTCAGCTGGGCAATAGCAGCGCAGCGGCCAAGGCCTATGAGAAGGCGCTCGCCACCGGCAAGGCTCCTGCGGGCGAACGTGCCCAGCGCATGCAGACCATTGCCACGCTCTATTATCAGGCCCGCAACTACAGCGAGACGATTGCCGCCGCCCAGCGCTACCAAAAGGCGCTCGGCCCCGACAGCGCCATGCAGACGCTGATCGCGCAGTCCTATTACCTCTCCAAGGATTACCCCGCGGCGCGTGATGCCGCCCAGGCGCTGGTTCGCCAGAACACGAAAGCGGGCAAGCGGCCCGACGAGGCGGTGCTTCAGATCGCGCTCGCAAGCGCCTTCCAGTTGAAGGATTACAACGGCCAGAAGCAGGCGCTGC
The DNA here is from genome assembly GCA_016124805.1 of Hyphomicrobiales bacterium. Taxonomy (GTDB): domain Bacteria; phylum Pseudomonadota; class Alphaproteobacteria; order Parvibaculales; family Parvibaculaceae; genus Parvibaculum. Next base: position 97,755 of record WGND01000002.1, on the reverse strand, counting down.
TGCAGCTGGTGAATTATTATCCTTCTGACAAATACTGGTCCGACCTTGTCACGCTTGTTTCGCGCAAGGCAGGCAATGCCTCTCGCACAAGCTATGAATTTGGAAAATTGAAACTGGCGCGCGGCATGCTTTCAGGATCACCTGCCTATATCGAGATGGGCCAGTTGGCGATCCAGCTGGGTCTGCCGGGGGAAGCCGAAAGCCTGATGAAAACCGGCATGCAGAACGGCACGCTGGGTGGCGAAAACAAGGGCCGCGAAACGCGGCTTCTGAAGATGGCGGAGAAGCAGGCGGCAGATGACAGGCCGATGCTCGCAAAGACCGCTGCCACGGCTGATGAAAAGGCGGAACTTGCCGAGGCCTATGCCTCTTACGGCATGCACGACAAGGCGCTCCCTCTCTATGCCGAGGCACTGAAGCAGGGCGGCTTGAGCGACAAGACGCTGGTGCTGATTCATCAGGGGGAATCCCTGCTGGCGACAGGTCGCAAGGCGGATGCGGCCAAGGCCTTTGCCCGCGCCGAGAAGAGCTCGAAATTCTATGATCTCGCCGTGCTCTGGAATCTGCATGCCCGCAAAGGCTGAATCAGCCTTTCGGGGATAAGGCGCGTGCTTATCCCCGCCCGCATGCCCATGAGTCAGTCTTGCCCGTCGTCAATGGGACGGCAGTCAAGGGAGAGACACATGGCAAAACTACTCAGTGATCGAAGCACCAATAGCAGTTCCGACAGTTTGGACTGGTCAGGCGGCACCGGCACCTTCTGGGTCTGGGGTACCTTCGACGGCGCCACCATCAAGCTGGAGGCAAGCCCGGATGGCAGCATCTGGTTTGATGTGGGGGCTGCTGTCACGCTCACCGACAAAGGCGTGGCTGCCTTTGCGCTGGGCCCGTGCAAGCTGCGCGCAACGCTTGTCAATGCGGGTGCATCGACGAGCATCAGCGCGGCGCTCTAGCGTTCCGGTTGGTGCGATGGCGGGTGGTTCAGGCGCCGCGGCGGCTCGGCGCGAAGGGCAGGGAGCTCGAAAGCCCGCCATCCACCGCCATCGCCTGGCCATTCACATAGGACGCCTCATCGCTGGCCAGGAAAAGCGCCATATTGGCGATCTCAACGGGGACACCATAGCGGGCGAGCGGATTGAGCTGGCCGATCTTGCTTTCGACATTGCGGGCGCGCGCCCCGTCGAAAATCGGCTTGGTCATGCCGGTCTCGATCAGGCCTGGGCAGATCGCATTGACGCGTACCCCCGTGCCGTAAAGCGAATTGGCGCTTGTCTGGACAAGACTGATGACGCCCGCCTTGCTGGCGCTATAGGGCGTGCCACCGGCATTGGCGCGAAGGCCGGCGACAGAGGCCGTGCAGATGATCGAGCCATGACCCTGCTTCACCATGGCAGGCGAACCATGCTTGATGGCAAGGAAGGGACCGATCAGATTGACGCGCAGCACCTGTTCCCAATATTCGACTGTCTGTTCCTCCATGGGCACCAGACCGCCGCTGATACCGGCATTGGCAAAGAGAACATCAAGCGCACCATATTTGCTGATGCAGAGATCGATGAGAGCTTTGACCGATGGCTCGTCGCTGGCGTCAGCCGCAACCGAGGTGATCTCGCCGCCGGCATCACGCACCATTTGTGCTGTTTCATCAATCGCGGCTTCAGTGAGATCCACAGCCACGATCTTTGCCCCTTCCGAGGCGAAAAGAAGAGCACTCGCGCGGCCAATACCGCTGCCTGCGCCGGTGATGACGGCGCATTTTCCTGTCAGACGTCCCATGACTTTATCCTCTGGTTTTTGCTGGAATGCGGAAGCGCGCGCCAAGAGGCGTCGGCGCTAGAAACCTTTGCCCGCGATGACGGACCATTTGATCTCGCTGTTATTCTCGCCGGGAATGACGCCCGAGCTGCCCGCAGTCGGCGGCACATCAATTTCAGGCGTACAGTTTTCCGGCGCGCCTTCACCCATGCGCGTGCAGATGGACTTGTCCTTGACCCGCCATTGCCCCATGGCAAGCGTGCCGTCATTGGCGCGAATGACCAGCGTCTTGTCGTCCTGATAATAGATGCGTGTGACGTTGCCGTCAGGACCAGCCAGAATGACGGTGTTCCCGATCAGCCCATCACCCACATCCGCCATGGCCGCGACGGGCAGAAGGCTCATCACGCTGGCAAAAATGGCTGCACGGAGCAAACCTGTGGACGTCATCTGAAAATTCCTGAGCGTGTTTTTTCCATCGGCGCGTTATCGCGTCTCGAACATGTCTCTACCATAGCGCCCCTGAGGCCGCTTGCAAGATGGGCGTCAGCGCCCCAGACCGGGTGGCTTGAGCAGAAAAATGATGATCCATATCGGGATCAGAACCAGCGCTCCCAGAATGAAATTGGGCAGGGCCCAGCTGATGCCATCCTGCACAAAGGCAAGAATGTGATCAGGCGTCATGCCGAGCTCGGCCAGAACCTCGGCGGCCGATATGTCAAACGCGTTCAGCAGAGCGCCAATGGCGACAGCCCCGATGAAGAATTTGATGAGCGTTGACAGGCTTCTGAGGAACATTGAGGGTTCCCACCCTTCCCGGCGATTCACGGACAACCCAGTCTAGACGCCTAGAGCCTGCCACACAAAGAGTCAGAAATGGCACAGGAGAGCTGAAAATGGCAATTGATGAACAAAGCGGCAAAACAGACGGGGCCGGCAACTGTTATCTGAGCGCGGCAAAGATCGCGCAATTGCCTGAAAATGTGGTCATTCACCAGCATAATCCCAATGCAGTGCGCCATACGCGCTCGCTGGGCGATCTGGCGGGTCTGACGGACTGCGGCGTGCATCTGGTACGGGTGGAGCCCGGTCACGACACCACCGAATATCACTATCACCTGCAGGATGAGGAATTTCTGATGATTCTCTCCGGACAGGGCGAGGCGGAAATCGGCGGCGAAATCCTTTCCGTCGGGCAGGGCGACTTCATGGCCTTTCCGCGCAATTCGCCACCCCATGTCATGCGCAACAGGGCCGATAGCGGCGAAGATCTTGTCTATCTGATGGGCGGCACGCGCTCACCTGTCGATGTCTGCACCTATCCCAAGCTGCGCTACCGCCAGTACCGCATTGATGGCGCCAAGGAATATGTGACCTTCGACGAACTCAAAAAGGTCTAGCGCCCAAAGAGGCCTTTCAGCACATCTTCCGGTTTGACCTGCTTGGGGGCGGTTTCCTCAGTTGTGGCAGCGTCCCCTTCAGCGGGCGCGGCGTCGCCGGAAGGCTTGCCCAGCAGGCTGTTGATCAGACCCTTGCCACCATCCTTCTTGAGCGTATTGATGGTGTCGATGGTGCTTTGCGGGTCTTTCAGCATGGATTCAAGATCGGGACGGAAGCGCGGGCTCGACCAGGGGCCTTCCACGATGATCGGCACCTCAATGCCTTTGGCATCGACACTGCCACCCTGACCCTCAAGTGTGGCGGCGAGCTTGGGCTGGACGCGGTATTTGAGCGTCTGGGCGGGCATGTTGACGGTGCCGGCACCTGTGATGCGGATAAGCGGCGACAGCATTTTCAGATCATTATTGCTCAGAATGCCATTGGCGATGGTGAAGGTGCCGCCAAGTTCGGAGAAGTCGGTATCCTGCGAGCCGCCTGTCTGCCAGCCGGTGGCCGAGGCACCGAGAACATTACGCACCAGACCGGCAATGTTGATGCCCTTGATCTTGCCATTGGTGAAGGTCATGGCGCCCTTGCCGTTGAGCGCAGAAACCATGGCCCGCTGGCTGCGGCCTGCCGAGGTGACATCGAAATTGATCGCGCTCTTGCCCTCAAGGCGGCTGAATTTGGCCAGATCGGTGAGCAGTGGATTGGCTGAGACGCCTTTAATGGCGAAGCTCGCCGCCATCTGCGGCGTCGCGCTCGCCCCGTTCAGGGTGAGATTGCCTGAGCCTGCTCCATCATAAAGCGATAGCTTGCTGAGATTGGCTTTCAGCAGGCCATTGTTGAGCGTCAGGCGCAGGGCGCTGGCACCAATGGTGAGATCGCGGGCGAGAATTTTTTCCGCGCTGAGTGAAAGATCGGCATCGACGGCCTTGAGGCCCGACATGTCGATCGGCTCATCGCTCCAGCCTGAGCCGGCGGCACTGCCGCTGCCGCCGCTGCTGCCCTCGCCACCCGAACCGCCACCGCTTGAGGGGCTGCCGAGATAGGTGTTCACATCGATCTTGTCGAGGGCAAGCTGGCCCTTGATGCTGGGTCGGCGGCCTGCGGTGTTGACCGACATGTCGCCGGTGGCATTCATGCCGTCAAAGGCAATCTGTGCCTTGGAGAAGCGCTGGTTGCTGTCGGTGCCTTCGGCATGGCCCTTGATGGAAAGCGGACCGAAACCGTCACCGGCAGGCAGGGGGCTGCCCACCCAGCCGGCCAGGTCACGCACAGAGGGCACGCTCAGATCGACATCACCGCCAAAGGCAACGCCGCCCAGTGTCTGCATGGAACCTTTGTAGCTGGCATTTACCTTGGGCGCGCTGACGGCGAGGTCGACATTGGATTTGCCACCTTCAATAAAGGCGCGCGGGCGGTCGGCTGTGAGGTTGATGGCAACCTTGTCACCCTGCCAGACGGCAGAGCCATCGACCGCGAGCTGATCATCAAGGCTGGGCAGGGAAACATCGACATTGACGTCGGAAAGCGCGAAGGCCGCCCCCGTCTGGGCATTGCTATAGCTGGCGGTGCCATTGCTGATGGAAATATCACCGAGGCGGACCTGCTTCACACTATAGCCATTGTCGCCAGAGCTGCTGTCAGCGCCCGCATCGGCAGGGGCGGCGCTTTCGGCAGAGGCGGGTGGCGTAAACTGCCAGTTGGGCGTGCCGTCGCGGCGCACTTCGAGATGGATGACGGGATCAACGAGGACGAAGCTGCCCACTTCAACCTCGCCACGGAAAAGCGGCATGATTTTCAGCGTGGCGCGCAGCTCCTTCATGGCCACCATTTCCGGGTCCTTGCCCCAGCTGGCATTGGAGAAGCGTGCATCCTTCACATTGAGTGCGATCTGCGGAAAAAAGGAAAAACTGATGGGGCCGTCAATGGCAAGATCGCGGCCTGTCTGTGCTTTGACCAGTTCAACCAGACGCGGCTTGTAGGTTTCTGCCGGAATGATGAAGGGCAGGGCCACGACGGCGGCAACAAGCAGAAGAATGACACCGGCAATAATCGCAATCAGTCGTGACATGGTTTTCCCCTTTGGCAACCAAGGATGGGCAGAAAATCCTGGCGCAACTCTTGTCCGGAAATATGGCCTGATGATGAACCCGGCTCGTTTTTTGGCTGGCCATGTCGGACTCTAACAAGCCGAAAGGCCAGGAACCAAGAGGCAAAACAACATCGCCATCATGCTGAAAAGCCACAATGCATGTCTTTTCGGCGCAGATTTTCAATGTTGCACTTTCTTCGTAGCCCAAACTGTGTGTAATTTTCCGCTCCAGCGCCCGCTTGAAAAAGCAGGCAGTTTTTCACCGCAAACTGAGAGGAGCGACCTATGACGGCATTGAGTGTTTCAAAATCGACTGTTGTAACAGCGTTCCCGGGTCGCGGCTGAATTGAGCCCCTGGCCCGGTTAAATCGCCGGGTCTTCGTGTTCGATCACGCTTGAGGCGCCTCTGACGCCTTCTCCGTATCCTTCATCGTCCCGGTTGTCGGCAGACAGCATATATCCGTCTGCGCATGAAGGGAGTCTGCGGCGCGTCATCGTCGTGGTCAAAATGATGAAGTCAAAAATTACAATCAGCCGTCTGGCCCGTTTCCTGTTTGTCCATTGGCGACGCTATCCGCGCATCGTCACCTATGTGGTGGTGATGATGCTGGTCTCTGTCGGCTTCGACCTCGCCTTTCCGATTGTGGCAGGCAGGCTTGTCGATACGGTCTCGGCGGCGAGCTATCCCCCCAGCGAATCTGATATGCGACTGGTGCTGATCGGTCTGGCGCTCTTTGTCGGCCAGTCACTCGGCTTTCAGGCAGCCCGCCGTCTGGCGATGCTCGGCTGGGGCTGGCTGGCCTCCCATGTCATGAGCGACATTGTGACGGAAGCCTTCCAGCGGGTGCAGCGCTTCAGCACGGACTGGCATTCCAACAGCTTTGCAGGCGCAACCGTGCGCAAGATCACGCGCGGCATGTGGGCCTATGACAGCCTAGGTGACACGCTTTATATCGGCGTTTTCCCCACCTGCTGCGTCCTGATCGGCGTGTCGGTGAGCATCGCGCTGCACTGGCCCCTGATCGGGCTCTTCGTGGCCGTCGGCATCGCGCTTTATGTCGCCGTCACGGCATGGCTCATCCGCGCTGTTGTCTCGCCGCGTAACCGTCGCCATGTTGCCGCGGATTCGCAGGTCGGCGGGGCCATTGCCGACGCGATTACCTGCAATGCCGTGGTCAAGTCCTTCGGCTCGGAAGCGCGTGAGGATGCCCGTTTGCGCGTGTCCGTGTCGGACTGGGCGATCAAGGCCCTTTGGTCCTGGTGGTCGATGGACTTCACCATGATGATGCAGGCACTTGTCATGCTTACCATTCAGGGCGGGCTAATCGGTCTCGTATTGCTGGCCTGGTCGAACGGGGAAGCGACAACGGGCGGCGTCGTTTATGCCATGACGAGCTTCATGCTCATGAACGGCTATCTGCGCGATATCGGCTTTCATATGCAGAACCTGCAGCGGGCTGCAAATGAGATCGAGGATATCGTCATCTATGCCGATCAGGGCATTGCAGAAGCCGAGGCCAACGACATGCCCTCGCTTGTCCTCAAGGGCGGCGAGATCACACTGCGCAATGTCAGCTTTGCCTATCCCAATGGCAAGGGCCCGATCTATCGCGACTTCAGCGCCCATATCGCACCCGGCGAACGCGTCGCGCTGGTCGGCCCCTCCGGTAGCGGCAAGACCACCTTCGTCAAGCTTCTCCAGCGTCTTTACGAGATCGATCAGGGCACAATCGAGATCGACGGTCAGGACACGCGTCAGGTGAGTGCGGAAAGCCTCCGCCGGGCCATTGCGCTGGTGCCGCAGGAGCCTGTGCTCTTTCATCGCTCAATCGGTGAGAACATCGCCTATGCGCGGCCCAATGCGACCCGTGAACAGGTGATGGAGGCGGCGCGGCTTGCCCATGCCGACCTCTTCATCGAAAAGCTGGCGCAGGGCTATGACACGCTGGTGGGTGAACGCGGGGTGAAGCTCTCGGGCGGCGAGCGGCAGCGTGTGGCCCTGGCCCGCGCCTTTCTGGCGGACTCGCCCATCCTCATTCTCGATGAGGCGACCTCCAGCCTCGACTCCGTGACGGAAGCCTATATTCAGGATGCCATTCAGCGCCTGATGGAGGGCCGCACCACACTGGTGATTGCCCATCGCTTCTCGACCATCCGCCATATGGATCGCGTGCTGGTGTTCAAGGAGGGCCGGATCGTGGAGGAGGGCAGCCATGAGGAACTGATGGCGGCACCTGACGGTCTTTTCCGTCATCTCCACGCGATGCAGCTTGCCGGGGTCAGCGATTTTCTGGCCGAGGCGGGCTGATTGGAAGATCACTTGATTGGAACGGGGTGCGCTTCTACTCTTTGTGCATCTGCGAAGGAGCGCCCCCGTGACATCATCCCAGCCTGCCGAAAACGCCGATAAACCCCTCTGGAGTCCGTCGCCCGAGGCGATTGCGTCCTCCAACATGACGGCCTTCATGGCCTTTCTTTCGGCGCGCCACGGGCTCGAATTTGCCAGTTATGAAGGGCTTCATGCCTGGTCGGTCGCCCATCCCGATGAATTCTGGAGCGATATCTGGGACTATGCCGACGTGATCGGCGAGAAGGGGGCTGTTGCGCTGGCCGATGGCGAGAAGATGCCCGGCGCGCGGTTTTTTCCCGAGGCCCGGCTCAATTTTGCCGAAAATTTGCTGCGTCGCGCCAAAACGGCCCATGCCGATGAACCCGCCCTCTATTTCAATAATGAAGGGGTCATGGCACCGGCCATGAGCTGGATTGAGCTTGAGGCGCAGGTGGCCAAACTTGCCGCCGTGCTGCGCGGCTGGGGCATTGAGCCCGGCGACCGCGTGGCCGCCTTCATGCCCAATTGCCCCCACACCGTTATCGCCATGCTGGCAGTGGCAAGCATCGGCGCCGTCTTTTCCTCCTGCTCGCCCGATTTCGGTTCCAAGGGCGTGCTGGATCGTTTTGGCCAGATCGAGCCGCGCGTCCTGATTGCCTGCAATGGCTATCGCTACAGCGGCAAGACACTGCGCGAGAATGAGAAGCTGGAAGCGATCATTGCCGGGCTGCCCTCGCTGGAGCATGTCGTGATCGTGCCCTTTCTCGATGATGAGATGCCGCCACTTGCAAAGGCCGAGAACTGGAACAGTCTGCTTGCCGGGGCCCCCGTCGCCAAGCTTGTCTTCACGCCGCTGCCTTTCGCCCATCCGCTCTACATCATGTATTCGAGCGGGACGACGGGCGTGCCCAAATGCATCGTCCATTCGGCGGGCGGTACGCTTTTGCAGCATCTCAAGGAGCACAAGCTGCATGCCGATGTGAAGCCGGGCGACAGACTTTTCTACTTCACCACCTGCGGTTGGATGATGTGGAACTGGTTGATGTCGGGACTGGCGGCGGAAGCCACGCTCTGCCTCTTTGACGGTTCGCCCTTTGCCCCGCATGAGACAGTGCTCTTTGACTATATCGACAAGGTCGGCATCAATATTTTCGGCACCTCCGCCAAATTCATCGACAGCCTGAAAAAGGCAGGCTTTGAGCCGCGCAAGACGCATGATCTTTCCTCCATGCGCATGATCCTCTCGACTGGCTCGCCGCTGGTCGCCGAGAGCTTTGATTATGTCTATGAGAGCATCAAGCCGGATGTGGCGCTGGCTTCGATTTCCGGCGGCACGGACATTGTCTCCTGCTTCGTGCTTGGCAATCCGGTGCTGCCGGTCTGGCGCGGCGAAATCCAGTGCGCCGGTCTCGGCATGGCCGTCGAGGTCTGGGACGAGGAGGGCAAGCCGCTTCTGATCGGCCAGGGTGAAGCGAGCAAGGGGGAGCTTGTCTGCACAAGACCCTTCCCCTCCATGCCCATCGGTTTCTGGAATGATCCCGACGGCGAGAAATACAAGTCGGCCTATTTCGAGCGCTTCCCTGGCGTCTGGTGCCATGGCGACTTCGCCGAGATCACCAGCCATCACGGCATCATCATTCATGGACGCTCTGATGCGACGCTCAATCCCGGTGGCGTCCGCATTGGCACGGCGGAGATCTATGCGCAGGTTGAGCAACTGCCGCAGATTCAGGAAGCCATCGCCATCGGTCAGGATTTTCAGGGCGATGTGCGTGTCGTGCTCTTCGTTGTGATGCGGCCCGGCTACATGCTTGATGCCGATCTCGAAAAGGAAATCCGCACCCGCATCCGGCAGGGCGCCAGCCCGCGCCATGTGCCGGCCAGGATCGTGGCTGTGGCCGATATTCCGCGTACCAAGTCAGGCAAGATAACCGAGCTTGCCGTGCGCGATGTCGTGCATGGGCGCGAAATCAAAAATCAGGAAGCGCTGGCAAATCCGGAGGCGCTTGCACTGTTCAAGGACCTGCCGGAACTGGCGACCTGATCAGCTGATCTTCATGTCGGCGTCGTGAATGAGGCGGCCCTGATAGCCGGCCTCAGGTACCTTCTGTCCTGTCAGCCAGCATTCGATCATGGCGTTGACCGTTTCGGGTGCTTCCTGCTGCACCCAATGCGACACGCCATCAAGATAGCGGAGCGTCAGATCGGGCACGAGAGTCTCGGTGCCATAGGTCAGTTCCTTGCCGAGGGCCGTATCTTCCGTGCCCCAGATCATCAATGTGGGTACCTCAATGAGCGGCGGGTTATCCCATTCCGGCGGTCGGCCAAAGCGGAAAACGGCACGGTAGTAATTGATCATTGCCGTCAGGGCACCGGGCAGGGCGGCGTTGTCGCGATAGACCTTGATTACGCTTTCGGGAAAGCGGCTCTTGTCGATGGCCATATTGGTGAAGGCCTTGCCGATACCTTCGGCATGATTGGCACCGAGCAGTTTTTCGGGCAGCCAGGGAATCTGGAAGAACATTGTGTACCAGGAGCGCTTGAACTGCGCGAACTTCCGCAACCCCCGGACAAAAAGGGTGGGATGCGGAATGTTCAGTACAATGATTTTTTCCAGCGGGCGCAGTTTGCGCAAGGCAAAGCTCCAGCCGATTATGCCGCCCCAGTCATGCATGATGAGCGTGATGGGCCCGGTAATGCCCTTGGCGCGCGCGGCATCAATGAGGCCGGCCACATCATCCATCAAATGATCGATCTTGTAGGATTCGATGCCGAGGGGCCGCGAGCTGCGGCCATAGCCGCGCAGATCGGGTGCCCAGGCCGTGTAGCCGAGCTTGGCCAGGACCGGCATCTGCATGCGCCAGGAATATTTGCTCTCCGGAAAGCCATGCAGAAAGAGGGCGAGCTTTTCACCTTCGCCGCACATATCAACTTCGAAATGAAGATTATTGGCCGCGATGGTCTCGGTGCGGATGTCCTGAAGCGTCACGAATCCTCCTGATGCCTTATGAATGGCGATTGGGTTCATTATAGACCAAACGGCCTGATTTGGGGCAGAGTTTGGCCCGAAGCCTGACAGTTGGTGAAAAATTGCTTACCCTGTGAGGGCATTGAAGAGGGGCGGACACATGCAGGCGGTTTCGGGGCACGCGATCTGGTCATCGCGGTTTGCGTTTTTGATGGCGGCGATCGGCAGTGCGGTGGGGCTTGGCAATATCTGGCGTTTCCCCTATCTCGCAGGCGCGAATGGTGGCGGCGCCTTCATTCTGGTCTATATCCTCACGATCATCGCGATTGCGCTACCCATTCTCATCACCGAAATTCTCCTGGGACGCATGGGCAAGGCCAGTCCCATCATGTCGATGCGGCGGTTGATCAGCGCCCATGGGGCATCTGGCCTGTGGTCGATCATCGGTTGGGGCGGCACGGTCGGCGCGTTTTTCGTTCTCTCTTTTTACAGCGTCATTGGCGGCTGGGCGATCCATTACGTGACTTATGCCGCCACGGGCGTATTTGCCGGCATGAACGGCGATCAGGCTGGCGCGCTCTTTGCCGATCTGACTGCCGACCCGGCAACGCTGATCGCCTGGCATACGATCTTCATGGCGGTGACGGTATTTATCGTGGCCGGTGGCGTGAAGGCCGGTATTGAGCGGGCGGTGGTCATTCTGATGCCGCTGCTTTTCCTGCTTCTGCTCGGCATGGCCATTTATGCCACCACCACAGCCGGCTTTGGCGAAGCGCTGCGCTTCATGTTCGATTTCCGTTTTCAGGACATTCATCCCAGCACGGTGCTGGCGGCCATCGGGCAGGGCTTCTTCTCGCTCTCTGTCGCGCTGGGCGCCATGATGACCTACGGCGCTTATGTGGATGAGAAAGAGTCGATCAGTTCCTCGGCGATCATCATCGCCATTGCCGACACCAGCGTCGCGATTCTTGCCGGCATCGCCATTTTCCCGCTTGTCTTCACCTATGGTCTGGAGCCGGGCAGCGGGCCGGGCCTGACCTTTGTGACGCTCCCGATCGCCTTTGGCACGCTGGGTAGCGGCATCATTGTCGGGATCGCCTTTTTTACGCTTCTCTCAGTGGCGGCCATCACCTCAAGCATTTCGCTGCTTGAGCCAACGGTTGCCTGGGCGGAGGAAAAATTCACCCTCTCTCGCGTCAAGCTCTCCATCCTGATCGGTTTTGGCGCCTGGCTTCTGGGTTTTCTGACGGTCTTCTCCTTCAATCATCTGGCCGGGTTTCACCCGCTGGCAGGCCTCGGCCTGATGAAGGACAAGACCTTCTTTGATATATTCGACTTCACGACCTCGAATATCGTCATGCCGAGCGTGGGCTTCCTCATGGCCGTCTTTGCGGGTTGGGTGCTTTCCAGCGGGGTGGTGGCCAAGGCGCTGGGCGCGGAAAAAGCCGTCTGGTTTCCCTTCTGGCGCTTCCTCATCCGCTATGTGGCGCCATTGGGCGTGATTTCGATATTCGTGGCCAATGTGCTTCTGCCGGGCTGAGCGGCAAACTCCCTGTCAGAAGACTGTTATTCGACCTTGTTTTTGAGGGCTTGTGGAATTAAGTTCCGGCCCTGTCTGACAGGCGGCCTTTGGGAGCTGCCACCGCCCGGACATTTGTGCAGCCATAGCTCAGCTGGTTAGAGCGCTAGATTGTGGATCTAGAGGTCCCCCGTTCGAACCGGGGTGGCTGTACCATCTTCTTCCCCCAAACATATGTCCCCTCGCCGGGATGCCCTTGCGAGCGCCGCCTTGTGGTGGTCTTCTCTGACCGTCAACAATAAAGCCGCTTGAGGCAGGGAGATTATCAATGAGTCTGACGGTATACGGGTCGCCGCTATCCCCTTTCGTGCGCAAGGTGCGCGTAACGCTGATGGAAAAGGGGCTCGAATACACATTGAAAAATGTGAATATTTTTCCCGCGCCGGACTGGTTTGAGGAAATTTCGCCGCTCAAGCGCATCCCTGTGCTGCGGGACGAGGAAGTGGGCAAGGAAGCGACATTGCCCGACAGTTCCGTCATCTGCGCCTATCTGGAGCGCAAGAAGCCTGACCCTGCCCTCTATCCCAAGGAAAGCTTCGCCTATGGGCGGGCGCTCTGGTTTGAGGAATATGCCGATTCCGAAATGGCAAATACCATCGGCATGGGCACTTTCCGCCCGATGATCGTGAACCGGCTCATGGGCAAGGAGCCCGATACCGAAACGGCCGAAAAGATCATGAATGAGAAAATGCCGCGTTTTTTCAACTATCTGGAGAAGGAAATCGGCAGCCGCGATTTCATCGTGGGCGACAGTCTGACGGTGGCCGATATCGCCATCGCAACACAATTCGGCAATCTGGGGCTGGCCGGTTTTGCCCCGGATGCAACGGCCTATCCCAACCTCACGCGTTATGTGAAATCCATGCATAGCCGCCCCAGTTTCGAGGCCTGCTTTGCCGAAGAGCGCGAAATGCTCAAGAGTTTCGGCCTCTGAGAGCATCTGGCGGGCGCGGCACATGTCGCGCCTGCAAGCCCTTCAAATTCCGGGCTGAAAAGAGTATTGGATAGCTCAAGCGCCGATGAGCACAAAACAGCAATCAAAACGTCGCATGGGAGAGATCTATGACAGATTCCGCGGTCAAATGGCCCGCTATGAGCATTCAGGACGCGCATGCGTTGATGACGGGTGCCGGTTCGCCCCTGGAAATGGAAACCGTTGATATTCGCGGCATTCCAACCCGTGTTTACAAAAATGCGCCGCCGCATCTGCGCGCCATTTTTGACCTCGGTCGGGCCTGGAACCAGCGCGATTTCATCGTTTATGAGGGTGAGCGCCTGAATTATGAAGCCCATTACCGCGCCGCCACGGCGCTGGGCCGCGTCTTCCTCGACAAATATGGCGTCAAGAAGGGTGACCGCGTGGCCCTAATCATGCGCAATTACCCCGAATGGTCGATTGCCTTCTGGGCCGCCGTCGCCATTGGCGCGGTGATTGTGCCGATCAATGCCTGGGGCACCGGCGCCGAACTTGTTTATGCGATCAATGACAGCGGCTCGCGTGTTGTGGTGGTCGATCAGGAACGTCTGGATCGCTTGCGCCCGCACATGACAGAAATGACCCTGACGGGACTGGTTGCGGCGCGTACAGCCGAGGATGCGCTGGGCGTGGCCGAGTCGCTTGAATCGCTGATCGGCGAGCCCGGCGAATATAAAAATCTGCCCGATGACGTGCTGCCCGATCCCGGCCTGCAGCCGGATGATGATGCGACGATCCTTTATACATCGGGCACCACCGGCAAGCCCAAGGGCGCGCTCGGCACGCATCGCAATGTCTGCACCAATCTCATGAACACAGCCGTTGGCGCGGCGCGCCCCTATCTGCGTCGCGGTGAAATGCCGCCCATGCCCGATCCAGAAGCGCCGCAACGGGTGATGCTGCTCTCGGTGCCCATGTTCCATGCCACGGGCTGCCATTCCATTCTGGTGCCGAACTACGCAACCGGCGGTCGCCTGATACTGATGCACAAGTGGGATCCCGAACGCGCGCTTGAACTCATCCAGGAAGAAAGGGTCACCGCCTTTGGCGGCGTGCCCTCCATGGTGTGGCAGGTGCTCGAGAGCCCGGACTTTGCCAAATATGACACCTCCAGCGTTGAATCAATCGGCTATGGCGGCGCGCCTTCCGCGGCTGATCTCGTCAAGCGGATCAAGCAGCAGTTCCCGAAGGTACACCCCTCCAACGGCTATGGCTTGACAGAGACCTCGGCCATCACCACGCAGAATCTGGCGGAAGACTATGTTAACCGTCCCGAAAGTGCCGGCCCTGCCGTACCGACGACCGATCTTCGTGTTGTTGATGAAAACGGCAAGGATGTGCCTGTCGGCCAGATCGGTGAATTGTGGATCAAGGGTCCCAATGTCGTGAAGGGCTACTGGAATAAGCCGGAAGCCACAGCCGCGGCTTTTACCGATGGCTGGTTTCACTCAGGTGATCTTGTGCGCATGGATGAAGAAGGTTTCGTATATATTCTCGACCGCGCGAAAGACATGCTCATTCGTGGTGGCGAGAATATTTACTGTGTCGAAGTTGAAGGCGCGCTTTATTCTCATGACGCCGTGATGGATGCCGCCGTGGTTGGCATTCCCCACAAGGTGCTTGGCGAAGAAGTCGGCGCGGTGGTGCAGGTGGCCCCTGGCAAGGAAGTGACCGAAGAAGAACTTCAGGCTCATGTCCGCAAGCTGCTGGCAGGCTTCAAGGTGCCGATCAAGATCGAGATCCGTCATGAGCCTCTGCCGCGCAACCCGAACGGCAAAATCCTGAAAACGGAACTGCGCGAAGACATGAAGCAATACGCCCAGCACGCGGCCTGATTGAAAATTGCAAACCGAAAAAAGGGCGGCCCTGCATCATGCAGGGCCGCCTCTTCTTTTGTGGATTGTCTTGAATGCTCAGAGCGGCGGTGAACGACCGCGAAGGGCGCGGGCGAGCAGGCTGATCAGGAACAGAACAATGAAGACAAAGAACACGATCTTGGCGATGCCGGCCGAGGCGGCAGCAATGCCGCCAAATCCGAATGCCGCCGCGATCAAGGCGATGACGAGAAATGTGAGAGCCCATCCAAGCATGATTTTATCCTTTCAGTTGAAACCAGAGGAACGAAAGCAATGTGCCTGGCGTCCGGAAAATTATTCCTTTTCGGGCGCAACATCTTCGATGGCGTCATGCATGTCGTCGGCGGCTTCATCCATCTTCTCGCCGGCATTTTCCATCGTGCTGTCATTCGTGTTCAGTGCGTCGTCCATCTTCTCGCCGGCTTGTTCAGCCGGGCCGTCATCGTCGCACGCAACCAGAACGGGGGCGGCGAGTAGCAGGGAAGTGGCAAGCAAAGCACCTCGGAATGTCATGTCGTACTCCTGAATTTGTTTCAAAATGTCCGTACAGAAATAAATCTGCAAGACGCAACAAGCCTACAGAAGCGTCATGTCAGAGCAAGGGTGAAATTCCCATATCTCTAAATGACCCCAAGCATGTCGGTGCCGTGACGGAATAATGGCCTCAATGTGATCGCATGCCTTAGTCGGCGGTCACCAGCACGTTTTCCTTGTGCGGATCATTCTTGAAAAGAGACGGCAGCACATTGATGAAGGACAGAAGCACGGCAGCGGCATAGGGAACCGACTGCACGATCAACACCGCCACCCAAAGCCTTGACGAGGAATCCGCAAAGCTCGGGCTCAGCAGGAAGGCGATGGCAAACCCCCAAAGGAGGGTCAGCATCACGGCTTCCTCGCGCACCTGAATGAAGGCTGCCGCCAGAGGCGGTTTGTCCTCACATTTCGGTGTACGGATGAATGGCTTGCTCGTCGTGATCATGCCGTTGAGCATGGCCTTGGCAACCGTATGGGTGAGGCCAAGCGCGGCAACACCGGCCCCGAGGCTTTCAATGAAGCTGCAGTCCTTGATGCGCACGGCATAAAGCCAGAGCGACCGCACGAATTTGAAGATGAAGCTGCCGATGGTGGGGATCAGGAAGGCGGCAACGGGAAGCGCCACGGAATTGGGCTGATAAAGGGCCCAGGCCGATACGCCTATACTGGCCGTTGTAAACATCAGTGCCAGCCCGTCGGCAAACCAGGGCAGCCAGCCGGCCAGGAAATAATAGCGCTGGGCAGCGGTGAGACCGCCCTTGCGCGACCATGGTGCCAGCGCCTGCCAGTGATGTTTGACAATCTGCACCGCGCCATAGGCCCAGCGGAAGCGCTGGCTGATATAGCCCGACAGGCTGTCCGGTGTCAGGCCGCGCCCGAAGGAGTGGTTCACATAGACGGAATCATAGCCGGCTCGATAGAGCTTGATGCCAAGCTCGGCATCTTCACAGATGCACCATTCCGCCCAGCCCTTCACCTTTTTCAAGGCATCCTTGCGGACAAGCGTCATCGTGCCGTGCTGGATGACGGCATTGAAATAGTTCCGCTGCACCATGCCGATATGGAAGAAGCCGGCATATTCCCAGTAGCACATGTCCTTGAAGGTGCTTTCGTGGCGGTCGCGATAATCCTGCGGCGACTGCACGAAGCCGACATCGGTCTTCTCGAAATAGGGCACCATGACTTTCAGCCAGTCAGGCGAGACCTGATAGTCGCTGTCGATGACGGCGATGATGTCGGCATCTTCAGCCGTCTGCTCCAGACCGAAATTCAGGGCGCCTGCCTTGAAGCCCGGCCAGTTTTCCAGATGATAAAAACGGAAGCGGTCGCCAAGCTGGGCGCAATAATCGCGCACCGGCTGCCAGACAGCCGAGTCGACCGTGTTGTTGTCGAGAATGAGAACTTCGAAATTCGGATAGTCGAGCTTCGAGAGCGCGGTCAGCGTTTCACGCACCATCTCGGGTGGCTCATTGTGAATGGGCACGTGAATGGAGACCTTGTTGGCCGGATAACCCTTCGTTTTGTCAAAGGGTTCGAAATGGCGTTCGCCGTGACGCGTCCAGATCACTTCGACAAATTCGATAGCCTCGGCAAGCAGCACGATCAGCAGCAGGCCTTGTGCGGCAAAGAGAAAGCCCCAGACGCCGACACCGACCCATGTGAAATAGAGACCCGCTGCCGAGAGCCCGGCCCAGGCGAGCGCCGAGGCGGCAATCTGCGTGAGGACGGTAAAGATGATCACGCCCAGCGTGCGCACATGGCGCTGACGCAGCATGAAGAGCATGGCGGGCACAAGGGCCAGACCGGCCGCGATGGAAGCCCAGAGGCGCCATTCAGGCGATTCTGAAATGCCCCCTGCCATCGGAAATTTGGGCAGGCGGTCGGCGTCATAGATACCCCAATAGCTGCCCGCAGCGCCTTCATCGCCCGATTTCCAGGGCTGGTCGAAAGCTTCCATCACGTAATAGGTGATGTCGGCATCCTTGGCGCGGTTGAGAAATTCGCGCATGAATGTCGCCTGATTGACAAGCGAGGGCACGGACTCGGTATCGCGTTCAGCATCGGGCATGCCTTCAAAATGGGCCCGCGGAATGATCTTGCCGCGGCTCGGCCAACCCACCTCCGTGATGACGATGGATTTATCCGGGAAAGCCTTGTGAAGATCCTTGAGGCGATCAAAGACGTAATTCACCGCCTCGTCGATCGGCACGCCTTCCCAATAGGGCAGGATATGAACGGCGATGTAATCCACTTCCTTGGCAAGCTCAGGATGGGCAATCCAGACATGCCACGGTTCGGCTGTGCTTACCGGTTTCCAGATTTTCTTCTTGGCCTGACGGATATAACCGATCAGCTCGTCAACTGAGACATCCTTGCGCAGCAGTGATTCATTGCCCACCAGCACGCGCACGACATTGCGCTTGGGGGCGAGCTCGATGAGCGTATTGATCTGCTCGTCATTGCTGGCCTTGTTGGAATCGATCCATGCACCCAGCGCCACAGACAGGCCATGCTTGGCGGCGAGATCGGGAATATTTTCCTGACCGTGGCTGACCGAATAGGTGCGGATGGCCTGCGCTGTCTGCGAGAGCAGCGCCATGTCAGCGTCAATTTCTTCCTTCTGCGGATAGATGCCCCGATTGGGATCCTGCCCCTGACGGAAGGGGCTATAGGACAGACCGACAATTTCACCCGTCCAGGCTTCGGCGTCATAGGGCTGGTTGAAAGCCGCCCAGATCGCCAGATTGGCGATGATGACCACCGGCAGGACGATCAGGAAGAAAGCCGCCAACCGCGTGAGAGACCCCTTTTTGGAGGTCGTTGGCTGCATGTCAGGCGCAGGGGTCGGTGACGTCTCGGGTTTGTCCATAATAGTCCGCTAGATGTGACGCACTGGGCACAAAAAATCATCTCGGCCTGCCGGTCCAGCGCGGCGGGTCAATCGTCCACTATATATCACGCCGCCAAAGGCAGCGCGCGAAGCGCATCACTTTGGTGGTCCAGATGACGAAATTATGGCGAAATCATAAGCGGATTGGAAAATAAGGGCTCAGACCTGCTGCTGCCCGCGTTTGCGGATGGCTTCGCGGCGTTCTTCCACGGCAGAGGCCGTAACGCTGTTATTTGTCTGGCTGGAAACACGGGCCTCTGTCTTCATGCCCTCGCCGAAGCTCTGGGCATAGCCCTCGTCAATCAGCTTCTTGTAAGCGGCAAGCGACTCTGGCACGACGCTCAGCATGTCATTGGCCAGCGCCTTGCAGGTGGGGAGCAGCTCTTCGGCGCTGACAACGCGGTTGACCAGACCCCATTCATAAGCCTGTTCGGCCGACATGAAATTGCCTGTGAGGGAAAGTTCTTTGGCCCGGTAAATGCCGATGGTGCGTGACAGCTTCTGGCTGAGACCCCAGCCCGGCAGAATGCCGACGCGCGCATGGGTGTCGGCAAAGCGGGCATTGGGGCCGCAGATCAGCACATCGCAGGCAATCGCCAGTTCAAAACCGCCCGTGATCGCCACACCATTGATGGCGCCGATGACGGGGCCGGAGAAACGGCCAAGCGAGCGCACAGGGTCGCGTTCGGTAATGGTGCTGTTGACGCTGCCGCCATCGCCGCCCACGGCAGATGCGTTGGAGCCCAGTTCCTTTAGGTCGAGGCCGGCGCAGAATGCCTTGCCTGCACCCGTCAGAATGACCACGCGAACCTCGGGATCAGCTTCCAGTTCTTCGAAGGTTTTGGCGATCGCTTCGCGCAGCGGCTTGTTCAGCGCATTCATGGCGTCAGGCCGGTTCAGCGTGACAACGGCCATACCATCGGATTTTTCAACGAGTAGAATGGGGTCGGACATGAGCGGAATCCTCATTTTTGAGTGTTGTTCATTTCGATGCCCATTGGCCTAGCAGACCTGATCCGGCACGGCAATCTGCTCGGAAAGGCAAAGAAATGGGCTTGACCGCATTGCAGCATAAGCAGAGCATGCGCGGCCTCTGAAACAGCCAAGGCTTGAGCTGGTGACGATCACTTCATCTGACAGTGAAGAGCGACCCTTTCGGTTCTCGCTTCATATTGCAGCCCTGGGCATTGTTTACGGCGATATTGGGACAAGCCCTCTCTACACAATCCGCCAGTGTTTCGATCCGGTTGTCGGTTTGAAGCCGGATCAGGCAAGTGTCGCAGGCGTCCTGTCGCTGGTGTTCTGGGCCATCACCCTCGTGGTGATGATCAAATATGTCGTCTTCATTTTGCGCGCCGACAACAAGGGCGAAGGCGGTGTACTGGCGCTGGCCGCGCTGGCGCTGAAGCAGCAGGGCGCCACCGGCAGATTTTCCATGCTGATTGTCGCAGCCGGCATGTTGGGCGCCGCACTCTTTTATGGCGATGGACTCCTGACGCCCGCCATTTCGGTATTGGGAGCTGTCGAAGGCCTTCATGTCATCTCGCCGGTTCTGGACGGATTGGCCATGCCGGTTTCCGCCTGTCTGCTGGTCGGGTTGTTCCTGATGCAACGCCGCGGCACGGCAGGCGTCGGGGCCTTTTTTGGCCCCGTCACGCTCCTCTGGTTTGCCGTTATCGCTCTCTTGGGCGTTTACGGCATTGCCCAGCATCCATCCGTGCTGGTGGCGCTTGACCCGCGACCGGGCATTGCCCTGCTTTTCAGCGGTGAGACGCGAACACTGGCACTTTTGGGCGCCGTCGTTCTCGCTGTTACGGGGGCTGAAGCCCTTTATGCTGATATGGGGCATTTCGGACGGGCCACCGTGCAGCGCGCATGGACATTTGTTGTGTGGCCGGCGCTCGTTTTGAATTATTTCGGGCAGGGCGCGTTGCTTCTTGAAAATCCGGAGGCTGTGCGAAATCCCTTCTACCTGCTTGCGCCTGAAATCACGCGTATCCCGCTCGTCTTGCTGGCGACAATGGCCGCCATCATTGCATCTCAGGCGGTCATCTCAGGTGCCTTCTCCGTGACCAGCCAGGCCGTTGAACTCGGGTGGTTGCCCCGCCTGCGCATCCGGCACACATCGGCGCTCGAGTCCGGGCAAATCTATGTGCCGCAGGTCAACAATGCCCTGATGATTGGTGTCTTGCTGGTCGTGTTCGGCTTCGAAAGCTCGTCCAACCTGGCTTATGCCTATGGCATCGCCGTAACAGCCACCATGGGGCTGACGACCTGCCTGGCCTTCTATTATTTCCGCTATGTCGCGAAATGGCCTCTCTACATCATTGGGCCCCTTTCAGTTGCCTTTCTGACGGTTGATCTGAGTTTTCTCGCCGCCAATATGACCAAGGTGCTGCAAGGAGGCTGGTTGCCCATCATCGTTGCCTTGCTGCTCGTTGCCGTCATGGAGACATGGCGTCGGGGACGTCAGCACCTCGATGGCCAGATACGCGATGGCGCATTGCCGCTTGATACCCTGATGCGCCAGGCAGCTGAAGACAAGATCAAGCGCGTCAAGGGCGCCGCGGTCTTCATGACGTCCAATCTCGATATCGTGCCCACCGCCTTGTTGCACAATCTCAAGCACAATCAGGTGTTACACAAGCGTGTGGCATTGCTCCGCGTGAGTGTTGAGGACACGCCCCGTGTGCCGCTCAACGAGCAACTCGCGATAGAAAATCTCTATAGCGGGTTTGTTCGCATCGAAATCCGCCACGGCTTCATGCAGCCGGTCAATGTGCCGGACATGCTGGGGCGCTGCAGATCTTTCGGGATAGAATTTCCGCCGATGGAAACATCATATTTTCTCAGTCGGCAGACATTGGTGCATGAGCATGAATCCGCCATGCCGGGCTGGCAATCGCAGCTTTTCATTATCCTCATGGATTATGCCGTTTCGCCAACCGAATATTTCAGTTTGCCGCCAAACCGCGTGGTGGAATTCGGCACAAAGACGGAAGTCTGATCAAAGCGCAAAGCTGACGGTGAGGGAGCCGAACTGGTCGGGCTCGCTCTGCCCGTAAAATTCGCGCGTCCGGTAGACATTTGTGAGGCTTAAGCGCATGTCCCAGATAACGGCGACAAGGCCGGCCTTGAGATCGGCGACGAAGATGCGCTTGTCGACGCTCTGGCTGTCGCGGAAGCTGTTGCCGTCGAGAAAAATATTGCGCCCGACAGCACGCCCGCTGGCACCGGCAAAGACATACCAGTTGAAACCCGTGGTGGGGATGAACCAGTCCGACCCGCCATTATTGGGATAGATGCCGGTGGGACCGAAATCGTCAGGCAGATTGGCGCCGATGCGCAGCGTGCCCCCGAGACCCGCATAGGTGCTGACATTGCCCAGCGCGAGAACGCCATAGGGAATGAAATCGGTTTCGAGCCCGATCACATCGGGTGTCTTGAGCTTGGGCGAACGCCAGGCGCGCTCCACGGTCAGATTGACGCCGGGCTCATTATGAAGCTGGTTATCCCAGCCTTTGACCGTTTCAATCCCGAAGCTGCGATGCCAGCCATTCTGCACTTCTTCGCCCAGCGCGGCAGGGCCGACTACGCCGAGGTCCAGAAGGATTTTGTCCTGCCAGGCTTCACCGTCATTAGCGTAGAAAATGCTCTGCAGGGAAAGCGTCGTGTGCAGCCAGGCGGCATAGGGCCGCTCATCAGGCAGGGCCGTTGCCGTCTGTGTGTCTTCAGGCGTGAAAATTTCCTGGCTGAGGGCGAGGCCCAGACGATGGGTGGTCTTGCTGTCATCCGCTGTCCCTGTGAAGAAGCGCGGGGCCGAGACATCCTGTAACCAGAGGGGCAGGTCATGGCGTGGGGCGGAGGTCCAGCTCGCCTTGACCCCATTGGTGTAATGGCGGTCCGTGCCGATGGCGAAAAAGACGTCATTCTCGACTTCAAGGGAAATGAAGCCATTGTCATCGGCAGCTTTGGCTGAAGTGAGCGGCAGGGCCGCGCCGGACAGGCCCCCGATGATCGCGGCCATCAGGCCGGCATGGGTCAGGCGCAGGGGGAGGCGGGGAGGAAATGACAAATCAGAACTCCAAAGCAGGGCGCAAGGCGGTCAAATGACGAACGAACCGTCTTTAGAGTTTAAATCAGGGTTTTTGAGGGCAGGGAGCCTAAATAACAGAAGGGTCACTCTTTTCAGAGTGACCCCTCATTTAAATCAAGCGCCGTATTGTTCTTATTATTCGGTCGCCCTGGATGTTCCCCGACTTATTGTTTTTGCCCCTCATGCCTGTTCCCATCGCTCGGCCAGGAGATGCTGGCCAGTGGTGGGTCTGCACAAAGGATTGTTTTGTGTCGGACTCTCCCGTCGGATCCTGTTTTCGGCTATAGCCGTTGGTTCGGACCTCTTATTATTTTAGGGTGGTTACCCTAAGAGCAGTATTAACGAGGATTCTTGGGCGCGCAAGACTGAATCAGCATTTATTGTAGGATTTTCGGCAAATGGCGTGTGAGACCAAAAACGCCCCCATGCACATGGAAACACAGGGATAAAAACTTTATGCAACTGAAAACACTGGGAAATTCAGGTCTCAAAGTCTCTGTTGTCGGGCTGGGCTGCAATAATTTCGGGATGAAATGCGATCAGAATGCGACCAATGCCATCGTCCATTCCGCCATTGAGCAGGGCATCACGCTTTTCGACACTGCCGATGCCTATGGCGGCAAGGGTGGCTCCGAGGTGATGCTGGGTCGGGCGCTGGGCCCGCGCCGCAAGGACATCGTGCTGGCAACCAAGTTCGGCCTGCCCATGGGCGAGGGCGACTATATGAAGGGCGGCTCGCGCCGCTATATCGTGCAGGCGGTGGAAGCCAGTCTGCGCCGTCTCGGCACCGATTATATCGATCTCTACCAGCTGCATTACCCCGATCCGGATACCCCCATTGAGGAAACGCTGGCAGCACTTGATGATCTCGTGACATCGGGCAAGGTGCGCTATATCGGCTCATCCAATTTTCTCGGCTGGCAGCTTGTCGAAGCCTGGTACAAGGCGCGCGACAACAATGACACCGCCTTCATTTCCGCGCAGAACCACTACAACCTGCTCGACCGCAGCATCGAGAATGACATCATTCCGGCGGCGCAGAAATATGGCGCCAGCATCCTGCCTTACTATCCGCTTGCCCGTGGTTTGCTGACCGGCAAATACAAGCGCGGCGAAGCCACGCCGGGCGGCGCGCGTCTGACAATTTTCCCGCATCTGGCGGCCAAGGTGCTGACGGATGAAAATTTCAGCAAGGTGGATCGCCTCACAGCCTTTGCCAATTCGCGCGGCCATTCCATTCTTGATCTCGCCATTGGCTGGCTTGTGGCCCAGCCCCATGTCGGCAGTGTCATTGCGGGCGCCAGCTCACCAGACCAGATACGCATGAATGTGGCCGCCGGCCAATGGGGTTTGTCGCCCGAAGAATTGCTGGAAGTGCACAAGATGACCCATGTCCCGGTGGGTCTGCCCTGATCGGACGCTGCGTTGCGGCGGCCTTGCGGGTCCGGCTTTGGAAATGGAGAGGCTTCCACTAGGCTGTCTGAAAAGAACAACAGCTCAGAGGGCGCAAAATGTCCCAATTCGATCTCGTAATTCGCGGCGGCACCATTCATGACGGACGTGGCGGCGATGCCTTCACTGGCGATGTCGCCGTGACCAATGGCCTGATTGTCGAGGTCGGCGAGGTCCGGGGCACAGGCCGCGAGGAGATCGACGCCACGGGGCTGCTCGTCACGCCCGGCTGGGTTGATATCCACACCCATTATGATGGTCAGGCAACATGGGATGAGCGCATCACGCCCTCCTCCATTCATGGAGCGACGACTGTCGTCATGGGCAATTGCGGCGTCGGCTTCGCGCCTGTCCGCAAAGGCGATCACGGCACGCTCATCCGCCTGATGGAAGGCGTGGAAGATATTCCCGGTGCCGCGCTCCATGAGGGGCTGAAATGGAACTGGGAAAGCTTCCCTGACTATCTCGATGCGCTCGACGCCAGGAAGCGCGATATCGATATTGTCGCCCAGCTGCCGCATGGTGCGCTCCGCGTCTATGTGATGGGTGAACGCGGCGCCAATCGCGAAGCCGCCACCAAAGCTGAAATCGCGGAGATGGGCCGTCTGGCGCTTGAAGCCGTGGAGGCTGGTGCCATCGGTTTTTCCACCTCGCGCACCATGCTTCATCGCACCAGTGACGGCCAGCCGACCCCGACGCTGGGGGCGGCCCATGAAGAGCTGACCGGCATTGCCAAGGGGCTGGGTGAGGCAGGCAAGGGCGTGCTGCAATTTGTCTCCGACTTCATCGACACCGAAGAAGAATTCAACATGCTCTGCGAGCTTGCCGCCACGTCCGGCCGTCCGCTGAGTTTCTCGCTGCTGCAGAATGATACCCGTCCCGACCAGTGGAGCGAGTTGCTCGCCCGTCTCGACAAGGCTGTCCATTCGGGTCTGGAGATGCGCGGACAGGTGGCCGCCCGTCCCGTGGGCCTGCTGCTGGGCCTTCAGGGCTCGCTCAATCCCTTCATCACGCGGCCTGCCTATGCCGCGATTGCCAGCCTGCCGCTGGATGAGCGGGTGACGATTATGAAGGATCCTGCCTTCCGCGCGAAACTGCTGGCCGAAGAGAATGATCGCGGTCATCCCTTCTCGATGATGGTGGGGTCGGCCTATGACAAGATGTTTGAGCTCGGCGATCCGCCGGATTATGAACCGGCACCCGATACCAGCCTGGCCCATCGCGCCGCGCGCGAGGGACGGGCGCCAGACGAGCTTGTCTATGATGTGCTGCTTGCCGATGCCGGGCGCGGCTTCATTTATTTCCCGCTGCTCAACTATGCCCATTTTGATCTGCAGGACCTGAGCGTCATGCTGCGCGACCCCAATACGGTGCCTGGCCTGTCGGATGGCGGGGCGCATTGCGGCGTCATCTGCGATGGCAGCTTCCCGACTTACATGCTGACCCATTGGGCGCGTGACCGTGCCCGCGGCGAGAAACTGCCGCTGCCCTGGATCATCAAGGCACAGTCACAGGACACAGCCCGCGCTGTGGGCCTGCTCGACAGGGGCGTGATTGCGCCGGGCTACAAGGCCGATCTCAATGTGATTGATTTTGACCGCCTGCAGCTCAAGCCGCCGCATATGGTCTATGACCTGCCGTCAAATGCCCGCCGCCTGATGCAGGAAGCCATCGGCTATGTGGCGACAATTGCCAATGGCGAGGTGATCTATCGCGAGGGTGTGGCGACGGGCGCGTTGCCGGGCAAGCTGGTGCGCGGCCATCAGAAGGCGCCTGCCTCTGCACTTGCCGCCGAATAGCGTCAGTTTATTGCAAGTTCCGGGAAGCGTGACTGAGCGGGGCTTGTCGCGTGGGCGGCATGTCGCGTCACGACGTCTGAGCGGAGATATTCCACGCAGCGCTGGGCAAGGCTGTCCCAGCCCTCTTCGGAGGGCAGCCAGTGCCCGCGATCGGGCAGGATGTCCACAGCGACATTGGCGCCATATTCCATGGCCATGCGCTTGGTGAGCCAGGCCGGCGTGATGCGGTCGCGATCACCCGTGACAAACCACATCGGCGTATTGACGGCACCCGGATTGATCCATGTGGTTCGGTCTTTGTCGGCAAACCAGTAGCCGATCTCGAACATGGCGCGCCCGGATTCAGGGATCAGCATGCCATAAAGCGCCTGCTGTTCGGGTTCGGGCAAACCGTTCAGGACACCGAATTTCATGGCCCCGAAGCTGGGGAGATGGGGCTTGCGCCAGAAGCCATAGGTCAGAAATTCGCGCCGGAAAATCCAGAGCGAACGCGGATCCAGATTGACTGTCCCGGCGCATTGCGCCGGCGCCAGACCGATACCCGCCTTGATCAGGCCGCGCGCGGCCAGAAGCTGCATCAGCGTGCCGCCCATGGAATGCCCGATCACATATGGGGGCTCATTCAGATAGGAAATTTCCCGCTCCAGATCGCAGAGATAGTCTTTCAGGCTGGTATGACCAAGTTCCTGATGCGGCGTCTGGCCGGGTTCAATATCGTGATGGCGCAGGGTGGGCATCACCACCTTGAAGCCGTTGACCTCGAAGTGGCGGGCCATCTTTTCCCAGACAAGCGGGCGGCACCACATGCCATGCAACAACATGAGCACCGGTTTTTTCGTGCCAGCGGCGTCTTCCATATGGTGTCTGCTCATTTATCCGGTCTTGAAAACAGGCGCCCTGAAGATCACCCCGTCAAATAATGGGAGCGACCCCGCATCAGGGCGGTATTGGACTCAACTTCTATTGAACGCCAAACTCCTTACGAAATTCCCAATGAAAGGATACGAATTGAGCGCATTCACACCTCGTTTCCCGGTATGAATGGCAGCTTTCAAGCATAAAACCGCCGCGGGTACCGGCAAGGCAAATCTCCTCATGTCAGATGATCATATGGACGCGCGATACGACACAATTGGACTGAACTATGCCGATCTGAGACGCCCGGACCCCCGCATCGCCCGGCAGATTGAGGATGCCTTGGGCACAGCCCAAACCGTTTTGAATGTGGGTGCCGGGACGGGTTCATATGAACCCGCCAGCCGACAGGTCACGTCCATCGAACCGTCAGCGAAAATGATCGCGCAGCGCCGCACAGCCAACGCCCGTGTTTTCCGGGGCCGCGCCGAAGAGCTGCCTTTTGACGACAAGTCCTTCGATGCCTCCATGGCGGTTCTGACAATCCATCACTGGTCAGACAAGGAACGTGGTGTCAGGGAAATGCGCCGGGTGACGCGCGATAAGATTGTTTTTCTGACCTACGATCCCGCCTTCCGGGGCTTCTGGCTGGCAGACTATTTCCCGGCCCTGGTGACATTGGATGAGGGACAAATGCCCGCGCTCGCCGACTATGAAAGATGGTTGGGGCCCACAAAGGTTTCGGTCGTGCCCATTCCACACGACTGTAGCGATGGGTTTCTGGCTGGGTATTGGCGCCGTCCCGCAGCCTATCTTGATGAGCGGGTCCGCGCGGCGATGTCGTCTTTCTGGGCGCTGGGGGATGTTTCAATCGGGCTGAAAAAGCTCGAGGCAGACTTGATGAGTGGCGCATGGGCGCAGCGCTATGCTGACTTGTTCGACCTTGCCGAGTTGGACTGCGGCTATCGACTGGTTGAAACCGGCTGACGATTTGCAGCGCCGGAGAATGTCATCATCTGCGAACGCCACATGCGCGTTGAAAGCAGATGGTCTTCATTTGAAATTCAACCCTTTTACTTGAACCGATTTCATATTCGCGTCACTGTTGCGTCATCGGCGCAAAGGCGCCGAGCGGCATTTGCGACGTCGTTACTTGAGGCTCGACATCATGATGGAAACAAGCAGACGGCGCGGTGGCTCCGGCAACCGCCCTTCGGCAACACGCAGATCGGTCGTCACACGCCGAACCGGCGCGCATCCTGTCAGCGAGATCAAGATCAAACCCGACACAGCCAAGCCGACCCCTAACCCTTCCAGGAGAAGAATAGTGGCAATGAGCACTGATGATATGTCCGTAGCCGCCACCCCGGCACCGACGACGGCGCCTGCACCCGCCAAGAAAAAAGCGCCCGCCAAAAAGCCTGCTGCCAAGAAAGCCGCAGCCAAGAAGCCTGCTGCCAAAAAGGCGACGGTCAAAAAGGCCAAGGCCGCCGTGAAGAAGGCAGCCCCCAAGAGAGCAGCCGTGAAGAAGGCTGTGGCCAAGAAGGCCGCGCCGAAAAAAGCCGCAGCCAAAAAGGTTGCCGCCAAGCTTTCGCCTGAAAAAGCGAAAGTGAAAAAGGAACTCGAAAAGCAGATCAAGACGGTATCCAAGGCCGTCGATCAGGCTGAGAAGGAAGCCAAGAAGGCCCTGAAGTCCACGGAGAAGCGTTTTGCCACGATGCTGAAGAAGCTCAAGGCTGACCGTGCCGCCCTCAAAAAGCGTGCCGCCGTGCTCTCCAAGCAGGGTGAAGGCGCCTTCGACGAAATCCGTACGGGCGTCGAGGCCGCCTATAAGGACCTGTCGGCGGCTGTATCCAAGGCTTACGGCCACTTTAAGTAATCCGTCGCCGCAAATAAATTGAAGGCATGGGGGAGGGAACTCTCCCATGCCTTTTTCGTGCGGGCCTGTCTGAATTTGGCCGCGTATCCTGCAAAGCTGGCGTCTTGCAATCAGGGCGCCTAGCGGGCCTACTCTCCCCATCAAAATTAGAAAATCAGGGAGAAGATGATGAACCGCGTATTGGCGCATACAGGCGCAAAATATCCGATCGTACAGGCCCCCATGGGGTGGATTGCCCGCTCGCAGCTTGCTTCGGCTGTGTGCAATGCCGGTGGTCTGGGCATCATTGAGACGTCGTCCGGCGAGACGGAGAACTGCAAAGCCGAGATACTCAAGATGAAGGACCTCACCTCCGCTCCCTTTGGCGTCAATCTGCCCATCCTGTTTCTGCGCGACCCGGCCATTCTGGATTTCGTCTGCAATTCAGGCGTGAAATTCGTCACCACCTCGGCGGGCAGCCCGGCCAAGTTTATCGGCCCGCTAAAGGAGGCCGGCATCATCGTCTATCACGCCGTCCCGACGGTCGATGCGGCGATGAAATGCGTCGATGCCGGTATTGATGGCCTGGTGGTCGAAGGCGCAGAAGGTGGTGGCTTCAAGAATCCGGAAGAGGTCTCCTCGCTCGTTCTGCTTCAGGCGATCCGCGCCCGTTCCGATATTCCCATGATCGCGGCCGGCGGCATTTGCGACGGGCGCGGCATGGCGGCGGCCTTCGCACTCGGCGCCGAAGCGGTGCAGATGGGCACCCGTTTTGTCAGTGCGGCCGAAAGCCCGGTCCACGCCAATTACAAGCAGGCGATTGTGGACGCCAAGGAAACCGGGACCGTCGTGCTCAACAAAAAATCAACACCCTGCATCCGGGCGCTCAAGACCAATCGGACAGCCGAGATTGCGGAAGCTGGTCTGATGCCTGCCGATACCTTCTCGCGCATTCTTGATCTCTATTTTGGGGGCGACATGGAAGCAGCCGTCGGACTGGCGGGGCAGACATCAGGCCTTATCGACCGGGTGAAGACCGCCAAGGAGATCATCGACGAAACCATTGCGGAATTTTTCACGATCACCGGTCGCCTCGGTGGGCTCGCTAGTGCTCACAACTTTGGCTGATCAGCCAGCGCGTGCAACCTGATGGGTCGCCTGAGGAGGAAACATGGACACCAAGGCAGATGTCATCGTGGTGGGGGCAGGGCTGGCCGGGCTCAAGGCAGCGGCAGAGCTTGAAGCCAGGGGGCATGGCGTCATTGTTCTGGAAGCCCGTGATCGCGTCGGCGGACGCCTGAAACCCGGCGAGATTGCCGGGCAGGTGATCGACCGGGGCGGCCAATGGGTTGGCCCGGCCCAGAAGCTGTTGCTCGCCGAGGCGGCACATCTGGGCGTTGAAACCTATGCGCAATATGCCAGAGGCGAGCAGGTCCTTTGGTATGAAGGCAAGCGACGCACCTATACAGGCGATATTCCCAAGCTTCCCATTCTCTCGCTGCTGGAGCTTGACCGGGTGGTCAAGCGCTGGGACAGGGAAATGGGGCAACTGCCTGCCGAGGCCCCATGGACGGCAAAGCTCGCCCGGGACTGGGACAGCCAGACGCTTGAAACATGGATCAGGAGCCAGATCCGGACGGCGGGCGCACGCAGCTTTGCCCGCATCGTTACCCGGGCGGTCTTCTGCGCCGAGCCGGCCCAGATGTCCTATCTGTTTTTTCTCGAATATCTGCGGTCCGGCCATGGTGTTGAATCACTCATTGGCGTGGAGGGTGGCGCGCAGGAGGCAAAATTCAGAGGGGGCGCGCATCGCATCGCGCGGCTTTTGGCCGAGAAGCTCACCTCACCCGTCATTCTGGATACGCCCGTGCGCGCCATCCATCAGCATGAGACCGGTGTGACGGTGCGGACGGACAAGGGCACTTTTTCGGCCGGCCATGTGGTGATGGCGGTCCCGCCGACGCTGGCCGCGCGCATTCATTTTGATGTGCCCCTGCCCGCCAAGCGGGACGCGCTTTTGCAGCGCATGCCCATGGCCTCGGTGATCAAGGTGCATATTGCCTATGACAAACCCTTCTGGCGCCAGATGGGGCTGTCAGGCCAGGTGGCCAGCGACGCCCATGCGTTCAATGTTGTCTTTGACCAGTCGCCCGATGATGAAAGTGTCGGCATTCTCGTGGGCTTTATCGACGGCGACCATGCTGTGGAAATGAGTGCCCAGGGCGACAATGCGCGGCGGCAGAATGTGATCTCGGCCTTGACGGATTACTTCGGACCTTTGGCGGCCAATCCGATTGATTATGTCGATCAGGACTGGACGTCTGAAGAATGGAGCCGGGGTTGCTATGTCGCGCATATGGCGCCCGGTGTCATGACGACATTTGGCGATGTCATCCGGGACCCAGTCGGACGGCTGCATTGGGCCGGAACGGAAACCGCGACCGAATGGGCGGGCTACATGGACGGCGCCCTTCAATCCGGCATCCGGGCGGCAGCGGAAATTCACAAAGCCGGTTCCGCCTGAGCGCTGTGCCAATATGAAATTTTCATGCGGGTCTCTCTAAAACGCTAGTTTTTATTGACATTAATGCAGCGGCTCACTACACAGCGCGTAAGAACGCAATCGCACGTGCCTCAGTAAAACTGGTTTCGGTAACGACGTACGCGTCTCTTTTTGAAAGTTGGGCGGTGCTTTGCACGGCAGCTAGGTTTCTGAGGAGAATGCATATGCCGATATATAGTCTGAGGGGCTAATGCCCCGGATGAAGTCGAGCCGATCTGACGCGAATTGCAGACAAGCTGGGTGAGATCACCCCGCCCTCGACACCCCACAATATTTCGCAAAGCTGTCGCAGGCCTGTCCTGCAGAGGCTTTTTACTATGCCGACATGTTTCGCCGACAGGCCAGGACATGCGGTTGTTTCGTCATTTTTGACGCGTTGAGGAGAGGCACATGTCCGAATCCAATGCTCTCTTTCAGACGGGCGATGACCTGACCACGAAATCAGGCAAACCCCGCGCGGAAGTTCTCGAGTTCCCCGTTTCCACACCAGCTCGCGGGCTGGATCACGATGCCATTGCAGCCCATGAAACGCTGTCCGAAGGGCCGCGCCATCATGCCGAAGACCGCAAGGACTTCTTCATTGTCCGCGACGGCGTGAAATTTGCTGGCACGCATCTGATCATCGATCTGATCGGCGCAAGCCGCCTGGACGATATTGCATATATTGAAGCGGCGATTGTCCGTTGTGTGGAAGTGTCCAAGGCAACGCTGCTGCACATCCATCTGCATCACTTCACGCCCAATGGCGGCGTGTCGGGTGTGGCGGTCCTTTCTGAAAGCCATATCTCGATCCACACATGGCCTGAAGCTGATTATGCAGCCCTTGATGTTTTCATGTGTGGCGATGCCGAACCGCACAACGCCATTGAGGTACTGCGTGAAGCATTCACACCGTCTGACATTCGCGTCGATGAGCATCGTCGCGGAAGCGGCATGGTTTGATGTCGGACAAAGCTTTGTCGGACGAACGCTGGATCGAAGAAAGCCTTCACAAGCCTGAAGGCTTTCTTACCTCTTATCGCGCCGACAAGGTGCTTTACGAGGAAAAGACATCAGAGCAGCATCTCGTGATTTTCGAGAATGCTTTCTTTGGCCGCATGATGGCGCTGGATGGTGCCACGCAGGTGACCGAGCGCGACGAGTTCATCTATCACGAGATGATGACCCATGTGCCGATCTTCGCGCATGGCGCGGTGAAGCGGGTGCTGATTATCGGTGGTGGCGACGGGGGCATTCTGCGCGAAGTGGTCCGCCACAAGGATGTCGAGCATGTCACCATGGTGGAGATCGATCCCGCGGTCACGGAATTCTCAAAGAAGCAGTTGACCTCTGTCTCGGCAGGTGCCTTTGACGATCCACGATTGAATCTCGTCTTTGCTGACGGTGCGAAATTTGTGCATGACTGCCCGGACAGTTTCGACGTGATCATCGTCGACTCGACTGATCCGGTCGGCCCGGGCGAAGTGCTGTTCCGCGAAGATTTCTATCATGGGGCGGAGATGCGCCTTGCCGAGGGCGGCGTGCTTGTGACGCAGAATGGCGTCCCCTTCATGCAGGGCAGCGAGCTCAAAGGCACAATGGAGAAATTTGGGCGTCTCTTCAGCGTGGCGACCTGTTACCTCGCCACCATCCCCACCTATGTCGGGGGCCCCATGGCCATGGGTTGGGGTACGGATAATAATCAGTTAACAGATGTCTCGCTGGCAGATCTGAGGCAGCGTTTTAAACAGGCAGATATTGCCATGCGCTATTACACGCCTGACGTGCACAAGGCCGCCTTTGCTCTACCGCAATATGTGATCGACATCATGGCGCCCGCCTGACAGGCAGGAAATTCAGCAAATATTGATGCGATATGGATCAATTTCCTTTATTTTAAACCGATTCGGATATGCCTGTCGGATGCTTGAAAAAGCCCCCGGCGGAGATGTAGCAAGGCCAAAGGCACTTCATCGAAGCAACTGAACCGGCGCGGCAAAGGCTGCGATGGAGGAAAGCATGGCGATTGTTGATACCGATTATCCCCGGGTCGTCAGGAATGCGGATATGATGCAGATTGAAGATATTGTTCAGGAAAATGGTCTGTGGGCGGAAGAACCGGCCCGCATGACGGATTATCTTGTCTTCCTCGGCGTCATCGCTGTTTCATTTCTGGTCCTGGGTACAGGCTTCTGGGCTCTTTTTTCTCACTTCTACCCGGCCGCCTGATTTCTGAACCGACAGGTCTTCAGCGCAATTCCGTGCGCGAAATAATCACGCCATCCCCATCGGCATAGAGCCAGTCGCCCGGGTGGATTGTGACCATGGCGAATGTCACCGGCTGGTCGAAATAGCCCACACCCTGTTTGTCACTCTTTTTGGGGTGCGCTGCCAGCGCCTTGACGCCAATCGTGCATTCTTCCAGTTCGGATGTGTCGCGCACGCAGCCATTGATGACGACACCGGCCCAGCCGTTGACTTCGGCCAGCTTGCCCAGATTGCCACCGAACAGCGCGCAGCGCAGCGAGCCGCCGCCATCCACCACCAGCACGCGTCCCTGACCCGGCTTCTCAAGGGCTTCACGTACCTTGGCATTGTCTTCGAAGCATTTGAGCGTCGTCACGGGGCCATGAAAGCTCTCATGCGCGCCGTAGTCGCCAAACACGGGCTCACAATGCTGAACCTCTGGATGGGCGTCGGAGAGATCGGTCGTGGCGAATTTCGGCATGAGAAATATCCTGAAGTGGAAAGCAAAAGAAAGGCCGCAGGATCGTAACCCCGCGGCCTCCATCTGTCTTGGTCAATCAGTCCTAGGCGGCAGCTTAGTGGCTGGCCTTCTTGAACTGTGCAGCCTCTGTGGAATCGCCCAGAGCTGTTGTGGAGCTTTCGCCACCGGCAGCGGCAATCGACACCATGTCGAAATAGCCTGTGCCGACTTCGCGCTGGTGACGCGTGGCGGTGTAGCCCTTGGCTTCGGAAGCGAACTCAGCCTGCTGCAGTTCCGAATAGGCGCCCATGCCGCGATCGCGGTAGCCGGAAGCCAGTTCGAACATGCCGTGGTTGAGCTGGTGGAAGCCAGCCAGCGTCACGAACTGATACTTGTAGCCCATGGCTGCGATTTCTTTCTGGAAGGTCTCGATCGTGGCCTTGTCCAGATTGGCTTCCCAGTTGAAGGAAGGCGAGCAGTTATAGGCGAGAAGCTGGTCGGGATATTCTTTCTTGACGGCTTCAGCAAAGCGGCGTGCATCGTCGAGATTCGGCTTCGACGTTTCCCACCACAGCAGGTCGGCATAAGGGGCAAAGGAGAGGCCGCGCTTGATGCAGTGATCAACACCCGTGCCGGGCTTCAGGCGGTAGAAGCCTTCAACCGTGCGACCGGCGTCGAAATCGATGAATTCATGATCGCGCTCATCGATATCGGATGTGATGAGGTTGGCAGATTCAGCGTCCGTACGCGCCATGATCAGTGTGGGCGTGCCCATCACGTCAGCAGCAAGACGGGCGGCGTTCAGGTTGCGCTCATGGGCACGGCTCGGGATCAGAACCTTGCCGCCGAGATGGCCGCACTTCTTTTCCGAGGCGAGCTGGTCTTCGTAGTGAACGCCAGACGCACCGGCTTCGATATAGGCCTTCATGATTTCGAAGCAGTTGAGCGGGCCACCGAAACCGGCCTCTGCGTCAGCCACGATCGGCAGGAACCAGTCGCGCTTGGCGCCGCCTTCGGAATGCTCGATCTCGTCGGCGCGCTTCAGCGCACGGTTGATCTTCTTGGCAAGCTCGGGACCGGCATTGGCGGGATAAAGCGACTGGTCGGGATACATGGCGCCGGCTGTGTTGGCGTCAGCGGCAACCTGCCAACCGGAGAGATAGATGGCTTTCAGGCCAGCGCGCGCCATCTGCATGGCCTGGTTGCCGGAAAGGGCGCCGAGCGAATGCACATAGTCGGTTGTGTGCAGCAGTTCCCAGAGCTTGTTGGCGCCACGTGTGGCCAGCGTGTACTCGATGGGGAAGGAGCCGCGCAGCTTCTCCACGTCTTCAACGGAGTAGTTGCGCTTCACATTGTCGAAGCGGCCCTTCGGGGCGCCGGGGATGAGATCATAGAACGTCTTGCTCATAATTTTTCCTCTTTGGATACAAGCGGGAAGGCGATGGGTTTAGTAGCCCTGCTCAAGCAGCAGGTCATAAGCCGGAAGGGTTAGGAATTCCGGGCAATCTTCGGCAGTGGTCATTTCCGAGAACAGTTTGATGGCAGCGTCGAAATGGCCTTTGGTCCAGACGGTTTCACCCAGCGTCTTGCGCAGGCTATCCATTTCATCAGCCAGAACTTCGTTGAAGAATTCAGGGGTCACCTTGCGACCGTCGCTCAGCGTGGCGCCGTGATAAATCCACTGCCAGATCTGCGTGCGGCTGATTTCGGCCGTCGCCGCATCTTCCATCAGATTGTAAAGCGGCACGGCACCGCGGCCACCGAGCCAGGCTTCGATATATTGCACGCCAACGCGGCAGCATTCGCGCATGCCTTCTTCGGTGCGTTCACCCTTATGCGGTTCAATCAGCTCGGCCTGGCCCACATTCACATCCTGGCGCTGGCGCGACAGCTGGTTGGGGCCGGAAAGCTTGCCAAACACTTCCATGGCCACAGCCACGAGATCGGGATGTGCCACCCATGTGCCGTCATGGCCATTGCCTGCTTCGCGTTCCTTGTCGGCCCGCACCTTGTTGAAGGCGGCGAGATTGGCCTCTTCATTGCCCTTGACCGGAATCTGGGCGGCCATGCCACCCATGGCGAAGGCGCCGCGCTCATGGCAGGTCTTCACCAGCAGCAGCGAATAGGCATTCAGGAAGGCATTGCCCATCACCACCTGTGCACGGTCGGGCAGGATGTAGTTGGGGTTTTTGCCCAGCCGCTTGATGTAGCTGAAGATGTAATCCCAGCGGCCGCAATTGAGGCCGACAATGTGCTGGCGCAGTTCATAGAGAATTTCATGCATCTCGAAGGCGGCGGGCAGCGTTTCGATCAGCACCGTTACCTTGATGCTGCCATTCTTCACGCCAAGCTGCTTCTGGGCATGCTCGAAAACATCATTCCACAGCCGCGCTTCCAGATGGCTTTCCATCTTGGGCAGGTAGAAATAGGGCCCTGAGCCCTTGGCGATCTGCTTTTTGGCATTGTGGAAAAAGGCGAGGCCAAAATCGAAAAGCGAGCCGGACATGGGCTGACCGTCGATACGCAGATGTGCTTCGTCGAGATGCCAGCCGCGCGGACGCACGATCAGCGTCGCCGGCTTGTCGATCACTTCATAGGATTTGCCCGAGGAGGGTTCGCGGAAACCGATATCGCCATCCCAATAGTCGCGGACATTGATCTGGCCGCCGATCATGTTGTCCCATGTCGGCGCTGCGGCATCTTCAAAGTCGGTCATGTAGGACTGGGCGCCGGAATTCAGCGCATTGATGACCATCTTGCGGTTATCAACCGGACCGGTGATTTCCACGCGGCGGTCGAGCAGGTCCTTGGGGATCGGCGCGACTTTCCAGTCACCTTCACGGATGTCCTTGGTGCTGGCGAGAAAGTCGGGCAACTCGCCGGCATCGAAACGCTTCTGGCGTTCGGCGCGCGCGGCGAGAAGTTCGCGACGACGGGTACCGAAACGGCGCTCCAGATCGGCGAGGAAGGCCAGCGCTTCAGAGGAGAGAATGGCATCATAGCCGGGCTTCATGACGCCGGTGATTTCAATGCCGCTATCGGCCTGCTTGGCTGCATCACTCATGCAATCTGTCTCCAGTTTGTTCAGGGGACCCGAGGGCTTATCTTGAGTGGGGTCATACAACCACAACAGAAGACTGGCTAGGAGAAACTAAGTTATTGATATAATTGAAGTAAATAACTTGACAGATTTTTTGTAAGATTCTGTTGTGAATGTAAATCTTGTAAATTATTCTGATCACATTGAGCCCCTTTGCAGACGAGCATTCCCATGGCGTCAGAGAAAAAAGTCTTTGCCGGCCCGCGCATTAGGCGGTTAAGGCGCGAGCGCGGCCTCACCCAGGCGCGCATGGCGGAGGAACTGGCGATTTCAGCGAGTTATCTCAATCTGATCGAGCGCAACCAGCGGCCGGTCTCCGTCCAGATCCTGCTCAAGCTTGCTGATACCTATGATGTGGACCTGCGCAGCCTGGGCGGCGACGAGGAAGCCCAGGCGCTGACCGCGCTGCGCGAAATCTTCACCGATCCGATCTTCCGCGATACCGACATCACCATTCAGGAGCTCAAGGAGGTCTCGGCGGTGAGCCCGGCGCTCGCCGATGCCGTTTCCCATCTTTACAGCGCCTATCAGGAGGCCAGCACCAACAGCGCCATGCTGGCCGAGCGTCTGGCCGACCGCGACATGGGCGAGGGGGCGGAGGCAACCGGCCTGCCGCTGGAAGAGGTGCGCGACTTCATCAATAGCCGGAAAAACCATTTCCCCGCGCTGGATGAGGCCGCCGAGCGTCTTTATGTGACGGCCGGCATTGGTAGTGACGAGCCCTATGTGATCCTGCGCAATACGCTGCGTGATCTCCATGGCGTGACCACCCGCATCGTGCCCGCTGATCTCGTCTCGGGCGAGCTGCGCCGTTATGACCGCCATCGCCAGACAATCTTTCTCTCCGAACTGCTCGACCAGCCGGGACGCTCCTTCCAGCTTGCCTATCAGCTGGGCTATTTCGAGCAGTCCCGCATCATGGAAGACATTGTCGAGAGTTCGGGGCTGGAGGATGACGAAGCGCAACGCTATCTGCGCGTGGCGCTCGCCAATTATTTCGCCGCCGCGTTGCTCATGCCCTATGGTCCCTTTTTCCGAACAGCAGAGGAAACAAGCTATGACCTGCGCCTTCTCGGGCGCCGTTTCGGGACAAGCTTCGAGCAGGTCTGTCATCGCCTGACAACGCTGCAACGTCCCGGTGCGCGCGGCATCCCCTTCTTTCTCATTCGCGTCGACAATGCCGGCAATGTTTCCAAGCGCTTCTCGGCGGCCGGTTTTCATTTCGCCCGCTTCGGCGGCACCTGCCCGCGCTGGAATGTGCATGATGCGTTCCGTGTGCCGGGCAACATCTATACGCAGGTCGTGCAGATGGAAGACGGGACGCGCTATTTTTCCATTGCCCGCACGGTAAGCCGCGCAGGCTCAGGCATTGGCGTGCCAGGTGACCAATATGCCGTGGGGCTGGGTTGCGAAATCGGCCATGCCCGCAAGCTCGTCTATAGCCGCGGCTATGATCTGGAGGATGAGCGCGCGGCGATGCCGATCGGGGTGAACTGCCGTCTCTGCGAGCGCACCGATTGCGCTCAGCGCGCCTTCCCGCCCCTGAAGCGGCGTCTGCGGGTTGAGGATAATGTGCGCGGCATTTCCCCCTTTGGTCTGCCGGTCATCGACCGCAATGACTGATCAGAGTCCGAGCATTGCCCGCACGCCATAGGCAAAGGCCGCCACGCTGACGACGCCTGCCGCCCACAGCCCGAGAAACCAGAGCAGCTTGCGACCTGTTGATGGCTCTGATGAAGTCTTCTCAGTGCTTGGCATAGCCGCCCTCCGCGCTCACCTTTCCCTTGAAGACGCTATAGGCATAGACCGTATAGCCAAGCACCATCGGCAGCGTGATGGCCACACCGATCAGCGCAAAGATCATGCTGGAGGGCGGTGCCGCCGCATCCCAGATGGTCACGCTTGGCGGCACGATATGGGGAAAGAGGCTGATGCCGAGCCCGGCAAAGGCCAGCACGAAAAGCGCTATGGAGGCGATGAAGGGCATCACTTCGCGTTTTGTGAAGAGGCCATAATAAAGCAGGCCCGCAAAGCAGAGCGTGAGCAGCGGCACAGGCGCGACAAAGAGAATGTTGATGCCACCAAACCAGCGCTCGGCAATGGCCGGGCGCAGCAGGGGCGTGAGAATGCTGACAGCGCCAAGCACGATCAGCAGGCCACCGCCCAGCATCACCGCCGCGCGCCGCGCCCAGTCCTGCATCTCGTTTTCCGTTTTCATCACAAGCCAGGTCGATCCCTGCAGCCCGTAACCGACGACGACGCCGAGGCCGGTGAGCAGCGAGAAGGGCGTCAACCAGTCAAACATGCCGCCAGCAAAGCGGCCATCAACGACCGTGATGCCCTGCACGAGCGCGCCGACAAGCACGCCCTGTGAGAAGGCGGCGATGAGCGAGCCCCAGAAGAAAGCCTTGTCCCAGATATGCTGGCTGGTATGGGCCGAATGCCGGAACTCGAAGGCGACACCGCGAAAGATGAGTGCAAAGAGCAGCGACATGATGGGCATGTAGAACGCAGGCAGGACGATGGAATAGGCGAGCGGGAAGAAGACCAGCAGGCCCCCACCGCCCAGAATGAGCCATGTCTCATTGCCGTCCCAGACCGGCGCAACAGAATTCATCATCATGTCGCGCGAGCGGTCATCCGGCGCGAAGGGAAAGAGAATACCGACGCCGAGGTCAAAGCCGTCCAACACGATATAGATCAAGATACCGGCGGCGATGGCGATTGCCGCAATCAGAGCCAAATCCATTTGTCGCTCTCCTCTGCGGGGTTATTCGGCAGGCACAACGAGGCCGGGCCGCGCGCCCTGCATCGCTTCTGGTGCCTGACCGGAAATGGGGGCCGTGCCTGCGCGGACCAGTTTGATGAGATAATAGAGATAGGCACCAAAGAGCCCGCCATAGACGATGATGAAAAGGGTGAGCGTCGTGGCCACAGCCGACGCGCTGACAATGGGTGAAATGCTGTCGGAGGAGCGCAGCAGCCCGTAGATCGTATAGGGCTGACGGCCAACCTCGGTGACAAACCACCCGGCAAGCGTGGCAATAAAACCGGCAGGCGTCAGCGTCAGGCAGGCACGCGCCAGCCACTTGTCGGTGTAAAGCGTGCCGCGCCAGCGGGCATAAAGTCCATAGGCGCCGACGGCAAGGAAGATGAAGCCGAGGCCCACCATCACGCGGAACGACCAGAAGACGATGCCGACAGGGGGACGGTCTTCGGCGGCCACGTCTTTCAGGCCGGGCACGACACCATCAAGCGAATGGCGCAGGATGAGGCTTGCGCCGCCGGGAATGCCAAGTTCGAGATGATTGGTCTCGGCCTTTTGGTCCGGAATGGCAAAGAGCAGCAGAGGTGCGCGCGATTGCGTTTCCCAATTGCCTTCCATTGCCGCGACCTTGGTCGGCTGATGTTCCAGCGTGTTGAGGCCATGCAGATCGCCGAGGAATATCTGCAGCGGGGCGAGGATCACAATCGCCCACATCGCCATGGAGAAGCCTTTACGCGCCAAGGCTTTGTCGTCGTGACGCAGTAGGAAAAAGGCGGAGATACCAGCGATGACAAGTGAACTCGTCAGAAAGGACGCCGTCATCATATGCATGAAGCGATAGGGGAAAGACGGGTTGAAGATGATGGCGAGCCAGTCATCGGCGACAAATGTGCCAAGCGCGGCATCGAAATGGGCGCCAGCCGGTGTCTGCATCCAGCTATTGGCCGAAAGGATCCAGAAGGCTGAAAGCGAGGTACCGAAACCGACAAGGCAGGTGGCGAGAAAATGCAGGCGCGGGCCGACCTTGTCCCAGCCAAACAGCATGACACCCAGAAAGCCTGCCTCCAGAAAGAAAGCGGTCAGCACTTCAAAGCCGATCAGCGGGCCGAGAACAGGGCCGGAGATACGGGAATATTCCGACCAGTTGGTGCCGAACTGATAGGAAAGCACAAGCCCGGAGACAACGCCCATGCCAAATGTCAGTGCAAAGACTTTGACCCAGAAGCGATAGAGACGCAGATAGGCATCATCCTTGCTGCGCAGATAGCGCGCTTCAAGAATGACGAGAAACGCCGCCAGCCCGATAGTGAGTGTGGGGAAGAGGATATGAAACGAGACGGTGAAGGCGAATTGCAAACGCGCCAGAATTTCAACATCAATGGGTGGCATCGGGGGGTACTCCATCGCTTCTTGTTGCAAGGGAGTATATCCGGATTTTCTAACATTACGATGCGTCTAAGAGGCGGGTGCTTCTTATGTCGCAGCGCAAAATGACGCTGTGCCGGATCGTCGCACAGGCGACAAGTGTTTAGCGGATCACGCGATCAGCG
Organism: Hyphomicrobiales bacterium; assembly: GCA_016124805.1. Lineage (GTDB taxonomy): Bacteria > Pseudomonadota > Alphaproteobacteria > Parvibaculales > Parvibaculaceae > Parvibaculum. Next base: position 56,661 of record WGND01000002.1, on the reverse strand, counting down.
GGAAATTTCAGGCTGATGGTAAGCGGCTCGCTGCCATCGCGATTGGCGCGGATGGAAAGCTTGCCACCATGCATTTCCATGATCTTGCGTGTCAGCGAGAGGGCAAGACCATCTTCGCGCGCCATGCCGCTATCCTCGGCACTGACAAAGGGGTCGTCGTTACCGATTTTGGGCGCGTGATAGGGCAGGTCACCCTGTTCGCCTGTCATGCCTTCTTCACGCAGCTGAAGCAGGATGCCGCCTGCATCCTCATGGCAGGAGAGAAGCAGCTTTTCGCCGCGCCGCGCGCAGTGTATGGCTTCAGCGAGAAGACGGAACAGACCCTGACGCAACCGGCGCGCATCACCGCGCAGACCTGGCAGCCTGGCGGCGCAATCGACTTCGATTGTCACGCCTTCATCGCTGGCGGACTGGCGCTGGCTGGCAACAGCCATCTCTACAAGTTGCGAAAGATTGCAGATTTCATCGGTCAGATTGATGTTGTCGGTTTCCGCTTCGGCAATGCCAAGCAGGTCTTCAATCATGTCGAGCAGCATGGTGCCGCTGGAATGGATGTCTCGGGCATAGTCGCGATAGCGCGATGACCCGATGGGGCCCAGATGCTCTTCCTTCATCATCTCCGAAAAGCCGATGATGTGGGTGAGGGGTGTCCTCAGATCATGATTGACGTTGGAAAAGAAGCTCTGGCTGCGCTGCTTCGTTTGCTTGCTCTCGGCGGCAGCACTCTCCATGGTTTCTTCAAGTTTGCGGCGCACGGTCACGTCATTGAGGGCGGCAACACGGGCAGGCACGCCGCCCCAGCGCGTTTCAACAACGCGCATTTCCGCCAGACGGTGATCGCCATCCGGGCGCTCCAGCGAAATCTCGCTCTCGCCGGGTTCGGTCGGTGCGTCAAAGGCCGTGCCGATCAGTTCGGCGCTCTTGCGGCCGAGCAGCTCTTCAGCTGCCGCATTGACGAATTTCACATGGCCCTGCGTGTCGAGAATGACAATGGCTTCAGCACTTTCCTGCACCAGCGTGACCGAAGGAGAGATGTCCTTGCGCGGCGGCGTGATGCTGGCGCGGGTCTGGTTGTCACGCGTGAGACGGCGCTGCACGGCGCGGCGAAGCGCAAGGGCAAGCGCGCGGGGCGCATGGAGATCGGCAACGAGGCAATCATCCGCGCCGGTCTGCATGGCTTTCATCTGCAGCTGGGCATCATCCTGACCCACGGCAATCACGGGCGCATCCGGGCCGACCGCCACCGCGCGCCGCAAAAGGGCAAGATCAGCGGACTGGCCGAGCCCCAGATCAATGACCACGGCATCAAGACCCGGCATCAGGAGCGGGTCCATGCCTTCGTCAGGATCGGAAAATGACAGCGAGAGCGGGCCCGTGGCACCGCTCTGGGCAAGATCGCTCAACCCGTCGCAGAGTGACCGCGAGCGGCTGACCACATGCACATTGATGGCGGCAAGCGTGACCTCGGCTGGCGCAGGCGTCAGTGTTCCGGCACCCGCAGCGGGGCCCTGGGGCACCCTGGCAGTCGGGAAGGGGATCATGTTGTCGCTTGTCACAGGGGCTGAACCCATAAAGGCTGATCTCGCATCTGGCACCCCGACATCGGCGGGCGCTACAACCGACGGAAGACTAATACGGGTATTTCGCATCTGCTTCCTTTGAGCATCAGGATCGGCTGCTTTGGTAAACAGAAGGTAAAGACTCACGCTATTTTGTGGATGGAATGTGGATGACCTACTAGGGAAATTGACGGGGACAAAGGCAATTTCCCTCATAAAAACAGAAACTTGGATTGATTTTCAGGTCCAATTCGCAAAGCTGAAGAAAGTGTTAGCAGCTCATACTTTCTTAACCACAAGATTCGCGTGGCCGGGGCCGTGGCGAGCCGCCTGGCAGCAAGCCCGAAAGGCTTGATTCGGCAGGCCATTTGGCCGCGCGGTTCGACTTGTCCCCATGGGGATCATGGGATAGGTATGCCCCCGACCTTCAGGTCACCCAATGATGCGGAAGAACATGAATAAGAGTGGAAAGACATTTCGCCCCAAGGCCCGCGTGCCCAAGGGCCTTCGCGACAGTTCAGCCGGCATGGTCCGCGCTGAAGCGCGCATGATCGCGCGTATCCGCGAAGTCTATGAACGCTACGGCTTTGACCCGCTCGAAACCTCCGCCTTTGAATATGCCGATGCGCTGGGCAAGTTCCTGCCGGATGAAGACCGGCCCAATGAAGGTGTCTTCGCCTTTCAGGATGATGACGAGCAGTGGCTGGCGCTGCGCTATGATCTGACCGCGCCGCTGGCCCGCTATGTCGCCGAAAATTATGAGAGCCTGCCAAAGCCCTTCCGCCGCTATCAGACCGGCCCCGTCTGGCGCAATGAGAAGCCCGGCCCCGGTCGCTTCCGTCAGTTCACCCAGTTTGATGCCGACACGGTTGCTGCACCCGGCGTCGCCGCCGATGCCGAGATGTGCATGATGGGCGCCGATTGCCTTGAGGCGCTGGGCATTGCGCGCGGGCAATATCGCATCCGCGTCAATAACCGCAAAATTCTCGACGGGCTGCTTGAAACCATTGGTGTTGAAGCCGGTGCCGTGCATGGCACGGTGCTTCGCGCCATTGATAAATATGACCGGCTCGGACGCAGGGGCGTCGAGTTGTTGCTCGGGGCAGGCCGCAAGGATGAGTCTGGCGACTTCACCAGGGGCGCTGGCCTGAGTGATGAGCAGGCGGCCAAGGTGCTCGACTACGTCGAGTCCGGCGTCGAGGCAACACAGACCAATCGCACCGACGTGCTTGAAGGCTGGGCCCGCGTTGTCGGCGAGACCGTAGTCGGTCGCGAAGGCATTGCCGAGTTGGCCGAGATGGACGCGCTCTTCACGGCGGCAGGTTATGGCACCGACCGCATCGAATTCAATTCATGGATTGTGCGCGGCCTTGGCTATTACACAGGGCCCGTTTTCGAGTCCGACCTGCTGCTTGAAACGAAAGACGAGAAGGGCAATCCCGTGCGCTTCGGCTCGGTCGGCTCCGGCGGTCGTTATGACGGTCTGGTCGAGCGCTTCCGTGGCGCCAAGGTGCCGGCCACCGGCTTCTCGATTGGCGTAAGCCGCCTTCAGGCTGCCCTTGAACTGCTGGGCCGCCTGGATGTCGATGATGTGACCCCGCCGGTTGTGGTCCTCACCCTTGATGCCAATCGCATGGCGGATTATCAGGCCATGGTTTCCGAGCTGCGTCAGGCCGGGATCCGTGCAGAAATGTATCTCGGCGGTTCGGGCATGCGCGCCCAGATGAAATATGCCGACCGGCGCGGCAGCCCGGTCACCGTGATTGAGGGCGAGGATGAGCGCGCGCAAGGCGTTGTGACGCTCAAGGACCTTATTCTCGGGGCCGAAATGTCCAAGGAAATCGAGGATAATGCCGAATGGCGCGAGGGTCAGCCCGCCCAGATCTCGATCCCCCGTGGTGAACTGGTGGCGCAGGTCAAGGCCATGCTCGCCCGACATCACCCGCATCAGGCCTGAACGCTTCCTTTCCTGATCTTTACCTTTTCATGCTAGACAAGCCGCCAACGGAAAGCGGCAAAGGTTCACACGATGAACATGTCATCTCTTTCGGGCCTTGAGGCCCTGACCAAAAACCTGCGGGCAAGCTTCGAGGCTGCGGGCTGCACCCATGTTGCGCCCCCTGTGCTTCAGCCGGCCGATGTCTTTCTGGACCGGTCAGGCGAGGATATTCGCCGCCGTCTCTATGTCTTCAATGATCCGGCAGGGGCTGAACTTTGCCTGCGCCCCGATCTGACGATCCCGACATGCCGCAGTTTCATTGAAGCAGGTGGCACGGAGGCAGCCCGCCTTTGCTATGCGGGGCCTGTCTACCGCTTCCAGCCGCAGGGCTCGCGCAAACCCAATGAAGTCATTCAGGTGGGGGCGGAGCTCTTTGGCGGCAGCGACGCGGCGGCAGGCGACGCTGAAGCCCTGTCGCTGGCCGTCGGCGCGGTCAAGGCAAGCGGCCTTGATAAGTTCGACATGATGATGGGCGATCTGTCGCTTTTCGACGGCCTGGTCGACGAACTCGACATTCCGCTTGGCTGGCGCTCGCGCCTCAAGCGTCACTTCTGGCGTCCGGACTATTTCCGCGAGCTGGTGCAGCGTCTGGCAAGCGACAATGCGGTGGAAGGGCAGCGCCGTGATGGCCTGCTCGCTGCGCTCAATGATCTTGATCAAAGATCAGCAAGTGCCGTCATTGCCGATGTGCTCAAGCTGGCGAAAATTTCACCGGTCGGGGGGCGCAGTCTCGATGAGATCGCCGAGCGCCTGATGGAACAGGCCGCCGACCAGACGGCCTCGCCGCTTTCGCCCGCCACGGCCAAACTCATTGATGCATTTCTCGCGCTGTCGCTCAAACCGGCAGAGGCGGTAGCCCGCATCCGGGCGCTGCTTAAAGACAGCGGCATCCGCATGGAGCAGCCATTAGCCGCGCTTGAACAGCGCTTTGAGGCGATTGCCACGCAGGGCATCGACATGTCGGGCGCCCGCTTCGATCCGGGCTTTGGCCGCACGCTGGAATATTATACGGGCTTTGTCTTTGAGCTTCAGGTGCCCTCGCTGGGGGAGGAAAGTGTCGTTGCGGGCGGTGGCCGTTATGATGAGCTGCTGGCAAGCCTCGGCGCGCCGAAATCAATGCCTGCTGTCGGCTGCGCCGTAACGGTCGAGCGTCTCGCGCTCGCAGTGGGAGGGCGCTGAACCATGACCAATGATCTCATCATCGGCCTGCCCTCCAAGGGCCGCCTTCAGGAAAACGCCAACGCCTTTTTTGCCCGCGCCGGTCTCAAGGTGCGTCAGGCAGGCGATGGTCGCGAATATACAGGCCGCCTGTTGGGTGTGGACAATGTGCACATCGCCTTCCTCTCCGCATCTGAAATTGCCAGCCGACTGGAAGAAGGTTCCATCCATTTCGGCATCACCGGCGAAGACCTGATCCGTGAACAGATCATCGATCCCGATGATCGTGTGGAGCTGGTGCTGCCGCTGGGCTTTGGTCACGCTGACGTTGTCGTGGCGGTGCCGCAGAGCTGGATCGATGTCACCACCATGGCTGACTTGGATGATGTGGCGTTGGCCTTTCACCGCCGCCATGGCCGCCGCCTGCGCATCGCCACGAAATATCTGAACCTCACGCGCAGCTTCTTTGCCGAACATGGCGTTGTCGATTATCGCATCGTGGAAAGCTCCGGCGCGACCGAAGGCGCACCGGCGGCGGGCACCGCTGAGGCCATTGTGGACATTACCTCCACCGGCACGACGCTTGCTGCCAATAATCTCAAGGTGCTGGATGACGGCGTCATGCTGCGCAGCCAGGCCAATCTTGTCGCGAGCCTCGGCGCGGACTGGACCGATGCCGCGCTTGCGGCGGCAGGTGAGATTCTCAATCGCATTTCGGCTGAGGCGCGTGCTGCCCAGATCGTGGAAGTACGTTTTGAAGGGGCAGCCGAAGACGAGGCATTCATGGATGAGCTGGCAACCCGCTTCGGCCTGAAAGTGCCCTTCGTGGATGCAGAGCGCGTGCGCATTCTGCATTGCCCGCAGGACCGTCTCTATGAGCTGGTCGCCTTTCTCGGTGCGCAGGGCAAGCAGACGGTGACGGCCTCGAAGATGGATTATATTTTCGAGGCGCAGAACCCGCTGCGCGAAAAGCTCGGCCTGCGTCTGGGGCGTTCGCTTTAGGCGCTGTCTTCGCCCAGTTCCTCCAGCCATGTGCAAAAGGCGGTAACGCCTTCGTCATGGAGCATGTCTTCGGGGATGATCCAGCAATAGGCGCGCGAGGGTAGCGCTGGCCCGTCAAGCGGCGCGACCAGCCGTCCGCTCGCCAGATCATCGGCAATGATGGGCAGCGGTCCGAGCGCGACGCCCAGCCCGTCCATCGCGGCCTGCAGGGCCAGATAGAAATGGTCAAAGCGCAGACCCTCGGTCGATTCCACGCCGGTCTCGCCGGCGGCATCCAGCCATCGCGCCCAGGCGCCTGCGCGCGTATCGGCATGGAGCAACACATGCTTTGCCAGATCACGCGTTGAGTTGATGGGATGTGCTGCCAGCAGACTTGCCGCGCAAACGGGGATTTCGCGCTCTTCCAGAAAGGCGGCGGCGAGATAGCCGCGCGGCAGGCTCTCGCTTTCGCGGCGGATGGCGACGCTCCACAGTCCCGGTGGCAGTTGTTCCAGTGCATTGTCGCTTGTCACAAGCCGCAGCTCGATGCCCGGATGGCTCTGCTGAAAGAGCGACAGGCGCGGCAGCAGCCAGCGCATGGCAAAGGTCGGCAGCGCATTGATCGTCAGGCGCTGGGTCTTGCGTGTGCTCTCTTTCAGGCGGGCGGTTGCTGTTGCGATTTGATCCAGCGCGTCGCCCATCTGGTCACGATAAAGCCGTCCCTGTTCCGTCAGCGCCAGCCTTTTTCCATGGCGGTCAAACAGGCTGAGCCCCAGCCAGGCTTCCAGCAGCTTGATCTGGCGGCTGATGGCGCCATGGGTCACGCAGAGTTCGTCGGCTGCCGCCAGCGTGCTGCCCAGCCGCGCGGTGGCCTCGAAGGCCCGCAGGGACCCGAGTGGGGGCAGTTGGCGGCGGTTTTCATAGTTACGCATGCATGTGAGTTTAGATCACATAGATTGTTTTGAATACTGAATTGATACAAGCATTTTTTGCGCCCATTTTGTGATCATATTCACGTAACCCAAGGTGATCCCATGGCCAGCCCCGTCATTCTTGCCCTCATCGTTCTGGCGACCGCCACCATTTCCGGCATTTTTGGCATGGCTGGCGGCCTCATCCTGATGGGCTATCTGACCGCCGTTTATTCGGTGGGGGCAGCCATGATGCTGCATGGCGTGACGCAGGCCGCCGCCAATGGCTATCGCGCCGTCATCAATCGCAACGACATCATCTGGCCCATTGTGGCGACAAACACGATGGGGGCCGCCACGGCGCTGGCGCTCTTCATGGTGGTCAGCTTCGTGCCGGACAAGGCCACCGTTCTGATCACGCTCGGCGCCATTCCCTTCATCGCCTTTTCCCTGCCGAAAAATCTGGGCCTCGACATCACCAGGCCCTTCATCTCCCCGATCTGCGGTTTCATCGTCACCGCCTTGACGCTGGTTGCCGGGGTGGCCGGACCGATCCTTGATGTGTTCTTTGTCACAAGCCCGCTGACGCGCCATCAGATTGTGGCAACCAAGGCCGTGACGCAGACAATCCAGCATCTGACCAAGCTGCTTTATTTCGGTGTGCTGGCCGCCAGCCTTTTGCCGCCCGCCCATCTACCCTGGTGGATATTCGTGATGGTGGCGCCCCTTGCCATGGCCGGCACAACGCTTGGCAAGATGTTGCTCGACCGCATGGACGACACGCAGTTCAAGAAATGGAGCCGCACCATTCTCTATGTGATCGGCACCATCCTGATCATTCGCGGTGTCATGCTATGGCTGGGGCGTTAGACCTTTCCGGGCCACGAATTTGTCGCGTCCGGCGGTACCGATCTTTTCAAGCAGCGGCAGGAGAGGGCGCAGCATCCAGGGAAAAGCCCCTGCCAGCCGGGACGAAAGGCTCGCGCTATAGGGCGCATAGATTTCAAGCTTGCCCGTCTGGATCGCCCGCCATGTCGCCTCGGCAATGTCGCGCGGCGTCATCACCCTGTCGACGAAGTTGAGCACCGAGCCACCCTTGGTCGTGGCTTCATGATGCAGCATCGGCGTATCTACGGCGGCGGGATAAATCCCGGAGACCGAAACACCGAGCGGGTGCAGCTCCTGATGCAGGCTGCACAGAAAACCGCGCAGCCCGAATTTGGACGCTGAATAGGCAGCGCTTTCCTTCAGGGCCACAATGCCCCCCAGCGAAACCGTGCTGACAAGGGCACCCGTCTTGCGGGCGATCATCAGCGGCGCAAGCGCTCGCATCAGACGGATGGGGGCCCGCAGGTTGACCTCCAGATGCGCGTCAATCGCTTCCTGTGTGATGTCGCTTACCGCACCGGGCACAATCACCCCGGCATTATTGACGAGCACATCGAGATCGGGATGTTTTTCGCTCACTTGATTGATGAGGCGCTCCACATCGTCACGGTCACTGAGGTTGCAGGGCATCAGCTCCACCGGCGCGCCGAGTTGCGCGGCCGCCTCTTTCAGGCGCTCTTCATGCAGATCAACGAGAATGAGCGCGAGCCCCTTCTGGTCGAGCAGCTTGGCGATCTCAAGCCCGATGCCGCCAGCCGCGCCCGTGATGAGGGCTTTTCGATATGCCGTTCTCATGCCGCCGCCCTTGTTTTGGGGGTGGCGATTTTGAGCGTGTCAAAGCAGCCTTCGGTAAGGTCCGGCCAGCCGAATTTCTGCCTTATGCGTTTCATCTGTTTGCGATAGGTCGCAATTTCCACATAAGTCGCGTGACGGTCCGAGCCGACAAATTTGATGCCACCGGTGAGGTCGGGCTTGTCCCTGGCAATCAGCTTGTTGACCTCATTGGCACGCTTGCCGCCTGCTGCCCGCGTGCAGATGACCTGCGACACGAGATCCGCCATCTGGTCAAACAGCTTGTAGGCGCCGCCATTGGTTTCCATCATGCCGAGGGAGTAGAGGCTTGGATGTTCGCGGCTGAAAAGATTCATGTAGAGATCAGGCCGTCCCGATTTCCAGGTGAAGAGAGCCGGGTCCACATAAGGGACTTTCCATGTATAGCCCGTGGCGCAGAGAATGAGATCAATCTCTTCGGAGGTACCGTCCTTGAAATGCACGACCTTGCCGTCAAAGCGTTCCAAGTCGGGCTTGGCGCTGATGTCGCCATGACCCAGAAAATGCAGCAATTGCGTGTTGAGAATGGGATGGGTTTCGAAAATCTTGTGATCGGGTTTCTGCAGGCCAAGGCGCGTCAGGTCGCCATTAAGGACACGCAGCATCACGCCGAAGACCGCCTGTTCCAGCCACATGGGCAGGGCGGGACCCGTACCGGCGATCACATCGGCCGGCACACCGAAGAGATGCTTGGGGATAAAGTGATAGCCGCGCCGCATGCTGATGAAGGCCTTGTCGGCAGCCTGTGCGGCATCACAGGCAATATCACAGCCTGAATTGCCGGCCCCGATGACAAGCACGCGCTTGCCCTTGAACTCATCCATGGAGCGATAGCCCTGCGCATGGCGCATCTCGCCGGTATAGGTGCCGGGATAGCTCGGCATGGCCGGATGCCAGTTCGTGCCGGTGGCGCAGACAAGCGAGGCATAGTTTTTGGTTTCGCCCGTCGAGAGCGTCACCGCCCAGCTGCCATCATCCTGCAGCTCTGTCTTTTCAACCCCGGTATTGAAATGAATGTGATCGCGCAGGCCATAGGCATCGGCAAAGAGATGCATGTAGTTGAGGATCTGCTTGTTTGACGGATAGTCGGGATAATGATCCGGCATCGGAAAGTCGTGATAATGCGACTGTGTCTTGGAGGAGATGAAATGGGCCGAGTCATAAACCGGCGAGCCCTTGTTGGACTGATCCCACAACCCGCCGACATTGCCGTGACGTTCATAGATGTCGAAGGGGATGCCATGCGCCATAAAGCTGCGTGCCAGTGCCAGCCCGCCGGGTCCTGCACCCACAACGCATACTCGTCCGATCTCAGCCATCATTTTATCCTTGTCAATAAGTGAGTAATCCTCATATATTGAAAATGATAAACCCTCACCTTTTGATGAGGCAAGTCTTTTTTGAGAGCGACCATGAAAACAGACACCCATACCCGCCGCATTCCCACACAGGCCCGCGCCAAAGAGCGCGTGGAACGCATCCTGGCCGCCGCCACGCAGCTCATATCCGAAACCGGCAGTGACGCTGTGCGCATGTCGGAAATTGCCGGGATCGCGCAAGTGCCCATCGGCTCGCTCTATCAGTATTTCCCGGACAAGCCGGCGATCCTGCGCATGCTGGCTGTCCGGCAGATGGAACGTGTACGCGAAGGACTGAAGGAAACATTCGTCGGGATCAAGTCCCGCAAGGACGCGCTTGAACGGCTGGACGCGAGTCTGGCCGGTTACTATCAGCTCTTTCTCGACGAGCCGGTGGTGCGTGATATCTGGTCGGGCACGCAGTCCGACAAGCTGCTGCAGTCACTCGACATTGAGGACAGCCGCAGGAATGGTGAAATCCTGTTTGAGGCGATCAGGCATCTTGTCAGCCCGCGCCATCAGGCGCGTTTTGCCGACACAGCCTTTCTGATGATGCAGCTCTCAGGGGCCGCCGTGCGCATGGCCATTGCCGTTGAGCGCAAGGAAGGCGACCGCCTGATGGATGAATATCGCCGCCTTCTGCGTGCCCAGATCGAAATGTTATTGAAGGACTGAGTTCAAAGACCGAGCAGATGCTTGGAGATGATGTTTTTCTGGATTTCGTTCGAGCCGCCATAGATGGACTGGGCCCGATTGCCAAGATAATGCGCGACAGAAGATGCGGCATTGGCGGGCAGCGGCATGTTGCGCGTCCAGTCCGGCGCCACGGAGTCGGGAAAGGCGGGCGCGGCGTAAAGGCCGAAGGCTTCCATGCCGACTTCGGTGATGTCTTGCGCCAGCTCCGTTGCAATCACTTTCAGGATGGATGATTCATTGCCTGGTGCCCCGCCATCCGCCACCGAGGCAAGCGTGCGCAGCACGGTGATTTCAAGTGCATTCAATCGCACATCCAGTTCGCTCAGCTTTCGCTGGAAGGCCGGATCGTCAATCAGCCGCCGGCCATCGACTTTCGTTGCCCGCGCCGTCACGCGAATATTGCTGATGAGCTTTCGCTTGCCCGCAACATGCGCATAGGAGGTGCGTTCATGGCCGAGCAGATAATTGGCATAGGTCCAGCCCTTGCCTTCTTCACCGATGCGATTGGCCTGCGGTACGCGCACATTCTCAAAGGTGATGCTGTTCAGCGTATGCTTGCCGTCAATCGTGATGATCGGATTGACGGTGATGCCGGGCGTGCTCATGTCGATACAGAGAAAGGTGATGCCTTCCTGCTTCTTGCCGGAATTATCCGTCCGCAGCAGGCAGAAAATCCAGTCGGCATGCTGGCCGAGGCTTGTCCATATTTTTGTGCCATTGACGATATAATCGTCCCCATCCGGTGTCGCCGAACATTGCAGCGAGGCAAGATCGGAGCCTGACTCAGGTTCGGAATAGCCCTGCGCCCAGAAGGTCGTGCTGTCGAGAATGCCGGGCAGCCATTTCTGCTTCTGCGCTTCGGTGCCGAATGTATAGATCACCGGGCCGACATAGAGCAGGCCCATGGGCACCACATTCAGCGCGCCCGCGCGCTCAAGCTCCTCATCGAAAATATATTTCTGGTTGGCGCTCCAGCCTGTGCCGCCATCGGCCTTGGGCCAGTTGACAGCGAGCCATCCCTTGGCCGCCATGGCGCGTTCAGAGGTTTGATAGTCTGCCTTCGTGGGAGAGGCGCCGCGCTCAAGCAGGGCGATGATCTCGCGCGGATAGTCATTTTCAAAAAAATCCCGAACCATCATCCGGAATTCTTCATCCGCCCTCGAAAAAGAAAAATCCATTTCTCACTCCCCTGCAGCGCGATAGACGATTTATTTTGCCCAATATAGCAGCTTGCAGCGCTCAGGCGATGGCCAGCTGCAAACAGGTCTTTGCCGGGTTGTTCGGTTCCGCTACGTCAGGCAAAAGAAAAAGGGCCGGTGTTTCCACCGACCCTTCCATTCGTAAAGCGCAGGATGCAGGACTTAGAAGTCCATGCCACCCATACCGCCCATACCGCCCATGCCACCAGGCATGCCACCACCGGCCGTGGCGGTGTCTTTCTTCGGCGCGTCGGCAATCAGGGCTTCCGTGGTGATCAGGAGGCCTGCAACCGAAGCTGCGTCCTGCAGGGCTGTGCGAACGACCTTGGTCGGGTCGATGATGCCAGCGGCCACGAGGTCGCAATAGATTTCTTTCTGCGCGTCAAAGCCCCAATTGGCCTGCTTTGCGGAAAGAACCTTGTCAACCACGATCGAACCCTCAACACCGGCATTTTCCACGATCTGGCGGATCGGTGCTTCCAGCGCCTTACGGACGATCTGGATGCCAGCCATAATGTCGGAATTTTCAGACGTGAGTTTGCCAACAGCCTTTGTCGCCATCAGGAGAGCGGTGCCGCCACCGGGTACGATACCTTCTTCAACGGCTGCGCGTGTGGCATTGAGCGCGTCGTCGACGCGGTCCTTGCGCTCTTTCACTTCGACTTCCGTCGCGCCGCCAACCTTGATCACGGCAACGCCGCCGGCGAGCTTGGCAAGACGCTCCTGGAGCTTCTCTTTGTCGTAGTCGGATGTTGTGTCTTCGATCTGGCGCTTGATCTGGCCGACACGGGCTTCGATGTCTTTCTTCTTGCCCGCACCATCAACGATAGTCGTGTCGTCCTTCGTGATGCGAACGCGCTTGGCTGTGCCGAGCATGTCAGGTGTCACGTTTTCAAGCTTGATGCCGAGGTCTTCGGAGATGACCTGGCCGCCTGTGAGGGTGGCGATATCTTCAAGCATCGCCTTGCGACGGTCACCAAAGCCGGGTGCCTTCACGGCAGCAACCTTGAGACCACCGCGCAGCTTGTTGACAACGAGTGTGGCAAGCGCCTCGCCTTCGATGTCTTCAGCAATGATCAGAAGCGGACGGCCCGACTGAACGACAGCTTCCAGAATGGGGAGCATCGCCTGAAGGTTCGAGAGCTTCTTCTCGTGCAGCAGGATGAAGGGATCATCAAGTTCCGCAACCATCTTGTCGGCATTGGTGATGAAGTAGGGCGAGAGATAGCCACGGTCGAACTGCATGCCTTCGACAACGTCGAGTTCTGTTTCGAGCGACTTGGCTTCTTCAACCGTGATCACGCCTTCATTGCCGACGCGTGTCATGGCTTCGGCGATCATGGCGCCGATTTCAGCTTCGCCATTGGCGGAGATGGTGCCAACCTGGGCAATTTCTTCATTCGACTTGATCTTCTTGGAGCGCTTCGCAATGTCTTCGCGAGCCGCCGTCACAGCGAGGTCGATGCCGCGCTTCAGATCCATCGGATTGAGGCCGGCGGCCACAGCCTTGGAGCCTTCGCGAACGATGGCCTGAGCCAGAACCGTTGCTGTTGTTGTGCCGTCACCGGCTGTGTCGTTGGTCTTGGAAGCAACTTCCTTGACCATCTGGGCGCCCATGTTCTCAAACTTGTCTTCAAGTTCGATTTCCTTGGCGACCGTGACGCCGTCCTTCGTGATGCGCGGGGCACCAAAGGATTTTTCGATCACGACATTACGACCCTTGGGGCCGAGTGTGACCTTGACTGCATCTGCGAGAATGTCGACGCCGCGCACCATACGTTCGCGCGCTGTGCGACCAAATTTGACTTCCTTAGCCATCTATCATGTTCCTTGTGAATGACTGTTATCCGAGTGGGGGTAGCTCGATGCGGTGCGGGCATGAAAAAGGCCCGCAAAGCTGTTCTTTGCGAGCTTACTCGGCAGCTGCCTTCTTCTTGGACTTGCCTTCGACGATGCCCATGATGTCGGACTCTTTCATGATCAGCAGATCCTGACCGTCGATCTTGACTTCAGTGCCGGACCATTTGCCGAAGATGACCGTGTCGCCGACCTTGACGTCGAGCGGGGCAATCTTGCCGTCATCGCCGCGAGCGCCGGGACCGGCAGCGACGATTTCACCCTGTGAGGGCTTTTCCTGCGCCGTTTCCGGGATGATGATCCCGCCGGCCGTCTTGGTTTCTTCCTCGAGGCGCCGAACAACGACGCGATCATGCAGAGGACGGAATTTCATCTCTGTCTTCTCCTGGTTTCCTTGCCGCAAATGCGGGAAACATTGGGGGTGTTCAAAGGCTTGTTAGCACTTACATCTGATGAGTGCTAAAGCCTGCCGGACAAATAGGAGCCTCCGGCGCGTCTGTCAAGGGATCGTCGGGCGGATCACAGGGATTCAGGCGTAAATATTACGGTAAATTATGGACGCAGGCCGCGAAGGACCAGTCCGATAATGCCTTTGAGATTAGCCTGGAAGACCTTGTCATTTTCGGAGCGTTCGGCGCCATAGGCCGCCGTGCAGAGAAGGGAGGTGGCCGCCTCGAGGTTGAGACCGGCGGCGGCGAGGTCAATTTCGCCGGCCTGAACCCCTTTTTTGAGAAGTTCCGAGACCGCATCCTTGAAAATGACATCGACCCCGTCAAAGGCATCGCTCGACTGCGCATTATGCGAGGCGGTGAGTTCTGCGGCATGGGGGCTGGAGAGCACCCAGCGATAGATAAAGCCGAGCTTGGCATCAAAAATGGCAACCAGCTTCTCATCCAGCGGCAGATCAAGCGCCTTGGCCTCGTCGATATTGGTCTTGATCTGGCTGGCAAGCGAATGCACTAGGGCGGCGAAAAGGTCTTCCTTGCTGCGGAAATAGAGATAGAGCGTGCCTTTGGCGACGCCCGCCGCGCGCGCAATATCCTCCATCGCCGTGCGGCGGTAACCATAATGACGGAACAGGTCGAGAGCGGCGCTGATGATCAGCTCTTGCTTGTCGCCAGCCTGGGAACGGCTTTTTTCAAGACTAGACACGGACACGGGCGAACTTTCTCAGGCAATGGCAGAACGTCGAATTCCAACAGCTGGCGGAATCGACATATTTGATTACACCACATTATCTGGCCTGTCACCGCCGCTCGATGCCGCTCTTTCCCGCCCGCCTCTGATGGGTTAGGCATGTTCCCAAGGAAAAATCGAAAATATGGCATCCGAAGGAGCCCGTCCCATGAGCCTTGCCACCGCACCCGCCCTGGAAAGCAACCGCCAGAAAATCGGCCGGGCCAGGAGCCGGACGATGATCGCCACGCCGGCGCTGGTGCTGGATCTCGACATTTTCGAGCGCAATATCGACGCCATGATGACCTATGTGGCCCATCATGGGATCGGCCTGCGCCCGCATGCCAAAACCCATAAATGCCTGACCATTGCCAAAGCCCAGATCGCAGCCGGAGCGCTGGGCGTTTGCTGCGCCAAGCTTGGCGAGGCTGAAGTGATGGGGCAGGGCGGCATTCCAAGCGTGCTGATCACCTCGCCGGTTGTCACCGCGCAGGGCATCGTTCGGCTGATCGCGCTCAATGAGGCGATGCCCGACCTCATGGTCGTGGTGGATAACCCTGAAAATGTGCAGGTGCTCGATGCCGCTGCCCGCGCCAGCGGCAAGAAGCTCAAGGTGCTGGTTGATCTGGATCCGGGGCTCCACCGCACAGGCGCCCATGCCGGCGAACCGGTGCTGACGGTCGGCAAGCTTGTGGCGGCCTCCGAGGGGCTCATCCTGCGCGGCATCCAGAGCTATGCCGGACAGGTCATGCATATTGAGGACTTCGCCGAACGGCGCACAAAATCTCTCGCCGCCATGAAGCTGCTCGGTGAAACACGTGACGCCTTCAAGGCGGCAGGTCTCTGCACCGACATCATCACGGGTGGCGGTACCGGCAGTTTCAATATCGACCATGAAGCCAATGTGCTGACCGAAATTCAGGGCGGTTCCTACATCTTCATGGACAAGCAATATAATGATGTGCCCATGGCTAATGGCGCGCCCATTCCGTTTGAGACATCGCTCTTTGTACAGATGAGTGTGATTTCGAATAATACGAAAAACCTCGTCACCACCGATGCAGGCTTCAAGGCCTTCTCAACAGATGCCGCGCCACCCGTGCTGACCAGCGGCGCGCCGGAAGGGGCCGGCTATTTCTTCTTTGGCGATGAGCAGGGCGGCGTGCTGCTGCCGGAGGGGCAGTCCCTGCCGCTGGGGGCGGTGCTCAGCGCCATGACCCCGCATTGCGATCCGACCGTCAATCTCTACGACGCCTATCATGTGGTGCGCGGCGATATGCTGGTCGACATCTGGCCGATTGAGGCGCGCGGTCGCAGCGCCTGACGCCAGGGTGGAAGGCGCGTTCATGCGCCCAGCCACCAGAAATGGGCCGCCCCGGCTTCTGTATCTCATGTGCAGCATCCTGTTAGGATGCCGTGAGACATAATTGCACGAGGCCGGAGAGCGACATGCGGATAGGCATTCTGACAGGCGGCGGCGATGTGCCGGGTCTCAACCCCTGCATCAAGGCTGTCACGCGCCGCGCCGTCGAGCGCGGCTGGGAGGTGATCGGCTTCCGGCGGGGCTGGGCCGGTCCCTTGAACATCAATCCGGATGAGCCTGAGGGCAATGAACAATATCTGATGCGGCTTGATTCAGAAGCTGTCCGCACGATTGATCGAACGGGCGGCACGGTGCTTCACACATCACGCACCAACCCGCAGAGCATGAAGGAAGAGAGCCTCCCCGAGTTTCTCAAAGGCCGCTTTGCGCCTTCCGCCGACGGGTCGATTGATTGCACGCCCCATATCACGCGCGTGCTTGAGCATCTGGGCATTGACGTCATGGTGACGATTGGCGGGGATGGCACGCTCAGTTTCAGCGCCCATCTGCATCGCCAGGGTGTGAAGCTGGTCGCCATTCCCAAGACGATGGACAATGACGTTTTCGGTACGGATTATTGCATCGGCTTTTCAACAGCCGTCACGCGCTCCGTCGATTACATCAACGGGCTGCGTACCTCAACGGGCAGCCATGAACGCATCGCCGTGGTGGAACTTTTCGGCCGCCATTCCGGGGAAACCGCGCTGGTGGCAAGTTATCTTGCCGATGTGGATCGCGCGCTGATTGCCGAGGTGCCTTTCGATATTGAACATCTCGCCGAACTGATCGCGGCTGACAGGATGGATAATCCGGCCCGCTACGCCATGCTGGTGATTTCCGAAGGTGCCAAGATGGAAGGGGGCACCATCATCACCCATGGCGAAATGGATGATTATGGACGGCGACGTCTCGGTGGTATCGGGCAGATGGTGGGCGGCGAGCTCACCCGTCTGACCGGCGTGGACACGATCACGCAGCAGCTGGGCTATCTCATGCGGGCAGGTGCCCCCGATGCGCTTGACCAGATGGTGGCCAAGGGCTTTGGCACATTGGCCGTGCAGGAAATTGCTGAAGGCCGCACAGGCTTCATGACGGCGGTACAGGATGGCAATTACACCACCGTGCCGGCAGATACCTGTGTGACGGGGCGCAAGCGTGTAGATGTGGAGGCTTTTTACGACACGAGCGCCTATCGTCCGCGCATTGCGCAGGTCAAGGGCATGCCGATGTTTCTCTATTAAAGCGAGGGAAGGCCCGGCAGGGACCTGTGTCACGCCCCTGCCGGAAGTCCGTTTATTTCGCGCCAGCTTTCAGGGCGTGTTTCCAGGCCGCTTCCGCCAGCGGCCGCACACGGGCGGCCTGCTGTTCGGCATGGGCGCTTGAGGCCGTGCCATCGCGAACACGGCCGACAATGCCCTGCAGAATGCCGGCAAGCTTGAAGAAGTTGAACGAGAAATAGAAATCGAGATTGTCGATCCCTGAGCGGTTCGTGCGCTCGCAATACATCTTGATGTAATCCTCCAGCGAGGGAATGCCCAGCGCCTTGAGATCGGAATTGGCAAAGGAGGCAACGCCTGCGCCCGTGCCCAGATCCGGCATCACCCATTGCAGCATGCTGTAGGTGAAGTCGCCCAGCGGGTGGCCAAGCGTGGAAAGCTCCCAGTCAAGCACGGCAATGACACGCGGCTCCGTCGGGTGCAACACCGTGTTGTCCATGCGGTAGTCGCCATGCACGATGCTGGTGGAACTGTAGGTCGGCACATTGGCCGGCAGCCATTCCATCAGCTTGTCCATTTCGGGAATGGTTTCCGTCTGGGAGGCGATATACTGCTTGGACCAGCGCGAAATCTGGCGCTCGAAATAATTGCCGGGCTTGCCGAAATCGCCGAGGCCAATGGCTTCATAATCGACCATATGCAGGCGGGCCATCACATCGCAGAGTGACTCATACATCTTGCCGCGCGTTGCAGGGTCAAGGCCGGGCAGCAGCGGGTCCCAGAGAATGCGCCCCTCCATCATGTCCATGATGTAGAACATGGTGCCGGTGATGCTTTCATCCTCACACAGACAATAGGTGCGCGGCACCGGAAAATTGACTTTGCCAAGTGCCGTGATGACCTTGTATTCGCGGTCAACGGCGTGGGCGGAGGGCAGCAGCTTGCCCGGCGGCTTGCGGCGCATCACATAGCGGTGGCCAGGCGTGATGAGCTGATAGGTCGGGTTGGACTGACCGCCTTTGAACTGGCGGACTTCCAGCGGGCCCTTGTAGCCGTCCACATGGGATTCCATATAGGCGGCCAGCTTGGCCTCGTCGAACTTATGCGTATCGGCAACCTCCTTGGTTCCCGAAAACATTTCCTGTCTGTCTTCTGTCTCGGCAGTCATTCAGCATCTCCCCATTTTCTTTGATACTGGTTTTATGTCTCTTGCTGCTCGCGTGCAACGGCGCGGTAGCCGATATCGCTCCGGCAGAAGCCTTTGGGCCAGTCGATCTTGGAAACGGCCTCATAGGCACGGGCCTGCGCTTCGGCGACGCTGCCCCCTTTCGCGGTTATGTTTAATACCCGCCCGCCATTGGAAAGCAGCTTTTCGCCCTCCTTGATGGTGCCGGCATGAAAAACCTGCACATGCGGCACGGCGCGCGCGGCGGTGACACCCTTGATTTCGGTCCCTTTGGGGTAATCGCCCGGATAGCCCTGCGTTGCCATCACCACGGTCAGGGCGGCTTCATGGCTCCAGGCAAGGGAGATGCGATCCAGCGTGCCTTCATGTGTGGCAATCAGGGCAGGCAGAATGTCGGAACTGAGCCGCATCATGAGCACCTGCGTTTCAGGGTCCCCGAAGCGGGCATTATATTCAATGAGCTTGGGGCCATCCTTGGTGATCATGAGGCCGGCAAAAAGCACGCCGGTGAAAGGCGTGCCGCGCGTTGCAAGGGCGGCGACGGTCGGCTCGATGATTTCGCGCATTACGCGCTCGCAGACGGCGGGTGTCATCACAGGCGCGGGCGAATAGGCACCCATCCCGCCCGTATTGGGGCCCTGATCGCCATCATGGACACGTTTGTGATCCTGTGCGGTGGCAAGCGGCAGCGCATGGGTGCCATCACACAAGGCAAAGAAACTCGCTTCCTCGCCTTCCATGAATTCCTCAATGACGACCTCGGCACCTGCCGCGCCAAAGCGACCACCCAGAATGTCGTCAATGGCAGCCTCGGCCTCGGCCATGCTCATCGCGATGATGACGCCCTTGCCGGCGGCCAGACCATCAGCCTTGACCACGATGGGGGCGGACTGTGTTTTCAGATAGGCCTTGGCGGCGGCAGCATCGGCAAAACGGCCATAGGCAGCTGTCGGAATATTGAATTCGGCGCAGAGGTCCTTGGTAAAACCCTTGGAGCCTTCGAGCTGGGCTGCCGCCGCGCGCGGGCCGAAAGACTTGATGCCTTCTGCATCCAGCCGGTCGACAAGGCCGCTCACCAGCGGGTCTTCAGGCCCCACCACCACAAAGCCGATATCATGACTCTTGCAGAAGGCGATGATGGCGTCGGCATCGGTGCCCTTCAGCGGCACGCATTCGGCAATCTCGGCAATGCCGCCATTTCCGGGTGCGCAATAGAGCTTTTCGGCAAGCGGGCTGGCTGAGATGGCCCAACAGAGGGCGTGCTCTCGCCCGCCGGAGCCGATGACCAGAATATTCATGGGGCCTCATCACGGAATTGTACAAAATAGGCTCCGACGCGAAGCGTTAGAGCCGAAAGGCGTTTTCTTGTAGCATGGGGGTCGATTCCGGCAAACCGCACCCTTTTGCGGTCCTGATTGCCCTAGGGAGACCCTGTTTTTCATGCCTGAACGGTCAAAATCCGCTGCAGCAGCGGGCGCGACATCGCCCGGCAATGCCCATGAATTTTCGGTCAGTGAGCTCTCCTTCGCGCTCAAGCGCACGGTCGAGGACACATTTGGCCATGTGCGCGTGCGCGGCGAGATCACAGGCTATCGCGGGCCGCATTCCTCCGGTCATGCCTATTTCGCCCTGAAGGACGAAGGCGCGCGCCTTGAAGCCGTCATCTGGAAGGGGGTCTTCGGTCGTTTGCGCTTTAAGCCCGAAGAAGGGCTCGAAGTCATTGCGACGGGCAAGCTGACAACCTATCCGGGCAGCTCCAAATATCAGGTGGTTATTGAGCAGCTGGAGCCCGCCGGTGTCGGTGCGCTGATGGCGCTTCTGGAAGAGCGCAAGAAAAAGCTGCAGGCCGAAGGTCTTTTTGAGGCCGGGCGCAAACAGCCCTTGCCTTTCCTGCCCGCCGTGATCGGTGTGGTGACAAGCCCGACCGGTGCCGTCATCCGCGATATTCTCCACCGCCTGCAGGATCGCTTCCCGCGCCATGTGCTGGTCTGGCCGGTACGTGTTCAGGGCGAAACCTCGGCGGCAGAAGTGGCCGCGGCCATCAACGGTTTCAATGCGCTTCCTGTGGGCGGCAAGGTGCCACGCCCCGAGCTGCTGATTGTTGCCCGTGGCGGTGGGTCCATTGAAGACCTCTGGTCTTTCAATGAGGAGATTGTGGTGCGCGCCGCCGCCGAGAGCGCCATTCCGCTGATCTCGGCGGTGGGGCACGAAACCGACACGACGCTGATTGACTATGCTTCTGATCGCCGGGCACCCACGCCAACCGCCGCGGCGGAGATAGCCGTGCCCGTGCGCAGCGAACTTCTGCTGACGGTGGGGGATGCGGGCCAGCGCCTGATGCGAAGCCTCACCCGTCGGCTTGAAAATGCGCGCACCGATCTGCGCGGCCTGACGCGCGGCCTGCCGCGTCTGCAGGACATTATCGCGCTGCCACGCCAGCGGCTGGATCAGGCAGCCGACCTGCTGCCGCGCGGGCTCCGGCAAACGACCCAGACCAGGCGCCAGCAATATGAAGCGCTTGCACAGCGCTTTGCCCATGCGCTTTCCGGCGCAACGCAGGTCAAGCGCAATGCCATTGTCAAAGTCGCCGGTCGCCTGAGCGAACAGCCGATCAAGCGCCAGATCCGCGAAGAACGTCTGGCGCTGGCGCCGCTGCTCACACGCGGCTTGCGGGCCGAACAGCGTCATCTGGAGACGCTGGGGCGGCGCGTTGAAACAGCAGGCAAAATGCTGGACGCCTATGATTACCGCAAGGTGCTGGCGCGCGGTTATGCTGTGGTGCGCGATGAGCAGGGCGAGCCGGTGACGGGCACAAAGGGGCTCAAACCCGGTGATGCGCTGAATATCGAATTTGCCCGCGAGGAGCGGGTGGAGGCGCTGGTAAAAGGCGAGGCGGGAAAGACAGCGGTCAAAAAAGCCGAAAAGCCCGCGCCCTCCCGAGCAAAGCCCGTGCAGGGAAGCCTGCTTTAATTCCCGTCTCTGACCGGTTAGAATGCCCGCCATGAACAAAATTGAAAAATCCATGGGTTCGCTTGCCGAACTCGTTTACGGCGATGGCGAATATCATGTCGTCCGCCCCGGCACCTATGTCATTTGCGCTGTCACGGGGGTGCATATCCCGCTCGATGATCTGCGCTACTGGAGCGTGGCATTTCAGGAGGCCTATGCAACACCCGAGGCGTCGCTGTCGCGCGCCAAAAAGGTCGGCCTGTACAAGTGATGACCATTTTCCGTGTTGTTCTGGTGGCACTGATCGTCGGCATGGCCGGTGCAGCCCAGGCCGCCGTCAGCCTGAAAGGCACGCCCGAACAGGGCGCGCTCATGATCGGCCAGACCGAACCCGGCGCAAAAGTCACCATTGATGGTCGCAGCCTGATGGTGTCGCAGAAAGGCTATTTCGCATTCGGCTTTGATCGCGATCACGGACCCAAGGCGACGCTTGTCGTGACAACGCCTGATGGCGTGAGCGAGACAAAGTCCCTGGCTGTTGCTGCGCGCGACTATGATATTCAGCGTATCAATGGCATTGCGCCAAAATATGTGTCCCCACCGGCCGAAACGCTCAAGCGCATTGCCAAAGAACGCGAGATGAAAAAACGGGCCCGTCCGGCGGATACGCCGGCGGACTGGTTTGCCGAGACATTCATCTGGCCGGCCAAGGGGCCGATCTCCGGTGTCTATGGCAGCCAGCGTATTTTCAATGGCGAACCGCGTCGTCCCCATTTCGGACTGGACATTGCAGCACCCAAGGGCGCGCCTGTTGTGGCGCCTGCCGATGGCATTGTGCGGCTGGCAAATCCGGACATGTATTTTGAAGGTGGGCTGGTGTTCATTGATCACGGACAGGGTGTCAGCACCTATTACATGCATCTCTCCAAGATCGATGTGAAGCCGGGGCAGAGCGTGAGGCAGGGTGACGTGATCGGCGCTGTCGGTAGCACCGGCCGCGCCACGGGGCCGCATCTGCATTGGGGCATGTCATGGCTCGGCACACCGCTTGATCCGCAATTGATGGTCAAGGACACGCCACAATAGGCAAAACGGCATCGGCCTGGGGATGGCAAAAATGATCACCATGTCATGGGTCGATATCTCTGCGCTGGCAGGCGCAATGGTCATCCTCGCCCTTGTGCCCAGTGTCAGTGTGCTGGCGGTGACGGCACGTGCAGCCTCACTCGGCTTTGCCCATGGCGTCTATACGACGCTTGGCATCATGCTGGGCGATATCATCTATATCCTTCTTGCGATGTTTGGTCTGGTGCTACTGAGCGATGTGATCGGCGGGGCAGTAGCGCTTATTCCCTATATCGGCGCGGCCTATCTCGTCTGGATGGGTGTCCTGCTCTGGCAGGCGGGTGCGCAAAAAACAGAGGCACAGGCAGAACAAGGCAACAGCCCCGGGTCGAGTTTTCTCGCAGGCTTGCTCATCACGCTGGCTGACCAGAAGGCTGTGCTTTTCTATCTGGGTTTTCTGCCGGCCTTTATTGATCTGGAGAAGGTGAGCCCCGCCGACGCATCGGCGATTGTCGTGATTGCCATCCTCACGCTTGGCATCACCAAGCTCGGCTATGCCATGCTGGCGAGCAGGGTGGGGAACATGATGGGCGCGCGGGCAGGAAGCGCGCTCAACCGTATTGCGGCTGTTACCATGTTTGTGATTGCGATCTATATGCTGCTTAAAAGTTAGCGCGCGTTCAGTTCGGCCAGCGATTATGCATCCAGAGCCATTCATGTGGCCGCTCGCGGATGCGCGCTTCCAGAAAATCATTCAGCGCCTGTGTCAGGCGCGCAATCTCGCCAAAGGTTTCAGCCTCGGGATCTGCCTTGAGCGGTGGATAGAACTGCATGCAGAACTTCGTGCCTTCAACGCGCTGCAGATAGACAGGAACAAGCAACGCATTATAGCGCACAGCCATGCCGGCCGGCGCTGAAGTTGTCATCGCGCGATGGCCAAAAAATGTGGCGGGAATGCCGTCATTCATTTTCTGATCAACGAGCATGGCAATATTGCCGCCCTCTTTCAGCAGACGGAGCAGTTTGCGCGCGCCGTGCGCGCCCTTGTCGATCTGCTCAAGGCCGGTGATACGCTCGCGCAGATTGACGATATATTCGTCGACATAGGGATTATTGGCGTGGCGATAGACGGCGCCGCCCTGCAAATCGAACCGCTTCACGCACATGGGCATGAGCTCCCAATTGCTGAAATGCCCGGAACAAAAAATGGCACCGGCATTGTCAGCTCTGGCCGCGAATAGGTTTTCTTCTCCCTGAATGTCGAGATGGGAAAAATCATGCGGGTCACCAAAGACATCCAGAAAAGCATATTCCGCCATGGTGCGGCCAAGATTTTCCCACATATCGCGGACAATACGCTCAATGGCGGCATCATCAAGCTCCGGCATGGCATGGCGGATATTCTTCCGTGCACGGCGCGATACGCCAACGCGCGGTCCCGCAAACCGCGCCATGGTTCCGCCAAAGCGCGAAGCGCGCTCCAGTCCTAAAAGCCTGAAAAAACCGAGAAAGGCTCTCAGACCGAAATATTGCAGGCGATGGTTCAGTTTCTGCATTCTGACTGCTGACTTGGCGGGCCGTGCGAAAGGGGACCCTTTCTAGCAATGGCCCGATGCTGCGGCAAGCTGCTAGACCCGTGGGGGTGACGGCCGTTTACCACGTGCCTGCGCAATGGCCTCCACAACAAGGCGCTGCAAGGCTGGGAATTCGGCGACAACAAGCTCGACAGGCAGGCTGAGCAGGCTGCCATTGAGCCGCGCCCTTGCACTGCCTTCAGGGCTGTGATGGAGGCGCACTGCATCTTTTTCAGTTGTCAGAAGCTGGGCATCAAGCTCGCGCGCGCGGATCAGCAGGTCACGGGCATCCTTTTCGCTGAAGCTGTGATGATCCGGAAAGGTGATGGCTTCGGCAATATCCAGGCGCAGGTCACGGAGTGTCTGGAAGAATTTTTGCGGACGGCCAATGCCGGCAAAGGCCAGAACGCGGCGTTTGCCAAGCTCGGGTGGGGCAACCGGACGCAACACCGCCTTGAAGACGGGAATGCCGCGGGCATTGGCACGCGCCGCCAATCCATCCGACGCATGTCCGCGACCAATGGTGACGACGGCACCGACCTTGGCGAGGGCATCGGCAACTTTTTCGCGCAAAGGACCAGACGGAATGAGCCGGCCATTGCCGATGCCTGCCGCTGCATCCACGACAAGGATTGAAAAATCCTTCGCCAGTGACGGATTCTGCAATCCGTCATCCATGATGATGACGCTGGCACCACCACGCACAGCCGCCGCTGCGCCTTCGGCGCGATCACTGCTGACCCATGTTGGCGCAACGCGGGAGAGGAGAAGCGGCTCATCACCGACCTGCAGCGCGCTGTGCACCGCGCCATCGACTCGCAGAGGCCCCTTTTCGCGTCCGCCATAGCCGCGCGAGAGGAAATGGACCTTCTCACCGCGCAAGAGAAGATTACCGGCTATGCTCATGGCAACGGGTGTCTTGCCCGCGCCGCCTGCCGTGACATTGCCAATACAGATCACGGGCACAGCCGCTTTCTCTGTCCGGGCAAAGGAGAGCCGCATGCGGGCAATCAGATGGTAGAGGCCGGAAACAGGTGAAAGCAGACCGGGCATCAGCCCCATGCCCGCATCGCGTCCGGGATACCAGAATCGCGGTTCACGCATGCGGTGAAGCCTCCCGGGGCGTGTGAGGCAGCAGGGAGAGCAGATTGACAAGCACACGCTCCGCCGCCCCGCTATCAACCGAGGCAAGTTTTTTGGCTGTCTCTCCCATCGCCTTGCAGGCCACCGGATCGGAGATCAAGGCCGACACTGCTTCTGCAAGCGAGCCTGTCGACGTCACGCGCCGAAGGGCGCCATGCTGTTCAAAGCGGTGATAGGATTCGGCAAAGTTGAAATCAACGGGACCGGCAATCAGCGGGCAGGCAAAGCGGGCAGCCTCAAAATGATTATGCCCGCCCATGCGGGCGAAGGTGCCACCAATGAACACCGGACAGGCCAGCGAATAAAAGAGACCCAACTCGCCCAGCGTATCGGCGATGTAAATTTGTGTCTGTGGCGTGATGGCCTGTTCATGGCTGCGCTGCGCCACGTCCAGACCGGCCACGCGGGCCTCCATCGCAATGGCATCACCACGGGCCGGGTGGCGCGGCACGATGATGGTGAGGAGGTCGGCATGTATGTCTGAAATGGCGGCATGTACCTCCAGCGCCATTTGCTCCTCGCCCTCATGCGTATTGGTGGCGAGCCAAAGGGGCCGGGCGCCAATCGCCTGCCGAAGCGCGGCAAGCATCTGCTCATCGGCCTCCAGCGCGCGGGCATCATGTTTCAGATTGCCGTCCTGAATGACGCGTTGTGCGCCGAGCTCGCTCAGGCGCTCCGCGCTGGCACCATCCTGCGCCAATACGAGCGAAAAGCGGTGAAGCAGGGATGCAATGAAGCGCGGGGCCCTTTTCCAGCCGTCAAAGGATTTGGCTGTGAGACGCGCATTGATGAGGGCGAGCGGTATGCCGCGTTCATAGGTGCTGACGATCAGATTGGGCCAGAACTCGGACTCCACCCAGACGGCAAGATCGGGTTGCCAGTGATCGAGAAACCTTGCGCAATAAGTCGGATGATCCAGAGGGACGAATTGGTGAAGTGCCGCCTCCGGCAGGTTCTTTTCCATCAGATGCGCCGATGTCACCGTGCCGGTAGTCACCAGCACATGCATTTCCGGGCGCGCGGCCAGCAGCCGGTCAATAAGCGTGAGGATGGAGAGGGACTCACCAATGCTGGCGGCATGAAACCAGACGAGCCGGCCGGCAGGTCTTTTCACGGAGGTGAGACCATATCGCTCGTTCATGCGATCAGGGTCTTCCTTGCCGCGCTTCAGCCGCTGCCGCAGCAGCATCGGCACAAGCGGGGCCACGATGCGTGTTGCCAGCCGATAGACGCCAAGGCCGAGCGGTTGAGGCACGGGCGACAAGGCCAGATGCGCCGTCGGTTCACTCACCGGGCCACCGCTCCGGCATTGGCGGTGATCGGGGGAAGGCCGGCCAGATTGTCGGCCTGTTCTGTCACGGCGTTGAGCGCACTCTCGACCTGCTGGCGAAATGTTTCGACCAGCGCTTCATCGGCATCGCGCGGCACATAGATGGGTTCGCCCATCACCATGGCGCCGCGTGAGAAGGGCAGGTTGATGGTGAAGCGGTCCCAGTTGTTGAGCTGGATGCGGCGGCGCGTGGTGATGGCCATGGGTACAATGGGCCGCCCTGAAAGGCGCGCCAGCATGACAATGCCTTCGCCGGCGCGGCGGGCGGGACCGGGCGGCAAATCCGCCGTGAGGCCCACGGAAATATTTTCACCCAGCGCGCGCACCATGGCGCGCAGAGCCCCGGCACCGCCTTTGCCCTTGTTCTTGAGTTTCTTCTCTTCGCCCTTGGGTGCCCCTGACCCGCGAATGGTGCCGACACCGAAAAAATCCATCAGGCGGGCAATGATCTGTCCGTCGCCGTGACGTGACACCAGAACACGAATTTCGCGCCAATTATGCCAGAAGACCGGCACAAGCATGTTCTGCCCATGCCATGTCGTGGCGATAAAGGGTTCGTCGCCGCTCCAGAAGCGGGCGGCAATGTCGCTGCCCTTGACTTCAAAGCGGCTGGTGATGCGTACAAGCTTGATGAAAGCCGCAAGTATGAAGGCCGCGAAAGTAGCGAAGGCAGGGCTTTTGACGATGCGCTTGCTCAGCGACATGAAAGACTCAATCTCGCAACGCCGACAGATGCCGGACCATACTGAAGAAATGCTGTTAGCAGCCGCAGGCTGCGCGCAACAGCTTATGGCGCGGACCATATCACGCAGATGACGGTCCTGCCAGTTTCACGTTCGGCACTAACCATATGCAGACATTGATATTTTGGCAGCAAGCCTGCGCAATTTGAGCTAGTTCAACCACCAGATGGCAAAGGTGAGATAGGTGGCAAAGCTCGTCCAGGCCAGATAGGGCAGCATCAGAATGGCCGCCAGCCTTTCAATGCTGGCAAAAACCAGAATGGTGGCAAGGATCATGGCGAGCAGAAAAACGATTTCGATGGAGGCGATGGCCGGATTGCGCATGCCGAAGAAGGAAACGCTCCACCCGAGGTTGAGCCCGAGCTGGGCGAAGAAAAGCGGCAGGGCGGCATGGGCCTGACGCAGGCCGCCCGCCTTGCGCCAGACGAGCCAGGCCGAGACGCCCATCAGGAAAAAGAGGAATGTCCAGACCGGTGCAAACACCCAGTTGGGTGGGGTCAGTGGCGGTTTGTTGAGTGTCGGATACCAGTCCTGAACGCTTGAGGCGGTCACGTTGCCGCCGGCAGCGGCGAAGATGAAGACGACGGCGAGAAAGCCAATGAGTACCAGGATCGAAAGCGTAACGCTTGGCTCGCTTTCACTCGGCTTGGTTGTCATCAGCGTGTCCCCTTAATGCGAATCTCCATCATGGGCATGAGGTTCCATCAAACGATGCATATGCACAATGAAATATCGCATGTGAGCGTTGTCGACTGTGCGCTGCGCGGCATTCTTCCAGGCGGCATAGGCTTGCTGATAATTCGGAAAAATGCCGACAATATCGAGCTTGCTGGTGTCCTTGAACTCATTCGTTTCGAGGTCCTGCAGTTCACCCCCGAAAACGAGATGCAAAAGTTGTTCGCTCATGACACACCCCAAAATGAACAGTTCACAATGAACTCATTCTAGCACGTCGTTGCGGCGCAACATAAGTGGGAAGATCAGCCGGGCAGCTTAATGGCGCCGACCCGTTCGCGGATGGCGGCATGGAGCTTTGGCCCCGCCGCCACCAGACTGCGATGGCGTGGCTGCGGCAGATTATAGATGAGCGGCGAGCCGTCATGGCCGGTCATGAGGCCGCCTGCCTCTGTCAGGATCAATTGGGTTGCGGCGAGGTCCCAGTCATTTTTTGTGTTCAGGGCAATCGCGGCGTCCGCGCCGCCGCAGGCCACCAGCGCAATGCGATAGGCGACAGAATTGCGTTCAAGGATGTCCATCTCCGGCCAGGGTGTGGTCCAGGCGGGATGTTTGAACATCGGCGCAAAGGCCACCATGCGGCAGCCTTCAAGGTCACGCCGCTCGCTGACATGGATGACTTGGCCGTTGAGACGGGCACCCTGTCCGAGCCGCGCCTCAAAGAACTCATCCAGTGCCGGATTGTAAATTGCGCCGAGGACAGGGCGTCCATTTTCGACAAGCGCCACAGAGACCACGAAATGGGGCTGGCCTCGGGCAAAGGCCCGCGTGCCGTCTATGGGATCAACAACCCAGACGCGGTCCCGCTCAAGGCGCACCGGATCGTCTTCGGTTTCTTCCGACAGCCAGCCATAATCAGGCCGAGCGGTGGCCAGTTGCCTATGCAGCAGGTCATTGACAGCGATGTCGGCATCGGTGACCGGGCTGTCGCCCGCTTTCATCCATGAGCGGTATTCGCCCTTGTAGAATTCCATTGCCAGCGCGCCGGCATCCCGCACGGCCTGCCGCAAAAGATCGAAATCCGCATCAAGCTGCGTTGTGTCAACTTCCGGCAACAGTCATCCCCTCGACACGCAGCGTGGGGGCGTTGGTGCCCTGACGAAAGGCAAGATCATCCGCAGGCGTCATATTGAGGAACATGTCTTTCAGATTGCCAGCGACCGTGATTTCACTGACCGGATAGGCAAGCTCGCCATTCTCGATCCAGAAGCCGGATGCCCCGCGGCTATAGTCACCCGTCACGCCATTCACGCCCATGCCGATCATCTCGGTAATGTAGAGACCCTGTTTGATGTCGCTGATGAGCGTTTTGGGATCGACAGTGCCAGCCTCCATATAGAGATTTGTTGTTGACGGGGAGGGCGGGGCGCCGATCCCGCGCGCGGCATGGCCGGTTGTGGTGAGGCCCAGCTGCCTGGCCGTGGCGCAATCCAGCAGCCAGGTGGTGAGGATGCCCTTGTCGACAAGGTTCATCAGGTGGTTGGCAACGCCTTCGCCATCAAAAGGCTTGGAGCGCAATCCGCGATGGCGATGCGGGTCGTCGATAATGGAGATGCCGTCAGCAAAAACACGCTTGCCCATCGATTCTTTGAGAAAGCTGGTACCGCGCGCAATGGAACTGCCCGAAATGGCCCCGGCAAAATGCCCGACCAGTCCGCCTGAGACGCGCGGGTCGTAAACAACGGGAACCGATTGCGATTTGACCTTGCGCGCGCCCAGCCGTCGCACGGCGCGCTCACCGGCATTGCGGCCAATAGTGATGGTCGTGTCGAGATCGCTCTGATGGCGTGCCGAAGAATAATCATAGTCGCGTTCCATGGCGGTGCCTTCACCGGCAAGCACGGAAACGGAGAAGGAATGAGAGGTGCCCGTGTAGCTGCCGGTAAAGCCGCCCGAGGTGACGAGCGCCATGCCGGAGCGGCCCCAGCTTGCACCGGCGCCGCCTGAATTGGTGACACCCTTGATGGCGAGGGCAGCCTCTTCGGTTTCAGCAGCCTTGGCGGCAAGCGCCTCGGCATCGGGAAAGGGCGTGGGGTCGAAAATATCAAGCTCGGGCAAATCTTTCGCGAGCAGGGCAGGATCAGCCAAACCGATATAGGGATCTTCGGGAGCAACCTTGGCCATGGCGATGGCGCGTTCCACGAGCGGCGCCAGTGATTTTTCGGAGAGATCGGTCGAGGAAACCATGGCCTGACGTTGGCCGATGAAAACGCGCAAGCCCACATCCTGCCCTTCGGAGCGTTCCACATCTTCCAGCTTGCCCAGCCGCCATGAGACACCCAGAGAGGCACCTTCCACCACCAGCGCTTCAGCGGCATCGGCCCCGGCTTTCATGGCGCGCTCGACAAGCGCGGAAGCTGATTCAAGAACGCTGCCGGATTTGATCTCGGTCATGGAAACTCCACAGGGTCGTCAGACGGGTCGTCAGTATCGTTGGGCTATCTGTCCTGGATC
The DNA here is from genome assembly GCA_016124805.1 of Hyphomicrobiales bacterium. Classification (GTDB taxonomy): domain Bacteria; phylum Pseudomonadota; class Alphaproteobacteria; order Parvibaculales; family Parvibaculaceae; genus Parvibaculum. Next base: position 26,289 of record WGND01000002.1, on the reverse strand, counting down.
AGGTCAGGGCGTAATAGAGGCAGCCGAGACCCGCCACCAGCTGCGAAATCCATGTCAGCAGGGTGCCGAAAAGACGCGGCGGCGAACTCTGCCCCGTCCGCGAAACACCGATGGCATGGAGGATGCGTCCGATGGTGAGCAGCGCACCGGCCAGATGGATCACATAGATGCTCGATGAGAGCAGGTGCAGCATGACAAGACCAATCAACCCGATCGGGGTATATTCGACATTGGTGATGTGCGCGCGCGAGGTATTGTAGAGGCCTTCATCATCGCCCGTCCCGGTCATGATTTTTGTCTTCACGCGCGATCCGGAGACGCGATAGGCCAGAACCAGATTGATGATCAGATTGAGGCCGACATAAAAGCCGACGATCTCGATGGAATAATTCATGAGCATCCGGTTACCCCTCTTTTCGCTATTATTTTGCGTTAACTAAATTTAACGCTGAAGGCTGATTTAAGCCGATTCTGTTCGGTGGCCAGCAGGCTATCACGCGGCCACTTGCTTGGCACCTCCGGGCAGGTGGATGGGGATTACTTTCGCTTTCTACCCACTTGAAGTGGGGCAAACGCTCCCCATTTCTCATAGACGGAGGCGCGGGCACCTCCGGTGGCAGGGGGTGCCACACCACTGACGGGGAGTCATTCGCGCGCTCGCAGCGCGAGATCAATTTGGGTCCGTAATGGAATTTTTCCTGACAGATTATTTGGGCGCGCCATGCTGGGCGTGGATTAGCTTCTTTGTCATCGTGCTTGCCCTTCTGGCTTTTGACCTTGGTGTTCTGAACAAGAAGGACCATGAGATCGGCATACAGGAAAGTCTCTGGCTTTCGCTTTTCTATATCTGTGTGGCCTGCCTTTTTGGCGCCGCCGTCTGGAACATTCAGGGCCCGGAACGCGGCATCGAATATTTCACCGGCTATGTTGTCGAGAAATCTCTTTCCCTTGATAACGTCTTTGTCATTTCCCTGATCTTTGCCTCCTTCGATGTGCCGCGGCTCTATCAGCATCGCGTGCTCTTCTGGGGTGTGCTGGGTGTCATTCTGCTGCGTGGCCTGATGATCGGCCTCGGTGCAGCGCTGGTGCGCGAATATCACTGGATCCTTTTTGTCTTTGGCGGTTTCCTGATCCTCACCGGCATCAAGATGATCTTTTCGCCCGAGCATGAGCGACCGATTGCCGAACATCCCGTCGTCAAATTTCTCCAGCGCCATATTCCGCTGACGCATAATATCCACGGGCATCAATTCATCGCGCGCGAGAAGAACCCCGAAACGGGGAAGATGAAACTCTATGCCACGCCGCTCCTGCTCACGCTCATTCTGGTGGAGCTCGCCGATGTCGTCTTCGCCGTTGACAGCGTGCCGGCGATCTTTGCCATCACCCAGGACACTTTCATCGTCTATACGAGCAATATCTTCGCCATTCTCGGCTTGCGCGCGCTTTATTTTGCGCTGGCGGCCGTGATCCATCGCTTTGCCTATCTCAAATATGCGCTCGCGCTGGTGCTGGTCTTTATCGGCGGCAAGATTTTCTACAATGAGTTTTTCGAGAAGATAGATCCGGCGATTTCGCTGGGTGTCACCTTTTCGCTGCTCACGATTGGTGTGATCGTCTCCGTCATCATTACGAGCTTCCAGAAGAATGATGACGTGCCGACAGTTACCGCGAAGGATGAGCCGACATCATAGCCAGCGCCTTTTCGCGCTTGGCGGCCGGGCTCAACTGCTTGATGGCATATTCGGCGCGTGAGGCGCTCGACCGGTCGGGATAGGCTTCGAGGCCGAGCAAAGTGAGGGGACCCCGCATGCGGGTATATTTTGCACCCTTGCCGCTTTCATGCATGGCGAGGCGCCGCGCGATGTCTGTGGTGATGCCGGTATAGATGCTGCCATCACCGCATTGGAGGAGATAGACAAACCATGGCCGGGAGACAGTTTCCTTCTGATCGCTCATTCATCCGATCCGACGGGTCGGGCCCGCAGGCGCTTGCTCGCGCCGCGCTTGACCTTGGTCTCAACGCGGCGGCGCTTGGCGCCCAGACTGGGGCGCGTGGGAACGCGGTATTTCGGCGTGACGGCGGCATCGGCAATCAGGCCGACCAGCCGGTCGAGGGCATCCTTGCGATTGGCCTCCTGGGTGCGGAAACGATTGGCGGTGATGACAATGACGCCATCCTTGGTGATGCGGCTGCCGGCAATATTCATCAGCCGCGTTTTCACCCGCTCGGGCAGGGAATGCGACTGCGCCACGTCAAAGCGAAGCTGGGCCGCCGTCGAGACCTTGTTGACATTCTGGCCACCCGGACCACCCGCACGGATATAGGTCACGCTGATTTCGCGCTCGTCTATGCTCAGCCTGTCACCTATTTCAATCATGCGCGCATTCTAGGTGAAGTGGGCAACTCTGCAATGCTGTCATGCCCCGGCCATATTATGCAGCTCCAATGATGCAGAAGGCAGGCAAGGAGACCAGATGTCACTGAGAAATACACAGAGCCGCTTCGGCACCATCGCCATCAGCTTTCACTGGCTGATTGCGCTGCTCTTTATCGGCATGATCGGTCTTGGCCTCACCATGACCAACCTGCCGCTGGCCAATCCATGGACCTTTCCGCTTTTCCAGTGGCACAAATCATTCGGCATGCTGATTTTGGCGCTGGTGGTGCTGCGCCTCATCTGGCGCCAGACACAGCCGCTGCCCGCCGCCCCGCCGCTCAGGCCCTATGAAAAGGCGGCCATGCATCTCACCCATTATGGCCTCTATGCCGCCCTCTTTCTGATGCCGCTCACGGGCTGGGTTGTTGTTTCGTCCTCCTCGCTCGGCCTGCCGACCATCCTCTTCAAGACAATCCATCTGCCCCATATCGGGTTTATTGCCGCAAGCCCCCACAAGGCGCTGATCAATGAATGGGCGAGCGAGGCCCATGAAGTGATTGCCTGGACGGCGAGCGCGCTGGTGGTTGGCCATGTGGCGGCAGCGCTCTATCATCATGTTATTCGCAAGGACGACATTCTGCGGCGCATGCTGCCCGAGCGGCGGCGCAAAGCCAGCGATAAGGAAACGCCATGATGCCTGTTTCACATCTCTTCAAACCGTTGACGATGGCCGCGCTGTTTTTCGCGCTTGCCTTGCCGATGGCGGCCCATGCCGTGCCGCTCTGGCAGGTGACCCAGAAGGATGGCGTGATCACATGGGAAGGCACCACGGGCGATGGCACGGTCTTTCAGGGCCACTGCAATAAATTCGACAGCGAGATTGCCTTTGATCCCGCCGCGCTGGATCAGTCCAGCGTCAAGGTGACCATCAACATGGCTTCCTGCCTGACGGGGGACGAACAGAAGGATCAGCTTTTGCCGCTTGATGCCTGGTTTGACGTGCCCGGTTTTCCGCAGGGTGTTTTTGAAGCCACCAGCTTTGAGGACAAGGGCGATGGCCAATATGTCGCCAATGGCATGCTTAGCCTCAAGGGTGTGTCGCAGCCACTCGCCTTGCCCTTCCGTCTCGATATCCAGAATGACACCGCCCATGTGACGGGTGAGACAACAATCGACCGCACCAATTTCAATATTGGCGTGGGACAATGGGGCGGGCCGGAAATTGCCGGTGTCGCCGTCAAGATCAGGATCGATCTCAATGCCACAACATCAGGGAGCTGACATGACCTTCAAATGGATTTCCGCCGCCGCCCTTGCAGGCGCCATCGCCTTTTCCAGCCTGCCGGCCCAGGCCGAGACCTATGTGGAAGAGCCCACCCATTTCAGCATCACCTTTGATGTCGATCATCTGGGCTATTCGCATTATGTGATGCGCTTCAATGAATCCCGTGCCACGCTGACAATCGACAAGGACGCGCCCGAAAAAGCGCGTGTCGAGGCGACCATCATGGTCGACAGCTATGACAGCAACAACGAGGTCCTGAAAAAGAAGGTGCTGGAAGAAGCGCTGGACGGGGTGAAATATCCCGAGATCACCTTCAAGACGGTCAATGTGAAACTGGTTGATGAGAAGACAGCCGAGATCGTCGGCAATCTTACCATCCGTGATGTCACCAAGCCTGTGACGCTGATTGCCAAGCTCAATGGCATGGGGGCGACGCCAGGCGGCGGTCCTGACCGCATCGGCTTTTCGGCGCTGGGCAAGTTCAAGCGCTCTGATTTCGGCATCAACACCTGGGTGCCCTTCGTGGGCGATGAGGTGAATGTCCGCATCGAAGCCGAATTCGTGAAGGCGGAATAGTCAGAGGCGCGGGGTGGCCGCAGCCACCCCTCACTTCCAGATCGGTTTGCCGGTACCGGGCAGGCCAAGGCTTGACCATTTGCGCGTCACCTCGTCGATGACATCCTGATCCATGCGGATCTTCTCGCCCCATTCGCGATGGGTTTCGGGCGGCCACTTGTTGGTGGCGTCCAGCCCCATCTTGCCGCCAAGGCCGGACTCGGGCGAGGCGAAATCAAGATAGTCGATCGGCGTATTCTCGATCATGGTGACATCGCGCACAGGGTCCATCCGTGTACTGATCGCCCACATGACGTCCTTCCAGTCGCGTGCATCAATATCGTCATCCACGACAATGATCCATTTGGTGTACATGAACTGGCGCAGATAGGACCAGGCGCCCATCATCACGCGCTTGGCATGGCCCGGATAGGCCTTCTTCATCGAGATCACGGCAATGCGATAGGAGCAGCCTTCAGGCGGCAGCCAGAAATCGACAATCTCGGGGAACTGCTGTTGTAGCAGCGGGATGAAAACCTCGTTGAGCGCTTCGCCCAGCACGGATGGTTCATCCGGCGGCCGGCCCGTAAAGGTCGAAAGATAGATCGGTTCGCGCCGCATGGTGATGGCGCTCACCGTGAAGACGGGGAATTTCTCGACTGAGTTGTAATAACCCGTGTGGTCGCCATAGGGGCCTTCATCGGCATAGTCATCAAGCGAGACATGGCCTTCGATGATGATCTCGGCCTGGGCCGGCACTTTGAGGGGGATGGTTTTGCAGTCGACAAGCTCGACCTTCTCGCCGCGCAGGAGGCCTGCGAATTGATATTCGCTCAGCGTGTCGGGCACAGGAGTGACCGCCGCGAGGATCGTGCCGGGATCAGCGCCGATGACGATGGCGGCGGGCAGCGGCTCGCGTTTTTCATCCTTCCAGCGACGATGATGCTGGGCCCCGCCGCGATGGGCGAGCCAGCGCATGATGGTCTTGTCGGGCCCCAGCACCTGCATGCGATAGATGCCGAGATTATAATCATCCTCGCGGGCGCCTGACGGCCCCTTGGTGACGATGAGCGGCCATGTGATGAGCGGCGCGGGCTCGCCCGGCCAGCAGCCCTGCACCGGCAGCTTGGTCAGGTCAATCTCATCGCCGGTCAGCACCACTTCCTGGCATGGCGCGGAGGAAACCGTTTTCGGTTTCATTGCCATGACGGTGCGCAACAGCGGCAGCATGCCGACGGCCTCGCGAAAGCCGCCCGGCGGCTCGGGCTGGCGCAGAAAGGCAAGCGTCTCGCCGACAATGCGCAGGTCCTTGGCCTTGCGCCGCTCAACCCCGCCCATGGTGACGGCCTGGGCGACCCGCTCCACCGTGCCAAAGAGATTGACGAGCACGGGGACGGAGGAAATCGAGCCATCCGGCATGACGGGCTTTTCAAAGAGCACCGCAGGCCCGCCCTCGGCCAGAAGCCGTGTCTGGATCTCTGTCATTTCCAGCACGGTGGAAACGGGCTCGCTGACGCGCGCCAGATCGCCATCTGCATCCAGTTTTGCCAGAAAATCGCGCAGGGACGTGTAGGACATGGTCTCTCTTTCAGAAGTCTGACCCGCTCGGGTCGGTCGCAGAATGCCGGAATCGAACCCATCTGCCAAATCGGTCCCAATTCGGCGCATTTGTCCGGTTTTGTTAATCCTATGCCAAGAGGTCCGGGCTTAGTCTTAAGACAATAAGGGAGCCTGACCGGCTTTCGGAGGATCGCTTGCAGGAGATGAATATGGGGCTGGCAGTGACATACGGCCAGAAACGCAAACGCTGGAGCGGCGGCGAGATTGACGCCGATCCCTTTGCGCTGCCCCAGCATGTCGCCATCAAGCCGACGGCGCTGCTGTCGCGCGTGGTCGGCTTCATCCGCTATGCAACCATTTTCAAGGACGCCATCAAGGCAACCGACAGCTCACCCATTTTCGGCCTTTTCCACTGGGCCGAGCCTTTGAGCGCTTACAATGCCATTGCCCTGCGCGTCGCCTGGCGCGATGCCTCGGGCGAGGCGCCCGTCATTCTGGTGGACCTGATCCACGCCACGGATGAGCGCCGCACCATCACGCTGCATGCCTCCTTTGACGGGGGCGATGCCGCTGCCCGCTGGCGCGGCTGGGGCCGCGTGCTGGGCCTGAAGCTGCTGCTGGAAGACAAGGAAGGCGCGCTGCGCGAAGCCGAGCGACGTCTGGGCAGCCTGCGCATCGACAATCCGCAACCCCATTCGGGGGCAAATCCGCTGACCAATCGCCGCCCGATCAGCTTTGGCTGTTCCGGCCAGCCCCGCCTGTTTACGCAACGCCTGAGCGGGGGCGCCCGACCCCTCGCCTATCAGACCACCAGCGCCATTTGAGATCGCAACTGCTGCCGACGACGAAAAACCCCCGACCGCAAGGCCGGGGGGTTTGCTTGTCCGGGTTTCCGATTGTCCGGCTCAGAACGCGCCGACGAAATCGCGCTTGCCGATCACGACGCCGGCATGGCGCATGATGTTGTAGGCCGTGCTGGCGTGAAAGAAGAAATTCGGCATGAAGAAATGCATCAGATATTGCTGGCCGGTGAGATTCAGCTCCATGCCCGGAAATTTCAGCGTGATCGCCTTGTCTTCGGTGCCATCGATCTGTGCCGGTGTCAGCGTCTTGAGAAAGGCGACGGTCTTGTGGATGCGGGCCTTGAGTTCCTCAAAGCTTGCCTCTTCATCGGGGAAGGGCGGGGCGTCCACGCCGGCAAGACGGGCCGAGGCGAGCTTGGCCTGATCCGACATGATCTGGATCTGGCGCGTCAGCGGATGCATGTCCGCCGCCAGGCGATAATTCAGCATCACCTGCGGGTCGATCTTGTGGGCCTCGCAATGGGCGACCGCCTTGTCGAGAAGCCCCGCAACGCTGCCAAACATCTGCAGCATCACGGGGATCGAAGCCTGATACATCGAAAGTGTCATGATAGTCCCTCACCCTTGGGGCCTTGCCCCTGATTGTTTCTGTGAGGTCTATGTCATGGCTGTCGATGCCGCCATCAAGGCCAAATCGGCGGCGGGGTCAGGAAACTTTCGAGAAGTCGGGTTTGCGCTTTTCAAAAAAGGCGCTGATGGCTTCCTTGACCTCGGCGGAACGAAGCTGGGCCGCAAAAATCTCGCCCTCTTCCTTCATCTGCGACATGACAGTGTCGCGGTCGCCGTCGCGCAGCAGGGCCTTGGTCGCCAGCACGGCGTTGGGCGCCTTGGCGGCAAGCTCATGGGCGGCAGCTGTCGCGGTCTCGCGCAGCTTGTCGTCAGACACAACCTCGGCCACGAGCCCGAGGGCTTCGGCCTTGTCGGCATCAATCTTCTTGCCGAGGAGAAGAAGCTGGGCGGATTTCTGCTGGCCGATCAGGCGCGGCAGAAGAAAGGTTGAGCCCGCTTCAGGCACCAGGCCGAGATTGACGAAAGGCATGGCAAAGGTCGCGCTTTTGCCCGCAAAGGCAAGGTCGCAATGCAGCAGCATGGTGACGCCGACGCCGACAGCCAGACCATTGACGCCCGCCACCAGCGGCTTGCGGATGGTGGCCAGATTCTGGAGGAAGCGCGTCGTCGGGTGGGTTTCATTGCTCTGCGGCTTGGGGTCTGCGCTGCCGCGGGCGGCAAAATCGCCCATGTCATTGCCGGCTGTGAAGGCATCGCCATTGGCAAGGATCAGTGTCACGCGGATTTGGGGGTCGCGCTCGGCCTCTTCCAGACCATCGGCAAGGGCGGCATACATCGCTTCCGTGAGCGCGTTTTTCTTGTCCGGCCGGTTCATGGTCAGCGTCAGAACGCCATTTTCAAGGCTGCGCTGGATCATCTCTGTCATGGGGCTGTTTCCTGTTCAGGTTCCATTTTAGAATTGACTTGAGTTTAGTCATTTTCTTGTCTTTTGGGAGAGGAAAGGCGCACAAATGCTGTTCGATTCAGGTGAAACGTCTGTCGAAGTTTGAACGAGATGACGCCATTTATCGAGGTGGTTCAATGACGCGCAAAATAAGTGAACTCAGGTTCACTCTGCCAGAAGCCGCCACACGCTGGTATTGCGCACATCGGTATCTTCCAGCTCGCGGGTGGTCATGACGGCATAGGAGACGAGCTTCTCCATGCCGCTCCTGGGCAGATAGGTGCGACCCGGATCGCCGATCAGCACCAGGGCGCCGCGCGCCACCAAGCTGCGAAGCCAGATTTCTATTCTTTTGGAAAGCGGCCCCTCATAGCACATGTCACCAACCAGAATGACGTCCCAGCCCCGATCCTGGCCGATAATGTCCTCGGATGTCACATCAAGTGAAACCGCGTTCACTTCCGCATTGAGGCGGCAGGCCGTCACGGCGAAGGTGTCAATATCGGCGCTAAGAACTGAAGCGGCATTCGCCTTCATCGCGGCGATGCCGACCATGCCGCTGCCAGCGCCAAAATCAAGCACATGCTTGCCGGAAACAAATGAATCATGATCCAGTATATAGCGTGAGAGCGCCTGCCCGCCAGCCCAGGCAAAGGCCCAGAAGGGCGGCGGAAGGCCGTTTTCTGCCAGTTCTTCTTCGGTCATCTGCCAGATGGGCACAATTTCGCTGGCCAGATGCAGGCACATTTCGGGCACGAGGGGCGGTTCATGAAGCAGGGTATTGTCGAGGATGAAGCGGCGATGGTCGGCGGGGACCAAAAGATCGCTCATGATGCATCCGGCAGGGCATCGAGAATGAGGCGGGCCTTGCCGCTGTCGATGGCAATCTGTTCCTTCAGCGCATCGATACCGCTGAATTTCAATTCAGGTCTTATGTGCTCAATCAGCGAGACGGCAACATGGGCACCGTAAATATCGCCTTCAAAATCGAAAATATGCACTTCCAGCAGCACATCGGCTTTGTCGAAAGTGGGGCGCCGCCCGACATTGGCGACTCCGCGATAATGGCCCTTGAGGTCACCATCCTCGATTTCGATGAGTACGGCATAGACACCGAAGGCAGGCTCCACATGATCCATCAGCGGCAGATTGGCAGTGGCAAAGCCGATGGTGCGACCGCGCTGGTCGCCTTGCTGCACCACGCCCTCCACGCTCCACCAATGGCCGAGCAACTGGGCGGCCTCCCGAGCCTTGCCCTCGGCAAGCAGGGCGCGGATGCGGGAGGAAGACACGGCTGTTTCACCGTCACGTTCTTCTGAAACGATCGACACGCCAAATCCCTCCATCTCGCCGAAATAACGCAAGGCCGTGGCATCACCACCCCGGCCCTTGCCGAAATGATGATCATATCCTGCCACAACATGGGAGGCCTGAAGCCCCTGCACCAGCACATCATGCACAAATTCGACGGGCTGGCGCTGCGACATGGCTGCATCAAAGGGCAGGGCGACAAGAAGATCGACGCCGAAGCCTTCCAGCAGACGGGCTTTGGCCCGGAAGGGAGTCAGGCGGAAAAAGGGCGCATCCGGCGCAAAGAACTGGCGCGGATGGGGCTCGAAAACGAGCACGCCCAAGGGCACGTCAAGTTCCTCGGCGACGCGGCGGGCCTCGCCGATCACCTTCTGGTGGCCCTTATGCACCCCATCGAAATTGCCAAGCGCCAGCACGCTGCCGCGGAGCGGGGCGGGAACATGCTCGAAATGGCGGATGATCTGCATCAGATGATGGGGTCCGGTTGAAAAGAAGGGCCAATGGATGGCGGATCAGCGGCTCAGCGTCAAGTTGCGCTGACGCAAAGCCTTTTACCAAATGAAGCGCGGCATGGCACCGATGGCCTTGAGGTCATGTTTTGCAAGCAGGGCGGACACCAGTTTGGCGTCGGGGCGCTCGGCATCCGCGCCACAATCTTCCGCCGCAATACCCCCTGTAATGAAAAGCGCATCAATGGCTTGCCGGTTGGCGCCGGTGATGTCGGTCATCAAACCGTCGCCGACGGCCAGAAGGCGATCATCGGCCACGTCGCGACCGGCCATGCGCTTCACTCTTTCACGCGCAATGTCATAGATCGGCGCATGTGGCTTGCCGAAATAGGTCACGCGACCGCCCATTTCGGCATAGAGGCGGGCAAGGGCCCCGGCGCAATAGATGAGCTTGTGGCCGCGTTCGACCACAATATCGGGATTGGCGCAGACCATGGGCAGGTCCCGCGCGATCAGTGTTTCAAACGGGAGGCGATAATCATCGGGCCCTTCGGTTTCATCATCAAAGGGGCCGGTGACGAGAATGAAACCGGCATCGCTTTCGGCGACGCGTTCAACGCCCGTCTTTTCAAAAAGCGGCAGATCCCGCAACGGGCCGATGTGATAACAGGCCGTGCCCAGCGCATGGGAGGCGAGATATTCATGCGTCGCATCGCCCGAGGTGAGAATGTCGTCATAGGCTTCGGGTGGAATGCCGAGCGGCCCGATAATGCCGGGAATGGTGGCGGAGGGGCGCGGTGCATTGGAGAGCAGCAACACATGCCCGCCCTGTGCGCGAAATTGCTGCAGTGCTTCAGCAACGCCGGGATAGGCGCTCTTGCCATTATGCAACACCCCCCAGACATCACAGAGAAGCGCGTCATAGCGCGGGGCGAGATCAGAAAAACGCGAAATCAACGGCACGGGAGCAGGTCCTGTCATGGTCGGAAGGGTCAAGCCGGGGTGGCGGCGGCGAGCGGGCGCAGCATGACGATGCCGCTTTTGCCATAGCGGCGGCGGTCGACTTCTTCAAATCCCGCTGGTGCTTCAAAATCCGAGGTCAGCGCTTCCTCGACAATGACGAGCGCATCATCCGTCATCCAGCCGCCTTCGCAGGCAGAAACAATGGCAGGCCCGCCAAGCGATCGGCCATAAGGCGGATCGGCAAAGACAATCGAGAAGGGGCCGCCAACGCTGCCCGGGCGCGGGCCGAGATTGGTGGCGTCGCGCTTGAAGAGTTTGGCCTGACCCGTCAGCCCGAGCGCTTCGACATTCTCGCGGATGGCGGCGCGGCTTTCGGCTTCATCATCCACAAAAAGGGCAAAGGATGCCCCGCGCGACAGGGCTTCAAGCCCCATGGCGCCGGTGCCTGCGAAGAGATCAAGCACGCGCGCGCCTTCCAGCGAGAAGTCCTCGCCGAAATCGCCATGCGCCAGAATGTTGAAAACGGATTCGCGCACGCGGTCCGATGTTGGCCGCACCACATCACCATCAGGGGCGACGATGGCGCGTCCCTTAAAAGTCCCGCCGACGATTCGCATGGGCTCTCCTGGAGGAAGCGGTCCGCAGCTTCGCGGGTTTGCTGTTCTTGCCACTGCCGGTTGCAGGGGGCTTGTCCTTGCCACCCGTCTTGGCGGCTGCTTTTGCCTGTGCCGGGGCGGCCGTCTTGCCGGCTGGTTTGGCCGACGGCCTGCCCTGCGCCTTGCCCGACGCTTTATAGGCACGCTTCACGCCATCGCGTGCCGGGGCGGCCTCTTCAATGGCGCCAGACTTGGCGCGGAAATAATCGCCATGCGCGCCAAGCTGATCCATCAAGACACGATTGGGCACCTGGCGCGCTTCGCCCGGTGTGAGATCGGCCACCTGAAAGGGACCATAGGAAAGACGGATCAGGCGATTGACGCGCAGACCCAGCGCGCCGAGCACGCGTTTGACTTCGCGGTTCTTGCCTTCCTTCAGGCTCAGTGTTAGCCAGACATTGGAGCCTTGCACCTTGTCGAGCACAGCCTCGATGGCGCCATAGCGCACACCTTCCACTTCGATGCCATCCTTGAGCTTGTCGAGTTCCGCCTGCGTGACGGCGCCGAAGGCGCGCACGCGATAGCGGCGCGACCAGCCGGTCGAGGGCAGTTCCAGAAGGCGGGCAAGCTCGCCATCATTGGTCAGCAGCAACAGGCCTTCGGTGTTCACGTCAAGACGGCCAACCGACACCACGCGCGGCACATCCGGCGGCAGATTTTCAAACACGGTCGGCCGGTCCTGCGGATCGCGCGCGGTTGTGACCAGACCTTCCGGCTTGTAATAGCGCCAGAGGCGGGTGGGCTCGAGGGCGGGCAGCGGTTTGCCGTCGACGATAATCTTTTCACGGCCCGTCACATTGAGCGCCGGGCTGTCGAGCACCTTCCCGTTGACACTGACCTTGCCCTCGGTGATCAGCTTTTCAGCCTCCCGGCGCGAGCAGATACCGGCTCTTGCGATGAGCTTGGCAATGCGTTCACCTGGCGGGCTGGCATCATTTTTTGCGGGGGCGTCCTGTTTCATGCCATCTCTTTATCAGGGGGGAGGCAAAGGTGAAAGCGGCCAGAAGGGGCGATCAAGGCTTGATCTTGACGCCAGCCCCCCCGCGCAGGCAGGTTCGCGCAATGAACAGCGATGATCAGCCCTCAAAAGCCGCCCCCATGCGTCCCATGGAGCAGGCGCTTGCCCAGGCCAAAGCCGCGGTAGATCGCGGCGAAGTGCCAGTCGGCGCCGTGATTCTGGACCCGCAGGGCAAGGTGATTGCCGCTGCGGGCAACCAGACGCTGGCCGATCATGATCCCACGGCGCATGCTGAAATCCTTGTCATCAAGGCGGCCTGTGCGGCCATTGGTAGCGAGCGGCTCATTGATTGCGATCTCTATGTCACCCTTGAGCCCTGCCCGATGTGCGCTGCAGCAATCAGCCTTGCCCGCATCCGCCGTCTTTATTATGGCGCGCCCGACGAGAAAAGCGGGGGCGTTGATCACGGGCCGCGCATCTATGCCCAGTCGAGCTGCCATCACCGGCCAGAGGTTTATGGCGGCATCAGCGAACAGCCGGCCGCCGCTTTGCTGCGCTTCTTTTTTGCCGCCCGCCGCGACAAATCATAGCGCCGCCGGATTCTTCTTTTTGATTCACCGAAGGGAAGGGCTAGAGTGCCCCCATTCGACATTGAGATAGGGTCGCATAAGGCCCGTCCGCAAAAATTAGAGGAGGCGTTCGATGAATTTCGATCATTCCGAGAAAACCAAGGAACTCATGGCCCGGTTGAACCGGTTCATGGACAAATATGTCTACCCCAACGAAAAGACCTATGACGACCAGATGGCAGCCTTCCGTGCCGAGGGCAATCCATGGCAGGTGCCGCAGATCATTGAGGACCTGAAGATCAAAGCCCGTGAAGAAGGCCTGTGGAATCTTTTCCTGCCTGAATCCGAGCGTGGCGGCGGTTTGACCAATCTGGAATATTCCTCGCTCTGCGAAATCATGGGTCGCGTGGGCTGGTCCTCAGAAGTGTTCAACTGCGCAGCACCTGACACCGGCAACATGGAAGTGCTTGAACGTTACGGCAATGAACGCCACAAGCGCGAATATCTTGAGCCGCTGCTGGAAGGCAAAATCCGCTCCGCCTTTCTCATGACCGAGCCGGATGTGGCGTCGTCCGACGCGACAAACATCAGCACACGGATCGAACGTCAGGGCGACCATTACATCATCAATGGCCGCAAGTGGTGGTCGTCAGGTGTGGGTGACCCGCGCTGCAAGATCGCCATTGTCATGGGCAAGACCGATCCTGAAGCTGAAACCTATCGCCAGCAGTCGCAGATTCTTGTGCCGCTTGATGCGCCGGGCGTAAAGGTCGTGCGCATGCTTCCCGTCTTTGGTTATGACGATGCGCCGCATGGTCACGCCGAAGTCATTCTTGAGAATGTCAAAGTACCTGCCGAAAACCTGCTTCTGGGTGAAGGGCGTGGCTTTGAAATTTCTCAGGGTCGTCTTGGGCCTGGCCGCATCCATCACTGCATGCGCACCATCGGCGTGGCAGAGCGTGCGCTTGAGAAAATGTGCGAACGTCTTCTGACGCGCGTCGCATTCGGCAAGCGCATTGCCGATCATTCGGTTTGGGAACAGCGCGTCGCTGAAGCCCGTATCGACATCGAAATGGCGCGTCTTCTGACACTGAAGGCTGCCTATATGATGGACACGGTTGGCAACAAGGTGGCCCGCACCGAGATCGCCATGATCAAGGTGGCAGCGCCGCGTATCGCCCTGAAAGTCATCGATGATGCCATTCAGGCCCATGGCGGCGGCGGCGTGACCAGCGATTTCGGTCTTGCCAAAATGTATTCCGGCATCCGCACGCTGCGTCTGGCCGACGGTCCCGATGAAGTGCATAACCGCACCATCGCCCGTCTTGAGTTCAGGAAATATGCCGATCTGGCAAAGCGCGCAGCAGCTGAGTAAGCGGTTGCTACGTCGATAGAAAAATGAAATGGCCGGCTCCTTCAGGGGTCGGCCATTCTTGCCTCGGCCATCGCCAATGGGCGCACGCTCTGGGCATCAGGACCGAAAGGATATCCGGATGACGATGAAACTGTTTGATTCCCTGCTCTCGCCCTATGCCGGCAGGGTGCGCCTTGCCATCTACGCCAAAGGGCTTGAGGTTGAATTCATCATGCCGCAGACCGAAGCGGCGGCGACACTGCCCTCTTACACGCCCATCTCAAAGCTGCCGACCATGCTGCATGATGGCCATGTGCTGCCGGAATCCGAAGTCATCAATGAATATCTGGAGGATATCGGCACAGAGCCTTCGCTGCGTCCCAGCGATCCCATCCTCTGCGCCCGCATGCGTCTGCTCACACGCATTGGGGATCTCTATATCATGTATCCGATGGGCGAACTTTTCGGGCAGATTTCGCCGGTTGATCGCGACCAGATGAAGGTCGATGAACAGATGGTGGAACTGGCAAAAGGAATGAGTTGGCTCGACCACTATCTTGATGGCACGTCCTACGCGATTGACAATCGTCTGACATTGGCCGACTGCGCTTTGGTGCCCGCGCTCTTCTTTTATGAACAGATCGGCCCCATGTTTGGCATGGTGGCGCCGCTGAAAAAATATCCCAAGATTGAAGCCTATTTCAAAGGCATCAAGGAGAATCCCCACGCCGCGCGCGTGCTGAAGGAAATTGATGCCGCCCTGCAGAAGATGATGGCGGGCGGCTGAACAGGATCACCCCGTCAGTCTGCCAGGCTCAGGCCCCATTGCATTTCGGGCATCACTTCTTCTTCCTGACGGTCTTCCGTCATGGCCTGCTTCTCGGGCAGGGTGATGGTCACGCAGGTGCCCACGCCCAATTCGCTTTCCAGCGTGAAGCTGCCGCCATGCAGCTCGCTCAGCGAGCGCACCAGCGCAAGACCGAGGCCTGTGCCCTGTTTGGCCAGCGATGAATCGCCCATGATCTGCTCGAAGGGACGTCCGAGGCGCGAAATCTGATCCGCCGGAATGCCCTTGCCCGTATCACACACCTTGATGGTCAGCATGCCTTTGGCGCGCGCAAGGCTGAGCTCCACCCGGCCGCCGCGCGGGGTGAATTTCAGGGCATTGGAGAGGAGATTGAGCAGGATCTGCTTGATGGAGCGCTGGTCGGCATGGAGCATGAAGTCGCAATAATCGGGTGACACTGTCTTTGTCAGTGTCAGGCCATTTTCCTCAGCCCGTCCGCGCACCAGACGCAGACAGGATTCGACGGCCTCATCGATGCTGAAGTGCTCAAGATAGAGATCGAACTTGCCGGCCTCGATTTTTGACATGTCCAGAATGTCGCTGATCAGATCAAGCAGCAGGCCACCACTCTCATTGATGAGCTGGGCATATTCCAGATAGCGCGAATGCCCCAGATCGCCAAACATCTGCAGGCGGAGGATCTCTGAAAAGCCGATAATGGCATTGAGCGGGGTACGCAATTCATGGCTCATATTGGCCAGAAACTGCGATTTGGTGCGGCTGGCTTCCTCGGCGCGTTCACGCGCTTCCATCAGCTCGAATTCATGCCGTTTGCGTTCGGTCAGATCGCGCGAAATGCCGAAGATTTCCTTGATCCTGCCGGTGGCCGGATCGGTGGAGGCGCGAAGGGTTGTTTCAAGCCAGACATAATGGCCCTCGGCATGACGGCAGCGATAGTCGAGGCGTCGCACACCGCCGCTGGCCAAAAGGCTTTGTGTTGTTTCGGTGAGCAGACTGGCATCATCGGGGTGGATGATGTCAAAGCAGAGCCTGTTGCCGATGAATTCTTCCGGCATCCGCCCCAGCACATCCATGATGGCCTCTGACATGAAGATCACGCGACCTTCCAGATCATAATGCGTCACCACATCGGAGGCTTCCTCGGCCATCAAACGATATTTGGCTTCGCTGGCCTGGCGCGCCCGCTCGGTCTCGATTTCGACGGTGACATCTTCGGCAAGCCCGACCAGCGCTCCCACTTCCGAATTTGCCTCAAGCTCGACATAGGCGTGGGTCTTGATATATCGATAGGTGCCGTCGCCCGTCAGGAAGCGTGTCACGGTGTTGACAGGCTCATGGGTTTCAAAGGCGTCGAGAAATTTCGAGAGTAGATCATCGCAATCATCGGGATGGATCAGGTCGCGATACCAGTCGCCGGTGACCGGCAGGTTTTCGACAGGCTGGTTGAGAAGACGGGCCACACCCGCCGACCAGGTCGGCGCCGGCGCGCCCTTGACCCAGCGCCAATGGCCAAAGCGCGCAAGCTCCTCGGCTTCCTGAAGCTGCGACTCCAGGCGATGCGTATGGGTGATGTCGCGCAGCGAGCAGAGAATGCCCGCCACATCGGGATCGGCCAGAAGGTTGCGGAAGCGCGACTCCATCCAGACCCAGCTGCCATTCTTGTGGGCGACGCGAAACGCGCTGGCAAAGAGCCAGTCCATGGTGCGGTGGGCGGATTCGAGCTGGCGCTGAATCCGGTCCCGATCATCAGGATGGATGAAATCCAGCGCATGACGATCAACCAGTGCTTCGGCGCCATAGCCCAGAATGTCGTGCGTGGTCTGGCTTTGAAATGAAATGGTGAGATCGGGCCGGACGATGACATAGATGTCGACGGAATTGGCCACGAGCGCCCGAAACAGCCGGTCAGTGGCCGTTACCCTCGTCTTGCCCGCAAGTTCATGCGGCATATGTCCCGCTTTCTGGGGAAAACTCATATGCAATGTCCCTGCCCGAAATTCTTCCGGACTCTGTCTCAAGGCAAGGAGGCCCCTTACCCACCAAGAGGGAGCCTATGGCAAACTGTTTAATGTTCCATTTCGGTGGAAACTATTTTTTGGCGGAAATCCGCCACTGGCCACCGATATTATGTGGATAAATCAGTCGGGGGTCAGGCCGCATCGGGCTTGCTGAAGCCCTCATTGAAGTCGCCGACCACGCGGCGGCGGGCATTATGGACGAGATCGCCCGGCTTGTCCTCGTCATCGGGTCGCGAGGTCGCCATGGTCAGCACAGACCAGTAATTGGGTTTGCTCTCCATGCGCTCGCCATAACCATTGGCAATGAGGAAACGCCGGGTGGCGGGCAGGTTGTAGCAGGGCACCCACATCATCAGATGATGCTCGACGTGATAATTCACCCAATAAGGGGCAATGAAGGCCCGTTCCAGAAAACTGGTCTGGGTGGTGCGGGCATTGCGGAAGGGGTCGTCGCTGTCGACCATCGCATGCTCGGCGATATTGCGGATGCGGGTGATGGCCTGATGCCAGGTCAGCATGGGCAGCAGCCACAGGGTGAAGAAGAAATCCCACCGCCCGGCAAGACTGAGCAGGACGAGCAGCCCCAGCTGGAAAGACGTCGCCCGGCCAAGTTTCTTCCAGTAATGGGCCAGATGACCGGACAAGGTGAGCTCCGGGCCGCCCCAGGCATTGAGGATTTGCGCCTTGCGCTGCTGATAGCCGGTCTGACCGGTCAGGTCGCGGATCATCTTGCGACGGAAGCTCTTGCGCGTGATCGGGAAGGGGGCCGAGAGAATGAGGTCAGGGTCATCAGCCTGCTGGGTATGGGCGTGATGCTTGAGATGATAGCGCCGATAGGCGCCTGTCTCGGCCAGCATGGGATAGGCACAAAGCCACTGGCTCAGGAAATTGTTGAGCCTGGGATTTTCCGTCAGAATGCCATGCGCGCCGTCATGCATGAGGATGGCAAGGCCCAGCTGTCGCGCGCCGATAATGGCAATCGCCAGAAGATAGGTCAGCGGATTGGAAAAGAGGGCGACCAGCGCCATGGTGCCGAAAATCACGACCCAGGCATGACCCACGGCCAGCAGCCCGCGCAGATCGGAGCGCTTGCGCACAATGGCAAGCTGGCTGGGGCTGAGAAGGGTGGAAGCGGTGCTCATGAGGCGGCCCTTTCTTCGCGTGTCTGGAATGTCCTGGTGTCGGGGTGTGAAACGCCGGAAAAACAGAAGGCGACAATTTCATCGACGATCCGCTCGGCATCTGTTTCAAGCGCTTCGGCATCGGGTGCCAGCGAGCCGATCAGCACGGTCGGGATGGCGCCGGCCATGCAGGCCGCGCTCAGCCGAACGTCACAGAGCCGGAAGGCCCCGCTTGCCACGCCTTCTTCCAGGATGCCGGCAAAAATCTCCGCATGGGTGCGCCGGAAGCGTGACCGCTCTTCGGCCAGCCCCACATCAACAGGTTCCGCCAGCAGCGCATAGGCCAGACGCCGCCCCTGAATGGCGCGTCCGGCAAATGTCCGCAGCACCTTGGCCAGCCGTTCCTCGGGCGGGGCGTCCGAGCTTGCAATTGTCGCCAGCATATTCATCTCGCGGGTCGAAACCTCGCGGAAGACCTGACGGCAGAGCTCTTCCTTATTGGCGAAATAGCGGTACAGCGTGCCGGTGGCGACGCCGGAGCGCTGGGCCACATCACTCATCTGGGCGCCGCTGAATCCGAGTTCAGAAATGATTTCCCGCGCCGAATTGAGGATCTGGCGACGGGTCTGGGCAAGACGGGCGGAAACTTGATCGGTACGACGATAGGCCATGCAGTGAACTCCTGTTCAGACCAGTGAACCGTAATTCATAGGGAGTCGTCAAGAGCCGTGCTGCCAAAAATGCATTATCTGAATCCCCGTTCATGAACGTCAGTGATGCTGACATTTTCCTGCATGACAATTTCCCCGCCAGCCTATATGAATGCGCCACCCGACTGATGGGGCGGTATCTCCCGCCCATCAATATGAATGGCAATTCATATCTATGGCCCGCGATCTCTCTCTGCCCGAAAATCTCCTGTTCCTGCGGGATTTCCAGCTTTATCTGACAGGCCGTTTTGCCGGGACTCTGGGCATGATGGTGCAATCGGTCGCCGTCGGCTGGCATGTCTATAACCTCACCGACAGCCCGCTGGCGCTTGGCTATGTGGGGCTCGCCCAGTTTCTGCCCATCGTGATGCTGACCCTGACGGCGGGCGATGTGGCCGACCGCGTTGACCGCCGTCTCATCGTGGCGCTCGCCTCCTGTCTGGAAGCCGTCAGCGCGGGCATGCTGATCGCGTTGACCTGGTATGAGGTCACCGACGTCAATTATTTCTACCTTGCGCTCTTTGTCTTCGGCGTCGCACGAGCCTTCGCCGCACCCGCCTCGCGGTCTTTCGTGCCGATGCTCGTAACACATGAGCAGATGCCGCGCGCCATTGCGGTGAGCTCCTCCACTTTTCAGGTGAGCGTCATTGCCGGGCCGGCGCTTGGCGGCGTCATCTATATCTGGGGCCCGCTGGCAGCCTATGGGGCAAGCGTCGCCCTCTTTCTCATGATGGCGCTGGCCTTTGCCCTTATCCAGACAAAGCCCGTGCCGGCTGTTGCCGATGTCAAAACCACCTCGTGGCAGCGCGTGACGGCAGGCGTTGCCTATATCCGCCGTTCGCCCATCGTGCTGGGCGCGATCTCGCTTGATCTCTTTGCCGTGTTGCTGGGCGGGGCCGTGGCGCTCCTGCCGATCTTTGCCCGCGACATCCTGCATGTTGGCCCGGAAGGGCTGGGGCTGCTGCGCTCAGCGCCTGCCATCGGCGCGGTGCTCATCAATCTGCTGATCATCTGGCAGCCGCCCAAACGCCATACGGGCTATCTGATGTTTGCCTGTATCGGGCTCTTTGGTGTTGCCACCATTGTTTTTGGTCTCTCTGCCAATTTCTGGCTGTCGCTGGGCGCGCTTGTCGTCATGGGCGGCGCGGACATGGTCAGTGTCTTCGTGCGCTCAACCGTCATTCCGCTTGCCACGCCAAAGCCGATGCTTGGCCGCGTGACGGCGGTGGAAATGCTCTTCATCGGCGCGTCGAATGAATTGGGTGAGTTTGAATCAGGCGTCACAGCCGGCTGGTTCGGCACCGTGCCGGCCGTTATCATTGGCGGCCTTGGTACGCTCGGCGTGGTCGCGCTCTGGATGGTGCTCTTTCCCGATCTGCGCAAGGTCGACAAGCTGAGCGACGTCAAACCCGTCGAGCCCTAGGCCAGCAGCCTGCCGACAAGAATGGCGATAAAAACCAGGCCGCCGAAATGGCGATTGGCGCGGAAGCGCTGCAGGCACATGTCATTGTCATCAATATCGAGACGCCAGACCTGCCAGGCCAGATGCAGCGCCGGCAGGGTGAGCAGGGCGTAATAGGCCGGATGCAGACCGGCGAGCATGCCGACCAAGGCAAGCGCAACAATCATGGCTGTGTAAAAGCCGGTCAGCCAATAGGGCGTCGTCGCGCCAAATTTCAGCGCCGTTGATTTGACGCCGACAATGGCGTCGTCCTCCTTGTCCTGATGGGCATAGATCGTGTCGTAACCGATGGTCCAGCCAATTGCGCCGAGATAAAGCACGACAGGGGCAAGCGCGAGATCGCCGCGCACAGCCGCCCAGCCCAGAAGCGCGCCCCAGTTGAAGGCAAGGCCGAGCACGAATTGCGGCCAATAGGTGATGCGCTTCATGAAGGGATAGATCGCGACCAGGCCAAGCGAGCACAGACCCAGCCACACCGAATAGCTGTTGAGAGAGAGCAGCACGCAGAGCCCGATGAGACATTGCGCGATCAGAAAGGCGATGGCCTGCACAAGGCTGACGTCGCCGGAAGGCAGGGGCCGCGAGCGGGTGCGCGCCACCCCGCCATCAATATCGCGGTCCACAATGTCATTGTAAGTGCAGCCCGCCCCGCGCATGACAATGGCGCCAATGCCAAAAAGCGCCATCAGCTTCAGATCCGGCAGGCCATCGGCGGCGAGCGCCAGCGACCACCAGCAGGGCCAGAGCAGCAGCCATGTGCCGATGGGCCGGTCGAGACGCGCCAGCCGCGCATAGGGCCGCATGAAAGCCGGTGCATAGCGATCCACCCAGTTCATGGGCACGGCATCGGCCACATGGGCAGGCGAGGGGCGAAGCGGCTCGGTCATGAAACCTCAATCAGCGATCAGCAAGGACGTGTCGGGCAGGGGCGCCGTCAGCAAGGCTGACAGATGCGTCTGCAGGGCAGCGGGAAAAAACAGCTCGTCGCTGCGCAGAATGTCCTGATGTGTCCACCATTTCAAATCTTTCACCACGCGATGTTCAAGCGCTGTCCAGCCCGCGCGGGAGAGGGCGGCCTCTTCAATGCGCGGAAAAAAGAATGTTTCCTGCATCAATATGTCTGTCCCGCGTATCTTCAGCACATGTTCGCGATACCAGACGGGCGGGCCAAGATCGACCTGCGCCAGCCCCGTTTCTTCGCGCAATTCGCGCATTGCCGCATCGCGTGCCGATTCGCCCTCATCCATGCCGCCGCCAATCGTCACCCAATAATCGCGCGCCGCGACGAGGCCGTCAGGCCCCGCAACATCGGCATCATGCATGCGCATGAGCAGCAGGTGATCAGCCGCATCAAACAGCAGCAATCGGGCCGTGGGTCTCGATTTCATCCGGCTTTGCTTTTCTTTTGTCATCAACAGGCCATGATTTCACAATAGGCATTGCCCTCAAGCGTTGGAAGACCGCATAAAGCGGCTGAGCGATGAAGAGGAGGGCAGCATGGCCCGCGATCATGAGGATGATGAGGAGGATGTAAGCCCGGGCCATTGCGGCACGGGGCGCACGCGTCTCTATGTCGATCAGCCGCTCTCGCCCGGCATCATGGTCGATCTCGGGCGCGACCAGTCCCACTATCTCGTCAATGTGCTGCGTCTGGATGAAGGCGCGCCGGTCCTGCTGTTCAACAATGCCGATGGGGAGTTTCTCACCCATATTGAGGAGCGTTCCAAAAAGGCCACTACGCTTTTTGTCGAGGTGCAGACGCGGCCCCATGCGCCGCTTCCCGATATCTGGCTGCTCTTTGCGCCTGTCAAGCGCGCGCGGCTGGATTATATCGCGCAGAAGGCCACCGAACTGGGTGCGGCCCGCATCCAGCCTGTGATCACGCAGCGCACCATCGTCTCGCGCGTCAAGGACGAGCGCCTCGCCGCCAATGTGGTGGAAGCTGCCGAACAATGCGGCCTTGTCGCCCTGCCGGAAGTTGGGCCCACCACAAAGCTTGGCGATCTGCTCGACACATGGCAGTCCGAGCAGGACGACCGGCTGATTCTTTTCTGTGATGAGGCCGCTCCCGTCGGTGGCGTGAAGGCGCAGCTTGAAGCACTGGCCGCCGAAGGCAAAAAGGGCGCGCCGCTCGCCGTGCTCATCGGGCCGGAGGGCGGTTTTTCGCCGGAAGAGCGGGCGCGATTGCTGGCGCGGGAGGATTGTCGCGCCATTTCTCTTGGACCGCGCATCATGCGGGCCGACACGGCCGCCATTGCGGCGCTGGCTGTGGTTGGCATGATATTGGGCGACTGGTAATCAGCCTCTTGCCAGAGCGCATCTGCGCTCCTACATCTGGTGCCGGAAAAGACCAGACGGGGGACATGGTTTTCGATCAGCCCTCTCACAACATGGTCCATAGATGAAAGGGCTCACCCGATGAGCATTTTGGTTGCCGGGCCTGAGCCCATTACAAGCCGTGATGATCTGGTTGCTGCCATCGAGCGGGGCGAGAAGCCGCGCAGCGAATGGCGCATCGGCACCGAGCACGAGAAATTTCCCTTTCACACCATCGATCACAGTCCCGTGCCCTATGAGGGGCCGCATGGCATTCGCGCCATGCTGGAAGGTCTCCAGCGTTTCGGCTGGCAACCGGTCATGGAAGGCGAACATATTATCGGTCTTGAGAATGAGGGCCTTGGCAATATCTCGCTGGAGCCCGGCGGCCAGTTCGAGCTTTCTGGTGCGCCGCTTGTCTCGCTGCACCAGACCTGTTCGGAAGTGCATGATCATCTGGCGCAGGTGAAGGAAGTCGCCGCCGAACATGGCATCGGCTTTCTCGGCCTCGGCTTCACGCCCAACTGGCGTCGTGACGACATTCCCGTCATGCCCAAGGGCCGCTACAAGATCATGACGGAATATATGAAGAAGGTCGGGACCATGGGTCTCGACATGATGTATCGCTCCTGCACGGTGCAGGTGAATCTCGACTTTGCCACCGAAGCCGACATGGCGAAGAAGCTGCGCGTCGCCGTGGCGCTGCAGCCATTGGCGACCGCCTTGTTTGCCAATTCTCCGTTCACGGAAGGAAAACCCAACGGCTATCTTTCCTATCGCTCCCATGTCTGGACCGACACCGACAATGCGCGCGCCGGCATGGTGCCCTTCATTTTCGAGGAGGGCTTTGGCTATGAGCGCTGGGTTGATTACGCCCTCGACGTGCCAATGTATTTCGTCCATCGCGACGGCAAATATATCGATGTGACCGGGCAGTCCTTCCGCGATTTTCTGAAGGGCGAGCTGCCGGGCTTTCCCGGTCAGTTGCCAACACGCGGCGACTGGAACAATCACCTAACAACGATTTTCCCCGAAGCCCGCCTTAAGCATTACATGGAAATGCGCGGCGCCGATGGCGGCCCCTGGGCGCGCATCTGCGCGCTGCCGGCCTTCTGGGTCGGGCTGCTCTACAGCCAGTCATCGCTCGATGCCGCCTGGGATTTGGTGAAGGACTGGACGGCGCAAGAACGCCAGAAACTGCGCGATGACGTGCCGCGTCTGGCGCTGCATGCCCCTTTCCGCGGTGGCAAGCTTCTCGATGTGGCGCGCGAGATTGTGGCGCTCTCCCATGCCGGTCTCAAGGAACGCGCCGAACAGGACGGCGTCGGCGCGGATGAAACGATCTTCCTGCGCTCCGTCATGGAAACCGTCGAGACAGGCCGCTCGCCTGCCGAAGAGATGCTGGCGCTTTACCATGGCCGCTGGAACGGCTCGATTGATCCGGTCTTCAAGGAATTCGCTTTTTAGCCGGGACGACTTGAACGGGTTAGCGTCGCCTTCTTTGTTGGCGGCGTGAAACATGTTCACTTGAAGAGCGACAAGGAAATCGCAGGATTTTTTCAGTCCTGCAGCACCTGCAAAACAGCAAGTGTCACCCCGGGCTTGACCCGGGGTCCATAACAGATCGCTCCCTGCCTGCAGTTCTGGATCCCGACACAAGGCCGGGATGACATCAGAAATGAAACGATAGGCAGCCCTCAATCTGCGCTCGTCGTCCAGGAACACACTTCGTCGGCCTTTACTTTTCATTGAGGAATGAGGCCGATGCTTTCCGGGTTCGCGGAGGCATGAATGGTTGACGTCTACATCACCGCCCTGTTCACGAGCTTCTTTCTTGTCCGTCTGGTCAAGGGAAGCTGGACGCGCAATCCGGCCTATGTCGCGCTGTCGATTTTTGGTGGCATGGCAGGCCTCATCCTTCTCATGAAACTGTCGCCGGGTGCGGAGGGCAGCCTGATCTATGGCAACTTCGCAGCACTCGGCGGGGCACTCACCGCGATCCTCATTTACGACCAGGCCATGTCCTGAAATAGTATTGTCAGGCACGGGCCCATGGTCGCGCGCCTTGACCTCATCCTGAGGAGGGCCGTCAGGCCCGTCTCGAAGGATGGTGACAGCTTCGCCCCGACTTGACGTCAAACAGCAAATGCCTTACATTTTGAAAAATAGTAAGGAAGTCATCATGGGTTACAACGCCAAGGTCACGTCGAAAGGTCAGATCACGCTGCCCGCAGAGATGCGGAAAGCGCTGAACCTGAGTATCGGCGACAAGGTAACCTTCGCCAAAGATAAGGACGGACGTTTTTATCTCGAAGCGAAGACGGGAACGCTTGCCGCCCTGCGGGGTATAGTGAAGGTCGGAAAAGTGAAGCCCGGTCAGATTGAAACCTGGATCGAGGAAGCCAGAGGCAGGCGCGCCCGGTGATCGGCCTCGACACCAATGTGCTGTTGCGCTGGCTGCTCGACCCGTCCCTCATCGCCGATGACGCGCCCGAGCAGACCGAACTCGTTGCGCGAACGATCCTCGAAAGCGACGAAACCTTCTTCGTCAATGACATCGTGCTGGCGGAAACGATCTGGGTCCTGCGCAACAAGGTTGGCCAAAGCCGGAAGGTTATCGCGGAGATAGTCGAACGGCTTCTTTCGAGTTCCAATGTCGAAACGGAAAATGAAAAAACCATCGGGAAGGCGCTCGCCGCCTTTGTCGCGGGCAAGGCCGACTTCGCCGATTATCTGATCGCCGAAGTCAATCTCGCGGCGGGCTGTTCGAGCACGCTCACCTTCGACCGAAAGGCTGCAAAGCACACAGGATTTTCAAAGATCGGCAGATAGTTCAGCTTACAGTCAAATTTTGTCGATACGCTCTTGTGTGAATTTCCATGAGCATGGGATTTTGTCATGATGCTGCGAGTGTGGATGTTCGCGTTGGGAATCTTCTACAAGCGCACCCCAACCTCTGCGACCAAATTGTGAGCAGAGGTGTTTCGCAATCTTATCGGGTTTTGCTATATAGGCGCGCGGAAGGCTGCCGACGGGCACGTCTTTAAATTCAATCAGCATAAAGATAATTCCGGTCGATTGCTTTTGCTTCCATGCTTGAATTGATTCGTGATAAGTGAGGCCTGATTTCTTGGTGGCAAGCATCCATCCGCCTGTTTGTCCGCCTTTCACAGAAACAAACAAGGTACGGATGGGTTTGCCGTCAGTATCATTCTTGACGGCAACGAGATCGTACTTTGGTTGATTGGCTCCGTACTGAACAAAAACGTCATAACCACAGCGAGCGAGCAGATGTGTGGCATAGGCCTCTGCTGAAATTTCGCATTGTCGTTTTGACATTTTTGTCATTGGATTAAGCCGCCATGCCTGTGCCGCCGATGGTCAGCCCGTTGATGCGCAGCGTGGCCTGACCCACGCCAACAGGCACGCCCTGGCCGGCCTTGCCGCAGGTGCCGATGCCCGGATCAAGCTTCATGTCATTGCCGATCATGGCAACG